>NZ_JBXAIG010000003.1:2444-815470 GCF_058795995.1 Variovorax sp. GW823-FHT04F07
AGGTGGAGGTCGAGAGGCTGTCGATGCTGCTCGTGGCCGTGCTCAGGCCGGACGACGTGGACGTCGACAGGCTGCTCACGTTGCTGTTCGTGGTGCTCAGACCCGTCGACAGGCTCGAGATACCGCTGGTTGCAGTGCTCAGACCGCTCGAGGTGGAGGTCGAGAGGCTGTCGATGCTGCTCGTGGCCGTGCTCAGGCCGGACGACGTGGACGTCGACAGGCTGCTCACATTGCTGTTGGTCGTGCTCAGGCCCGTCGACAGACTGTTGATGCCGCTCGCAGCGGTACTCAAACCGGACGACGTGGACGTCGACAAGCTGCTGACGTTGCTGTTCGTGGTGCTCAGGCCCGTGGACAAGCTGGAGATGCCGCTGGTGGCAGTGCTCAGGCCCGACGACGTCGATGTCGACAGGCTGCTCACGTTGCTGTTCGTCGTGCTCAGGCCCGTGGACAGGCTCGAGATTCCACTGGTCGCAGTGCTCAGGCCGCTCGACGTGGACGTCGAGAGACTGTCGATGCGGCTGTTGGTCGTGCTCAGACCCGACGATGTCGAGGTCGACAAGCTACCCACGTTGCTGTTCGTGGTGCTCAAGCCCGTGGACAGGCTGGAGATGCTGCTCGTGGCCGTGCTCAGGCCGGACGAGGTCGAAGTCGACAGGCTGCTGACGCTGCTGTTGGTCGTGCTCAAGCCCGTCGACAAGCTGGAGATGCCGCTGGTCGCGGTGCTCAGACCCGACGACGTGGAGGTCGACAAGCTGCTGACGTTGCTGTTCGTCGTGCTCAAGCCCGTGGACAGGCTCGAGACTCCGCTGGTCGCCGTGCTCAGACCCGACGACGTCGACGTCGAAAGGCTGCTCACGTTGCTATTCGTAGTGCTCAGGCCTGTGGACAGGCTGGAGATGCCGCTCGTGGCCGTGCTCAGGCCGGACGACGTCGAAGTCGACAGGCTGCTGAGGTTGCTGTTGGTCGTGCTCAAGCCCGTCGACAGACTCGAGATGCCACTGGTCGCCGTGCTCAGACCACTCGACGTCGATGTCGAAAGGCTGTCGATGCGGCTGCTGCTGGTGCTCAATCCGGACGACGTGGAGGTCGACAGGCTGCTGACGTTGCTATTCGTTGTGCTCAACCCCGTGGAGAGGCTGGAGATGCCACTGGCAGCGGTGCTCAGGCCAGACGACGTGGACGTCGAGAGGCTGTCGATGCGGCTGTTGGTCGTGCTCAGACCCGACGACGTCGAAGTCGAGAGGCTGCCGACGTTGCTGTTCGTTGTGCTCAGGCCAGTCGACAGACTCGAGATGCCACTGGTCGCCGTGCTCAGACCGCTCGACGTCGATGTCGAAAGGCTGTCGATGCGGCTGCTGCTGGTGCTCAGCCCGGACGACGTAGAAGTCGACAGGCTACTGACGTTGCTGTTCGTGGTGCTCAGGCCAGTCGACAGGCTGGAGATGCCGCTGGTGGCCGTGCTCAAACCGGACGACGTCGAAGTCGACAGGCTGCTGACGTTGCTGTTGGTCGTGCTCAGGCCGCTTGAAGTCGACGTCGACAGGCTGTCGATGCGGCTGCTGCTGGTGCTCAGGCCCGACGATGTGGACGTCGACAAGCTGCCGACGTTGCTGTTCGTGGTACTCAGACCTGTGGACAGGCTGGAGATCCCGCTCGTCGCTGTGCTGAGGCCCGACGACGTCGACGTCGACAGGCTGTCGATGCGGCTGTTGGTCGTGCTGAGGCCGGTCGACGTGGAGGTCGAAAGACTGCCGACGTTGCTGTTCGTGGTGCTCAGGCCGGTCGACAGGCTCGAGATGCTGCTCGTGGCAGTGCTCAGTCCCGACGACGTCGAAGTCGACAGGCTGTTGATGCGACTGCTCGCCGTGCTCAGGCCCGACGATGTGGATGTCGACAGGCTGGCGACGTTGCTGTTCGTGGTGCTCAGGCCCGTCGACAAGCTGGAAATGCCGCTGGTCGCCGTACTCAAACCGCTCGACGTGGAAGTCGACAGGCTGTCCAGTTCGCTGTTCACCGTACTCAAGCCCGTGGACAGGCTCGAGATGCCGCTGGTCGCCGTGCTCAAACCGGTCGATGTGGAGGTCGAGAGGCTGTTGAGGCGGCTGTTGGTCGTGCTCAGGCCGGACGACGTGGACGTCGACAGGCTGCTCACGTTGCTGTTCGTGGTGCTCAGGCCGGTCGACAGGCTGGAGATGCCGCTCGATGTCGAAGTCGACAGGCTGCTGACATTGCTGTTCGTTGTACTCAGCCCTGACGACGTCGAGGTCGACAGACTGTTGACGCGGCTGTTGGCGGTACTCAGCCCCGAGGACGTGGAGGTCGACAGCGACCCCACCGTGCTGGCGACCGAGTACAACTGGCTGCCATTGATCGCATCGGTCGAGGTGGAGGTCACCTGGCCCGCCGCCACATTGGTGATCTGGCGCTCAGCGCCCGCCGAACCAACGCTCACGACACTGGTCGGTGTGGCGCCGGCAAACCCGCCCAGCACAACCCCGTTGACCGTCGCATTGGCAGTCGGAACCGCCGCGGCGGTCACGCTGTTACTACCAAGCGCGACGCTGTTGTCGTTGCCGGCGCTGGCTCCCGTGCCGATCGCCACGGCGTTGGCGCCGGCGCTCTTCGCGCCGCCATCCACCGTCAGGTTGCCGCCGATGGCCACGCTGTTCGTTCCGCTGGCATTTGTCGCCCGGCCGATGGCCACGGCCTGCTCGCCCGACGCGACCGAGCCACCGTTGCCGGTTCCGTCCCCGCCCCCTACCGCGACCGATGAAGTCCCGCTGGCCTTGGCGTCGTTGCCCAGGGCGTAAGCCCCTTTGCCCGAGGCTTTGGCACCAGAGCCGATTGCCGTCGAGCTGTGAGAGCTCGCCTGGGCGTTGTTCCCGATCGCGAGAGAGTAATCAGCAATTGCATACGCACTGTTGTTGCCCGACGTGCCGCTGCCATTGCCATTGCCAATGGCGATGGCATTGGTCACCGAGTTCGGTGCGTACCCGCCGCCGAGCTGATAGGAAGCGTGTCCCCCCGTCGCGACAGCCATGAGCGTCGCCGCGGCGACTGCCGCTCGAACCAGCTTCGATGTGCTCTTCTTTCCCCTCGCCGAAGTGATTTCAGACGCCGCAACCCAGGCCCCCAGGGCTTCATTCCAGATACTTCGGTAAGACTTGTTCATATTCTTCGAGCTCGGTTCACAGAGGGCGGGCGCGGTATCAACGGCGGAGGAAGGCAACGACCGCCCGCGGTTCGTCGCCCCAGCCAGGGTCGTAGTTACCCTGACGTTCACAATGGACGCGGTAATGTACGCAGCCGTTTACATTTGCAGCCATTTCGGTCTACCGGAAACCGTGAAATGATGATTTAGTTCACAAACTTTCACGATTGGCGACAAATCCGGGCGCGGCGATGTCGCTGTGGAACGTCGATCCGAACGCCCCGCCTAGAATCGCCGCCGCTGTCTGTCACAGCGGTTTTCCTCACAAAAGGTGCCCAATGAAGCCGTTTCTCCCCCGTTTCCTGGCCGCATGCACGCTGGCCCTGGCCGGTTCCTGCGCCCTGGCGCAGGACGGCAACTCCGCCGACGAACTCGTCCAGGCGGGCCTCAGCAGCCTCAAGCAGATCGACGAAAACCGGGCAGGAGAGATATGGGATACCGCGTCGGCGTTTGTGAAGACTCGCTTTCCCAAGGCCGAATTCGTTGCCAACACGCAACGCTCGCGCCAGACCGTGGGCGTCGTGGCCCGCCGTGACTGGGCCAGCGTGACCCGCATCCGCTACCTGGACGACAGCACCGGCATCCCTGCAGGCCTGTACGCCAACGTCGACTTCGCCACCCGCCTGACCAACGACAAGACCGTCTTCGAAAAAGTCAGCTTCCGCCTCGAACCCCAAGGCTGGCGCCTGACCGGCTACGTCCCCCGCGAAAACCAATGACCACCGCCTCGGGTGCCGGCCTGCGCATCGGCATCACGATCGGCCTTCACCACGAGGCCGAGACCCTCTGGAACAACGGCATCAAGCAGAACGCCGTGTTCCTGGCAGAGGCGCTGAAGCACTGCCCGAGCGTCGCCTCGGTGGTGCTGGTCAACACCACCGCCACGCCCATCACCCCCGCCCTGCCCTGGGACCAGGCCCGCTGGCCGACCGTGACCTTCGAGGCGGCCAAGGACAGCGTGGACGTGCTGATCGAGCTGGGCGGCCAGATTGACGCCGACCAGACCGATCACCTCAAGCGCCGCGGCGCGCGGCTGGTGTCGTACTGTTGCGGCTTCGAGTACGTGCACGCGATGGAGTCGATGCTGTTCGGCAAGCCGCTGTGGGGCCGCAACCTGTTCATCAACCAGCGCTACGACGACATCTGGATGGTTCCGCAGGTGGCCCACATCAGCCAGCCGTACTTCGAGGTGCTGCGCCGCGCCGAGGCGCGCGCCGTGCCCTTCGTCTGGAGCCCGGTGTTCCTGCAAGAGCGCACCCGCGCCCTGCCCGACGGCGGCGCCTACCAGCCACGCAGCGGCCCGCGGCGGCTCAGCGTGATGGAGCCAAACATCAACGTCGTGAAGTTCTGCGTCTACCCCATCCTGATCGCCGAGCTGGCCTACCGTGCCCGGCCCGACGCGATCGGGCTGCTGCAGGTCACGAACGTGGAGCGCATGGCCAAGGACAGCATGGAGTTCATCACGCTGATGAACCAGCTCGACCTGGTGCGCCAGCATAAGGCGGTCTTCCTGGGCCGGCACGAAACCCCGGTGTTCCTGGCGCAGAACACCGACATCGTGGTCTCCCACCAGTGGGAGAACCCGCTCAACTACTTCTACCTCGAGACCTGCTGGCAGGGCTATCCGCTGGTGCACAACGCCCACCTGTGCGTGGACCTGGGCTACTACTACGCAGAAAACGACGTGGCCGCAGGCAGCGCCCGCGTGCTCGAGGCCATCGACGGGCACGACGCGCAGGCCCAGGCCTACCGCGACCGGCAGCGCGCGCTCATCGCGCGCTACCTGCCCGGCGACGCGGCGGCCACGCAGACCTACGACACCCTGCTGCAGGGCCTGATGCAGCGCCCTGCCCGCTAGCCAGCCCCTCGTCCCACGGAGCCCCCTCGCATGCTCGACCCGTCCGAACTCCGGAACTTCTACCCCGTGATCGTGACGCCGAGCCACGACGGCAAGTTCTTCCAGAACTACGTGGCATCGCTGCTGAACTTCACCGTGAGCGCCGAGCGTGCCGGCATGAAGGTGCAGGTGCTGATGCACCAGGGCGAAAGCCTGGTCACGCGCGCGCGCAACAACTGCGTGGCCCAGTTCCTAGCCAACACCGAGTGGACCCACCTGTTCTGGATCGACGCAGACATCGGCTTCTCGGCCGAGGCGGCGTTCCGCCTGCTGCTGTCGGGCTACGACATCGCCGCCGGCGTCTACCCGCTCAAGCGCGAAGACTGGCCAGCCGGCGGCGTGGCGGCCGGCACCACGCAGCAGCAGTTCGAGGCCGCGTTCACGCGCTACACAGTCAATGCCAAGGCCGAAGAAGGCGCATCGCAGATCGAGCTCGAGGTGCAGCCCGACGGCTTCATGAAGATGACCGAGGCGCCCACGGGCTTCATGGCGATCCGGCGCCAGGTGTTCGAGCGGCTCATGGCCGCCTACCCCGACCTGCAGTACGTGCCCGACAGCATCGGCGAAGCCGACCGCGGGCTGCACTACCGCTTCTTCGACGTGATGGTCGACCCGGTCACGCGGCGCTACCTGTCGGAAGACTACGGCTTCTGCCGGCTGTGGTCGGGGCTGGGCGAGTCGATCTACATCGATGCCAACTCGAACCTGACCCACCAGGGCGCCAAGCTGTACCGCGGCGATTTCGCCCATTCGCTGCAGGCCTCGCTGCCCTACGCGGTGGGCGGCCCCGCCGGCATGGCGATGGTGCTGAAGGGCCAGGAGCACCTGAAGCCGAATCCGCCGCCGGGCTGACACCGACAGCGAACGCCCATGAAAAAGCCCCGCCGAAGCGGGGCTTTTTCATGAGGCCGGCGAATCGCTCGCCGGCTGCAACGACCCTCAGGCCGTGACCGTGTCCGCCACGCCCTTGTAGTCCTCGATCTTGTCGAAGTTCAGGTACTGGTAGATCTGCGCGCTGGACGCGTCGATCACGCCCGTGGCGGCCATGTACTCCTCGCGGGTCGGGATGCGACCCAGGCGCGAGCAGATGGCGGCCAGTTCGGCCGAGCCCAGGTACACGTTCGTGTTCTTGCCCAGGCGGTTCGGGAAGTTGCGGGTGCTGGTCGACATCACCGTCGCGCCTTCGCGCACCTGTGCCTGGTTGCCCATGCACAGCGAGCAGCCCGGCATTTCGGTGCGCGCGCCGGCGTTGCCGAACACGCCGTAGTGGCCTTCTTCGGTGAGCTGCTGCGCGTCCATCTTGGTCGGCGGTGCGATCCACAGCTTGACCGGGATGTCGCGCTTGCCTTCGAGCAGCTTCGACGCGGCGCGGAAGTGGCCGATGTTGGTCATGCACGAGCCGATGAACACTTCGTCGATGGTGGCACCGGCCACGTCGCTCAGCGTCTTCACGTCGTCCGGGTCGTTCGGGCAGGCCACGATGGGTTCGTGGATCTCGGCCAGGTCGATCTCGATGACGGCCGCGTACTCGGCGTCGGCATCGCCCTTGAGCAACTGCGGATCCTTGAGCCAGGCTTCCTGCGCGGCGATGCGGCGTGCCAGCGTGCGGGCGTCGGCGTAGCCTTCGGCAATCATCCACTTCATCAGCGTGATGTTGCTGTTGATGTACTCCTGGATCGGTTCCTTGTTCAGGTGCACCGTGCAGCCGGCGGCCGAGCGTTCGGCCGAGGCGTCGCTCAGCTCGAAAGCTTGTTCGACCTTCAGGTCGGGCAGGCCTTCGATCTCGAGGATGCGGCCCGAAAAGATGTTCTTCTTGCCTTGCTTGGCCACGGTCAGCAGGCCCGACTTGATGGCGTACAGCGGAATGGCGTTGACCAGGTCGCGCAGCGTGACGCCGGGCTGCATCTTGCCCTTGAAGCGCACGAGCACCGACTCGGGCATGTCCAGCGGCATCACGCCGGTGGCGGCCGCAAAGGCCACGAGGCCGGAGCCTGCGGGGAAGCTGATGCCGATGGGGAAGCGGGTGTGGCTGTCGCCGCCCGTGCCCACGGTGTCGGGCGTCAGCAGGCGGTTGAGCCAGCTGTGGATCACGCCGTCGCCCGGACGCAGCGACACGCCGCCGCGGTTGGCCATGAACTCGGGCAGTTCGTGGTGCATCTTGACGTCGACCTTCTTGGGGTACGCCGCTGTGTGGCAGAACGACTGCATCACGAGGTCGGCCGAGAAGCCCAGGCAGGCCAAGTCCTTCAGTTCGTCGCGGGTCATCGGGCCGGTGGTGTCCTGCGAGCCGACCGAGGTCATCTTGGGTTCGCAGTACGTGCCCGGACGCACGCCCTGGCCTTCGGGCAGGCCGCAGGCGCGACCGACCATCTTCTGTGCCAGCGAGAAGCCCTTCTTGGTGTCGACCGGGCTTTGCGGCAGGCGGAACAGCGTGGAGACGGGCAGGCCCAGGGCCTCGCGCGCCTTGGCGGTCAGGCCGCGGCCGATGATCAGCGGAATGCGGCCGCCGGCGCGCACTTCGTCGAACAGCACGTCGCTCTTGACCTGGAATTCGGCGATGACCTGGCCGTCCTTCAGGGCCTTGCCTTCGTAGGGGCGCAGCTCGACCACGTCGCCCATGTTCATCTGCGTCACGTCGAGCTCGATGGGCAGTGCGCCCGAGTCTTCCATCGTGTTGTAGAAGATGGGAGCAATCTTGCCGCCGAGGCAGACGCCGCCGAAACGCTTGTTCGGCACGAAGGGAATGTCTTCGCCGGTGAACCACAGCACCGAGTTGGTGGCGCTCTTGCGCGACGAACCCGTGCCGACCACGTCGCCGGCGTAGGCCACGAGGTGGCCGCGCGCGCGCAGGTCTTCGATGAATTTCACCGGGCCGCGCTTGCCGTCTTCTTCAGGGACGATGCCGGGGCGGGCGTTCTTGTGCATCGCCAGGGCGTGCATCGGAATGTCGGGACGCGTCGTCGCATCAGGAGCGGGCGACAGGTCGTCGGTGTTGATTTCGCCAGCCACCTTGAAGATGCTGACGGTGATGCTCTGCGGCACTTCGGGGCGGCTGGTGAACCACTCGGCGTCGGCCCAGCTTTGCAGCACGCCCTTGGCGTGGGCGTTGCCCTTGTCGGCCTTTTCCTTGACGTCGTGGAACTGGTCGAACATCAGCAGGGTCTTCTTCAGGCCTTCGGCTGCGACAGCGCCGACTTCGGCGTCATCCAGCAGGTCGATCATGGGGCTGATGTTGTAGCCGCCGAGCATGGTGCCGAGCAGTTCAGTGGCGCGGGCGCGCGAGATGAACGCGTTCTTCTCGGTGCCGTGGGCCACGGCCGCGAGGTAGCTCGCCTTGACCTTGGCGGCGTCGTCGACGCCGGCGGGCACACGGTAGGTGAGCAGGTCCAGCAGGAAGGCGCCGTCCTTGGCGTTCGCGCTCTTCAGGAGCTCGATCGCTTCGGCGGTCTGCTTCGCGCTCAGGGGCAGCGGCGGGATACCGAGCGCGGCGCGTTCGGCAACATGATCAACGTAGGCTTGCAACATCTTCTTTTCTCCGGAAACTAGGCTATCGGGCGTGCGCTGCGGTCTCAAGCGGCCAAGCAAGAGCCGCGCCGCACCCCGGGTTCGGTGCTCTTCTTACTTCTTGGCTGCGTCGGCACCTTCGAAAAGGGCCTTCGGCGGGTTCTTCTTCATCTCGTCGGCAAAGGCGACCTGGGCGGCGGTCTGGCATTCGTCGGCAATGCGCAGGCCGGCCTTCTGGTTCATCAGCATCGACTTGTTGCCCAGCTGGAGCCACATGGCGCCGGCACGCGGGTCTTCGAGGCGGATGGCGCCGGTGCGGCTTTCGACCGGGTGCATGCGGTACTTCAGGCCCTTGGTGGTCACGGTGAAGAAGCCGGGCTTCTTCTCGTCGGGCGTGACGGTCACGTCGGCGCCGAGTTCGCACTGGGCCTTGCCGATGGACACGCGCTGCGCCACGGCCAGGTCGGACTCGGACAGCACGATGTTGGTGTCGTCGGCGATCGGCGTGACCTCTTCGACAGCCTTGGCCGCCTTGCGGGTGACCTGGCGCTTCGGCGGGGTCTTCTTGGCTTCGGCCTTGGCCGCGGCCGGCTTGGTGGCGGTGGCGTTCTGGGCCACGGCGGCGAAAGGCAGGGCCAGCGCAACGGCGGCGATCAGTGCAATTTTCTTCATGAGCGGGGTTCCTTCAGGCTGATTCAGTGGGTTTCAGGAGACCGCGATGCAAACCAGGCTTTCGCCTCGGAGGGCAACGCGCGCCCTGTTGCGTGGGCGCGCGTCAGGACCTGCCAGAAGTGGCGGTAGCTCGCGCGGTCGTGCAATGTGCCATCAATTTGTGTCGGTGCCCAATCCGCGTCTGCGGCTTTTGTAATGATTTTTGTGGCAATTTGAATCTGCGCCTCGTCGGGCGCGAAGGCCTCGAGGATCGGCCGGATCTGGTTCGGGTGGATGCTCCACATGCGCGTGTAGCCGAATTCGGTGGCCGCCTTGCGGGCCGCCAGGCGCATCGCCTCGGTGTCGTTGAACTCGGTGACCACGCAATGCGAGGGCACCTTGCCGTAGGCATGCGCCGCCGAGGCCAGTGCCAGCTTGGCGCGCACGACCAGCGGGTGGCTGAACTGCCCCGCCGCGCCCATGCCGTCGGCGGGAATGGCGCCGGCATGCGCCGACACGAAATCCATCAGGCCGAAGCTCAGCGACTGCACGCGCGGATGCGCGGCAATTTCGAAGGCGTTGTGCACCGCCAGGGGCGATTCGATGAGCACGTGCAGCGGCAACGCGGCGGCATCGGCCGCGTCGAGCGCGGCAACAGCCTGACACACATCGGCCACGGATTCGACCTTGGGCATCATGAGGTGGCTCAGCCGCTGGCCGGCGCGTCCGGCGATGGTGACCACGTCGCCAGCGAATGCGGGGTGATCGACGGGATGCACGCGCACGCCGACGCGCATGCCGGGCTTCGCGGCCAGCGCGAGCTCGGTGACGAGCGCGGCATGCTCCGCCTCGCCGCCGACCGGGGCGCCGTCTTCGCAGTCGAGGGTGACGTCGAACACGCAGGCGCCGAACTCCTGCGCCATCTCGGCCTGGAGCGCGAGGCTCTTCTTCATGCGGGCTTCGACGCCGCTGTAGTGGTCGCACACCGGCAGGGTCACGGCGCCGGCCTGTGCGCCGAGCAGCACGTCCGCGGGATGGGCAGCGGCGGTCTTCGTCGTCATGCGTCTTTTTTCTTGTGCGCCACGATGAACATGCGCGGGAATGCAAGCAGGCGCTTGCCGTCGGTGCGCACCGGGTAGGCCTCGTTGACCCGGCGTTCGTATTCGGCGAGATAGCTCGCCTGCAGATCGGGCGGCAACCGGTCGACGAAGGGCTTCAGGCCCGTGCCGCGCACCCATTCGACGATGGAAGCGGCATCGGCCATGCGGTGCTGATAAATGGTGTGCCAGACATCGACGTTGGCCGCCTGCGGCGCCAGCAGGTCGTAGTAACCGCCGAGCGGCAGCAACAAGGTGCGCAGCTTGTCGGCGTCGCCGATGGGCTCAGCCCAGGGCGCTTCGGCCGCCACCGCACGCATCAGGCGGTGCGTGGGCTCCTGGCGGTTGTCGGGCATCTGGACGGCGAGCACGCCGCCCGGGGCCAGCGCGTCGAACAGGCGGGGGATCAGCGTCTCGTGATCCGGCACCCATTGCAGGGACGCGTTGGCATAAATGAGATCGGGCGCTTCTGTTTCACGCGGCGCCCAGGTCGCGATGTCGCTCAACTCGAAGCGCGCCGCCGGCAGGCGCTCGCGCGCGCTGACCAACATGGCTTCGGAGTTGTCGGTGCCCGTGACTTGCGCCTTCGGGAACCGACGTGCCAGCAGCTCGGTGGAATTGCCCGGACCGCATCCGAGGTCGACCACATGGGCGGCCTCGGCAAGCGGGACCCGCGCCAGGAGTTCCTGTGCGGGCCGGGTGCGCTCGTCCTCGTAGCGACGGTAGAGCGCGGGGTTCCAGTCGAGCATGCTGGCGGGTTTGCTTTACAGCAGGTGGGCGACGCCGGCGCGTTCGCCTTCGAGCTCTTCGAGCGTCTTGTTGATGCGCTCCTGGCTGAAGGCGTCGATCTCGAGGCCTTCGACCAGCTTGTACTCACCGTTTTCGCAGGTGACCGGGAAGCCGAACATCACGTCCTTCGGAATGCCGTACTGGCCGTCCGACGGGATGCCCATCGTGACCCACTTGCCGTTGGTGCCCAGGGCCCAGTCGCGCATGTGGTCGATGGCGGCGTTGGCAGCCGAAGCCGCCGACGACAGGCCGCGTGCTTCGATGATGGCCGCGCCGCGCTTGCCGACGGTCGGCAGGAAGGTGTTGGCGTTCCATTCCTGGTCGTTGATCATCTTGGCGACGCTTTCGCCGTTGATGGTCGCAAAGCGGTAGTCGGCGTACATCGTGGGCGAGTGGTTGCCCCAGACGGTGAGCTTCTCGATGTCGGCCACGGCCTTGCCGGTCTTGGCAGCGATCTGGCTGGCAGCGCGGTTGTGGTCCAGGCGCAGCATGGCGGTGAAGTTCTTGCGCGGCAGGTCCGGTGCCGACTTCATGGCGATGTAGGCGTTGGTGTTGGCGGGGTTGCCGACGACCAGCACCTTCACGTTGCGCGAGGCGACGGCGTTCAGCGCCTTGCCCTGTGCCGTGAAGATGGCGCCGTTGACGGCCAGCAGCTCGGCACGTTCCATGCCGGGGCCGCGGGGGCGCGAACCGACCAGCAGGGCGTAGTCGGCGTCCTTGAAGGCGGTCATCGGGTCGCCGTGGGCCTCCATGCCGGCCAGCAGCGGGAAGGCGCAGTCGTCGAGCTCCATCATCACGCCCTTGAGCGCCTTCTGGGCCTTCTCGTCGGGGATTTCGAGCAGTTGCAGGATGACCGGCTGGTCTTTGCCGAGCATTTCGCCGGAAGCGATACGGAACAACAGGGCGTAACCGATTTGACCGGCGGCACCGGTAACGGCAACGCGGACAGGCTTTTTGCTCATGGGAAGACTCCAGAAGGTGGTGAAACGGGTTAGCGCTCTCGTGGGGCGCCGCGGTCCAGCGGGGGGAAGCTTTCCCGCGGCGCGGGACCGGCCAGCATTTTAAGCCGATTCGACAAAGGCCGTCTTATGTCTTATATAAGATATCCTCTGGGGGTCCGCCACGGCGCACCCCACCGCTGCCATGAACACGCCCTCCACCCTCGACGAGCCCACGACGCCGTCCTTCAGTCCGCTCTACCAGCAGATCAAGACCCTGATCCTGCAGAGCCTGCAGGCCGGCGAGTGGAAGCCGGGCGAGCCCATCCCCAGCGAGATGGACCTGGCCGTGCGGTACCGCGTGAGCCAAGGCACGGTGCGCAAGGCGATCGACGAGCTGGCGGCCGAAAACCTGGTGGTGCGCCGCCAGGGCAAGGGCACCTTCGTGGCCACGCATGCCGAGCAGCATGTGCAGTACCGTTTTCTCAAGCTCGTGCCCGACGCCGGCAGCCCGAGCGCCGAAGGCCCGGCCGAGCGCACCATCGTCGACTGCAAGCGCCTGCGCGCCTCGGCCGACGTGGCGCGTGCGCTGAGCCTGCGCACCGGCGACGCCGTGCTGCAGGTGCGCCGCGTGCTCGCCTACGGCGGCGTGCCGACCATCCTCGAAGACCTCTGGCTGCCCGGCGCGCCCTTCAAGGGACTCACGGCCGACCGGCTGCGTGCCTGGCCCGGTCCGATGTACGCGATGTTCGAGACCGAGTTCGGCGTACGCATGGTGCGCGCCGAAGAAAAGATCCGCGCCGTGCTGCCCGATGCCGAACAGGCGCAGCTGCTCGACGTGCCGCTGCAGATGCCGCTGTTGAGCGTGGAGCGCGTGGCGCACACGTACCACGACATGCCGATGGAACTGCGCCGCGGCCTGTACCGCACCGACACCCACCACTACCGCAACCAGCTGGGCTGATCCGATGGCGCCGAAGAACCTCGCCCGCGCGGGCACAAACGCGCACACTCAGCCCGCGCAACGCAGCCTCGAGCCCCGAGCATCCGACTGCCGCAGTGCGTTGACTCCTGCGCGTCCGATGCGCGATGGTGCATTGCAATAGAATTTTGCGTTGTTTGCATTCCGCAGAAGAAACAAAAGCGTTCGCTCTCAGAACAAGCCAACAAGTCACAAAGCCACGAAAGCCATCTCCCTATGACAGAGCTTGCAACTCCCCCCCGGCCGCCGCGTCGCGAATTCCGGAACATCAACGCCTTCACCGATCTCACGACCTACCGGCTGCCGCCGGCCGGCATCGTGTCGATCCTGCACCGCGTGAGCGGTGTGCTGATGTTCCTGCTGATGCCCTTCATCATCTGGATGTTCGACACCTCGCTGTCATCTGACTATTCGTTCGCGAAATTCAAGTCTGCTTTCAACATCGGCGTCGGCTTCGCTCCGGGATGGTTCTTCAAGCTCGTCGCACTGGCGCTCATCTGGGCCTACCTGCACCACTTCATCGCCGGCCTGCGTCACCTCTGGATGGACGTGAGCCACTCCGCCGTGACCAAGGAGTTCGGCCACAGCTCGGCCATCTTCACGCTGCTCGCGAGCATCATCCTCACGCTGGTGCTTGGCGCCAAGCTGTTCGGCCTGTACTGAGAAGGAGCCACCCATGTCTGTGAATTACGGCTCCAAGCGCATCGTCGTCGGCGCGCACTACGGTCTGCGCGACTGGCTCAGCCAACGCATCACCGGCGCCCTGATGGCGCTGTTCACGATCATCCTGCTCGCACAGCTGATCTTCTCGCGCGGCCCCATCGGTTACGACCTGTGGGCCGGCATCTTCGCCGCACAGTGGATGAAGGTCCTGACCTTCTCCGTGATCGTTGCCCTGCTCTATCACGTGTGGGTCGGCATGCGCGACGTGTGGATGGACTACGTCCAGCCTGTCGCCATCCGTCTCGTGCTGCAAGTTTTCACCATCGTCTGGCTTGTCGGTTGTGCGGGTTGGGCCATTCAAGTGCTTTGGAAGATCTGACCCACCATGACCTACACAAAAGAAAACATCACCAAGCGCAAGTTCGACGTCGTGATCGTCGGTGCCGGCGGCTCCGGCATGCGCGCCTCGCTGCAACTCGCCCGTGCCGGCCTCAACGTGGCCGTGCTTTCCAAGGTGTTCCCGACCCGTTCGCACACCGTCGCGGCCCAGGGTGGCGTGGGCGCCTCGCTCGGCAACATGAGCGAGGACAACTGGCACTACCACTTCTACGACACGATCAAGGGTTCCGACTGGCTCGGCGACCAGGACGCGATCGAGTTCATGTGCCGTGAAGCACCGAAGGTCGTGTACGAGCTCGAACACTTCGGCATGCCCTTCGACCGCAACCCCGACGGCACGATCTACCAGCGTCCGTTCGGCGGCCACACGGCCAACTACGGCGAGAAGGCCGTGCAGCGCGCCTGCGCCGCGGCCGACCGCACCGGCCACGCGATGCTGCACACGCTCTACCAGAAGAACGTCGAAGCCCGCACCCAGTTCTTCGTCGAATGGATGGCGCTCGACCTCATCCGTGACGACGAAGGCGACGTGGTCGGTGTCACGGCCCTCGAGATGGAAACCGGCGACCTGCACATCCTGCAGGCCAAGACCGTGCTGCTGGCCACCGGCGGCGCAGGCCGCATCTTCGGTGCGTCCACCAACGCGTTCATCAACACCGGCGACGGCCTGGGCATGGCCGCACGTTCGGGCATCCCGCTGCAGGACATGGAGTTCTGGCAGTTCCACCCCACCGGCGTGGCCGGCGCGGGCGTGCTGCTGACCGAAGGCTGCCGCGGCGAAGGCGCCATCCTGCTGAACAGCAACGGCGAACGCTTCATGGAGCGCTATGCGCCCACCCTGAAGGACCTGGCCCCGCGCGACTTCGTGTCGCGCTCGATGGACCAGGAAATCAAGGAAGGCCGTGGCTGTGGTCCCAACAAGGACTACATCCACATGAAGCTGGACCACCTGGGCGCCGACACCATCCACAAGCGGCTGCCGTCGGTCTACGAGATCGGCATCAACTTCGCCAACGTCGACGTCACCAAGGAACCGATTCCCGTGGTGCCCACCATCCACTACCAGATGGGCGGCATTCCGACGAACATCAACGGCCAGGTCGTCATCCAGAAGGGTGAAGACAACAGCGCCGTGGTCAACGGCCTGTACGCGGTGGGCGAATGCTCCTGCGTGAGCGTGCACGGCGCCAACCGCCTGGGCACCAACTCGCTGCTCGACCTCCTGGTGTTCGGCCGCGCGGCCGGCAACCACATCGTCGAGTTCAACGACAAGCTCAAGGAACACAAGGAACTGCCCAAGGATGCGGCCGACCGCACCCTGCAGCGCCTGAACGAACTCGAAGCCTCCACCGGCGGCGAGTACGCCCAGGACGTGGCCGGCGAGATCCGCGCCGTCATGCAGCAGCATGCCGCCGTGTTCCGCAAGCAGGCCTCGATGGACGAAGGCGTGGTCAAGATCGCCGCCGTGCGCGAGCGCGTCAAGTCGATCGGCCTGAAGGACAAGTCCAAGGTGTTCAACACCGCCCGCATCGAAGCGCTGGAAGTCGACAACCTGATCGAAGTGGCGCAGGCCACCATGGTCTCGGCCGCCGCCCGCAAGGAATGCCGCGGCGCCCACACGGTGGAAGACTACGAGCGTCCCGCGGACGACCCGGTCGCACCGCTTGGCCGCGACGACGCCAACTGGATGAAGCACACGCTCTGGTACAGCGCGGACAACCGCCTCTCGTACAAGCCCGTCAAGCTGCAGCCGCTGACGGTGGCATCCGTGCCGCCCAAGGTCCGCACGTTCTAAGAATATTTACAAGGTCCATACGATGAAGCGCACATTCCAGATCTACCGCTACGACCCGGACAAGGACGCCAAGCCCTACATGCAGACGGTCGAGGTCGAACTCGACGGCCACGAACGCATGCTGCTGGACGCCCTGATGAAGCTCAAGGCGCAGGATCCCACGCTGTCGTTCCGCCGCTCGTGCCGCGAAGGCGTCTGCGGCTCCGACGCGATGAACATCAACGGCAAGAACGGTCTGGCCTGCCTGACCAACATGAACACGCTCAAGGGCACCGTCGTGCTCAAGCCGCTGCCGGGCCTGCCCGTCATCCGCGACCTGATCGTCGACATGACCCAGTTCTTCAAGCAGTACAACTCGATCAAGCCGTACCTGCAGAACGACACCGTGCCGCCCGAGAAGGAGCGTCTGCAGTCGCCCGAAGAGCGTGAAGAGCTCGACGGCCTGTACGAGTGCATCCTGTGCGCGAGCTGCTCCACGAGCTGCCCGAGCTTCTGGTGGAACCCCGACAAGTTCGTCGGCCCGGCCGGCCTGCTGCAGGCCTACCGCTTCATCGCCGACAGCCGCGACGAAGCCACCGCCGAGCGCCTGGACAACCTGGAAGACCCGTACCGCCTGTTCCGCTGCCACACGATCATGAACTGCGTGGACGTGTGCCCGAAGAGCCTGAACCCGACCAAGGCCATCGGCAAGATCAAGGAACTGATGGTGCGTCGCGCCATCTGACGGTTTTTCCGAGAAGCCTTACTTATGTCGACCCCCGCCAACGCCCCCGATACGCTGCTCGGCGAACGTGCGCTGAGCAAGCTCAAGTGGCGTTGCCGGCGCGGCCTGCTGGAGAACGACCTGTTCATCGCCCGCTTCTTCGAGCGGCACGAATCCCACATGACCGTCGGTCAAGCGGGAGCGATGGAGACATTGATGGACCTGTCGGACAACGACCTCCTCGACCTGCTGCTGTGCAGAAAGGAGCCCGAGCCCGCATGGGCCGGGGCCGAGGTGGTCGCATTGCTGCAGCTGATGCGTACCGACGGCGCTCAGCGTCCTGCCATTTTTTCTCCTTCGTCCTGAATCCACCTCTGAAAGTAAACCGAAATGAAAGCATCCGATACCAAGGCCACGCTGTCGTTCAGCAATGGCGGCGACAACGTCGAACTGCCGATCTACAAGGGCACCATCGGGCCCGACGTGATCGACATCCGCAAGCTGTATGCACAGACCGGCATGTTCACGTACGACCCGGGCTTCATGTCGACCGCCGCCTGCCAGTCGGCCATCACCTACATCGACGGTGACAAGGGCGAGCTGCTGTACCGCGGCTACCCCATCGAGCAGCTCGCGACCAACTGCGACTTCATGGAGACCTGCCACCTGCTGCTGTACGGTGAACTGCCGGACGCAGGCAAGAAGGCCAGCTTCACCAAGCTCGTGACCAACCACACGATGGTCAACGAGCAGATGCAGTTCTTCCTGCGCGGCTTCCGCCGTGATGCCCATCCGATGGCCATCATGACCGGCCTCGTGGGCGCCCTGTCGGCCTTCTATCACGACAGCACGGACATCAACAATCCCGAGCACCGCGAGATCGCCGCGATCCGCCTGATCGCGAAGATGCCCACGCTCGTGGCCATGGCCTACAAGTACACCGTCGGCCAGCCGTACATGTACCCGAAGAACGAACTCAGCTATGCAGGCAACTTCCTGCACATGATGTTCGCCACGCCGTGCGAAGAGTACAAGGTGAACCCGGTGCTCGAGCGCGCGCTCGACCGCATCTTCATCCTGCACGCAGACCACGAGCAGAACGCCTCGACCTCGACCGTGCGCCTGTGCGGCTCGTCGGGCACGAACCCCTTCGCGGCCATTGCAGCCGGCGTGGCGTGCCTGTGGGGCCCGGCCCACGGCGGCGCCAACGAAGCGGCGCTGAACATGCTGTACGACATCCAGCGCGAAGGCGGCGTGGAAAAGATCGGCGAGTTCATCAAGAAGGTCAAGGACAAGAACTCGAACGTCAAGCTGATGGGCTTCGGCCATCGCGTGTACAAGAACTACGACCCGCGCGCCAAGTTGATGCAGGAAACCTGCAACGAAGTGCTGACCGAGCTGGGCCTGGAAAACGACCCGCTGTTCAAGCTCGCCAAGGAACTCGAGAAGATCGCCCTGGAAGACGAGTACTTCGTGTCGCGCAAGCTGTACCCGAACGTCGACTTCTACTCGGGCATCGTGCAGCGCGCCATCGGCATCCCCGTGCCGCTGTTCACCGCGATCTTCGCGCTGGCCCGCACGGTCGGCTGGATCGCCCAGCTGAACGAAATGATCGGCGACCCCGAGTACAAGATCGGCCGCCCGCGCCAGCTGTTCGAAGGCTCGCCCAAGCGTGACGTGAAGCCGATCTCGGCTCGCTGATCGACCGGCTGCGGAACCTCCGCTCCCTGAAAAAAGCTGCCTCCGGGCAGCTTTTTTATTGCCCGTTCGGCATGCCCCTCCTCGCCAGCCGGCAGCGAGGTCATCGCGCATCGCGATGGCAAGGGCTTCAAAACAGGAAGAAAATAGCAAACTCATCGCCAAACGCGATGCCCAAGCCCCATGAGCACGTCCGAACGCAACTTTGCCCGCCGCATCGACCTCACGTCGTTGCAGCTGTTCGTGGCCGTGTGCGAGCTGGGCAGCATCGGGCGTGCGGCGGAGCGCGAGTTCATTGCGGCCTCGGCCGTCAGCAAGCGGCTGTCCGACCTGGAGGCCACGCTCGGCACCGCCCTGCTCTACCGCCATGCGCGCGGCGTCGACCTCACGCCGGCTGGCGAGAGCCTGCTGCACCACGCGCGCTCGGTGCTCTACAGCCTCGAGAAGATGCAAGGCGAGCTCAGCGAATACGCCGACGGCGTGCGCGGGCACGTGCGGGTGCACGCCAACATCTCGGCCATCGTGCAGTTCCTGCCGGAAGACCTGGGCGTGTTCTCGCGCGCGCACGAGGCCATCAAGATCGACCTCGAGGAGCACCTGAGCAGCGAAGTGATCCGCGCGGTGCAGGAAGGCGCGGCCGACCTCGGCGTGTGCCACGTGGCCGGCGGCGCGGGCGAGCTGCAGAGCCTTTCGTACCGCCACGACCGCCTCGCGCTGATCGTTCCCGAGGGGCACGCGCTGGCCGCGCACGACACGATCGATTTCGTCGACTCGCTGGCCTTCGACCACGTCGGCCTGCACACCAACAGCTCGATCTACGTGGCGATGCACGAAGCGGCCCTGAGCGCCGGCCGCAGCGTGAAGCTGCGCATCCACGTCACGGGCCTGGACGCCATGTGCCGGATGATCGACAACGGCCTGGGCATCGGCGTGATGCCGCAGCGCGCCTTCGAACTCATGCACAACGGCATCGGCCGCGGCCTCGTGAGCGTGACGCTCAACGACGCCTGGGCGGCGCGCGAGATCCGCCTGGTCGCGCGCGACTTCTCCACCCTGCCGGTGGCGGCGCGCACGCTGGTGAACCACCTGCACGCGGCGGCCGATTCGGCCGACGCCACCGAACGACTCGCGGCCTAGACCGCGTCGACAGACAATCCATTTCCCCACGAAAGACAAGAGACCGACATGGCACGCACGCTCTACGACAAGATCTGGGACGAACACGTCGTCCACACCGAGGAAGACGGCACCGCGATCCTCTACATCGACCGCCACCTGGTGCACGAAGTGACCAGCCCGCAAGCCTTCGAAGGCCTGCGCGAGGCCGGCCGCAAGCTGTGGCGCATCAGCTCGGTCGTGGCCACCGCCGACCACAACACGCCGACCACCGGCTGGGAGCGCGGCTATGAAGGCATTGCCGACCCGACCAGCAAGGAACAGGTCACCACGCTGGACCACAACATCGCCGAGTTCGGCGCCGCCGCGTTCTTCCCGTTCCTGAGCAAGCGCCAGGGCATCGTGCACGTGATCGGCCCGGAAAGCGGCGCGACGCTGCCGGGCATGACGGTGGTCTGCGGCGACTCGCACACCTCCACGCACGGCGCGTTCGGCGCGCTGGCGCACGGCATCGGCACCAGCGAGGTCGAGCACGTGATGGCCACGCAGACGCTGCTGGGCAAGAAGGCCAAGAACATGCTCGTGAAGGTCGAAGGCAATCTGCCTTTGGGCTGCACCGCCAAGGACATCGTGCTGGCCATCATCGGCAAGATCGGCACCGCCGGCGGCACGGGCTACACGATCGAATTCGCGGGCTCCGCGATTCGCGACCTGAGCATGGAAGGCCGCATGACGGTCTGCAACATGGCCATCGAGGCCGGCGCACGCGCCGGGCTGGTGGCGGTCGACGAGAAGACCGTCAGCTACGTGAAGGGCCGTCCGCTCGCGCCCACCGGCGTTGAATGGGACCAGGCCGTAAGCTACTGGCGCACGCTGCAGTCCGACCCCGGCGCGACCTTCGACGCCGTGGTCGAGCTCGACGCTGCGCAGATCCAGCCGCAGGTCACCTGGGGCACCTCACCCGAAATGGTGGTCGAGATCAACGGCCGCGTGCCCGACCCCGACAAGGAAAAGGACGCCAGCAAGCGCAGCGCCATCGAGCGCGCGCTGGTCTACATGGGCCTGGAGCCCAACAAGGCCATGAACGACATCTTCATCGACAAGGTGTTCATCGGCTCGTGCACCAACAGCCGCATCGAGGACATGCGCGAAGCCGCCGCCGTGGTGAAGAAGCTCGGCCAGAAAGTGGCCAAGAACGTGAAGCTCGCGATGGTCGTGCCCGGCTCGGGCGTGGTGAAGGAACAGGCCGAGCGCGAAGGGCTCGATGTGATCTTCAAGGCCGCAGGCTTCGAATGGCGCGAGCCCGGCTGCTCGATGTGCCTGGCGATGAATGCCGACCGCCTGGAGCCCGGCGAGCGTTGCGCATCGACCAGCAACCGCAACTTCGAAGGCCGCCAGGGCGCCGGTGGCCGCACCCACCTCGTGAGCCCGGCCATGGCCGCCGCCGCCGCGGTGCACGGCCACTTCGTCGACGTGCGCACCTTCGCCTGATCTGGAGACATCACATGCAGAAATTCACCGTGCACAAGGGCCTCGTGGCCCCCATGGACCGCGAGAACGTCGACACCGACGCGATCATTCCCAAGCAGTTCCTCAAGTCGATCAAGAAGACCGGCTTCGGCGTGAACCTGTTCGACGAGTGGCGCTACCTGGACGCCGGCTTTCCGGGCCAGGACCCGGCCAGCCGCAAGCCGAACCCCGACTTCGTGCTGAACCAGCCGCGCTACGCCGGCGCCTCGGTGCTGCTGGCGCGCAAGAACTTCGGCTGCGGCTCGTCGCGCGAGCACGCGCCGTGGGCGCTCGACCAGTACGGCTTTCGCGCGATCATTGCGCCGAGCTACGCCGACATCTTCTTCAACAACAGCTTCAAGAACGGCCTGCTGCCGATCGTGCTGCCCGAGTCGCAGGTCTCGCAGCTGTTCGACGAAGCCTTCGCCTTCCCAGGCTATACGCTGACCATCGACCTGGAACGCCAGGTGGTCGTGAAGCCCGACGGCCAGGAGTTCGCGTTCGACGTGCAGGCCTTCCGCAAGTACTGCCTGATCAACGGGCTGGACGACATCGGCCTGACGCTGCGCCACAAGGACAAGATCAAGGCCTTCGAGACCGAGCGCCTGGCGCAGAAGCCCTGGCTCGCGCACACGATGATCTCGTGATCGGCGGCCTTTCCGTTTTCAAAAAAAACTCAGACCAACTTATGAAAATCGCAGTTCTCCCGGGTGACGGCATCGGCACCGAAATCGTGGCGGAAGCCGTCAGGGTGCTCGAAGTCCTCGACCTGAAGTTCGAGATGGAATCGGCTCTGGTCGGCGGCGCGGCCTACGAGGCGCACGGCCACCCGCTGCCCGAATCGACGCTGAAGCTCGCCAAGGACGCCGACGCGGTGCTGTTCGGCGCCGTCGGCGACTGGAAGTACGACAAGCTCGACCGCCCGCTGCGACCCGAGCAGGCCATCCTGGGGCTGCGCAAGAACCTGGGCCTGTTCGCCAACTTCCGCCCGGCCATCTGCTACGAGCAGCTGGTGGGCGCCTCGAGCCTGAAGCCCGAGCTGATCGCGGGCCTGGACATCCTCATCATTCGCGAGCTGACCGGCGACATCTATTTCGGCCAGCCGCGCGGACGCCGCATCGCCACCGACGGCCACTTCCCGGGCGCCGAGGAAGCCTTCGACACGATGCGCTACTCGCGCCCCGAGGTCGAGCGCATCGCCCGCGTGGCCTTCGAGGCGGCCCGCAAGCGCAGCAAGCGCGTGACCAGCGTGGACAAGGCCAACGTGCTGGAGACCTTCCAGTTCTGGAAGGACATCGTGACCGAGGTCGGCAAGGAATACCCCGACGTCGAGCTCGACCACATGTACGTCGACAACGCGGCCATGCAGCTCGTGAAGGCGCCCAAGAAGTTCGACGTGGTGGTCACCGGCAACATGTTCGGCGACATCCTCTCGGACGAGGCCGCGATGCTCACCGGTTCCATCGGCATGCTGCCCTCGGCCTCGCTCAATGCGAGCAACCAGGGCCTGTACGAGCCCAGCCACGGCAGCGCGCCCGACATTGCTGGCAAAGGGGTTGCCAATCCTTTGGCTACAATCCTGTCCGCTGCCATGATGCTCCGCTTCTCCCTCAACCAGCCCGAAGCTGCCGACCGTATCGAGTCGGCGGTCAAGCACGTGCTCGCCTCTGGGCTGCGCACGGGCGACATCTGGTCCGAAGGCACGAAGCGCGTCGGCACCCGCGAAATGGGCGACGCGGTCGTAGCAGCCATCACCAAAAAGACGATTACCGGCTAACCGCAGCCCGCTTCGTCACGCCCTCCCCCGGCCGACGAGTCGGGGGCAAAAAAGACTGATTTTTTCTTTCTTCACTAAGGGCAAACTGAAATGGCGAACGCATCCAAGCAACCTCTGGTCGGCCTCGTGGGCTGGCGCGGCATGGTCGGCTCGGTCCTCATGGACCGCATGCAGGCCGAAGGCGACTTCGGCCTCATCGAGCCGGTCTTCTTCTCGACCTCGAACGCGGGCGGCAAGGCCCCGGCGATGGCCAAGAACGAAACCACGCTCAAGGATGCGAACGACATCGAGGCACTGAAGAAGTGCGACATCGTCATCACCTGCCAGGGCGGCGACTACACCAGCGAGGTGTTCCCCAAGCTGCGCGCCGCCGGCTGGAACGGCCACTGGATCGACGCGGCCTCCACGCTGCGCATGAACGATGACGCGATCATCGTGCTCGACCCCGTCAACCTGCCCGTGATCCAGAACGCGCTCGCCAAGGGCGGCAAGAACTGGGTCGGCGGCAACTGCACCGTCAGCTGCATGCTCATGGGCGTGGGCGCCCTCTACAAGGCCGGCCTGGTCGAGTGGATGACCAGCATGACCTACCAGGCAGCCTCGGGCGGCGGCGCGCAGCACATGCGCGAGCTGCTGACCCAGTTCGGCACCCTGAACGCCGAAGTGCGTGCGCTGCTCGACGACCCGAAGTCGGCCATCCTCGAGATCGACCGCAAGGTGCTGCACAAGCAGCAGAACCTGAGCGCCTCCGAAATCGCCAACTTCGGCGCCCCGCTGGGCGGCTCGCTGATCCCCTGGATCGACAAGGACCTGGGCGACGGCATGTCCAAGGAAGAGTGGAAGGGCGGCGCCGAGACCAACAAGATCCTCGGCCAGGGCGCGGGCTTCGGCACCGCCGCCACGCCGGTGGACGGCTTCTGCGTGCGCATCGGCGCGATGCGCTGCCACAGCCAGGCCCTGACCTTCAAGCTCAAGAAGGACGTGCCGGTGGCCGACATCGAAGCGATGATCGCCGCCGACAACCCCTGGGCCAAGGTCGTGCCGAACACGCGCGAAGCCACCGTGAAGGACCTGACGCCGGTGGCCGTGACGGGCACCATGGACATCCCGGTCGGCCGCATCCGCAAGCTGGCGATGGGCCCCGAGTACGTCGGCGCCTTCACCATCGGCGACCAGCTGCTGTGGGGCGCCGCCGAACCGCTGCGCCGCATGCTGCGCATCCTGCTCGAAGCCTGATGCGGGCAGCTCAGGCCCTTGAAATACAAAAATGTTGCCGAAAGGCAACACAGGATGTCATCGGAAGTATGCGCGCACTGGGTAGATCAGGCGCATTGCCTTGTCAGTGCATGTTGATGATGCTAACGTCCTCTTACAAATTCAGGGCCTGAGCCGCCCCTATCAGCATGACAAGACATCTGTTGCCCGCGGCCCGCCCTTCGGCCGCCCGCCCCGCCCTGCCGTCGAATGGCTGGCGCCTTTCCATCCTGGGTGCCGCTGCGGCCCTGACGCTGGGACTGGCCAGCGCCGACGCCAGCGCCTTCGCGCTGGGACCGCTGCGGGTGCAGTCGGCACTGGGCGAACCGCTGCGCGCCGAGATCGATGTCACTGAAATGGCCGCCAACGAGGCGGAAGGCCTGAAGATCAACATCGCCACGGCCGAAGCCTTCAAGAACGCAGGCATCCCCTACAACGCGGCCCTCGGCGACGTGAAAGCCACGCTGCAGCGCCGCGCCGGCGGCCAGTACGTGGTGCGCCTGGCCGGCAACCGCCCGCTCAACGACCCCTTCATCGACCTGCTGCTCGAAGCCAACGGCGCCTCGGGCCGCATCGTGCGCGACTACACCGTGCTGCTCGATCCGCCGGCCACGCGCCAAGCGGCAGCCGCACCGGTGACGCCCATCGCACCGCAGATCGCCACGCCGGTCGAGCGCCCCGCGCCCGCCCCGCGCGTGCGGCGCGAACCCGCGCCTGCAGTGGCCGCGACGCCCGCACCCGCTGCGACTGCGCCGGCCCCTGCGGCCGCACCGGCTCCTGCGCCGGCACGTGCCGTCGTCGCCGCGCCCAGTGGCGGCAGTGGCGAGCAAGTCACAACGCGCCGTGGCGACACCGCCGGCAAGATCGCCTCGGCCCACAAGCCCGCCGATGTCTCGCTCGACCAGATGCTGGTCGCGCTGCTGAACGCCAACCCCGACGCCTTCGTCGGCGGCAACGTCAACCGGATGAAGGCCGGTGCCGTGCTCGACCTGCCGAACGCCGCCGCAGCAGCCGCCGTGCCGGCCGCCGACGCACGCCGCACGATCACCGCGCAAAGCCGCGACTTCGGCAGCTACCGCCAGCGCCTCGCCGAAAACGCTCCGACCACCAACGTCGCCGCCGCGAGCCGCCAGGCCTCGGGCAAGCTGCAGGCCAGCGTGGAAGACCGCAATGCCGCCGCCAGCGCGCCCGACAAGCTCACGGTGTCGCAAGGCAACGCCGCCGCGCGCGCCGCCGATGAAAAGGTCGCCCAAGCCCGCCAGGCGCAGGACAGCAGCAACCGCGTCGCGGAACTCACGAAGAACATCAACGAGCTGAACAAGCTCAAGGCCGGCACCGGCACGGGCACCGGATCGTCCGCTGCCGCCGCCGCGCCCGCAGCGCCGGCCGCCACGCCCGGCATCGCCGTTCCCGCACCGCTGACTGGTGCCACGACGCCGACGCCAGCGGTCGCGGCCGCTCCTGTGCCCGCCGCGGCCCCTGCCGCCGCAGCCACCGCACCGGCAACGCCGACGCCGGCAGCCGCACCAACCGCTCCCGCTGCAACGGCCCCCGTCGCCGCGGCCTCTGCTGCAGCAGCCGCCGCACCGTCGGCCACCGACGCAGCCGCCCTGCCCGTGGCAGCCGCAGCCAGCGCTGCAGCCGCCGCCGCGCCTGTCGTCGCACCCAAGCCCGTGGTCAAGGCGGCCCCGCCGCCGCCCCCGCCGGAACGCAGCTTCCTCGAGGAGCTGCTCGACAACCCGCTGATGCTCGCGGGCGCCGCGCTGATCGCGCTGCTGGTCGGCTTCCTGCTGTACCGCGTGCTGGGCCGCCGCCGCGAAGAAATGAGCGAAAGCGTGTTCCTCGAGAGCCGCATCCCCAAGGACTCGTTCTTCGGCGCCAGCGGCGGCGAATCGGTCGACACCAAGAACCGCGGCGACTCCACCGTGTCGTCGCTGTCGTACTCGCCGAGCCAGCTCGACGCGGGCGATGTCGATCCGGTCGCCGAAGCCGACGTCTACCTCGCCTACGGCCGCGACCTGCAGGCCGAGGAAATCCTGCGTGAAGCGCTGCGCCTGAACCCGGACCGCACCGCCATCCACCTCAAGCTGCTCGAAATCCACGCCAAGCGCCGCGATGTGCGCGCCTTCGACGGCCTGGCCACCGAAGTGCACAAGCTGACCAACGGCGCGGGCTCCGAATGGAACCGCGTGGTCGACATGGGCAAGGACCTCGACCCGGGCAACCCGCTGTACGAATCGGGCACGGGCACGGGCACCGCGCGTGGCGCCAGCCAGGCCGAAACCGCCGCATTCGCCGGCGCGCTGGCCGCCGCCGCCAAGCCGGCTGCTGTCGCCGCGGCCGCCGTCGTGGCACCGCCGCCCCCGGCCGCACCGCCCGTGGCGTCGGCCCCGCCGGCCTTCATGCCCTCGGTCGCGCCGCTGGACTTCGACCTCGACCTGACCCAGCCGCCCGCACCGGCGCCCGCCCCCGTGGGTGCCAGCCTGCCGAAGTCGGTCTACGCACCGACGGCTGCACCGGCCCCGCTGAGCAACGGCCATGCCGCAGCGCCGGTCGACCTCGAAAACGATTTCGACACGGCCCCCGGCGCGCTGACGGCCCACACGCGCCCCTCGTCGCTGAACGACGCGGAGCACAACACCCGCCCGGCCATGCTGCGCGACACGCTGCCTGCCGACTCGGGCTTCATCGAGTTCGACATGAGCGCCCTCGCCGGCCTGCCGGCCCGCTCCGCCGCCGCCGAAGCACCGCGCTCTGCGGCCGTGGCCACCTCGCCGTCCGCCCTGGACGACGACGGTGACGACAACCCGCACGCCGTGAAGCTCTCGCTGGCCCGCGAACTGCAGGCCATCGGCGACGTCGAAGGCGCGCGCTCGCTGGTCGAGGAAGTCGAAGCCGAAAGCGCCGGCGACCTCAAGTCGCAAGCCAAGCAGCTGCTCGCCGAACTGCGCTGAGCCGGTTGCCGACTGCCCTTCTGATCGCTTCGTGAGGCTGGCACTCGGCATCCGCTACAACGGCCAGGCATACGAGGGCTGGCAGAGCCAGCGCTCGGGCCGCACGGTGCAGGACAAGCTCGAAGCCGCCCTCGCGAAGTTCGCCGGCCTGCCCGCCGGCAGCCGGGTCAGCACGCTGTGCGCCGGCCGCACCGACGCCGGCGTACACGGGCTGATGCAGGTGGTGCACTTCGACACCGACATCGAACGCGATCCGTTCTCCTGGATGCGCGGCACCAATCGCTACCTGCCCGACGACATCGCGGTGCAGTGGGCGCACCCGGTGCCCGACGAATTCCATTGCCGCGCCAGCGCCCTGGCACGCCGCTACGTCTACGTGCTCTCGCAGTCGCCCGTGCGGCCCAGCCTCGACGCGGGCCGGGTCGGCTGGTCGATGTACCCGCTCGACGGCGATGCGATGCGCGCCGCGGCGGCGCTGCTGGTGGGCCGGCACGACTTCAGCTCGTTCCGCGCCTCCGCCTGCCAGGCCCTCTCACCGGTCAAGGACCTGCGGCGCCTCGAGATCACGCGCGTGGGCGACGGCGAACGCTGCCGCTGGCACTTCGAGTTCGAGGCCGATGCCTTCCTGCACCACATGATCCGCAATCTGATGGGCAGCCTGGTGCGCATTGGCCGCGGCGACGAGCGGCCCGAATGGATCACCGAGGTGCTCGAGGCGCGCAGCCGCAAGGTCGCGGCGCCCACCTTTTCCGCCGATGGCCTGTACTTCCTCGGCCCGTTGTACGACGCCAAGTGGGGTCTGCCGGCCGAGGCCACGTTCCAGGGCGAGCGGGCTTCGTATGATGGCCCGCCATGACATCTCCCGCCCCCCTCGCCCCGCGCACCCGCATCAAGATCTGTGGCCTCACGCGTGAGGCCGACGTCGACGCGGCGGTCGAGGCCGGCGCCGACGCGATCGGTTTCGTGCTCTACCCGAAGAGCCCACGCGCCGTGAGCGTCGAGCGCGCCGCCGAACTGGCCTCGCGCCTGCCGCCCTTCATCACGCCGGTGCTGCTGTTCGTGAACGCGGACGCCCCCGAAGTCCTGGCCTCCCTGGCCCGCGTGAAGGGCGCCATCGCGCAGTTCCACGGGGAAGAAACGCCCGAACAGTGCGAGGAAGCCACCGGTCCGGGACGCTTTCGTTACATGCGCGCCGCCCGGATTCCACTGGGGGCTGCCGGGGCCGGCTTCGACCTCGTAAAATACGCGTCCGATTACTCCCGCGCCCAGGCCATCCTGCTCGACGCCCATGTCGAAGGTTATGGCGGAGGCGGCAAGGCTTTCGATTGGTCACTTCTTCCACCCGCCGTCGACGCTCACCTCGTCTTGAGTGGTGGGCTCACACCTGCAAACGTGAGCGATGGCATTCACAGCCTGCGGACGCGCTGCAAGACGCTGTCCGTTGATGTGAGCTCGGGCGTCGAAATCGACGGTCCCGGGCACAAGGGCCTCAAGGACGCCGGAAAGATCCGGGCATTCGTCGCCGCCGTGAGAGCCGCAGATGCGGCGAACACTGTCAAAGCCTCGGCAGCCGACGCTTCGTCCTTCTCCAGTTAGCCGCCGCACCCGATCGCACTCGGGCTGCGGCCCATCGATCGAGAACCATGCAAAGCCAATTCCAGGACTACCAGCAACCCGACGCCAGCGGCCATTTCGGCCCCTACGGCGGCACCTTCGCGAGCGAAACGCTCACGCACGCGATCAACGAGCTGCGCGACGCGTACGCCAAGTTCAAGGACGACCCGGCCTTCCTGGCCGAGTTCCACTACGAGCTGAAGCACTTCGTCGGCCGCCCCTCGCCGATCTACCACGCCGCGCGCACCAGCCGCGAAATGGGCGGCGCGCAGATCTACCTGAAGCGCGAAGACCTGAACCACACCGGCGCGCACAAGATCAACAACGTGATCGGCCAGGCGATGCTCGCGCGCCGCATGGGCAAGCCCCGCGTGATCGCCGAGACCGGCGCCGGCCAGCACGGCGTGGCCACGGCCACCATCTGCGCGCGCTACGGCCTCGAATGCGTGGTCTACATGGGCAGCCAGGACGTGAAGCGCCAGAGCCCCAACGTCTATCGCATGAACCTGCTGGGCGCGACCGTCGTGCCCGTCGAATCCGGCAGCAAGACGCTGAAGGACGCGCTCAACGAGGCCATGCGCGACTGGGTCACCAACGTCGAAAACACCTTCTACATCATCGGCACGGTGGCGGGCCCGCACCCCTACCCGACGATGGTGCGCGACTTCCAGAGCGTGATCGGCACCGAGTGCATCGCGCAGATGCCCGCCATGCTGGCGGCCGACGGCATCACCGGTGAAGCCGAGGGCAGGCAGCCCGACGTGGTGGTCGCCTGCGTGGGCGGCGGCAGCAACGCGATCGGCATCTTCCACCCCTACATTCCGTTCGCGGGCACGCGCCTCATCGGCGTGGAAGCGGCCGGTGAAGGCCTGGACAGCGGCAAGCACGCCGCCTCGATCCTGCGCGGCAGCCCCGGCGTGCTGCACGGCAACCGCACCTACCTGCTGCAGAACGACGACGGCCAGATCACCGAAACGCACAGCGTCAGCGCCGGCCTCGACTACCCGGGCGTGGGCCCCGAGCACGCCTACCTGGCCGACATCGGCCGTGCCGAGTACGTCGGCATCACCGACGTCGAGGCGCTCGAAGCCTTCCACTACCTGTGCCGCACGGAGGGCATCATTCCCGCGCTCGAATCCAGCCACGCCATGGCCTACGCCCTGAAGCTCGCCAAGACCATGCGCCCCGACCAGTCGATCCTCGTGAACCTCTCGGGCCGCGGCGACAAGGACATCGGCACCGTCGCCGACCTGTCGGGCGTCGATTTCTACGACCGCCCCTCGATGCGCGGTCTGAGCGTGAAGGGAGGCAAGTGATGAGCCGCATTGCCGCCAAGTTCCAGGCCCTGCAAACGCAAGGCCGTCGCGCGCTGATCCCTTACGTCACCGCCGGTTTCCCCTTCGCCGACATCACGCCTGAACTCATGCACGGCATGGTCGAGGCGGGCGCCGACGTGATCGAGCTGGGCGTGCCCTTCTCCGACCCGATGGCCGACGGCCCCGTGATCCAGAAGGCCGGCGAGGCCGCGCTGGCGCTGGGCGTCGGCATGAAGCAGGTGCTCGCCATGGTGGCGGCCTTCCGCGCCAAAGACACGACCACGCCGGTCGTGCTCATGGGTTACGCCAACCCGGTCGAGCGCTACGACCTCGTGCACGGCAAGAAGGCCTTCATCCGCGACGCGGCCGCGGCCGGCGTCGATGGCCTGCTGGTCGTCGACTACCCGCCCGAGGAATGCGAGGACTTCGCCGCCGACCTGAAAGCCGCCGGCATCGACCTGATCTTCCTGCTGGCCCCCACCAGCACCCCCGAGCGCATGGCTCAGGTGGCGCGCATCGCGAGCGGCTACGTGTACTACGTGTCGCTCAAGGGCGTGACCGGCGCCGGCCACCTCGACACCGAGGCGGTCGGGCGCATGATCCCGCGCATCCGCGAGCACGTGAGCATCCCCGTCGGCGTGGGCTTCGGCATCCGCGACGCGCGCACGGCGCAGGCCATCGGCTCGGCGGCGGACGCCGTGGTCATCGGCACCAAGATCATTCAACTCATCGAAGACCAGCCCCGCGACAACGTGGTGCCCACGGTGCGCGAATTCCTGGCCGGCATCCGGGAGGCGCTCGACGCGCTGCCGGCCGCCACGGCCAAGAACGCGGCTGGTCGATAATCACTGCCCTCACAAGGAGCCCCCATGAGCTGGCTTGAAAAACTGCTACCCGCCAAGATCGCACAAACCGACCCGTCCGAGCGCCGCCAGGTGCCCGAGGGCCTGTGGATCAAATGCCCGGCCTGCGAGACCGTTCTGTACAAGACCGACCTCGAGCACAACCAGAACGTCTGCCCGAGCTGCAGCCACCACCACCGCATCGGCGCCCGCGCGCGCCTGGATGCCTTCCTGGACGCCGAAGGCCGCTACGAAGTCGGCCAGGAAGTGCTGCCGGTCGACGCCCTGAAGTTCAAGGACAGCCGCAAGTACCCCGAGCGCCTGAAAGAAGCCCTGGAGAACACCGGCGAGACCGACGCGCTGGTCGTCATGGGCGGCTCGGTCCACAGCATCAGCGTGGTCGTGGCCTGCTTCGAGTTCGAGTTCATGGGCGGTTCCATGGGCAGCGTGGTCGGCGAGCGCTTCGTGCGCGGCGTCGAGACCGCCATCGAGCAGAAGGTGCCGTTCATCTGCTTCACCGCCACCGGTGGCGCGCGCATGCAGGAAGGCCTGCTCTCGCTGATGCAGATGGCCAAGACCAACGCCGCGCTCACGCGCCTGGCGAAGAAGGGCCTGCCCTACATCAGCGTGCTGACCGATCCGACCATGGGCGGCGTGAGCGCCGGCTTCGCCTTCGTGGGCGATGTGGTGATCGCCGAGCCCAAGGCGCTGATCGGCTTTGCCGGCCCGCGCGTGATCGAGTCGACCGTGCGCGTGACCCTGCCCGAAGGCTTCCAGCGCGCCGAGTTCCTGCAGACCAAGGGCGCGATCGACTTCATCAGCGACCGCCGCGAACTGCGCAAGACCATCGCCAGCACGCTGGCCATGCTGCTGCGCCAGCCGGCCGACGCGGTGCTCTGACCTTCACCGTAGCTCAGGCTTCGGCCTGAACGCCCGCACGCCGAAAGGCGGTGCGGGCGTTTTGCTGTCTGGGGTCCCCCGACGCGTCAGGCGCCGAGCCGGAACGCAAAGACCAGCAGGTTGCCCAGCACGATCGCCACCACCTGCAGCACCACGATGGCGGCCAGCGGCGACAGGTCGACACCGCCGATCAGCGGAATGAAGCGGCGGAACGGCCGCACCAGCGGCTCGGCCAGGCGCGAGATCAGGTCGAGCAGCATCGGCGAAGCGCCGGGAATCCACGACAGCACCGCGTACACCACCAGCAGCGCCGTCAGGCCCGACACCGCCAGCTGCAACAGGCCGACCAGCGACACCAGCGGCAGCGCCGTGATCCGCGCCAGGCTGCCGGCCAGCAGCCACAGCACCAGGAACTTGAGCATCACCAGCAGCCAGGCCGCGATCAGGCTCGCGAGGTCCCAGCGCTTCACCGCGGGCACGATGCGCCGCAGCGGCAGCACGATCCAGTCGGTGATGGCGAACACGAAACGCCCCAGCGGATTGCCGAAGGGCACGCGGTGGTATTGCATGTACAGGCGCAGCAGGCAGGCGCCGCCGAGCAGGCCGACGATCACGTCGAGAAGAAACGAGGGTATCTGGTACAACATGTCGGATGGGCAGGGAGGTGCGCACGCGCGCGACTGCTCCGATTCTGGACCACAAGCCTCGCCCCCGGCCACACCGCCCTACGGAACCCCATGCCTTTGCTCAGCGTCGTGCTCCCCACCTTCAACAGCGGCGAGTTCCTCATCGAGACGCTGCCGTCGCTGCAGGCACAGACCTTCACCGACTTCGAGCTGCTGGTCATGGACGACGCCAGCACCGACGGTACCTGGGAGCGCCTGACCGCCTTCGACGACCCGCGCATCCGGCGGCACCGCAACGCCTGCAACGTCGGCCTGCCGGCCAACATGAACCTCGCGATGGCGATGGCCCGGGGCACCTACCTGGCGCGCGTCGACCACGACGACTGCGCCACGCCGGAGCGCTTCGCCAAGCAGGTCGCGTTCCTGGAAAGCAACCCGTCGGTCACCGTCGTCGGCAGCCAGCTCGAGCACTTCCAGGACCAGGCCGGCGTCACCGGCCTGCCGCTGGACGACGCGACGATCAAGGCCCGCATGGTGGAGGGCTACGACTACCTCGCGAACCAGAGCACGACCGGGCGGCTGGACTTCTACCGCGCCCACGGGCTGCAGTTCGACCCCAACCTCTACGCCGTCGACGACCTCGGGTTCTGGGTCGACTGCATGCTGCACGGCGCGCGCTTCGCGAACCTGCCCGAGCCGCTGACGCGCTACCGCATCCACCCGGGCATGACCTCCCGCACCTTGCCGCGCGACCGGCTCTACGCCTCGAAGGACCGCATCTACCGGCGCCTGCTGCCGCTGGTCTTCCCGCGCCTGCGGGGCCGCGAGTGCGAACAGCTGCTCACGCTCTACCGCAACCCCGGCGACATGCCCCAGACGCTGGCCCACCTGGTCGACCTGCATCGCGCGGCGCACAGCGCCCTGTCCGAGGTCGACACGCGCTGGGGCCAGAGCGCCGGCGAGTGCCAGCAGTCGATCCTGAACCTGCTCAACCACGCGCGCCACGCGTTCCAGATGCAGGGGATACTGCGGCCCGAACACGCGACCGTCCTCAACCTGATCCTTCAACCCAGCTGACCGCGGCGACTGGCCCGGCCCTTTCAACGTGCGCATTCCTCTCTTTCCGCTCGGTACGGTTCTGTTTCCCGGCGGCCTGCTGCCGCTGCGTGTCTTCGAGGTCCGCTACCTCGACATGGTCGGCAAGTGCCGCAAGGCCGGCACCCCGTTCGGCGTCGTCAGCCTGACGAGCGGCGCCGAAGTGCGCAAGGCCGGGGCCGAAGCCGAAAGCTTTGCCGCCGTCGGCACGCTCGCCGACATCCGCACCTTCGACGCGCCGCAAAGCGGCCTGCTGCAGATCGAATGCGTCGGCACGCAGCGCTTTCGCGTGCGCAGCAGCGAGCTGCAGAAGCACGGCCTGTGGATCGCCGAGGTCGACGCCGTCGCCGACGATGTCGACCTCGAGATCCCCGACGACCTGCGCCACACCGCCACCGCGCTGCGCCGCCTGATCGACACCCTCGAAGAGCGCCGCCACGCGCAGGGCGACACCGTGCGCCTGCCGATCGGCGCGCCCTACCGCCTCGACGACTGCGGGTGGGTGGCCAACCGCTGGTGCGAGCTGGTGCCGATGCAGCTGGAACTCAAGCAGCGCCTGATGGAACTCGACAGCCCGTTGATGCGCCTGGAGCTGGTCAGCGACCTGCTGGCGCGCACCGGTATCACCGACTAGACACGGCCCGCTGCGAGATGAGCCCGGCGCCGGTCCGCTTCCACTCGATCCTGCTGCGCGCAGGCGCGGAGGCCTTCGCAGAGAATCACCGCGCCTACTGCGCCCGCTGGGGCTACACGCACCGCCTGCACGCCATCGGCACGCCGCACAACAGCGCGCGCACGCTGCTGGTCTACAAGTACAGCGTGGTGAGCGCCGCGCTGGCCGATGCGCCCGATGACACGCTGCTGGTCTTCGCGGACGACGACGCCGCCTTTCTCGCGCCCCTGCCGGCCCCCGCCGTGATCGGCGACGCGCCCTACTGGATCGCCGAGAACGAGCACCACCACCGCCCCGAAGGCAGCTGCTTCATGCTGCGCGCGGGCCCCGAGGCGACGGACCTGGTGGCCCAAGTGCTCGAACGCCTGCGCACCGCGCCCGACGCAGGCACCGACCGCTGGGCGCACCGGGAGCTCGAAGGCTTGGCGGCCCATCCGCACCACCAGCTCATCGACGGCCGGCACTACCCCAACCTGCTGTTCGCCCGCTTCGGCCACTACCTGCCGGAGGTCTCGGCCTTCGTGCTCTCGTTCAATCCCGCGGTCCACATCGATGTCCAGGACATGCGGGTGCGGGGCCTCTTCGTCGCGCACCTGAACACGGTGCTCGCGCGCGACGGCCAGCTCTACGACGATCTGCCGCCGGCACCCACGGGCCAGCCGGACTACGAAGTGCGCAACCCCGGCCGCCCCGTCGCCTTGCTGACCAGCTACACGCCCAACATCGCCGGCTATGCCACGCTGTCGGAGCGCAACATCGCCGCGTACGCCGACCACCACGGCTACACCCACCACGTCTACCGGGACCTGCCCGCCGAGCTGCGGGGCCGGGTGGCCGGCAACTGGATCAAGCCCCGGCTGCTGCTCAAGCACCTGGCCGAACACGAGCAGGTCGCGTGGGTCGATGCCGACATCCTCATCCACGACCGCGCACGGCCGCTCGCGTCCCTGCTGCGTGGCCGGCCGGTGGCGCTGGCGCGCGACGTGTCGGGCTACGAGTTCAACAGCGGCTTCATGGTCTTCACGAACACGCCGGCCTGCATCGCCTACTTGGAGCGCGTGCAAGCGCTGATCGACGCCGTGCAGGACAAGCGCGGCGTCTACGCCTCGGGCGGTGACCAGGCCTTCTTCGTCGCCGCCTGGGCCGAGGCCGGTGGCGACGCGGCCATGCCGCGTTCCGACGGCGTGTCCTTCAATTCGCACCCCGCGCTGTACGACGGCGACAGCTTCATGCTGCACTACATGGGCTACCCGGATCGTCTGCGCACGCTGGTGATGCAGCACGACGCACAGCAGATCGCGGGCCGCCACGCAGACGCGCCAGACGCCACGACACCGCCGAACGGCTGAAAACGCTGAGGGTAATGCTCCACTTTTGATAGCAACCCTCACAGAACTGACGGGCGCTTCAGGCCGATTCCGCTCAAGGCCGATGGGCTAAAATGCACGGCCCGCGCACCCCCTCCCTCTTCTTGCTGCGCCCCCACACGCCTCCCATGTCCGACGAACAACTGCCCTCCTCTTCTCCCACGGCCACGGCCGACGACAACCAGCTCATCGTCGAACGCCGCGAAAAGCTCAAGCTGCTGCGCACCGCGCAGACCGAAGGCAAGGGGGTCGCGTTCCCGAACGACTTCAAACCCGGCCACCGCGCCGCGGCGCTAGTCGAACAGCATGGCGGCACCGAGCCCGAGGCGCTCGAAGCACAGGCCGTCGCCGTCAGCGTGGCCGGCCGCATGATGCTCAAGCGCGTGATGGGCAAGGCCAGCTTCGCGACCGTGCAGGACGCCACCGGCCGCATCCAGCTGTACGTGACGCGCGACGCCATCGGCGAAGAGGCGTACGCCGACTTCAAGCGCTGGGACCTCGGCGACATCCTCGGTGCCGAAGGCACGCTCATGAAGACCAAGACCGGCGAGCTGTCGATCAAGGTCAGCCGCCTGCGCCTGCTCACCAAGAGCCTGCGCCCGCTGCCCGACAAGTTCCACGGCATGGCCGACCAGGAGCAGAAGTACCGTCAGCGCTATGTCGACCTGATCACCGACGAGTCGGCCCGCGTGCGCTTCACCGCGCGCAGCAAGGCCGTGAGCGCGCTGCGCGAGTTCATGGTGGCCAACGACTTCCTCGAAGTCGAGACGCCCATGCTGCACCCGATCCCGGGCGGTGCGAACGCCAAGCCCTTCAAGACGCACCACAACGCGCTCGACCAGGAGATGTTCCTGCGCATCGCGCCCGAGCTGTACCTCAAGCGCCTGATCGTCGGCGGCTTCGAGCGCGTGTTCGAGATCAACCGGAGCTACCGCAACGAGGGCATCTCGGTGCGGCACAACCCCGAGTTCACGATGATGGAGTTCTACGCGGCCTACTGGAACTACCGCGACCTGATGGACTTCACCGAGACACTGATCCGCACCATCGCCGACAAGGCCGTGGGCACGCAGCAGCTCACCTACGGCGGCAAGGCCGTCGACCTCACGCAGCCCTTCGAGCGCCTGACGATCCGCGAAGCGATCCTCAAGCACACCGATGCCGGTGATGGCGTGGACGACACCGCCTGGCTCATCAACGCCCTGCGCAAGCTCGGCCTGAGCGAAGAAAAGGACAAGCTCTCGCAGCGCAGCCTCGCCGGCCTGCAGGTGATGTACTTCGAGGAGACCGTGGAAGAGAAGCTCTGGCAGCCGACCTTCATCATGGAGCACCCGACCGAGATCTCGCCGCTGGCACGCGCCAACGACGAGCGCCCCGAGGTCACCGAGCGCTTCGAGCTGTACATCACGGGCCGCGAGTTCGGCAACGGCTTCAGCGAGCTGAACGACGCCGAAGACCAGGCCGCGCGCTTCAACGCGCAGGTGGCCGCCAAGGACAGCGGCGACGACGAAGCCATGTTCTACGACCACGACTTCGTGCGCGCCCTCGAATACGGCATGCCGCCCACCGGCGGCTGCGGTATCGGCATCGACCGCCTGATGATGCTGCTGACCGATTCGCCGAGCATCCGCGACGTGATCCTGTTCCCGGCGCTGCGCCGGGAAGGCTGACCCACCCGACGGGGACGCTGTCCGTGACCGACTTTCTCTGGCAAGACCGCGACAAGAAGGAATACGTCTACCCGTTCAACCCCAGGCCCGAGTGCCTGGACATGATCCAGCGTCCTCCCACGGTCGCCCTCGACATCGGTTGCGGCTCCGGTGGCGTGGGCCACGAACTGCGCCGGCGCCACCCCGGCTGCGAACTCTGGGGCTGCGAGTTCAACGCCTCGGCGGCGCAGGTGGCGCGCGAACATTTCGACAAGGTCGTCGAGCAGGACGTGGAAACCGTCGACTTCGCCGCGATGGGCCTCACGCGCCCCTTCGACCTCGTGTGCCTGTTCGACGTGCTCGAGCACCTCGTCAATCCGTGGCAGCTGCTCAGCGGCCTGAAGCGCATCGTCGCGCCGGATGCGCAGATATTGGTCAGCCTGCCGAATGCGTCCAACCTGCCGATGCTGTACGACGCCATGCGCGGGCATTGGCGCTACACCCATTGGGGCCTGCTCGACTTCACGCACCTGCGCTTCTTCACGGACTTCGACGCGCGCAAGATGTTCTACCAGACGGGCTTTCGCGTGATCGACCACCGGCTCGACTACCTCGGCGAAGGCCGCGGCATCTACGAGCGCCACCAGGCAGAGCCCTTCCCTCTGGTGCTGACGCTGGGCGGGCTCTCCCTGCAGGTCGCATCGGCCGACGACCTGGCGCGGCTGTGCGCCGACCGCAACCTCTACCTGCTCAGCCCGCACCACGGCGACTTCCGCGACGACAGCGAGCGCGAGATGGCGTCGAACAGCTACCCCACGACCTACACCTTCGGCGGCTGAAGCGCGGCGCGTGCCGCCCGCTCAGCCCAGGCGCTTGGAGCGCGCGTCGACGTCCGCCATGTACACCGACCGGTAGGGCTCCCCGAGCCCCACGAAGTGCACCAGCAGGCTGTCGTCGCCCGCCAGGTGTGGCGGCGTGTTGATGCTCAGCAGGTCGGTCACGACCGCATCGCCGATCAGGCCGTGTTCGCCCAGCACCACGTTCGTGTAGTACTGGTCGCCCTGGCTGGCGTACACGGTCGACTTGTCGTCGACGCCGGTGATGCGCTCCCACAGCTGCGTGAGCAGTTCGAGGTTGCGCTCGGTGTGGCGGAACCCCATCACGCCCGAGTTGACGTCCCACGCGCCGATGTCCTTGGCGAACAGCAGGTCGCGGCCTTCGAGCAGCGGCTCGATGCGTTGGGTCTGGTTGACGAACAGCGTGTCGGCGTCGATCCACACCACCCACTGGTGCTGCGCGAGATGCCGCTTCACGAGCCAGCTCTTCACCCAGGCGCCGCTGATCGACGGATCGAGCTCGCCCGGGATCGCGCGGTAGACGTGGTAGCCGTACCCGTGCCGCTCGCAGTAGCGCCGCACGTTGTGCTCCGACACGCGCGCATAGTCATTGATGTGGTGCGTGTAGAGCGTGACGAAGGCGATGGGCGCCTGCGGGTTGACGCATGAATAGGCGTCTTCCGAGATCGCCGGGTAGGCCGGCGGTGGCAGCACGGGCTCGCCGTCGATCAGCGCCGCGTTCACCCGGCGCACCAGCAGGCGCTGCAGGTTCGCGTCGTGCAGCAGCTCTTCCACCACCCGGCCCTCGGCATCCAGCTCCACCAGGGGCGCCAGGTGCACCACGAAGATGCGGGCGGTGAACCAGTTCGCGATGCGCCACGAGACGTTCACGTAGCAGTCGCCGATGAGCCCGTTGCACGACAGCATGCCGGCCGGCTGCAGCAGCGCCGCGGCGTCGAGGCGGGGCGTGACGCGCGCCACCACCTGGCTGGCCGCCCGGATGAGCGCATGCAGCAGCGCGCGGTTGGCCGCCGTGTTGCGCAGGATCATCAGGTTGACGAGCGGCAGGCCCTTGGGCCCGTCCACCACGAGCAGGTCGCGGCCTTCCAGGAGCGTGTCGACGGCCACCGGGTGGAACACCACCGAATCGCCGTCGAGAAAGAGCAGCCAGTCGCCTTCGTCGAGCCCGCGCAGGCGGCGCAGCATCTCGGCGTACTTGGCGCAGTCGCGCAGCGCGGGATGCCCGGCACGCTCGCTCTCCACCCAGGCATGGGGGTAGCCGAAACGGCGGCAGTAGTGGCCGTGGTTGCGCAGCACCGGCTCGTCGAGCCGGTCGAAGAAGGTCAGGCACAGCGGCATCGACGGCGTCCGGGTGGGGTGGTCATTGGGGCGCAGTCTATCGCGCGCTCCGGCCGACCCTCTACACTCTTGGGCCCTCCGATTTCCTGCTTGAATGAATCCCCTACGCACCCCGGCCATCGGCATCGATTTCGGCACTTCGAATTCCGCGGTTTCCTTTGCCTCCCCCGGCGAGGCCGCGCGCCTGCTGCCCATCGAGGGCAGCGCCACCACGCTGCCGACCGCCCTCTTCTTCAACGCCGAGGACCGCAGCACGCACTTCGGCCGCGACGCCATCGCGCTGTACCTGTCCGGCGTCGAAGGCCGGCTCATGCGCTCGCTCAAGAGCCTGCTCGGCAGCCCGCTGATGCAGGAGAAAACCGCCGTCTACGACGGACTGGTCAGCTTCGAGGACATCATCGCGCGCTTTTTGCACGAACTGGTGACGCGCGCCGAACGCGAGCTGGGCCAGCGCCCCGAGCGCGTGGTCATCGGCCGCCCGGTGCACTTCGTCGACGACGACGCCAAGCGCGACCAGCGCGCCGAGGAAAGCATGCGCCACGCCGCGCGCGCCGCCGGCCTGCGCGACGTGTCCTTCCAGTACGAGCCCATTGCGGCGGCCTTCGACTACGAGCAGCGCGTCACGCGCGAGTCGCTGATCCTGATCGTCGACATCGGCGGCGGCACCTCCGACTTCACCGTGGTGCGCCTGGGCCCCGAGCGCATGGCGCGCGCCGACCGCGCCGACGACGTGCTGGCCACCAGCGGCGTGCACATCGGCGGCACCGACTTCGACCAGCGCCTGAACCTGGAGCGCGTGATGCCGCTGCTCGGGCTGCGCCACCTCGGCCCGAGCGGGCGCGAGGTGCCCAGCAAGGTGTTCTTCGAGTTGTCGTCCTGGCACCTGATCAACTGGCTCTACGCCCCGAAGGCCGTGCGCCAGGCGCGCGAGCTGCGCACCAGCTACAGCGACCGCCAGCTGCACGACCGCCTGATGACGGTGCTCGAGGAGCGCCACGGCCACCGCATCGCCAGCGAGGTCGAGCAGGCCAAGATCAACGGCTCGGTCAGCGACGCCGAGGTGCAGATCGACCTGTCGTGCATCGAGGCGGGGCTGGCCTCGGCGCTGACGCCGACCGACATGGCGCAGCAGCTCGCGGCACCGCTGGAGAACGTGGTGGCCTGCGCCCACGCCTGCGTGAAACGCGCCGGCCTGCGCAGCGGCGACCTCGACGCCATCTACCTCACCGGCGGCTCGTCGGCCCTGCGCCCGTTCCAGCGGGCGCTGCGCGCGAGCTTCGCCGGCGTGCCGCTGATCGAGGGCGACCTGCTCGGCGGCGTGGCGGCCGGGCTCGCCTATTCGGCACGCACGGCGGGGTGAGCCACCGATGAAGTACCTGTCCGCGTACCCGCCCGCGCTGCTGGCGCAGGTGAGCGAGCTGATGGCCGCCGACAAGCTCGGCGCCTTGCTGCGCGGACGCTACGCCGGCCTGCACGACATCCGCACCGACCGCGCGCTGTACGACTACGCCTGCGAGCTCAAGGGCGAGTACATGCGCAAGGCCGAGCCGCTGGCCAAGGCCGTGTTCGACAACAAGCTGCACGTGGTGCGCCATGCGCTGGGCACCCACACCACCATCGCGCGCGTGCAGGGCAGCAAGCTCAAGACCAAGCGCGAGATCCGCGTGGCCAGCCTGTTCAAGACCGTGCCGCTCGAATGGCTGCGCATGATCGTCGTGCACGAGCTGGCCCACACGCGCGAGAAGAACCACGACAAGCCCTTCTACGCGCTGTGCACGCACATGGAGCCCGAGTACCACCGCTTCGAGTTCGAGTTGCGCCTGTACCTGACGCACCTGGAGGCGGGCGGTGCGCCTCTGTGGCCCGCGGCGGTGGGCGCGCCGGCCGCGGACTGACCCGGTACAGTCGTCGCCCATGACCCTGCCACGGCTGCACTTCACGTCCCTGTCCGAAGACGCGGTCTGCGGCGACATCGTGCGGACCTACCGCCTGGCGGCCGAGCGGCTGGGCTACCCGACGAGCTACACGCCGGCGAACATCGATCCCGGCGCGATCAACATCCTGTTCTTCTTCTGGAACTTCCCCTGGAAGAGCCTCGAGCCGTTCCACCCGAATTGCATCGTCGTCAACTTCGAGCCGATGGTCGAAGGCACGCATGCCTGGAACGACCGCTACCTCGACCTGCTCCCGCGCTGCTACCTGTGGGAGTACAGCAAGACCAACTTCCATCGCCACCGCGAGCTCGGCTACCAGAACGCCGACTACGTGCCGCTGGGCTGGGAGCCCGACGCGGCCCGCATCCTGCCGTTGTCGGAAGTCCTGCCCGAGGAGGAGCGCGACATCGACGTCTGCTTCTTCGGTTCGTTCACGCAGCGCCGGATCGACGTGCTCGAGGCGCTGATGGCGCGCGGCCTGCGCGTCGAGATGACGCGCGGCGGGTTCTGGACCCAGGCCGAGCGCGAAGACCGCATGCGCCGCGCCAAGGTCATGCTGAACCTGCACAACTGGGAAGCGTCCCGCGTGGTCGAGACGCCGCGGCTGTCGATCCTGCTGCGCCATCGCAAGGCCGTGGTCTGCGAGCTCTACCCCGACAGCGAGATCGACCCCGCCTTCCGCGATGCGGTGGTGGGCGTGCCCTACGACCAGCTGGTCGACACCGTGGTCGCGCTGGTCGCGGATGCGCCGCGCCGCGCGCAGCTCGAACGCGACGGGCTCGGCACGCTCGAGCGGGCCTTCGCGCCGCCGGACATCGGCCCCGCGCTCGAACGCTACTTCGCCTGGCGCGCCCAGCAGCCCGACCGCGTGCCACCCGTGGCGATGCCGCGTGTGACGGTCTGCCTCACCGTCAGCGTGGTACCCGACGGCAGCCGTGACGACTGGCTGCAGGACCTGCGCGACTGGGCCGCACAGGCCGATGTGGCGCTGGAGCTGGTCGTGGTGGCGGCGGGTCTGCCTGCGTCAGCTGAAAGCGAGGCGCGCGCCATCGCCCCCGACCTGCGCTGGATCGCGCTGCCCGTGCCCTGCGACCGCGCCACCTTGCGCAACCTCGCGCTCGCGCAGGCCACCGGCGATCACGTCGTCTTCGCCGATACGGGCGACCGCGCCCTGCCCGGTCGCCTGCAGCGGCAGGCCGCGCTGCTCGCCGCCTGCCCGGACCTGGACATCGTCGGCTGCTGGAGCGAAACGGCGGCCGGGCCGCTGAAGTACGCCCAGCGGCACGACGAGATCGTGGCCGAAGCGCTGGGCCCCGAGCCGCTGCGGCTGTCGGCCTGCCTGGTGCGCCGCCGCTTCCTGGAACGCACCGGCGTGCGCCACGACCCCGAGTTCGCTGTCCATGATGCGCTGCAGATGCTGTGCCGCTGCATCGTGGCCGGTGCGCGCTTCGCGGTCATTCCCGAGCTGCTGCACCGCGCGGCACCGGTCGCGCCGCCGACTGACCTGGCGTACGCCGCTTCGCTCGCCATGCGGGCGCGGCGCGCGGTGCTGCGTCACTTGTTGCCGCGCAGCCGTGTGGAAGACATCGACCTCATCGCCCAGCTCTACGCGCACCTGTGGCCGCCGCAGCGCGACTTTGCCGAACAGTTGCTGCGCACCGTGGCGCAGGCCTGCGCGGCGCTTGCGCCCGTCGGCACGCCGCGGATCGACGCTGAAATGCTGACGCGCGCGCTGCGCACCGAAACCCTGCGGCTGCTGCAGGTGTTCTTCCAGGCCGGCCTGGCCGACAAGCCCTGGCTGGAATCGCTGTTCGAGACGCCCGAGGTGGCCGCCTTGCTCGGCCCCGCGGCGAATCAGTTGCCGGTACGGCCCTTCCGCGACTGAGCGCCGGCCAGCAGGCGCTGCGCCTGCGCGTAGCGCGACGAGGCCGTGAGCGCCTGCCAACCCAGCGCTTCGTCGCCCGGCAGCAGCGACCGGCGCCGCGCTTCGCTGGCCGCATCGCCCTGCCAGCGCCCGTCGGCCGCCGCGGCGGTGAAGCCGTCGAGCATCTCGTCCAGCGGCCGGCCTTCGCCGATGCTCTGGTTGCACAGCAGCGCCAGGTCGCAACCCGCTGCAAGGGCCGCCAGCACGCCGTCGGTGTAACTCAGCAATTGGCCATCGATGTAGCGCCCGGCTTCCATGCTCAGGTCGTCGCTGAACACCACGCCGTCGAACGCAAAGCGCTGGCGCAGGATGTCCTTCAGCCATTTCTCGGAGAAACCCGCCGGCCGCTTGTCGACCTTCGGGTAGATCACATGCGCGGGCATCACGGCCGCGAGCGTGCCGCCCAGCCAGTCGTAGGGTCGTGCGTCGTCGGCCAGGATGGCTTTCAGGCTACGCCGGTCGACCGGAATTTCGACGTGCGAATCGGCCTGGACGAAGCCATGCCCCGGAAAGTGCTTGCCGCAGTTGCGCATGCCCATCTGCAGCATGCCGTGCATCACGCTCTTGGCGAGCAGCGCGACCACGCGCGGGTCGCGGTGGAAGCTGCGGTCGCCGATCACGCTGCTGCCGCCGTAGTCCAGATCGAGCACCGGCGCGAAGCTGAAGTCGACGCCGCAGGCGCGCAGTTCGCCGGCCAGCACCTGCCCGGCCGCAGTGGCGACCTGCGTAGCGCGCAGGGCATCGTGCATCCACAGCTCGCCCAGGCTGCGCATCGAGGGCAGCCGCGTGAAGCCGTCGGTGCGAAAGCGCTGCACGCGGCCGCCTTCGTGGTCGACGCAGATCAGCAGGTCGGGCCGAATCGCCTTGATCTCGGCGTTCAGCGCGGTCATCTGCGCGCGGTCCTGCCAGTTGCGGGTGAAGTGGATCACGCCGCCCACATGCGGGTTGGCGAGGCGCCGGCGGTCGGCGGCGGTGAGTTCGGTGCCGGCCACATCGATGAGGAGCGGCGCGTGGGTCAGTTCGGTCATGTCGGTCGGTCGATCAGTCGGCGTGGCGCCGGGGGTCGTTCAGGCCTTTTCCACCACCACGAAGCTGGCGGCGTACTCGGTTTCGTCGGTAACGGTCACGTGTGCCGTCAGGCCCTGCGCCTCGAACCAGTCTTTGAGTTCGCCGTGCAGGACGATCACCGGCTTGCCGCTGCGCAGGTTGGCGATCTCGCACAGGCGCCAGCTCATCGGCATGCGCATGCCCAGGCCGATGGCCTTGCTGAAGGCTTCCTTGGCGGAAAAACGCGTGGCGAGGTAGCTCAGGCCGCGCTTGGGCCAACGCGCAGCGCGGGCCTGCCAGATGGCGAACTCGGCGTCGCTCAGCACCCGGCGGGCGAAGCGTTCGCCCTGGCGCTCGAAGGTGGCCGCGATGCGGCGCACATCGCAGATGTCGGTCCCGATGCCGTAGATCATGCGGCGTCGGCGATGCAGCGCAGGTAGTCGCGCGTGGTCGCGGCGTACCCGAGTTCGAGCGCATCGGCGACGAAGGCATGGCCGATCGACACCTCGTGCACGCCGCGCACCGCGCGCAGGAACGGCGTGAGGTTGTCGCGGCTCAGGTCGTGGCCAGCATTGACGCCCAGTCCCGCCGCATGGGCGGCCTGCGCCGCGGCCACGTAGCGCGCGAGCACGGCGGCTTCCTGCGGCGTGCCGCGCGAGGCGGCGTAGCCTTCGGTGTAGAGCTCGACGCGGTCGGCGCCCACGGCCTTGACCGCGGCCATCATCTCGGGGATCGGGTCCATGAACAGGCTCACGCGCACGCCCAGCGCCTTGGCTTCGGCGATCAGCGGGCGCAGGCGCTCGGCGTCTTCCGGGAAGCTCCAGCCGTGGTCGCTGGTCGACTGGGTTTCGCTGTCGGGCACGAAGGTGGCCTGGTGCGGCTTGAGCTCGCGCACGAAGTCCATCAGGTTGTGGAAGGGGTTGCCTTCGATGTTGAACTCGATGCCCGGCCAGTCCTTGGCGAGCAGTTCCGACAGGTCGCTCACGTCGTGCGCGCGGATGTGGCGCGCGTCGGGGCGCGGGTGCACGGTGATGCCTTGCGCGCCTGCGGCCAGGCAGGCCTGGGCGGCGCCCACCACGCTGGGGATGCCGAGGTGGCGCGTGTTGCGCACCAAGGCCACCTTGTTGAGGTTGACCGACAGGGCCGTGGTGGTGCGAGGGAGGGAGGACGAGGTATCGCTCATGGACGCAATCGCTTTCTTCTCTTCGTTCATGCGCCGCCCGCGCCGGCCCGAAGGTCGTCGGTGGGGGTGACGGCAAGCCAGTGACAGTAGCCGCCGAGCGTCGTCCTGTCGATGTCGCCGGGCGCCATGTGGTCGTAGGCGCCGGCACGGAAATGATGCTTGGACCAGTACTGGTCGGTGTGCCAGCCGTGGATGTGCAGCACGTCGCCGCCCAGCCTGCGGTCGGTGTACGGCAGGTGGTCGAGCAGGCCCAGCGAGCAGCGCTGGGGGTAGGTGCGCCGCAGCGCCAGCTCGCCGGCGTACATGGTGAGCACGTTCTTGCACCAGCCGGGCCACTCGCCCTGGAAGTCGCGAAACTCTTCGTCGAGCAGCTTGTGGCAGTAGTCGAGTTGGGCTTGCACGAAGTTGCCCACGAACTCGGTCGGCCCGAGCACCGAGGCGCCCACGTTGTGCAGCCCCGAATGCGGAAAGCCCCAGCGCGCGCTGCACTCGGACAGCTTGCGGCGCACCTCTTCCTGGTACGCATAGGCGCCGAAGCCGAAGCACAGGCCGGTCGGCTCGAAGCTGGCCAGCGCCGGCGTGACGAAGGTGTCGCAGTCGGTCTTGAGGATCGCGTCGTAGTTGCGGCACACGGCGAGCACCGCCGGGTCGCACAGGTTCGCGATCGAATTGATGTAGCCGTAGCCCGCCCATTCGGCGTGCTGGTCGGCGTAGGGCAGGCCCGGAATCACGACGATGCGGTCGTCGGCGGGCAGCTGCGCGATGACGTTCGGGTGGCACACCGCGATCAGCTCGCCGCCGCGCGCGAAGACGCCGGAGACGATCATGCTCCGGTACAGCCAGTGGAACTCGTCGACGATTTCTTTCTTGTCGTCGACGTAGACGAGGACACCCAGACGCATGGCTTCGGTTCTCAGGTTGGCGTTTCGATCGATCGTGCGCCGGGCTAGAGCGCTTGCAGGTCTCTCATCATTTGCCGCGTGCGCAGCGTGGTCACGCCGCAATGGTAGTTGAGCAAGGCCCGCAGCTGGTTGCGCAGGGCACTGTTGCTGCCGGCGCTCATCGTCGCGACCTCGCGCAGGGTGGCGGTGAACGGGGTGCGGTCGTCGAGCACGCTCTGCAGCACCTGCCAGTCGGCGCCGGGCAGCGCGGCCTCGTCCTTGGCCGCCTGGCGCAGGCCGGCTTCGGGCACGAGGGTGTAGCGCGTGCGGGCCGCCAGCGGCTCCAGGGTGAGCGTCTGCACGTCGAGCGAGGGCAGCAGGCCGACCGAACGCAGCAGCAGCAGCTCGAAGGCACGCAGCGCGGCGGCCTGCGTCGCGGCCTGGGCGCCCGCGTGGTCGCCGGCCAGCACCTGCACCACGCCGGCGTAGGCGTCGAACAGCGCCTCGTGCGCGTCGTCGCGCGCCAGCAGGCGCAGCAGGAGTTCGTTGACGTAGTAGCCCGAGAGCAGCGCCTCGCCGGTCGGCATGACGTGGCCGCCCATCCATTCAGCGCCTTTCAGCGTGCGGATCTCGGCGTCGCCGCCGTAGTTGAGCTGCAGCGGCTGCAGCGGCAGCAGCACGGGACGGAAATTGGAACTCGGCCGCTTCGCCCCCTTGGCCACGAGCGCGATGCGCCCATGGTGGCGGGTGAAGACCTCGAGGATCAGGCTCGACTCGCTCCAGTCGTAGCGATGGAGCACGTAAGCCGGTTCATGCGAAACGCGATGAGCGGCAGCCACTTCATTCGTAGCCGAAGGAGCGCACGCGCGCCTCGTCGTCGGCCCAGCCCGAGCGCACCTTCACCCACAGCTCGAGGAACACCTTGGCGTCGGCCAGCTTCTCGAGCTCGACGCGGGTTTCCATGCCGATGCGCTTGATGCGCTCGCCCTTGTCGCCGATCACCATGGCCTTGTGGCCGTCGCGCTCGACCACGATGGTGGCGGCAATGCGCAGCAGGCGCTTCTGGCCCTTCTTCTGGGGCGGCTCTTCCTCGAACTTGTCGATGATGACGGTCGAGGTGTAGGGCAGCTCGTCGCCCGTGAGACGGAAGAGCTTTTCGCGCACCAGTTCGCCGGCGAGGAATTTCTCGCTGCGGTCGGTGAGCTCGTCTTCGTCGTAGAACCAGGGCTGCTCGGGCAGGTATTTCTCGCAGATGCCGAACAGGCGCTCGACGTCCTTCGAGTTCTTGGCCGACATCGGCACGAACTCCGCGAAGCTGTGCTTGGCCTGCATCGTCTGCAGCCACGGCGCGATGTCGCCGCGGCGGTGCACGTTGTCCAGCTTGTTGGCCAGCAGCACCGTGGGGATGCCCTTGCCCAGCAGCTTGAGCACGCGCTCGTCGGCCGGCGTGAAGCTGCCGGCCTCGACCACGAACAGGATCAGGTCGACGTCGCCGACCGCGCCCTGCACGGTCTTGTTGAGCGACTTGTTGAGCGCATTGGCATGCAGGGTCTGGAAACCCGGCGTGTCGACGAACACGAACTGCGTGGCGCCCAGCGTGCGCATGCCGGTGATGCGATGGCGCGTGGTCTGCGCCTTGCGCGAGGTGATGCTGATCTTCTGGCCGACGAGCGCATTGAGCAGCGTCGACTTGCCCACATTGGGCTTGCCGACGATGGCGATCAGGCCGCAGTGCTGCGGCCCGGTGGCAGGCGTGTCGCCTGCGGTGTCTTCGGGTCCCGCTGCGGGATTGGTTACATCGTTCATTCTGATTTCACGCGGCGCCGCGTGCCTTGAGCCGGATCAACATGGCGGCCGCGGCAGCTTGCTCGCCGGCGCGGCGCGAGCCGCCGATGCCGCGCTCGCGAAGGCCCAGCTCGGGCACCTCGCACTCGACATCGAAGGTCTGCTTGTGCGCTGCACCCAGCGTCGCTGCCACGCGGTACACCGGCAGCTTCATTTTGTGGCCCTGCAGCCATTCCTGCAATTCGGTCTTCGGGTCTTTCGCGGCGGCTTCCATGCGCGGATTGATCTCGACCGCCTCGTAGAGCCGGTGCACCAGCGCCTGCGCGGCGGCGAAGCCGGCGTCCAGGTAGACCGCGCCGATCAGCGCCTCGAGCGCGTCGGCCAGGATGGAAGGCCGGTTCGGGCCGCCCGAGCGGGCTTCGCCTTCGCCCAGGCGCAGCAGCGGCGACAGCGCCAGCCCCAGCGCGAGCCGGTGCAACGTGTCCTGCTTGACCAAGTTGGCCCGCACGCGCGACAGGTCGCCCTCGGGCAGTTCCGAGAGACGGATGTACAGCAGGTGCGAGACGGCCAGGTTCAGCACCGAGTCGCCGAGAAACTCGAGGCGCTCGTTGTGGTCGGCCGAGAAACTGCGGTGCGTGAGCGCGAGCTGGAGCAGGCGCGGGTCCGAGAACGTGTACTGAAGGCGCGCCTGCAGCGCGACGAGGCTGCCGTCCACCTTCTTGTTCGACACCGCGGTCAGCGGGACGCGCCCTTGTATTTGAGCGTCAGGTAGGCCGGCCCGAACAGGGGGATCTCGCGCTCGTACGCATACGACACGACGACCTTGTCGCCCACCTTCTTGATCTCGAGGTCCCGGCCGCTGACCGACTTGAAGTCGTCGATGGCCTGGGCGCGGTCGAAGATCGCGCGGATCTCGGGCACCGTGGCGCCTTCCTTGGCCTTGTTGGCGGCCTTGTCGATCGCCTGCCATTCGATCAGCGTCGGAATGACCTGCGCGACGACAACGCCCACGCAGCCCAGCACCGCCGCGACGAACACCAGGCCGATGAACGAGATGCCGCGCTGGTGCGCGGCACTGCCACGGACGGACCGACTGTTGGTTCTCATGCCCTCTTACCCCTCGAACAGTAACGTTGACTGTTGATTAATTATTGAAACGGACCGATGCGACCGAGATCGCCGAAGTTCATCCAGACGAAGAAGGCCCTGCCCACGATGTTCTTGTCCGGTACGAATCCCCAGAAACGGGAATCGGCCGAATTATCGCGGTTGTCGCCCATCATGAAGTAGTTGCCTTCGGGCACTTTGCACACCACGCCCTCGACCGAGTAGCGGCAGTTCTCGCGGAACGGGAAGTCGCTGGCACCCGGCACGAAGGCGGGGGCGTTCTCGTCGTTGAGGATCTTGTGCTGCTTGCCGCCCAGGTCTTCGTCGAATTGCTTCAGGATGCGCATCGACTCGCCATCGAGGTAGTCGGCGATCGGGGCCTTGCCCACCGGCTGGCCGTTGATCGTGAGCTTCTTGTTCAGGTAGGCCACCTCGTCGCCCGGGATGCCGACCACGCGCTTGATGTAGTCCATGCTGGGCTTGGGCGGGTAGCGGAACACCACCACGTCGCCGCGCGCCAGCGGCGTGCCGTCGGTGAGCTTGGTGTTGACGACCGGCAGGCGCAGGCCGTAGGTGAACTTGTTGACCAGGATCAGGTCGCCGGTCAGCAGCGTGGGCATCATCGAGCCCGAGGGAATCTTGAAGGGCTCGTACAGGAACGAGCGCAGCAAGAACACCACCAGGATCACGGGGAACAGGCCCGCCGTCCAGTCGAGCCACCAGGGCTGCATCAGCAGGCGCTCGCTGGCCTTGGCGTCGGTGGTGTCGACCTGGGTGATGCCCTGCCCCGCCAGCCGCGTGTTGCGTTCGGCGATGGAGCTCTCGAGCGTGGCGGCGGCGCGTTCGCGCTGCGGCAGGAAGTAGAAGCGCTCGGCCAGCCAGTAGACCCCGGTGACCACCGTGGCCACGAACAGCAGCAGCGCGAAGTTGCCTTCGAGCGCGCCGAAATACCAGGCGCCGACGTAGCTGGCGAACGCCGCGAGAACCAGGGTGGTGAGGTATGCCATGTTCGTGGTGATCAGTCTTCGACTTGCAGAATCGCGAGGAAGGCCTCTTGCGGGACTTCGACGGAGCCGATCTGCTTCATTCTTTTCTTGCCCGCTTTCTGCTTCTCGAGCAGCTTCTTCTTGCGGGAGATGTCGCCGCCGTAGCACTTGGCGAGCACGTTCTTGCGAAGCGCCTTGATTGTCTCACGCGCAATGATCGTGACCCCGATGGCCGCCTGGATCGCCACGTCGTACATCTGGCGCGAAATGATCTCGCGCATCTTCGAGACCACGGCACGGCCGCGGTACTGCGACTGGCTGCGGTGCACGATGATCGACAGCGCATCGACCTTGTCGCCGTTGAGCAGGATGTCGACCTTCACCACGTCGGAGGCGCGGTACTCCTTGAACTCGTAGTCCATGGAGGCGTAGCCGCGGCTCACCGACTTCAGCTTGTCGAAGAAGTCGAGCACGATTTCGCCCAGCGGCATCTCGTAGGTCAGCATGACCTGGCGGCCGTGGTAGGCCATGTTCAGCTGCACGCCGCGCTTCTGGTTGGCCAGCGTCATGACGGAGCCGACGTATTCCTGCGGCATGTACAGGTGCACGGTGACGATGGGCTCACGGATCTCCGCCATCTTGCCGACGTCGGGCATCTTGGACGGGTTCTCGACCATGATCACTTCGCCGTCGTTGCGCACCACCTGGTAGACCACGCTCGGCGCGGTCGTGATCAGGTCCTGGTCGAACTCGCGCTCCAGACGCTCCTGCACGATCTCCATGTGCAGCAGGCCCAGGAAGCCGCAGCGGAAGCCGAAGCCCAGCGCCTGGCTCACTTCGGGTTCGTAGCGCAGCGACGAATCGTTGAGCTTGAGCTTCTCGAGCGCGTCGCGCAGCGAGTCGTACTCGCTGGCTTCGGTCGGGTACAGGCCCGCGAACACCTGCGGCTGGATCTCCTTGAAGCCGGGCAGCGCCTCGGTGGCCGTGGCGGCGGCGCCACCGGTGCCGGGCCGGATCAGCGTGACCGTGTCGCCGACCTTGGCCGCCTGCAGTTCCTTGATGCCCGCGATGATGTAGCCCACCTCGCCGGCTTCGAGCGACGCGCGCGCTTCGTTGGCGGGCGTGAAAACGCCGATGCTGTCGGCGTTGTACATCGCACCCGACGCCATCATCTTGATGCGCTCGCCCTTCACAAGGCGACCGTCGACCACGCGCACCAGCATCACGACGCCGACGTACGGGTCGAACCAGCTGTCGATGATCATCGCGCGCAGCGGACCGTCGGGATTGCCGCGCGGTGCGGGCATGCGCGCGACGATGGTCTCGAGGATGTCGTCGATGCCGACACCGGTTTTTGCGGAGCACGGAATCGCGTCGGTCGCGTCGATGCCGATCACGTCTTCGATTTCAGTGCGCGCGTTGTCGAGGTCTGCGTTCGGCAGATCGATCTTGTTGAGCACCGGGATCACTTCGACGCCGAGGTCGAGCGCGGTGTAGCAGTTGGCCACCGTCTGCGCTTCGACGCCTTGCGATGCATCGACAACGAGCAATGCGCCTTCGCATGCGGACAGCGAGCGGCTCACTTCGTACGAGAAGTCGACGTGGCCCGGCGTGTCGATCAGATTGAGGTTGTAGACCTGTCCATCGCGTGCCTTGTAGTGCAGCGCGGCGGTCTGCGCCTTGATGGTTATCCCACGCTCTTTTTCGATGTCCATCGAGTCGAGCACCTGCGCTTCCATCTCGCGTTCCGCGAGGCCACCGCAACGTTGGATCAAACGGTCTGCGAGCGTCGACTTGCCATGATCGATGTGCGCAATGATCGAAAAATTTCTGATGTGATTCATCAACGGGAACGCTTAAGTACTTGAATTGGCTCGGGCGCCGAGGGGCGGGGCCAAGAAAAAAGGGCGCGTCTTCTGGAGACGCGCCCTGAACCAACAAGCAATGGCAACTGCAGTAGTTGGAACTTCATTGTAGGCAAAAAGGGAAGCACGTACATCCGGGAACAGGGTCCAAAGGGCTCGTTGCAGGTCCACAACATCAAAGATACTCACAACTTATCAACAGGATCGGTGGAGCAGTAGCTGAACAACTTGTGGGCGATCTGTGGAGCACCGGTGGACGGCTGTGTGACATCTCGCATCGTGAAGGCCATCGCCCTCTTTATGCGCTGACTGGCCGCCAGGAGCTGTCTATTCTACCGAAATTCGTCCTTAGCCCTTTTATAAGTTAGTGAACGCAAACAAATCTTGTCGTTTTCGAGGCCCCGGATTTTTTTAGAGGCCGGCGCCGAAGCGTCGTAAACACCTCGAAAAAATGGCCCCAAACCCGACTGCCGGGTGGGGCCACTTGACGCCGCCGCCGTATCAGCGTGCGGGTCGGATCAGGGCGTACTGCGCCCAGTCGCCCCGGCGGTAGAGCACGCTGAGCGACTTGGCCTTGTCCGCCTTGGTGACCGCCGCCTCGAATTCGCGGGCATTCGCCACCTCGAGATTGCCCACCGCGAGGATGACGTCACCCTCACGCAGGCCGGCCCGTGCCGCGGCGTCGTTGGCGGCATCGACCTTCACGCCGCCCTTCAGCTTGAGCTCTTTCTTCTGCGCATCGCTGAGGTCGCTGACCGCGAGGCCGAGCGACTTGAGGGCCGCGGAAGCAGACGGCTTCGCAGCCGGCTCATCGCGGTCGGTTGCGCGCTTGGCGGGCTTGTCGGGCTCGATCTCGGCGATGGTCACGCTGAGGTCGCGCGAGCTGCCACGGCGGAACACGGTCAACGTGCTCTTGGTGCCCGGCTTGGTGTTGCCCACAAGGCGCGGCAGGTCGCTCGGCTTTTCGATCGCCTTGCCGTCGAACTTGGTGATGACGTCGCCCGGCTCCACACCGGCCTTCTCGCCCGGCGACCCGGCTTCGACGCCGCGCACCAGCGCGCCCTGCGCCTTGCCCAGGCCGATGGCTTCGGCCACGTCCTTGGTGACCTGGTCGATCTGCACGCCGATGCGCCCGCGCGAGACGCGCCCCGAGGTGCGCAGCTGCTCGCTGACGCGGATCGCCTCGTCGATCGGGATCGAGAACGAGATGCCCATGAAGCCGCCCGAACGCGAATAGATCTGGCTGTTGATGCCCACCACTTCGCCGCGCATGTTGATCAGCGGGCCGCCCGAGTTGCCGGGGTTGATGGCCACGTCGGTCTGGATGAACGGCAGGTACTCGCCCGTGTCGCGCTGCTTGGCGCTCACGATGCCGGCCGTGACAGTGTTCTCCAGGCCGAAGGGCGAGCCGATCGCCATCACCCACTCGCCGACACGCAGCTTGGAGATGTCACCCACCTTCACCGCGGGCAGGCCCGTGGCTTCGATCTTCACCACGGCCACGTCGGTGCGCTTGTCGGCACCGATGATCTTGGCCTTGAACTCGCGCTTGTCGGGCAGCGTGACCAGCACCTCGGAGGCGTCTTCCACCACGTGCGCATTGGTCATGACGTAGCCGTCGCCCGTCAGGATGAAGCCCGAGCCCACGCCGCGCGGACGCTCTTCTTCCTGCTGCGGACGGTTCGGACGCGGCCCCTGGCGCGGCGTGCCCGGCAGCGGCTGGCCGAAGAAGCGGCGGAAGAACTCCTGCATCTCCTCGTCCATCTCGCCGTTGCCGCCGCCGCGCTGCGCGACCTTCTCGACGGTGCGGATGTTGACCACGGACGGACCGACCTGGTCGACCAGGTCGGTGAAGTCGGGCAGTGTGCGCGTCTGCGCATGCACCGACTCGACCGGCAGAAAAGTGGCGCCGGCCGTCAGTGCAAGCGCAAAGGCCAGCAGACCGGAACGAAGCTTGTGTCCCTCGACTTTGAACATCATCGGTTGTCTTTCAAAAAGAACAGAGCTGCAAATAACGACAGAGGCTATGAGTACCCGGCGCCGGCTTGGTTCAGCCCGAACGCCTGCACGGCGTCAGCCCATCGCCCGTCAGCGCGTGCGCGCGAGGCTCTGGGCAAAGGCATTGAGCGTTTGCTGCGGCACCTCGCCGACCGCGGTCAGCCACCAGTCGCTGGCCGGCGCGGGCAGTCGCCGGCGGATCGCGTTGGTGGCACCGATGGTCAGCACGCCATCGCCTGGCGTGCGCGCGGGGTCGTAGCGTTCGATGAAGAGCGAGACCGTCGCCAGGCCGTCGGAGAAGGTCCACTGGACGGTGGTTGCCTCGGGCTTGGGCGGCTTGCCGTCGCCGGCGGGCAGCGCGGGGCGTCGGAAGAAGCTTCGGGGCTTGAATCCGGCCACGGGTGTGCGCAGCATCCAGCCTTCGTCCTGCGCCGTGCTGCGCTCGAGTTCGAGCTTCTCGATGCGGTAGCCGCTCGTGTTGGCCATCATCTGCGCCAGTGCCTGCGCCTTCACGGGCGCATCGAGCTGCAGCTCGGAGAACGCCGACTGCTCGACCACGCGGGTGTCGCTGTCGACGGTCTGGAGCTTCACCACGAGGCCGGAGCGGCGTTCGCTCCAGATGCGGTAGCCGAAGCGCAGGCCGTCGCGCGGCACCAGCTGCACCACGTCGGCATCGAAGCCCGCGACGCGGTCCTTGCCGATGGCGCGCACGTCGTAGTAGTCGCCCACCGACGAATCGGGCTTGTCGGGCAGGTTGGGGAAGAGGTCGAGGTTCTCGCGCTTCTCGACCTTCACGACCTTTGCCTCGGGCAGAAAGGTCATCACGTTGCGGTTGCGCCGAAAGGTCGAGCGCGGCGGGCCCGACAACGCTTCGATGCGCTCCAGCTGGTGATCGCCGTCGCGCACATGCCAGATGCGCGCGCTCGACAGGTCCCCGCCCGGGGCCGACACCACGAAAGTGCCCACGTAGCTGCGCTGCCGCGCGCCCGCATGCATGCGCTGCAGCCACTCGGTCACGCCCATGGCCGGCGGTTCGTCGGTCTGCGCCGAGGGCACGCTCTTCGTGTTCGCCGCGCCGTAGCGGGTCTGCGCGGTGGCCATCTGCCCCAGGCAAAGAACAGCAAACGCGAGCACCAGGGTGCGTGCGGAAATCGGCATGTGAACAACGGTCATTGCAGGCGGCGACGGTCGCGCAATCAGCGCGTGGGGCCCTCGAAGGTGGCGTTGCGCAGGAAACCGGACGGCATTTGCGATGCACCACCGGCCTGCTGGTGGGCTTCGAGCAGCTGGTCAAGGCGCGGATCGCGCAGCATGACCTGCGGATTGCCATTGCCGACCAGCACGCGGGTCGGCGTCAGAGCGCCGCTGCCGGGCGCCGCGCTGCCACCGGCTGCGGCCGCCAGCACCGAGTTCGCCACGGGCGGCTGCACCGCGGCCAACTGGGCACCGCCGTTCGGCACCGCGGCACCATTGCCGACCAGCGTCCAGCTGATGGCCGCCACGGCCATCAGCGACGCAGCGCCGGCCACCAGCTTCCAGCGGAACACCGGCTCGTTGGCCGCCTCGGCGCGTTGCCGCACAGGCATCGCGGCCGGCACGGCGGCGAGCGGTGCCACGGCCGCAGGAGGAGCGATCACGACCGGCTCTTGCGCCAGCCGCTGCTGGAAACGCGCCAGGAAGGCCGAGGTGTCGCTGCAGCGCGAATGCGCCGACGAGCGCAGCACGTCGCCCACCACGTGGTACGCGTGCCAGGCGTCGCGCGAGTCTTCCTCGGCGCAGACGGATTCGATCGCACGCGCGAACGCCTCGCCCTGCAAATGGCCGTCCGCCAGCGCGGACACCTGTTCCCGAACCGTCATCGTCTGATTCATGTCATTCACCTGCTGATCTACCAACGCTTGCCGGACTGGTTGTCCAGCAGCGGCTTGACCCTGGCCGAAATGGCCTCGCGCGCCCGGAAAATACGCGAGCGCACCGTGCCGATCGGACAATCCATGACCTCGGCAATCTCTTCGTAACTCATCCCCTCGATCTCGCGCAGCGTGACCGCCTGGCGCAGCTCGGTGGGGAGCGCTTCCATGGCAGCCTCGACGGCACTGGCGATTTCGTTCGCCGCCATGACCGATTCGGGGGTTTCATCGCTGGTTGGTTCGTTTCCAGGACGGTAAGTTTCATCTTCGTCGTCCGAGGACGAACGCAGTGCGCTTTCGGAGACGGTCGGATCGCGCTTCATGTCCACCAGCGCCTTCTTGGCGGTGTTCACCGCGATCCGGTACAGCCAGGTGTAGAACTGGGCCTCGCCGCGAAACTGGTGCAGCGCGCGGTAGGCGCGGATGAAGGTTTCCTGGGCGATGTCCTCGATCAGGTCGACATCGCGCACCATGCGCCCGATCAGCCGTTCGATGCGGCGCTGGTACTTGATGACCAGCAGTTCGAACGCCTTCTGGTCGCCCGCGACGGTGCGCTGGACCAACTGGAAATCGACCTCACCCGGGCGCGGCGCCTGCGCCGCCTCATCGGGCAGCGCGGACTCCGGAGGCACGGGAGGCAAGGAAGTGGTCATCGAAACGGATCAGGGCGCGTCGGCCGGAGCGGTCGCGCGCCAGGGGTCGCCGGCCACCTCGGCGACCGGGGGCCGCGCGTAGACCGCACGGCGCACGTCGCGCCAGCGCTCGGGCATGGCCCGCTGCTCGAGCCAGACCCAGCGGGCCGCGCGGCCGGGTTCGGCTAGGCGGATGAGCAGCAGCGACTGGAAATCGAGCGCCACCACGGCGCGCGCGGCGAGCACGCCGCGCGTCGGATCGGCACCGGTCAGCGACCAATGCGATCCATCGAAATGCAGCGTCGCCACCCCGTCGCGCCGCAGGCCGAAACCTGCCGCGACACCGGAAAAGACGACGCTGAGGAGCAGCAGCAACTGGCGCCAGCCATTGCTATCGAACAGATAGCAGGCCGCGCCGGCGCAGCAGACGCCCAGGGTCCAAAGAACCAGAAGAATCCGGGTCGCGCCGCGGGTGCGCCCCACCGGATAGGTCACCGACGGTGCGCTGTGCATGGGAGAGCGACGCTCAAGCGCGCTTGAACACCAGCGTGCCGTTGGTGCCGCCGAAGCCGAAGTTGTTCTTGACCGCGACATCGATCTTCAGATCGCGCGCCTCGTTGGCGCAGTAGTCGAGATCGCACTCCGGATCCTGATTGAAGATGTTGATCGTCGGCGGGCTCTTCTGGTGATGCAGCGCGAGCACCGTGAACACCGATTCGATGCCGCCCGCGCCGCCCAGCAGGTGGCCAGTCATGGACTTGGTCGAATTGACGACGAGCTTCTTCGCGTGATCGCCGAAAGCCAGCTTGACCGCGTTGGTCTCGTTGAGGTCACCGATCAGCGTCGAGGTGCCGTGCGCGTTCAGGTACTGGACCTCGTCGGCATTGACACCCGCATTGGCCAGTGCCATCGCCATCGAACGGCGGGGGCCGTCGACGTCGGGCGCGGTCATGTGGTACGCGTCGCCGGTCATTCCGAAGCCGGAGACTTCGGCGTAGATCTTGGCGCCGCGCGCCTTGGCGTGTTCGTACTCTTCGAGCACCAGCACGCCGGAGCCCTCGCCCAGCACGAAGCCGTCGCGGTCCTTGTCCCACGGGCGCGAGGCCGTGGCGGGATCGTCGTTGCGGGTGCTCAATGCGCGAGGCGCGGTGAAGCCGCCGATGCCCAGCGGAGAGATGGTCGATTCGGCACCGCCTGCAATCATGACGTCGGCGTCGCCGTACTCGATCATGCGTGCCGACGTGCCGATGGCATGCAGGCCGGTGGTGCAGGCGGTCACGACGGCGATGTTCGGGCCCTTGAAGCCGTACTTGATCGAGACGTGGCCCGAGATCATGTTGATGATCGACGCCGGCACGAAGAACGGCGAAATGCGACGCGGGCCGCGGCTCGCGTACTCGCCGTGCGTCTGTTCGATCATCGGCAGACCGCCGATGCCCGAGCCGATGTTGCAGCCGATGCGCACGGCCTTTTCATAGGACAGCGCGTCGCCGGTCGGCAGTCCGCTGTCCTGCACCGCCTGGATGGCGGCGGCGAGTCCCAGATGAATGAAGCGGTCCATGTGACGCGCTTCTTTCTCCGAGATGTATTGGGTGATGTCGAAACCCTTGACCTCACCGGCGAACTTGCAGGCGAAGGCGCTTGCATCGAACGCGGTGATGTTCGCAATACCCGACTTCCCGGCCAACAGGTTGGTCCAGGATTCGGTTGCGGTGTTTCCGACAGGAGCGATGCAACCGAGTCCGGTCACGACGACGCGGCGTTTGGTCATGCCGGCAAACCTTTCTGGAAGCGCTGGACAGCTGCCGAGCGGCGCGGGCGGTTGAAAAAAGAGCCGCCGGCCGTCGTTGCAGTGTCAGCTGGCCGATCAGGCCTTTTGATTCTTGGTGGCGTAGTCGACGGCGTTCTGCACCGTCGTGATCTTCTCTGCGTCTTCGTCCGGGATCTCGATGCCGAACTCGTCTTCGAGTGCCATCACGAGTTCGACCGTGTCGAGCGAGTCAGCGCCGAGGTCGGCCACGAAAGCCTTTTCGTTCGTCACTTGGGACTCTTCCACGCCGAGTTGCTCGGCGATGATTTTCTTGACACGTGCTTCGATATCGCTCATTTGATTCCCTCTAAGGGTTGTAGGTAACTGGTGGATTTTAGCCGGGCGGCCCGTGGCATTTGCCCCGCGCTCCGGTACGGAAAAAGATTGCGCCTTTCGGCTACATGTGCATGCCGCCGTTGACGTGCAGCTCCTGCCCCGTCACGTACGAGGCCTGCGGCGATGCGAGGTAGGCCACCGCATGCGCGATGTCGGCCGGCTTGCCCAGGTGGCCCAGCGGGATCTGCGAGAGCAGCGCCTGTTGCTGGGCTTCCGGCAGGCTGGCCGTCATGTCGGTTTCGATGAAGCCCGGCGCGACACAGTTGACCGTGATGTTGCGGCTGCCGAGTTCGCGGGCCAGCGCACGGGTCATGCCCGACACGCCGGCCTTGGCGGCCGCGTAGTTGGCCTGGCCGGCATTGCCGGACGCGCCCACCACGCTCGTGATGCTGATGATGCGGCCATAGCGCTGCTTCATCATCGGGCGGATCACCGCGCGCGAGAGACGGAAGACGGCCTTGAGGTTGGTGTCGAGCACCGCATCCCAGTCGTCATCCTTCATGCGCATGGCGAGCGTGTCGCGCGTGATGCCGGCGTTGTTGACCAGCACATGGATCGCGCCGTAAGCCTGCACGATCTCGTCGATCAGGGCTTCGACAGCAGCGCCGTCGTTCACGTCGAGCGCACGGCCGCGGCCGTCGAACGCGCTCAGCGCCTGGGTGATCTTGGCGGCGCCGTCATCGGTGGTGCCGGTGCCCACGACCTTGAGGCCGCGCTGCGCGAGTTCGAGCGCAATGGCGGCGCCGATGCCGCGCGTTGCGCCGGTGACCAGGGCGACCTGGCCTTCGAATTTGGGAGTGCTCATAAAAGAGAAAAAGTATCGGGGCCTGGCGGCGTTCAGCCGGCGAGCGATTGTCGGACGTCCGCGAGGGTGGCCGGGTCGTACACCGACGCGGCTTCCAGTTCGGGGGCGATGCGCTTCACCATGCCGGCCAGCACCTTGCCGGGACCGCACTCGATGATGGCGGTTGCACCGCGCAGTTTCAAGGCCTGAACGCTTTCGACCCAACGCACCGGGCCGGCAGCCTGGCGCACCAGGGCGTCGCGGATGCGGTCGGCATCGGTCTCGACGGCCACGTCGATGTTGTTGAGCACCGGAATCTGCGGCGCGGCCAGCGCCACGCTCGCGAGCTTCTCGCGCAGGGCTTCGGCCGCAGGCTTCATCAGGCTCGAATGGAACGGCGCCGACACCGGCAGCGGCAATGCGCGCTTGGCGCCGTTGGCCTTCAGCAGCTCGCAGGCCTTGTCGACCGCGGCCTTGCTGCCGGCGATCACGGTCTGCATCGGATCATTGAAGTTCACGGCCTCGACCACCTCGACGCTGCCGGGGCCGAACGTGGCGGTGGCTTCGGCGCAGCCGGCGACCACCTTGTCGGACGCCATGCCAAGGATCGCCGCCATCGCGCCGACGCCGACGGGCACGGCCTGCTGCATGGCCTGCGCACGGAAACGCACCAGCGGTGCGGCCTGCGAGAGCGTGAGCACGCCCGAAGCCACCAGCGCCGAATACTCGCCCAGCGAATGGCCGGCCACCACGGACGGCGCGGCGCCGCCTTCGGCCAGCCAGGCACGCCAGGCGGCCACGCCAGCCACCAGCATCACGGGCTGCGTGTTGGTGGTGAGCGCCAGCTCTTCCTTGGGACCGTTCTTGATCAGCGCGCCGATGTCTTCGTTCAACGCCTCAGAGGCTTCGCGCAAGGTCTCGACCACGGCCGGGTGATCGCCCCAGGCGTCGAGCATGCCGACCGCCTGCGAGCCCTGACCCGGAAAGACAAAAGCAAAGGATTTCATTGTTGTTTCTTCGTCACCGCGCCGACGCCCGCTTCGGGGCGCCGCGACGCACTACAGATTCAATAGCACCGCGCCCCAGGTGAAGCCACCGCCCACGCCTTCCAGCATGAGGGTCTCACCCTTCTTCACCTTGCCCGAGCGCACGGCTTCGTCGAGCGCCAGCGGGATCGAGGCGGCCGAGGTGTTGCCGTGCTCGTGCACCGTGACGACCAGCTTCTCACGCGGCAGCTTCAGCTTCTTGGCCGTGCCTTCCATGATGCGGATGTTGGCCTGGTGCGGGATCAGCCAGTCGATGTCGGCCTCGGTCTTGCCCGCCTTGGCGAGCGTGGCGCGTGCGGCGTCTTCGAGCACGCGGACCGCCAGCTTGAAGACGGCCTGGCCGTCCATGTGCAGCAGCGGCGTGCCGAGCACGTTGCCGCCCGACACATGGCCGGGCACGCACAGGATGCCGACGTGCTTGCCGTCCGCATGCAGGTCGCTGGCCAGGATGCCGGGCTCGTCGGAGGCTTCGAGCACCACCGCGCCCGCACCGTCGCCGAACAGCACGCAGGTGGTGCGGTCGTTGAAGTCGAGGATGCGGGAGAACACTTCGGCGCCGATCACCAGCGCGCAGCGCGCAGTGCCCGTGCGGATCATCGCGTCGGCCACCGTGAGTGCGTAGACAAAACCGCTGCAGACTGCCTGGACGTCGAAGGCCGGGCAGCCGGCAATGCCGAGCTTGTGCTGGAGGATCGCGGCCGACGACGGGAACACCATGTCCGGCGTCGAGGTCGCGACGATGATCAGGTCGACGTCGCTCGCCTTGCGGCCGGCGGCTTCCAGCGCGTGCTTCGCGGCTTCGAGGCCAAGATCGCTGCTGCTGACATCGGGCGCCGCGAAGTGGCGCGCGTGAATGCCGGTGCGCTCGACGATCCACTGATCGGAAGTTTCGATGCCGCGTGTCGCCAGATCCTTGGCAAGGTCGTCATTGGTGACGCGGCGGGGGGGCAGGTAGCTGCCGGTGCCGGTAATGCGCGAAAAAGGGGTCATCAAGCGTGAAGGGCTGTCGCGTCGGCCGGCGCCGCCGACTCCTGCCGCGCGAGCAAAGGCGCGGCGTGGGCGATGCGGGCCCGCACGCGATCGAGCAGGTTGTTGCGAGCGGCATCATAAGCGCGATCCAACGCATGGCCGAAAGCCACTTCGTCGGCCGAGCCATGGCTCTTGAACACCAGCCCGCGCAGGCCCAACAGGGCCGCGCCGTTGTAGCGACGGTGATCCAGGCGACCTTTGAACGCTTTTAGAACCGGGTAAGCAACAATAGCCGCCAGTTTCGTGAGAATGTTTCGCGAAAACTCGACGCGAATGAACTCACCGATCATCGACGCGACGCCTTCGCTGGCCTTCAGCGCCACATTGCCGACAAATCCGTCGCACACGACGATGTCGGTCGTGCCCTTGAAAATGTCGTTCCCTTCAACGTTGCCGTAGAAGTTCAGATCCTTGGAGTTGGCAGCTGCACGCAGCAGTTGACTGGCCTTCTTGATGGTTTCGCTGCCCTTGATGGCTTCTTCGCCAATATTAAGCAAGCCGACCGAAGGCGATTCGTTGCCGGTCAATGCCGAAACGAGCGCCGAGCCCAGCACGGCGAACTGGAGCAGGTCTTCGGCGTCGCAATCGACGTTCGCACCGAGATCGAGCACGGTGGTCGCCCCGCCCTTCACATTGGGCAGCTGCGGCGCGATGGCCGGACGGTCGATGCCATCGAGCGTCTTGAGGAGATAGCGTGCGATCGCCATCAATGCGCCCGTGTTGCCAGCAGATATCGCCGCTTGCGCCGCACCATCCTTGACCTGCTGGATCGCGACGCGCATCGAAGAGTCTTTCTTCTTGCGCAGGGCGATTTCGATGGGATCGTCCATGCCGACCACTTCGCTGGCCGGCACGATGCGGGCGCGCGGATGGTCGGCAAACCCCGCCAATGCGGCCGGCGCACCGACGAGCAGCAACGAGGCTTCGCTGTGCCGCTCGAGAAACGCGCGGCAGGCCGCGAGCGTGACACGCGGCCCATGGTCACCCCCCATGCAATCCACGGCGAGCGTGATTGCGGCGGGCGCAGCAGTGAGTTCGGGAGAAAAAGGCGCAGCCATCAAAACAAAGGCCCGACGCTACAGCAAAAGTAGCTTCGGGCCTTGGCCTTGGGATTCGAGATCAGGCTTCGGACTTGTTCTTGAGCACCTGACGGCCGCGGTAGAAACCGTTCGGGCTGATGTGGTGGCGCAGGTGCGTTTCGCCGGTGGTGGGCTCGACAGCGATGCCGGGCACGCCCAGGGCGTTGTGGGAACGGTGCATGCCGCGCTTGGAAGGCGACTTCTTGTTTTGCTGGACGGCCATGATGGCTCCTGGACGGTTAGGTGGGTGACTGGATGCGGGCTCAAGCGGTGGCAATGAGGCGAAAGCTCCGGCGGCATGCATGGAATGCCACGTTCTGCCTTTGCCTTGTATGCATTGCTGCTCACGGCGGCGCGCGCGAAGCCCATGATTATAGCCCAGCCACGGAGAAAGGGCTACTTTCCCTCTTCGGGCTTGCGCGGACGCAACGCGCCGAGCACGGCAAAGGGGTTCGGCTTGGCCTCCTCGGCCGCCTGGAAATCGTCGTCGCTGGAGGACAGGCGGACCGGCGTCGGGCACACGTCGTGGACCGGCATGACGGGGATTTCCATCAGCAGCTCGTCCTCGATCAGCCCGCGCAGGTCGAAATCACGGCTGACGACCAGCAAGTCTTCGTCGGATTCCTCGTCTTCCGCCTCGGCCGTGGCCTCGTCGGCCACGAAGCGGAACCAGCGGTCCACGAACAGTTCGGTGTCGACGGGCGACAGGCAGCGCTGGCAGACCAGGGGCACGGTGGTTTCGACATCCAGGTGCAGCCAGGGCGTCGCCTTACCGTCGGCGCCGGGGCGCTCTTCGCCGGTCGCTTCCCAGCGGACCACGGCGTCGGTGGCCGGCGTCGCCAGTTCGGCGACCAGGCGCGCGAAACCCGGGACCGGATCGGCACCATCCAGCGTGGCAGCCGCCGCGGTGAACGCGGGCACATTGAGCCTTTCGGGGGCAAATTCTCTCTTCATCCGCCCCAGTCTAGCGCGCCGGCCGGCCTCCCAGGCAAGCAACCCGCCGAGCCGGTCGGGTCCGGTCGCTCACGCACAATCGCTGCATGCAACGCACCGTGATCCTCGCCTCGACCTCGCGCTACCGGCGCGAACTGCTCACCCGCCTCCATCTGCCCTTCGAGGTGCACGCCCCCGACGTCGACGAAACCCCGCTCGAAGGCGAGACGCCCCGCGCGCTCGCCGAGCGCCTGGCGCTGGAAAAAGCCAACGCCGTGGCCGCGCGCTTTCCCGAGGCGGTGGTGATCGGCTCCGACCAAGTTGCCGACCTGGCGGGCGAAGCGCTCGGCAAGCCCGGCGACCACGCCCGGGCGACCGCCCAATTGCGCCGGATGCGCGGCCAGACGCTGATCTTCCAGACCGCCGTGGCCGTCGTCTGCCATGCCACGGGCTTCGTCCAGCGCGACATCGCCCCCGTGCGCGTGGTGTTCCGCGACCTCTCGGACGCCGCCATCGAGCGCTACCTATTAGCAGAGCAGCCCTACGACTGCGCCGGCAGCGCCAAGAGCGAGGGCTTCGGCATCGCCCTGCTCGACGCCATCGACAGCGACGACCCCACCGCGCTGGTCGGCCTGCCCCTGATCCGCACCTGCCGGATGCTGCGCGCCGCGGGGGTCGACCTGCTGTGACCACAAAAGGCAAGCTCTACCTCGTCCCCGCGCCGCTCGATTTCGGCTGCGACCTCCAGGCCCCGCTGCAGGACGCCCTGCCGCTGGGCACGCTGCAGGCCGCCGCCGGCCTCACGCACTGGATCTGCGAGAACGCCAAGTCGACCCGCGCCTACCTGAAGCGCATCGACGCCGTCGTGCCGCTGGCCGCGCCGCTGCAGGCGCAGAACATCCAGGAACTGCCGCGCGAGGTGCACAAGAAAGGCGACCACGCTGGCCAGTTCGACGCCCGCCCGCTGCTCGCCGCCGCACTCGAAGGCCACGACGTCGGCCTGCTGAGCGAAGCCGGCATGCCCGCCGTGGCCGACCCCGGCTCGTCGGTAGCGCGCGCCGCGCACGACCTGGGCATCACCGTCGTGCCGCTCATCGGGCCTGTGTCTTTGCTGCTGGCCCTCGCAGCAAGCGGCCTGAACGGACAGAACTTCGCCTTCGTCGGCTACCTGCCGCAGGACGGCGGCGAACGCCAGGCGCGCATCCGCGAACTCGAGGCGCTCGCGCTCAAGACCGGCCAGACGCAGCTCTTCATCGAAACGCCGTACCGCAATGCCGCCCTGCTGCAGGCGCTGGTGCAGACGCTGCAGCACAACACCCGGCTCGCCGTCGCGCGCGGCCTGACGCTGGCGACCGCGCAGGTGCGCAGCGAGACGGTGAAAGCCTGGCGCGCTGCCAAGCCGCAGGCCACGACCGACGAGCGCCTGCCCGCCGTGTTCGCCATCGGGCGCTGACGGTGGGGCCGGGCGTCACGGCCGGTACGCGCTGGGCGTCGCGCGCCCAGTTCTTCGCGTCGGGCTTCATCTTTGCGACCTGGGGCGTGCACGTGCCGACGGTCAAGGCGCACTACGCCATCGACGAGGCGCAGCTCGGGCTCGCCATGCTCGCGGCGGGCGCCGGCGCGATGGTCGGCCTGACCAGCGCCGGGCGCTGGATCGGCCGCCACGGCCCGCGCCGCATGGCCGCGCTGTGCGGCTGCGTCTACGCCCTGCTGATCGCCGGCCTGATCGCGATGCCCGGCTATGCCGCGCTGCTGGGCCTGCTGGCGGTGTTCGGCCTCGTCACCAGCGTGTTCGACGTGGCGATCAACACCGAGGCCGCACAGCTCGAGTTGCGCGGCAATCAACCGTTGATGAGCGGCATGCACGGCATGTTCAGCCTCGGCGGCATGGTCGGCGCCGCGAGCGGCAGCGCGGCGCTGGCCGCCGGCATGGCGCCGCAGACCCACCTGTGGACGGTGGCCGTGGTGATGATCGGCGTGGTCGCGATCGCGGCAACGCGCATGCTGCCCACACCGGCTGCCCCCGCCGACGGCGCGGCCGCGGCAGACCACGGCTTTCGCCTGCCGCGCGGCGTGCTCGCGGTGCTCGGCGTGCTGGCCGCGCTGGGGCTGATCGCCGAGGGCGCCATCTACGACTGGAGCGTGCTCTACATGCAGCAGGAACTGGGCAGCCCGCAGCAGCAGGCCGCGCTGGCCTATGCGAGCTTTTCCGCCGCGATGGCGGCTGCGCGTTTCGGTGGCGACGCGATGCGCGCCCGCTTCTCACCCACGGCCTTGCTGCGCGGCAGCGGCCTGCTCGCGGCGGGGGCGATGACGCTGGTATTGCTGACCGACCTGCCCTGGCTCGCGCTGCTGGGCTTCGCAGGCGTAGGCGTCGGTTTTGCGAACGTGGTGCCGATCCTGTTCGGCGCCTCAGCCCGCGTGCCGGGCGTGGCGCCCGCCAACGGCATTGCGGCCGTGTCGGCCATCGCCTATCTGGGGTTCATGGCAGGGCCCGCGGTGATCGGCCTGCTGGCGCGGGTCAGTTCGCTGACCGCCGCGCTCTATGTGGTGGTGGCCTTTGCCGCCGCGCTGGCAGCCTCGGCCCGGTTCACCGGCAGCGGCGACAGCAGCACCGCCTGAAAAAAGCCGCGCTCAGCGCAGCGCTGGCGAGGTCTTCAGCGCGCTCACCGAGGCCGCGCCCATGGCGGCGCCGAACTTCTTGGCCAGCTTCTCGGCCACGTTGTCGCGGCGCGTGTAGTCGATGACTTCCTCCGCCTTGATCACCTCGCGTGCCACGAAGTCGACGTTGCCCAGCTGGTCGGCCAGGCCGAACTCCACGGCCTGCTCGCCGCTCCAGAACAGGCCGCTGAACAGGCCCGGGGTGTCGAGCTTGAGGCGGTCGCCGCGGCCTGTCTTCACCACGTTGATGAACTGGGTGTGGATCTGGTTGAGCATCGCCTGGGCATGCGCGCGCTGCGCGTCGTTCATCGGGCTGAACGGATCGAGGAAGCCCTTGTTTTCGCCGGCCGTCAGCAGGCGGCGCTCGACGCCGACCTTTTCCATCACGCCGGTAAAGCCGAAGCCGTCCATCAGCACGCCGATGCTGCCGACGATGCTGGCCTTGTCGACGAAGATCTTGTCGGCGGCGGCGGCGATGTAGTACGCCGCCGAGGCGCAGGTTTCTTCGACCACCGCGTAGACCGGCTTCTTGTGCTTGGCCTTCAGGCGCTTGATCTCGTCGTTGATGATGCCGGCCTGCACCGGGCTGCCGCCGGGCGAGTTGATCAGCAGCACCACGCCCTTGGCGCCCTCGTCCTCGAAGGCCGTCTTCATGGCAGCGATCACGAACTCGGCACTGGCGTCGCCGCCGTTGGCGATCTCGCCCTTGATCTCGACAACGGCCGTGTGGGCCGTGGTCTTGGCGGTGCTGGGCGTGCTGCGCGAGAACGCGAACCAGGCCAGGAACACGAAGAAGGCCAGCCAGCCCAGGCGCACGAAGGTCTTCCAGCGGCGCGTGGCCTTCTGCTCATTCAGGGAGGCGAACGCGAGTTTCTCGAGCGTGGCGCGCTCCCACCCGGGGCGCTGCGTGGGGTCTTGGGCCATGGTGCGGGGGCTGTCTTGGGATGTCGTGAGGGGGACGGCCGGCTCCAGCGGTTCGAAACCCTGGGGTTCCCTGCGGTTCGGATCGGTCATGTCAGAAGGAAAGAGGTTGGAGGTTCCAGTCAGTATGCCAGTGCACCACGCCGTCTTCTTCGCTCAGCGCGATCTTCACGAGCCCGCCGCGACACGGTCCGCCCGCGCATTCGCCGGTGTCGGGCTTGTAGACGGCGCCATGGGTGGCGCACAGCAGCCACTGGCCGCTGTCGTCGAAGAAGCGGTCGGGCTGGAAGTCCATCTCCATCGCCACATGGCTGCAGCGGTTGAGGTACGCATGCGGCAAGCCCTCGAAACGCACTGCGAAGGCGCGACAGGTTTCGCCGCCGTGGACCACGTCGAAAGGCACGGCGTTGCCGCCCTCGACCAGGTCCGAGGCATTGCACAGCGGGATGCGCGAGTCGCTCATGCCTTGGCCCTCAGGCGTTGTCGAGCAGCCAGGCCTGCAGCTCGGCGATCGACTGCGCCACGTACAGCGGCTTGAATTCGTCGAAGGTGGACGACGCATGCGCGCCGAAGCCCACGCCCACGCTGGCGCAGCCGGCGTTCTGCGCCAGCTGCAGGTCGTGCGTGGTGTCGCCGATCATCAGCGTGCGCTCGGCCGGCACGTCGAGCTCTTCCATCAGTTCGAGCAGCATGCGCGGGTGCGGCTTGCCGAAGGTTTCGTCGGCGGTGCGCGAGGCGTCGAAGCGGTCGCGCAGCGCCACCGTCTTCAGGGCCTCGTTGAGGCCGCGGCGCGACTTGCCCGTGGCCACGGCCAGCTTGTGGCCGCGCGCGCGCAATGCATCGAGCATGGGCAGCACGCCGTCGAACAGCACGAGGTCGTCCTGGTGCTGCAGGAAGTGATAGCGGTAGCGGGCGCCAAGCTCGGGGTACTTTTCCTTGGGCACGTCGGGCGCCGCGCGCGCGAGCGCCTCGGCCAGGCCCAGGCCGATCACCCAGGCGGCATCGTCCTCGCTGGGCTTGGCGCCACCGACATCGACCACGGCCGCCTGGATGCAGCGCACGATCAGGCGGGTGGAGTCGTAGAGCGTGCCGTCCCAGTCGAAGGCGATCAGGTCGAAGCGAGGGGAACGTGCAGGGCTGGCGGAAGAATCAGTCATGGGCCGTGGGAGTGGGGTGTTGCGCCATCGCCTCGAGCGCCGCACGCGACATCAGCGCATGCAGCTCGGGCGGCAGCCCGGCCTGCAGCGCAATGCGCTCGCCGCTGGCCGGGTGGTTGAATTGCAGCCGCCACGCATGCAGGAACATGCGCTTGAGGCCGAGTTTGTGCAAGGCACGTTGCCGATCGGACTCGCCATATTTGTCGTCGCCGGCAATCGGATGCCCGGCCGAGGCCAGGTGCACGCGGATCTGGTGGGTGCGCCCGGTCTTGATGGTCACCGCCAGCAATGACAGCGGCGTGGCGTCGCCCGGCAGGCTGAGGCGGGCCAGCACGCGCACCAGCGTGACGGCGCGCATGGCGTCGGGGTGGTCCTTGGCGACCACGCGCACGCGGCGTTCGCCGGCACCGGCGCCCGAACCGTCGGGCAGCAGGTACTTGGCCAGCGGCGCGTCGAGCACCTTCTTGTTGGCGGGCCAGTCGCCTTCGACCAGCGCCAGGTAGGTCTTGCCGGTTTCGCGCTCGCGAAACTGGTCCTGCAACGCCACCAGCGCGCTGCGCTTCTTGGCGACCAGCAGGATGCCGGAGGTTTCGCGGTCGAGCCGGTGCACCAGCTCCAGGAACTTGGCGCCCGGACGCGCCGTGCGCAATTGCTCGATCACGCCGAAGCTCACGCCACTGCCGCCGTGCACCGCGACGCCGGCGGGCTTGTCGATGGCCAGCACGGCCTCGTCTTCGAGCAACACGGGAAACTCGCGCGCCGGCGCGGGCGGCGTGGCGCCCTCTTCGGCGCGCGGCGAGATGCGGACTGGCGGAATCCGGACCAGGTCACCGTCTTCGATGCGGGTCTCGGCCTGGGCCCGGCCCTTGTTGATGCGCACCTCGCCCGACCGGATGATCCGGTAGACGTGCGTCTTCGGCACGCCTTTCAGATGGCGAAACAGGAAATTGTCGAGTCGCTGCCCAGCGGATTCGGCGTCGACGGTCAGAAAGTGGATGGCGGCGTGCGGCGTGCCGGTATCGGCGCCCGCGGGTCGATCCGCGGGATTTGGAGCCCCCGCGGGGCTTTTCTTCGCACCTATAATGTTTTTCACCAGCGCGGTCGTGTAAGTGCTTGATTAGACAGAAGTTTAGAGCACTGACGACCATGCTGTGAGGTCGATGCCGCTTTGGCGTCCAGCCCGCAAACCCCGCGCAATCGCGCAAAGTGGCAGGCCAGGCACCCAAGTCAAGCCGACACCCACGAAACACCGATACGGAATACCCAGCCTGCAGCTTCCAAGCTGCAGGCGGATCGAAGCGAGTCCCTTGTTGTGTTGATGCTGCTGATTCAAATATGCCTGCGCTGGTCGACCTGGTTTCGACCAGTCGCCTCAGGCATTGAATCGCCCGCAGTGCGCGCCACCCTTGCGCAACCGGCTGTCAAAAAGGCAGCCACCCAACACCGAATCTGGCTCGCGCCCATCCACGCGCCCCCACCCCGGCTGTCTTCTTGAGCTGACGCTCGAGAGGCCTGCTCGCGCCTGGCGCGGCAGTCACAGCATCCGGGGCCAAGCGGCAATTCCCTGGTTTCGCGGGCGTCGTCCGTGCATCGTTGGCTCGTCATGAGCCGGTAGAACGATACATATAAGGACAACGCATCATGAAGCGGATGCTGATCAATGCCACGCAGGCCGAAGAACGCCGCCTGGCCATCGTCGACGGGCAGAAACTGCTCGACTACGAAATCGAAATCGAAGGGCGCGAACAGCGCAAGGGCAACATCTACAAGGCGGTCGTGACCCGCGTCGAGCCGTCGCTCGAAGCCTGTTTCGTCGACTACGGCGAAGACCGCCACGGCTTCCTGCCGTTCAAGGAAATCTCCAAGCAGTACTTCGCCGAAGGCGTGTCGGCCAGCCAGGCCCGCATCCAGGACGTGATCCGTGAAGGCCAGGAACTCACCGTCCAGGTCGAAAAGGAAGAACGCGGCAACAAGGGCGCGGCCCTCACCACCTTCATCTCGCTGGCCGGCCGCTATGTCGTGCTGATGCCCAACAACCCCCGTGGCGGTGGCGTGTCGCGCCGCATCGAGGGCGACGACCGCGCCGAGCTCAAGGAGGCGATGGACCAGCTCGAGTACCCGAAGGGTATGAGCATCATCGCGCGCACCGCCGGCATCGGCCGCTCGGCGCCCGAACTCCAGTGGGACCTGAACTACCTGCTCAAGCTGTGGACCGCCATCGACGGCGCGGCCAAGGGCGGCAAGGGTGCCTTCCTGATCTATCAGGAATCGTCGCTCGTCATCCGCGCGATCCGTGATTACTTCAATCACGACATCGGCGACATCCTGATCGACACCGACGACATCTACGACCAGGCGCAGCAGTTCATGGCGCACGTCATGCCCGAGCATGCCGCCCGTGTGAAGCGTTACCGCGACGACGCGGCCCTGTTCAGCCGCTTCCAGATCGAGCACCAGATCGAGTCGGCCTACGCCCGCACCGTGCAGCTGCCCTCGGGCGGCGCCATCGTGATCGACCACACCGAAGCACTGGTGTCCGTCGACGTGAACTCGGCCCGCGCCATCAAGGGCGGCGACATCGAAGAAACCGCCACCCGCACCAACCTCGAAGCCGCCGACGAAGTGGCCCGCCAGATGCGCCTGCGCGACCTGGGCGGCCTGATCGTCATCGACTTCATCGACATGGACGAGTCGAAGAACCGCCGCGAAGTCGAAAGCCGCCTGCGCGACGCGCTGCGCCAGGACCGCGCCCGCGTGCAGTTCGGTTCGATCAGCAAGTTCGGCCTGATGGAAATGAGCCGCCAGCGCCTGAAGCCGGCGCTGTCCGAAGGTTCGTCGATCCCCTGCCCCCGTTGCGGCGGCTCGGGCCACATCCGCGACACCGAATCGAGCGCGCTGCAGATCCTGCGCATCATTCAGGAAGAGTCCATGAAGGACAACACGGCCGCCGTGCATGTGCAGGTGCCCGTGGAAGTCGCTTCGTTCCTGCTGAACGAGAAGCGCCCCGAAATCGCCAAGATCGAGCTCAAGCAGCGCGTCACTGTGCTGATGGTGCCCAACAAGACGCTCGAAACGCCGAACTACAAGCTCGAGCGCCTCAAGCACGACGATCCGCGCCTGGACCACATCGAAGCCAGCTACAAGATGGCCGACGAGATCGAGGACCCGACCTCGGTCACGCGCCGTTCGCAAGAACCCACCAACAAGCAGACGCCGGTCATCAAGGGCGTGCTGCCCGACGCACCCGCACCGGTGGTCCCGCCCAAGCCCGAAGCGGTGCGCGCTGCGCCCGCTCCCGCACCGGTGGCTCCGCCCGCGGTGGTCGCTCCGGCCCCGGCACAGACCGGCTTCATGGCCTGGATCAAGAGCTTCTTCGGCGGCGCCTCGCCGGCGCCCGCACCGGCTCCGGCCCCCAGCGCCATTCCGGTCGAAGCACCGAAGCCCCGCCGCGAAGGCGGTCGCCCGGGCCGTGACGGCGAAACGCGCGGTGCACGTGGCGCCGACGGCGAACAGCGCCGCGGCGGACGCGGCGGCGAAGGCCGTGGCGAAGGCGGCGGCCGTTCGGGTGGACGCGACGGCGACCGCCGTGGCGGACGCGGCGGCGAGCGCCGTGAAGGCGGCGGCGGCGAACGCCGCGGCGAGGCTCGCAACACCGAGCAGCGCAACGACAGCACCAACCCGGCACGCGAGCAACGCGAGCCCCGTGAAGCACGCGCCCCGCGCGACGGCGAACAACGCCGTGGCGGTCGCGGCGAGCGCCGCGAAGGTGGCGAAGGCCGCAACGCGCCGGCCGAAGCCCTGCTCGACGGCAACCTGAACCTTGACGCGCAGCAACAACAGCCGGCTCCGGGCGCCGACGAGAACGGCAATGCCGCAGCGGAACGCGCACCGCGCGCCCGCGGCGAGCGCCGTGAACGTGGCGAGCGTGGTGAACGCGGTGGCGAACGCAACGAGCGCGGTGAGCGCAATGGCGACGCGCAGCAGCAACAGCCGCGCGATGAAGCCACCGCCGGCGACGGCGAGCGCCAGCCCCGCAACGGCCGTGGCGACGAGTCGCGCGGCCCGCGCGGCGAGCGCAACGACGGCCGCCGCGAGCGCCGCAACGACGCGCCTGCCGCCAACGAAGGCGACGCACGCGTGGCCGAATCGGCTGCCGCCGGCGATGCCGAGCAAGGCAACAACGAAGGCAACGAGCAGCAAGCCCCGCGCCGCGAAGGCGAGGAGCGCCGCGGCCGTTCGCGCGACCGTTACGGCCGTGACCGCCGCGAACGCGGTCCGCGTGACGACGCCGGCAACGGTGGCAACGAAGCCAACGGCGCAGACGCCGCACCGGTCGCCGAAGGCGCCGTGGCTGCCGAAGGCCAGGCCGAGCGCCAGCCGCAGCAGCAACTGCCGCTGGTGGCGGAAGCCGCTGCAGTGGCCGTGGTCGCCACCGCGGTCGAAGTGCGCGAACCCGCGCCGCAGGTGCAGGAGCAGCCGCGCTTCGAGCGCCCCGCCGCGCCCGCACCGGCACCCGTCGCAGCGCCCATCGTGGTCGAAGCCGCGGCCAAGCCCGCAGCGGCCGCAGCGCCCGCCGGCAACGGCCGCGCACTGCCCAAGGTGCAGGCCTTCGAACTGCCGCTGAACGAGCTCGCGCAGATCGCCGAAAGCTCGGGCCTGCAGTGGGTCAACTCGGACGCCGAGCGCATCGCGCAGGCGCGCGCCGCGATCGCCGCCGAGCCGAAGCCGGTGCACGTGCCGCGCGAGCGCCCGCCAGTGATCGTGCTGGACGAAGGTCCGCTGGTGCTGGTCGAAACCCGCCGCGACCTCGGTTCGATGTCGCTGCCGTTCGAACAGCAGCAACAGCAGCCGCAGGAACAGCAGCGCTCGCTCTGAGCCCTGCTCCCTCGCAAATGAAAACGGCGCCTTCGTGGCGCCGTTTTTTTGCTTCGGAGTTCAGGCCTGCTGCGGCAGCGCCTCGACGCCGGGCAGGTCCGGCATCTCCAGGATCAGTTGCCCGAAGCGGCAGGCACACGGCGTCTTGCCGTTCTCGCTCCAGATCAGCGAGAAGTTCACGCTCGGCAGCGGCGGCAGGCCGTAGCGGCCGTCGACGATCTTCATGCCCGGCTCCACCTCCTCGCGCGTGAGCACCGTCACCGCCAGCCCCGCCAGCACCGCGGCGCGAATGCCCTGCGGGCTGGCCGAGGTGAAGACCACGTGCCAGTCGAGCGACGACGTGAGGTCGAGCGCCGACCCGGCCACCTGCCGGTTGACGCACGGCTTCGGAAAGAAGGCCAGCGGCAGCGATGCGCCCTTCGGCGCCTCGAAGGCCTCGGCCGCGGCCCACACCAGTTGCGTGCGCCGCAGACAGGTGCCCTCCACCACGTCGGGCGGCGACATCACGACCGCGAGGTCGAGCTCGCCGGCGCGGATGGCCGCGCGCAAGTCGGTGTGCATGCTCACGCAGACCTCCATGCGCACCGCCGGGAACCCGCGCGCGAACTGCGAGAGCAGCGGCGGCAGGCGATCGCCCATGAAGTTGTCCGGCACGCCAAAGCGCACCACGCCCGAGATCGGCGAGGGCTGGAAGCGCCGCGTCATCGCGTCGAGCGTGTCCAGGATCTGCGTCGCGTAGCGCAGGAAGTCTTCACCGTCCTCGGTCACCGCGAGGCGGCGCGTCGTGCGGTGCAGCAGCGGCCGGCCCACCTGCTCTTCGAGCTTGCGGATCTGGTGGCTGATGGCCGACTGGGTCAGGTGCAGGCGCTCGGCGGCGCGCGTGAAGCCGCCGGTTTCCTTGACGGCCACGAAGGCGCGCAACAGCGTGGGGTCGAAGTCCATGGGGAGTTTTGATCAATGATGTTTCCTAATGAATTCTAGGAAATCAAATCATTTCCATCATGAAGAGGGTTTCACCAGAATCGGCCGCTCTGCCTTTTTGGAAACCGTCCGATGTCTCTCTCCCCTGCCGGCAAGAACCGGATCGCCCTGTCCGCGGTCTGCCTCATTGCCTTGATGTTCGGCCTGGAAATCTCCAGCGTGCCGGTCATTCTTCCCACGCTCGAAAAATCATTGCACGGCGACTTCAGCGACATGCAGTGGATCATGAACGCCTACACCATCGCCTGCACCACGGTGCTGATGGCCGCCGGCACGCTGGCCGACCGCTACGGCCGCAAGCGCGTGCTGATCGTCGGCGTGGTGCTGTTCGGCGCCACCTCACTGGCCTGCGGCATCGCGGGCAACGCGCCGGTGCTGATCGTCAGCCGCTTCCTGCAGGGCCTGGCCGGTGGCGCGATGCTGATCTGCCAGCTCGCGGTGCTGTCGCACCAGTTCCAGGAAGGCAAGGAACGCAGCAAGGCCTTCGCCATCTGGGGCGTGGTGTTCGGCATGGGGCTGGGCTTCGGGCCGATCGTCGGCGGCGCGATCGTGGCGCTGTCGAGCTGGCAATGGGTGTTCCTGGTGCATGTGCCGCTGGCCGTGGTGGCACTGGCGCTCGTGTGGGGCAGCGTGGAAGAGTCGAGTGACCCCGACGCGAAGCGGCTCGACCTGCCGGGCATCGTCACGCTGTCGCTCGCGGTGTTCGGCCTCACCTACTTCATCACGCAGGGGCCGGGCCTGGGCTTCGCGAGCCCCATGGCCGTGGGCATCCTCGTGGCGACGCTGGCCTGCTTCGCGGTCTTCGTGTGGGTCGAGAAGATCAACCCGCACCCGATGTTCGACTTCTCGGTGTTCCGCATCCGCAATTTCTCGGGCTCGATCGTCGGCTCCATCGGCATGAACTTCAGCTTCTGGCCGTTCATGATCTACCTGCCGATCTACTTCCAGAGCGGCCTGGGCTACGACGCCGTCACGGCCGGCTCGGCGTTGCTGGCCTACACGTTGCCCACGCTCGTGCTGCCGCCACTGGCCGAGCGCCTGTCGATGCGCTACCGGCCCGGCGTGGTGATCCCGGCGGGGCTGTTCGTGATCGGGCTGGGCTTCGTCGCGATGCGCTGGGGCAGCGGCTTGGCAAATGCGAGCTGGCTCACGTTGCTGCCCGGCTGCCTGCTGGCCGGCATCGGGCTGGGGCTGACGAACACGCCCGTCACCAACACCACCACCGGCTCGGTGTCGAGCGCGCGCGCGGGCATGGCCTCGGGCATGGACATGAGCGCGCGGCTGATCACGCTGGCCATCAACATCGCGCTGATGGGGTTTCTCCTGCTCGAAGGGATTCACGCGCACCTGAAGAGCGCCCTGTCCGCGTCGCTCGATGCGGTGCAGCTGCGCGCGCTGGCCGAGAAGGTCGCGGCGGGCAGCTTCGCGTCGCTGCCCGAGAGTTTTCCGGTGCTGTCACAGGCCGACCCGTCGGGCGCCGCCGTGCATGCGGCGCTGGTGAACAGCTTCGGATGGGTGATGCTCTACGGCGGAATCGGGGTGTGGGTGCTGGCCGGCTTCAGCCTGCTGATCTTCGGCAACGGCAAGCCGTCGGTGCGAACAACAGGCCTGGCGACCGCAAAGGAATCCGCGTGCTCCTGAAGCCGGCGGACCGGGACAACGCTCAGGGCGTGTTGTCGACCTGCGCCGCGCGCTTCCACGCATCGGCGGCCTGCGCGTGGTCTTCGCGCGCCTCGGCCAGCTGGGCCAGCGCGAGCCAGGCGCGCCGGTAGAGGTCAGGGTCTTGCAAACCGAGCCCGGCCTGTGTGAGCAGCTGCTGGGCCTTGCCCCACAGCTGGCGCTTCATGCAGGCCATGCCGGCGAGGTACTGCAGGTTCGGGTCGCGCGGATTGTTGCGCTGCGCGCTCTCGATGCGCGCGAGCCAGTCGGCGTCCACCGAGTCGAGCCCCGCTTCGAGCGCGCGCGTGAGCTTCACGCGCAGCCCGTCGCCGAGGCCGCGCGGGTTCGCCACCATGCGCTCCCAGGCCGGCAGCAGCCAGCCGCGCGCCAGTGCCAGGTCACCGCGCAGCGCGACCATGCGCTGGGCCGCGTGGATGGCCACCTCGGGCATCTGGCGTTCGGCGGAATCGAGTTCGGACCACGCACGCAGCAGCTGCGCCGGATCGTGCGCGCCGGTCAGCAGCTCGGTCGCGAGGCCGCGCACGATGCTCTGCGCCGCCGCATCGGAGAAGGCGCGGTGCTTGGCCAGCAGGCGCGCGGTGTCGAGCGCCTCGACCGTGCGACGGTCCTGGCGCGCGGCCTTGAGCCGCAGCCGCAGCGCCAGCGTGCGACGCTGCGCGCCCTGCGGCAGTTCTTCGAGCCGTGCGAGCGCGGCCGTCGGGTCGCGGTCGTCGAGCGCCCAGCGTGCGGCGCGCAGTTGCACGCCTTCGCGGGTTTCGGGGCTCGCGAGCACGGTGCGGTCGGCGCTTTCGTTGAGGGCCTGTTGCAGGTGCGCATCGCGCGCCGCCTTGTCCTGCAGGGCCTGCGCGCTCTCGGCGGCCAGCAGGTGCGACAGCACGCGCACCTGCTGCGCCTGCGGCAGCTCGGCGCCGAGCGCGGCCAGTGTCTTTTCCTGCGTGAGCGCGGCCTGTGCGGCCTTGCGGGCGCGCGAGAAGCGGCCGGCGATCAGCTGCACCATCGCATCGAGCAAGGCGGAGTGCAGCATGCGTTCCTTCTGCTGCAGCCGCCAGTGGCGCGCCTGCGTCGGCAGCGAGAACAGCGCCGCGAGCGCGCGCAACGCGACGTGCAGCAGCACGAAGGTCAGCAGCAGGATCACGAGCACGAGGTTCAGCGAGAGATCGACCCGCCACGGCGGCCAGAACACGGTGATCGTGCCCTGGTTGTTGCCGGCGAACAGCGCCACCGCCGCGGCGACGGCGAACAGCGCGAGGAGCCAGATTGCAGCGCGCATGGACGGATCAGCGCCCTGCGGCCGCGGTGGTCAGCGCGGCCAGCGTGTCGTCGATGCGCACCGGCTCCGTGCTGCGCACGAGCTGCTGCAGTTGCTGCAGCTGCGTGGCCGCGGCCTGCGTGCGGCGCGAGGCCGGATCGAAGTAGCGGTTGAGCGATGTGGTGACCTGGCCCAGCTCGCCGCGTGCGGCGTCCATCTGGCGCGACAGCAGCGACAGCCGCGCGTTGAGCAGCTTCAGCTTGAGGTTCTCGCGCAGGAAGTACGACTGCTCGGGCGCCAGCAGCACGGCTTCGGGGCTCTCGATGCGGCCCACGCGCACCAGCGAGCGGGCCTCGCCGCGGATGGTCAGCAGCACGCGCTGCCACCAGGGCGCATCGGCCGGAATGGGTTCGGGCCGCCAGGCGTTGACGCCGTTGCCGCGCACGGCCACCGCGTTCAGCGTGGGCAGGTCGTCCACGCTGCGCACCAGTTCGTCGAGCTTCTGCAGGGCTTCGGCGCTGTCGGTGCTGGCGCTGCTGCGCAGGCGGTCGGCATCGCGCTGCATGGCGCGCTGCACGGGCGCCAGCCGCGGTTGCGCGGCGCGTGCGATGCGCAGGTCGCCGGCCTTGAGCGCGGCGAGCAGCGGCTCGAGGCTGCCCGTGACTTGTGCCTGCTGCAGCGCGAGGCGCACGGCGGATTCGATGTCGATCACCAGGTTCTCGTCGCGCGAACGCGAGAGGCTTTGAATGAGTTCTTCCAGCTGCGAGCGCTGCAACGCGACTTCGGCCACGCGGGTCTCGATGAGGGCCACGCGGGCGGCGGCGTCGCGCACCGTGTCGCTGGCCTGGCGCGCCAGCGTGCGCGCTTCCATCGACTGGGCGGTGGCCTCGGCGCTCTGGCGCGCGAGCTGTTCCTTCATGCCGCCGACCTTCTGCCACAGCGCGATGGTCGACAGCAGCGCGATCAGCGCCACGAGGGCCACGAGGCCCATGCCGATGCGTGCCAGCAGGGTGGCCGCGGCCGCCTGGGCGGCGGGCGTCTGGTGCGGCGCCACCGTGGCGGGCACCTGCACCGGGGCGGCGGAAGGGGGAGAAAGGTCGTCGGACGGGGACGCGGCGCTCATGCGAAGGATTCTATCGACGCGATCAGCGCTTCCCGCAGGGGTGTGCAGACACGCAACGCCCCGAAACCCGCAGCCTGCGCGGCTTCGCCGATGCGTGCATGGGTGGCGATGGCACGCGCGGCCTGCCACGAAGTGCCCGGCATGGCGCGCTGCAGGTTGCCGATGGCTTCCGAGCTGCTGAAGAGCCAGATGCCGTGTCCGGCGGCGGCTTCGGTCGCGATGCGGCGCTGTGCCTCGTCGAGCGCAGGCGCCAGGCGCCGATAGGCCACGACGGTGTCGCGCACGCCGCCGGCGGCATCGATCTCGCGGGCCAGCCATTGGCGGCCGGCCGGCTGGCCGGCTTCATCGCCACCGCGCACGATGAGCACGCGCACGCCCGGCGACACCTGCCCGTGGGCCAGCGCCCACAACGCCTCGGAATCGAAGCGCGTGGCGCCGGGTGGCGGTGCGTCGATGGCGGCGGGCGGCACGCCGGCGCGCAGCAGCGCGCGCTCGGTGCCGGGGCCGGTGGCCCAGAAGCGGCAACCGGCGAGGGTCGAGCTGCCCCGGTGCTGGAAGAAGTGGTCGACGGCGGTGGCGCTCACGAACATCAGCGCCGCGTAGTCCGCGAGCCGCGCCCACGCGGCACGCAGCGGTGCCACATCGAGTGCAGGCGCGATGGCGATCAGCGGCAGCGCCACGGCCTCGAGCCCGGCCGACTGGAAATCGCGAACCCACGCCGCCGCTTCGTGCGCCGGCCGCGTGACGATGACAGGCCCCGCGCGCATCGCTCGGCGCCCACCGTGATCAGTGGGCACCGGCGTCGCGCAGCAGCCCGGCGGCGTGCTGGCCGAGGGCATCGGCCCCCGCGAAGTCGCCGGCCTCGGCCTGCGCATGCACGCGCACCAGCGGCGCATCGCCTTCCGGATCGCCCCAGGCGGCATCGATGCGCAGCGTGCCGTCGGGCTGGCGGCGCGCATGGGCCGCGAGCGGCATGGAGCAGCTGCCGCCCATCGCGCGGCTCACGGCGCGCTCGGCGGTGGTGCTGAGCCAGTCGCCGCGGTGCGCCAGCGGCGCCAGCAGGTCGATGAGGTCCTGGCGGTCGGCGCGCACCTCGATGCCGAGGGCGCCCTGCCCGGCAGCGGGCAGCATGGTGTCGGGGTCGAAGGCGACGCGGATGCGGTCTTCAAGGCCCAGCCGCTTGAGCCCGGCCGCCGCCAGCACGATGGCGTCGTAGTGACCTTCGTCGAGCTTGCGCAGGCGGGTGTCGAGGTTGCCGCGCAGCGGTTCGATGCGCAGGTCGGGCCGCTGCGCGCGCAGCAGCACCACGCGGCGCAGGCTGGAGGTGCCGACCACTGCGCCCTGCGGCAGCTCGTCGAGCGAGGCGTAGCGCGGCGACACCAGCGCGTCGCGCGGGTCTTCGCGCTCCAGCACGCAGGCCAGCGTGAAGCCCTCGGGCAGCTCCATCGGCACATCCTTGAGCGAATGCACGGCGATGTCGGCGCGCCCGTCTTCGAGCGCGGCTTCGAGTTCCTTGACGAAGAGGCCCTTGCCGCCGACCTTGCTCAGCGTGCGGTCCAGGATCTGGTCACCACGGGTCGTCATGCCCAGCAGGCTGACGCTGTGGCCTCGTTCTTGCAAAAGCGTTTGCACGTGTTCGGCCTGCCACAGGGCCAGCCGGCTTTCGCGCGTGGCGATCACGATGTTGCTCAAGATCGCTCCCAAAAAAGTACATGGTTTCTGACCTCTGGAATGCTAGCATGTTGCGCCGCAGCAACGGAGGCGGCGCGTCCATTCAAGTCCCCAGGAACAACATCGAATGAAAGCCAGCAAGACTCCTGCATCTCCCGCCAAGCGCCGCCAGACCGAAGACCAGCCATTGATCGACGACATCCGGCTGTTGGGCCGAATCCTCGGCGACGTGATCCGGGAGCAGGAGGGCGACGAAACCTACGCGCTGGTCGAGAAGATCCGCACCCTGTCGGTGTCGTTCCGACGCGACGCCGACCATGCCGCCGACCGCGCGCTGAAGAACCTGCTCAAGGGCCTGAGCGCCGCCGAAACGGTGCGCGTGATCCGCGCCTTCACCTACTTCAGCCACCTGGCCAACCTGGCCGAAGACCGCCACCAGATCCGCCGCCGCACCGAGGCCGAGCGCGAAGGCGTGCAGGCCGACGGCGACCTGCAGACCGCCCTGGCCCGCATCCGCAAGGCCGGCATCAAGCCCGACGAGATCGTCGCCTCGCTGGCCCACAGCTACGTGTCGCCCGTGCTCACGGCGCACCCGACCGAAGTGCAGCGCAAGAGCATCCTCGATGCCGAGCGCGCCATCGCCCTGCTGCTGACCACGCGCGACGAGATCAAGCTGCGCCAGAACGCCTACGCGGGCGGAAAAGACGCGCTCTCACCCATCGAGCTGGCCGACAACGAAACCCAGGTGCGCATCCGCGTCACGCAGATCTGGCAGACGCGCATCCTGCGTTTCTCCAAGCTCACGGTAGCCGACGAGATCGAGAACGCACTGAGCTACTACGAAGCCACCTTCCTGCGCGAGATCCCGCGCGTGTACGCCGACCTCGAGAAGGCGCTGGTGCAAGGCGGGCAGACGCCCTCGGTCGCGCCCTTCCTGCGCATGGGCCAGTGGATCGGCGGCGACCGCGACGGCAACCCCAACGTCACGGCCGAAACGCTCGAGTACGCGCTGAGCCGCCAGTCGGAACTCGCGCTGCGCCACTACCTCACCGAGGTGCACTACCTGGGCGGCGAGCTGTCGCTGTCGGCCACGCTGGTCGATGTGTCGGTCGAGATGCAGGCGCTGGCCGAGCGCTCGCCCGACACCAATGAGCACCGCAAGGACGAGCCCTACCGCCGTGCCCTCACCGGCGTGTACGCGCGCCTGGCGGCCACGCTGCGCGAACTCAGCGGCGGCGAGGCCGCGCGCCATGCGGTCGCGCCGCAGAACCCGTATGCGAATGCCGAAGAATTCCTGGCCGAGCTGCGCACCATCGAGGAGTCGCTGGTCGAGAAGCACGGCACCGTGCTCGCGGCGCCGCGCCTGCGTCCGCTGATCCGCGCGGTGGAAGTGTTCGGCTTCCACCTGGCCACGGTCGACCTGCGCCAGAGCTCCGACAAGCACGAGGCCGTGATCGCCGAGCTGCTGGCCACCGCGCGCATCGAGCCCTCGTATGCGTCGCTGGCCGAAGAGGCCAAGCAGACGCTGCTGCTCAAGCTGCTCGACGACGCGCGTCCGCTGCGCGTGCCCGACGCCGACTACTCGCCGCTCGCCCGAAGCGAGCTGGCCATCTTCGCGGCCGCGCGCACGGCGCGTGCGCGCTACGGCGCGGCGGCCATCCGCCACTACATCATCAGCCACACCGAAACGGTGAGCGACCTGCTCGAAGCGCTGCTGCTGCAGAAGGAAGTGGGCCTGCTGCGCGGCGCGATGGACAGCAACGCGACCTGCGACCTCATCGTGGTGCCGCTGTTCGAAACCATCGAAGACCTGCGCAACGCCGCGCCCATCGTGCGCGCCTTCTACGCGCTGCCGAACATCCAGGCGCTCATCGAACGCTCGGGCGCCGAGCAGGACGTGATGCTGGGCTACTCCGACAGCAACAAGGACGGCGGCATCTTCACCAGCAACTGGGAGCTGTACCGCGCGGGCATCGCGCTGGTGTCGCTGTTCGACGAGCTGAACAAGAAGAAAAAGAACCCGATCCGCCTGCGCATGTTCCATGGCCGCGGCGGTACGGTGGGACGCGGCGGCGGCCCGAGCTACCAGGCCATCCTGGCGCAGCCGCCGGGCACGGTGCGCGGCCAGATCCGCCTCACCGAACAGGGCGAAGTGATCGGCTCGAAGTACGCCAACCGCGAGATCGGCCGGCGCAACCTCGAGACGCTGGTGGCCGCCACGCTCGAAGCCACGCTGCTGCCGCAGGGCAAGTCGGCACCGGCGAACTTCCTGTCGGCCGCGGGCGAACTCTCGACCGCGAGCATGGCCGCGTACCGCAAGCTGGTGTACGAGACCCCGGGCTTCGGCGACTACTTCTTCGGCTCCACGCCGATCCGCGAGATCGCCGAGCTCAACATCGGCTCGCGCCCCGCTTCGCGCAACCCGAGCCACAAGATCGACGACCTGCGCGCCGTGCCCTGGAGCTTCAGCTGGGGCCAGTGCCGTCTCACGCTGCCGGGCTGGTTCGGCTTCGGCTCGGGCGTGGAGCAGTTCCTGGCCGCCGCCGGCACCGCCGCGGGCAAGAAGGAACGCCAGGCGCTGCTGCAGCGCATGTACGTGCAGTGGCCGTTCTTTCGCACGCTGCTGTCGAACATGGACATGGTGCTGGCCAAGAGCGACCTCGCGCTGGCCTCGCGCTATGCGGAGCTGGTCACCGACCGCAAGCTGCGCCAGAAGGTGTTCTCGATGATCGAGGCCGAATGGCAACGCACCTCGGACGCGCTCACGCTCATCACGGGTGCCAAGCAGCGGCTCGAGGGCAATGCCGAGATGCAGCGCTCGGTGCGCCACCGCTTCCCCTACATCGACCCGCTGCACCACCTGCAGGTCGAACTGATGCGGCGCTACCGCGCGGGCGACGGCGGCGAGCGGCTGCAGCGCGGCATCCACATCTCGATCAACGGGGTGGCGGCGGGGCTGCGCAACACGGGCTGACCTGCACACAGCCTCCATGGACAAAGGGCGCCTTGTGCGCCCTTTCCTACGTGCGCTGTCGGCAATGAGGTACCTGTAAGGTCATTTAAAAGGGTACGGTCGGGACACGTTCACAGTTCTCGCAATCGCGCGGCAGCTCGAAGTCGTTTCACAGGAGCCCGTTGCAATGTCCGTCCCGCAGTCCCTTTCCCATTCTCAGATCGATTTCGTCGGCAGCGATTTCGAGGCCCTGGCTTCCCACATGCACCACTGTGCACGTGCCCACGGGCGATGGTTCTCGCTGCGAAGCCACATGCAACGTGTGCGCGCGCTCGCTGCGGGCCGCATTGTCACGATGGCCTGCGTGGCCGTGGTGTTGGGCATCGGCCTGTTCGCGGTCACTTGAGCGCCGCTGCCGTCGTCGACCGCCTCCAAGGGCTCAGTCACTACGCCCGGACCCTTCTGCTCGGTCCGCACGACCCGGTAGCCCTCCCGATTCGCGCCGAACTCTTCGGCGCCCAACGTTTCGAACAGCACGGCCACAGCCTGGCCCGTGCCCAGGTGGTGGAAGACGAACACCACCGCGCGCGCGAAGGCGCGCCCTTCTTTCCGCGTGTCGACGAGAACCTCGAGTCGCTGCGCGCCGCCTTCGACTACATCGCGCTGATCTCGCTGAGCGGGCGCTATGTGTCGCCGGCAGCCGAATGGCTGCTCGACAACTTCCACCTCGTCGAGGCGCAGCTCCAGCAGATCCATGACGGCGTGCCGCGCAGCTACTACGCACGCTTGCCCAAGCTCGTCACGCCGCCGCTGGCAGGGCTGCCGCGCGTGTACGGCATTGCGTGGGCCTATGTGGCGCACACCGACAGCGTGCTCAACAAGACGCTGTTCACGGCCTTCCTCAACGCCTATCAAGACATCGACGAGCTCATGCTCGGCGAGCTGTGGGCGCTGCCCACCACCCTGCGCGTGGTGCTGCTCGAAAACCTGCGCCGCGTGGCCGAGCGCATCGCCGAGAACAAGGTCGCGCGCGAGATCGCCCATGCAGCCTGGGACGCGGCGCCGCACCTCTCGGTGCAGGACCTCGACGTGCTCTACCGCGCACTGCAAAGCCACGGCCTGCAGGACAGCTACCTCACGCAGCTGTGGCAGCGCCTGCCCGTCGAGCACGGCGACGACATGCCCGCGCTGGTGCGCTGGACCGAGCAGCACTGCCCCAACGGCCCGGCGCTGATCGGCGACGCGCAGAACGCGCAGGCCGCGGCCAACCTCACGGTCGGCAACATCATCACGACCTTGCGCATGATCGGCCAGGTCGAGTGGAGCGACCTCATCGAACCGGTGAGCCGCTCGCTGCGCGTGCTGCGCGAACTGCCGAGCTTTGCGAACGAGAGCGAACTCACGCGCCAGCAGATCACGCATGCGATGGAGCAGGTGGCGCGCAGCACCGAACGGCCCGAGCGCGAAGTGGCGCAGGCCGTGGTCACGCTGGCATCGGGCGCGCCGGCTGACGAAGCCGGTGCCGAAACCGACCGCGCCGACGGCACTGCGGGCTACTACCTCTTCGGCCAGGGCCGGCCCGCGCTGATCGCATCGCTGCAGGCGAACGCAGCGCCGGGCCAGGCCACACGCACCGCGCACACACGCCCCGCGCGCAGCCATCGCGGCTGGCGCCTGCCCGTCTACGTGGGGTCCGTCGCCCTCGGCACTGCGCTGCTGCTGGCCGCCGTGCTGCACAGCCTGCCGCATCGCGGCGACTGGACCACCGTCGCGGCGTTGCTGCTGCTCGCGTGGCCGCTGTCCGAAGCGCTGATTGCACTGGCGCAACGCATCATGGCGGAGTCGGTGCGCGTGCAGGCCCTGCCACGCCTCGATTTCGCGAACGGCATTCCCGAGCGGCACCGCGCGCTCGTCATCATGCCCACGATGCTGGGTTCGACCGCGAACAACGCCAAACTCGCGCACCGGCTCGAACTGCACTGGCTCGCCAACCGCGAGGCGCACGCGCAGTTCGCACTGCTGACCGACTGGGTCGACGCCTCGCAAGCGGCGATGCCCGACGACGCGCCCTTGCTCAATGACGCCCAGCAACGCATCGCCGCGCTCAACGCCAAGTACCCACCGACCGAAGGCACTGCGCCGCGCTTCCTGCTGCTGCACCGTCCGCGCAGCTGGAGCGAGACCGAGCAGCGCTGGATGGGCTGGGAGCGCAAGCGCGGCAAGCTCGAAATGCTGATGCGCCTGCTGGCCAGCGGCGACGCCAGCGGCTTTCTGCCGCTCGCACCGGGCCAGCAGCTCGCGCCCGGCCGCACGCCCTATGTGCTGACACTCGACAGCGACACGGGCCTGCCGCCCGGTGCACTGCGCGACCTCGTGTCCATTGCCGCGCATCCGCTGAACGCGCCCGAGATCGACATGCCGAGCCGGCGCGTGGTCGCGGGCTTCGGCATTCTGCAGCCGCGCATCGTCACGCCGTTCCCGATGCGCAGCGAGCGCTCCTTCTTCCACTGGGTGTTCGCCGGGCAGTGCGGGCTCGACCCCTACGGCAGCGGCGCCTCCGACATCTACCAGGACGTGTTCGGCAGCGGCTCCTTCACCGGCAAGGGCTTGCTCAACGTGCGCGCGGTGCACGCCACGCTGAACGACCGCCTGCCCGACAGCGCCGTGCTGAGCCATGACCTGCTCGAAGGCAGCGTCGCGCGCTGTGCGATGGTCAGCGACGTGGTGCTGGTCGAAGACCATCCGCACCATGCCGGCGTGGCCGCCTCGCGCGTGCACCGCTGGGTGCGCGGCGACTGGCAGCTGCTGCCGCTGATGTGGCGCGCGCGCCGCTTCGGCATCGACGCGCTGGGCCTCTGGAAAATGTGCGACAACCTGCGCCGCTCGCTGGTCGCGCCGGCGTCGTTCGCGCTGCTGGTGCTGGTGATCTTCACGCAGGCCATGCCGCTCGGCTGGGCGCTGGCGGCCGTCGGCGCGGCGCTCACGCTGGGCCCGCTGCTGGGCGCACTGGCCGGCCTGGTGCCGACACGGCGCGCCATCGAGCTGCGCCATTTCTTCGACGTGGGCGCGGTCGAGCTGCTGCGCGCCCTGGCCGGCGCGGCCTGGCAGTTCGTGCAGCTGGCGGCGCAGACGCGCCTGCTGCTCGACGCGGCTTTCCTCGCCACCTGGCGGCTGGTCGTGAGCCACAGGCACCTGCTGCAGTGGACGACGGCCGACCAGGCGCAGGCGCAATCGAGCCAGCGCCTGAAGCCCTTCGTGCGCAGCGCGGCCCTCAGCAGCGCGGTGTGCCTGGTGCTCGCCCTCCTCGCGAACTGGAGCGCCTGGCCGGTGCTCGGCCCCCTGCTCTTCGTGCTGTGGTCGCTGGCGCCCATTGCGGCCTGGTGGGGCAGCCGCGTCGACGCACACGCCGAAGACCCGCTCGTGCCCGCGCAACGCAGCTACCTCGAGACGCTGGCGCACGACACCTGGCGCTTCTTCGAGCACGTGGTCGGCCCGGACGACCACCACCTGCCGCCCGACAACCTGCAGCTCGAGCCGCAGCCGACCCTCGCGCACCGCACCTCGCCGACCAACATCGGCATGTACCTGCTGGCCACCTGCTGTGCGCGCGAGTTCGGGTGGATCGACACAGAAGCGCTGCTGGCGCGCCTCACGGCTACGCTCGACACCGTCGACCGCATGCACAAGCACAACGGCCACCTGTTCAACTGGTACGACACGCAGACGCTCAAGCCGCTGCCGCCGGACTATGTGTCCAGCGTGGACAGCGGCAACTTCGCGGGCCACCTCGTGGCCGTGGCGCAGGCCTGCCGCGCCTTCGCAGCGGACACAAGCTGCCAGCCCCACGAAGCCCCCGCACTGGAAGCACTGGCCCGACGCTGCGACGCGCTGCACGACGGCATGGACTTCAGCGGCCTCTACGACGCCAAGCGCCACCTGTTCCACATCGGCCTGCGCGTCGAAGAGAACGTGCTCGACGCCAGCTACTACGACCTGCTGGCCTCCGAGTCGCGCCTGTTGAGCTTCCTGGCAATTGCCAAGGGCGACGTGCCGCGCCGCCACTGGATGGCGCTGGGCCGCCCGTTCCTTCTGGTGGGCTTCCAGCCCAGCCTGAAATCATGGTCGGGCTCGATGTTCGAGTACCTCATGCCCGCGCTCGTGATGACCGAGCCCACCGACGGCCTGCTGCAGGTGGCCAATGCCGCGGCCATCGCCGAGCAGCAGGCTTTCGGCCGTGCGCAGAACATGCCGTGGGGCGTGTCCGAGTCGGCCTACTTCGCGCAAGACCATTCGCTGGCGTACCAGTACTCGCCCTTCGGCGTGCCGCGCCTGGCGCTGCGGCGCACGCCGCCGACCGACCGCGTGGTGGCGCCCTACGCCAGCCTCATGGCCGCGCCGTTCGCGCCCGAAGCGGCGGTGCGCAACCTCGCGCTGCTCGAATCGCTCGGCGCGCGCGGCGAGTTCGGTTTTCACGACGCGATCGACTTCACCACCTCGCGCCAGGCCGAGGGCCAGGACTTCACCGTGGTGCGCAACTTCATGGCGCACCACCAGGGCATGTCGCTGGTGGCGCTGTGCAACGTGCTGCGCGACGACGCGCCGCGCCGCTGGTTCGGCAGCGCCGCGCTGGTGCAGGCGCACGAGTCGCTGCTGCACGAGCGCACGCCGCGCCAGATCATCGGCAGCGCCGATCCGCGCACGCCGCCCGAGCCCAGCCAGGCCGAGCTGGCGCCGCTGTTCCAGCCGCGCGTGGTCGATCCGACGGGGCCGGGCTTCCAGCCCACGCACCTGCTGTCGAACGGCCGCTACACGGTGGCGCTGCGGGCCAACGGCGCGGGCGTGAGCCGCTGGCGCGCGTTCAACGTGACGCGCTGGCGCGACGATCCGCTGCGCGACAGCTACGGCACCTTCTTCTATGTACGCGACGAAGGGAAAGCCGAGCTCACCTCGCTTACCGCCCTGCCCGCGCCCGGCGCCGACTGGCACTACCGCACCCGCTTCCTGGCCGACCAGGTGCAGTTCGATGCGGCCGGCCCCGGCCTGCAGGTGCGCACCACGGTGCTGATCAGCCCCGAGGACGACACCGAGCTGCGCCACATCACGCTGCACAACTCGGGCGACGAAACACGCACGCTCGAACTCATCTCGTACTTCGAGCCGGTGCTGTCGAACCCCAAGGCCGACGAGGCGCATCCGGCCTTTGCCAACCTGTTCGTCGAATCGCGCTGGGAACCCGCATGGCGCGCGCTGCTGCTGTCGCGCAAGCCGCGCCTGCATGGCGATGCGGTGGTGGCCGCGGTGCACTTCGTGGCCTCGGTCGATGCCAACGTGCTGTCGATCGACTGCATGACCGACCGGCGCGCCTTCATCGGCCGCAACCGCACGCTGGCCGACCCTGCGCTCGACCCGCAACCGCTCACGGCCCAGGGCAAGCCGGTGAACGGCCTGGACCCCATCGCCTGCCTGCGCGTGCGCCTGTCGATCGCGCCGGGCACCACCGCGCGCCTGAGCTTCGCCACCGCCGCCGACGAGAGCATCGAAGCGCTGATGCCCTGCATCGACCGCTACCTGCAGCCCATGCACGTGGAGCGCGCCACCCGCATGGCAGCCACGCTGGCGCAGGTGCGGCTGCGCGACCTGAGCATCGCGCCCGCACAGAACCTGGCGCTGCAGGACCTGACGACCATCCTCACCTACACCACGCCGCGCGTGATGAGCGACCGCGGGCTGATCGACCTGCGCCAGATCTGGCGCTTCGGCATCTCGGGCGACAAGCCCATCGTGCTGGTCTACATCCACTCGATGAACGGCATGGGCCTCATCAACACGCTGCTGCGCGCGCAGCCGTGGTGGGGCTTCGGCGGCGTGGCCTGCGACCTCGTGGTACTCAACAGCGAACCGAATTCGTACCTGATGCCGCTGCAGCGCGAGATCGAGATGCTGCGCACGCGCGTCGCGCAGCAGACGCAGAACAGCTTTCCGCGCAACGACACCGCCGGCTTCTACCTTTTGCGCGACCAGGACGTGGTGCCCTCGGAAAAGGCCGCGCTCTCCAGCCTGGCGCGCGTGGTGTTCACGGCCGACGGCCGCGCGCTCGAAGTGCAGGTGGCGGCGTTGCATGAGGCACGCAGCCCGACGATTGCGGACGACAGCAGCGCGCCGGTGCAGCACCGCACGCCGCTGTTGACGCGGCAGGCAGCCTCATCGACCACCACCGCACTCACCGGCGACTTCGACGCCGAGAGCGGCGAGTTCCGCTTCGAGGTCGGCCCCGACCACCGCACGCCGCGCCCGTGGATCAACGTGATCGCCAACGCCACCTTCGGCTTCCAGGTGTCCGAGTGGGGCACCGGCTACACCTGGGCCGGCAACAGCCGCATGCACCAGGTCACGCCGTGGTCGAACGACCCAGTGCAGGACCCGGCCTTCGAGCACTACCTGCTGCAGGACGTGGCGACGCGCGAGATGCTGCCGCTGACACCTGCCGGCGGTGGCGACGGCACCACCCGCCACCGCGTGCGGCACGGGCAGGGCTACACCGTCTTCGAGTGCCGCCACGGCGGCCTCGCGCTCGAGACCACCTTCTTCGCGGACCGCGACGAGGCCGTCAAGCTGGTGCATGTGCGCGTGCGCAACGAAGGCGCCGGCCAGCGCCGCCTGCGCGCGCTCGCGATGGTCGAGTGGCAACTGGGCGCCGCGCGCGGCGAACGGCGCACCGTGCATTGCTGGAAGCCCGAAGACCAGCCGGCCGTGTTCGGCCAGCAGCGCGAATCGAGCGCGGGCTTCGGCGGCAGCGCGGCTTTCCTGCTGCTCGCCGGCCTGCAGGGCGCGACCACCGGGGCCACGCAATGGACCTGCGACCGCAACGAATTCTTCGCCGGCCGCGGCATCGTCGAAGTGCCCGACACGCTGGCACGGCGCGCCGGCAGCGGGCTCGATGCCTGCGCGGCGATTGGCGGTGAGTTCGTCGTGGCGGCCGGCGAAACCGCCAGCTTCAGCTTCGTGCTGGGCCACGCGGGCAATGCCGACGCGGCGCTCGCGCTTGCGCGCCGCTGGCGGCAGCGCGACGTGCCCGAGGCGCTGGCGCAGGTGCACGGCTTCTGGGACGAGCTGCTGGGTCGCCTGCAGGTGCGCACGCCCGACCCGCTGTTCGATGCGCTGGTCAACCGCTGGCTCGTGTACCAGACGCTGGCCTGCCGGCTCTGGTCGAAGGCCGGCTTCTACCAGGCCGGCGGCGCCTTCGGCTTTCGCGACCAGCTGCAGGACGCGATGGCCTTCGCGCTCACCGACCCGCCGCGCCTGCGCGCGCAGATCCTCGTGAACGCGGCGCGCCAGTTCCCCGAAGGCGACGTGCAGCACTGGTGGCACATGCCCGGCGGCGCCGGCGTGCGCACGCATTTCTCCGACGACCTGCTGTGGCTGCCGTACGCGTCGGCGCACTACGTCGAGGTGACGGGCGATGCCTCGCTGCTCGACGAGATGGTCGGCTTCATCGAAGGCCCCGGCATTCCCGAGGGCGCCGAAGACGCCTACTACGCGCCGCAGAACAGCGGCCGCATGGCCACCGTGTTCGACCATGGCGCGCGCGCCATCGACCGCAGCCTGAAGACCGGCGTGCACGGCCTGCCGCTGATGGGCACCGGCGACTGGAACGACGGCATGAACCGCGTCGGCCATGAGGGCCGTGGCGAATCGGTGTGGCTCGCGTGGTTTTTGTGCAGCGTGGTCGAGCGCTTCGCGCCCATCGCGCAGGCGCGCGGCGAACATGAACGCGCCACGCGCTGGACCGAAGCGCGCACGGGCTGGATCGCCGCGCTGCACGACGCCGGCTGGGACGGCGCCTGGTTCCGCCGCGCCTTCTTCGACAACGGCGCGCCGCTGGGCTCGTCGATCAACAGCGAGTGCCGCATCGACCTGATCGCACAGGCCTGGTCGGTGCTGTCGGGCGCCTCGGACGCGGCCCACACCGGCCCGGCCATGGCCGCCATCGGCAAGCACCTGCACGACGAACCGGCCGGCCTGCTGCGGCTGCTGGCGCCGCCGTTTGCCCAGTCGACCCACAACCCGGGCTACATCCAGGCCTACCCGCCGGGCGTGCGCGAGAACGGCGGCCAGTACTCGCACGGCGCCGTGTGGGCGCTGATGGCGCAGGCGCTGCAGGGCGACCATGAAGCGGCGTGGCAAAGCTTCGAGGGCCTGAGCCCGGCCCACCGCGCAAAGCACCCCGCGCGCGGCCCGGTCTACGAGCTGGAGCCCTATGTGATGGCGGGCGACGTCTACGGCGCTGCGCCCTATGTGGGCCGGGGCGGCTGGAGCTGGTACACCGGCTCGGCCGCGTGGCTGCACCGCGCGGCCGTCGAGACCCTGCTGGGCCTGACCGTGAAGGGCAGGCAGTTGTCGATGACGCCGCATGTGCCCGCGCACTGGCCGGGCTTCGAGCTCGCGCTGCGGCTCGGCACGCACCGGCTGACGCTGCAATGGGGCACCGTCGAAGGCGCCGTCGCGCCCACGCACCATGTGGCGGTGGGCGAATGGATCGACTGGCAGGCGCTGCCGGCGGATGCGGTGCTGCGGGTCGCTCAAGCGGCAGGCAAGGGGCAGATGACGGCGTAGGTTATGGTCCGGACCCGCTTTCACCCCGCGCATTCATGACCAAAATCCAGTTCCGCCGACGCGTCATCGTCCTGATCCTCCTGTGCGTGGCCGTGGGCGGCGGCATCGTGCGGCACTACGCGGCGCCCGGCACCACCACGCGCGACATCGCCACGCTGTTGATGGTGCTGTGGGTGCCGATCATCGGCAACGTGATCGGGTGGCTCATCGGCAAGCTGCCGCGCCGCACGCCGAAGCAGGCGCCGCCCGCGGGCTTCGACGCGCTGCCCGAGTTCACGCCGCACCTGGCCGTGGAACTCACCTTCCGCCGTCCCTCCGTGCCGGCGCAGGACGTGCCGCTGGGCCCCGGCGAATACCGGGGCGCGCTGGTGCTCGACACCGAAGGCTTCTCGGCGCGCTGGCGCGTGCCGCAGGGCACATCACTCGCGCGCGGCACACCGGTCGCGCTCGACATCGAGTTTCTCTCGCCGGCCGTCGCGCAGCCGAAGTTCGTGCAGGGCACGGCCTTCCGCGTGCTGGTCGACGAATCGTTCGTGGCCGACGGACAGGCGCTGCAGTTGCGCCACGCCCACACTTAATCTCGGCAACTCAAAAAGACGGTGATGGCGAAAGACGCCATCGCCGCATCCCCGGATGGTTTCAGACACCAAAGGGGTCGATTGTTCGCCGCAGGGAAACTGTCTACTGCTCCACCGCCCCTTGGTCGCAAGGCCACCGGCTCGCACACTCCAATGCCCCCTCACCGGCATTGGCGTCTTCATCGCCGATGCGTTCAAGGACTGCATCTCCATGATGAATTCTTCCGGCAGCACCCCCTGCATCGACGACCTGGCGGCGCCCGCGCGCGACGCCGTGGCCGCCCCCACCCGCTCCGCCTGGCTCGCGGTCGGCTCCATCGCCGTCGGCACCTTCGCGATGGTGTCGACCGAGTTCATGCCCATCGGCCTGCTCACCGACATCGCGCGCGGCCTGAACGTGTCCGACGGCACGGCCGGGCTGATGATCACCATGCCCGGCGTGCTCGCCGCCTTTGCCGGGCCGGCGCTGATCGTCGCGTCGGGCCGGCTCGACCGGCGCACGGTGCTGATCGCGCTCACGCTGCTCTTGATCGCCTCGAACCTGCTGGCCGCGTTCGCGCCCAACTTCACGACCATGCTGGTCGCACGCCTGATGCTCGGCCTGGCCGTGGGCGGCTTCTGGACCTTCGCGCCCGCCGCTGCCACGCAGCTGGTGCCCGACGCCTCGAAGGCGCGCGCCATGTCGCTGGTGCTGGCCGGCGTGTCGGCCGCCACGGTGCTCGGCGTGCCCGCGGGCTCGTGGCTGGGCACGATGTTCGGCTGGCGCGCCTCGTTCGCCGTGACCGGCGCGCTGGCCGCTGCCGTGCTGCTGGTGCAGCTGTGGCTGCTGCCCGCGATTCCGCCGCAACGCGCCATCGGCGCGCGCGACCTGCTCACGCCGCTCACGCGCCGCATGGCGCAGGTCGGCCTGCTCGCGGTGCTGTTCTTCATTGCCGGCCACTTCGCGGCCTACACCTACCTGAAGCCGCTGCTGCAGCAGGTGTTCGGCCTGCAGGCCAACGCGGTCTCGACGCTGCTGCTGGTCTACGGCGCGGTGGGCTTCATCGGCACCTTCCTGGGCGGCAGCCTGGTGGCGCGCAGCGTGCGCGGCACCACCCTGCTGGCGGCGCTGATGCTCGCCACGGCGCTGCTGCTGTCGACGCTGATCGGCACCGGCATGGTGGCCGGCGCGGTGGTGGTGGTGATCTGGGGCGTGGCCTTCGGCCTGATCCCGGTGGCGCTCACCGGCTGGATGATGGAAGCCGTGCCCGACGCGCAGGAAGCCGGCCAGGCCCTGCTGGTGACGGGCTTCCAGGTGGCGATCGCCTCGGGCGCGCTGATCGGCGGCCTGATGGTCGACAGCCGCGGCATCTCGCCCACGATGGTGCTCAGCGGCGTGCTGGTGCTGATCGCCGCGCTCATCGTCGGCACGCTGGGCCGCGCACGCGGCGGCGCGGCGCCGCTGGCGGCGATTCCGGAGTAAGTACCTTCAACGGCGGCCGGGCTTCCTGCCGGCCGCCACGATCGCCTCGAGCACCGTGCGCAGCGCCTTGTTGAGCGGCTTGTCGCGACGGATCACCACCGCCAGCGTGCGGTGCATGCGCGGGGCCAGCCGGCTGGCCTTCAGCGCCGGGTGGGCCCCGCGCCCCGCCATCGACATGCCGGGCACCAGGCCGTAACCCAGCCCCGCGGCCACCATCTCCTTCATCGCCTCGACGCTGCCCAGCTCCATCACGGGCTGCGGTTGCAGGCCTTCGGCCGCGAACCAGCGATCGACCAGCTTGCGCGTGTTGGCCGCGGGCTCGAACAGCACCAGCGGCAACGTCGCGAGGTCGGCCGGCGTGACGCGGGCCTTGAGCGGCGCGAGGTCGGCGCGGCCGATGGCGACGAACTCGTCGTCGCACACCGGCATCACGCTCAGCGAACGCCCGGCCGCGGGCAGCGTGACCAGCGCGAGGTCGATGCTGTTGTCTTCCACCTTGCGCACGTGCTCGTCGGTGTTGCCGGTGCTCACCACCACGCTCAGCGCCGGGAAGGCCTCGCGCAGCTGGCGCAGCACAGAGGGCAGGAAGTACAGGCAGGCCGTGGCGCCGGTGCCCAGCCGCACGCGGCCCGTGACGCCGCGCGCGTGGTCGGCCACCGCGTCGACGGCGTTCTCGACCGCGGCCTCGATCTGCGGCACGTGGCGCAGCAGCTCCGCACCGGCCGGCGTGGCCCGCGCGCGCTTGCCGACGCGCTCGATGAGCCGCACGGCGAGCCGGCGCTCGAGCTGGCGTACCTGCAGGCTCACGGCCGGCTGCGACAGGCCGAGCCGGTCGGCCGCGGCGGAGAAGCTGCCGGTGTCGATCACCAGGGCGAAGGTGGCGAGCTGGTCGAGGTTGAGGTTCTTTTCCAAAGTATTCCTTATGCGCTGCATAGGCAGGCCAAGCTTCACTTATCGATCTTGCCTCGTCAAGATCGAGCCATGTCCTCCCCCACCCTTGCTTTCACCGCGCTCGACATCGCCGATGCCGAGCCCCACCACATGGCCCGCGTGCAGGCCATCTACAGCCACTACGTGCTGCACGACCTGTGCTCGTTCGAAGAAGAAGTGCCCAGCGTCGCGCAGATGCAGGCACGCCGCATCGACGTGCAGGAACGCGGCCTGCCCTACCTCGTGGCCCTGAAAGATGGCGAAGTGGCCGGCTACGCCTACGCCGGCCCCTACCGCGCGCGCTCGGCCTACCGGCACACGGTGGAAGACTCGATCTACGTCGCGCCCGAGATGCACGGCCACGGCATCGGCACGGCGCTGCTGCAGGCGGTGATCCACCGCTGCACCGAAGCCGGCTTCACGCAGATGGTCGCGTGCATCGGCCACAGCGGCAACGCGGGCTCGCAGCGGCTGCATGCGCGCCTGGGCTTCGAGACGGTCGGCGTGCTGCGCCACGTCGGTTTCAAGTTCGGCCGGTGGGTCGACACCGTGCTGATGCAGCGTGCACTGCGCTGACCCCACCCCGGCGGCGCCGCAGCGCGGATGGCTCGCGCTGCTGTGCGCCAGCCGCCTGCTGCAGGGCATGATCGTCACGGCCTACTCGGGCGTGCTGCCGTTCATGCGCGACGACTGGCAGATGACGGCCGCGCAGGCCGGTTCCATCCAGAGCGCCTGGCACGTGGGCTACATGAGCTCGCTGTTCGCCGTAGGCCTGCTGGCCGACCGCTTCGGCCCGCACCGCATCTTCGCGATCGGTGGCGTGATCGGCGCAGCCGCATCGCTGGCCTTCGCCCTCTTCGCGCACGACCACCGCTCGGCGCTGCTGCTGTACGGCCTGGCGGGCCTGTGCGCGGGCGCTTCCTACACGCCGGGACTGCAGCTGCTGTCGCTCAACGCCGGGCCGGCGGTGCGCGGGCGCGCGATGGGGCTCTTCCTCGGCGCGGCGTCGATGGGCTATGCGTTGTCGCTCGCGGTGGTGGCGGGCTTCAGCGTGGTGGCGCACTGGCGCACCGGGCTGCTGGTGGCGGCGGGCTGCACGGTGATGGGCGTGCTGCTGGCCCAGCTCGCGCTGCGGCGCATGGCACCGCCTGCGCCACGGGTTGCCGGTGCCCCGCGCGAAGGCGTGCTGCAGGCGCTGAACGCGACCGTGCGCGACCGGCCCGCGATGGCCGGCAACTGGGCCTACGCCTTCCACTGCTGGGAACTCATGGCGCTGTGGGCCTGGCTGCCCGCCTACCTCATGGCCTCGTCGCGCGGTGGCGCGACCGCGTGGCCGGCCGCGGGGATCGCGCTGGCGGCGTTCGCGCACCTCGTGAGCGTGTTCGGCAGCGTGGTGGGCGGCGCCGCCTCCGACCGGCTGGGCCGCGCGCGCGTGATGATGATCGCCACCCTCGCGAGCCTGAGCCTGTCGTTCAGCTTCGGCTGGATGTGGACCTGGCCGCTGTGGGCGCTGGCCGCGATGGCGGCGCTCTACAACCTGCTCGCCATCGCCGATTCCTCGGTCTACTCGACCGCGCTGGCCGACGTGGTGGCGCCGCACCGGCTCGGCGTGGCGTTCTCGGTGCGCTCGGTGATGGGCTTCGGCGCGGGCGCGCTCAGCCCGTGGGTGTTCGGGCTGGCGCTCGACTGGGGGCAGGCGCGGTTCGGCTTCGGCAGCACCTACGCGTGGGTCGCGGCGTGGAGCTCGGTCGGGCTCGGGGCGCTGCTCGGGCCGTGGATGATCGTGCGCTTCGGGCGCCTCAGCGCGGCAGCGGTGCCGCCCCGCGATAGCCCAGCATCGCGTCGTACAGATCGGTTCGCCGGTCGCGGTGCAGGTCGTTGAGCGGCGTCCAGATCGGCGCGGAGCGCGCGGCGCCCAGGTCGACATCGGCATAAAGGATGGTTTCTTCCTCGGGCCCGGCGATGCGCCCCATCGGCCAGCCGTTGGTGCCCGCGATCAGCGAGTTGCCCATGAAGCCCGTGCCGCGCTCCTGGCCCACGCGGTCGGCAGTGGCGATGAAGACGTTGTTGGCGTGCGCGGCCGTCATCGTCAGGTAGGCCGCCATGCACACGCCGCTGGCGTCGTACAGCGGAGGCGGCGTCCAGACCCAGCCCGTGGGCACGCAAATGATGTCGGCGCCCTGCTGCGCCACGATGCGCGGCGCCTCGGGAAACCAGATGTCCCAGCACACGAGCAGGCCGATGCGGCCGATCTTCGTCTCGAACACCGGGTAGCCCTCGTTGCCGGGCGTGAACCACAGCTTCTCGTTGTTCCACAGGTGGGTCTTGCGGTAGCGGCCGATGTAGCCCTCGGGGCCGACGAGCACGGCCGTGTCGAACAGCTGCATGCCGTCCTGCTCGGCCAGGCAGCCGACGAGGTACACGCCGTGCTTTGCCGCGAACGCGACCCAGCCCTGCACCGTCGGGCCGTGCGGCACGGGCTCGGCATGGGCGAAGGCTTCGGCGCGGCCGTTGAAGCAGTAGCCGGTGGTCGCCAGTTCGGGCAACACGATGAGCTGCGCGCCGCCGGCCACCGCAGCCTCGAGCTGTTGGCGCACGGCAGCGGCGTTGCGCGCGAGGTTCTCGACGCCGACCTGCGGGTCGAACTGCACGACGGCCACGCGCACGGGGCTGGCGCGCAGGCCGGGCACGGCGTCGCCGCCGGAGGGAATGTTTACTGGGACGGTCATGGCCATTTCAGGTTTCAAATTAAAACCATGTGGATGCTAGTCGCATTGGTTTTAATTTGCAACTAATCAAGCGCTACGGTCTAATCCCGCCATCCCAGGGACGCACAGGACAAACACACGATGGCCAGGAGAAAAAGTCTGAGGTTCGACGCCTGCCCGATGGCGCGCGCCCTCGAGATCGTCGGCGACCAGTGGTCGCTGCTGATCGTGCGCGACGCCTTCGACGGCATGCGGCGCTTCGGCGAGTTCCAGCAGAGCCTGGGCGTGGCCAAGAACATCCTGGCCGACCGGCTGAAGTGGCTGGTGCAGGAAGGCGTGTTCGACCTCGTGCCGGCCTCGGACGGCTCGCTCTACCAGGAGTACGCGCTGACGGCCAAGGGCCGCGGCCTGTTTCCCGTGGTGGTCGGCCTGCGGCACTGGGGCGAGGCGAACCTGTTCGCGCCGGGCGAGCCGCATTCGGTGCTGCTGGAGCGCGAGAACGGTGAGCCGGTAGCGCCGATCGACCTGCGCACGCGCGACGGCCAGCCGCTCGACCCCGCCGCGACCTTCGTGAAGAAGCTGCCCGTCACGGCCCCCTGACAGCGCCACCCGCTCAGTCGTTGCCGATCGGGTACTCCAGCGCGACGCGGATCTGGCGCGTGTTGAGTTCGGCCTGCGCCTTGTTGTTGCGGTGCTCGCCGTAGCGCAGCAGGAAGGCCAGGCCCTTGGCGCTGCCTTGCTGGACCGTGTAGCGCAGCCAGAGGTCGCGCTCCCAATGCCGGCCGCCCTGCCCGTAGCCCAGCCATGCGTAGCCTCCGCGCGGCGGCACGCGGCTGCCGTCGATGCCACTGCCGCGGATGTAGGCCGCGCCCAGGCTCAACCCGGGCGCACCCCAACGCGCGGCATCCACTTCGTACCGCAGCTGCCACGACCGCTCATGCGGCGCATTGAAGTCGGACAGCTGCGCTGCATTGCCGAGCCAGACGGCGCCGCGCGTCACGTAGTCGAACGGCGTGTCGCCCGCGACCTTCTGCCAGCCCAGGCCCACGCGGTGGGGGCCGTGGGTGTAGCTGGTCATGAGGCTCGCGGTGGTGTTGTCCACCGGGCCGGCCAGCGCGCGGCCCGTGTCCTTGCTGCGGTACACCTGCAGGTCGAAGGACAGCGCACGCTTCTCCGGGAGCGGCACCGTGTAGTGGGCGCCCAGGTAGCCCGTGCGCCAGGTGTCCTGCAGGCGTGCGACATAGGCCGTGAGCGACAGCGAAGCGCTGCCCTTCCAGGTGCCGCCGGCAAAGTCGAACACGTCGCCGCGCGGTGACTTCGGGTCGAGGTAATTGACGATCAACGGGTGGTTCGTGCCGCGCGCATGGCGGTCGGTCGACCCGGTGAAGCGGCCGGCCTGCAGCGTGAGCGTGTCGAACTCGCGGCTCGTCAGCAGCCAGCCGCGCATGGTCTCGGGCAGCAGGCGGGAATCGGACGCGCTGAAGACCGGCGTCTTGACGCGTTGCTCGCCGACCGTCAGCACGGTGGCGGAGATGCGCGCCTTCAGCGCCACGCCGCCGCGCGCGATGCCGTCCTGCGCGTAGCCCGCGCCGTCCACCGGCAGCATGCGGATCTTGCCGACGCGCAGATCGTCGCCGTCGAGGCTGCGCGCGAGCGAGGCATGCGCGTCCACGCCGAAGCCGATCCAGCCCGGCGTGAAGCCGGACGCGAGGGTGCCCATGACGCCGTAGCCCCACTCCTGCGCGTAGTCGCTGCGCCGCGCCTTCGGCAGCGTGGCGTTGCGCCCGCCGTTGCTGCGATCGCCGTGCAGGTAGCTACGGTGCTCGTACACGCTGCGCTGGAGCACGTGCCAGCGCGTGTCCTCGACGAAGCCACCGCCTTCGGCCGCCAGGGCGGACGTGCCCAGCATGGCGAGGGCCGCGCCGCAGAACCGCCTCATCGCCAGCCGCTCACAGGTACTTGAGCCACGCGATGTCGCGGCGCCGCGCCTTCAAAGCGGCGAAGGCGCGCACCGCCGGATACAGCGCGAAGGCCAGCACCCCGGTGACCAGCCACACCATCCAGACGGCGTCGAAGCCGAACAAGCGGCCCTGGTTGGGGCCCCAGACCGCCTCGGCCCCCAGGTAGAGGAACTTGAGCACGTACAGGTGCAGCACATAGAAGAACATGGGCGCCGCGCCGAACACGGCCAGCGGTGCGAGCCAGGCCGCGCCCTGCCGGCGCTCGAACAGGCGCAGCAGCCACAGCCCCACGCCGAGCGTCAGCGCGATGAACAGCAAGGACGGCGGGTACTTCGTGACGTTGAGGAAGGCCATCACGGTCGTCAGCGCGCTGTCGCCTGCTGCCCAGGGCTTGTCGCCGTAGGCATTGAGTGCGCGCAGCGCCACGAAGCCAATGAGCAGGCCCACGGCCCACGCGAGCAGCCGCCGCTGGCGCTGCGGCGCATCGGCGCCGGGCAGGAACCACGGCCCGGCGACATAGCCCAGCGCGATCACGCCGATCCACGGCAGCAGCGGGTACGACGTGCGCAGCCTCAAGGCGTCGGACAGCTCGATCCAGCCCCGGTCGTGCAGCACCGCCCAAGGCACGTGCAGCACATGACCGACGGGAAAGTGCACGCCGTCGAGCAGGTTGTGCCCCGCCACCAGCACCACGCCCCCCACGACCAGCGCCCGGCGCGGCAGCCACACCAGCGCCGACAACGCCAGCATCGACAGCCCGATCACCCAGATCACCTGCAGGAACACGGTGGCCGGCGGGAACTGGAAGGTCCAGGCAAAGTTGACGACCGTGACCTCCAGCAGCACGAGGAACAGGCCCCGTTTCCACAGGAACGAGGACGCCGCCGCGCGGCCGTCCGCCTGCTTCGCGCCGTAGAGAAAAGCCGACAGCCCGGTCAGGAACACGAACACCGGCGCGCACAGGTGCGCCAGCAGGCGGCCGAAGAACAGCGCCGGCGGCGTCTGCGCCACGAGCATCGGGTCGGGCACCTGGTGGTGCAGGTAGAAGGTCTCGCGCACGTGGTCCAGCAGCATGAACAGGATCACGAGGCCGCGCAGCGCGTCGATGGAGAGCAGCCGGGCCGGGGCGCCGGCCCCGGGTGGCAAGGAAGCGGATGGTACGTCGGGCATTTAATTATTGCGAATTGATTCGCAATAATTTACAGCATCGGACGATGCACCCTCCTGAAGGGTCTGAAGGGCCGGTTCATTCGCCGAGCAGTTCGCCGATCGGCTGCAGGTCTTCCACCCGGTCGCAGATCGACTTGATGACCATGGTGATCGGGATGCCCAGCAGCAGCCCCCAGATGCCCCACAGCCAGCCCCAGAAGATCACGCCCACGAACACCGCCACCGGGTTCATGCGGCTGGTGCGGCTGGTGAGCCAGGGCATCAGCAGGTTGCCCACCACCGTGTGAATGGCCAGCGACACGCCGCCCACCAGCAGCGCCATCTCGATGCTGCTGAACTGCAGGAAGGCCATGAGCCCCGCCGCCACCAGCACGATCACCGAGCCGATGTAGGGAATGAGGTTGGTCACGGCCGCGATGATTCCCCACACGGCCGCGTTCTCCACGCCGAGCAGCCAGAACGCCAGGCCGGTGGTCAGCCCCACCAGCCCGCTCACCAAAATCTGCACCAGCAGGTAGCGCTCGATGTTGCGCGTGATGTCGTCCAGCACGTGCACCGTGACCTTCTTCTTCTGCAGGCTGGGCCCGGTGATCTTGATGAGCTTGCGCCGGAAGGTGTCGCCCGAGCACAGCGCGAAGTAGGTGAGGAAGGCCACCAGCGTGAGCTGCCCCAAGGCGTTGAGCAGGCCGACGGTGCCGCTGAGCAGGTAGTCGCGCACGTTGAAGCCCGGCCGTTCGATCACGACGCGCGCCACGCCCTTGCGCGAGGCGACGCGCGCGGAGTTTTCCTCGGCCGCTTTCTCCAGCTGCGCGGCGGCCTGCTGCACGCTGTCCAGCGGCGTGGCGCTGGCGTTCTTGTCGCGGCGCATGGCCTGGCCGAGTTTTTGCGCGGCGACCGGCAGCGAGTCGAGCAGCTGCGAGGCGCTGCCCGAGAGCGAGTAGCCGGTCCACCCGAGCCCGCCGAACAGGCCCAGCAGGATCGCCGCGGCGCCGATCCAGCGTGGCACGTACCAGCGGTGCAGGCGCTCGACCAACGGCGACAGCGCGTAGTTCAGCAGCAGGCTCAGCATCAGCGGCACGAACACGGCCTGGCCCCAGCGCAACGCGAAGACGCTGGCGAGCACGGCCAGCACCACCAGCGAGGCGCTGCGCACGTCGACCGGCATGTGCAGCACGAAGCGCCTGCGCAGGGCGGAGGTCGCCTCTTCGGCGGTCGCGCTCGGCTCGACCGGCGCAGCGGGCTCGACGGGTTCGACCGGCGGCGGCGCCGGAGCGGGTGCAGGCGGCGGCTCTTCGGCGGCCACCGGCCGTTCAGGCGCCGGCTTCGGGCCGGCCGGGGTGTCGTCGGTCATCGCGATTCCTTCAGCATCTCGCGCACCGCGGCCAGCTGGCGGCGCGACACCGCCACGGGCTCGGGCACCGAGTCGAGCCGCAGCGCCCAGCCTTCGGCGTCCTCGCCGTCGTCGTAGCGCTCGAGCGCGCGGATGGCCGCGCGCGCCACCAGCGCATTGCGGTGCACGCGCAGGAAGCGGTTCGGGTAGCGCTCCTCGAAATCGTTCAGCGAGCCATCGAGGATGTGGCTGCGCGTGGCGGTGCGCACCGTGAGGTACTTGTATTCGGACTTGAGGTAGAGCACCTCGGACAGCGGCACGCGCTCGGCGCGGCCCCGGTCCTGGATCAGCACGCACTCGGGCGTGGCCTCGGGGGCCGGCTGGGCGGCGCGGCGCTCCTTCAGGAAGCGCTCGACCTTCTGCAGCGCCTGCTGCAGCCGCTCGGCGCGCACGGGCTTGGTGAGGTAGTCGACCGCCTCCAGCTCGAAGGCCGTGACCGCGTGGCTGGCATGCGCCGTCACGAACACCACGGCCGGCGCGTCGGGCCGGCTGCGCAGCGCGCGCGCCACCTCGATGCCGTCGACACCGGGCATGTGCACGTCGAGCAGCACCAGGTCCAGGTCCATCGCGGCCAGGTGGGCCAGCGCCTCTTCGCCCTGCGCGGCCTCGGCCGTCACCTCGGCGGCGGGCGAAGTGCAGTCGCGCAGCAGCGTGCGCAGGCGCGAGCGGGCCAGGGCTTCGTCGTCAACGATCAGGGTCTTGAGGCTCATGATTCGGCGGGGATGGCAATGCGTACGCGGTAGTTCTTCTGGTCCATGCCGGCGCTGAACTGCATCTGCATGTCGTGCAGCAGGCGCAGCCGCTCGCGCACGTTGTCCAGGGCGATGCCGTGGCCGCGCGGCAGCGGCTCGTCGGCCCAGCGCAGCGGCGGCAGGCTGTTGACCACCTCGATCACGACCATGCCGCCGCGCCGCTCGGTGCGGATGCGCAGCTTGCCGCCGTCGGGGCTGGGCTCCACGCCATGCTTGATGGCGTTCTCGACCAGCGGCTGCAGCAGCAGCGGCGGCAGGCGCGCGTCGCTGGCGGCGGCATCGAGGTCCCAGCGGATGCGCAGGCGGTCGCCGAAGCGCACCTGCTCGATGGCCAGGTAGCGCTCGGCCAGCGCGATCTCGTCGGCCAGCGTGCCCGATTCGCCCGGCACGGTGAGCGCCTGGCGGAACAGCTCGGCCAGGTCTTCGAGCATGGTCTCGGCCTTGGCCGGCTCTTCGCGCACCAGCGCGATGGCGCTGTTGAGCGTGTTGAACAGGAAGTGCGGGCGGATGCGCGACTGCAGCTCTTCGAGCCGGGCCGTGGTCGCGGCCGGCGTCTGGCCGCGCGCGCGCAGCACCATCGCCGCCATCACCAACCCGGCGAACAGCGCGCCGGCCAGCGCGCTGGCCAGCCAGGGGGCGCTGGCGATCACGCCCGTCAGGCGCAGCAGGCCGCAGCCATAAAGAGAGGCCACGGCGCCCAGCACGGCGCCCGCGGCGTACTGGCCCGGGGGCGGCAGGCGCCGCAATTGCTTCTTGAGCCCGCAGGCCGCCACCAGCCACAGCAGCGTGGCGGGCAGCGCGCCGCCGGTGACCGTGGCCGCCTGCACCAGCCATTCGCCGAAGGTGCCGACCACGAACAGCGTGGCCACCGCCACCACCGCCTCGACGAACACCACGGTGCGCAGCACCACGCCGATCTGGCAGGCGTCGAACAGCGCCGGACCGCCGCGCACGGGCGCGCGGGCGCGTTCCGGCGACGCGGCGGACGTGGAGGGGGAGCTGGCCGATAAAATCGCCGGGTTGCGCATCGCAGACATCAGATCCATCGGGTGACCAACCCATTATTGCCTTCCTGGACGGCTCCCATGACCCAAAACCAACTCGACAAGAAATCCGAAGCCTGGTCGGCCCTGTTCTCCGAACCGATGAGCGACCTGGTGAAGCGCTACACCTCCAGCGTCTTCTTCGACAAGCGCCTGTGGCAGGCCGACATCGAGGGCTCGCTGGCGCACGCCGGCATGCTCGCGGCCCAGGGCATCATCAGCGTGCAGGACCACGCCGCCATCGAGCGCGGCATGGCGCAGATCCGCGGCGAGATCGAGGCCGGCAGCTTCGAATGGAAGCTCGACCTCGAGGACGTGCACCTGAACATCGAGGCCCGCCTGACCCAGCTCGTGGGCGACGCCGGCAAGCGCCTGCACACCGGCCGCAGCCGCAACGACCAGGTCGCCACCGACGTGCGCCTGTGGCTGCGCGGCGAAATCGACCTCATCGGCGACCTGCTGGTCGAGCTGCAGAAGGCGCTGGTCGACATCGCCGAGAAGAACGTCGAGGTGATCCTGCCCGGCTTCACCCACCTGCAGGTGGCCCAGCCCGTGAGCTTCGGCCACCACATGCTGGCCTACGTGGAAATGTTCAGCCGCGACGCCGAGCGCATGGGCGAGGTGCGCAAGCGCGTCAACCGCCTGCCGCTGGGCGCCGCCGCCCTGGCCGGCACCAGCTACCCGCTGGACCGCGAGCTCGTGGCGCGCACCCTGAAGATGGACAGCGTCTGCCAGAACAGCCTGGACGCCGTGAGCGACCGCGACTTCGCGATCGAGTTCACCGCCGCCGCCAGCCTGTGCATGGTGCACGTGAGCCGCCTGAGCGAAGAACTCATCATCTGGATGAGCCAGAACTTCGGCTTCATCAACATCGCCGACCGCTTCACCACCGGCTCGTCGATCATGCCGCAGAAGAAGAACCCCGACGTGCCCGAGCTGGCGCGCGGCAAGACCGGCCGCGTGGTCGGCCACCTGATGGCGCTCATCACGCTCATGAAGGGCCAGCCGCTGGCCTACAACAAGGACAACCAGGAAGACAAGGAGCCGCTGTTCGACACCGTCGACACGCTCAAGGACACCCTGCGCATCTTTGCCGAGATGATCGGCGGCATCACCGTGAAGCCGCAGGCCATGGAGGCCGCCGCGCTGCGCGGCTACGCCACCGCCACCGACCTGGCCGACTACCTCGTGAAGAAGGGCCTGCCCTTCCGCGACGCGCACGAAACCGTGGCCCACGCCGTGAAGGCCGCCACCTCGCACCAGGTCGACCTGTCGGAGCTGCCGCTGGCCGTGCTGCAGCAGTTCAACCCGAACATCGAAAAAGACGTGTACGACGTGCTGAGCCTGCGCGGCTCGCTCAACGCCCGCAACGTGCTGGGCGGCACCGCGCCCGTGCAGGTGAAGGCCCAAGTCGCCCGCCACCGCGCGCGCCTGGGTTGAAGCCCGCGGCCACGCCACCGAGGGCCGCGCTTCATGTTCTACGCCATCCCGCTCGAAAACAAGCCGAGCTGGCGCAACCCGCCGTGGATGACGGTGCTGCTGATCCTCCTGAACATGCTCGTGTTCTGGGGGCCGCAGCGCAGCGAAGACAACGGCCGCGAGCGCGCCGCGCAGTTCTACGTGCAGAGCGTGCTGCCCGAGCTGGAGCTGCCGCCCTTCGTCGAGTGGCTCGAAAAGACCGACCCCAAGCGCGGCAAGCTGGCGCGCCGCATGCTGGCGCATGAAGAGGCCTACCCGCAGCTGCTCGAAGGCCTGCAGAACGACCAGCCCTTCCTGAAGAAACTGCGCGCCGACCAGGTCGTGACGCCCGCGAACCCGCGCTTCGACGAATGGCAGCGCGACCGCCGCCAGTACGAGGCGATGCTGCCCGCGCCGTTCACCGCGCGCTGGTCGCAGGACTACGGCAAGGACGCCGAATTCAAGCCCTGGACCTGGCTCACCGCCGCCTTCCTGCACGGCAGCACGGGCCACCTGCTGGGCAACATGCTGTTCCTCTTTCTGTTCGGCTTCTCGGTCGAGCTGGCGCTGGGGCGCGGCACCTACCTGAGCTTCTACCTGCTGGGCGGCGTGGGCTCCGCATTGCTGGCCGGCTGGGCCTATGCGGGCAAGGGCGGCTACGGGCTGGGCGCCTCGGGTGCGATCTCGGCGCTGATGGGCATGTATGCCGTGATGTACCGGTTGCGGCGCATCCGCTTTTTCTACCAACTGTTCTTCTATTTCAATTACGTCACGGCGCCCGCCCTGCTCTTGCTGCCGGCCTGGATCGCCAACGAGCTGGTGCAGCACTGGATCGGCGGCCAGGGCATCGCCTACATGGCCCACCTGGGCGGCCTGCTGACGGGCGCGGCGCTGATGGCCGGCGCGATGTGGCTGGGCCGCGTGAAGACGCCCGAGACCGTGAAGTCGGAAATGGTGACCGACGACCACCGCTTCGACCAGCACGTGGCCGCCGCGCGCAAGCTGTCGGCGGCCATGAAGTTCGAGCCCGCGTGCGTTGAATGGCGCGCCGCCGCCGCCCTGCGCCCCGGCGACACCGACACGCTGCGCGCCTGGTTCCACACCGCGCGCCTGCAGCCCGCGAGCGACGACTTCCACCAGGCCGCGCGCCGCATCTTCCGCCTGCCCGCCACCGACGCCGACACGCTGGCGCTGCAGCACGCCAGCTTCACGACCTACCTCGACCAGGCCAGACCCGGCGTGCGCCTGAAGCCCGACGACATGGCCCGGCTGGCGCGCCGCTTCGCGCGCATCCGCCAGTTCGGCGATGCCGACAAGCTCTGCCGCATCCTGCTGAAGACCGCGCCCGACCATCCCGAACTGGCCGACACGCTCTCGGTGTGCGCCAACGGGCTGCTGCATGCGGGCGAACGCGATCGCGCCCTGGGCCTGCTGCCGCACCTGCTGCGGCTGGCGCCCAACGACATGGTCACGCGCGCGTTGCAGCGCACGTAAAAAACCCGGCGCGAGGCCGGGTTCGTTGATGAAGCGCCGCTGCGCTTACTTGTCGTTGTGCAGGTAGGTGGCCTGCTTCGGCAGCAGCAGGCTGACCAGGAAGGCCACGCCCATCATCGCCGTCACGTACCAGTAGAAGTACGACTCGTGGCCGATCGACTTCAGGCCCAGCGCCACGTACTCGGCGCTGCCACCGAAGATGGCGTTGCCCACCGCGTACGACAGGCCCACGCCCAGCGCGCGCACTTCGGGCGGGAACATCTCGGCCTTCACGATGCCGCTGATCGAGGTGTAGAAGCTCACCACCGCCAGCGCCAGCGTGATCAGCACGCCGGCCATCAGCGGGCTGCTCACGCTTTGCAGGTTGCTCAGCACGGGCACCGTCATCAGCGCGCCCAGGGCGCCGAACAGCAGCATGTTGCTGCGACGGCCAATGCGGTCCGACAGCGCGCCGAACAGCGGCTGCATGCACATGTACAGGAAGAGGCACGCCGTCATCACGTTGCTGGCGGTCTTGATCGACATGCCGGCCGAGTTCACCAGGTACTTCTGCATGTAGGTGGTGAAGGTGTAGAAGATCAGCGAGCCGCCGGCCGTGTAGCCCAGCACCACGAGGAAGGCGCGCTTGTGGTGCTTGAACAGTTCCGCGACGCTGCCGGCGCCCTTGGCGGCGCGGGTCTTGGTGCTGGCGGTCTCGGTCAGCGTACGGCGCAGCATCAGCGCCACGACGGCGGCCAGGGCACCCAGCACGAAGGGAATGCGCCAGCCCCAGGCCTTGAGTTCGGCCTCGGTGAGCAGCTGCTGCAGCACCACCACGGCCACCACGGCCAGCAGCTGGCCGCCGATCAGCGTGACGTACTGGAACGACGAGAAGAAGCCGCGCTGGCCGCGCATCGCCACTTCGCTCATGTAGGTGGCGGTGGTGCCGTACTCGCCACCTACCGACAGGCCCTGCAGCAGGCGCGCGGCCAGCAGCAGCGCGGGCGCCCAGGCGCCGATCTGCGCGTAGGTGGGCAGGCAGGCAATGACCAGCGAGCCGACGCACATCATGACGACCGAGGTCACCATCGACGTCTTGCGGCCCTTGCGGTCGGCCAGCCGGCCGAACAGCCAGCCGCCGATCGGACGCATCAGGAAGCCGGCGGCGAACACGCCGGCGGTGTTCAGCAGCTGGACCGTCGGGTCCGACTTGGGGAAGAACGAGGGCGCGAAATAGATCGCGCAGAAGGCGTAGACGTAGAAGTCGAACCACTCCACCAGGTTGCCGGACGAAGCGGCGAAGATGGCGAAGATGCGCTTGCGCTTTTCCTCGAAGGTGTAGGGAGTGGTGTCGCGGGTCGCGTCCGGGATGGAAGCGCCGGCGCTCGTGCTGCTGCTGGCAATGGCGGTCATGCGGGGGGTCCTTGTCTCTGGCTGCAGCCCCCGCGAAGCCCGCGGAAAGCCGTGCCGGGGAGTCTGGTCCGCCGGGGGCGCGCTGTCGTCCGTAGGGCCCCCGCCGCGGGACTGCGTACCGGTACGCAGGGGTAAACCCTAAGTTCTAGCCGGAGGTTCGGGCGCTTTCAGGGCGACGCTCCCGCCGACGGGGCACCTTGCTCCGCGAATGTCCCCCGGGCTTCGCCCTCCTCCTTGATTTCGCTGCGCAAGGCGCCCCATCGGCGTGAGCTTGTTCAGTGCAGTCGTTGATCGGGCCAGCACAACGGCAGCGCCCAGCGTGCCCAGGCCACCGGGTGCTTCCCGCAGCGAAATCAAGGAGGAGCCGAAGGCGGGGGACATTCGCGGAGGGAAGTACCCGGTGGCCTGGGCACGCGCCCCGAACAGACCTACAACCCGTGCTCGCGCAAGAAGCGATCCAGCTCCAGGCTGCTCGAAAAGCCCAGCTTCGCAAACATGTGCGCCCGGTGCGTTTCCACCGTGCGCAGCTCCAACGGCGCGAGTTCCTGCGCGATGCGCTTGTTGGGCAGGCCTTCGGCCACGAGCCGGGCGACCTGCATCTCGCGCGGCGTGAGCTTGGCCCACAGCGCCTGCGCGGCCTGCCGGGCCTGGCGGCGCACGGCGATCTCTTCGGCTTTCTGCAATGCCTTGGCGATGCTGTCGAGCAGGCGCTCGTCGTTGCAGGGCTTTTCCAGCCAGCCGAAGGCGCCGTTCTGCACCGCCTCGACCGCCATCGGGATGTCGCCATGCCCGGACAGGAAGATCACGACCAGCGGGCTGTCCTGCGCGCGCAGCGCATCGAACACCTGCAGGCCGCTCATGCCCTCCATGCGCAAATCGAGGATGGCGCAGCCCGGGCGCTGCAGGTCGGCGCCGGCCAGGAAAGCCTCGCCCGAGGCAAAGGCCTGCACCGCATGGCCGCGCGACAGCAGCAGCAGGCCCAGGGAGCGGCGCACGGCCTCGTCGTCGTCGACGACGCACAGGTGGTTGGCAAGCAGGGGTGCGTTCACGGGGAAGCCTCCAGTTCGAGGGTGAAGACCGTGCCGCCGCCAGGCCGATCGGTAAACGACAGCCGGCCGCGGTGGGCCTCCACGATGGTGCGGCAGATGTTCAGGCCCAGCCCGAGCCCGCCGGCCTTGGTGGTGAAGAACGGCGCGAAGACCTGCTCGGCCAGCGCGGCGTCGATGCCGGGGCCGTGGTCGGCGATGCGGATGTGCACGCGGCCTTCGCGCAGTTCCGCCTCGACCTCGACCACGCGCCGCTCGGGCGGCGTGCCCTGCTGCATCGCCTGCAGGCTGTTGGACAGCAGGTTCAACAGCACCTGCTCGAGCAGCACGCGGTCGCCGCGCACCGGCGGCAGTGCGGGCGGAATGCGCACCTCGGCGCGCACCTGCCGCTGGCGCATCTCGCCCTGCAGCAGCGCCAGCGCATTGGTCACCAGCGCGGCCACGGCGCAGTCTTCGGTGCCGGCGGTGCGCTGGCGCACGAAGCCGCGGATGCGCCGCACGATCTCGGCGCTGCGCTTGGCCTGCGCCACGGTCTCGTCGAGACTGCTGGCCAAGAGCGGCTGGTTGCCCTGCGCGGCGAAGGCCTTGGCGGCGCTGGCGAAGTTGCTCAGCGCCATCAGCGGCTGGTTGAGTTCGTGGGCCAGCGTGGAGGCCATTTCGCCCAGGCTGGCCAGGCGCTGCGCGTGCTGCAGTTGCTCGTCGTTCTGGCGCTGGCGCAGCTCGGCGCGCTTCTGTTCGGTGATGTCGACCACCGAGCTCATCCAGCCGCTGTGGCGGCCGTCGGCATCGATGAGCCGCGCGGTGTAGACCATGGTGATGACCTCGTGCCCGTCGCGGTGCCGCAGGCGCGACTCGAAGCCCGAGCGCGCGGGCTGCCCGCTCATCATGGCCTCGTAGTGGAACCAGTGCTGCGTCACGTCGTCGGGGTGCCAGTAGGGGTACGGCGGCAGCCGCCCCAGCAGCTCGTCGGCGCCGTAGCCGGTCATCTCGCAGAAGGCCGGGTTGACGTAGATGATGCGGCCCTGCAGGTCGCGCGCGCGCATGCCGACCAGCAGCGAGTCTTCCATCGCCTTGCGGAAGGCGTGGGCCTGGTCCAGCTCGTGGGTGCGCTCGCGCACGCGCAGCTCCAGGTCGCGCCGCGCGTCGCGCTGCTCGGCGAAGCGGCGCTCGCGCAGCCGCCAGTACAGCGCGCCCAGCAGCAGCACGCCGGCGCCCAGCAGGCCGAGCATCCAGGTGCGCTCGCGCGCGCGGGTGACTTCGGCGTGGTCGGCCATCACCGTCAGGGTCCAGCCCAGGTCGGGCAAGGGCTCGTCCACGGCGAGAAAACGGCGCGCCTTGCCGCCGACCGTGGTGCGCACCAGGTAGCCCGGCGCGCCCTCGATGTGTTCGACGCGCCAGGGCAGCGGCGCGAAGCGGGTGCGCGTGCCGTACTGCTGGTCGTGCTTGATGCCGGCCAGGTCGGCGGGGCTCAGCGTCCGCGTGGCCTGGTACATCCAGCCCGGCACCGAGCTCAGGAACACGATGCCGCGCGCGTCGGTCAGCAAGATCGGATCGCGCACGAAGGCCCAGGCGTCGTGCAGCTGGCGCAGGCTGACCTTGACGGTGACCACGCCCAGCACCTCGCCGCCGCCCTCGGCGCGCACCGGCGCCGACATGAACAGCCCCGGCTCGCCCGTGGTCTGGCCCACGCCGTAGAACAGGCCGCGCCGCCCGGCCCGTGCATCGAGAAAGTACGGCCGGTTGGCGTACGACTCGCCCACGAAGCTCTGCGGCGTGGCCCAGTTGCTCGCGGCCAGCGTGAGGCCCTGCGGGTCGGTGAGGTACAGCGCGTCGGAGCCCGCGAGGCGGTTCACCTCCTCGATGTGGTGGTTGGCGCGCTGCCGCGCGGCGGGGTCCTGCGGGTGGGCCAGCACGGCCAGCACGTCGGGGTGCATGCCGGCGGTGAACGGCAGGTAGCCGTACTTGCCGGCGGCGTCGCGCAGGCCGAGCACATGCACTTCCATGGCGCGGCGGATCGAGTCGGCCTGGAAGTTCGCCTCGCGCCGTGCGGCCCACTGGCCGGCCACGGCGATCAGCAGCAGCGCCAGCGCCACGGCGCCCGCCCAGGCCACCAGCGCGCGGCGGCGGGAACGCGTGGGGGCAGAAGAGGAAGCAGGAAGGGACGGTTCGGGCGAAAGGGGCGGCATGGGAGGCAGGTCCGCAGGTCCGGCCGGCGCGGCGTGCGGAATTTTGCCTTGATCCGCGGGCCGGCCCCCCTCTCAGGCCGCCGGCCGCAGCAGCCAGCGCACTTCCTGCGTCTGCTCGCTCTCGGGGTAGCGGGCCTCGAGTGTGGTGAGGATCGGCTGCGCCATGTCCGTGCGGCCCAGCCCCTGCACCAGCGCGCGGGCCGCCAGCTCGTAGGCCTGCGGGATCGCCGCGTGGCCGCGAAAGCGCTTGTCGAAGCCCGACAGCAGCGCCAGCGTGCCGTGCGCGTCGCCGCCACGCCATTCGGCGCGGGCCATGGCGATGACCATGGCCGGGTCGTCGAGCACGAAGGTCTTGTCGATCGCGCGGCAGGCCTTGAAGACCTTGAGCGCGTCCGACGTGAGGTCGCGCCGCATCAGCAGCGGGATGAAGCGGCGCGCGTGGTCGAACAGCGTGTCCTTCTTCTCGGGCATGAGCGCCAGCACGCGATGGTAGCGGCGCTGCGCTGCCAGGTCGTCGGCGTCGGCGGTGCGCTGCGCCTCGTAGGCGATGCCCAGCGCGGCGGCCAGGTCGCCGTCGGTGATGCACTGCGCCACCTCGGCGTCGGTGCGCTGCGCGGCGATCTGCGCGGGCGTGCGACGGTCGGCCGGCGCGCCGATGTCGGCACCCGCGCCGGGCACGAGGTCGATGCCGAAGGCGTCGTGGTGCTGGTACATCACGTAGCCCAGGAGGCTCGCCATCACCCAGCCAAAGTAGATGAACGCGAAGTTGACGATCGGCAGCACGATGCGCCCGTCGAACACCGGCAGCACCATCGAGATCGCCACCTGCGCGCCCGTGCTCAGCAGGAACAGGAAGAAGCACAGCAGCGCATAAGGCCAGCCGATGGTGCGCATCGCGTCCATCACGTAGCCCGGATTCATCGCCTGGAAGAAACTGCCCGACTGCACCAGGACGATCACCGCCGCCGGGAAGGTGAAGGACATGATGAAGAGGCCCACCGTGCCCAGCACCGGCTCGTACCAGGCGAGCCAGCCGATGAGCATCGTCTGCACCAGCGAGATGGCGAAGAGCTTCCACGGCAGGTAGGTCCACTCGTCGCTCGATTCGCGCCCGAAGTCGGCCGAGTCGCGGATGCCGCGCGCGCCCAGCGCAATGACCTTGAAGCCGTAGCGGCTGGCCGCCAGGATGATGCCGACCTCGATGACGACGAAGGCCAGCGCATCGGGCAGGAAGAACACGGCCTCGAACAGCAGGCTGCAGAACGACAGCACCAGGCCGTAGGCCAGCGGCCGCAGCTGCAGCGGAAAGGCGAAGAAGCTGTTCAGGCGGTGCCAGAACGGCGGGGGCGGCGGCAGGGAGTCGCGGTCGATCATGGCGGGGCCTGTGGCGTTGCTGCTGCGGCTACTTGCGGAAGAAGTCGCTCTGGCTCATGGCGCCCGCGCCGCCCAGGCGCACCACGGTGACGCCGTTGGAATGCACGAGGCGCATCTGGCCGAGTTCGCGCTCCAGGCGCTGGGTGAAACTGCTCTTGTACTGCAGCACCGACTCGCCCATCTTCAGCACGCTGGTGCCCGTGACGGTGGCGCTCTTGCGGTCGGTGGCCACCTCGATGCTGTCGATGTGGTAGTCGTACTCGATGGTGAGGATGCCGCCCATGCGGTCGCCGACGGTGCGAAACAGCTCGATGTTTTCCTTCACCGTGTCGCAGGCTTCGTCGCGGTTCTGGGTGGTCTCGAGGGTGCGGCCCATGGCCGTGACCTTGCTCTCGATCACCGCCTTGCGGCTGAGTTGCTTGCAGATCGCCTCGGCGTCGCGCGAGTACACGGCGTGGGCGTCCTTCCGGTAGTAGTCGCGCACCATCGCCTCGTCGAGCTTGCGGCCGCCGACAAAGAAGAACCACGCGCCCACGCAGAGCGCGATCACGATCGCAATTTGCTTCATTCCCGCCCCCGCGCGCACGCGGTCCCGCTCCGTTTTTGCGGCGCAGTATACGTTGCCGAATGTTTCCAAACGGCGGCGGGATGAGGGCTCTTAACGCGTCAGCCGGCGCGGTAGAAGATGTAGTCGGCCTGGTACTTCACGACCTGTTTCTGGCCCAGGTTCGTGGCGCTACAGGCGGCGGCGGGGGCCACGCCGCCCTGCGTGGCGACGCGCTGGATGTAACTCACGCCCTGCATGGCGCCCATGCCGGTGGCGGGGTTGGCCTTCACCAATTGGTGGGGAATGTTGCCGGTGCCGTTCGGCGCCACCGCCACCTGCGTGGCCGTGACCTTCGAGCCGTCCGCGTTCTCCCAGGTGGCGGGCGGGCCGTAGTACTTGCCGACCTGCTTGCCGGCGCGGTCCATCAGTTTGGCGTCGGGGCCGACGAAGACCCATTCGTGCTCGCCCGGCGTGTTGGCCTTGGCACGGCATTCGTAGGTGATGTCGCCCGCGCCCACGGTTTCCATGGCCACGCGGTGGCCGGCGGGCACCTTGACGGCATCGGGCAGGCTGGCCTGCGAGAACATCGGCAGGGGCTTGGCGCCCATGCCGGAACAGGCGGCCAGGCCAAGCGCCGCTGCGATGGTGGAAGCCAGGACGGTCAGGGTGCGGATGTGCATGGTCGTTTCCTTGGTGTCTGATCGGTGGTGAAAAAGAAAGAGCCGCCGTCTGGAGTTCTGCATGTCGACGCCCCCCTGCCCCGTGTACGCAGCCCGACGCCCGTTGGATTCAGACCAGTCGCGCTGAATCCGCCGCCCCCGCCGGGCCGTACCTCGGACATGCGCACCGATGCCCCACAATCCGCCGATGACCGCACCCAGCCCCGACGCCGAACTGATGGCGCTGATCGACCGGATCGGCCATCGCGACGAAGCCGCCCTGCGACAGCTGTACGACCGCACCGCGCCCCGCCTCATGGGGCTGGCGATGCGGGTGGTGCGCCAGCGCGAGTGGGCCGAAGACGTGCTGCAGGAGTCCTTCCTCACCATCTGGCGCGTGGCCGGCGACTACCGCGCCTCGCTGAGCCCGCCGCTGGCCTGGCTGGGGCTCATCGTGCGCAGCCGCTCGCTCGACCTGTTGCGCCGCCGCACCGCCGACCGCGCCCAGCTCACGCAGGAGTTCGACGAGCTGATGGCCGACACCTTCGAATCCGACACGCCCAACCCGGCCGACATGGCCGATGCGAGCGAGCAGGCCTGGGCGCTGCACCAGTGCCTGAGCCAGCTCGAGGGCCGCCAGCGCGAGGTGGTCAGCCTGGCCTACCTGCGCGAGATGAGCCACGGCGAACTGGCCGAACAGCTCAAGCTGCCGCTGGGCACCGTGAAGACCTGGATCCGGCGCGGGCTCGAGAAGCTGCGCACCTGCATGGGCCGCTTCGCCTGACCACGAGACCCGCCCCATGAACCTCCTTGCCCACCCCGAACTGCTCGAACTGCTGGCCGCCAGCCATGCGCTGGGCACGCTGCGCGGCGGCGCCCGCCGCCGCTTCGAAACCCTGGCGCGCGAGCAGGCGCCCGTGCGCGCCGCCGCGCTGGTCTGGCAGGGCCGGCTGGCCGGCATGACCGAGCTGCAGCAGCCCGTCACGCCCGACCCGGCCGTCTGGACCCGCATCCGCAACCTGATCGACGCCGAGCAGGCGCAGCAGGCTCTCGAGCGGCAGCGCGACAACGCCGCGCCCATTGCCTCTGCATCGACCGGCGGCTGGCTGCGCAGCCTCGCGCTGTGGCGCGGCGCCGCCGCGGCCGGTGCGCTCGTGGCCGTGCTGGCCGTGGGCGTCGGCCTGAACCTGCGCGAGCAGCTGATCAACGCGCCCGCCGTGCAGTACGTGGCCGTGCTGTCCGACGACAAGGCCGCCGCCTCCATGCTCGTGACCTTCGACCCGAAGAAGAAGCAGCTCGTGCTGCAGCGCGTGGGCAGCTTCCGCGAAGGCGCCGACAAGTCGCTGCAGCTGTGGGCCCTGCCGCCCGGCGGCGCGCCGCGCTCGCTCGGCGTGCTGGACAATGCACCGGCGCTGCGGCTGGCCGCCTCGGAATCCGATGTGCGCGTGCCGGCGCTGGCGATCAGCCTGGAGCCCAAGGGCGGCGTGCCGAGCGCAGGCGGCCCGACCGGGCCGGTGCTGTTCCATGGGCCGCTGATCGAAAAAACGCTCTGACCCTGTCCTGAATTTCTCCGCTTCCGTTCTCTTTCCGATGCCTTCGATGAAATCCGCGCTGGCGGCCACCGCCGCCCTGCTGCTGGCAACCGCCGCCTTCACCGCCCAGGCCCAGACCGCGGCCGCCGCCTTCCCCTACGAAGCCGACGGCGCCACGGCCGCCGACACCGCCTCCGCCTACCTCGCCGCCAAGGCCCGCTGGCACAACGAACTGGCCGCCTTCGCGCGCGCCGACCAGGAGCGCTTTCCGCAACCCGGCGGCGTGGTGTTCGTGGGCAGCTCCACGGTGCGCATGTGGACGCGCCTGTCGCAGGATTTTTCCCGCGTGCCGGGCGGCATCGTCAACCGCGGCTTCGGCGGCTCGACGCTGGCCGACTGCGCCCTGTTCGCGCGCGACCTGGTGGTGCGCTACAAGCCCCGGCAGGTGGTGCTCTATGCGGGCGACAACGACCTGGCCGAGGGCCGCACGCCGCTGCAGGTGCTGGACAGCTTCGCGCGCTTTGCCAACGCGGTGCGCGCCGAGCTGCCCGACGCGCGCATCAGCTTCATCTCGGTCAAGCCCAGCCCGTCGCGCGAACAGCTCATGCCGCAGATCCGCGAGACCAACCACGTGATCTCGGCCTACCTGAACCTGCTGCCCAACAGCGAGTACATCGACATCCACACGCCGATGCTCGGTGCGGACGGCCGCCCGCGCCCCGAACTGTTCCGCGGCGACCGGCTGCACCTGACGGACGAGGGCTACCGGCTGTGGCAATCGGTGGTGGCGCCGCACCTGCCGCAGCCGCCGGCGGCGCCGGCCTCGCCTTCCAACGCGCCCTGATCAGGGCGGCGGCAGCAGGTCCTGGTATTCGGGGAGCGTGAGCAGCTCCAGGTCGGGGAACTTGCGCACCGCCTCCTTGATGTTCTTCAGCGTCTGCACCATGCGCGCACGCACCGTCTTGCGCACCCAGGCCTGGTCGTCGGGCGAGAGGCTGGCCAGGTAGTAGGCGCCCGGCACGCAGCCGTGCAGGAAGTTCTCGGCCTTGGCCTTGGCTTCGTTGAGCCGCTTCGCGTGGACCTGGGCGATCACCTGCGTCAGGTCGGCGCCCGGCGAGGCCTTGCGCGCCGTGTTCAATTCGCTCATCACGGGACCATCGCTGTCGAAGGAGGCCGGGTGGCAGTGGACCCACGACAGGAACATCCGGTCGGCCGCCGATTGGCGGTCTGTCCCGTCGAAGTCGATGCTTCCGCCCAGATGTTTCGCCGCAGCGGCGTGGCCGTGCTCAGCGGCCAGCCAGCGCCATTGCAGGCTCTCGCTTCGACCGGCACCGCGCCTGAGAAAGACCGCGAGAGATTCATAGGCCGGCGTATAGCCTTCCGCTGCCGCCGAGCGAAGGTCTTCCATCGCGCGCGCACGGGTCGCGGCATCGACCTCCACGCCCATCATGAGCGCCGAGCCGCGGAACACGCGGCCGAACGGGGTGCCGCTGTCGGCCAGCGTGATTTCGCAGGCCGATGGGTTGGTGGCGCCGTAGCAATCCAGCCGCCGTTGCACGTCCTGCTGCGCTGCTTGCGGCAAGGCCGCCTGCGCCGCCGCACCCCACGCCAGCACGCAGGCTGCCAGTGCACGTTTCCAAAGCACGGAATCGATCATCGCCCTCTCCCTCGTCTCAAAAATCGAGCGGCGCACCCAGCCGCCGTCTACGCCGGTGCCGGCTCCGAAGGCACATCGTCCGCCGGCGGCGGCACGTCGGCGCCGCGCGTGAAGCGTGCCACGAAGTACATCCCCGCGAACACCGCCGCCAGCAGCAGCCCGTCGCCCCACCAGGGCCGCGCCATCTGGTTGTCGCCGTAGAAGGCCAGCACCAGCAGCACCGCCACGAGGTGCGCGCAGAAGACCGGCAGCGAGGCCGAGCCCATGGCCTCGAGCCAGTGCAGGCGCGGGATCTTGCGCATGAGCCAGGGCCCGAAGCGCACCGCCAGGATGCCCAGCGCCACCAGGTTCACGATCCGCAGCGGGCCGAGCTGCCACTTGTCGAACAGCAGGTTCATTTCCACATCGCCGCCGAACGGCGCCTGGCCGTTGATGCCGGTGTGGCGCCAGTAGAAACCGTAGAGCGCAATGCCCGCCGCCAGCACCAGCAGCCAGGCCGGAAAGCGCAGCGGCCGGGCCTCGGGCGCATTGCGGCTGGCGCCCAGGCACAGGCCGGCGAACCACAGGAACTGCCAGGCGTAGGTGTTGAAGGCGCCCATCTCGTGGAACGGCACCGGCACGCCGAGGTAGCGCACCGCCAGCCCGTAGACCCATTCGCTGAGCCCGAACTGCGCCATCGCCCAGACCATGGCGCTGGCCACCATCACGAGCGTCCAGCCGTGGCGCATGGCAAAGGCCAGCACCCACGGGCTCATGAGCATGAAGAAGATGTACATCGGCAGGATGTCCAGCAGCGGCGGCTCGTAGATCAGCAGCAGCCCGAACAGGAAGCCGTCGCGCGGCTCCGCCAGGTAATAGGAGACGAGGTTCTTGACCGCCGGCTGGTCGATGTGCACGCCGAGCGCCGCAATCACCGTGAACAAGAAGAGCAGGATCGCCGCCTGGCACAGGTAGACCTTGAGCACGCGCCGCCAGAAGGCCTGGCGCATCGAGTCGACGCCGCGCACATGGCCGATGCGGCTGTAGACCAGCCCCGCCACGAAGGCCGACAGCAACACGAAGCCCTCGGCGGCCGACACGAAGCCGAAAGGCTGGCCCAGCGGATCGGTCAGCCGCGTGGGCAGGTGGGTGACGGTCATCAGCACGAGCATCAGCCCGCGCAAGGCGTCTATTTCCCAGTAGCGTTTCATTCGGTCGGCGGCGAGGTCTTGGTGGCGGTCTGCGCAGCGCACGCACGACGTCAGCGATTGTAAGAAGACCGGCGTACGTCGACCGAACGCGCGCTTCAAACACGCACGGCCTATGACGCTTGGCACTCCCGAAGCGCCATGCAAATCGGCTACGCTGCGCGCTGCCTCAAGGTGGAGAACTCCGTGAACCGTTTCATTCCGACATTGCTACTGGCCGCCGGCGCGCTCGCGGCGGGCCCGGGCTTTGCACTTCAGATCACCAGCCTGACCCCGCAGGGCGAAGTGGCGCGCGTGCGCCAGGTCGTCGCCAAATTCGATCAGGCGGCGGTCAACTTCGGCGACCCCAAGGCGCCCGCGCCGCTGACCGTGAGCTGCTCCGACGCGCAGGCCGGCAAGGGCACCGGCCGCTGGACCGACGCCAAGGCCTGGGTCTACGACTTCGAGAACGACCTGCCGCCCGGCGTGCGCTGCTCGGTCACCCGCGTTCCCACCTTCAAGCCGGCCGGCGGCGGCGAGCTGACCGGCCCCGAACGCTATCAATTCAATAGCGGTGGCCCGTTCGTGCGCAACTACATGCCGGGCACCTACGCCCGCATCGACGAGCAGCAGATGTTCGTGCTCGAGCTCAACGGCGCGGCCACGATCGACAGCGTGCGCCAGAACGTCTGGTGCGCGGCCGACGGCGTCGGCGAACGCATTCCGGCCAAGCTGCTCGAGGGCGAGGCGCGCACCGAGCTGCTCAAGGCCTTCCACCGCGAGAAGGAAGCCGCGAAAGACCCGCTGCGCTTCATCACGATGCAGTGCAACCGCACGCTCACGCCCGGCGCCAAGGTGCAGGTCGTCTACGGCAAGGGCGTGGCCACGCCGTCGGGCGTCGCCAACAACGTGGAACGCCGTTTCGACTACCAGGTGCGCGAGCCCTTCGCCGTGTCCTTCACCTGCGAGCGCGAGAACGCCCAGGCCGCCTGCCTGCCGCTGCGCCCGATGCAGCTGCAGTTCAATGCGCCGGTGACGCGCAAGGTGGCGTCGCAGATCGTGCTCAAGGGCGACGGCAAGACGATCAAGGCCACGCTCGAAAGCGGCGGCGGCTCGCAGAACGACGACGACGTGGTCAACAGCGCGAGCTTCGGCCCGCCGCTGGCCGAGAGCACGCAGTTCAGCATCGAGCTGCCTTCCGGCTTCCAGGACGCCTCGGGCCGCGCGCTGGGCACGCCCGGCAGCTTTCCGCTGAAGGTGGCGACCGGCGCGATGCCGCCGCTGGCCAAATTCGCGGCCTCGCCCTTCGGCGTGATCGAGCGCCTGGCCGAGCCCGGCACCCCGGCGATGATGCCGGTCACCGTACGCCGCGTGGAGCCGCAACTCATGGTGCAGGCGCTCACGCCCGGCAAGGTGAGCGACCTCAACCCCAAGACCGACGCCGAGATCATCGCGTGGTACCGCAAGGTGCGCCGCTACGACAGCTACACGATCAGCCGCGACACCGCGCGCCGCGACGTGAAGGGCGCCCTACCCCCGGTGATCGACAAGAACGAACGCTCGCACGTGCAGACGCGCATGGTGTCGCTGCTTGGCGGCCAGCCGGGCGTGAAGGCCCTGGACATGCCCAAGGCCGAGAGCGGCGACCCGCGCCCCTTCGAAGTGGTCGGCATCCCGCTGACGCCGGGTTTCCACGTGCTGGAGATCGCCTCGCAGAAACTCGGCGAAGCCCTGCTCGACGAACGCTACAACGCCGGGCGCACGATGTACGTGCGCACCACCGCGCTGGCCACCAACCTGGCGGTGCACTTCAAGCTGGGCCGCGAGAACTCGATGGCCTGGGTCACCACGCTCGACAAGGGCAAGGTGGTGGCGGGCGCCGAGGTGCGCGTGTCCAGCTGCGACGGCAAGGCCGTGGCCACCGGCACCACCGACGCCAGCGGCATCGTGATGCTCAACGGCGTGTCGCCCGATGCACCGAGCTGCAACGGCCCGAACGAGTACGAGACCAGCGCCTGGTTCGTGAGCGCGCGCGCCAAGGACGACAAAGGCGTGGAAGACCTGGCCTTCACCTGGAGCGACTGGCAGCGCGGCATCGAGCCCTGGCGCTTCAACGTGCCCACCAGCCTGGACGTGCGCCCCGATGGCATCGCCCACACCATCTTCGACCGCACGCTGCTGCGCGCCGGCGAGACGGTGTCGATGAAGAGCCTGCTGCGCACGCAGACCAGCAAGGGCTTCGGCCTGCCGGCAGACCGGCCCGACACGCTGGTCGTGACCCACATGGGCAGCGGCCAGCGCTTCACCCAGCCGCTGGCCTGGCGCAAGACCGCCACCGGCGGCCTGAGCGCCGAGAACAGCTTTGCCATTCCGCCGGCCGCCAAGCTCGGCGTGTACCAGGTCGAGCTGCGCAGCGGCGACGGCACCAGCGACGAAGGCAACAACCGCACCTACTCGACCGGCATCTTCCGCGTCGAGGAGTTCCGCCTGCCGGTGCTCGAAGGCCGCATCGCGCCCACCGAGAAGAAACCGCTGGTGGCCGCCACGAGCGTGCCCACCGACGTGCAGATCAACTACGTGGCAGGCGGCGGCGCCGCCAACCTGCCGGTGCGCGTGTCGGCCATGGTGCGCGGCAAGGGCCTGAGCTTTTCCGACTACGACGCCTTCAGCTTCAACCCGCCGCGCGCCGCCGGCGACGGCAGCGAAGCCGCCACCGCCGCCGACACCAGCGCCGGCGAGGAAGACCTCAACAGCGTGAACGACACCCGCGTGATCGCCGACAAGCTGCCGCTCACGCTGAACAAGGACGGCGCCGGCAAGGTCACGATCGACAAGGTGCCCAAGGTGAAGGCGGCGCGCGAGCTGCTGCTCGAAGCCACCTACGCCGACCCGAACGGCGAGGTGCAGACCATTCGCAGCACGCAGACGCTGTGGCCCGCGTCGGTCATCGCCGGCATCAAGACCGAGGGCTGGGTCTCGACCAGCCAGAAGCTCAAGTTCCAGGCGCTCGCGCTCGACCTCACGGGCAAGCCCCAGGCCGGCGTGACGCTCAACGTGCGCGCCGTGGCGCGCATCACCACCACCAGCCGCAAGCGCATGGTGGGCGGCTTCTACACCTACGACAACAAGACCGAGACCAAGGACATCGGCACCGTCTGCTCCGGCAAGAGCGATTCGCGCGGCCTGCTGCTGTGCGAGTCGGAGCTGAAGGAGGCCGGCGAGGTCGAGCTGGTGGCCAGCGCCACCGACAGCGACGGCCGCAGCGCCAGCGCCGTGAGCTCGGTCTACGTGACCAAGCAGGGCGAATTGTGGTTCGGCGGCGAGGACAACGACCGCATCGACGTGCTGCCCGAAAAGAAGAGCTACCAGCCCGGCGAGGTCGCCAAGTTCCAGGTGCGCAGCCCGTTCCGCTTTGCGACCGCACTCGTGGCGGTGGAACGCGAAGGCATCATCGAAACGCACGTGGTGCAGCTGGACGGCAAGGACCCGACGGTCAGCCTGCAGGTCAAGCCCGAGTGGGGCCCGAACGCCTACGTGAGCGTGCTCGCGCTGCGCGGGCGCCTGCGCGAAGTGCCGTGGTACAGCTTCTTCACCTGGGGCTTCAAGGCGCCGCGCGAGTGGTGGACCGCCTTCTGGTACGAGGGCAAGGAATACGTCGCGCCCACCGCCATGGTCGACCTGAGCAAGCCCGCCTACCGCCTGGGCATGGCCGAGATCCGCGTCGGCACGCGCGCGCACCAGATCGACGTGACCGTCACCAGCGACAAGCCCAGCTACCCGATCCGCAGCAAGGCGCAGGTCACCATCACCGCCAAGCTGCCCGACGGCAAGCCGGCCGCCGGCGCCGAAGTGGCGCTGGCCGCGGTCGACCAGGCCCTGCTCGAGCTCATGCCCAACGACAGCTGGAACCTGCTCAACGCGATGCTGCAGCGGCGCAGCTGGGGCGTGAGCACCTCCACCGCGCAGATGGAAATCGTCGGCCGGCGCCACTACGGGCGCAAGGCCGTGCCCGCGGGCGGCGGCGGCGGCAAGGGCCAGACGCGCGAACTGCTCGACACCCTGCTCGTGTGGAACCCGAAGATCGTGCTCGACGCCAACGGCCAGGCCGTGGTGACCGTGCCGCTGAACGACGCGCTCACCACCTTCAAGATCGTGGCCGTGGCCGATGCGGGCACCAGCCTGTTCGGCACCGGCCAGGCCAGCATCCAGGCCACGCAAGACCTGCAGATCATCAGCGGCCTGCCGCCGCTGGTGCGCGAGGACGACCAGTTCCGCGCGCAGATCACCTTGCGCAACACCACGCAGAAGCCGATGAAGGTGGAAGCCACGCCGCGCGCCACGCTGCTCACGCTCGAGACGCAGACCGTGGACATCCCGGCCGGCGAATCGCGCGAAGTGGCCTGGAACGTGACCGCGCCCGCGCAGCTCGCGCAGACGCGCGCCGAAGCCATCCTGTGGGAGATCGAGGCGAAAGACACCGTCGGTGGCGCGCGCGACGCGCTCAAGGTGCGCCAGCGCATCGTGCCCGCCGTGCCGCTCACGGTGCAGCAGGCCACGCTGGTGCAGGTCGACGGGCCGTTCACGCTCGACGTGGCACCGCCCGCCGACGCCCTGCCCGGCCGCGGCGGCCTGAAGATGTCGCTGCAGCCCAAGCTCGCCGAAGGCCTGCCGGGCGTGCGCGACTGGTTCGCCAACTACCCCTTCAGCTGCCTCGAGCAGAAGACCAGCAAGGCGGTCGGCCTGCGCGACGCGAAGATGTGGCAGGGCGTGCTGGCCACGCTGCCCACCTACCTGGACAGCGACGGCCTGGCCAGCTACTTCCCGCCGCGCGACGGCGAAGCCAACCGCGGCAGCGACATCCTCACGTCGTACCTGCTCGCGGCCACGCACGAAGCGGCGCAGCTCAACCCGGCCTTCGCGCTCGCCGACGACGCGCGCGCACCGATGGAGTCGGGCCTGATCGCGTTCGTCGAAGGCCGCGTCACGCGCGAGTTCTGGAGCCCGCGCAAGGACCTGGACGTGCGCAAGCTCGCCGCGCTCGAAGCCTTGTCGCGCTACGGCAAGGCCAAGGGCAGCATGCTCGGCAGCATCACCATCGCGCCGAACCAGTGGCCCACCAGCGCGGTGATCGACTGGGTCAACATCCTGAAGCGCGTGAACGACGTGCCGCAGCGCCAGCAGCGCCTGGACGAGGCCAACAACGTGCTGAAGGCTCGCCTGTCCTACCAGGGCACCAAGTTGATCTTCAGCACCGAGCAGGACGACTACTGGTGGTGGCTCATGACCAACGGCGACGTCAACACCGCGCGCCTGCTGCTCACGGTGATGGATGACCCGGCCTGGAAGGACGACGTAGGCAAGCTCGCCAACGGCTTCATCGGCCGCCAGCAGAACGGCGCCTGGCACACCACCACCGCCAACCTGTGGGGCGGGCTGGCGCTGGAGAAGTTCAGCAAGGTGTTCGAGAGCACGCCGGTGGCCGGCGTCACCGCCGCCACGCTGGGCGCGGTGAAGGCGCAGGTCGACTGGAGCAAGGTGGAGCGCGTGAAGGCCAGCGACGCAACCGGCGCCCCGAACCAGACCACGATGTTCGGCGCGCCCGCCTCGCCGGGCAACCTGCGCAACAACACGATGTTCCTGCCCTGGTCCGCATCGCCCACGGGTGCACCCGTGCGCGACACGCTCCTGGTCACGCAGCAGGGCACCGGCAAGCCGTGGCTCACGCTGCAGTCGCTGGCCGCCGTGCAGCTGAAGGCGCCGTTCGCGGCGGGCTACGCGCTGAAGAAGACCATCACGCCGGTCGAGCAGGCCGTGGCCGGCAAGTACACGCGCGGCGACGTGCTGCGCGTGAGCATCGAAGTCAACGCCAGCACCGACATGACCTGGGTCGTGATCACCGACCCGGTCCCGGGCGGCGCCACCATCCTGGGCAGCGGCCTGGGCCGCGACTCGCAGATCGCCACGCAGGGCGAGAAGAAGTCGGGCAGCGGCTGGCCAGCGTTCGAGGAACGCAGCTTCGAGGCCTTCCGCAGCTACTACGAATACCTGCCCAAGGGCGTCGTGAAGATGGAATACACCGTGCGCCTGAACAACGTCGGCGACTTCGCGCTGCCGCCCAGCCGCGTGGAAGCGATGTACGCGCCCGAGATGTTCGGCGAGACGCCGAATGCGCGGGTGAAGGTGGAGGCGGCGAAGTGAGGCTCAAGAAGCAAGAAATCCAGAGGGGTCCTCAGGTCGTCCGCCAGTTCGTGTCCCTGAGGAATCAATCCTCTGTTGAAAGGTTCTGAGAATGAAAGTCCCCGTCAAATCGCTGCTCGCGCTGGCTGTTCTTTTCTCCGGCACTGCGATGGCGTTTCAATGGCCGGCGAACAAGAAGAGCGCCGTCAGCATCACGGCCGATGATGGATGGCCCAGCCAGCTCACGCAGGCAGCCATCCTCGATGCGCGGGGTCTCAAAGGCACCTTCTACCTGACCGCTGGGGGGATGCCTCCGGTCTCGACAACCAACCAGGCAGACTGGGCACAGGTCTACCAGCGTGGGCACGAGATCGGCAACCACTCGTACTCCCACTGGAGCGACCAGATCCTGGCGACGAAAACCTGGCAAGACGTGGCGGGTGACGTCGGCGCCATGGAGTGGTGGCTGCTGCAGAACATCTACGGCACGCCCGTCGACCACACCTATGCCTACCCCCAGGGCAACTACGTGATCGGTTCCCAGGCGACCAACCAAAGCAAACAGGTGGGCGCCTGTGAATACGCGGGCCTGCTGACAGCAACGGTGAGCGCCGCACGCGTCGCAGGTACAGGGGAAAACAAGCCAGCCGATGTCGCTAGGCGCCGCTTCTACATCAGCGGGCTGCCGATCTCCGGTAGCGACGCGACGGCCGTCAACGCGGCCAAGCAAGCGATCGACAACGGCATCGCCAAGGGCACTTGGACGGTCCTCGTCTTCCATTCTCTGGGCGACAACGGTGACGGTTACTCGGTCAGTCCATCCGCCTACACGCAGATCGCCGACTACCTGGTTTCACGTCAGGCCGATCTTTATGTCGCACCCGTCGTTACCGTGAAGAACTACGTCGCAGCCAACACACCGGCTGCGGATTGGACCTGCGCGCTCCAGTAAGCGTTCCAACGCTCCACTGGGGCAAAGGTCAGGTGCAAAGAATCGCCGGCGGGCACTGAAACCCGCCGGTCATCCCGCCTTCATCTGCGTTCATCACCATCGCGCGAACCCACAACCTGGAGAACCCCATGGGCCTGGCCATTTGCGTCGGCATCCTCGCCGACCTGATCGAGAACGATCCCGAAGGCGCCGAACACTTCGAGGCGGATTTCGCCGCCGCGAACCGCAAGCTCGCCGAAACCGGCCTGCCGCCGCACGTCGAGCCTCGCACGCTGCCGCCGCTCGAATCCCGCGCGCCACTCGACGGCCTGCCCTACTCGTTCATCCACTACCTGCGCCGCGCCTACGCGCACCGCGTCACGACGCCCGGGTGGATGGCCACACCGCTGCCGGAAGACACCGACCCCACGGAAGACGAGACGCTCGAAGACGTGGCCAACATGTTCGAAAGCCACCTGCTGTGCCACTCCGACGCGGAAGGCTTCTACCTGCCGGTCGACTTCGACGAAGTGATCTTTGCCGAGGAAGACGAGACCGACCTGCCCGGCGGCATGCTCGGCTCGTCGTACCGCCTGTTCGAAGAACTGGTGCTGGTCGCCCCCGCGCTCGGCATCACGCTCTCGGACGGCGAACTGTCGGACGAGGAAGCGGCCCGGCTCGCCGACAGCATGGGCGAGGACGAAGGCCTCTACCGGGAAATCGAATCGTGGCTGCTGCTGTACGAATCGGCCCGGCTGAGCATCGCGCACAAGACGGCGATCGTTTTCACCTGAGGGCGATGCGGCTGATCGATCGGCTGTAAGGTCCGCAGACCATGTTCGAGACCACCATCCACTGGGTCCGCGACATACCGCCGCATCGGCTGGGCCTGATGGCACGCCCGCGCGGCGGTGACTTGCTGCGCGCCGAGGTGGCGTCCTGGCAGCGTGCATCGCTGGACATCGTGGTCTCCCTGCTCGAGGCGCAGGAAATCAGGACACTTGAACTCCGGGAAGAGCCTGCGCTGTGCGCCGAACATGGGATCGTGTTCCGGCATTTCCCGATTCCGGACCGAGGCCTGCCGGCATCGCAGCAGGACGCGGCGGCCTTCATTGCCGAACTGGGCGCCGAACTGGCGAGCGGAAAGGCCATCGCCATCCACTGCCGCGCCGGCATCGGCCGCACGGGCCTCATCGCGGGCAGCCTGCTGCACGGGCTCGGCGTTCCGCGCCAGAACATCTTCCACCTGCTGAGCCGCTCGCGGGGCGTCGACATGCCCGACACACCGGAACAGGCGGAATGGGTCGCGCAGTACATCCTCGGCGCCCACCGCCCGCCGCCCCCATGAAGAAGTCGATCCGCATCGGCCGCGCGCCGGTCGATCCGCAGGCACCGTCGGAAGGCGGGCACGACGGATCGCTCTCGTGCCCCAAGCCCTGGGACGCACTCGAAGCCACCGCCACGCCCGGCGTCCGGTATTGCAGCGACTGCGGCAAGAACGTGTTCCAGGTGAACACCACCGAAGAGGTGCGCGAGGCCGCCCTGCTGGAGCGCTGCGTCGCGGTCGCGGTCGCGGACGACAGCGCCAGCACACACGACAGCGCAACGCAAACGCCTCCCATGACCCGCCAACTCGCCACCGTCACCCTCCTCGTCCACGACTACGACGAAGCCATCCGCTTCTTCACTGAGGCGCTGCGCTTCGAGTTGGTCGAAGACACGCCGCGCGGTCCGGGCAAGCGCTGGGTGGTGGTTGCGCCAGCACGCAACACCGGCAATGCCGGCACCGCGCTGCTGCTGGCCAAGGCCGTGACCGACGAGCAGAGCGCCAGCGTCGGCAAGCAGGCCGGCGGGCGTGTCTTCCTGTCCCTGCACACCACGGACTTCGCGTCCGACCACGAACACATGACATCCCACGGCGTGCGCTTTCTCGAAGCGCCACGCCACGAGCCGCACGGCACGGTTGCCGTCTTCCTCGATCTTTGCGGCAACAAGTGGGACCTGCTTCAGCCCACCAACACCCCCACCGCTTCAGGCCGCCTTGTTCCGTGACGCACGCGTTGCGGGCTTGCGCTTGCCGCTCGCGGGGCTCGTGCCAAGCCCGACGAGCAGGCTGCCGATCAGCCCTTCGACAAAGCCCGCACCGAGCGGCGCGTGCCCCATCAGCGGCCTGAAGAACAACGGCCCGTAAATCTGGTCGAGCTCGATCTCGAGGTCGGCATCCGGCCGGATCTCGCCCGCCTCGGCCGCTTGCTGCAACAGCACCCGCCCTTCGTCGCGGCGCGACAGGATGAAGTCGTTGCGAAAGGCCTTCGACAGCTCGGTGTCGGGGTCCGCGGCCGCAATGATCGTCGTGATGTGGCGCCCCATGTGCGACGACAGCGTGCGCACCACCGTGCTGAGCGGGTTCACTGTCTCAAGCCGACAAACATGCCTGTCCGAAGCGCCCCAACATCAGCTCTTGCGTACTCCGTACGCAACCGTCCTAGCGATGCCGAGCGCAGTTCCGATGAAGGAAGCCTGATCTGCTGCTCCACAGACACGCGCACCGCTCAACAGCCGCGGCAGCATTGTCAGCTGGACTACCGCAATGAATGGCTCTTGAGGTCTCGACAAGAGCAACAGTGATTCACGCCCCTGCCCCACTCACGATCCGATTCGCCGGAAGCTCAAAGTGCTCGTTGCCGCCGTCGGCACGTGGGTAGACTGAGCAACGTCAGAAATGCGTACTCGACGCCCTTTTCCTGGCATGAAGTACCAACGTCCAGCAATCAAGCGAAGGAACCTGTGAAACTTGCCGCCTCCCTCACCATCGTGGCCCTTTTGTCTGGCTGTACCACCGTGTCGACCGGGGAGTTCACCACGAGCGTAAACACCGTCGCGACTCCGTCAAAGTTTCGGACCATCGTGGATGGCCGCTATCGAAAGTCGGAGCAGGCAGCAATGGTGGATTGCGTCAACGATGCGATGGCCTCCCCCTCGGAGAACATCCTGCTGCCACACGTTCGGCAGACGAAACGCGCCGACGGCTACCGCGTGGACCTTGTCGTCGCCGCTTCGCAGTTTCTGGTCGCCTATGTCCGCGACGACGGTCGCTTCCAACTCGACACATCGGACTACAGTGGCGTCGTGAAGTTCAATCGCGAAGAGACGAGTATCAAGGCTTGCTTGAGCAAGCACCGCGAGGGATAGTGGTCGATATCCGCGACGAATTCCAATGCGAGAGACGGGTGCGAGCATCTACGTGAGCACATCCACACGTTTTGAAATTGCACTTGACCATGCATTGAACGGACGGGGTTTTTTCTACAAGATCAAGTCTCGAGGCGGAATTGACGTGGTGTCCTGAGGGAAGACGGTCCCGACATTCGAGCTGGAATCAGAAGTCCTGTTCTCCCGGGACATTCCGCGCGAGAGCATCGTGCGGTACTGTGTCGCTACGCACGCCGCAATGCCCGATGACTTCGTCGACCTCTGACGACCGGCTGTAGAAACCAGCGGAATACGCTCAAGCCCTCATGTTCCTCCTTCTGCCACTGCTCCTCATGGTCGTGCTCGTGGCCATCATCTTCTTCGGCGGCTATCTGCTACGTGCTGTTCTGCCTGCAGAACATGCGCTGCAGGCTCGGCTCACGGACGAGGCCATGTCACGCTACATTGATTTCGTCACGAAGAACGCCAAGGGCATCCTGGCATGTCTCCTGGTTCTGTATTTCACGGTGGTTACGTTTCTCTACGCGTAGCTCACGCTGCAGCGAAAGACGCCTCATGACCCGCCTCCTCGAAATCCGCACCTACCGCCTCCAGCCCGGCACCCTCGACGACTTCCACCGCGCGATGCATGAGCGTGCGGTGCCCATGCTGCGCAGCAAGGGCATGGACGTGGTGAGCTACGGCAAGTCGGACCACGAGGAAGAGAGCTACCACCTCGTGCGCGCCTACGCGAGCCGCGAGGCGCTGGAGGCCGAGCAGGCGGCGTTCTACGGTTCCACCGAATGGCGCGAGGGCCCGCGCAGCGCGCTGGTCGACCGCATCGAGACCTACCTGAACACGCTGCTGTGGCTCTCGCCGGAGGGCGTCGACAGCCTGCGCGCGCTCAACGAACCAGCGCGTTGAACATCTGTCGACGACGCACGGTGCGCGGGCCTACACTGCGCCTCCCGTCATCCCCCCAACTCACTGGAGAAACGCATGAACACCCAGGAAATCGCCGCCAAGCTCGTGGCGCTGTGCAAAGCAGGGACATTCGATGAAGCCCAGGCGCTCTACGCGCCCGAGGCCGTCAGCGTCGAGGCCAGCGCGCCGCCCGGCATGTCGCGCGAGTCGGTGGGCCTGTCGGCCATCCGCGCCAAGGGCGAATGGTGGGTCGCCAACCACGAGGTGCATTCGTTCCAGGTGGCCGGCCCCTGGCCGCACGACGACCGCTTCATCGTGGGCTTTCGCTTCGACGTGACCATGAAGCCCACGGGCCAGCGCTTCACGATGGAAGAGATGGCGCTGTACACCGTCAAGGACGGCAAGATCGTGCGCGAAGAGTTCTTCTACGAGGGCGACTGAGCCCAGGCCGACGCGCGGCCGGATCGCCCGTCGGCTTCACCATTGTTGACGATTGAATCGTTCTCTCCATGGCAACGCCAATGGGCACCTCCCGCCTTCTGAACTAACGTCGAAACCGACGCCTGCACGGGCTGTCCGGCAAGCGCACCGGCGTTCATTCACAGAGGGAGGAAATCATGGTCACAGGACTCCACGTCACGCAACAACGCTCGTTCACCAACCCGGCGGACTACGAGGCTTTCTCGCTGATCCGCGTGCACAACCAGCGGCTGGCGCCCCTGGGCGGGCGCAACGCCTGGGTGGTGCTGAAGACGAACGCCGGCAAGCGCTGCTGCCGCATGATCCGGGGCATCGGCCGCGACCCGGGCTTCCCCAAAGACGGCATCGAGATCGACTACGAAACCCGGCTCGCGCTGCAGATTCCCAAGAGCAGCATCAACATGCAGGGCTTTCACGGCTGCGCGATGGAAATCCGCCGGGCCACCGCGCTCGAGGTGCTGCGTGCGCACTGGGACCACCCCGATCCCGCCTACCGCATCCCGCTGCAGATCAGCCTCGTGAGCTTCGTGCTGGGGGTGATCGGGCTGGGGCTGGGTGTCCTGAGCCTGAAGTAGCCTTTGTCCGGCGGGTGCTGCGCAAGAAAACGCGATTTCGCTAGACTGGCCGCGCGGCCCTTGCGCCGCGCCTGACCGGAGCATTCGCCATGTGCCGCAGCATCAAGACCCTCTACAACTTCGAGCCCCCTGCCACCGAGCAGGAGATCCGCGCCGCCGCCCTGCAGTTCGTGCGCAAGCTCAGCGGCTTCAGCGTGCCCTCGCGCGCCAACGAACAGGCCTTCGAGTGCGCCGTGGACGAGGTGGCCGCCACGGCCACGCGGCTGATCGAATCGCTGGTGACCACGGCCGAGCCGCGCGACCGGGCCATCGAGGCCGAGCGTGCCAAGGCGCGGTCCGCGCTGCGTTTCGGCGCACCTGCTTCGACCTCGGACGCATGAAAAAGACTTCGTTCCCGCGCTGAACAGCGCACCGCCCTTCCCACCCCACCAGGAGCATCCATCCCCATGCCCATCGAACTCTGGCTCGCCTTCGTCGCCGCTTCGGCGCTGCTGTTGATCATTCCGGGGCCGACCATCCTCACGGTGATCAGCTATTCGATGTCGCACGGCCGGCGCGCCAACGTGCCGCTGGTGGCCGCCGTGGCGCTGGGCGATTCGACCGCGCTCGTGGTGTCGCTGCTGGGCCTGGGCGCGCTGCTGGCCGCGTCGGCGTTCTGGTTCACGGTGGTGAAGTGGGCCGGCGGCCTGTACCTGCTGTACCTGGGCATCAAGCTGCTGCGCGCCGGCATCTCGTCCACCGAGACCGCCGCGCCGGCGGCACCGGCCTCGCGCTGGCGCCTGTTCGCCAACACCTACCTGGTGACGGCATTGAACCCCAAGGGCATCGTGTTCTTCGTGGCCTTCCTGCCGCAGTTCATCAGCCCGGGCGCCGACGTGTCGCATCAGATGTGGGTGCTGGCCCTGACCTTCGTGGCGTTGGCCACGCTCAACGCCACGCTCTATGCGGTGTTCGCCAGCTCGGCGGGCCGGCTGCTCGCCTCGCCGCGCGCGCAGCGGCGCTTCCACCTGGCGGGCGGCTCGCTGTTGAGCGCGGCCGGCCTGTGGGCGCTGATGGCGCGTCGCGCTGCCTGAGCACATCCACACGCGCACAAGAAAAAAGACCGCGGGGCTGCGCGCCTCGCGGTCTTTTTCTTTGGGGGCCTTCGGCCCCGGTGTCAGTAGCGGTAGGGGTTGTTCGGCCGGCGGTCGTAGCGATTGGGCACGCCGTCGTTGTCGCGGTCGCGGTCGTAGCGGTTGGGCACGCCGTCACGGTCGCGGTCGTAGCCGTGGCCGCGCGGGGGCGGGCCCCGGTCGTAGGGGGCGACCACGCAACCAGCCAGGATGGCCGAGGCGGCCAGCAGAAGCGCGAGTGTTTTCGTCATGCGGAGTTCTCCTTGGGTGGGGCTGTACGGTCGGGCGCGCCTCCTGCGAGCCCGTACCGTATTGAAGCCCCGCCGCGTGCGCATCGGGTGTCCAGATGCAGGTGCTTGTGTGAAGTTCGTTACCGGATGTGGAACCTTTGCCTGCGCTTGAGCACGCCGTAGCGACGTGGCACGATCCCGCCGATGACCGCCACGCAGCCCCAGCCCTCCTTGCCCGACCTCGCACGGCTGCGCCGCGTGCGCGACCGCATCGACCGCGAGCACGCGCAGCCGCTGGACGTGGAAGCGCTCGCGCGCGACGCGAACATGTCGGCCGGGCACCTCAGCCGCCAGTTCCGCCTGGCCTATGGCGAGTCGCCCTACGCCTACCTGATGACGCGGCGCATCGAGCGCGCGATGGCGCTGCTGCGCCGTGGCGACCTGAGCGTGACCGAGGTCTGCTTCGAGGTCGGCTGCGCCTCGCTGGGCACCTTCACCACGCGCTTCACCGAGCTGGTGGGCGTGTCGCCCGGCGTCTACCGGCGCGAGGCGGCGCAGGCGACGGCGGGCATGCCGGCGTGCGTCGCCAAACAAGTGACGCGCCCGATCAGGAATCGAGAAGCGCGAAACCCCGAGTCACACCTAGCATGACGGCCCGTACACACTTCGGACCCTCGTCACCATGAACCTCAGCATCCACTCGAGCTTTCTCCCGCACACCGACGCGCAGGCCTCGCTGGCCTTCTACCGCGACACCCTCGGCTTCGAGGTGCGCAACGACGTTGCCTATGGCGGCATGCACTGGATCACGGTCGGCCCCGCCGGCCAGCCTGCCACCTCCATCGTGCTGTACCCGCCGGCCGCCACGCCCGGGCTCACCGACGACGAGCGCCGCACCATCGCCGAGATGATGGCCAAGGGCACCTTCGCCTCGCTGCTGCTGGCCACGCCCGACCTCGAGGGCACCTTCGAGCGCCTGCAGGCCCGCAGCACCGAGATCGTGCAGGAGCCCACCGACCAGCCCTACGGCGTGCGCGACTGCGCGGTGCGCGACCCGGCGGGCAACCTGATCCGCATCCAGCAGACGCGCTGAGCCGGCCTCCGGCGCCGCAGCCCCCTGACCTCCTGCACGGGCGCCGCCGCCGTGGCGGCCCCGTGCCCCTTCCAGAGAAAGACCCGATGAGCAGCAAGGCCCCGAAGAAGGAAGCAAAGAGCGCAACGCGCGCGCAGGACGCGAACGGCAGGCACGCCGCCGACCACCACGACCTCATCCGTGTGCAGGGCGCGCGCGTGAACAACCTGAAGGACATCAGCGTCGAGCTGCCCAAGCGCCGGCTCACGGTGTTCACGGGCGTCTCGGGCTCGGGCAAGAGCTCGCTGGTGTTCGGCACCATCGCGGCGGAGTCGCAGCGGCTCATCAACGAGACCTACAGCGCCTTCGTGCAGGGCTTCATGCCGACGCTGGCGCGGCCCGAGGTCGATGTGCTCGACGGCCTGACCACCGCGATCATCGTGGACCAGGAGCGCATGGGCGGCGACCCGCGCTCCACCGTCGGCACGGCCACCGACGCCAACGCGATGCTGCGCATTCTGTTCAGCCGCCTGGGCAAGCCGCACATCGGCTCGCCCAGCGCCTTCGCGTTCAACGTGCCCTCGGTGAAGGCCACCGGCGCCATCACGGTGGAGCGCGGCGCCAGCAAGACCGTGAAGCAGACCTTCAGCCGCACCGGCGGCATGTGCCCGCGCTGCGAAGGCCGGGGCGCGGTCACCGACTTCGACCTGAGCGCCTTCTACGACGACAGCAAGTCGCTCAACGAAGGTGCGCTCACCATCCCGGGCTTCAGCATGGAAGGCTGGTACGGGCGCATCTTCAACGGCTGCGGCTTCTTCGACCCCGACAAGCCGATCCGCAAGTTCACCAAGAAGGAGCTCGACGCCCTGCTCCACAAGGAGCCGACCAAGATCAAGATCGACGGCATCAACCTCACCTACCAGGGCCTCATTCCGCAGGTGCAGAAGTCGTTCCTGGCCAAGGACGTCGAGGCGATGCAGCCGCACATCCGCGCCTTCGTGGAGCGGGCCGTGACCTTCACCACCTGCCCCGAATGCGAAGGCACGCGGCTGAGCGAGGCGGCGCGTTCGTCGCGCATCAAGAAGCTCAACATCGCCGAGGCCTGCGCGATGCAGATCAGCGACCTCGCCGCGTGGGTCGACGGCCTGAACGAGCCTTCGGTGGCGCCGCTGCTGGCCAAGCTGGCGCACACGCTCGATTCTTTCGTCGAGATCGGGCTCGGGTACCTCAGCCTGGACCGTCCCTCGGGCACGCTCTCGGGCGGCGAGGCGCAGCGCGTGAAGATGATCCGCCACCTGGGCTCCTCGCTCACCGACGTGACCTACGTGTTCGACGAGCCCACCATCGGCCTGCACCCGCACGACATCCAGCGCATGAACGAGCTGCTGCTGCGCCTGCGCGACAAGGGCAACACGGTGCTGGTGGTGGAGCACAAGCCCGAGGCGATCGCCATCGCCGACCACGTCGTCGACCTCGGCCCCGGCGCGGGCTCGGCGGGCGGCACGGTCTGCTTCGAAGGCAGCGTGGCAGCGCTGCGCACCAGCGGCACGCTCACGGGCCGGCACCTGGACGACCGGGCCGCGCTCAAGAAGAAGCTGCGCCAGCCCACCGGCGCGCTGCCGATCCGCGGCGCCAAGGCGCACAACCTGCGCAACGTCGATGTCGACATTCCGCTGGGCGTGCTGGTGGTCGTGACCGGCGTGGCGGGCTCGGGCAAGAGCTCGCTGGTGCACGGCTCGATTCCCGCCGGCGCGGGCGTGGTGGCGGTCGACCAAGGCGCGATCCGCGGCTCGCGGCGCAGCAACCCGGCCACCTACACCGGCCTGCTCGACCCGATCCGCAACGCCTTCGCCAAGGCCAACGGCGTGAAGCCTGCCCTGTTCAGCGCCAACTCCGAGGGCGCCTGCCCCACCTGCAACGGCGCGGGCGTGATCTACACCGACCTGGCGATGATGGCCGGCGTGGCCACCATTTGCGAAGAGTGCGAGGGCAAGCGCTTCCACGCCTCGGTGCTCGAGCACCGCTTCGGCGGGCGCGACATCAGCGAGGTGCTCGCGATGCCGGTGACCGAGGCCACGGCCTTCTTCGGCGAGGGCCCGGCGCGCACGCCGGCCGCGCACGCCATCCTGGCGCGGCTGGCCGACGTGGGCCTGGGCTACCTGAGCCTGGGCCAGCCGCTCACCACGCTGTCGGGCGGCGAGCGCCAGCGGCTCAAGCTGGCCACGCACATGGCCGAGAAGGGCGGCGTGTACGTGCTCGACGAGCCGACCACCGGCCTGCACCTGGCCGACGTGGCGCAGCTGCTGGCCCTGCTCGACCGGCTGGTGGATGCGGGCAAGTCGGTCATCGTCATCGAGCACCACCAGGCGGTGATGGCGCACGCCGACTGGATCATCGACCTGGGCCCCGGCGCCGGTCACGACGGCGGGCGCGTGGTCTTCGAGGGCACGCCGGCCGAGCTGGTCGCCAAGCGCGCCACGCTCACAGGACAGCATCTCGCGGCGTACGTGGGCACCTGACGCGCCCGTGGGCGAGCCCCGCAAGGCATGGCGGAGAATGGGCCGTCTCCGCTTTGCCTGCCGCCCCGCGGCCCTGTCTGCTGCGATGCCTCTTGCGTTCTCGTTTTCTTCCACCGCCCGGCACACCCTGGCCGTGGTCCTGCTGACGGCAGCCGCCGCACCCTCCGCCTGGGCGCTGGCCAGCTTCGAGGAGGTGAAGCGCGACTTCCGTTCCTCCGAGACCGCCGTGCTCGACCGCCAGGGCGAGCTGCTGCAGCGCGTGCGCACCGACCCCACGGTGCGGCGCGGCCAGTGGACCGCGCTGGCCGACGTGTCGCCCGCGCTGCGCGCGGCCATGGTGCTGAGCGAGGACAAGCGCTTCTACGAACACAGCGGCGTCGACTGGCGCGCCGCCTCGGCCGCCGCCTGGGGCAACCTGTGGAACACGCGCACGCGCGGCGCCTCGACCATCACCATGCAGTTGGCGGGCCTGCTCGACGACGACCTGCGCCGCGCGGCGGGCGGGCGCAGCTTCACGCAGAAGATCGGCCAGACCGTGGCCGCCACGCAGCTGGAGCGCCGCTGGCGCAAGGACCAGATCCTCGAGGCCTACCTGAACACGGTGCCCTTCCGCGGCGAGATCGTCGGCATCGACGCGCTCTCGCGCACGCTCTTCAGCAAGGCCCCGAGCGGGCTCGACGCACGCGAGGCCGCCGTGGCCGCCGCGCTGGTGCGCGCGCCCAACGCCCGGCCCGCCCTGGTGGCGCAGCGCGCCTGCGAAGTGCTGCGCGTGATGGAGCCCGGCGCCAAGACCGATTGCGAGGCGCTCGACATGTTCACCAGTGCGGTGGTGCAGCGGCGTGCGTTCGAGCCCAACGAAGGCATCGCACCGCATGCCGCGCGGCGGGTGCTGCGCGAACTGCGTGACGCGGGGAACGACAAGTCCGCCGCGCCCACCAGCGTGCGCACCACGCTGCGCGCGCCGCTGCAGCGCTACGCGCTCGACAGCCTGCAGCGCCACCTGCGCGAACTGCGCGACCGCCACGTGGAAGACGGCGCGCTCGTGGTGCTCGACAACGCGAGCGGCGAGGTGCTGGCCTGGGTCGGCTCCTCGGGCCCGCTGAGCCAGGCCGCCGAGGTCGACGGCGTGACCGCGCTGCGCCAGCCCGGCTCCACGCTCAAGCCGCTGCTGTACGCGCAGGCCCTGGCCGAGAAGCGCATCACGGCGGCCTCTCTGATCGAGGACTCGTCGGCGCAGATCAGCACCGCGAGCGGCCTCTACATTCCGCAGAACTACGACCGCCGCTTCAAGGGCCCGGTGTCGGCGCGCACCGCGCTGGCCGCCTCGCTCAACGTGCCGGCCGTGCGCACGCTGGTGATGGTGTCGCCCGAAGCATTTGCACGCGAGCTGCGCGCCGCCGGCCTGCCGCTGCGCGAGAGCGGCGACTACTACGGCTACAGCCTGGCGCTGGGCAGCGCCGAGGTGTCGCTGCTGTCGCTGGCCAATGCCTACCGCATGATGGCCAACGACGGGCGCTTCGGGGCGACCACGCTCACGCCGCGCCCGCCTGCGCCGGCCGGCAAGGCGAAGCCTGCAGAGGCCGCGCCGCTGCTCGACCCGCGCGCCGCCTTCATCGTCAGCGACATCCTCTCCGACCCGAACGCGCGCACGCGCACCTTCGGCCTGGACAGCATCCTGTCCACCCGCTTCTGGACCGCTGTGAAGACCGGCACCAGCAAGGACATGCGCGACAACTGGGCCGTGGGCTGGTCGCAGCGCTACACGGTCGGCGTGTGGGTCGGCAACGCCAGCGGCGCCTCGATGTGGGACGTGAGCGGCACCAGCGGCGCCGCGCCCGTGTGGGCCGAGGTGATGCGCTTCCTGCACGCACGCGAACCCAGCCGCGCGCCCGCGCCGCCCGCCGGGCTGGTCGAGGCGCGCGTGAGCTTCGGCCCGGGCGCCGACGGCAACCCGCTCGAAGCGGCGCGCAGCGAATGGTTCCTGCAGGGCACCGAGCAGCCGCTGTTCGCGCTCGACACCGGCATGGCGAGCGACGCCGCCTCGGCGCGCATCACGGCGCCGGCCGACGGCACGATCCTCGCGCTCGACCCCGACATTCCGCCGCAGCGCCAGCGCGTGCGCTTCGAAGCCGAAGGACGCGGCGTGCAGTGGCGCATCGACGGCAAGTTCCACGCGCGCGGCAACAGCGCGCAGTGGCTGCCGTGGCCGGGCCGGCACCTGATCGAGCTGGTGGACGCCAGCGGCAAGGTGGTCGACCAGCGCCGGGTGGAGGTGCGCGGCGCGGGCGTGGTGGCGGCGAAGGGCGCGCGCCGATGAACGCGCCGATGCGCGCGCCGTTGTCGCTGCCCCGCTGGCTGTCGCTGTGCCTGGGCCTGCTGCTCGTGCTGTGCCTGGCGGGCCCGCGTACCGCGCAGGCCAAGCCCGTGCCGGTGCCGCCGATGAGCTCGCGCGTGGTCGACCTTGCGCAGGCGTTGCCGGCCGGCGAGGCCGAGGCGCTGCGCGCGCAGATCGCCGACATCCAGAGCCGCTCCCAGGCCCAGCTCGCGGTGCTCATCGTGCCGACCACGGGCGAGGACACCATCGAGGGCTACGCCACGCGCGTGTTCGCGAAGTGGCGGCTGGGCCGCAGCGACGCCGACGACGGCATCCTGCTGCTCGTGGCGCAGAAAGACCGCCGCATGCGCATCGAGGTCGGCACCGGGCTCGAAGGCACGGTGACCGACATCCAGGCGGCCCGCATCATCGACCGCGAGATGGCGCCGCGCTTTCGCGAGGGCGACTTCGCCGGCGGCGTGCAGGCGGCCGTGGGCGCGCTCGCGCGGCTGCTCGACGGCGAGGTGGGCGTCGTCGTGCCCGAGTCGCAGCAGATCGTCGTGGACCACGCCGCCGCACCCGACGAAGAGAAAGTCACCAGCCTGACGAGCGGCGGCCACGTCACGCCCGAGGGCTGGGGCCTGCTGGGCGTGGTGCTGTGGGGCCTGGGCCTGGGCATCTACCACGGCCGCGGCATCGAGCGCGACCCGCGGCGCGGCAGCTCGGCCTCGCGGCGTGCCGAAGAGAAAAAACGCAAGGGCCAGCGCAAGGGCAGCGCGCGCCCCGAACCCTGGGCCGACGCCCTGGCGGCGATCGAGCCCGAACCGGCGCGTGCGCGCCCTGCCCCGCGCGACCTGCGCCTGGTGCTCGGCCTGCTCGGGGCCGGCCCGCTGGCGGCCGGCGCGGCGCTGCTGAACCCGGCCATCGCGCTGGTGCTGGCGATGCCGGCGATCTTCGGCTACGGCCTGGGCTTTCTCTGCGGCATGTCGCGCACGGCCGCCATCTTCATGGGCGGCTTCGTGCTCGTGATCGCGTCGCTGGTCGCCGTCGCATTCACGGTCGGCGCCGACCGCTTCTGGTGGGGCTTCCTGTGGGCGCTGTGCATCGGCGGCGTGACGCTGTTCGTGGCGATCATCGTGCGCTGCATGGTCAACACCTTCCAGCGCAGCGTGATCAGCTTCCTCGTGCGCCTGGCCATCGTGGCGGGCATCTGCGGCTACGTGTTCCACATCACCTCGCCCGGCCCGGTGCCGGACACCTCGTGGATTCCCATCGCGCTGGCGGCGTTCTTCTCGATGCTGATCGGCTTCCTGCCGCCCGGCGTCATGGAATCGAGCGACGACGACGGGGACAGCGGCTGGAGCAGCAGCAGTTCGTCGTCCTCCTCGTCCTCTTCCTCGTCGTCTTCGTCCTCCTCGGACAGCGGCGGTTCGAGCAGCGGCGGCGGCGCCTCGGGCAGCTGGTAAAGCGGGCGGCCGGGCCCCCTTCCGCGCCGCCTCATGCCCCTCCCGCCGACCGCGTCTTTTTAACAGTGGTTAAATTCATCCAATCATTCAATGAATAAACCGCCCTGATCCCATGCTCGTCCAACCGCCCCGCACCTCCCTGGCCGACGCCGCCGCGAACAGCATCCGCACCGAAATCGCGGCGGGCCGCTGGCCCATCGGCTCGCGCATTCCGATCGAGCCCCAGCTGGCGCAGCTGCTGGGCGTGAGCCGCGGCACGGTGCGCGAGGCGGTGAAGACGCTGGTGTCGCGCGGCCTGCTCGAGGTGCGGCAGGGTTCGGGCACGTACGTGCGCTCAGGCTTCGACCCCTCGGCCAGCCTGCAGAAGCTGCGCCTGGCCAGCCTGCGCGACCAGTTCGAGGTGCGCCGCGCGCTCGAGGTCGAGGCCGCCCGGCTCGCCGCCGTACGCCACACCGCGAAAGACCTGCGCCGGCTGAACGCCCTGCTCGACAAGCGCGGCCAGCCCGACCTGGCCGACGGCGGCGCGGCCTTCATCGAGCGCGACCTGGCCTTTCACCTGGCCATCGTCGATGTGTCGGGCAACCTGGCGCTGGTCGAGACCTGCCGCTTCATCACCGGCTACATCAAGGAAACCATCGCCAGCACGCTGAGCGCCAGCCTGCCCGAGCCCGACGAGGCGGCGCACCGCGCCATCGTCGAAGGCATCGCGAGCCGCGACCCCGAGCGCGCCGCCGCCGCCGTGCGCGAGCTGATGGCGCCGACGCTCAACGCGCTCGCACTGGGCACCGCATGAACTCCATGACCTTGCCCACGGGTGTTGCTGCGCGCACCCAGGCGGCGCCATCGGGCGCCGAAGAACTGCTGATCGACGCCGAAGTCGACAGCCTCCCCGCGCCGCGCCCCACGCCGACGCCCAGCCGGGGCCGCCAGCTGCTGCTGGGCCTGACGGTGGTGCTCATCGCCTTCAACCTGCGCCCGGTGTTCGCCAGCCTGTCGGTGGTGCTGCCGGAAATCATCCGCGCCACCGGCCTGTCGGCCACCGCGGCCAGCCTGCTGACCACGCTGCCGATCGTCTGCCTGGGCGTGTTCGCGCCGATGGCGCCCTGGCTCGGGCGCCGCTTCGGCACCGAGCGCACGCTGCTGGGCTGCATGGTGCTGATCGGCGTGGGCACGGTGCTGCGCGGCACCGGCAACATCCCGCTGCTGTTCCTGGCCTCGGCCATCGCGGGCAGCGGCATCGCGGTGTCGAACGTGCTGCTCTCGGGCCTGGTGAAGCGCGACTTCGCCAAGCAGGCCGCGCTGATGATGGGCCTGTACACCATGGCCGTGTGCGGCGGCGCCGCCAGCGCCGCGGGCCTGACGGTGCCGCTGGAGCACGCACTGGGCGGCGGCTGGACGCTGGCGCTCGCCATGTGGGCCGTGCCGGCCGCGCTGGTCACGTTCATCTGGGCGCCGCAGGCGCTGCCGCTCAAGCCGGTGGCCAGCGAGTCGGGCTTCACCGTGCGCGGCCTGTGGCGCGACCGGCTGGCCTGGCAGGTGACCTTCTTCATGGGCCTGCAGTCGGCCCTGGCGTACATCGTGATGGGCTGGCTGGCGCCGATCCTGCGCGAGCGCGGGCTCAGCGGCGAAATGGCCGGCTACGTGGTGTCGCTGTCGGTCATGACGCAGGTCGTGACCTGCCTCGTGGTGCCGGCGCTGGCCGTGAAGCTGCGCAACCAGCGCGCGCTGGCGGTGGTGCTCTCGGCGATGACGGTGGCGGCCATGCTGGCCATGCTGTTCGCGCCGCTGGACGCCCCCGGCGGCATGTGGACCTGGGCCGTGGTGCTGGGCATCTCGCAGGGCGGCACCTTCGCGCTGGCGCTCACGATGATCGTGCTGCGCTCGCCCGATTCGCACATTGCCGCGCACCTGTCGGGCATGGCGCAGGGCGTGGGCTACATGGTGGCGGCCTTCGGCCCCCTGCTGGCCGGGCTGCTGCACGGCTGGACCGGCAGCTTCCGCGCCTCGGCGTGGCTGTTCGTCGGCCTGGGCGTGGTGCTGGTCATGGCAGGGCTGGGCGCGGGACGCACGCTGCACGTGGGTGCGGTGACGGTGCCGCGGCACTGATCCGCTGCTGTCCGCTTACTGCAGCCCGCCGTCGCAGGCGGTCGGTTTCCGGGCGCTGTCGTCCGTGAAGTCGACGCTGGTGCGCTTGTTGCCGGCCGGCCCCGTGTGCGCTGGCCACTCGCTCTGCAGCCAGGTGTAGCGCCACGCATAGGGACCGCCGGCCTTCGCCGGCGCGTCGTAGGCGATGCGCAGGCTGCCGCGGCTTTCGTCGTGGCAGTGCTTCGAGGTCTTGTATTCCTTCTCGCTGAAGCAGGCGCGGATCGACCGCGAACACCAGTACGGGATGCTCTCGCGCGCGGCCTTGGCGCGCTGCCCGGGCGGCGTGTCCAGCGGCACGAAGTCGGCCGTCACATAGGACGCGCCGCCGCCCGAATAGCTTTCCGATTCGTGCTGGGTCACGGCCACGGCCCAGCGGCCCTCGGCCAGCGGGTAGAGCACCGGCGCGAGGGCCAGGTGCAGCTCGGGGTCGGTGCTGGGGCGGTCGCGCTGCTGCGAGGCCACGTAGGTCGAGAAATCGTGCAGCTGCGCGAGTTGCCAGCCACCGGCGCCGGCGTCGCGCTTCAGGCGCGCCATGGCCAGGGGCTTTTCCGAGGTGAGCAGGTAGTCGTCGGGCGCGCCGCCGTCGCGCGGGCGGTGCAGCTTCAGCGCCCGCGCATCGCAGGGCTGGGGCAGCAAGGCGCACAGGTGGGCGCGCCACATGGCGTCGACGGCCTCGGGCGTCTTGACGGCCACGAAGACCTGCGCCGCGGGCGCAGCGAGCACGGGGCCGGCCGGCAGCGACGCGAGAAGACCGACGATCCCGGCAAGAGGCAGCTTTTTCATGGGGCGCAATGGTAGCCATCGCGGGAAGCCCTGGCAGAGGGGTCATCGGGGTTTCTCCGGCCGCGACGCGGCCCGACCGGGCGACAATGGGGGGCTCCGGCGAAAGTCCATTTCGCCCAATGAAATTTCAGCCCTCTCGACAACCCAGAACCTACGGAAGCAAGCGCATGAGCACGAAGCAACCCACCATCGTCTACACCCTCACCGACGAGGCGCCCCTGCTGGCGACCTACGCCTTCCTGCCCATCGTGCGCGCCTTCACGGCTCCGGCCGGCATCAACGTGACGACGAGCGACATCTCGGTGGCCGCCCGCATCCTGGGCGAGTTCCCCGAGTTCCTGAGCGACGACCAGAAGGTGCCCGACAACCTGGCCGAACTGGGCAAGCTCACGCTCAAGCCTGAAGCCAACATCATCAAGCTGCCCAACATCAGCGCCTCGGTGTCGCAGCTCAAGTCGGCCATCAAGGAACTGCAGGGCAAGGGCTACAAGATCCCCGACTACCCGGAGAACCCGACCTCGGACGAGGACAAGGACATCCGCACGCGCTACAACAAGTGCACCGGCAGCGCCGTGAACCCCGTGCTGCGCGAAGGCAACTCCGACCGCCGCGCGCCCCGCGCCGTGAAGGAATACGCCCGCAAGAACCCGCACAGCATGGCCGAGTGGAGCCAGGCCTCGCGCTCGCACGTCTCGCACATGCACGGCGGCGACTTCTATCACGGCGAAAAGTCCATGACGCTGGACCGCGCCCGCAACGTCAAGATGGAACTGCTCACCAAGAGCGGCAAGACCATCGTGCTCAAGCCCAAGGTCGCGCTGCTCGACCGCGAGATCATCGACTCCATGTTCATGAGCAAGAAGGCCCTGCTGGCCTTCTATGAAAAGGAAATCGAAGACGCGCACAAGACCGGCGTGATGTTCTCGCTGCACGTGAAGGCCACCATGATGAAGGTCTCGCACCCCATCGTGTTCGGCCACTGCGTGAAGATCTTCTACAAGGAAGCCTTCGAGAAACACGGCAAGCTGTTCGACGAGCTGGGCATCAACGTCAACAACGGCATGGTCGACCTGTACAACAAGATCGCCACGCTGCCCCAGAGCACGCAGGACGAGATCAAGCGCGACCTGCACGCCTGCCACGAAGGCCGCCCCGAGCTGGCCATGGTCGACTCGGCCAAGGGCATCACCAACTTCCACTCGCCCAACGACGTGATCGTGGACGCCTCGATGCCCGCCATGATCCGCAACGGCGGCAAGATGTGGGGCGCCGACGGCCGCCTGAAGGACGTCAAGGCCGTGATGCCCGAATCGACCTTCGCCCGCATCTACCAGGAGATCATCAACTTCTGCAAGTGGCACGGCGCCTTCGACCCCAAGACCATGGGCACCGTGCCCAACGTCGGCCTCATGGCCCAGAAGGCCGAAGAGTACGGCTCGCACGACAAGACCTTCGAGATCCCCGAAGACGGCGTGGCCAACATCACCGACCTGGACACCGGCGAAGTGCTGATGAGCGAAGACGTGGAGAAGGGCGACATCTGGCGCATGTGCCAGGTCAAGGACGCCGCGATCCGCGACTGGGTGAAGCTGGCCGTGAACCGCGCGCGCAACTCCGGCATGCCGGTGGTGTTCTGGCTCGACGCCTACCGCCCGCACGAGGCGCAGCTGATCACCAAGGTCAAGATGTACCTGCACGAGCACGACACCACGGGCCTGGACATCCAGATCATGAGCCAGGTGCGCGCCATGCGCTACACGCTGGAGCGCGTCGTGCGCGGCCTGGACACCATCAGTGCCACCGGCAACATCCTGCGCGACTACCTCACCGACCTGTTCCCCATCATGGAACTGGGCACCTCGGCCAAGATGCTGTCGATCGTGCCGCTCATGGCCGGCGGCGGCATGTACGAGACCGGCGCGGGCGGCTCGGCCCCCAAGCACGTGCAGCAGCTGGTGGAAGAAAACCACCTGCGCTGGGATTCGCTCGGTGAATTCCTCGCGCTGGCCGTGAGCCTGGAAGACCTGGGCCTGAAGACCGGCAACGCGCAGGCCAAGATCCTGGCCAAGACGCTCGACGCCGCCACCGGCCAGCTGCTGGACAACAACAAGAACCCGTCGCCCAAGACCGGTCAGCTGGACAACCGCGGCAGCCAGTTCTACCTGGCCATGTACTGGGCCCAGGAACTCGCCGCACAGACCGAGGACAAGGAGCTGCAGGCCAAGTTCAAGAAGCTGGCCGAGGCGCTCACCGCCAACGAGAAGAAGATCGTCGACGAACTCGCCGCCGTGCAGGGCAAGGCCGTGGACATCGGCGGCTACTACCTGGCCGACCCGAAGAAGTACGAAGCCGTGATGCGCCCGAGCGCCACGCTGAACGCGGTGCTGGCACCGGCGGTCTGATCCCGCTGCGTTGCGCCTCCCGGGTCTGACCAGGCCCGGAAGTGCCCACACCAACGGCCTGTCGCTCGCGCGGCGGGCCGTTGGTCTTTGTGCACGACTAGACTCCGATTTCTCCCGCCCCCACTGCAAGCAAGAAAGAAAGGCAGGCCCCTCATGAAACGCCATTGGCTTGCTGTTGCCGCCGCCTGGCCCCTGCTCATGGCCGCCGGCAGCGCCCATGCCCAGAGCCCCACTCAGAGCAACTGCGCAACGCTGCGCGCCCAGATCGAGGCGAAGATCGCCGCGTCGGGCGTGACGAACTTCAGCGTGGTCACCGTCGATGCCGCCGCCACGGCGAGCGGCCAGGTGGTGGGCAGCTGCGAGCTGGGCACCAGGAAAATCGTCTACCAGCGCGAAGGCGGCGCGGCCTTGCCGGCCCCGAGCGCCACCTCGGCGCCCGCATCGCGCGGCGAGCCCATCCTCACCGAATGCAAGGACGGCTCGGTGTCCATGGGCGGCAGCTGCAGGCCCTGAGGACCGGCATCCCATGGCCTGGTCCGCCCTGCGCCTCTTCTTCGGCCTGCTGACCCTGGTGGCGATCGGCTGGCAGCTGACGATCCATGTGCGCATGGGCTTCGACGTCGTCAACTTCTTCAGCTTTTTCACCAACCTCTCGAACCTGTTCGCGGCCATCGTGCTGGTGCTGGGGGCGCGTCGCCTCTGGCGGCCGGCGTCCACGGGACCCGACGAAGGGCTGCGCGCCCTGTCGGCCGTGAACATGGTCGTGGTCGGCATCGTCTTCTCGCTGCTGCTGCGCGACGTCGACCTCGGCGCGCTGCGGCCGTGGATCAACACGCTGCTGCACCACGTGATGCCGTGCGTCGTGCTGCTCGACTGGCTGCTGCAGCCGCCGCGCAGGCGCCTCGGCGGCCGGCAGCTGCTGTGGACGCTGGTCTTCCCGATGGCCTACCTGGTCTACACGCTGGTGCGCGGCAGCCACACGGGCTGGTACCCCTACCCTTTCCTCAACCCTGCCCACGTGGGCGGCTACGGTGGCGTGGCCCTCTACGCCGCAGGCATCGCGCTGACCTTCGGGCTGGCGGGATGGGGGCTGCTGGCGTTGGGGAATCGGCTGGGCCGGCGCGCCTGACGCGGCCCCGCGCACGACCCGCCTGTTTCTGCATTTCGCAGGATCAGGCAAAAACCTCGTTCGATCCGGATACCGCCTCCGGCCCCTTCGCCCCGAGACTCCTCTGCATGCCCGGCGCACCCTTCGCGCCGTGGCGCATCGACCCGCATGAGGAGTTTTGTATGAGTGCAATCCAGGACACAGTGGTTCTCGTCACCGGCGCCAGCAGCGGCATCGGCGAGGCGACGGCGCGGCGGCTCGCGCGGCGCGGCGCCCATGTGGTGCTCGGCGCGCGCCGCACCGAACGGCTCGCGGCGCTCGCGGCCGAGATCAATGCCACCGGCGGCTCGGCGAGCTTCCGGCGGCTGGACGTGACGCACCGGCCCGACATGGAGGCCTTTGCCGAGTTCGCCCTCGACACGCACGACCGCATCGACGTGCTGGTGAACGCCGCCGGCGTGATGCCGCTGTCGCCGCTGTGGCAGCGCAAGATCGAAGAGTGGGAGCTGATGATCGACGTCAACCTGCGCGGCATGCTGCTGGGCGTAGCGGCCGTGCTGCCCACGATGCAGGAGCAGGGCTGGGGCCACATCGTCAACGTCGCGCCGGTGGCCATGGGCGGCGCCACGCCCGACTCGGCCGTGTACCACGGCACGCAGTACGCGGTGCAGGCGATTTCCGAAGGGCTGCGGCGGGAACACGCGGGGCGCGTGCACGTCTCGCTGGTGAGCCCCGACGTGGCCGAGGCCGCCGACCCGCTGGCCGAGCGCATCGCCGACAGCTACGCCTTCGAGCGCATGCGCACGCGGCGGCGGCTGACGACACCGGTCGACGGCGTGGCGCGTGCCATTGGCGGCGCGATCGAGGGCGCACGCTACGGCATGGCGGGCCCCGGCTGGCGCCCGGCCCCGACGCCGCGGCCGAAGCCGGCGGCACCGGTGTACTGACTGAGCGCCGAACGTCAGTAGCTCTTGTACGGCAGGAACTTGCCCGACAGCACCACGTTGACGCGGTCGCCCTTCGGGTCGGGCTGGCGCTGGATGTCCATGCTGAAGTCGATGGCACTCATGATGCCGTCGCCGAACTCTTCATGGATCAGCTCCTTGATGGTGGTGCCGTACACGCTCACCACCTCGTACCAGCGGTAGATCAGCGGGTCGGTCGGCACCGGCGTGGGCAGCGAGCCCTTGTAGGGCACGACCTGGAGCCACTTCTGCTCCTCGGGCGTGAGGCCGAAGATCTTGCCGAGGACCTTGGCCTGCTTGTCGTCGAGCGTCATCTGGCCGAGGCAGGCCGCGGTGGTCCACTCTTTCGACAAGCCGACCTTTTTGGCCACGTCGGCCCACTGGATGCCCTTGGACACCTTCACGGTGATGATCTTCTCGGTGACGTCGTTGCGGTTCATGCGGCTTGGCTCCTGGGTATGAAGGGATGCGACAGGGCAAGCAACAGGCATGCCCGTTGCCGCACCCTCCGCCTCAGCGCTCCCAGCGGAACTTGCGCTCCGACTCCGCAATGGACTGGTCGTTGATGCTGGCGTAGCGCTTGCGCATCAACCCGTTCTCCGCAAACTCCCAGTTCTCATTGCCGTGGCTGCGGAACCACTGGCCCGCGGCGTCGTGCCATTCGTACTCGAAGCGCACCGCGATGCGGTTGTCCATGAAGGCCCATAGCTGCTTCCTCAGGCGGTAGTCGTGCTCGCGCTCCCACTTGCGGGTGAGGAATTCCACCACCTGCTCGCGGCCATTGACGAAGTCGGCGCGGTTGCGCCATTCGGTGTCGGGCGTGTAGGCCAGGCTCACGCGCGCGGGGTCGCGCGAGTTCCAGGCGTCTTCCGCGGCCTGGACTTTCTGGAGGGCGGATTCAAGGGTGAAGGGCGGCAGCGGCGGGCGGGATTCCATGGCGGTCTTTCAGTCAAGAAATGAAGTGATGAAGGCCCGCAATGTGCCACGAGTAGACAGACCTGTCTACATGCCTACAATCGCCGCATGGACATCTCTGCACTGCCCGCGCGCGAGCGCATCCTGCTCACGGCGCACGAGCTCTTCTATGCCGACGGCATCCGCGCCACCGGCATCGACCGCGTGATCGCCGCGTCGGGCGTCACCAAGGTCACCTTCTACCGGCACTTCCCCTCGAAGGACGACCTGGTGCGCGCCTTTCTCGACCACCGGCATGGCGTGTGGATGGCCTGGTTCGTCGATGCGCTGGGCCGGCGCGACGCGCAGCAACGCATCGCGCTGGGGCAGGCGCTGCCGGTGCTGGCCGACGTGATGGCCGAGTGGTTCGCCGACCCGCTGTTTCGGGGCTGTGCCTTCATCAACTCGGTGGTGGAGGTGGGCGCCAGCGTGGCCGGCGCCGCCGACATCGCGCGCGAGCACAAGCGCGAGATGGTCGAGGTGATCGCCGGCCTGCTGCCCGACGGCCCGCAGCGCATGGCCGTTGCGCAGGCGGCCGCGCTCGGGGTCGACGGCGCCATCGTCAAGGCGCAGATGGGCGATGCGGCGCTGGCGCGCGAGGCGGTCGACGACCTGCGGCGGCTGCTCGATGCGCTGGTCGCCCTTCGATAACATCGCATCGCTCACTCCCTTTCAAAAACACATGGCATCGACGCGACTCCCCTCGACCCAGGGCCTGCAGGCCTTCGAGGCCGTCGCGCGGCTACGCAGCGTGAACGTGGCGGCCGAGGAGCTCAGCGTCACGCCCAGCGCGGTCAGCCACCGCATCCGCCAGCTCGAGACGCAGCTCGAGCTCAAGCTCTTCACGGGCAACGACTTCGGCCTGAGCGCCGACGGCGTGGCCTACCTAGCGCGCGTGCGCGAGGCCATCGCGGCGCTGCAGCAGGTGCCGGGGCGCGAGCCCGCGTCGCAGGTGCGGCGGCTGCGCGTGGCGGTCACGCCCACCTTCTCGCGCCAGATGCTGCTGCCCCGGCTGGCCGAGTTCCGCGACGCCTACCCGACCATCGAGCTGATGCTGCAGGTGACCATGCCGGTGCGCAACTTCACGGCCGAGGACGCCGACATCGAGCTGCGCTTCGGCACCGGCCCGTTCCACGACCGCGAGTTCTGCCAGCTGCTGGCCGACGACGTCTCGCCGGTGTGCAGCCCGGCCTACCTGGCGCGCCACGGCCCCTTCGAGCAGCACTTCTCGACCGACGCCGAGGTGGCGCGCGTGCAGATGCTGCGCACGCCGCTGGAGTCGTGGCGCATCTGGTTCAAGGCCTGCGGCATCGGCCTGCCCGAGCCGGCCGTGGGCCACCAGTTCAACGACCTGGGGCTGGCGCTCGATGCGGCCGCCGAAGACTTCGGCGTGGTGCTCATGCACCTGCGGCTGGGCCGCGCCTGGCTGGACAACGGCCGGCTGGTGCGCCTGTCGCCGCACAGCGCGCCCTCGCCCAACGCCTACTTCCTGTGCTGGCGCCCCGGCACCATGGAGCGCTGGGAATGCGCCACCTTCGTCGAATGGCTGCGCCAGGCGCTGCGCGAGCCGGGCTGAATAATTTTCAGACGGGGTGCGGGCTTTTTTCAGGTCGCCGGCGCATTTCCCCTGCAGACTCGACCCCCGGCGCTGCCGTGGCCCGTACAGGCTGCAGCCCGCCGCGACCCCCATAACACCAGCCAGGAGACTCCCCCGTGCCCGACCTTTCCAAGATCACCTGCATCGAAGACCTGCGGGCGATCGCCCAGCGGCGCGTGCCGAAGATGTTCTACGACTACGCCGACTCCGGCGCCTGGACCGAGGGCACCTACCGCGCCAACGAGAGCGACTTCCAGAAGATCAAGCTGCGCCAGCGCGTGGCCGTGAACATGGAGGGCCGCTCCACCCGCACCACCATGATCGGCCAGGAAGTGGCCATGCCCGTGGCCATCGCGCCCACGGGCCTGACCGGCATGCAGCACGCCGACGGCGAAATTTTGGGCGCGCGCGCGGCCAAGGCCTTCGGCATTCCGTTCACGCTCTCGACCATGAGCATCTGCTCGCTGGAAGACATTGCCGAGAACACCGACCGCCACCCCTTCTGGTTCCAGCTCTACGTGATGAAGGACCGTGACTTCATCGAACGCCTGATCGACCGCGCCAAGGCCGCCAACGTGTCGGCGCTACAGCTCACGCTCGACCTGCAGATCCTCGGCCAGCGCCACAAGGACATCAAGAACGGCCTGTCGACGCCGCCCAAGCCCACCATCAAGAACCTCATCAACCTGGCCACCAAGCCGCGCTGGTGCATGGGCATGCTTGGCACGAAGCGCCGCACCTTCGGCAACATCGCCGGCCACGCCAAGGGCGTGAAAGACCTGTCGTCGCTGTCGTCGTGGACCGCCGAACAGTTCGACCCTGCCCTGAGCTGGGCGGACGTCGAATGGATCAAGAAGCGCTGGGGCGGCAAGCTGATCCTCAAGGGCATCATGGACGAGGAAGATGCACGCCTGGCCGTGGCCAGCGGCGCCGACGCGCTCATCGTCTCGAACCATGGCGGGCGCCAGCTCGATGGTGCGCCCTCCTCCATCGCCGCGCTGCCGGCCATCGCCGATGCCGTGGGCAGCCAGATCGAGGTGTGGATGGACGGCGGCGTGCGCAGCGGCCAGGACGTGCTCAAGGCCCGCGCCCTGGGCGCGCGCGGCACGCTGATCGGCCGCAGCTTCCTGTACGGCCTGGGCGCCTACGGCCAGGAAGGCGTGACGCGCGCGCTGCAGATCATCCACAAGGAACTGGACATCACGATGGCCTTCTGCGGTCGCACGCAGATCGACGATGTGAAGTCGGACATCCTGTTGCCTGGCACGTTCTGAGGGGCGGCTGAAGACCTTGCCGGGGGCGGGCCGCCCCGCATGGCGGCACTGAAGGCTCAGCGCGAGGCCAGGCTGTCCATGTAGACGCAGAACATGTCGGCCATCGCGCCCGCCCAGGCCTCGATCTCGGCGTCGGTGCGGGGGCGCTCCGAAAACTCTTTCCCCACGGCGCTGAGCGTCGCCACGATCAGGTCGCCTGCCATCGCGCGCGTGGCGTCGGAGGCCGCTGGCAGCGCCTCCTGCATGAACACGCGGACGATCTCGTCGCCGGCGGCGCGCACCTCCTGTGCCTCGGGTGCGTCGCGGTAGAACGGCGCGGCGTCGCCGAGCGCCGTTCGCACATCGGCCTCTTCGCATTCGGAGCGGACGAACGCGTGCGTCAGCAGGCGCAGGCGCTCCAGCGCGGGACGCTGCGTGTCCCCGAGGATGCCGCGCATCAACTCTGTGGTCTGCCGCCATTCATCGCTCTGCAAGCGGAACAGGATCGACGCCTTGTTCGGGAAGTACTGGTACACCGACCCCACGCTCACGCCCGCGCGCTCGGCGACGCGCGTCGTCGTGAAGCGGCGCACGCCCTCTTTCGCCAAAACCTGAATGGCTGCCTGAAGAATGGCCCCAAGAAGGTCGGCCGAGCGCGCCTGCTTGGGCTGCCTGCGAGAGGAGATCGAGGGGCTAGGGCGGTCGGTCATGGGAGCGTGGCGGAACGCGAATGGAAAACATGAAGGGTTCTTCATAGTATTTCCCATCTGCTTTTCACACGAAAGAACCCCGTGACCACCTTGACCACCGCACCCCTCGCGCCCTTGCTGGACCGCCTGTTCCAGGAGGCCAGCGCGGCCACCAGCCCGGCCATTGCCGACGTGAGTCCGGAGGAACGCCATCGGCTGATGCACAGCAAGACCGGGTACATCGCGCTCTACAGCCGGCTCAAGGATGTGTGGCTGCCGGTGTCGCGCGAGACCGGCGTGCTGCTGTACCAGCTGGCGCGCAGCACGAACGCGCGTCACATCGTGGAGTTCGGCACCTCCTTCGGCCTGTCCACCCTGTACATGGCCGCGGCGCTGCGCGACAACGGCGGCGGCCGCCTGATCGGCAGCGAGTTCGAACCCTCGAAGGTCGCCAGGGCCCGCGCGCACCTGGCCGAAGGCGGCGTGGCCGACCTGGTCGATATCCGCGAAGGCGATGCGCTGCAGACGCTGGCCGTCGACCTGCCCGTCTCTATCGACCTGCTGCTGCTCGATGGCGCGAAGGCGCTCTACCCCGACGTGCTGGCGCTGCTCGAGTCACGCCTGCGGCCGGGCGCGCTGATCGTGGCGGACAACGCCGACCACAGCCCGGAGTACCTGGCGCGCGTGCGCTCGGCTGACAGCGGGTATCTGTCGGTGCCGTTCGGCGGTGACGTGGAGTTGTCGATGCGGTTGGGGTGAGGGCTCGCGATCAGTTTGCGATTGCAGCGGCGCGCGAGTTACTTGCGTCACGGTCATTGCTGATTTCCGCGTGACCTGCTGCGTGTGCATGAGACATGCGCTCCCTATGATTTTGAGGAGGCCACAACGGTCCGACAGGGAGAGAAAAAAATGACAGCACAGAACTCAGCCAACACAGCAAGCATGGCGATCCGATTCATGCTGAGCGTGCTCACGTGGGCCGTTTCGATCCCGGTCCTCAACGTCCTTCTCACCGGCCTGGCGCGACGCCAGGTCCTGGCATTGACGGGGACCGGTGTAGCCCTCGTCGCCTGCGCCCTGCTGTTGTGGGCTGGCTTGATCTACTGGTGGCGGGTTCCAGCCACCCCCAGCATCGCAAGGCGCGTGACGTACTTCATCGCCTACGTCACCGTCATGGCGCTGCTGGGGCTGATCGGCGTGTGGGTCGCCTTCTGGGCCACCGTTGCCATCCACGGGCTCTGAGCGCGATGCGCGCGGCCGACAAACTCAGTCCGCGTACACCCCCGCCGCCTTGATGATCGGGCTCCACTTCGCAATCTCCGCCGCCACGAACTTCTTGTGGCCCTCGGGCTCGATGCGGCCGTCGGTGGCGACCACGGCGCCCAGCGCTTCTTCGCGCTTGATGAAGTCCGCATCTTTCAGTGCCGCCTTCAGCGCATCGCTGATCTTCTTGAGCACCGGTGCGGGCGTGCCCTTGGGCGCGTACAGGCCGTGCCAAATCGTCACCTGGAAGTTCTTCAGGCCGGCCTCGTCGAGCGTGGGCAGGTCTTTCAAGAGCGGCGTGGTCAGGCGCTTGGGCGTGGTCACGGCGTAGGCCTTGACCTTCTTCGCTTCGATCTGCGGCGAGGTGTTGGTGCTCTGGTCGCACAGCAGATCGATCTGGCCGCCGATCAGGTCGGTGATGGCAGGCGCCGTGCCCTTGTAGGGCACGGGCGTCATCTCGGTCTTCGTGGCGCTCTGGTAGAGCAGGCCGCACAGGTGCGAGGCCGAGCCGATGCCCGCGTTGCCCAGGTTGATCTTTCCCTTGTTGGCGGCGATCCAGGCGGTCAGTTCCTTGTAGTTGGTGGCCGGAAGGCTGGGTTTGGCGATGAGCGTCATGGGCACGTCGTTGACGATGCCCAGGTACTCGAAGTCGGTCTCGACCTTGAACGGCACGTTGCGCACCAGCGTCGGCACGGTCGCCATCGCGATGTGGTTGAGCAGCAGCGTGTAGCCATCGGGGTTGGCGCGCGCCACCTTGGCCGCGCCGATGGAGCTGCCCGCGCCGGGCACGTTGTCGATGATGACGCTGGCGCCGCCCAGCGGCTTGCGCAGTGCCTCGGCGAGGTCGCGCGCGACGCGGTCGGTCGGGCCGCCGGCCGCGAAGGGAACGACGATGGTCACGGGTTTGCCCGCGGGAAAGTCCTGCGCGTGGGCGCACACAGCCAGGGCCATCGCCGCGAGGGCGAACATTTTTTTCATGGAAGTCTCCGTCAAGGTCAAAAGAAAAATCAGGGCGCGCGTGAAGGCACGCGGCTTTCGAGCGTCGGGGGTTGCCACTCAGGCTGGATGTGGCAGCCGTTCTTTCCGTCGGTGTCGTAGCGCGGCATGAGCGAAGCACAGCGCTGCGCCAGGCTCTGCGGCGTGGGCTTCTCGCCCTTGTCGATCCAGTCGAGCAGCGCGCCGAAGAGTGCGGGGTATTCCGAGTCGCTGAGGTAGCTGTGCTCGCGCTCGGCGCTGAAGCTCTGCACCAGGTTCCCGCCGGTGCCGGCCGCGTCGCGGATGCGGCGGTAGGCGTTCTCGAGTTCGACGAACGCCGTCGGGTCGTCGATGGCATGCAGGCCCACGGTGGGCAGCGAAGTGCGGCCGGTGGGCTGGCTGTCGGCCGCGAGCGCGCCCCGGGCCTGCGGGTCGGCCGCGTAGCGCAGCACGCCGGCATTGAGCGCCGCATCGTCGCTCGAGCCGCTGTAGACCACGCCGATGTTGCCGAAGGGGTTGCGGCCCTGCAGGCGCTGCTGCACGAGGTCCTGGAACAGCCACGTCGCCCAGTTGAGGTGGCCGACGAGCGAGCGTTCGGGAATCTTCACGACCGAGAGAATCGTCTTCAGCCGCGCCGCCTGCTCGGGCGTGCGCTGCGCGGCCGGCGTGCCGACGCCGGTGCAGTCCTTGACGCGCGCCGCGAGGTCCGCGCGCGTGAGCTTCGCGTCCATCGGCAGACCCATCCACAGCGGGTACTGCGGCTCGTCGGGCTTGGGGTGGTTGCGGCAGACGTACTGGTACACCACGCGCAGGTCGAGCCGGAAGTCGTAGGCGCTGTTGCCGCCACCGAGCACGCCGCTGGTGAGCAGCAGGCCGTCGTACGGCGACTTCGCATCGCCCACCGGCGCATAGAGTTCGGCCGCCTTCGCCGCCACGCCCGCGCCGTAGCTCTGCCCATGCAGCAGCGTGCGTTGGGGCGTGCCGAAGTGGCGCACGACGATCTGGCGCAGCCGCTCGGTGTCTTCGGCTGCCATCGTCACGCCGTAGCCACCGCGCCGGTAGGTGGAGCCGGCCCAGGCATAGCCGGCTTTCACGGTGACGGCCCAGCGCTTGAGGTCTTCCTCGCTGCGCGCGAGCTTGGGCGCGCCGGTTTCAGGGCCGCCGTGCGCGTGCATCACGAGCACGCCGCGCTGCCAGTCTTTCGGAATGGCGATCCAGTAGAACGACCCCGCGCCGTCTTCACCGGTGTAGCAGCGCGCGCTCTCCGGCACGGGCGACGGGCAGGCCGTGGGCTTCGGCGCGGTGGCGGGTGCCGCGTGCGCGGACAGCAGCGGCGCGGCACCCAGCCAAGCGAAGGCGGCGAGTTGCGAGAGGTATTTTTTCAATGGCGTACTCCGAGGTCCAGCGTCGCGTTCGCCCCGTCGGTGGAGACGAAGGCCACGACGCCGCTGTTGAAGATGAGGTGGCCCGGCCGGCCGGCGCCGGCCTGCGCCACGCCGAGCACCGGCGTGTCGTAGCCCAGCGTGGTGGCCGCGCCGCCGAGGTTGAAGGCCGTGCCGACCACGGTGGCCTCGCGGCTCTCGCCCTTCACGCTGGCCATGGCGTAGCTGCCATCGGCCGCGCCGGGCATCAGCGTCTGCTGCACCGCGAGCAAGCGCAGGCCCGGCTGGATGACGGTGGCCGCGCCGCTGGAGGTGTCGGCCGCCGGCACGGCAGTGGCCACGCGGCGCAGGTACAGCGGCGTGGACACGCCGTTGACCAGCCCGATCACCACCGAGCCGGTGAGCGTGCCGCCGGTGGTCTCGGCGGTGCCGCTCGACGAAGTCGAGGTCGTGTACATGTCGAAGGCACCGCGCGCCGTGCTGTAGCTGAGGTAGCCCTTCTCGGTGTTCTTGCAGGTCTGGTCGTAGGTCATGAAGCTGTTCGACGCCGGGCTGCGGCAGAACTGGAAGGTGCCCGCATTGCGCAGCCGCCCTGCCGACGAGAACGCCGCTGTGGTGCCCGCGCCGAGCTGTTCCACGCCGGCCGCATTGAAGATCAGCGAGACCGAGCGGAAGTCCGTCGACGGCGACACATTCTGGAAGGTGTTCTGGAACGCCACCAACGGCGAGAAGCCGCTGCCGCTCGGCGGGTTCACGCCGCCCAGCAGCACGCCGCCGGCGCCGAAGCTGAACACCGCCCCGCTCTCGCCGCTCGCGTAGCTGCAGCTGCCCTGCGACACCAACGAGCCGCTGCGCTGCGTGCCGACCCGCGTGGGTTCGTGGCTCGCATCGATGGTCACGGTGTAGGCCATGGTGGCCGGATCGATCTGCACCTGCAGTTCCTCGCCGAAGCTGTTGCCGCCTTTGTAGCGCGTCGCGCTCGCCGGCAGGTTCGGGCAAGCGAGCGGGTCGCCGACCTCGGTCACGCAGCTGTAGTTGACGGCCGCATCGAGGCTGCCGCTGCCGCGGTACTTGGGCCACGACGGAAACTGGCACAGCGGGCGCGTGCGGCCGTAGCTGCCGGGCACGGCGTCCACCGCGACCGGCGTGGCGGGCGCGAGGCCGCTCTCGACCCAGCCTTCGAGCGCCGCGAGCGAGTCCCAGTTGGGAATGAAGCTGCCGGTGCCGTGGCCCATGCCGGGCACGGTGTAGAAGCGCACGTTCTGCGTGACCGCGGCCTGGCCCAGCGTGGCGACGAGCTGCCGGTAGTAGTCGATGGTCGAGTTGGGGCTGATCACCTCGTCGGCCAGGCCGTGCAACATGATCAGCTTGCCGCCGCGCGCGAAGAAGGGCGCGAGGTTCGGGTCGGTCGCGTCGGTGAGCTTCGAGACCTCGGTCACGCGCGCCGTGTACGCACCGGGGTTCTGCGGATCGAAGGTGAGCGTGTTGAAACCGGCATCGCGCGTGACGAAGAACTTCACCCACTGGTCGCCCGTGACGTACATGTTGGCGTCGGCCGAGGTGGCGGGGTTGCCCGGCGCCTTGCGCGTGCCGAGGTCGCGCGTGGTGTACGGGCCGGCCACCAGCGCGCCTTCGAGGAGGTTGTAGCCACCCGCGCGCTTCACGCCGTTGGCCAGCGAGTACGTCGTGAACTCCAGCGGCGATTCGATGGCGTGCACCGTGTCGATCTGCGCGTCCGACAGGCAGGTGTCCGCCGTGTCCGCGCCGTTGGGGCAGCGCAGCGACGCGAGGATCTGCGTGTTGAGCTGGCGGCAGCTCTCCACATTGCTCACGATGTTGTCGATCGCGCCGTCGAGCTTGTCGCAGGCCTGCATCGCGGCCTTCTGCACCAGCAGCGTCTCCGTCAGGTTGAGCCAGCCCTTGCCGCCGTCGTTGTACAGCGCGCGGCCTACCGCCACGTTCGACAGGCGCGTGCCGGTGTAGTTGAGCGCCGGCTCGTTGGCGATCACGCCGTCGTAGTCCTGCGGCCAGCGCTGGATGTAGCTCAGCGCGTCGCGCCCGCCGGTCGAGGTGCCGAGGAAGTAGGCGTGCCTGGGCTTGACTGCGTAACGCGCGAACACCAGCGCCTGCGCCACGTCGCGCGTCTTCTTGAGCGACTGGCCGCCGTAGTTGGCCAGTTGTTCGTCGTTGGCCGCGAACTTGCCGTCGGTGATGCTGCTCGACTGGTGGCCCGAGTCGTCGCCGTAGGTGGCGTAGCCCAGCGCCAGCGGCGCGGGCTTGCCGGCGGGGCCGAAGCGGATGACCTCGGTGCCGTCGATGAGCACGCCGTCGAAGCCACCGCCGCCAAAGTGGATGGTCTTCTGGTTCCACTGCTCGGGCAGGTTGACCGCGAAGTGGATGAGCTGCGAGGCCGGGTCCACCGGCGCGATGGTGCCGCGCACGCGGCAGTAATCGCCCAGCGTGTTGCCCGCGTCGCCCGCGGCCACGGGCGTGGCGCTGGTGACGGTGGCGCCCTGCGTGGGCAGGCTGATGAGCGCGGCGGGCAGGCTCTTGCCAGCCAGGTCGGCGCAGGCCACGACGGGCAGCACGGGCGGGGGCACTGTGCCTGGCGGCTCCTCGGCCGGCGGGGTGTTGCCGCTGGCGGGCGGCGGGGTCGGCAGGAAGAAGCCGGGGCTTCCCCCTCCCCCGCTCCCGCCACCGCAGGCGGCCAGGACCAGCGAGATACCGATCAACGAAACGACGACACGAAACTTCGAGGCAGGGCGCGGTGTGCGCATGGATTTGTCTCCGGCATGCAGCCTCGGTGGACTGCTTTTTGAATAGGCGGCCGGACGATAGATTCCGTGTGACCTAGGGTCAAATAAAATAACAAGGCCTATTCAATACAAAAAACATATGGACATACGCGCCCTGAGGTACTTCGTGGCCGTGGCCGGCACCGGCCACATGACGCGCGCCGCCGAGCAGCTGGGCATCCAGCAGCCGCCGCTGAGCCTGCAGATCAAGGCGCTGGAGCGCGAGCTGGGTGTGCTGCTGTTCAAGCGCCATCCGCGCGGCGTGGCGCTCACCGACGCCGGCCGGCTGTTCCAGGCCGAGGCGCTGCGCATGCTGCAGGACATGGAGGCCATGAAGCAGCGCATGGCGCGCGTGGCCCAGGGCCAGACCGGCACGCTGGCCGTCGGCTTCACCAGCTCGGCCGCCGCGCACCGCTTCATGCCCGAGGCGCTGCGCGCCTTTCGCCGCGCACACCCCGGCGTGGAGCTGCAGCTGCGCGAGGACAACGCCGCCGAGCTCACCGAGGCGCTGGCCGCGGGCCGGCTGCACTGCGGCCTGCTGCGCGTGCCGGTGGCACGGCCCGAGGGGCTGGTGTTCGAGACGCTGCTGCGCGAGCCCGTGTGGGTCGCGATGCCGAGCGACCACCGCTTCGCGCCTGCCGCAAATGGAAAGAAGCCGGCGAAGCCGCTGCCGCTGTCGAAACTCTGCGAAGAAGGCATCATCCTCGTGCGCCGCCCGGGCGCGCCCGGCCTCTATGCCGAGCTGCTCGCGCTGTGCCACGCGCAGGGCCTGCGCCCGCGCGTGGTGGCCGAAGTCGATCGCATGATGACCAACCTGAACCTCGTGGCCGCGGGCGTCGGCCTGTCGGTGGTGCCGACCTCGATGACCGGCGTGCACGCGCACGCCATCGCCTACACGCGGCTGGCCGACGGCGGCCAGCTCGACGCGCCGCTCACGCTGGTGTCGCGCGCCGACGAAGACAACCTGCCGGCGCGGCACTTCGCGGCGCTGCTGCGCGGGCTGGCCGAGGGGAAGCCCGCCGCATGACCGTGCCGCTGCTGCGCCGCCATTTCCTGCAACGCATCGGCTTCGCGGCTGCGTGCGCATTGCCGCATCTGTCGCACGCGGCCTCGTCGCCCTGGCCCAGCCGCCCGGTGCGCCTGATCGTGGTCTACCCACCGGGCGGCGTGAGCGACGGCATGGCGCGCGCGCTGGCCGAGCCGCTGGCGCAGTCGCTGGGCGTGCCGGTGCTCATCGAACACCGCGCCGGCGCGGGCGGCAGCCTGGGCATGGATGCGCTCGCACGCGCCACGCCCGACGGCCACACGCTGGCCTTTTCGGCCATCAGCCCGCTCACCCTGCACCCGCTGCTCGCGCGCGCGCCCTACGACCCGCTGCGCGCCTTCGTGCCCGTGGCCAGCGTGATGCGCACGCCGGTGCTGGTCGTGGGCACGCCGGCCTTCGCGGGCCGCGGCTTTGCAGAGTTGATCGCGCTGGCGCGCCGCCAGCCCGGCGCGGTGCGCTGGGCCACCTCGGGCGTGGCGACCATCGGCCACATGGTGCTGGCACAGGTGCGCCTGCAAAGCCGCACCGACATCACCCACATCCCCTACCAGGGCGGCGGCCCGCAGCTCAACGACGCGCTGGGCGGGCAGTTCGAGGTGCTGTCGACCAACATCGCGGCGCAGCAGCTGCAGTACATCGAGAGCGGCCGGCTGCAGGCGCTGGCGGTCGGCGCACCCGCGCGCATCGAAGCCTTGCCGGCGGTGCCCACGCTCGCGGAGCTGGGCTACGAGAAGGCGAACCGCGATTCGCTCTTCGGCATCTTCGCGCCGGCGCGCACGCCGACGGCGGTGGTGCAGCGCCTCAACGCCGAGATCAACCGCCTGCTGCAAGGCGACCCGCTGCGCGCGCGCCTGCGCGAGGCCTACAACCTGCCGGCCGGCGGGAGCCTCGAGGACTTCGCGCAGGAGATCGCGGCCGACCGGCGGCGCAACCGCGCGCTGGTGGCCGGGGCGCGGGCGCAGTTCGACTGACGGTCAGCCTTGCGCGGCCCACAGCCGCGGATAGTCGCTCACGAACCCATCCGCCGTGACGCCCAACACCTCCGCGTAATCGAAGCGCTTGGCCTCGTACGCGTACGAGCTGTCGCTGCGCCGTTCATAGCGCTGCATCAGCTCGCTGAGCCCGCCGTCTTCGATGTCAACCCAGGCCGCCGGTGCATCGGCGCTTTCGCCGGGCGCGAGGTTCAGGCGGCGCAGTTGCAGCAGGTTGGTGGCGGGGGTGAAGCCCAGGTCGAGGTCGACGCAGTGCGACATGTCGGACACGGCTTCGTCGTTGAGCTTCCAGTGGCCGCGCGCGTCGCGCGTGATCGACAGGTCGATGGCCGACTCGCCGAGCCAGCCGCGCACCGTGCCCCATTGCGTGTGCCAGAGCAGGTCGCAGCGCACGCGGTAGTGCAGCTGGGCGATGCGTCCGCCCTCGGTGCGGAACACCGCCGCGCCGTCGAGCTGCCAGGCCGAGGCGTTGCGTTCGAGGCGACAGGCATCGTGGCCCGGTGCATCGAGCCTGCGCCAGAGGATGGAGGCGACGGTTTGCATATGGCGCGGATCATGGCACCGGCATGCCGCGGGGCGCAAGCGGCATCCCGCAAAATGCCCTGCATGTCGAAAGCCCTTTACATGTCGTTGTCTGCCCTTTTCACCCTCCTGGCAGCCGGCGCCGGCCACGCGGCCACCCCGCTGAAAGACGGCGACATCATCTTCCACACCTCGCGCTCGGCGCAAAGCTTGGCCGTGCAGCGCGCCACCGGCTCGCGCTACAGCCACATGGGCATCGTGCTGCTGCGAGAGGGCAAACCCTACGTGTTCGAGGCGGTCTCGACGGTGCGCTACACGCCGCTGGCGCAATGGACGGCGCGCGGCAACGGCGGGCGCTACGTGGTGAAGCGGCTGCGCGATGCCGACACGCGGCTCACGCCCGGCGCCGTGGCGCGCCTGCATGCGCGCACCTCGGACTTCGCGGGCCGCCCGTACGACCTGACCTTCGAATGGTCGGATTCGCGCATCTACTGCTCGGAACTGGTGTGGAAGCTCTACGACCGCGCACTGGGCGTGCGCATCGGCGAGCTGCAGAAGATTCGCAGCTTCAACCTCGGCGACCCGGCCGTGCGCGCCAAGATGCGCGAGCGCTATGGCGACGCCGTGCCCATGGACGAGCCGGTGATCTCGCCGGTGGCGATGTTCGACTCGCCGCTGCTGGTGACGGTCGAATCGCGCTGACGGCCCGCTACCGCACCGCAGCCAGCACGCTGTCGAGAAACTGCCTGGCCGGCGTGCCGAAATCTTCAGGGATGTAGTCGCGCGAGAAGTCGCGTGCAAACGCCGCTTCGAGGTCGTCGTGCGAACCGAGGTAGTCGGCGATCTCGGCGCGCAGCGCGGCCAGCTCGGCCTCGGTGCTCGACTCGCGGTACGAGGCCATGATCTCGGCGCCGGTTTCGCCGAAGAGGATGTCGGCGTCCTGGCCGAAGTAGACCTTGGTGAGGTGGTCGATCAGTTCGAATCGCATCGTGGGGTCGTGAGGAAAAATCAGAACGGATGGGCGGTGAGGATGTAGAACGGCTTGCCGTTGTACGTGCGCATGTTCAGCGTCACGCGCACCTTGGTGAGCTGGCTCACGGCGGTGCTGCCGCGTTGCACGCCGATGCCGACCACGGTGCCGATGTCGTGCTCGAAGGCCACGGGCTTGGAGCCCACCGCCGCGGAGCGCGACCACGCGCGAATCGCCCGTGCGTTGGCGCGCACGGTCTGGCTGATGGCCGACTCGGCGGTGGCCAGGTCGAAGAACGACGACGAGCGCTGCAGGCTGGGCTTCTTCGCGAAGCGGTCGAACAGCTCCTGCGCCGACTTGCCCACGTGCTCGCGGATGGTGTGGCCGCCCGCCTTCGAGCCCGCAATGCCCTCGTGCTCGATGAGCCGCACGGGCTCGAGCTTGAAGCGGCTCGCGCGCACCGCGATCACGCGCGACGCGGCCAGCCCGCCGGCCACGAAGAGCGGCACCGCCACGTCGACCGCGAGGCCCACCTGCGCGCCGGTTTCGGGCGAGGCGCCCAGCGCCTGCGCGGTGGCGTCGGCGGTGAGCGCGGTGGCGGTGCGCTGCGTCTGGCCGGTCCAGATCTGGCGCGCGGCCGTGGCGGTGACGTCGCTGCCGTGCGCGCCCAGCACCACGCAGCCGACCTTGCTGGCCATGGTGGGCTCGGGGGCCACGCACAGCACGCCGGCGCCGACCAGTTCGATCACGCCGCCGATCAGCGCCGCCGTGCCCCAGAGCCGGTTGCTGAGGCTGGCCGACTCGGGCACGTCTTCGCCGCCGAGCACCGCCGCCATCTGCACCGGCGTCAGCGCGACCGACAGGCCGCCTTCCACCTCGTCGTCACCCATCGTGCATTCCTTTCCGTTCACCACCTGCGTGGGGATTGAAATTCCGCCGCATTCTTGCACGCGACACCGGGGCGGGCGAACATGCCTGGAGAGCGAGACAATTGTCACCGTGAGTTTCCAGCCCGTGCCGCCCCCGGCCCCTCCGATCCGCCGCATTGCCCACCTCGACATGGACGCGTTCTACGCGTCCGTCGAGCTGCTGCGCTACCCGCAGCTCAAGGGGCTGCCGGTGGTCATCGGCGGCGGGCGGCGCCGCGTCGACGAGGCGATCCGCGAACTGCCCGAGGGCGCCACGCTGGCCGACATTCCGATCGAGGCCTTTCCGCGCCTGAAGGACTACACGGGGCGCGGCGTGATCACCACCGCCACCTACCCCGCGCGGCAGTTCGGCATCGGCTCGGCCATGGGGCTCATGAAGGCCGCCAAGCTGTGTCCGCAGGCGCTGATCCTGCCGGTCGACTTCGACGAGTACCGGCGCTTCTCGCGCACCTTCAAGCAGGTCATCCTGGACATCGCGCCGCTCATGGAAGACCGCGGCGTGGACGAGGTGTACATCGACTTCACCGACGTGCCCGGCGGCCAGCGCGACGGCGGGCGCTCGCTGGCGCGGCTGATCCAGAAATCGATCTTCGACGCCACGGGCCTGACCTGCTCGATCGGCGTGGCGCCCAACAAGCTCATCGCCAAGATGGCCAGCGAGTTCGAGAAGCCCAACGGCATCTCGGTGGTCTACGAGCACGACCTCGAAAGTCGCATCTGGCCCCTGCCCTGCCGCAAGGTGAACGGCATCGGCCCGAAGGCCGACGAGAAGCTCAAGCGCTTCGGCATCGAGACCGTGGGCCAACTGGCGGCGCGCGAGCGCGGCTGGCTCATCGACACCTTCGGCAAGGCCACCGGCGCGTGGATGCACGAGGTGGCCTGGGGCCGCGACAACCGCCCCGTGGTGACCGAGAGCGAGCCCGTGTCGATGAGCCGCGAGACCACCTTCGAGCGCGACCTGCACGCCGTGCGCGACCGCGCCGAGCTGGGCGCGATCTTCACGCACCTGTGCGAGAAGCTGGCCGAAGACCTGCAGCGCAAGGGCTACGTGGGCAAGACCATCGGCATCAAGCTGCGCTACGACGACTTCAAGATCGCCACGCGCGACCAGACCATCGACCGCTTCACCGACGACGGCAAGACCATCCGCCAGGTCGGCGGCCAGTGCTTGAAGCGCGTGCCGCTGGAGCGGCCGCTGCGCCTCTTGGGCGTGCGCGTGGGCGCGCTGGCCAAGGCCGGCAGCCCCGAGGCGCTGGCGCCCGCTGGCAACGCCCGCAGCGCGGCGCCGGTGGCGACCACGGCTTCGCTCTTCTGACACCACCATGATCCGACGCTGGCTGCTGCGCATCGCCTTCACGCTGCTGGGGCTGCTGCTGGCCATCACGCTGTACGTGGCGGTGGCTTGCGCGCTGGTCTTCCTGCCGGCCAACGCGAAACCGCCGGTCGAGCCTGCGACGGTCGAGGCCTGGGTGCTGAGCAACGGCGTGCACACCGACCTGGTGTTTCCGGTCCGCTCGGCCGCCATCGACTGGTTGCAGCTCTTTCCGCTGTCCGACTTCAAGGCGCCGCCGCCCGATGCCGAGTTCGTCGCCATCGGCTGGGGCGACCGCGAGTTCTACCTGCACACGCCGACCTGGGGCGACCTGACGGCCGCGCGCGCCTTCGGGGCGCTGTCGGGTGGCAATCGCTCGCTGCTGCACGTGACCTACCTGCAGCGCGCGCAGTTGCGGCGCGGGGCCTACAAGCTGCCGCTCTCGCAGGCGCAGTACGCGCAGCTCGTGGCCTACGTGCGCGCCACGCTGCCTTCAGGCCGCGCGACGCCGATCGCGGGTGCGCATTACGCGAACGACGATGCCTTCTACGAAGCCCAGGGCAGCTACCACCTGTTCGAGACCTGCAACACCTGGACCGGCCGCGGCCTGCGCCAGGCGGGCGTCACCGTGAGCCGCTGGACGCCCTTCGACTTCAACGTGACGTGGCATCTGCAGCCGGTGCTGCCACGCTGAATCCGCTCAGGGCTTGGGCACGCCCGCCGACCACTGCGGCCAGTTCTTCACGATGTGGTCGACCACGCGCGTACCGACCAGCGCGATGTTCTCCACCGTCTCGGCAAAGCCGCCCGCCGTCTCGCCCGGTGCCGGGTCCAGGTGCTGCAGCGTGCTTTCCTTCGGGTTGCCCTGGTCGAAGTTGACCGCGCCGCGCAGGCTCATCACGCGGTCGGTGCCGTGGGTGCGCTTGATCACGAGGGTGATGGCGGCGGCCTCCATCTCGGTGATCACGTAGTCGTCGGCGCCGTAGAGCTTGGCGATGTACTGCGCCTGCTTCGACATGCCGGGGCCGTGGAAGAAGGTGTCGCCCGTCATGTGCGTGCCGGTGCCCACGAAGGGGGCGCGGCGCGCGGCGGCGTCGGGGTAGCGCAGGCGGTACTTGCGCGCCGATTCCGCGTCCTTGAGCGGCGTGTCGGCCGACAGCTTCATGGCCCAGCCGACGAGGTCGGGGTTGAGCTTGAAGCGGCGGTACTCCTCGTAGCCCTTGCGCGGCATGAAGGTGGGTTCGCCGGGCTTGTTCTCTTCGGGGGCCCAGCGGTGGCCGAGGTCGTAGTCGACCAGCCAGGTGGCCCAACTCACCTCGCCGATGGTGCCGCGCTGGGGCGGCGTGCCGGCCACGCCGGAGATCACGTAGTAGGCCTGCGAGAAGTCGAACTTCGGGTTCAGCAGGATGGCCTGCATCGACGACGACGAGTTGACCTTGCCCATGCCCAGCACCGCGCCGCACACGCCGTCGGCGTTGCAGTACACGGGCTGCAGCGCGCCGGGCACGGCCACGGGCGTCGCGCCCTTCCAGTAGCGCTCGTACCAGTGCTGGAACTCGCCGGCGCGGTCGCCGGTGTTCTGGCCGATCTCGAACATGGCGGCCACGAACACCTTCACCTTGACGGGGGCGCCGGCGGGGGCGGCGGCAGCGGCAGCGCGGGTGTCGGCCGTGGGCGAGGTGGAGGCACAGGCCGTGGCGAGCAGCACGGCACCGCACAGCGCCAGGCCGCGGCTGCCCAGGGAGAAGCGACGGGAGTTCAGGAGGGACATGGGTGGAATCCGAAGAGAAGGAAGGAAAGGAAAGCGCGCCTCGGCAACAGCGTGCGGCGTCCTACACCGCACGATTGTCGATGCTGGCACAAGCGCGATGTCATGCCTTCGATGCAAACCCCATGCCGGCCCGCACCGGCGGCCACCTCAGCGCTGGCCGGCGGGCTGGTCTACGTGAACCCCGGCATGCCGGGCATCCGCCGGCTGAAGTGGGGCGACGGCTTTCGCTACCGCGACGCGCACGGCCGCTGGCTGCGCGATGCCGACGCGCTCGCGCGCATCCGCAGCCTGGCCATTCCGCCGGCCTACACCGAGGTGTGGATCTGCCCGCTGCCGCAGGGCCACCTGCAGGCCACGGGCCTGGACGCGCGCGGGCGCACGCAGTACCGCTACCACCCCGACTGGCGCGCACTGCAGGACGGCACCAAGTTCGAGCGCCTGGCGGCCTTCGGGCGCGCCCTGCCCCGTTTGCGCGCCCGCGTGGCGCGCGACCTGCGCGCCGGCACCCGGACACCCGGTCGCGCGCAGGTGATCGCCACGCTGGTGCGCCTGCTCGACACCACGCTGCTGCGCGTGGGCAACGAGGCCTACGCCAGCAGCAACGGCTCGTTCGGCCTCACCACGCTGCGCAACCGCCACGCGGCGGTGCAGGGCTCGGCGCTGCGGCTGCGCTTTCGCGGCAAGAGCGGCGTGACGCACGAGGCCCGCATCGACGACCCGCGCGTGGCCCGCGTGGTACGCCAGTGCCAGCAGCTGCCGGGGCAGGCGCTGTTCCAGTACACGGACGAAGCGGGCGAGGTGCGCGGCGTGTCGTCCAACGACGTGAACGACTACATCGCCGACGCCACCGACACAGGCAAGGGCGAGGGCGAACGCTTCACCGCCAAGGACTTCCGCACCTGGCACGGCACGGCGCAGGCGCTGGAGCTCACGCGGCTGGCCTGTGCCTGGGAGGGCGAGCGCCGGCCTGGCGCCAGGGACATCCTCGTGGCCGTGGCGCGGCAGCTCGGCAACACGCCGGCGGTCTGCAAGAAAGCCTACGTGCACCCGGCCGTGCTGGCGCTGGGCGAGGCGCTGGCGCGCGAGGACGACACGGCGGCGACGGGCACCTTGCTGGAGAAGATCGCGGCCCGCGCCGCCACGGCCGGCCCGGCGCGCGGCCTGGTGGCGGCGGAGCGGCGATTGCTCGCCTTCCTGCGGACGCCTCAGCCTGCGGCGAGGGCGAAGCGCACGGTGTCGGCGTCGAGCAGCACGGCGTAGCCGAGGTCTTCGGCCAGGTTCTGCAGCGCCACGGTGTCGATGGCCAGCGCGCGCGGCGCGCGGTGGGCGTCGAGCACCGCGTTCGCGCCGCCGGCCTCGCGCACCCGGGCGTGCAGGCGCAGCGCGTCGGTGCCGTCGGGCTCGATGCGGATGGTGCCGGCCTCGTCCGCGCCGTCGTGCAGGTAGCCCAGCGCGCCCAGGAACAGGTAGCGCAGCGCGGCGGCATTGGGCCAGCGCGGCTCGTCGTCCTGCGGGGCGGCCAGCGCCTCGTCGACCTCGAGCGCCACGCCGTGCAGGTCGAAGGCCGAGCGCATCAGCGTCATGCACTGCGCCACCAGCGCACTGCGCGTGATGCCGTCGTCGGTGGTGGCCAGTTCCCAGTCGCGCAGCGAGCGGATCGCGGCCACCAGCTCCGACACCTGGCTGTCGATGAGGTTCACCCGCTCCTCGCAGGCGGCGGGGTCGACGGGGTCGGCCGCCACCTGGCGCTTGAGCATCAGCACCGCCATGCGGATCACCGAGACGGGCGCCGTCATGTCGTGCCGCAACGCCGGCAGGGCGCGCGTGAGCAGCTCGTGGCGCACGCCGGCCGCAATCCAGCTGCGGGCGCTGGGAGACGACTTCATCGCGACGCAGCGGCCCGCAAGGGCGCGCGGCCCGTGGGACGAGAGGCGGCAGGGAGCACGGTCAAGGCAGGATTCCTGAAGGCGGGAACAAGGCCACGAGTATCGGCCCCGCTCCGCGCCGCGGCTGTAGGAGCCTGCCTACGCGCGCCCTGCCCGCCGGGCCGCACCTTCAGCGCGCGCTCAGGGTTTGCCGAGGTAGGTGCGCACGTCCTTCACCTCGACCCCGGCGGCCGCGACGGCCGAGCGCAGCTGCGCCTCGGTCACGCCCAGCGTCTGGGTCCAGTAGCGAACCTCGTGCAGTTCGTTGACATTGATGCGGGCCGCATCCTGCGGTCCGCGCTTGCTCAGGTCATCGGCCATGGCGTGGATTCCTTGTTGAAGGCTCCCACGATGCGGCCTGCACGGCGCATCGGCTGGCGGACAGCAGCGCGGCTCCTTGCAGGATAAGTCCGAGAGCGCGTTGCAGATGTCCGGAAGCAGCGGGCCGGCGCAACGCGGCGCCCCTATCGTCGCCGCTCCTTCACTTCATCCGCCGCACCCCATGACCCCCGAGCAGAACAAGCGCGCCGTCGTCGACGCCTGGAAGGCCTTCGCCAGCCGCGACCCGCAGCGCGTGCGCGCCGCCTTCACCGACGACGCCGAATGGCTGGCGCCCAAGGACAACGCCACCGGCGTGGCCCTGGGCTTCACCGACCACATGATCGGGCCGGACACGATCGTTCGCTTCCTGGTCGAGGAGTTTCCGAAGCTGTTCGTGGCCGAGGTGTCGGTGGACTTCACCCACCTGCTCTGCGAAGGCGACACCGTGGTGCTGGAAATGCGCCTGCAGGCCACGCTCGCCAGCGGCCGGCACTACGACAACGACTACTGCTTCATCCTCGAACTGCGCGAGGGCCGCATCGCCCGCATGCGCGAGTACATGGACACGCAGAAGGGGCGCCGCAGTGTCATCGGCGACCTTCCTGCGAATCTCAGGGCAGCCGGGCCCGCGCTTGCAGTTCCCGCTTGAGCAGCTTGCCGTTGGCCGTCGTCGGCATCGCGTCGATCACCTCGATGCGCGCCGGCCGCTTGTAGGGCGACAGGTGCTCGGCCAGGTGGGCGCGCAGTGCCGCCTCGTCGAGCGATGCCCCCGGGTTCAGCTCGACGAAGGCGACGATCTGCTCGTTGCCGTCGGCCTCGGGCACGCCGACCACGGCGCACAGGTGCACGCCCGCGAAACGGCCGATCACCGCCTCGACCTCGGCCGGGTACACGTTGAAGCCCGAGCGGATGATCATTTCCTTGAGCCGCCCCACCACGAACAGCGCGCCGTCGGCGTCGAAGCGGCCGAGGTCGCCGGTGGCGTACCAGCCGCCCGGGCGCATCACCTGCGCGGTGGCGGCCGCGTCGCGGAAGTAGCCCAGCATCAGGCCCGGGCCGCGCAGCCAGATCTCGCCGGTGTCGCCGGATGCAGCCTCCGTGCCCTCGGGCGTCACGATGAGCCCCTCGCCGCCCTCGACCACATAACCGGCCGAGGTGTCGGCGCGCGGCGCCTCGGTGCGCGTGAGGAACACCGAGCCCGCGTACTCCGACAGGCCGTAGCCGTAGTGCAGCGGCTGGCCGAACAGGTGCTCCACGCGCTGCTTGAGCGCGGGGTCGAGCGGCGCGGAGCCGGTGTAGACGTAGCGCAGCTGCGGAAAGCGCGGCACGAGTTGCTGCGCCTCGATGTGCGCCAGCAGCCGCGCGTACATGGTCGGCGGCCCGAGCAGGTTCGACACCTGCCCGTGCGCCAGCGCCTCGAGCATGTCGGCCGGCGAGAAGCTGCCGCGCAGCACCAGCGCGGCCCCGCCCGTGAGTGCGGCCATCAGCACGGTGCCGATGCCGAAGATGTGGGTCATCGGCAGGAAGGCGTAGACGCGGTCGCGCGTGTCGAGCGCACGCACCGCCGCCGACACGCGGCCGAAGTGCAGCAGCCCGCGGTGCGACACCATCACGCCCTTGGGCGTGCCCGAGGTGCCCGAGGTGAAGATGATCGCGGCGGCATCGGCCAGCGCCGCATCGGGCTCGGGGCGGGCGTCGGCGCGCGCGGCGGTCAACATCACGCCGGGCAGCGTGGCCGGCACGGCCGACGCGCGCTGCGCGTGCGTGCGCGCCGCGTCGGACGCATCGGTGGTGAAGCCACACAGCCGCGCGTCGGCGCGCTCGGCGATGGCGGCGATCTCGCCCGGCGACATGCGCGCGTTGACGCCGCACGACCACGCGCCCACGCGGCTGCAGGCCAGCAGCAGCGCGATGTGGGCGGCGCAGTTCTCGGCCACCAGCAGCACGCGGTCGGTCGGCCGCACGCCAGCGGCGAGCAGGTCGTTCGCGGCGGTCTCGACCATGGCCTGCAACGCGCCATACGTGGTGGTGCCATCGGGTTCGTGGAGGAACACCGCGTCCGGCGTGCGGGCGGCGCGGTCTTCGAGCAGGTGATGAATGCGGGGCTGCATCGGCTATTCCGCCTCGATGCCCTTGGATGCGCTCGCCCACAGCTTGCGGTCCGACACGCCCTTGGTCGCCAGCACCTCCGGCGCGCCCGTCCAGACCTCGTAGCCCTGCTCGCGCAGGCGGTGCGCGATGTCTTCGCGCGCCAGCATCTTCTGCGCCGCGGCGTTCACGCGCGCCACCAGCGCCGGGTCCATGCGCGCCGGGCCGTACAGGCCGAACCAGCCGCCCACGTCGTAGCCGGGCACGCCCGACTCGATCATGGTCGGCACGTCGGGCAGCATGCGGTTGCGCTGGCGCGAGGTGACGGCCAGCGCGCGCAGCTTGCCCGACTGGATGAAGGGCCGCGAGGTGGCGATGATGTCGAACATCATCGGCACGGTGCCGGCCATCACGTCGGCCAGCGCCGGGGCGCTGCCCTTGTAGGGCACGTGCGTGAGCTGCACGCCGCTCATCTTCTCGAGCAGCGCGCCGCTCAGGTGGTTCGACGCACCCACGCCCGCCGAGCCGTAGAACAGCTTGCCGGGCTTGGCCTTGGCATAGGCCAGCAGCTCGCCCACGTTGCGCACCGGCAGGTCGTTGTTGACCACCAGCACGTTGGTGTAGTCGACCAGCGGCGCCAGCGGCGTGAGGTCCTTCATCGGATCGAAGGGCATGCTGCGCTGCACGTTCGGGTTGATGGTGATGGTCGGGCTCGCGCCGAAGAACAGCATCGCACCGTCGGGCGGCGCCTTGGCCACGGCGTTGCCGCCGAGCGAGCCGGCGGCGCCGGGCCGGTTGTCGACGATCACCTGCGTGCCCAGCTCCTGGCCCAGTGCGGGCGCGAGCAGGCGCGCGGCGCCGTCGACCGGCCCGCCGGCCGAATAGCCGACCACCAGCTTGATGAGCGGCGGCAGCGGCTGCTGCGCGAAAACGCGCGAAGGCAGTGCGGCGAGCGCCGCGCTGCCCGCCAGCGCGGCCATGAGCTGGCGACGCGAAAAGAGGTCGAGGGATTGCATGAGCGTTGTCTCCAGTTGTGTATGTCTTTGGCGGCTCACATCGCTCAGGCCGGCAAGTCCAAGACTTGTCGCGCGAGGATGTTGCGCTGGATCTCGTTCGTGCCGCCGTAGATCATGGCGGCCGTCGAACCAATGAGCGGCGAGAGCACGTTGAAGCTCTGGCCGTCGAGCACCTGGTCACCCGCGACCGCGCCCTGCTCTTCGCCGGCCTCGACCAGCAGCGCACCGATGCGGTGGTAGGTCTCGCTGGCCCAGATCTTCAGCAGCGACACCGACGCGGGCAGCGGCTTGCCCGCGCGCACGATGTCGGCGAAACCCGTGTAGGCGGCCGACAGGTCGAGCACGTCGAGCCGCAGCGCCGCGAAGCGCTGCGCGAACACCGGGTCGGCGAACAGGCGCCGTGCCTGCCCGAGCCGCGCCAGCTGGCCCAGCGCATACTGCGACTGCTTGGGGCTGCCCAGGAAGATGCGCTCGAAGCCCAGCAGCGCCTTCGCAATCGTCCAGCCGCCGTGCAGCCGGCCCACGAGCTGGTCGGCTGGCACGCGCACGTTGTCGAAGAACACCTCGCAGAACTCGGGCTCGCCCGCCAGCGTGTGGATCGGCCGCACCGTGACACCCGGCGTGCGCAGGTCGCACAGCAGGAAGCTGATGCCCTCCTGCTTGCGCGCGCCCTTGTCGGTGCGCACGAGCATGAAGATGTGGTTGGCGTCCTGCGCGAGCGTGGTCCAGATCTTCTGGCCGTTGACGACGAAGTGATCGCCCTGCGCGTCGCGCCCCGCCACCGCCTCGGTGCGCAGGCCGGCCAGGTCGGAGCCGGCATTGGGCTCCGAATAGCCCTGGCACCACACGTGGTCGCCGCTCAGGATGCGCGGCAGAAAGCGCTGCTGCTGTTCGGGCGTGCCGTGCTGGATCAGCAGCGGGCCGATCATCACGATGCCCTGGTCGGGCGCGCGCGCCACGCCGTGTTGCTCCAGCTCCTCGATCCAGGCAATGAGCTTGTCCGCCGGCAGGCCCATGCCGCCGTGCGACTGCGGCCAGGCCGGCGCGATCCAGCCCTGCGCCGAGAGCGTGAGGTACCACTCGCGAACCTCGCTCCAGCGCGCGCGGTGCGACAGGTAGCGCAGATGCGCCGGATAGCGCTGCTGCAGGAAGCCGCGCACCATGCGGCGGAACTCGGGCTCGGGCATGGCGGACCAGTCGGTGGTGCGCGCGAGGAACTCGCCATTCCAGGCCACGGCACTGCTCGCAGCGGCCTCGGCCTCGCCGGTCAGCGCGGCATGCCGGCGCTGGTGCGCCGTGGCATTGCCCAGCCAGGCCGACAGGCACAGCACGCGCTTGTAGAACAGGCTCAGGTCGCACTCCTGCGTGTAGCCGATGGCCCCGTGCAGCTGCACCGCCGCGCGCGACGCCTGCAGCGCGGCAGCGGTGCAACGCGCGTTGACGCGGCTGGCCTCGGCTTCGAGCCGGTCAGAAGGCAAGGTGCCGTCGCTTGCCAGCGCCAGCACTTCGTTCAGCGTGGCCTGCGCCACCTCGAGGTGGATGAACATGTCGACGCTGCGGTGCTGCAGCGCCTGGAAGCTGCCGATGGGCTTGCCGAACTGCGAGCGCGTGCGCAGGTAGGCCAGGGTCTGCGCCAGCATCGCCTGCCCTGCGCCGAGCAGCTCCGCGGCCTGCAAGATTTGTCCGGCCGCGAGCGCCTGGCGCAACGCCTCCTGCGCGGCCGGCCCGCTGGCCAGCACGGCGTCGGCCGGCAGCACGACCTCTTCGAAGCGCAGGTTGGCTGCCTGGCTGCCATCGACCAGCGGCACGAGCGTCTCGCTCACGCCGGCTGTGCCGCGCGGCACCCACAGCAGCACGGCGTCGTCCTCGCCGCGCGCCGACACCAGCCAGCCGCTGGCGGCGGCGCCGGGCAGCACCATGAGCTTGTCGCCCTGCAGCAGCACGCCGCCCCCATGACCGGACCGCGCCTCGCAGCCGCAGGCCAGCGGCACGGCGCTGAGGTCGCCCGCGCTTTCCTGCCAGGCCAGCGCGGGCAGGCTGCGGCCCGCCACCAGCTCGGCCAGCAGGGCACGCGCCGCCGGCGTGTCGAGCCGCGCCAGCAGCAGCGCGCTCAGGCCCGCCACCGCCAGCAGCGGCTCGGGCGCCGCGTGCTCGCCGGCCGCACGCAGGATTTCCGCGGCGCCGTCGAGCCCCAGCGCGAGGCCGCCGGCCGCTTCGGGCGCCAGCATGCCGGGCCAGCCGAGCGCGGCGATCTCGCCCCAGCCTTCCGCCTCGTCGGCCTGCGGCTGCTCGGTGCGGGCGCGGCGTCGCGCGGTGGCGCCGCTGCGGGTGAAGTAGTCGAGCGCCGCTTCGCGCACGGCCAGGAGTGAGTCGGAATCCATCGCGCTGTCTGCCTTTTCTTTTCCGTTGCAATGACGAGTCGCAGCGTGCCCGAAGACCTCGCCGGCGGGCATTCGCGATTGCGGAAGGGAGGGTTTCGCAATCACTGAGCGCCTGCGGGCGCGCGCGGGGATAGATTTGCGGCCATGACAAAGATCAAGAAATCCCTGCACACCGACCTCGGCCACAGCACGCCCGACAAGATCACCGTGCGCGGGCGCGACCTGCCCTCGGAAATCCTCGGCCACCTCAACCTGGGCGACATGGCCTTCCTGGAGCTGACGGGCCGCATCCCGACGCCGCAGGAGTCCGTGACCTTCAACGCCATCGTCGTCACGCTGGTGGAGCACGGCGTGACGCCGAGCGCGCTGGCCGCACGGCTCACCTATGCCGGCGCGCCCGAGGCCTTGCAGGCCGCCGTGGCCGCCGGCCTGTGCGGGCTGGGCAGCGTGTTCGTGGGCAGCACCGAGGGCGCCGCGAAGATGCTGTACGAGGCCATCCCCTTCGGCGAGAAGCCGAGCCGCCCGCTGGCCGACATGGCGAAGGACATCGTGGCCGACCACCGCGCGCGCAAGATCATCGTGCCGGGGCTGGGCCATCCGCTGCACAAGCCGATCGACCCGCGCACGCCGCGCCTGTTCCAGATCGCGGCCGAGAACGGCTTGTCGAGCCACTACGTCGCGCTGATGCAGGCCGTGCAGGAGGAGGCCGAGCGCGTGTCGGGCAAGTCGCTGCCGATCAACGCCACGGGCGCCATCGGCGCCATTGCGGCCGAGTTCGGCTTTCCGTGGAAGATCATCCGCGGCTTCGGCGTGATGGCGCGCGCCATCGGCCTCGTGGGCCACATCCTCGAGGAGATCGACGACCCGATGGCCATCGAGATCTGGCAACGCGTCGAGAAAGAAGCGGGCGGCCCCCGCCAGGACTGAACACGATGATCGCTACCGACAACCGTTTCCCCGACATCCGCGACGCCGTGCGCGACCTGTGCGCGCAGTTTCCCAACGAGTACTTCCGCAAGGTCGACGAGGCGCGCGGCTACCCCGCCGAGTTCGTCGACGCACTCACCAAGGCCGGCTGGATGGCCGCCCTGATTCCCCAGGAGTACGGTGGCTCGGGCCTGGGCCTGACCGAGGCCTCGGTGATCATGGAAGAGATCAACCGCTGCGGCGGCAACTCGGGCGCCTGTCACGGCCAGATGTACAACATGGGCACGCTGCTGCGCCACGGCAGCGAGGCGCAGAAGCGCCAGTACCTGCCGAAGATCGCCAGCGGCGACTTGCGCCTGCAGTCGATGGGCGTGACCGAGCCGACCACCGGCACCGACACCACGAAGATCAAGACCACCGCCGTGAAGAAGGGCGACCGCTATGTCGTCAACGGACAGAAGGTGTGGATCTCGCGCATCCAGCATTCGGACCTGATGATCCTGCTGGCGCGCACCACGCCGCTGGCGGACGTGAAGAAGAAGTCGGAAGGCATGTCGATCTTCATCGTCGACCTGCGCGAGGCCATCGGCAAAGGCATGACGGTGCGCCCCATCCTCAACATGGTGAACCACGAGACCAATGAGCTGTTCTTCGAGAACCTCGAGATCCCGGCCGAGAACCTCATCGGCGAGGAAGGCCAGGGCTTCAAGTACATCCTCGACGGCCTGAACGCCGAGCGCACGCTGATCGCGGCCGAGTGCATCGGCGACGGCTACTGGTTCATCGACAAGGTGACGGCCTACACGAAGGACCGCGTGGTGTTCGGCCGCCCCATCGGGCAGAACCAGGGCGTGCAGTTCCCGATTGCCGAAGCCTTCATCGAGACCGAGGCCGCGAACCTGATGCGCTACGAAGCCTGCCGCCTGTTCGATGCGCGCCAGCCCTGCGGCGCGCAGGCCAACATGGCGAAGTACCTCGCGGCCAAGGCGAGCTGGGAGGCGGCCAACGCCTGCCTGCAGTTCCACGGCGGCTTCGGCTTTGCGTGCGAATACGACATCGAGCGCAAGTTCCGCGAGACGCGGCTGTACCAGGTGGCGCCGATCTCGACCAATCTCATCCTGAGCTATGTGGCGGAGCACATGCTCGGCCTGCCCCGCTCGTTCTGAAGGACTGCACATGAACGCCATCGATCACCCCAGCAAGGTGCTCGCGACCTTCGCGGCCGAGCTGAAGTTCGCCGACATTCCCGCGCCCGTGCTGCGCCGCACCGAGGACCTGATCCTCGACTGGCTCGGCTCCGTGCTCGCGGCGCGCACGGCACGGCCGGTGCGCAGCATCGAGCGCTTCGCGCAGATGATGGGCCCGGCCGACGGGCCGAGCGAGATCCTCATCTCGCGGCGCACCAGCTCGCCGCTGTTCGCGGCGATGGTCAACGCGGCGGCCTCGCACTACGTGGAGCAGGACGACGTGCACAACGGCTCGGTGTTCCACCCGGCCGCCGTGGTCATCGCACCCGCGCTGGCCGTGGCGCAAAGCATCGGCGCCAGCGGCGCGCAGCTGCTGACGGCCGTGGTCGCGGGCTACGAGGTGGGCATCCGTGTCGGCGAGTTCCTGGGTCGGTCGCACTACCGCACCTTCCACACCACGGCAACGGCGGGCACGCTCGCGGCAGCCGCGGCGGTGGGCCGCCTGTTGGAGCTGTCGCCGCAACAGATGCTGCATGCCTTCGGCTCGGCTGGCACGCAGTCGGCCGGTGTGTGGGAGTTCCTGCGCGACGCGGCCGACTCGAAGCAGCTGCACTGCGCGCACGCGGCGGCCAGCGGGTTGATGTCGGCCTACCTCGCGCAGGACGGCTTCACGGGCGCGGCGAAGATCCTCGAAGGCGCGCAGGGGCTGGGCGTGGGCATGTCGAGCGACGCCGACCCCGCGAAGCTCACCGACGGCCTGGGCGCGCGCTGGACGCTGGCCGAGACCTCGTTCAAGTACCACGCCTCCTGCCGCCACACGCACCCGGCCGCCGATGCGCTGCTGCAGGTGATGGAACAGAACCAGCTCCAACCGGCCGACGTGTCCCGGGTCACGACCCACGTGCACCAGGGTGCCATCGACGTGCTGGGCCGCGTGACGGTGCCGGCCACGGTGCACCAGGGCAAGTTCTCGATGGGCACGGTGCTGGGCCTCATCGCCGTGCACGGCCGCGCGGGTCTGGGCGAGTTCGACCGCGACTTTCTCTCGCCCGAGGTCTCGGCCTTCCGCGAGAAGGTGACGATGGCGCTGGACGACGAGGTCGACACCGCCTACCCCGCGCGCTGGATCGGCAAGGTCAGCGTGCACACGGCCGACGGCCGCACGCTGGCCGGCCGTGTCGACGAGCCCAAGGGCGACCCCGGCAACAGCCTGAGCCGCGCCGAGATCGAGGACAAGATGCAGCGCCTGGCGCACTACGGCGAAGGCGCGACGGCCGACGAAGCGAAGGCGCTGTGCGAGCGCGTCTGGCAGCTGGCCGGCACGGCCCGCGTGGGGCGCTGGCTCGGCTGAGGTCGTTCGTTCAGGCGAACAGCCGGCCCTGCCCCGACGAGCGCGCATCGAGCCCGGCGGTGCGCACGAGGTCCCAGAAGCCCGCGGGCGAGCTGGACACCACGGGCACCTGCAGGCGCGCCTCGACCTCGCGCACCGCATCGAGCGTGACGAGGCCGCCGCACGAAATGAGGAGGCCGTCGGCGCCGGGCTGGTCGTCGAACACCTTGAGGCACAGGTCGACCAGCACCTCGGTCGACACCTGGCCCACGGCCTGCACGTCGGAGATGGCCAGGCCTTCGAGTGCGAGCGGTTCGAAGTCGCTCTGCTCGAGGTAGGTGCGCAGCTGTGTGTTGACCTCGTCGATGTAGGCGGTGGCGACGGCCACGCGCCGCACCTTCAAATGGCGCAGGCCCGCGAGGATGGCGTCGCTCATCGTCGTGCAGGGCAGGCCCGTGGCCTGTTCCATCTCGCGCTTCAGCTGGCGGGTGAAGGCGAGGCCGCGAAAGAAGCTCAGCGAGGTGCCCATGAGGGAGACGGCGCTCGCGCCCTCCGCCTTGAGTTCCAGCGCCTTCCCGATGACCGAGTCGATCACCTCGGTGTAGCCGCGCGTGGAGATTTCGCCGAGGCCCAGGCCTTTGGCGCTGAAGCGGATGCGGTCGCCGTAGAGCAGCGGGCCGTCGACCGGCACGGCGCCGGCTGCGGGCGGAACGATGAGGCCGAGATGGGGCTGTGTCACCTCAGTTCCCCTCCGCCACGATGCGCTGGTCCGTGATGATGCGTTTCCATCGCGTCGTTTCCTCCGCCATGTCCTTGCCCAGCTGGGCCGGCGTGGCGTAGGCGCGCAGCGTGCCTTGCGCGGCGGCGGCCGTGCCCGTCTCGGGCATGTCGAGCACGGTCTTCACGGCGGCCGAGAGCTTGTCGACCACGTCGTTGGGCGTGCCCGCCGGTGCGAGCAGGAAGATGCGCGGCGCCACGTCGAAGCCCGGCAGTGCCTCGGCCAGCGGTGCCACGCCCTCAGCGCCTTCGAGCTTCGCGTTGTTCAGCAGCGCGAGCGCGCGCAGCTTGCCGGCCTTCGACTGCGCCATGGCGGCGGTGGCGCTCACCACGCCCAGCGGCACCTGGCCGCCGACCACGTCGGGCACGATCTGCGCCGCGCCGCGGTAGGGCACATGCACCACGAACGCGCCGGTGGATTGCTTGAGCATCTCGAAGCCCAGGTGCTGCACGGTGCCCACGCCCGACGACGCGTAGGAATAACGCCCCGGGTGCGCCTTGAGTTCCTTGACGAGTTCGGTGGGCGTCTTCGCGGGAAAATCGTTGCCCGCGACGATCATCAGCGGCGACACGAAGGCGCCGGCCACGGGCTTGAAGCTGGTCAGCGGATCGATCGCGATCTTCGGCTGCAGCAGCTTGGCGATGAGCAAGGCGCTGTCGCCCATCATCAGCGTGTAGCCGTCGGGCGGCGCCTTGGCAACGAGGTCGGCCGCGATGAGGCCGGTGGCGCCGGTGCGGTTTTCGACCAGCACCTGCTGGCCCAGCACGGCGGGCAGGCGCGCGCTGAGCATGCGCGCGACCGCGTCGACACCGCCGCCGGCCGAGTAGCCGACGACGATGCGGATGGGCTTGTCGGGAAACTTCTGCGCCCACGCGGCGGGTGCGGCGGCCAGCAGGCCGGCCAGGGCCAGCGCGGCCTGCAGGGCATGCCGGCGCGATGGCCGCATGGCGTCTGTTCTTCTGTCGTTCATCTTGTCTCCGTGGTGGTCGGGATGCGCCGGCCGTCTGCGCGGCCTGGTCGTGTTCTGAAGTGTCGTTGCGCGTCAGGCCTTTCCCTTGCCGTGCGAGGTCGGCAGCTTCGCGAGTTCGCGCACGCGCTCGGCGTTGGGCGTGAAGCCCAGGCCCGGCGCCTCGGGCAGCGTGAGCCAGCCCTGGTCGGGCACGGGCAGGCCGTCGAAGATCTGCTTGAGCATCTGCACCGCGACGTAGTGGTACTCGACCAGTCCGCCGTTCGACACGCCCGCGTGCAGGTGCATGTTGTGGAAGGGCCAGGCGCCGCCGTTGTCGATGGGCACGTTGAAGGCGGCGGCCATGCCCGCGATCTTCAGGCACTGCGAGTAGCCACCCGAGATGGTCACGTTGGGCTGCAGCACGTCGGCCGCCTGGTTCACCAGCAGGTCGCGAAAGCGGAAGGCCAGGCCCTCGTTCTGCCCGCAGGCCAGCGGAATGCGCGTGCGCGCGCGCAGCTGGGCCATCTGGCGCACGTCGTTCTGCGTGAGCGGCTCCTCGAAGAAGCTGATGCCGTAGGGTTCGATGCGGTGCGCGAGTTCGGTGGCGTGGAACAGGTCGAGGCCGCAGTTGGCGTCGACGTACAGCTTGACGTCGGGGCCCACGGCCTCGCGCACGGCGGCCACGCGGCGCACGTCTTCGGCAATGACTTCGTCGAGCGGGCGCGGCTCGTCGCGGCGCGCCAGCGCGTGGTTGCCCACGGTCATCTTCAGGCGCTGGAAGCCCTGCGACACCCACAGCTTCGCAGCGGCGGCGAGCTGGTCGCGCTCGAAGAAGCCGAAGCCGAAGGTGGCGTACACCGGCACCTTGGCGCGCGCGCCGCCGAACAGGCGCCACAGCGGCTGGCCCAGCGCCTTGCCCTTCAAGTCCCACAGCGCGATGTCGAGCGCGGCGATGGTGTGGCTCGCGTAGCCGGTCTGGCCGCGCGGCGAGAGCAGCCAGTAGAGCTTCTCCCACAGGCGCTCGGTGGCCATCGGGTCTTCGCCAATCAGCGCGGGGCCGGCCACTTCGCGCACGGCGGCGGCGATGATTTCTTCTTCGGTGATGGCCGTCATGCCGTGGCCGACGAGGCCGGTGTCGGTCTCGATCTCGGTGAGGCACAACGACAGCGAGGTCTGTTTGTTCAGGCCGACCACGTCGATGGTCACGGGAATGTTCAGCGGCGTGGCGCTGACGCGGATGATCTTCAAGGGTGTCTCCTTTGGTGTGCCCGCATCTTTGCGCGAGGGCCGCGGGAGAACAATTCGTTTTTGGCGAGTTCGAGCCTTCGCGTGGCGCGAAGGCTCATCGCCCGATGGACCGCCCGCCTCAGCTCAGTCGGGACGGCCGAGGTGTTCGAGCACCGAGCGCGCGGCGGCCGTCAGGTCTTGCTGGCGACGCACGCACAACAGGTGGCGGCGCAGCGCCCAGGGCGCGTCGAGCTTGAGGCAGCGCAGCTTGAGGATCTGCAGCTGCGGCAGGATGGCCGCATAGGGCAGCACGCCGATGCCTACGCCCTGCTCCACCATGCGGCAGACCATGTCGAAGCTGCCCACCTGCATGCGCACCTTGAGCGGCACCTGGGCCTCGAGCGCGGCGGCCAGCAGCACGCGGTGCAGCGCCGTGCCTTCGCGCACCACGATATGGTCGTGGCGCAGCACCTCCTGCACGTCGATGCGCTTGCGGCGCGCCAGCGGGTGGTCGCGCGCGACCACCACGGCCAGCTCGTCGGTGCGGTAAGGCAGGCATTCGAGGCCATCGGCCGGCGTCTGGCCCTCGATCACGCCGATGTCGGCCAGGCCGGCCTGCACGGCCTTCACCACCTCGGTGCTGGCGCGCTCCTGCAGGTCGATCTTGAGCACCGGGTGCAGGCGCAGGAACGAGCCGATCTGCGCCGGCAGGAACTGCGCGATGGTCGAGGCGTTGGCCGTGATGCTGACCACGCCCGCCACGCCGTTCTGGAAATCGTCGAGCTCGGCGCCCAGCCGGTCCATGGCCGAGAGCACGGCGCGCGCATGCAGGAGAAGCCCATGGCCGGCCGAGGTGAGCGTGACGCCGCGCGCATGGCGCACCAAGAGCGGCAGCCGGGCGCGGGCTTCCAGATCGGAGATGCGCTTGCTCGCAGCAGCCAGCGCGATGTGGCAGCGCTTGGCGCCTTCGCTGATGCTGCCGTGGTCGGACACGGCCACGAACAGGCGCAGCGATTTCAGGTCGGCGGACATGGCCCGTCGCGCCTCAGGCCAGGGTGAGGTGGTCGAACAGCTCGCGCGCGGAGGCCGGCAGCTGCTCGCGGTTGCGCGCGATGAGCTTGAGTTCGCGCTCGGCCCAGGCGTCGCTCAGCGCCACGGTCGAGATGCGCATCGCCATCGACAGCCGGTGCGCCGACGACGAGGGCAGCACGCCGACGCCCACGCCGGCTTCGATCATCAGGCAGATGGCCTCGAAGCTGCTGACCTGGATGCGCGGGTTGAAGCCACGCCCCGCGAGTTCGGCGCGGCGCTGCAGGAAGCGGTGGATCGCACTGCCGTGGTGCAGGCCCACGTGCTGCTCGTCGAGCGTGTCGGCGAAGGCCACCGACGACGCGCCCGCCAGCGGGTGCGTGGGCGGCACCACCAGCACGAGCTGGTTGCGCCCGAACGGGCGCGCATCGAACTCGCCGGTGTGCACGTCGCCCGCGAGGATGCCGATGTCGGCCTCGCCGTCGGCCACGGCGCGCACGATTTCTTCGCTCAGGTACTCGCGCAGGTCGACCTGCACGGCCGGGTGCTGCGTGAGAAAGCCCGCGAGTTTTTGCGGCAGGTACTCGGTGATCGAGGTGGTGTTGGCGAACACGCGCACATGGCCCTTGATGCCCTTGCCGAAGTCCTGCATGTCGCAGCGCAGGTGCTCCATCTGCTGCATCACGCGCTTGGCGTGGTACAGCACGGCCTGCCCTGCCGCCGTGAGGCTCACGCCCTGCGCGCTGCGGTGCAGCAGCTTGCCGCCCACCGCCTCTTCCATCTGCTTGATGCGCGTGGACGCCGCGGCCAGCGAGATGCAGGCCTTCTCGGCGCCGCGCGTGAGGCTGCGCGCGTCCGCCACGTAGACGAACAGTTTCAGGTCGAACAGGTCGAAGTGCAGGTTCACCGGGCGGGCACGAAGGAAGCGGGAGGAACGCGCATTGTCCGGCGAACGGCGTCGCCTGCAGCCGCTTGCGGGTTTGTCCTCAGAAGGTGTGAATGAATCCGGACATGGTGGGTCCGTTCACACCCTCTCAGACCGGGTCCCAGCTGAACACGTCGGCCGAGCGGTCCAGCGGGAAGAAACTGGCGCGCATCGCGGGCATGGCGTGCTCGGCGATGCTCTCGGGCGTCCAGCCTTCCGAGCGGTGGATGGAACGCACCGGGCGCGGCTGGCTGATGAGCGAGATCTCGTTGTTGCGCACCGAGAAGATCTGCCCGTTCACGGCCGCCGCCGCGTCGCTCGCCAGGTACACCGCGAGCGGCGCCACCTTGGCCGGCGTCATCTGCTTGATCTTGTCGACGCGGGCGCGCTGCTCGTCGGTGTCGGTGGGAATGGCGCCGATCATGCGGCTCCAGGCGAAGGGCGCGATGCAATTGGAGCGCACGTTGAACTTGAGCATGTCCAGAGCGATGGACTTCGACAGCGCCGCGATGCCGAGCTTGGCCGCCGCGTAGTTGGCCTGGCCGAAATTGCCGATCAGGCCCGAGGTGGAGGTCATGTGCACCAGCGCGCCCGAATTCTGTTCCTTGAAGTGCGTCGCGGCCGCGCGGCTCACGAAGTAGGCGCCGTACAGGTGCACCTTGATCACCGCGTCCCACTCGTCGACCGACATCTTGTGGAAGAACCGGTCGCGCAGGATGCCCGCGTTGTTCACCACCGCATCGATGCGCCCGAAGCTGTCGACCGCACATTCCACGATGCGCCCGGCGCTCGCGGCATCGGCCACGCTGTCGGTGTTGGGCACAGCCTCGCCACCTGCCGCGCGGATTTCCTCGACCACCTGCTGCGCCGGCCCGGCACTGCCGCCGGCGCCGTCGAGCCCCGCGCCGATGTCGTTGACCACCACCTTCGCGCCGTGCCGCGCCATCGCGAGCGCGATGTCGCGCCCGATGCCGCCGCCCGCGCCGGTGACGACGATCACTTTGCCTTCAACCATGTGTCTTGCCTCTGCTTCGGATGTTCGTTCGCCCGCGAACTCGCGGGGGAATTTCAGAATGCCACAGGGGGCGGCCTGCGAGTTCAGGAATTCCGAAGAGGGGCTTAAGCCGCAGCTGCGCGCGACCGCCCGCGGGTGGCCGTTACTGCCGCGCCGTGCGGATGTTCGGCGGCAGCGCCTGCGGCCAGCTCGTGCGGAACGGGTTGATGTCCAGCCCGCCACGCCGCGTGTAGCGCGCGTACACCGCGAGCTTGGTCGGCTGGCACTGGCGCCAGATGTCCGTGAACATGCGTTCGGCGCAGGGCTCGTGGAACTCGTTGTGGTTGCGAAAGCTCACGATGTACGCCAGCAGGCCGGCCTGGTCGATGGGCGGGCCGCTGTAGCGGATCTGCACGCTGCCCCAGTCGGGCTGGCCGGTGACGAGGCAGTTGCTCTTGAGCAGCCGGCTGGTGAGGGTTTCGTTCACGTGCACCTGCGTCGTGTCGCTGCTCAGCAGCTCGGGCGCGGGCTGGTAGTGGGTGCATTCGATGTCGAGGCGGTCGAGGTCCAGGCCGTCGATCTCGTGCACCGGCTCGCGGTCGAAGAGGTCGGGCGTGAGCAGCTTCACGCCGATGCCGGCCGACTGGTCGCTGCCGCGCCATGCGGCTTCGGCGAGGTCGGTGCGCAGGTGCTCGCGCACGGCATCGATGCTGGCGAAGGTGCTGTTGTTGAAGCTGTTGAGGTACAGCTTGAACGACTTGCTCTCGATGATGTTGGGCGTTTCGCAGGGAATGGTGAAGTGCGCGATGGCCACCTGCGGCTTGCCGCGCGGGTTCAGCCAGCTCAGCTCGAAGGCGGTCCAGAGGTCGGCGCCGAAGAAGGGCAAGGCGCCGGCCTGGATGCCCATGGCTTCGCGCTGCGTGGTGCGTGCGATGGGGAACAGCAGGCTCGGGTCGTACTTGTCGGCGTAGGCCGAGGCGCGGCCGAGCTGCGACTGTTCGGGGGTGTTGGGGTTGGCGGGGTCGTGGCTCATGGGGCAGTTCCGGCATCCGCCGCGTGTGCGAACGGAGCGATATGGTGGGCGAGGATTGTGCAGACCTCGGGCGGCAGGTCGTGGCCCATGCCGGGCACGGCGATGAAGGTCGCACCCGGAATGCGCTGCGCCGAATCGCGGCCGCAGGCGATGGGCACGAGCGCGTCGGCGTCGCCGTGCAGCACCAGCGTCGGGCGCTGGATGCGCGCCAACACCTGCGGGCGGTCGTCGTCGGCGCCGATGGCGAGCATCTGGCGCATCAGGCCGGCCGGGTGGTAGGCGCGGCGCATGCTGAAGGTGAGGCGCGTGGCCAGTTGCTCGTCGGTCTGCGGGTAGGCCGGGCTCTGGATGAGCCGCAGCAATTTGATGCTGTGCGCGACCAGCGCGGCCTCGTCGTGGCTGCGCGGGCGCCGCATGAGCATGGCCCCGACCTCGCGGCGCGGGCCCGGCAGGCCGCGCGCGCCGCTGGAGCTCATGATGCTCACGAGGCTGGCGGTGCGTTCGGGCGCGGTGGCGGCGATGCGCTGGGCGATCATGCCGCCCATCGAGGCGCCGACGATGTGGGCCTTCTTGATGCCCAGCGCGTCGAGCACGCCGAGCGAATCGAGCGCCATGTCCTGCAGCGTGTAGGCGCTGCGCACCTTCAGGCCGATGCGGTGGCGGATGGTTTCCCACACGAGGTTGCCGGTGCCCAGGTGATCGAAGCCCTGGCTCAGGCCGATGTCGCGGTTGTCGTGGCGCACCACGCGAAAGCCGGCGTCGACCAGTTGCTGCACGAAGCCGTCGGGCCAGGCGACCAGCTGCATGCCCAGCCCCATGATCAACAGGATGACGGGGCGCCCTTCGCCGCCGGTGTCGTCGACTTCGATCTGCAGGCCGTTGGCGGTGACTTTCATCGGGTCCTTGTTTTTCTTTTTACTTGAACTCGCGTTCGCGCAGCCACTTGGTGGCGACCCATTTCTCGCCCGCGAGCACCGGCGCGCCGCCGTGCAGCGTGCGGGTGGCGGGGTCGGGCCGGTCGTAGCTGAAGAACACGCCGGTGCCGCGCACCGGGGCCACTTCGAGCCCGATGTCGGGGAAGGTGGTGGCGCCGCCCTGCTCGGGCTCCTGCAGGTACATCACGAGCGTGGCCACGCGCTGGCCGCCGCGCTTGAGGATGGTGGGCGTGCCGGGCTCGTGCGGGTCGAAGTAGTCGTAGTGCGGGCGGTACTGCGCGCCGGGCGCGTAACGCAGGATCTGCAGGCCCTCGCCGTACTCGAGCGGCCAGCGCAGCAGCATGGCCAGGCGCTGTTCGAGGCGCGCGACGATCTCGTTCTCGCCGCGCTCGAAGAACATGCCGTCGCTGGTGCGGTCGACGTTGAGCACCTCGCCGCCGGTGCGGGTCTCGACGGTGAGCGAGCGGGCCAGCCGCACGCGCGCGGCGGCGATCAGGCCTTCGCATTCCTCGACCGACAGCAGGTTGCCGAACACCACGACGCGCGGATGCCGCACGGTCTGCAGCACCTGCACGCGGCGGTCGCCGGCGTCGAGGTACAGCGGCGCGCCGTCCAGGTCGGGGCCGGGCATCTCGGTGCGCGCCGGCGCCAGGACCGCCTCGACATCGGGGAAACCGGCCTCCAGCTGGGCCAACGCGAGGTCGGTGGCGGCATCCTGCCAGCCGGCCGCCCGCATCGACATGCGCAACGCGGGCACCGAATGGCCGGCCGCGAGCTGGGCCACCAGCCATTCGCGCAATTCCGGACTGATCGCTTGGGACATCAGACTTTCCTTCTGAACACCAGCCTTTCGGCTGTCGATACCTGGGCGTCGAAACCATAACCCTCGAGATCGAATTTTTCCAGCGCCTTGGGCGTGGCCGCCTGGTGCAGCACGGCCCAGCGCGCCAGCAGGCCGCGGGCGCGCTTGGCGAAGAAGCTCACGATCTTGTACTTGTCGCCCTTCCACTCCTGGAACACGCATTCGACCACGCGGGCCTTGAGCACCTTCTGGTCAACCGACTTGAAGTACTCCTGCGAGGCGACGTTGACGACGACCGGCGTGCGGTCGGCCGCCAGGCGCTCGTTCAGGTGCTCGGCGATGCGCGAGCCCCAGAAGGCGTACAGGTCCTTGCCGTGGCGGTTGGCCAGCGCGGTGCCCATTTCGAGCCGGTAGGGCTGCAGGCGGTCGAGCGGGCGCAGCAGGCCGTACAGGCCGCTGAGGATGCCCACATGGTCCTGCGCCCAGGCGAGCTGGGCGGGCGTGAGGCTGCGGGCGTCGAAACCGCCGTAGACGTCGCCGTCGAAGGCGAAGGCGGCCTGGCGGGCGTTCTTGTCGGTGCTCTTGGACGACCAGGCGGCGTAGCGGGCCACGTTGAGGGCCGAGAGCTTGTCCGACAGGTGCATCAGCTCGGCGATGTCCTGGGGCGACTTCTCGCGCAAGAGCTTGATGAGTTCGACCGAGGGGCCGCGCGGGGCTTCGAAATGGGGCTGGGTGGCGGGGGTTTCGGAGGGGACGGGGGTGTCGTAGTCGAGCGACTTCGCGGGGGAAAGCAGGAACAGCATCAGCTGATTATGTGGGGCTGGGGTTTCCCCGGGCCGCCCCGGTAAAATCCCGGGCAATCCCACCCTGTCACCAACGGCACCCGAGGGTGCCGTTTTGCATTCCCCATGAGCGAACCTACCTCCCAGCCCGGCCTCGAGAGCCTGTCCAAATCGTTCGAACCCGCCGCCATCGAGGCGCACTGGGGCCCGGAATGGGAGCAGCGCGGCTACGCCAAGGCGGGCTTTCGCGGCACGCAGCAGCCCAAGGAAGGCGCCGAGTCGTTCGCGATCCAGCTGCCGCCGCCCAACGTCACGGGCACGCTGCACATGGGCCATGCGTTCAACCAGACGATCATGGACAGCCTCACGCGCTACCACCGCATGAAGGGCGCCAACACGCTGTGGGTGCCGGGCACCGACCACGCGGGCATCGCCACCCAGATCGTGGTGGAGCGCCAGCTGCAGGAGCAGAAGGTCAGCCGCCACGACCTGGGCCGCAAGAACTTCGTGGCGCGCGTGTGGGAGTGGAAGGAAAAGTCGGGCAGCACCATCACCGAGCAGATGCGCCGCATGGGCGACACGGTCGACTGGAGCCGCGAGTACTTCACGATGGACGACGACCTCTCGAAGGTGGTCACGCACACCTTCGTGAAGCTGTATGAAGAAGGCCTGATCTACCGCGGCAAGCGCCTGGGCAACTGGGACCCGGTGCTCAAGACCTCGGTGAGCGACCTGGAAGTCGAGAGCGAGGAAGAAGACGGCTCGCTCTGGCACATCGCCTACCCGCTGGAAGACGGCAGCGGCACGCTCACGGTGGCCACCACGCGCCCCGAGACCATGCTCGGCGACACGGCCGTGATGGTCCACCCCGAAGACGAGCGCTACAAGCACCTGATCGGCCAGCGCGTGAAGCTGCCGCTGGTGGACCGGCTGATTCCCATCATTGCCGACGACTACGTCGACAAGGAATTCGGCACCGGCGTGGTCAAGGTGACGCCTGCGCACGACTACAACGACTATGCCGTGGGCCAGCGTCACAAGCTCGAGGTGATCGGCATCCTGACGCTCGACGCGACCATCAACGACAACGCGCCTGAAAAATACCGCGGCATGGACCGCTTCGTGGCGCGCAAGGCCATCGTGGCCGACCTCGAGGCGCTGGGCCTGCTGGTCGAGGTGAAGAAGCACCGCCTCATGGTGCCGCGCTGCGCGCGCTCGGGCGCCGTGGTCGAGCCGATGCTCACCGACCAGTGGTACGTGGCCATGACGCGCCCCGGCGCCGACGGCCAGTCGATCGCGCAGAAGGCCATCGACGTCGTGAAGTCGGGCGAGGTGCGCTTCGTGCCCGAGAACTGGGTCAACACCTACAACCACTGGATGGAGAACATCCAGGACTGGACCATTTCGCGCCAGCTCTGGTGGGGCCACCAGATTCCCGCCTGGTACGACGAAGACGGCAAGGTGTACGTGGCCGAGACCGAAGCCGAGGCCCAGGCCAAGGCACCGGGCAAGACGCTGACCCGCGACGAAGACGTGCTCGACACCTGGTACTCGTCGGCGCTGGTGCCCTTCTCGTCGCTGGGCTGGCCCGAGAAGACGCAGGACCTGGCGCTGTACCTGCCCTCGACCGTGCTCGTGACGGGCTACGACATCATCTTCTTCTGGGTCGCCCGGATGATCATGATGACCAAGCACTTCATGGGCACTGTGCCGTTCAAGGACGTGTACATCCACGGCCTGGTGCGCGACGCCCAGGGCAAGAAGATGAGCAAGTCGGAAGGCAACGTGCTCGACCCGGTCGACCTGATCGACGGCATCGAGTTGCCCGCGCTGCTCGACAAGCGCACGCAGGGCCTGCGCAAGCCCGAGACCGCACCGGCGGTGCGCAAGAACACGCAGAAGGAATTCCCGGAGGGCATTCCGGCCTTCGGCGCCGATGCGCTGCGCTTCACTTTTGCCTCGCTGGCTTCGCTGGGCCGCAGCATCAACTTCGACTCGAAGCGCTGCGAGGGCTATCGCAACTTCTGCAACAAGCTGTGGAACGCCACGCGCTTCGTGCTGATGAACTGCGAAGGCCAGGACTGCGGCCTGCTGGAGCACACGAAGGAAGACTGCCAAGTCGGCGGCAAGGCGCACGGCTACCTGACGTTCAGCCGCGCCGACTTCTGGATCGTCTCGCAGCTGCAGCGCGTCGAGGCCGAAGTGGCCAAGGGCTTCGAGGAATACCGCCTGGACAACGTGGCCAACGCGATCTACCAGTTCGCCTGGGACGAGTTCTGCGACTGGTACCTCGAGATCGCCAAGGTGCAGATCCAGACCGGCGACGACGCGCAAAAGCGCGCCACGCGCCGCACGCTGATCCGCGTGCTCGAGGCGCTGCTGCGCCTGGCGCACCCGATCATTCCGTTCATCACCGAAGAGCTGTGGCAGAAGGTGTCGAAGGTCGCGGGCCGCGAAGGCGCGTCGATCATGATCGCGGCCTACCCGCAGAGCCAGCCGGAGAAGATCGACGAAGCCGCAGAAGCGCACGTGGCGCGCCTGAAGGCGCTGGTCGACGCCTGCCGCACGCTGCGCGGCGAGATGAACGTGTCGCCCGCCACGCGCCTGCCGCTGTACGCGGTGGCCGACGACGCCGAGGGCGCGGCCTTCCTGCGCGACGCGGCCCCGGTGCTGCAGGCACTGGCCAAGCTCAAGGAAGTGAAGGTGTTCGACGACGAGGCCTCGTGGCAGGCCGCCGCCGAAGCCGCGCCCGTAGCGGTGGTGGGCACGACGCGCCTGTGCCTGCACATGGAGATCGACAAGGCAGCCGAGAAGCTGCGCATCGACAAGGAAATTGCACGCATCGAGGGCGAGATCGCCAAGGTGCACGGCAAGCTCGGCAACGAGGCCTTCGTGGCCAAAGCGCCGCCCGCCGTGATCGAACAGGAGCGCACGCGCCTGGCCGATTTCACCGCCACGCTGGAGCGCCTGCGCGGCCAGCTTGTGCGCCTCGGCTGACAGACGAGGCCAGGGTGGGGGCTTAGGATGCGGATGCGGCTTTGCGCTGCATCCTCTCCCAACCCTCTTCTTTCCTCTTTCAAACGACACTGAACCGCCCATGTCCACTTCTTCCCCGACGCGCATCCGCAAGGCCGTATTCCCTGTTGCAGGCTTCGGCACCCGCTTTCTGCCGGCCACCAAGGCCCAGCCGAAGGAAATGCTGCCAGTCGTCGACAAGCCGCTGATCCAGTACGCCGTCGAAGAAGCCTATGCCGCGGGCATCCGCGACATGATTTTTGTGACCGGGCGCAACAAGCGCGCGATCGAAGACCACTACGACACCGCCTACGAGCTCGAAAGCCAGCTCGAAGCCAGCGGCAAGGACGCACTCCTTGAAATCGCCCGTTCGGTGTCGCCCGACGACATGACCTGCTCGTACGTGCGCCAGCCGCGCATGCTGGGCCTGGGCCACGCCGTGCTGTGCGCCGAGCACCTGGTGGGCAACGAGCCCTTCGCCGTGCTGCTGGCGGACGACCTGATGGTCGGCCCTGTCGGTGGTCAGCCGGTGCTGGCGCAGATGACCGAAGTCTTCGCGCGCCTGGGCGCCTCGGTGCTGGCCGTGCAAGAGGTGCCGCTGGAGCACGTCAAGCGCTACGGCATCGTGGCCGGCGAGAACGTGGAAGACGGCCTCGTGAAGGTCAACCGCATGGTCGAGAAGCCCAAGCCCGAAGATGCGCCCTCGCGCCTGGGCGTGGCCGGCCGCTACATCCTCACGCCCGGCGTGTTCGACGAGATCCGCAACCAGCCCAAGGGCGCGGGCGGCGAGATCCAGCTGACCGACGGCATCGCGGCGCTGATGAAGAAGGAATCGGTCTACGCCTATTCGTACAAGGGCATCCGCTACGACTGCGGCAGCAAGGAAGGCTTCCTGCAGGCGTCGGTGGAGCTGGCGCTGGCGCACCCTGAAGTGGGCGCGCAGTTCCGCGAGTACCTCAAGAGCCTGAAGCTCTGAGGGCGCTGCAAAGCACTGAAAAACAAAAAGGGGCCGCGAGGCCCCTTTTTCTTTTGCCGGTTGCCGACGCTAGCGCCGCTTCAGCACGTGGATGAAGTCGCTGCCCACGGTCTCCTGCGCCACCAGTTCGTTGCCGGTCTGGCGCGCGAAGGCCTGGAAGTCGCGCACCGAACCCGGGTCGGTCGACACCACCTTCAGCAGCTGGCCGCTCGCCATGTCGTTGAGCGATTTCTTCGCCTTCAGGATCGGCAGCGGGCAGTTGAGGCCGCGCGTGTCGATTTCGCGGTCAACTTGCATTGCCAGGCTCCGGCGGCAGGTTCAGGCCGCGACGACGCTCTTCGTTTTCCGCGGCAGTGAAGAACACCGGCTCGTGGCCGCGCGTGCGCAGCCAGTCGGCCAGCGCATAGCCGGTGCCGGCGGGCCAGCACCGCAGGTCGGGCAGGTCGTAGAGGCGGTAGTCCACCAGCTCGGGCGAGAGCTTCACCTCGCCGTCGGCCACCACGTGGTACGCGATGATGATCTGGTTCATGCGCTGGAAGTCGTAGGCCCCGACGAGCTTGGCGGCGCTCACGTCCAGGTTGGTCTCTTCCTTGACCTCGCGCGCGATGCCCTCCTCGGGCGTCTCGCCGGCCTCCATGAAGCCGGTGATGAGCGCAAACATCTTGCCCGGCCAGGCCGCATTGCGCGCCAGCAGCACCTGGCCGCGGTACTCGACGATGGCCGCCAGCACGGGCGTGGGGTTGTTCCAGTGCGTGTGGCCGCAGTTGGGGCAGCGCAGGCGCTCCTTGGGACCGCCGTCTTCCATCAACGCGATCCATTCGAGCGGGGTGGCGCAGGCCTGGCAGAACTTGGGGTGGGGCATGGAAAGTCTCTGTTCTTTTTCGCGGGCGTGCGGCGCCCGGTGGGCGCCGCCGCAGTGTGAAGGGATCAGGCGGGGAAAACGCCCGTCGACAGGTAGCGGTCGCCGCGGTCGCAGACCACGAAGACGATGGTGGCGTTCTCGACCTTCTTCGACACCTCGATGGCCGCCCACAGCGCGCCGGCTGCCGAGATGCCGCCGAAGATGCCCTCTTCGCGCGCCAGGCGCCGGCACATCTCCTCGGCGTCGTCCTGGCTCACGCTGATTTCCTCGTCGACGCGGCTCGGGTCGTAGATCTTCGGCAGGTACTCGACCGGCCACTTGCGGATGCCGGGAATGCGCGAGCCTTCGGCCGGCTGCGCGCCGACGATGCGCACCGCCGGGTTCTTTTCCTTCAGGTAGCGCGAAACGCCGGTGATGGTGCCCGTGGTGCCCATCGCGCTCACGAAGTGCGTGATCTTGCCCTGCGTGTCGGTCCAGATCTCGGGGCCGGTGGTCTCGTAGTGGATGCGCGGGTTGTCGGGGTTGGCGAACTGGTCGAGCACGCGGCCCTTGCCCTGGGCGACCATCTGCTCGGCCAGGTCGCGCGCGTATTCCATGCCGCCGCTCTTGGGCGTGAGCACCAGCTCGGCGCCGAAGGCCTTCATGGTCTGGGCGCGCTCCACCGAGAGGTCCTCCGGCATGATCAGCACCATGCGGTAGCCCTTGATGGCCGCGGCCATCGCCAGCGCGATACCGGTGTTGCCCGAGGTGGCCTCGATCAGCGTGTCGCCGGGCTTGATTTCACCGCGCTCCTCGGCCCGCTTGATCATCGACAGCGCCGGCCGGTCCTTGACCGAACCCGCCGGGTTATTGCCTTCGAGCTTGCCCAGGATCACGTTGCCGCGCTTGGCGTTTTCCGCAGCATGGATGCGTTGCAGGGCAACCAGGGGGGTCTTGCCGATGGCGTCTTCGATCGTCGGATAATTCATGCCAGCCACTGTGCCATAATTTTGGGCTTCCTTCCGGATGTGCCCGGGTGGTGAAATTGGTAGACGCAGGGGACTCAAAATCCCCCACCGAAAGGTGTGCCGGTTCGATTCCGGCCCCGGGCACCATTGTTTCAAGGCCCCAGCCTTGATAAGGGCCGCTGACATTGCATCAGGCGTTCCGCAAGGTGTTCCGCTTTTGCTGCCCACATCCCTGCGCCTCGAACTGCTCGACCGCCGGCCTAAGCCCCATCCTCGCCGGCTCATGCCCTCCCTGTAGAGCCCCCCGCCGATCTTCCCAGCACCGCTCAGTCGTCTTCGGTGAGGTGATCGGCAACCAGCGACATCCAAGCGACCACGTTGGCGATTGCATCATCCAGGCCGGCCTTGCTGCGCTGCATATCAAGCAGGCCAGCGCGCTCCTGAAAGAGCTCAATGATGGGATGAATCATTCACGCGCCGTGCTTGCGGGGGAAAACGGCGCACTCATACCACCCACAGGCAGTAAATCAAACGTCCTCTAGTCGCCTAAACAAACGATCGCGAGACTTCCAATCACCGTGACAGATTCAGCACTTGGCCAAGGGGCGACCTGCTTGCAGACCTGCTCTCCCTGAATCTTTTGCTCGCCGGCTGCAGGCTTGAAGTCGTACCCCGAAATTTCAATAAAAAGCGGTATTTTTGTGTAGCCGGGGTAGAGTGCCGATATGTTTAAGTCCCCTTGGATCGTACTAAGGCGAGCTGGATAAGCCCATTTTCCACCGCTGACGAACACGGTTTTTACTTGATCAAACGCTGGATTCTGTTCGAGGCGATTGACAATGCGATTTACCTTCATTGCATCCCAAGAATTCAAGCGTTGCTGATCAGCGAAGATTTGGTTGTTTTTAAAAATAAACGAGACGGTGAGGACAAGCACAGGGACCGTCAATAATGCAGAAGGGATGCGAGGGAAGCGCTCTCTCAGGAGTGACCAGCCGAGAAGAACGACAAGGCCGATGATCAACGAAACTTGCACCAACACCCTTGGCACAGGCCACCAGTCTCTGAACAGAAGGATGACGCCTGCCGTGAGAGGCAGCAGGGCAACCAGCGCTCCCAGCAAAATCACCCTTCTACCGAGCGAGCCAGGCGCACGGATTCCTTCTACAAGAAGGACAACTAACGATGCCGCCATCATGCAAGCAATGACGAGCTTGGGCCATTGAGCTACCACTGGCTCAGCACGCCAGTAGACCTTTAACAGCAATTCACGAAACTGAGAAACTCGTTCCGAAATCTCATTGAATTGAACAAGTCTTGCGCGCCCTGTTAACTCAATCACGTCAAAGTGCTTAAGCCCTGTCATGATTGCCAAGAAACCAATGGCGGAAGCAATGCAGACTAGCAGCAGTTCAATTGCACGCTGCTGCCCAACAGTAAGAGTGCGTGCAGTGGGCGCAGCAGCATCCTTGGAAAGACTGTCATGCAGAAGAGCAAAAACCAACGCTACAGCCAGATAATTCAGGAATCCTTGATAAATAAATAGCATCGCTATTGTTGCGATGACGGAAATCACGAACCTTGTATATCGTCCCACGCGCGGATTCTGCAGCACCTCCATTGCGATGACGGTAAGCAGCGCGGCAAGACAATAGCCAGGAAGAACCATGCGAAATGTCAGTATTTCCGCAAGATAGGGATGCGCCACCATAAGCGCTGCGGCCATAACGACCCCAGCCCTATTGACAACTCCGACGAAACGAAGAACTGAGATGACCAGTGCTACTTGCAGGGCCAATGCAACCCAAGCGAGTGACCAATAGATGTCGTTAAGGTTTACGCCAAGCGAATCGATAGCAGAGGCGACCGCCACCAATAGGAAGCGACCTTGAGTTTGAATTAGCTCTCGATCAACATCAGAAAATCCCCGCCCGTATGAATAGTCGTCAACTGCAAAGCCGCGAAGAAAAATTCCGCCGCGTGCAATCAGTACAATTCCAAACAAAACAAAAAATAGTCTTATCTGTCCGTCTTCGAAATAGCTCCGAATTCTCTGGAGAATGGTTTTCATCTAAGGCAGTTTTGTAAGACAGCAATCAGACTGTAAAAATGCTATTGCTAGCGACGTGGCGAGGCGCATTCTACTGGGAGGGTTACTTGTTGTTGACGGTTCGTCCTCGACTGACACTCCGGTAGCTGATCCAAGTCATGTCTGCCGCCAGGGTCAGCACGCGCTGCCGTGCACCGCTGGGCGCCTCTACCCACACCCTGCTTTCTGCGTCCAGCAGAGAGCCCAGCACTTGAGACGCCATGCGGGTTTGCGGGGAAAATTCTCAACATGTACCATGCGCGACCCCTTGAAGGAACGGATTAATGGAAAAAGTCGATTTCGACGCACATGCGGATAATTACAACGAACTACTTCGTGAGAGCGTTGGATTTTTTTCCTCAGACGAGGCGTATTTCGCTCGCTACAAAGTCGAGCTTGTCCGTGGCGCCACCAATCTCGAACCGAAGAGAATTCTGGAATATGGATGCGGCATTGGCAGGAACCTTCCATTTTTGAAAGAAGCATTTCCCTCTGCCGTACTTGAAGGGTCAGATGTCGCGCCTAGGAGTTTGGAAATTGCTCGCGAGGAAAATCCTGAAATTTCGTTTTTCCTTGAAGATGGCATATCCATGCAGAGCACCTTTGACATCATCTTCGTGGCGAGTGTTTATCACCACATTCCTCCTCCGCAGCGCGAGTCAGTTACAGCCACGCTCGCATCGCGACTTAATCCAGGCGGAGAGCTATATATTTTTGAGCACAACCCATACAACCCAGTGACGCGTCGCATCGTCAACAACTGTCCCTACGATGCTGATGCTGTACTCCTAAAGCCCAGTGAAACGAAAGCGCTCGTGCGCAGTGCTTCCATGCGCGTGACGGCGGCCTCCTACTGCTTGTTCATCCCTCCCAAGCTCTCGGCTTTGTCATGGATGGAACGTGGACTGGGTTGGCTGCCACTTGGTGGTCAGTACTGGGTCCGTGGCACCCGCCACTAGATCGGCGCCCAAGCGACAAAATCCCCGCCCGGCACGTGGCTTGGGCGGGAAAATCGATTCGGGGTCGTGAGCTATTCGGGCGCCAGCGTCAGCCGGGCCCTGCGCGACCGATAGGCCTCGTTCACCCGGTCGGCGAGGTAGGCGTCGTCATCCGCTTCAGCCTCCGGGTTCGGAAGTAGCCCAGGGGCAACGACGCCACCTGCTGCACGATGGCCGGCACCGGCGCCTGGTGCACCTGGGGCGCTGCCACCACCGTCCCCACGTCGGGCATCTTCGGCGGCTCGCTGCAGGCGGTCGCGCAGATCAGCGACAGTCGCAAGCTTCGTTGCATCGGTCTTCTCCTGGGCCACGTGGGCCTCATCGATTCGTTTCTGCTGGGCCAGCACCGAGGCCTGCAGAGTGCGCAGCGTCGCGGCCGCCTCAGCCTTCTGTGCCGTCACATCGGCAGCCAAGCTGTTGCGCTCGCCGCGCGCGGTATCACGCTCGCGCCGGGCTTCGTCGTGCAGGTGGGTCGCCATGCCGGCGGCGCGCTCTCGGTGCCGACCACCTGATGCTGCTGTCCATGCCAGAGGGTGATCCCGTCGAGCTTCGCAAGCTGAGCTACCAGTGGGACAAGGCCCGGAAGCGGGCTGCCGTGAAGGCCAGCATCGCGAACGACGATGAGGTGGTGCGCCGCATCCGCGAGCTGTACCTGCGCGACGCCCGCAAGCGCGCGGCGCAGAAATCCGAGGACCTGCAATCCGCGTCGAATCCGCTGCAGCACTCCGACATGCGCACGACAGAGCGCCGCTATGGGAGCGTCCGAAAGCTCAAACCGGTAAGCTGAAAAGCGCTCCGCTTTTCTCGCACCTCATTGGGGCGTTTCGCAGGGGAAATGCGGAACATTTCGAGGCGCAAACCCGCATGGATGCTCACTTTCACCCGGGACTCAAAATCCCCCACCGAAAGGTGTGCCGGTTCGATTCCGGCCCCGGGCACCACGAGACGACACCGTCTCACCCCCCACATCAAGAAACCCGCTCGCTTCATTGGCGCAGCGGGTTTTTCTTTGCTTCGGAGCTTTTCAGGCCGGGTAAAGCCCCGCCCTAGCGAAGAGCGTCGGCCAGCTTCACCTGGAGCGACAAGGCGGCCTGGTGCAGCAGCTCAAACTCGTCGTCAGGCAGCGGCACGGCCGTGAAGTTGAAGTGGCACAAGGTGCCGGCGACCGCGCCCGAGGCGTTCAACAACGGAACGCCGTGGTAGCTGATGGTGTAGTCCCGCCCGGGATGCGTGGCGAAGCGCTCGTCCACGCTCGAGTCGTCGGTGCGGAACCATCCATCACGCAGGACAAAGGGACAGATGCTCGCCTCGAAGGGCACGACGGCGATGTTCTCAGGGATCAGCTCGCCTTGCTTGTCGTGCAGGTAGAGGCTCGTGACCAGGTCGGAGCGGATCTTGTAGATCCCGGTGTACCGATGCGGCACGCGCGCGTTCAGGTAGGCGAGGACAGCCTGTGCGCCGTGATCGGCAAGCAACGCTTCAATCGTTTGGGGCATTCGTTTCGTCCGCTTCGCTTCGATCGGTTCGATCTGGAACCTGTCCTGCCATGGTACGCCCGGCCCCTGGGCATCCGCTTCGGTGTCAGCCCGCTTGCGCGGTCTTCAACGCCGCCACCGCGCGAATCTCCACCCGCAGCGCCGGCCGCGCCAGCGCCGCCACACCGAGGATCGTCCACGCCGGAAAATCCTCGGTGATGTAGCGGTCCTTCACCTCGCGAAAGCCCGCCAGCTCGTGCTCGACGTCGACGTGGTAGCTCACGATCTCCACCAGGTCGGCAAAGCCGAGCCCTGCGCTGTCGAGCACCACGCCCAGCCGCCGGAAGGCCCAGTCGGCCTGTTCCGCGGCGCTCTCGGGCACGCTGCCGTCGGCGCGCAGGCCGACCTGCCCCGCCACGAACAGCAGGCCGCCGGCCTTGACGCCGGGCGCGTACTTGAAGGTGTCGAAGACGGCGGTCGAGCCGAAGGTCGGATGGCCGCCGGGGATACGGATGCTCTGTTTGCTCACGGGTTGCGTCCTGTCAGGCGTCTGCCGGCTGCAGGCCGGTGTGCACCGTCGGATGCGCGAGCCGCACGCGCAGCTCGCGCTTGAGCCGCGTGTTGTCGAGCCGGCGCGATTCGCCCATGAAGCTCAGCAGTTGCAGCGGCAGCTGGCGCTCGGCCTCGCCACGCGCCACGCGCGGCGGGCGGGGCATGCCGTAGAGGTCGGCGGCCAGGTCGAAGTAGTCGCCCATGCGCAGCTCGGTGTCGTCAGACGCGTGCACGACGCGCTGGGGCTTGCCGCGGAACAGCGCCGCCACGCAGGCGCGCGCGAGGTCGTCGGCGTGGATGTGGCTGGTGTAGACGTCGTCCTCGCGGCGCAGCACGGGCGTGCCGCGTTCCAGACGGCCGCGCGGCGTGCCGTTCTCGCGGTCGGGCGCGTAGATGCCCGGGATGCGCAGGATGCTGGTGCGCACGCCGGTGCTGCGGCCGAACCAGCGCACGGCGCGCTCGGCATCGACGCGCCGGTGGGAGCGCGGGGTGTCGGGGCGCACGCCGCGCGTTTCGCTCACGCGCGCGCCGCCGCAGTCGCCGTACACGCCGCTGGTGGAGCCATAGACCAGCGCCGAGGGCAGCGAGCGCAGCCGCAGCGCCTGCGCCAGCGACACGGTGCGCTGGTCGCGCCACCAGGCCGCGCCGCCTTCGCGCGCGGGCGGCGCCAGGTGCAGCACGCGGGTGGCGATGCCTGCCAGGCGGCGCAGGGTGGCGCTGTCGTCCAGATTGCCCACCAGCGGCCGGATGCCGGCCGCGCGCAGCGCCGCGACACGGTCGGCCGAGGACGTGAGCGCGACCAGATGCATGCGCCCGCGCAGGTTGCGCGCCACGCGCTGGCCGACATCGCCACAGCCGACGATCAGCAGGCGCTCGCGCCGGAACCGGGCCGGCAGTGCGCCGGAGGGACTATTGATTGAAGGCAAAATCCGGGTTTCCTGTCTCAATTCAGTTGTCCCGGCCGCACGCAGCCGGGAAAGTTCACCCCCGAAGAATACCGATGACTGCTACAGCGCCGCACGAAGCGGGCTTTTCCATCACCGTCGAGCCCAGCGGGCGCCACTTCGTGGTCCAGGGCGACGAAACCATCCTCGCGGCCGGCATCCGCCAGGGCATCGGCCTCCCCTACGGCTGCAAGGACGGCGCCTGCGGTTCCTGCAAGTGCAAGAAGCTCTCGGGCGAGGTCACGCTCGGCCCGCACCAGAGCAAGGCGCTGAGCGCCGAGGAACAACTGGCCGGCTACGTGCTGACCTGCTGCGCCCACCCGACGAGCGACGTGGTGCTCGAGTCGCGCCAGGTCACCGAGGCCGGCGCGCTGCCGATCCGCAAGATGCCGGTGCGCGTGATGGCGCTCACGCGCCAGTCGCACGACGTGATGATGCTGCGCCTGCAGCTGCCGGCCGGCGAGCCGCTGCAGTTCTATGCGGGCCAGTACGTGGAGTTCATCCTGCGCGACGGCGCGCGCCGCAGCTACTCGATGGCCAACGCGCCGCACACGGTGGCCGTGCCGGGCACGGGCCTCGAACTGCACCTGCGGCACCTGCCGGGCGGCAAGTTCACCGACCATGTCTTCGGCGCGATGAAGGAAAAAGAGATTCTGCGCATCGAAGGCCCGTTCGGCAGCTTCTTCCTGCGCGAGGACTCCGACAAGCCGATGATCCTGCTGGCCTCGGGCACGGGCTTCGCACCGATCAAGGCGCTGCTCGAGCACATGAAGTTCAAGGGCATCGAGCGGCCCGCCGCGATCTACTGGGGCGGGCGCCGCCCCGAAGACCTGTACATGGACGCCTGGCTGCGCGAGCAGCTGGCCGCGATGCCGAACCTGCGCTACGTGCCCGTGGTGTCGAACGCCACGCCGGAAGACAACTGGACCGGCCGCACGGGCTTCGTGCACCAGGCGGTGCTGGAAGACTTCACGGACCTGTCGGGCCACCAGGTGTATGCCTGCGGCGCGCCGATCGTGGTCGATTCGGCCAAGCGCGACTACGTGGCATTGGCTGGCCTGCCCGAAGAAGAGTTCTTCGCCGACGCCTTCACCACCGAAGCCGACAAAGCCCTGCCCTGAGCCTTCGCGCTCCCCTTCCCTTTCCGTAGAACAACATGAAGACGAGACACTTCCTCCTGACCCTGATCGCCGGCGCCACGGTGTTTGCCACCAGCCACGCGGTCGCACAACAACACCGCCCGATCCGCCTCGTCGTCCCCTACGCGGCCGGCGGCCCGATCGACAACACGGCGCGCATCCTGGCCGAGCAGGTGAAAGACACGCTGGGCGGCCCCGTCATCATCGACAACAAGCCCGGCGCGGGCGGCAACATCGGCGCCGACTTCGTCGCCAAGGCGCCGGCGGACGGCCTCACGATCGGCATCGCGGCCACGGCCACGAACGCGGTGAACCCGTGGCTGTACAGCAAGATGCCGTTCAACGCCGCGACCGACTTCGCGCCGATCACGCAGATGGTGCGCGTGCCCAACGTGCTGGTGATGAACGCCGAGACGGCCAACCGCCTGAACATCCGCACGCTGGCCGACCTGATCCGCTACGCCAAGGCCAACCCGGCCAAGCTCAACTACGCCAGCGGCGGCAACGGCAGCGCCGGCCACCTCGCGGGCGAGCTGTTCAAGAAGGAAGCGGGCATCTTCGCGGTGCACATTCCGTACAACGGCGGCAACCCGGCGCAGCTGGCGCTGCTGTCGGGGCAGGTCGACTTCAACTTCGACAACCTCGCCACGGCCGCGCCGAACATCCGCTCAGGCAAGCTGAAGGCGATCGCGGTCACGACGCTCAAGCGCAGCAGCGCCCTGCCCGACGTGCCGCCCGTGGCCGACACGCTCAAGGGCTTCTCGATCGACACTTGGTGGGGCCTGGTCGCGCCGGCCGGCACGCCGCCCGAGGTGGTCGCGAAACTGAATCAGGCCTTCGTCGCCGCGCTGAACGCACCGGAAACGAAGACCCGCTTCGCCTCGATGCTGGCCGAGCCCGTCGGCAACTCGTCCGAGCAGTTCGGCAGCTTCATGAAGAGCGAACTCGCCAAGTACGAGAAGGTGGTCAAGGCCACCGGGGCGAAGGTGGACTGACGAGGTCGTCCAGGGGCGCTGCGGCCTGCGTGTCGGTGGCCGCAGCCACGGCCGCCGCCGCTTCGGCCGCCCCGCTCTGGTAGGTGCGCAGGCCTGCGAGGTCGAGCACTTCCACCCCCCCGTGCTCGATGCGCAACAGGCCGTCGCGCTGCAGCGCATGCAGCGCGCGGTTGGCACGCTGGCGCGACACCGCCGACAAGAGGCCGATCTCGTCCTGGCTCAACCGCACGAAGCGGGTGGCGCGCGGATAGAGGATGGGGTCGAACAGGCTGGCCAGGCAACGCGCCACGCGCGCGTCGGGGCCGAGCAGCCGATCGAATTCCATGAGGCCGATGAACAGGCTCAGCCGCGCATTGATGTGTAACAACAGAAACCGATTGAAGTCGATGCTGGTGGACATCAGCCGCTCGAAGCTGTGTCGCGGCACGCAGGCCACGCGCGTAGGCCGCAGCGCCACGCCGTCGTAGCGCCAGCATCCGGGGGTGAGCAGCGAGCCTTCGCCGCCCCAGCCGCCGGCGGTCACGCCGGTGAAGGTGGACACGCGCCCGTCGGGCAGCGACACCGACATCTTCATGAGGCCGTCGATCACGCCGATCCAGTGATCGGCCGGCTCGCCGCGCCGCACGACGAAGCCGCCGGCCGGCACCACGCGCTCGTGCGACTCCTGGACGACGCGGTCGAGTTCGTCGTCCGTGAGCGCGCGCGCCCACAGGCTCTCGCGAAGCATGTTCTCCAACGCGTTCGACATCGCGCCTCCTGCTGTCGTCCCTCGTGACATCGCATCGGCCGATCCGTCGCAGGCGCCGGTCGGCGGGGTCCGTAAGAAATGTCGTTGCAACGACATCTTCGGCGCGGCGATGGTGCCACAGTCATCCGCGTTCGCCAAACAACAAGGAGACAACGATGAAGCGTTCGAACAAGGACCCGCGCCCCGCGCGCGGACCCGACGGCGGGGATGCGCGCGGCCTGCGCCGGCGCGACGTGCTGGGCTACGCCACGGCCGCGCCGCTGGCATCGGCGGCGGCCGGCATCGCCGGGCTCGGCGCCCTCACAGCGCCCGCCTCTGCAGTCGCTGCGCTGCTGCCCATGACCCCGCCCGACACCACCGACCTGATCGACATCGGCGACGCGGTCACGCTCACGTCGCTGCCGACCATGCCGCTGGTGAAGGTGACGAACACCGGCGACGGCCGCGTGCGCCTGGCGCTGCCGCGCCTCGAAGTGGGCCAGGGCATCGCCACGGCCAGCGCCATGATGCTGGCCGACAAGCTGCGCCTGCCGCTGAGTGCCATCGAAGTCACCTCGGCCGACGCGAGCCCCGAGCTGATCTGGAACCAGCTCACGGGCGGCTCGTCGAGCGTGCGCTCGATGCACGCCGGCATGCCGGTGCTGGGCGGCCTCGGCGGCCTGCTCTCGGGCTCGACGCCTTCGGTGGTCGGCCAGCGCGTGACGCGGCTCGATGCGCTGGACATCGTCACCGGGCGCAAGAAGTTCACGCTCGACCAGGCGGTGCCCAATGCCAAGCCGACGATGGTGCGGCGCCCGCCGACCATCAACGGCAAGTTCGTTGGCATCAACAACCTGAACACGGTGATGGGCATGCCGGGCGTGATCGGCGTGGTGCCGATTCCCGCCACCAACGGCATCACGCCGACGCCGCCCGGCGTGGCGGTGATGGCCGAGACCTTCGGCCAGGCCTGGGCCGCCGTGAACGCGCTCGACGTGACCTGGGCCGCCGGCCCGCTCGACGGCGAGTCGAACGCCACCATCATGCGCAAGCTGAAGTCGTCGCTGCTGCCCTTTGCACTGCCGCCGCTGGGCGCGCTGACGGTCGAGGCCGAGTTCGAGTTCGCGCCGGCCGCGCACTGCCCGATGGAAGTCGAATGCGCGATTGCCGATGTGCGAGCGGATCGCGCCGAAATCTGGGCCGGGCTGCAAAGTCCCATCGTCACCCAGCAGGCGGTGGCCGCCGAGCTGGGCCTGCCGCTGAACAAGGTCGTCGTGCATGCGGTGCCCTCGGGCGGCTCCTTCGGGCGGCGCCTGTTCTGGGACCCGGTGCTGCAGGCGATCCAGGTGTCGAAGGCGCTGGGGCGCCCCTGCCGCCTGATGTACCACCGCACCGACGACATGCGCCACACGCGCATCCGCCCGCCGATCTACCAGAAGGCGCGCGCCACGATGCTGCTGGGCCAGGTCATCGCCTTCGAGCAGCGCATCGCCAGCGTGCGGCTGGACACGCGCCACGGCTTCGGCAACATGCTCGAGGCCGCCGCCATCGCGCTGCCCAACGCCTTCCCGCAGACGGTGGGCAACTTCGCGATCGAGCAGGTGATGTTCAAGACCATGGTGACCTCGCCGTACAACTTCGGCGTCACGACCAAGCTGCTGACGCCCGTGCCGATGGACATGAACACCTGCTCCTACCGCTCGGTGCACATCCAGCCCGCGCGGCTGGTGGAAGAGATCCTGGTCGACGAGATGGCCCGCGCCGCGCGCAAGGACCCGGTCGCCTTCCGGCTCGAGTACCTGCGCCTGCCGCGTGCCCGCGCGGTGCTGAAGGCGGTGGCGGAGGCCGCGCAATGGGGCAAGGCGATGCCGGCGGGCTTTGCGCAGGGCGTGGGCGTGCACCAGGAGTCGAAGTCGTTCACGGCCTGCATCGTCGAGATCGACGCGCGCGTGCCGGCGCAGGCCCGCGTGGTGCGCGCGACCATCGCCATCGACGTCGGCACGCCGATCAACCCCTCGGGTATCGAGGCGCAGCTGCAGGGCGGCCTGTGCGAATCGATCGCGCTGGTGCTGTCGGCGGGGCTGCACATCCAGAACGGCCTGCCGCTGGAAGGCAGCTACTCGCAGTACCACTTCTCGCGCATGAAGCACTACCCGAAGGACGTGAAGATCATCATCCTGCCGGCCAACGGCGAGGCCATCGGCGGGCTGGGCGAGGTCGGCCTGTCGGCGAGTTCGGGCGCCATTGCCAACGCCTACGGGCGCGCCACCGGCATCAAGCCGCGCAGCTTCCCGCTGAACTTTCCGGTCGACTTCACGCCGATCCCGCCGGGCAAGCTGCCCACGCCCGTCAACGTTCCGATCCCCGCCTGAGGAGACCCGCCATGCCTGTGCAATCTTTCAAGGTGAACGGCCAGAACGTCGACGTCGAAGCGCCCGACGACCTGGCGCTGCTGTGGGTGCTGCGTGACAAGCTCGGCATCACCGGCCCGAAGTACGGCTGCGGCATCAACGTGTGCAAGGCCTGCACCTGCCACGTCGACGGCAAGGCCGTGACGACCTGCTCGGTGCGCGTGTCCGACGTGCGCGGGCGCCAGGTGACGACCATCGAGGGCCTGGCCAACGGCAACACGCTGCACCCGGTGCAGCAGGCCTGGATGAACCTGGACGTGCCGCAGTGCGGCTTCTGCCAGCCGGGCCAGATCATGGCCGCGGTCGACCTGCTGCGCCGCACCCGCACCCCGACGGACGCCGACATCGACGCCATCGAGAACGTGTGCCGCTGCGGCACCTACGGGCGCATCCGCGAGGCGATCAAGGCCGCCGCCGCGATGATGGGATAGGACCAGACGAAAAAACGGCCAGCCACCGCGCTCTGCGGTGCTGGCCGGTTGGCGCTTGCGGCGCTTACTCGCCGAGGTAGGCGGCGCGCACGCGCGGGTCGCGCAGCAGTTCCTTGGCGTCGCCGTTCATCGTGATGAGGCCCGACTCCATGACGTAGCCACGGTCGGCCAGTTGCAGCGCGCGGTTGGCGTTCTGCTCCACCAGCAGGATCGTGACGCCTTGCGACGCCACGGTCTGCACCACCTCGAAGATCTTGTCGCACATGATCGGCGACAGGCCCATGGTGGGCTCGTCGAGCAGCAGCACCTTCGGACGCGCCATGAGCGCGCGGCCCATGGCCAGCATCTGCTGTTCGCCACCGGACATCGTGCCGGCCAGCTGGTCCTTGCGCTCGCGCAGGCGCGGGAAGGTCACGAACACGCGCTCCATGTCGCTGGCGATCTCGGCCTTGTCGTTGCGGATGTAGGCGCCGATCTGCAGGTTCTCGGTGATCGTCATGCGCGTGAACACGCCGCGGCCCTCGGGCACCATCACGAGGCCCTCGCCCACCAGGTCCCAGGCGCCGCGGCCCTTGATGCTGCGGCCCAGGAACTCGATGTCGCCCGCGCCGGCCGGCAGCGTGCCGGTGATGGCCTTCATGGTGGTGGTCTTGCCGGCGCCGTTGGAGCCGATGAGCGAGACCAGCTCGCCCTCGAACACGTCGAAGTCCACGCCCTTCACGGCCTGGATGCCGCCGTAGCCCACCTTCAGCCCACGGACCTTGAGCAGGTTCTTGCCTGCGGCCTTGGCGGCGGCCGGTGCCGTCGCGGTTGCCATCGTTGCTTCTGCGGTGCTCATCTCAGTGTCCTCCGGTGCCGAGGTAGGCCTCGATCACCTTTTCGTTCTTCTGTACCTCGACCGGGTTGCCCTCGGCAATCTGCTTGCCGTAGTCGAGCACGGTGACGCGGTCGCACAGGCCCATGATGAGCTTGACGTCGTGTTCGATGATCAGGATCGTGCGGTTGTCCTTGCGAATGCGGTCGATGAGCTCGCGCAGCAGGACCTTCTCGGTCGAGTTCATGCCGGCGGCCGGTTCGTCCAGCGCGATGAGCTGGGGGTCGGTGGCCAGGGCGCGCGCGATCTCGAGGCGGCGCTGGTCGCCGTAGCTCAGCGTGCGCGCCTTGTAGTCGGCGAACTTGCCGATGCCCACGTAGTCGAGCAGCTCCTGCGCGCGCTTGGCGATGGCCGCTTCCTCGGCCTTGAAGCCCTTGGTGCGCAGCATGGCGCCGAACACGCCGGAGTGCGTACGGATGTGGCGCCCGACCATCACGTTCTCCAGGGCCGTCATTTCGGCGAAGAGGCGGATGTTCTGGAAGGTGCGCGCGATGCCGGCCTTGGCCACTTCGTGCACGGCCGTCGGCTGGTAAGGCTTGCCGGCCAGTTCGAAGGTGCCGCTGTCGGGCGTGTACAGCCCGGTGATCACGTTGAAGAAGGTCGTCTTGCCGGCGCCGTTGGGCCCGATCAGGCCGTAGACCTGGCCGCGCTTGATGGTGATGCCCACGTCCGAGAGGGCCTGCAGCCCGCCGAAACGCTTGGAGATGCCGCGAACGTCGAGGATGGTGTCTGTCGTCATGTCTGTGTGTCCTTGGCTCACGGATTGATGGACATGGGACGCGATGCCGCACCCGGCACTTCGTCAGCGGGGCTGTCGATGCCCGGTGCGTGGGTCTGGAGCGTTCCGGGCGCCACGGCCGCATGGGTCGGGTCGACGGGCGCGCCGTTCTTCTTGGTCAGCGTCTTGCCGTGTTCCGGCGACGGCCACAGGCCACGCGGGCGCATCAGCATGATGACGATCATGGCCAGCGCGATGAACAGCTGGCGCAGGATGGACGCGTCGAGGCGGCCGTCGGTCATCGCCTGCAGCGGGCCGGCCACGTAGCGCAGCACTTCGGGCAGCGCGGCCAGCAGCACGGCGCCCAGGATGACGCCGGGCAGGTGCCCGAGGCCGCCGAGCACGACCATGGCGACGATCATCACCGACTCCATCAGGCTGAAGGACTCGGGTGACACGAAGCCCTGGAAGGCTGCGAACATCGCGCCCGACACGCCGCCGAAACTGGCGCCCATGCCGAAGGCCAGCAGCTTCATGTTGCGGGTGTTGATGCCCATCGCCTTGGCAGCGATTTCATCTTCGCGGATGGCCATCCAGGCGCGGCCGATGCGCGAGATCTGCAGGCGGTGCGAGATGATGATGGTGGCCACCACCAGCGCCAGGAACAGGTAGTAGTACAGCGTGACCGAGGAGATCGTGAAGCCGTCGAACTTCCACGCCTTGCCGAGGTCCAGCCCCCAGAACTTGATGGAGTCGATCGCCGTGATGCCCTTCGGCCCGTTGGTGATGTTGATCGGCTGGTCCAGGTTGTTCAGGAACACCCGGATGATTTCACCGAAGCCGAGCGTGACGATCGCGAGGTAGTCGCCGCGCAGCTTCAGCGTGGGCGCCCCCAGCATCGCGCCGAGCACCCCGGCCACCACCAGCGCGAGTGGAACCACGATCAAGAGCGAGGTGTGCAGCCCGTTCGGGAACATCGCCTTGAACCACGGAAAGGTGTCCGAGAGGTGCGACGAACCCATCAGCGCGTAGAGGTACGCGCCGACCGCAAAGAAGGCCACGTAGCCGAGGTCGAGCAGGCCGGCATAGCCGACCACGATGTTCAGGCCGAGCGCGAGCATCACGTAGAGCAATGCGATGTCGGCGATGCGCACCCAGGCGTTGCCCTGGGTCTGCAACAGGATCGGCAGCGCCAGCACGGCGACCACGCCGAGGATGTAGAGCGCGAGGTTCTTGCTGTTCTTCATGGTGTGCTGCTCCTCAGGCCCGGTCCGCCACGCGCTCGCCGAGCAGACCCGAAGGCCGCAGCGTGAGCATCACGATCAGCACGATGAAAGCGAAGATGTCGCTGTAGTTGCTGCCCAGCACGCCACCCGTGAGGGTGCCGATGTAGCCGGAGCCGATGGCCTCGATGAGGCCGAGCAGAATGCCGCCGACCACCGCGCCGGCCAGGTTGCCGATGCCGCCGAACACGGCCGCCGTGAAGGCCTTGAGGCCGGGCAGGAAGCCCATCGCGTGTTGCGCGATACCGTAGTTGGAGGCGTACATCACGCCGGCGATGGCCGCGAGCACGGCGCCGATGATGAAGGTGGCCGAGATGACCATGTCGGGCCGGATGCCCATGAGCGCCGCGACGCGCGGGTTCTCGGCGGTGGCGCGCATCGCGCGGCCGAGCTTGGTGTAGTTGACCAGCCACATCAGGATCACGAGCGAGAACGCCGTGACGCTGAGGATCATGACCTGCGTGGGCGAGATCACGGCGCCGCCCACGTGGATGGGGTCGGTCGGCAGGAGGTTGGGATACGCCTTGTTGGTGGGCTTCCAGATGATCATGGCCAGCGTCTGCAGCAGGATCGACACGCCGATGGCGGTGATGAGCGGTGCGAGCTTGGGGCTGTTGCGCAGCGGCCGGTAGGCCACTTTCTCGATCACGAAGTTGAGGCTTGCCGCGACGACGCAGGCAATGATCAGCGCAACGAAGAGGATCAGCCAGCCCGGTGTGTTGGGCATTCCGTCCTTCATGAGCCCGATGATGGTCCAGCTTGTGAGCGCCCCCACCATCAGCACTTCACCGTGCGCAAAATTGATCAGATTGATGATGCCGTACACCATGGTGTAGCCCAAGGCTATCAAGGCATACATGCTGCCGAGAACCAGACCGTTGATGATCTGCTGCAGCAATATTTCCATAACGCGATTCCCTATGTGTTGCACCTTGCGGGTGCCATTCACCTACCGAGGCACCGGTTTGGCGCCACTGGCTTGACAAGCAAAAAACCAGCCAACATGTGTCGCCGGCAGATTTGGTGGGCGGGATTGTAGACACGCCCCGGCGCTGTTTTGGGGCGGGATGACCGGGGTTTACCCGCTCACTTCATGCTGTATGCGCGTGAAGTCATGCAGATGCGCAAACCTGTATCAGCGATCTGAATTTGTGTTGAGGCGACGCAGTTCGCGCAGCTTTTCCGCGATGCGGATTTCGAGTCCACGCTCGACCGGTTCGTAGAACACCTGGCCTTCCAGGCCCTCGGGCAGGTAGCGCTCGCCGGCGGCGAAACCGCCCTCCTCGTCGTGCGCGTAGCGGTACCCCTTGCCGTAGTCGAGCTCCTTCATGAGCTTGGTCGGCGCATTGCGCAGGTGCATCGGGACCGGGCGCGTGCTGTCTTTCTTCACCAGCGCGCGCACCGCGTTGTAGGCCTTGTAGACCGCGTTGGACTTGGGCGCGATGGCCAGGTAGACCACGCATTCCGCCAGTGCCAGCTCGCCTTCGGGGGTACCCAGGCGCTCGTAGACCTCGGCCGCATCGAGCGCCAGGCGCAGCGCGCGCGGATCGGCCAGGCCGATGTCTTCGCTGGCCATGCGCACCAGGCGGCGCGCCATGTAGCGCGGGTCGGCGCCACCGTCGAGCATGCGCACGAACCAGTAGAGTGCGGCGTCGGGGTCGCTGCCGCGCACCGATTTGTGCAGCGCGCTGATGGTGTCGTAGAACTGCTCGCCGCCCTTGTCGTAGCGGCGCATGCGCTCGCCGAGCACGCGCAGCAGCCACTCGTCGGTGATGTTCGTGAGCTTCTCGGCGCCGGCCGCAACCGCCAGCGTCTCCAGCGTGTTGAGCAGGCGGCGCGCGTCGCCGTCCGCGTAGGCGACCAGGCGGTCGATGGCCGCCTCGTCGATGGCCGGAACCGCCTGGATCGCTTGCGCCTTGGCGACGATCTGCTTCAGGTCGCCTTCGTTGAGCGACTGCAGCACGTACACCGCCGCCCGCGACAGCAAGGCCGAATTGACTTCGAACGACGGGTTCTCGGTGGTCGCGCCGATGAACGTGAACAGGCCCGACTCGACGTGCGGCAGGAACGCGTCCTGCTGGCTCTTGTTGAAGCGGTGCACCTCGTCGACGAAGACGATGGTGCGCTGCTGCGTGAGCCCGTCGCGCGCGGCCGTGGCCTGCTCGACCGCCTCGCGGATGTCCTTCACGCCGCCCAGCACCGCGCTGATGCTCAGGAACTGCGCGTCGAAGGCGTCGGCCATGAGCCGCGCGATGGTGGTCTTGCCGGTGCCCGGCGGCCCCCAGAGGATGCAGGAGTGCGGCTGGCCCGACTCGAAGGCGATGCGCAGCGACATGCCCGGACCGAGCAGGTGCTGCTGGCCGATCACTTCGCCGAGCGTCTTGGGACGCAGGCGCTCGGCGAGGGGCTGGTGGGTGCGCGGGGCCAAACCGGGGACTGTCCTGCTGAGGGTGATTACTGCTTGAGCACGTCGGCACCCGCGGGCGCCTTGAAGTCGAAGGTGCTGGCGGGCAAGGCCGGGTTCACCTCGACCTTGCTGAACTTGAGCACCGAGCGCTGGCCGAAGCTGTCCAGGATCTCGAGGGCCGCGAGCGCGTCACCCTGGAAGCCGACCATCACGCTCTGCAGCTGGCCGTCCTTGTTCTTCGGCGTGGCCTTGACCCACTGCAGGCCGTCGCGCTCGGGCGCGGCTTCCAGCGCGAAATCGGCCTGCAGGGCGCGCAGGTCGGCGGCGGAGGCAATCAGCGCGGCGGGCGTCGAACCCAGCGCCTGCGCCTGGGTGCGCTGCGTGACCTGGTTCAGATCGGCGTCGTAGAGCCAGAGCGTCTTGCCGTCGGCCACGATGCTCTGGGCAAAGGGCTTGCGATAGTCGAACTTGAATTTGCCGGGGCGATGGAATTCGAAGGTGCCGGTCGAGGTCTTCACGCGGCCCGGCTGGCCCTCGCGCGGCGGGGCCGTCACGGTCTGGGTGAACTCGGCGCGGCCGGACTTGACGGTCTTCACGAAGGCTTCGAGGCTTTCGAGCCCGTCGGCCCAGGCACTGCCGGCCACCGTGCAGATCAGGCCGGCCAACAGCCAGAGGCGGGTTTTCTTCATGGGGGATTCCTCGGAAAAACGTTGCTGCGATGTCCATCGACACTACCCGCCGCAGATGCCGGCATCTGTAGGCTTTGATGAAGATTTGCAGCGGCACTGGTGCGCGTTTGCAAATTGCCTCTCAGCACGTAACCAGTCCTGGCGCGGTGGTGATGGGGGTCGTCGTCGATGGTGCGCCGGCGGGTCACTCCGCCTGGCGCGCGGGCACGAGGATCTCGCGCTGGCCGCTGCCGCTCATGGCGCTCACGAGGCCGGCTTTTTCCATGTCCTCGACGAGGCGCGCGGCGCGGTTGTAGCCGATCTTCAGGTGGCGCTGCACCAGCGAGATGCTGGCCTTGCGGTTCTTGAGCACGACCTCGACCGCCTGGTCGTACATCGGGTCCTTTTCGCCGTCGCCGCCGCCGAGCAGGTCGCCGTCACCGTCGCCATCGACCGTGCCGCCTTCGAGCACGCCTTCGATGTAGTCGGGCTCGCCCTGGCTCTTGAGGTAGGCCACCACGCGGTGCACTTCCTCGTCGCTCACGAAGGCGCCGTGCACGCGGATCGGCAGGCCCGTGCCGCTGGCCATGTAGAGCATGTCGCCCATGCCCAGCAGCGCCTCGGCGCCCATCTGGTCGAGGATGGTGCGGCTGTCGATCTTGGAGCCCACCGAGAACGCGATGCGCGTGGGGATGTTGGCCTTGATGAGGCCGGTGATCACGTCGACGCTGGGGCGCTGCGTGGCCAGGATCAGGTGGATGCCGGCGGCGCGGGCCTTTTGCGCAAGGCGGGCAATCAGCTCTTCGATCTTCTTGCCGACCACCATCATCAGGTCGGCCAGCTCGTCGATGATGACCACGATGTGCGGCTCGCGCTTGAGCGGTTCCGGATCGTCCGGCGTGAGGCTGAAGGGGTTGTAGATGAACTCCTCGCGCGCCTTGGCTTCGTCGATCTTGGTGTTGTAGCCGGCCAGGTTGCGCACGCCGAGCTTGCTCATGAGCTTGTAGCGGCGCTCCATCTCGGCCACGCACCAGTTCAGGCCGTGCGCCGCCTGGCGCATGTCGGTGACCACGGGCGCCAGCAGGTGCGGGATGCCTTCGTAGACCGACATTTCGAGCATCTTCGGGTCGATCATGAGCAGGCGGACGTCGCGTGCCTCGGCCTTGTAGAGCAGCGACAGGATCATCGCGTTGATACCGACCGACTTGCCCGAACCGGTGGTACCGGCCACCAGCACGTGCGGCATCTTCGCGAGGTCGGCCACCACGGGGTTGCCGATGATGTCCTTGCCCAGGCCCATCGTGAGCATCGACTTGCCCTCGTTGTAGACCTGCGAGCCCAGGATTTCACTGAGCTTGATCGACTGGCGCTTGGCGTTCGGCAGCTCGAGCGCCATGTAGTTCTTGCCCGGGATGGTCTCGACCACGCGGATCGACACCAGCGAGAGCGAACGCGCCAGGTCTTTGGCCAGGCCGAGGATCTGCGAGCCCTTGACGCCGGTGGCGGGCTCGATCTCGTAGCGCGTGATGACGGGGCCGGGCGAGGCGAGCACCACGCGCACCTCGACGCCGAAGTCCTTGAGCTTCTTCTCGATCATGCGCGAGGTCATCTCGAGCGTGTCGGAGGACACCGTTTCCTGGCGCACCAGCGCGGCGTCGAGCAGGTCGACCTGCGGCAGCTTGCTGTCGGGCAGTTCCTTGAAGAGCGGCTTCTGGCGCTCCTTGACGACGCGATCGCTGCGGGGCACCTCGGTCATCGCGGGCTCGATCTGCACGGGCGGCGATGCGGGGCGGCGCTTGGGCGCGACTTCTTCCTCTTCGTCGTCGAAGCTCGGCTCGAGAGGGCCGGCGTCGCCGAACGCGGCCTCCTTGCTGGGGCGCATTTTCTTGGCGCGCGGCGCGGGCGCCAGCTCTTCCTCGTCGCCGGCGCGTTCGCGTGCGGCCTGCTTGCCCATGGCGATGTCGGCGGCCATTTCGCGCTTTTCACGGCGCGACTCGAACAACGAATAAGCCCGCGCGCCGATGCGCTCGGCGATCAGGCTCCAGGAGAAACGGAACACCAGCGCCGAACCGATCACGCCGCCGGCGATGGCGACCAGCGCCGAGCCCGTGAAGCCCAGCCAACGCACGCTCGCCGGTCCCACGAGGTAGCCCAGGGCGCCACCGCCCGAACCCGGCAGGTGCGATTCGAGGCGGTACAGGCGCGACCATTCGAGCACCGCGCTCGCGCACAGCAGCAGGACCAGGCCGAACCAGAAAGCCAGCCGGCTGCGGTTGAAGCGACCGCGCGGGGGCTGTTCGACCGCCGGCGTCGGTTCGCCGCCGCGCAGCCAGCCGGCCAGCGACGAGAGCCACGCGCGCAGGCCCGCCGCAAGGCACCACCAGACGGAATAGCCGGCAAGGAAGTAGCTGCCATCGGCCAGCCAGGCGCCGATGCGGCCGCCCCAGTTCTTGATCTCACCGCCCGTGCCCGAGGTCGACCAGGCGGCATCGGACGGGGTGAAGCTCAGCATCGCCAGCAGCCAGAACAGAAGGGCTGCGAACCCGGCGATCAAGGTGATTTCGTGGGCGAAGCGCAGGGCGCGCAGGCGCACGGGTTGCCCTTCGGCAGCGGAAGAAGAAGAGGACGATTGAAGCGTATGGAGCGAATAGGTCATGAAAAGCACGGCGCCCGGCCCGAAAAAACGCAGGCCGGCCGCCCCGAACACTACAACAAAAGGCCGTGGACGCCGAAAGCGCCCGGCCTATGGGCTCAGGTCAGCGTCAGGAGCCGGTCCTTGATGATCACCGAGCCGTCTTCCTGGGACTGCACGAAACCGCGCTCTTCCAGGTCCTTCATGACGCGGCTCACCATTTCGCGCGACGCGCCGACCATCTTGGCCAGGTCCTGGCGGGAGATCTTGTCGCGGACCTTGAGGTTGCCCATGCCATCCTGGCTGGCGAACTCGAGCAGCGCGCGGGCGACGCGACCGTACACGTCCATCAGCGCCAGCGACTCGATCTTGCGGTCGGCGTGGCGCAGGCGCTGCACCAGGCCGCGCATGATGTTGTAGGCCATCGAGGAGTTCTCGGGCAGGCAGCGCGCGAAGGCGTCGCGGCCCAGCATGAGCACGTCGCACTGGATTTCGGTGCGCACGGTGGCCGAATGCGGCTCGTCGTCGATCAGGCTCATCTCGCCGAGGTAGTCGCCGGGGTGCAGCGTGGCCAGGATCACCTCGCGGCCACGGCTGTCGGCGCTCGTGACGCGGGCGCGGCCGGTCAGGATGATGTACAGCGCATCGGATTTCTTGCCCTGCTCCACGACGACCTCGGCGCGTTTGAAGCGCTTCTTGATGATCGCATCCGCAATGCTTGCGGACTGCGAGGCCGTCAACGACGCGAACAATGGAACGCGCCGAAGCAATTCAAGGTTGGACAGCATCGACATTAATCAATCCCTGAAACAGCGCGCGATGTGATCCTGATGCTGAGCCCATGGATTACTACAATCGCGCGCATTGAAAACACCGTGCACCCGGTGTTGAACCGGGCGGTGATACTCCCCACGTATCGCTACCACCCTGAAAATGTACACGCTGCCGCAGCGTCCATCCTAGGTTTTCTACTCATGTCCGCACCCCAACACGCCAAGGTTCTCATTCTGGGCTCCGGCCCGGCCGGCTACACCGCCGCCGTCTACGCCGCACGCGCCAACCTCCAGCCTTTGCTCATCACGGGCATCGCGCAAGGCGGTCAACTCATGACCACCACCGAGGTCGACAACTGGCCGGCCGACGTGCACGGCGTGCAGGGCCCGGAGCTGATGCAACGCTTTCTCGAGCACGCCGAACGCTTCAAGACGCAGATCGTGTTCGACCACATCAACAAGGTCGACCTGAGCAAGCGCCCGTTCACGCTCACGGGCGACAGCGGCACTTACACCTGCGACTCGCTGATCATCGCCACGGGCGCATCGGCCAAGTACCTGGGCCTGGATTCCGAAGAGAAGTTCATGGGCCGCGGCGTCTCCGCCTGCGCGACCTGCGACGGCTTCTTCTACCGCGAGCAGGAGGTCTGTGTGATCGGCGGCGGCAACACGGCCGTCGAGGAGGCGCTGTACCTCTCCAACATTGCAAACAAGGTCACACTCGTGCATCGCCGCGACAAGTTCCGCGCCGAGCCGATCCTGATCGACAAGGTCATGGAAAAAGTAGCCGAAGGCAAGATCGTGCTGAAGCTGCACAACCAGCTCGACGAGGTGCTCGGTGACGGCACGGGCGTGACGGGCATCCGCATCAAGAACACGCAGACCGGCGCGACCGAAGAGATCACGCTCAAGGGCTGTTTCATCGCGATCGGCCATCACCCGAACACCGACATCTTCCAGGGCCAGCTGGAAATGAAGGACAACTACATCCTGACCCGCTCGGGCCTGAAGGGCTTCGCGACGATGACCAGCGTGCCCGGCGTGTTCGCGGCCGGCGACGTGCAGGACAACATCTACCGCCAGGCCATCACCAGCGCCGGCACGGGCTGCATGGCCGCCCTGGACGCGCAACGCTTCCTCGAAGAGCACTGAGGCCTATCCCCACGGGGAACGGGGCGCCGGCCACCGGCCAGCGCGACCGGATTTCCCGTATCTGCGATGGTCCCCGGCCTCGCTGAGCCCGAAAGGGCTATAATCCGAGGCTTTGCCGAAACAGGGCCTACCTCCCACCGGGAGTCGGGTTGCGGCAAATCCGGGGTACCGCCACCCGTTTCTGGCGAGGTCAAGCTGTAAAACACCCTGCAATCGCCACGATTGCGCCGGTGCCAGCTGTTCAAGAAAGAGTGTCCACATGGCACGCGTATGCGACGTAACGGGCAAAGGCCCGATGGTCGGAAACAACGTTTCCCACGCCAACAACAAAACCAAGCGCCGGTTCCTGCCGAACCTGCAATACCGCCGTTTCTGGGTCGAGACCGAAAACCGTTGGGTTCGCCTGCGCGTTTCGAGCGCTGCACTGCGCCTGATCGACAAGAACGGTATCGATGCCGTGCTCGCAGACCTGCGTGCCCGCGGCCAAGCTTAAGGAGCTGAATCATGGCAACGAGCAAAGGCGGACGCGAAAAGATCAAGCTGGAATCCACCGCGGGTACCGGCCACTTCTACACGACGAGCAAGAACAAGAAGACGATGCCTGAAAAGATGTCGATCATGAAGTTCGACCCCAAGGCGCGCAAGCACGTCGAATACAAGGAAATCAAGCTGAAGTAATTCGGCCTGTTCTCCCCAAAAAACCCGCTGCTCACCCAGCGGGTTTTTTATTGCCTGTCGTTTTTGTGAAAGCAGAAAAAGGCAGGCACAAAAAAAGCCGACCCGCAGGTCGGCTTCTTCACTGGGCAAGAGCAGCAGCGCGGGAGGCGCCGGCCCTTTGCTCTTCGTCAGGCGCGCGCAGCGCGCAGGCGGGTCGAGAACTCGCGCAGGCCGGCAATGCCGCTGGCTTCCGCACGGTGGCACCAAGCCGCCAGGTCGGCCGCCAGCTGCTCGCGCGATTGCGAGGTGTTCAGCCAGAGCTGACGCAGCTCTTCGCGCATCGTGACCATCTTGTCGAGCACCGGGTGCGCGGCACGGGCCTGCACCAGATGGGTGCGCGCCGAGGCGGGCACCTTGTCGTCGTCGCGATGCAGCCAGCGCTTGGCCGCCTTGAGCACCGACAGGTCGGCGCCCTTGGCCTTCAGCACGTCGATTTCTTCGCTGGTCGCGCGGCGCATTTCGCGGGCGTAGCCGGCCATCACTTCGTAGCGGTTGGCAATGACGGCCTCGAGCGTCTTCTCGTTGGCCACGGGCTGGATGTCGCCCATCTGCATCTTCGGCGGCACCTTCTTGACCTTGGCCCAGCCGAGCTTCTGGAACACCTGGATGTAGACCCAGCCGATGTCGAACTCGTACTTCTTGACCGAGAACTTGGCCGAGGTCGGGTACGTGTGGTGGTTGTTGTGCAGCTCTTCGCCACCGATGATCAGGCCCCAGGGCATGATGTTGCGGCTGGCGTCGGACGCCTCGAAGTTGCGGTAGCCCCAGTAGTGGCCGATGCCGTTGATGATGCCGGCGGCGGTGATCGGGATCCAGAGCATCTGGACCGCCCACACGGTCAGGCCGAGCGCGCCGAACAGCGCCAGGTTGATCACCAGCATCAGGCCCACGCCTTGCCAGCTGTAGCGCGTGTACAGGTTGCGCTCGATCCAGTCATCGGGCGTGCCGTGACCGTAGCGCTCCATCGTTTCCTTGTTCTTCGATTCCTTGCGGTACAGCTCGGCGCCGCGCCAGAAGACTTCGTCGATGCCCTTGACCTGCGGGCTGTGCGGGTCGTCGACGGTTTCGCACTTCGCGTGGTGCTTGCGGTGGATGGCGACCCATTCCTTCGTCACCATGCCGGTGCCGAGCCAGAGCCAGAAACGGAAGAAGTGCGAGGGGATCGGACCGAGGTCCATCGCCTTGTGCGTCTGCGTGCGGTGCAGAAAGATCGTGACCGCTGCGATGGTGATGTGCGTGGTGACGAGCGTGTACAGCACGACTTGCCACCAGGCAATGTCCCACAGGCCGTGTCCGAGCCATTGGATGACCGCGTTCAGAACGGCGGAGTCAGGAAGCATCATTGAGTCAGGTACTCCATGGCCACACGAAGGTGCAGCCTTCAGGTAACCCGCGATTTTAGGATGTCAGGGCCAAAACGAGGCCTTTTGTCCTTCTGTCACACCGCAGATTTACCCTAGTTTGGAGCCCCGCGCCTATTTCCGGTTCCACACGGCGGCAAAAAAGCCGTCGGTGGCGTGGCGATGCGGCCACAACCGCAGGTAGCGGCGGCCGTCTTCCCCACCCGCGCAGAGGGTTTCGGCGCCCTCCACCTTGAGCGCCTGGAGCAATTCCGCGGCATCCATGGGCACGAAATCGGGGTTCGCAGCGGCAAAAGCCTCGGCGATGGCCTCGTTTTCCTCCGGCAGCACGCTGCAGGTGGCGTACACCAGCCGACCGCCCGACTTCACGAGCCGCGCCGCGCTTTGCAGGATGGCGGTCTGCTTGGCCGTCAATTCGGCCACCGACTTGGCCGATTGCCGCCATTTGAGGTCGGGGTTGCGGCGCAGCGTGCCGAGCCCCGAACAGGGCGCGTCGACCAACACGCGGTCGATCTTGCCGGCCAGGCGCTTGATCCGCTCGTCGCGCTCGTGGGCGATCGCGGCCGGGTGCACGTTCGAGAGCTTGCTGCGCGCCAGCCGCGGCTTGAGCGCGTCCAGGCGATGGGCCGAGGTGTCGAAGGCGTAGAGCCGGCCGGTGTTGCGCATGGTCGCGCCGATGGCCAGGGTCTTGCCGCCCGCGCCAGCGCAGAAATCGACCACCATTTCGCCGCGCTTGGCGTCCAGCAGCAGCGCGAGCAGCTGGGAGCCCTCGTCCTGCACCTCGATGGCGCCGCGCACGAACGCGTCGAGCTTGGTCAGCGCGGGCTTGCCGTCGATGCGCAGCCCCCAGGGCGAGAACGGCGTCACTTCAGATTTGATAGCAGCCTTCGCAAGCTCCGCCTTCACTTCGGCCCGCTTGTCGGTGAATGCATTGACGCGCAGGTCGAGCGGCGCCGGCTGCTGCAGGCTCTCGACCATCGGCCAGAAACCGTCGCCCAGCTGCGCCTTGAGCGGCGTGACCAGCCATTCGGGCAGGTTGTGGCGATGGCGTTCGAGCAGGTCATCGGGCTTGACGGCGTCGCAGTTGTCGAGCCAGCGCTTCTCGGTGTCGTTGAGCGCGCTCTTCAGGAAGTCGCGCGGGCCGTGAAAGCCCAGGATCGCCATGCGGCGCTCCTTCGAACCGCTGCCCGAGGGCGACAGGTGGTCGAACAGCAGCTTCTTGCGAAGCACGGTGTAGACGGTTTCGGCGAGCGTCGCGCGCTCGCGCGGGCCGAACTCGCGGTGGTCGCGGAAAAAGCGCGAAACGACCTGGTCGGCCGGGTGATCGAATTTCAGGACCAGGCCGACCAGATCGGCGGTGGCCTCCAACAGGGCTTTGGGATGCATAGCCCCGATTGTCTCAGCCGGCCGGCCTCGCGGCCGAAACGCCTCAGGCGCCGCGCACCCAGACGGTTCCGAAGGCCTGCCGCTCGATGTCTTCCAGCATGGGCGAATGCCCCGCCCAGAGCACGAGCGCCGCCCCCGGCAGGGTCAGGGTCTGCTCGAGTTCGCGGCACAGGTGCCAACGGTCCTCGTCGTCGAGCCCCGGCACCTCGACGAACACGATGTACGCCCGCCGCCAGGCGAACTCGCGCAGGTTCTTGCGCACCACCCACAGCCGCGACACCGGCAGGCAGCGCGCGATGTCGGCGCGCAGCTCGCCCAGCTCGTGGTCGTTCAGGTCGTGACGCGAAATCTGGCTGAAGAACGGCGTGTCGGTGATCTCTTCCCAGGCGCGCGCCTCGGCCTCCTCCGCCTCCTTGAGCCGCGCGCGCCACAGCTTGAGCCCCTGCTCGTCGTGCGGCCCCGCTTCGGCGTCCTCCAGCGAGGCGACGGCGTTCTTGGCCGCCCACCAGCGGCTGGCCACGCCCGACTGGTGCAGCCGTTCGAGCACGGCCAGGCGTTCGGCGCGCTCGCGCGCGGGCAGCATCTGGGCCAGCCCGCGCAGCGCGCCCGGGTGGTCCGGCGCGATCCGCAGCGCGCTTTCGTAGCGCGCACGCACCGGCGCCGCCGGGTCGAGCCGGCGCTCGGCGTCGGCCCACTCGACCATCTCGTCGGGCGTGTTGCGCTCGCCGCGGGCCGCCAGCACCGCGATGCGCTCGCGGATGCGCGAGCGGTGCGCGTGGTGCTGCTTCCAGTCGGCGGCGTGGGCGCGGCGCCAGGCATTGTCGAAGTGCGAGATCCACTTGTGCTTGTCGGCCAGCATGTCCAGCGCGGGCCGCTGCGACCAGGCCGGCAGCGCCGCCTTCTGGTTCAGCGCTTCCAGCCGGTCGCGCAGCACCGGATGGGTGTCGTCCAGGTCGCTGACGCGCCGCATCGCCTCGCGCAGCGCCTGGCGCGCGAACTCCTCGCTCGGCGGCGTGCGGGCGCGCTGCCGCAGGGCGGCGAACGGGCCGGGCGGCAGCGGCTCGCGCTCGGCGCGCGCCCAATGCCAGGGCCAGAACTCGCTGGCGTACCAGTTGCCCTTGATGGCCACTTCGGTGAGCGCAGCCGCGGCCACCGCGGTGCCGAGCAGCCGGCCCGAGATGCGGTCGGCCTCGTACTCGTCCTGGCGGGCCAGCGCGAAGGTCTTGGCGGCAAAGCGCGGGAAGTACCAGCGGAAGAAGGCCTGCGACACCAGCGCCATCACGCCCTCGTCGCGCTGCAGGCTGGCATCGAGCCGCAGCCACGACAGCCGTGTGCGGTAGATCCAGGCGCTCAGGCGGCCGTGGTTGCCACGCAGGTGGCCGTATTCGTGGGCCAGCACCGACAGCAGGCGCTGCCGGTCCAGCATCATCAGCAGCGGCAGGCCGATGCTCAGCGAGTTGAGCGCACCGCCGAACAGGCCGAAGCGCGGCACCTGGCTGATGCTGGCGTTGAAGTTGTCGTCCAGGTAGACGCGGTGCACCGGCGGCCCCTTGATGCGCTCGCGGATGCGGTCCAGCGCCTCGAACAGCCCGGGCGCGTCGGCGCGCGTGAGCGGCTCGCCGTCGGGCTCGTCGAAATGCACCCAGAGCGCGCGCAGGGTCGCCCAGAACAGGCCCAGCGCGAACACGAGCAGCCAGCCGCGGGTGAAGTTGAAACGCCCGTCGGCCACCGACACGACCACCCAGGCCACAATGCCCACCGCCAGCCCCAGGCAGGCCAGCACCCAGAGGTAGCCGAGCGCGGCGAACGCCGCGACGCCACGCCGGTAGCGCGCGCTGTCGTCCGCACTCGCGTGCTCGCTCAGGCGAACCAGGTGAACAAAATCCGCACGGTCCATCCGACTCCCGTCAAAGACTCATCCGACAGTTGTTACCGAAGAAAGAAGCCCCCGTTGAACGACGAAGACCTCCCTCCCCTGATCGAAACGCCCCCCGGCCGCTACCGCCACTACAAGGGCGGCGAGTACGACGTGATCGGCACCGTCCGCCACAGCGAGACGCTGGAGCCGATGACGCTGTACCGCGCCCTCTACGGTGCCCGCGGCCTGTGGGTCCGGCCCGCCGCGATGTTCGAGGAAACCATCGAGATCGACGGCCGCCCGCAGCGCCGCTTCACCCCGATCGACGCTCAGCCGCAGTGAACGTCCTTGACGCGGCCACGCGCGTCGACGCTGATGTTGAGCCGTCCGGGGTTGAGTTCCATCGTGACCGCCTGGTTCGGCTTGAGCACCCGTGCCGTGCCGGCGCCGGCACGTGCGCGCGCGGCGGCTTCAAGCTGGGGCGTCACCTGCTGGCCCACGGCAAAGCGGGCGCCTTCGGCGTTGCACTGGAAGACGGGTTCGGCCGGCGCGGCGGGCGCAGGCGCGGCGGCGCCCGGTGCCGGCGCGGGGGCCGGAGCGGCGCAGGCGGCCAGCAGGGCCGCGGTGGCCAACGTCAACAGTAGCGATTGGGTTTTCAAAGTTCTGTGCTCCCGAAAACCCAACAATATAAACAACTTTAAGCTTTGTGACTCAATGTATCCAACAGCCATCCAGCGATGGCGCGCGGATACAGCAGGTGCTCCTGGGACAGCACCCGGGCGGCCAGCGTGGCGGCCGTGTCGTCCGGCAGCACCGGCACCACGGCCTGCGCCAGGATCGGCCCGTGGTCGAGCTCGGCCGTGACCTGGTGCACCGTCACCCCCGCCACCTTGCAGCCCGCCTCGATCGCACGCTGGTGCGTGTGCAGCCCCGGAAAGGCCGGCAGCAGCGAGGGGTGGATGTTCACCAGCCGCCCCGCGTAGCGGGCCACGAAACCGGGCGTCAGGATGCGCATGAAGCCCGCCAGCACCACCAGCGCCGGCGCGTGGGCGTCGACCGCCTCGGCCAGCGCCGCGTCGAAGGCCTCGCGGCTGTCGAAGGCCTGGTGCGGCACCACGGCGGTCGCGATGCCGTGCGACGCGGCCAGCGCCAGCCCGCCGGCCTGCGCCTTATTGCTGATGACGGCGGCGATGCGCGCGCCGAAGCGCTCGGCCCAGCGGTCGCGCTCGGCGGCGCGCACGATGGCCGCCATGTTCGAGCCGCCGCCGGAGATCAGGATCACGATGTTCTTCATGGGAGGCCGGGATTATCCGTTCCCCGCCAACACCCCGATCAGCCTCCCGTCGACCCGCACGCCGGCGTGCTTGTCGCGACGCGGACACCGGATCGCAGCACGACCGTGCTAAAACTCGCAGTTCCGGAGACACCCCCGCGTCTGCGGTGGACCGATCAACACAGCGAGGCACGCATGGATTTGAGCTTCACACCCGAAGAACAGAAGTTCCGCGAAGAAGTTCGCGCATGGGTCAAGGACAACCTCCCCCAGGAGATTTCGCACAAGGTGCACAACGCGCTCGAACTGACGCGCGACGATCTGCAAGGCTGGGCCAAGATCCTCGGCAAGAAGGGCTGGCTGGGCTACGGCTGGCCCAAGGAATTCGGCGGCCCCGGCTGGACCGCCGTGCAGCGCCACCTGTTCGAGGAAGAAACCGCCCTGGCCGGCGCGCCGCGCATCATCCCCTTCGGCCCCGTCATGGTGGCCCCGGTGATCATGGCCTTCGGCAACGCCGAGCAGCAAAAGCGCTTCCTGCCCGGCATCGCCAGCGGCGAAGTCTGGTGGAGCCAGGGCTACAGCGAACCCGGCTCGGGTTCCGACCTGGCCTCGGTCAAGACCAAGGCCGAGCGCAAGGGCGACAAGTACATCGTCAACGGCCAGAAGACCTGGACCACGCTCGGCCAGCACGGCGACTGGATGTTCAACCTCGTGCGCACCAGCAACGAAGGCAAGCCCCAGACCGGCATCAGCTTCCTGCTGCTGGACATGAAGTCGCCCGGCGTCACCGTGCGCCCGATCAAGCTGATCGACGGCGGCGTCGAGGTGAACGAGGTGTTCTTCGACAACGTCGAAGTGCCCGCCGAGAACCTCATCGGCGAAGAGAACAAGGGCTGGACCTACGCCAAGCACCTGCTCTCGCACGAGCGCACCAACATCGCCGACGTGAACCGCGCCAAGCGCGAACTCGAGCGCCTCAAGCGCATCGCCAAGAGCGAAGGCGTGTACGACGACCTGCGCTTCCGCGACGAGATCGCCAAGCTCGAAGTCGACATCGTCGCCCTCGAGATGATGGTGCTGCGCGTGCTCTCCGCCGCCACCTCGGGCAAGAACTCGCTGGACGTCGCGGGCCTGCTCAAGATCCGCGGCAGCGAGATCCAGCAGCGCTACGCCGAACTGATGATGCTGGCCGGCGGCCCCTATTCGCTGCCGCTGATCCGCGAAGCCATGGAAGCCGGCTGGCAGGGCAACTTCCCCGGCGGCAACCCGGCGCTGGCACCGCTGGCATCGACCTTCTTCAACATGCGCAAGACCACGATCTACGGCGGCTCGAACGAAGTGCAGCGCAACATCGTGGCGCAAACCGTCCTGGGCTGAGGAGACACCAACATGGATTTCAATTTTTCGGAAGACCAGGACCAGCTGCGCGACGCCGTTCGCAAGTGGGTCGACAAGGGCTATGACTTCGAGCGCCGCCGCGGCATCGAGGCCAAGGGCGGCTTCTCGCGCGAGGCCTGGGACGAACTGGCCGAGCTCGGCCTGGGCGGCCTGTACATCAGCGAGGACGACGGCGGCCTGGGCATGGGCCCGGTGGCCGGCATGGTCGTGATGGAAGAACTGGGCCGCGGCATCGTGCTGGAGCCCTTCGCCCAGACGCTGATCGCCGGCGCCGTGCTCGGTGGCTACGCCGACGCGGCCACCAAGGAGAACTGGCTGCCGCGCATCGCCGGCGGCCAGGCCCTCGTGGTGCTGGCCTACCAGGAGCGCAAGGCGCGCTACCGCCTCGACGTGTGCGAGGCCACGGCCACCAAGTCGGGCAACGGCTACTCGCTGACCGGCGCCAAGAGCGTGGTGCCCGTGGGCGACGAGGCTGATGCCTTCATCGTGCCCGCCAAGGTCGACGGCAAGATCGCCCTCTTCCTGGTCGAGCGCAGCGCCAGCGGCGTCGAAGCCCGCGGCTACGGCACACAGGACGGCGGCCGCGCGGCCGAAGTCGTGTTCGACAAGGCCGACGCCACGCTGGTCACGGCCGATGGCCTGGCCGCGCTCGAATACGCGGTGGATGTCGGCATTGCCGCCACCTGCGCCGAAGCGGTCGGCGTGCTCGACAAGACGCTCGACGTCACCATCGATTACATGAACCAGCGCAAGCAGTTCGGCGTGGTCATCTCCAGCTTCCAGGCGCTGCGCCACCGCGTCGCCGACATGAAGATGCAGCTGGAGCTGGCACGCTCGATGAGCTACTACGCGACGCTCAAGCTCAACGCGCCGGCCGACGAACGCCGCCAGGCGCTGGCCCGCGCCAAGTACCAGCTGGGCACGTCGATGCGCTACGTGGCCGCGAACTCGGTGCAGCTGCATGGCGGCATCGGCGTGACCGACGAATACATCGGCAGCCACTACTTCCGCAAGCTCACGCAGCTCGAGCTCACCTTCGGCGACACGCTGCACCACCTGGGTGAAGTGTCGGCACGCATGCAGGACACCGCCGGCGTCTTCGCCTGACGGCTGTTTTCCCATAGCATCCAACGCCCGCCCGCCTTGCGCCGGCGGGCGTTTTCACTTGCGGGGCCCCAGCCCCCTGCCAGGAGAGAGACAGACATGCCTTCCCGCCGCACCCTGCTTGCCTTGGCCCTTGCCGGAAGCACCGCCGTCACCTTGCTGACCGGCTGCGCCACCTCCGCGCCCTCTTCCACCGAACGCCCGCCCATCGTCTTCATGCACGGCAACGGCGACTCGGCGGCGCTGTGGCAGACCACGATCTGGCGCTTCGAATCGAATGGCTGGCCGCGCGAGCGGCTGTTTGCGCTCGACCAGCCGACTCCCCTGGCCCGCGACGACGACGCCGTGGCCCAGCCGGGGCGCAGTTCCACCGCCGACTCGGCCGCGTTCCTGCGCGCCGAGGTCGAAAAAGTGCTGAAGGCCACGGGCGCGCCCAAGGTCGTGCTCATCGGCAATTCGCGCGGCGGCAACACCATCCGCAACTACGTGCAGAACGGCGGCGGCGCGGCCGTGGTGAGCCACGTGGTGCTGGGCGGCAACCCGGCGCACGGCATCTGGAAGGTGAAGGGCCTGCGCGAGAACAACGAGTTCTCGGGGCTCTCGGCCTTCATGCAGCAGCTCAATGCGCCCAAGGGACCCAACGGCGACGAGGTGACGCCCGGCGTGCAGTGGCTCACGCTGCGCTCGGACACCAACGACAAGTACGCCCAGCCCGACGGCCTGTGGATCGGCGCGCCGGGCCAGCCGACGAACATCGGCTTCGACGGGCCGGCGCTCAAGGGCGCCACCAACCTCGTGCTGCCGCGCGTGGACCACCGCGAGACCTCGTTCTCGCCGGCGGCCTTCGCGGCGACCTGGCGCTTCCTGACCGGCCAGGCGCCGGCCAGCACGGCGGTGGCGCCGGAATCGAAGGTCGTGCTCGACGGTCGCGCGACCGGCGCGGACAACCTGGCGCTGGCCGGCGCGCGCGTCACGGTCTTTGCGGTCGACCCGGCCTCGGGCGCGCGGCGCGGCGAGGCGGCGCACCAGCAGACGGTCGGCGCCGACGGCCGCTGGGGCCCGTTCAGCGCGCAGCCCACTGCGCGCTACGAGTTCGTGCTCGACGTGCCCGGCCAGGGCACCACGCACATCTACCGCAGCCCGTTCGTGCGCAGCAGCGGCGTCGTCAACCTGCGGACCGAGCGCCTGGCGCCGGCCGAGAGCGGCGCGGGCGCGGTGGTCGTCTTCACGCGCCCGCGCGGCTACTTCGATGCACAGCGCGACACGATGAACTTCGACGGCCAGAGCCCGCCGCCCGGCGTGCCGGCCCAGGGCGCGGGGCAGTCGAACTCACGGCTGCGCATTGCGGCCGGCGCGCCGCAGCGCACGGTCAGCGCCGAGTTCAACGGCGAGCGCCTCACCGGCCAGAGCTGGCCCGCCGCGCAAGGGCACGCGACGGTGCTCGAGCTGACGTACTGAACGGCCATGAACGACACCGCCCCCTTTGTCCTGACGGCACGCGACGCGCGCGGCGTGGTCACGCTCACGCTGAACCGCCCCGCCGCCTTCAACGCGTTGTCCGAAGGCATGCTCGGCGCGCTCGAGCAGGCACTCGGTTCCATCGCCGCCGATGACACGGTGCGCGCCGTCGTCATCGCCGCGGCGGGCAAGGCCTTCTGCGCGGGCCACGACCTGAAGGAGATGCGCGCCGACCCTTCGCTCGGCTACTACCAGCAGCTGTTCGACCGGTGCGGCGCGATGATGCTGTCGATCCAGCGGCTGCCCGTGCCGGTGATCGCGCGTGTCCACGGCATCGCGACCGCGGCGGGCTGCCAGCTGGTGGCGGTGTGCGACCTCGCGGTGGCCGCCAGCGACGCGCGCTTTGCGGTCAGCGGCGTCAACGTGGGCCTCTTCTGCGCCACGCCCGGCGTCACGCTCTCGCGCAACCTCGGGCGCAAGGAAGCCTTCGAAATGCTGGTGACGGGTGAATTCATCGGCGCCGAGGAAGCGCGCGAGAAAGGCCTGGTCAACCGGGTCGCACCGCCCGAGGCGCTCGACGCCGCGGTCGAGGCACTGGTCGCCAGCATCGTCGCCAAGCCCCGCACGGCGCTCGCGCTGGGCAAGGCGCTGTTCTATCGCCAGCTCGAGACCGGCATCGAGGCCGCACTGGCCGACGCCAGCCAGACGATGGCCTGCAACATGATGGACGAGAGCGCGCTGGAGGGCGTGCAGGCCTTCATCGAGAAACGGCCGCCGGCCTGGAAGGGCTGAAAGAAAAAAGGAGGCCGAGGCCTCCTTTTTTCTTGCGTGTCGGGTGTCAGATGTCGTGCAACCGGGACGACTGCGGCAGGTGCGCCATCAAGAACTCCATCTGGTCCGCCAGGATGCGGCGGTTGCGCAGGATGAAGTCTTCCCACAGGCTCGGCACATAGGGCGCGTACAGCAGCGGCATGTTCGCCTGCTCGGGCGTGCGGCTGCTCTTGCGGTGGTTGCAGGGCTTGCAGGCCGTGACCACGTTCATCCAGGTGTCGATGCCGCGCTGCGCGAACGGAATGATGTGCTCGCGCGTGAGTTCGTCTTCGTGGAAATGGCCGCCGCAATAGGCGCAGATGTTGCGGTCGCGCGAGAACAGCTTGCTGTTGGTGAGGCCCGGGCGCTGCGCGAAGGGGTTGATGCGCGGCACGCCCTTGGTGCCGATGATGCTGTTGATCGCGATCTGCGACTGCTCGCCCGTGATCGCGTTGTGGCCGCCACGGAACACGGCCACCTGCGCGCCCACTTCCCAACGGACTTCGTCCGCTGCGTAGTGGATCACCGCCTGTTCCAGCGATATCCATGACTGGGGCAGCCCTTGGGCCGACAGCTTCAAGACCTTCACACACGCCTCCTCGAAACGAGAAAAACACGCAGAGACCAGAGACTCGGAATGCGTCGGCGACTCACGCCAACCCACCCACTGCGTCACAATATACCGGCTTTGTGACAAATCGGCCTGATTTGCCCATACGACGGGCGTCAGGCGCTATCAAAAAGATACTCTCCCATGCAGGTTTTCCGCGGCTTCCGACACCCGGGCGTAGCTCCGGCCTGCGCCCTCACGATCGGCAATTTCGACGGCGTCCACCGCGGCCATCAGGCCATGCTGGCGCTGTTGCAGACCGAGGCCCGCCATCGCGGGCTGCCCAGCTGCGTGCTGACCTTCGAGCCGCACCCGCGCGACTACTTCGCCGCCGTCACCAAGAAACCCGACCTGGCGCCGGCCCGCATCGGCACGCTGCGCGACAAGCTGACCGAGCTGGCGGCCTGCGGCGTCGACCAGACCATCGTGCTGCCCTTCGACGGCCGGCTGGCCTCCCAATCGCCCGAGGCGTTCATCCAGAACGTGCTGATCGACGGCCTGGGCGCGCGCTACGTGCTGGTGGGCGACGACTTCCGCTTCGGCGCCAAGCGCGCGGGCGACTACGCCATGCTCGACGCGGCCGGTGAAGCCCACGGTTTCGACGTCGCGCGCATGAACAGCTACGAGGTGCACGGCCTGCGGGTGTCCAGCTCGGCCGTGCGCGAGGCGCTGGCCGAAGGCCGCATGGCCGACGCCCACACGCTGCTGGGCCGCCCCTACACGATCTCGGGCCACGTGGTCCACGGCCGCAAGCTGGGCCGGGCGCTGGGCGCGTCGTCGCCGGGCAAGGACGACGGTTTTCGCACCCTCAACCTGCGCTTCAAGCACTGGAAACCGGCCGCCAGCGGCATCTTCGCGGTGCTGGTGCATGGCCTGGCCGACCAGCCGCTGCCGGGTGTCGCGAACCTCGGCGTGCGACCCTCGCTGGACGCCAACGACGTCAACGCGGGGCGCGTGCTGCTGGAGACGCATTGCCTGGAGTGGCCCTCGCATCTGGGGGCCGAAGGGGCCTACGGTAAAATCGTGCGCGTGGAACTCCTGCACAAACTGCACGACGAATTGCGCTACACCAGCCTCGAAGCCCTCACTGCGGGCATCGCGAAGGATGGCCGCGACGCACGCGCGTTCTTCGCATCGACCCACGCCGAGACCCACCGCCAGACCACGCGCGACCGAATTTAGCCCTGCACGCCCCGTGCTGCCGCCCTTCGACAAGCTCAGGGCGAACGGCTATATCTTCCGCACCGACCGCTCAATGCAGTTCGGGCTGAGCCTGTCGAAGCCCCTCTGTTTCGCCGCACCCCAACATGTCTGACGCTGCTTCCCCCAAAGATTACCGTTCCACGCTGAACCTGCCCGACACCCCCTTCCCGATGCGCGGCGACCTGCCCAAGCGCGAACCGGGCTGGGTGAAGGAATGGAACGACGAAGGCCGCTACCACCGCCTGCGCGACGCCCGCCACGGCGCGCCCAAGTTCATCCTGCACGACGGCCCGCCGTACGCCAACGGCCAGATCCACATGGGCCACGCGGTGAACAAGATCCTCAAGGACATGATCACCAAGGCGCGCCAGCTCGAAGGCTTCGACGCGCTGTACGTGCCCGGCTGGGACTGCCACGGCCTGCCGATCGAGAACGCCATCGAAAAGCAGTTCGGCCGCAACCTGAGCCGCGACGAGATGCAGGCCAAGAGCCGCGCCTACGCCACCGAGCAGATCGCCCAGCAGATGGTCGACTTCCAGCGCCTGGGCGTGCTGGGCGAGTGGGACCATCCCTACAAGACGATGGACTTCGCCAATGAAGCCGGCGAGTTGCGCGCGTTCAAGCGCGTGATCGAGCGCGGCTTCGTGTACCGGGGCCTGAAGCCCGTGTACTGGTGCTTCGACTGCGGCTCCTCGCTGGCCGAATTCGAGATCGAGTACGCCGACAAGAAGAGCCAGACCATCGACGTGGCCTTCAAGGCGCACGAGCGCGAGAAGGTGCTCAAGGCCTTCGGCACCGACCACACGATCCTGGGCGACATCTTCGCCGTGATCTGGACCACCACCGCGTGGACGATCCCCGCCAACCAGGCGATCAACCTCAACCCCGAGCTCGAGTACTCGCTGGTCGACACCGAGCGCGGCCTGCTGATCCTGGCCAACTCGCTGGTCGAGATGTGCATGACGCGCTATGCGCTCGACGGCAAGGTGCTGGCCACGGTCAAGGGCGAGGCGCTCGGCGGGCTCGAGTTCGAGCACCCACTGTACGACGTGGATGCGGGCTACCAGCGCCTGTCGCCCATCTACTTGGCCGACTACGCCACCGCCACCGACGGCACCGGCCTCGTGCACTCCTCGCCCGCCTACGGCGTGGACGACTTCAACTCCTGCATCGCCCATGGCGTGGCGTACGACGACATCCTGAACCCGGTGCAGGGCAACGGCAGCTACGCGCCCGACTTCCCGCTGTTCGGCGGCCAGAACATCTGGAAGGCCGTGCCGGTCATCATCGCCGCGCTGCGCGACGCCAACCGCCTGCTGACCACCGAGACCATCACCCACAGCTACCCGCACTGCTGGCGCCACAAGACGCCGGTGATCTACCGCGCGGCCGCGCAGTGGTTCGTGCGCATGGACGAGGGCGAAGGCGTGTTCACCAAGGACAAGGCGCCCAAGACGCTGCGCCAGACCGCGCTCGACGCCATCGAGCAGACCAGCTTCTACCCCGAGAACGGCAAGGCCCGCCTGCACGACATGATCGCCGGCCGGCCCGACTGGTGCATCAGCCGCCAGCGCAGCTGGGGCGTGCCGATCCCGTTCTTCCTGCACAAGGATTCGGGCGAGCTGCACCCGCGCACCATGGAAATCCTCGACCAGGCCGCCGACATCGTCGAGAAGGGCGGCATCGAGGCCTGGAGCCGCGTCACGGTCGAAGACATCCTGGGCGCCGAAGACGCACCAAGCTACACCAAGAGCACCGACATCCTCGAGGTGTGGTTCGACTCGGGCTCGACCTTCTCGCACGTGCTGCGCGGCACGCACCCCAACGTGCACCACGAGACCGGCCCCGAGGCCGACCTGTACCTCGAAGGCCACGACCAGCACCGCGGGTGGTTCCACTCGTCGCTGCTGATCGCCTGCATGCTGGAAGACCGCGCACCGTACAAGGGCCTGCTCACGCACGGCTTCACGGTGGATGCCAAGGGCATCAAGATGAGCAAGTCGCTCAAGAACGGCATCGACCCGCAGGAAATCAGCAACAAGCTGGGCTCGGAAATCATCCGCCTGTGGGTGGCCGCGAGCGACTACTCGGGCGACATCGCGGGCGACGACAAGATCCTCGCGCGCGTCGTCGACGCCTACCGCCGCATCCGCAACACGCTGCGCTTCCTGCTCGCGAACACCAGTGACTTCGACATCGCGAAAGACGCGGTGCCGCTCGACCAGCTGTTCGAGATCGACCGCTACGCCATGTCGCGCGCGGCGCAGTTCCAGGCCGAGATCCTCGCGCACTACCAGGTGTACGAGTTCCATCCGGTGGTGGCCAAGCTGCAGATCTACTGCTCGGAAGACCTGGGCGGCTTCTACCTCGACATCCTGAAGGACCGCCTCTACACGACGGCCCCGGGCTCGCTCGCGCGCCGCAGCGCGCAGACCGCGCTGTGGCACATCTCGCAAGCCATGCTGCGCTGGATGGCGCCGTTCCTGAGCTTCACGGCCGAAGAGGCCTGGAAGATCGTGGGCACCGGCAAGCCGGGCGAGTCGATCTTCACGCAGACCTACAGCCAGTTCGCCGCACCCGACGAAGCACTGCTCGCCAAGTGGGGGCGCATCCGCGAGATCCGCGACGGCGTCAACAAGGACATCGAGGCGGTGCGCGCCGAAGGCAAGGTTGGCTCGTCGCTGCAGGCCAACCTGCAGCTGAACGCACCGGCCGACGACCTCGCGCTGCTGGGCTCGCTGGGCGACGACCTGAAGTTCGTGTTCATCGCCTCGGCCGTGGCGCTGGCGGCGGGCGACACGCTGTCGACCGTGGTCACGCCCAGCACCGCACAGAAGTGCGAGCGCTGCTGGCACTACCGCGAGGACGTGGGCCACGACCCGGCGCACCCGACCATCTGCGGCCGCTGCACGAGCAACCTGTTCGGCGCGGGCGAATCGCGCAGCGTGGCCTGATGGCGACCGCACGCTCCGCCTCGTCGGCCTCGCGTTCGCGCGGCGCCAGCATCTGGCCCTGGCTCGGGCTGGCGACGATCATCGTGATCATCGACCAGTTCACCAAGACGCTGATCCTGGGCTACTACAAGCTCGGCGACGCGACCTACGTGACGAGCTTCTTCAACGTCGTGCGCGCGCACAACACGGGCGCCGCCTTCTCGTTCCTGGCCGACCACTCGGGCTGGCAGCGCTGGTTCTTCACGGTCATCGGCGTGGCGGCGGCGATCTTCATCGTCTGGATGCTGCGGTCGCACGCGGGCCAGAAGCTCTTCTCGTTCGCGATGGCCTGCATCTTGGGCGGCGCCATCGGCAACGTGGTCGACCGCATGATGCACGGCTACGTCGTCGACTTCCTGAGCTTCCACTGGGGCAACTGGTACTTCCCGGCGTTCAACGCGGCGGACAGCGCCATCACGCTCGGGGCGATCTGCCTGATCGTCGACGAGATCCGGCGGGTGCGCCGGGGCAAGTAAGCCAGTTCTAGACCAAAGGGGCCCACGGGCCCCTTTTTCTTTGGGCCGCACGCTGCACCAGCGGCCCCGGGGTTCTCCCCACTTCCCTGCCCTGTCATCGCGAAGTCATACTGCGGCGGTCCAATGTAATCGATTACATGAACCCCACCACGGACCCCGCACGATGAGCATCCAAGCCGTAGCCGCCCAGGCCGGGGTCTCCGTGGCCACGGTCTCGCGCGCCTTCAATTTCCCCGACAAAGTGACGCCGGCCACGCGCGAACTGGTGGAGCGCGTGGCGCGCGAACTCAACTACCTGCCCAACGCCAGCGCCCGCACCCTGCGCACCCAGCGCAGCCGCACGCTCGGCGTGGTGCTGCCCACGCTGCTGAACCCGACCTTTGCCGAATGCCTGCAGGGCATCGCGCGTGCGGCCGTCGCGGGCGGCTACGCGATCCTGCCGGTCACCACGGGCTACCGGCTCGACGAGGAAGAGCGCGCCGTCCAGCTGCTGCTGGCGGGCAACGTCGACGGGCTGATCCTCGTGGTGTCGAACCCGTCCACCTCGGCCGCGCTGCAGCGCCTGCAGGCCGCCGGCGTGCCCTACGTGCTGGCCTACAACCGGCACGCCGACCATCCCTGCGTGTCGGTCGACAGCGAAGGCGCGGTGGCCGACGCGGTCACGCGGCTCGTGCTGCTGGGCCACCGGCGCATCGCGATGGTCAGCGGCACGCTGGCCGCCTCGGACCGCGCGCAGCAGCGCTACCGCGGCTACCAGCGCGGCATGGCCGAAGCCGGCCTCGATGCGCCGCCGCTCGTCGAAGTGCCCTTCGTCGAGACCGCCGTCGATGCGCTATGCGCCGAATTGCGCCCGCGCAGCCGCCCCACGGCGCTGATGTGCTCGAACGACCTGCTCGCCATCCGCAGCATCCGCGCCGCGCACCTGAGCGGCCTGACGGTGCCCGACGACCTCAGCGTGGTCGGCTTCGACGGCATCGCGCTGGGCGAAGACCTCACGCCCGCGCTCACCACCATCGCGCAGCCCAACAGCGACATCGGCCGCCACAGCGTCGAGCTGCTGGCGCAGGCGATCGCCGGCGGCCGCGCGCTGCAGGCCGATGCGAGCCTGCTGCTGCCCCATGCCTTCCGAGACGGCGAGTCGTGCGCGAATGCGCGCGAAGACAACGACGCCGCACTGTCCTGACCTCACCACCCCTCCCAGGAGTTTTTCCATGTCCCTGCGCTTTCACCGCCTCGCCCGCCTCGGCGTGCTGGCCGCCGCCCTCGTCACCGCCGGCGGCGCCATGGCCCAGACCGCCATCTGCTACAACTGCCCGACCGAATGGGCCGACTGGGGCACCCAGCTCAAGGCCATCAAGGCCAAGACCGGCATCACCGTGCCGGCCGACAACAAGAACTCGGGCCAGTCGCTCGCGCAGCTGGTCGCCGAAAAGGCCAGCCCCGTGGCCGACGTCACCTACCTCGGCGTGACCTTCGCGGTGCAGGCCGCGAAAGACGGCGTGGTCGAGCCCTACAAGCCGGCCGCCTGGAAAGACATCCCCGACGGCCTGAAGGACCCGGCCGGCAACTGGTTCACCATCCACTCGGGCACGCTCGGCTTCATGGTCAACGTCGACGCGCTCAAGGGCAAGCCGGTGCCCAAGTCGTGGGCCGACCTGCTCAAGCCCGAATACAAGGGCCTCATCGGTTATCTCGACCCCGCCTCGGCCTTCGTGGGCTACGTGGGCGCCGTGGCGGTGAACCAGGCGCGCGGCGGCACGCTCGACAACTTCAAGCCGGCCATCGACTACTTCAAGGCGCTGCAGAAGAACGAGCCCATCGTGCCCAAGCAGACCTCGTACGCGCGCGTGCTGTCGGGCGAGATCGCGATCCTGCTCGACTACGACTTCAACGCCTACCGCGCCAAGTACAAGGACAAGGCCAACGTCGCCTTCGTCATCCCGAGCGAAGGCACGCTGGCCGTGCCCTACGTGATGAGCCTGGTCGCCAAGGCGCCGCACGCGGCCGATGCGAAGAAGGTGCTCGACTTCACGCTCTCCGACGAAGGCCAGGCGATCTGGGCCAAGGCCTACCTGCGCCCGGTGCGCGCCAGCGCCATGCCCAAGGACATCGAAGCGCAGTTCCTGCCCGCCAGCGACTACGCCCGCGCCAAGACCGTCGACTACGCCCGCATGGCCGACGCGCAGCGTGGCTTCTCCGACCAGTACCTGAAGGAAGTGCGCTGATCCGGCGCCGCGCGCGATGACACGCAGCACCACCACCTCCTCCAACGCCTGGAACCCGCGCTGGCGATTGCTGGCCTGCGTCGCGCCGGCGGCCGTCTTCTTCGCGGCCTTCTGGCTGCTGCCGGTGGTGCGCCTGCTCGCGCTGCCGGCCGACAAGGGCGCCGCCACCTACTTCGCGGTGCTGACCGACGCGCGCTACCTGCACAGCATGGCCAACACCGTCGCGCTGTCGGTGGCGGTGACACTGGCCACGCTGGTGCTGGGCGCGGCGGTGGGCATCTACCTCGCGCGCCATGCCTTCCCCGGCAAGCGGATGCTGCTGTCGCTGCTCACGCTGCCGCTGTCGTTCCCAGGCGTGATCATCGGCTTCTTCGTGATCCTGCTCGGTGGGCGCCAGGGCGTGGTGGCCGACCTGAGCGACAGCCTGTTTGGCGAACGCATCACCTTCGCCTACGGCCTGCTCGGCCTCTTCCTGGCGTACCTGTATTTCTCGCTGCCGCGCGCCATCGCCACCTACGCCGCGGCGGCCGAGTCGATGAACACGCAGCTCGAAGAAGCGGCGCGTTCGCTCGGCGCCTCGAAGCTGCGCGTGGCGCGCGACGTGTGGATGCCCGAGCTCGCGCCCACCACGCTGGCCTGCGGCGCCATCCTGTTCGCCACCTCGATGGGCGCCTTCGGCACGGCCTTCACGCTGGCCAGCAAGTTCGAGGTGATCCCCATCACCATCTACAACGAGTTCACCAACTACGCCAACTTCGCGCTCGCCGCGTCGCTGTCGATCTCGCTGGGCGTCGTGACCTGGCTGGTGCTCTTCGTGGCGCGCCGCTTCGGCGCCAACCCGGTCGCCCGATGATGAAGACCCCTTCGCAATCCCGCACCCCCTTCCTGCTCGCCATCACGGTGATCGTGAGCCTCTTCATGATCGCGCCGATGCTGCTGTCGGTGATGGCCGGCCTCGTCAACAACTACAGCGCGGGCCTCAAGAGCGGCCTCACGCTGCGCTGGCTGAGCGAGGTGTGGGAGAACTACGGCGGCACCGTCGGCTGGTCGCTCGCGCTGGCCGTGGCCTGCGTCGTGTGCACCGTGCTGATCGGCGTGCCCTGCGCCTACACGCTGGCACGCAGCCGCTCGCGTGCGGCGCGCATCTTCGAAGAGCTGCTGACCTTGCCCGTTGCGGTACCGGGCCTGGCGACGGCGCTCGCGCTCATCCTCGCCTACGGCCAGCTCACGGCCTTCCGACAGAGCTTCGCCTTCATCCTCGTGGGCCACATCGTCTTCACGCTGCCCTTCATGGTGCGCACCGTGAGCTCGGCCTTCCAGCGCGACGACCTGCTCGCGCTCGAAGAGGCCGCGCGCTCGCTGGGCGCGAACTTCCGCCAGCGCTTCATGGGCATCCTCGTGCCCGCCGTGTTTCCGGCCATCGTGGCCGGCAGCCTGATGGTGTTCACGCTGTCGGTGGGCGAGTTCAACCTCACCTGGATGCTGCACACGCCGCTCACGCGCACGCTGCCCGTGGGCCTGGCCGACAGCTATGCCTCGATGCGCATCGAGATCGGATCGGCCTACACGCTGGTCTTTTTCGCAGTGATCCTTCCCGTGCTGTGGGGCCTGCAGTACCTTGCCAACCTGATGCAGAAACGCCATGGAACTTGAACGCATCCCCGTCGACATCTCGAACTGCGCGAAGACGTATGCCGACGGCACGCGCGGCCTGCAGCCCACCAACCTCAAGGTGGAAGCCGGCGAAGTGCTCGCGCTGCTCGGCCCCTCGGGCTGCGGCAAGACCACGCTGCTGCGGCTCATCGCGGGACTCGAAGCGCCGGACGACGGCAGCCGCATCGTCTTCGGCGACCAGGACGTCACGCAGCGCCCGGTCGAGCACCGCGGCGTGGGCATGGTGTTCCAGAGCTACGCGCTCTTTCCGCAGATGACGGTGGCGGCCAACATCGGCTACGGCCTGCGCATCCGCGGCGTGTCGCCCGAGGAAGAAAAACGTGCCGTGGGCGAACTGGTCGACCTCGTGCGCCTGGGCGGCCTGGAGAACAAGCGCCCCGCCGAACTCTCGGGCGGCCAGCGCCAGCGCGTGGCCCTGGCGCGCGCCGTGGCCGTGCGCCCGCGCGTGCTGCTGCTCGACGAGCCGCTGGCCGCGCTCGACGCCAAGCTCAAGGAATCGCTGCGCGACGAGCTCGCCGAGCTGCTGCGCCGCCTGCACATCACGGCCATCCACGTCACGCACGACCAGCAGGAGGCGCTGGCCATCGCCGACCGGCTCGCGGTCATGCGCGCCGGGCGCATCGTGCAGGTCGGGCGCGGCGAAGACCTGTACCGCGCGCCCGCGCACCCCTTCGTGGCCGAGTTCCTGGGCCGGGTCAACCGGCTGGAACGCGCGGCCGACGCCATCGCGCAGGGCGTTGTCCGACTCGGAGGGTCGTCGCTGCCCTGCCCCGCGCCCTGGCAGCAGCATGCGACGCTGCTGGTGCGGCCCGAAGACATCGAGGTCGGCGCGCCCCCGCCCGGCGAGGCGCCCGGCTGGGGCCGCGCCACGGTCGAACGCCGCACCTTCCTCGGCGACCGCGTGCAGCTGCACCTGCGCCTGCAGGACCAGCCCGTGCTGGTGGCCGACGTGGGCCGCGACAACCCCTTCGGACCGGGCGACGCGGTGGGCCTGCGCATCCCGGCCGACCGCCTGATGACCTCGCAGGAAACCCGCGCATGACCACGACAACGAACCCCAACACCTTCCTGGTCCAGCTGACCGACCTGCACATCCGCGAGCCCGGCCGGCTGGCCTATGGTCGCATCGACACGGCGCCGTACCTCGCGCGCGCCGTGCAGTCGGTGCTCGCGCTGCGCCAGCCGCCCGACGCGGTGGTGATCACCGGCGACCTGACCGACTTCGGCCGGGCCGCCGAGTACGACCACCTGGCCGCCCTGCTCGCGCCGCTGACGATGCCCCTCTACCTGCTGCCCGGCAACCACGACGACCGCGACCAGCTGCGCCGCAGCTTCCCCGGCCACGCCTACCTGGGCACGGGCGCCGACACGCACGGCTTCGTGCAGTACTCGGTGCGCGTCGGCGCGCTGCGGCTGCTCACGCTCGACACCTGCGTGCCCGGCGCCAGCCACGGCACGCTGTGCGAGCGGCGCCTGGCCTGGCTCGAAGCCCAGCTCGACGCCTGCCGCCACGAGCCCGTGGTGGTCGCCATGCACCACCCGCCCTTCGAGACGCTGATCGGCCACATGGACGAGATCGGCCTGCTCGAGGGCGCCGACGCGCTCGAGGCCCTACTGCGCCGCTACACGAACGTCGAGCGCGTGATCTGCGGCCACCTGCACCGCGCCATCGACGTGCGCTTCGGCGGCACCATCGCCTCGACCTCGCCGGCGCAGGCGCACCAGGTCTGCCTCGACCTGGCGCCCGACGCCGCCTCGGCCTGGACGCTGGAGCCGCCCGCCTTCCGCGTGCACGCCTGGTCCGCAGCCGGGCGCCGGCTCGTCACCCACCTGGCGGCCTCCGGCAGCTTCGAAGGGCCTTATCCTTTCCACGACAACGGAGCCCTGATCGACTGAAGCGTCTACTTGTGGAAAATGGGGCTGAAACGAATCAAAACGAAAACAAGAGAAAGGTCAGACCCCGCCTTCCATGAAGCACCTTCTGAATCTGCTTGCGGCCGTCGCCCTGCTGGTGTGGGGCACGCACCTCGTGCGCACCGGCGTGCTGCGCGTCTTCGGCGCCAACCTGCGCAAGATCCTCGTGCAGAGCATGCGCAACCGCTTCACGGCCGCGCTCTCGGGCATCGGCGTCACGGCGCTCGTGCAGTCGAGCACGGCCACGTCGCTCATGACCTCCTCGTTCGTGGGGCAGGGCCTGGTCACGCTGCCGGCGGCGCTGGCGGTGATGCGGGGCGCCGACGTGGGCACGGCGCTGATCTCGGTGCTGTTCTCGGCCGACCTCTCGTGGCTCTCGCCGATGTTCATCTTCGTGGGGGTGGTGCTGTTCATCACACGCTCGGCCACCGTGGCGGGCCGCGTGGGGCGGGTGCTGATCGGGTTGGGGCTGATGCTGCTGGCGCTGCAGCTGGTGGTCGCGGCCACCGAGCCGCTGTTCTCGTCGCCGGCCGTGCGGGCGCTGCTGGCGTCCATCACCAGCGATGTGCTGCTGGAGATCACGCTCGGTGCCGCGCTGGCCATCGTGGCCTATTCAAGCCTGGCGGTGGTGCTGCTGGTGGCGGCCATGGCGAGTTCGAACGTGGTGCCGCTCGACGTCGCACTGGGCCTGGTGCTCGGTGCCAACCTGGGCAGCGGCCTGCTGGCGGTACTGACCACGGCGCGCTCGGCCGTGTCGGTGCGGCAGGTGACGGTGGGCAACCTGCTGTTCAAGGCGCTGGGCGTGGCGCTGGTCACGCCGTTCGTGGGGCTGTGGGTGCGCTACGTGCAGCCCCAGCTGCCGAACCAGACGCACGGCGTGGTGCTGTTCCACCTGGCGTTCAACATCGTGATCAGCGTCGGCTTCATCGGCCTCACGCAGTGGGTCGCCAAGCTGGTGACGCGCATGCTGCCCGTGCCGCCGCAGCCCGTGGGCACGAGTCGGCCGCACCACCTCGATCCTTCGGCGCTGTCGACGCCTTCTCTCGCCATTTCGAACGCGGCGCGCGAGGCGCTGCACCAGGCGGACATCGTGGAGACCATGCTCATCGGCACGCTCGACGTGATCCGCAACAACGACCTGCGGCTGGCGCAGGAGCTGCGGCAACTCGATGACACGGTGGACGAGCTGTACTCGGCGATCAAGTACTACATGACGCGCATCTCGCGCGAAGCGCTGGGCGAGGAGGAAAGCCGGCGCTGGACGGACATCATCAGCTTCACGATCAACATGGAGCAGATCGGGGACATCATCGAGCGGGTGATCATCGATATCGAGGACAAGAAGATCAAGCCGCAGCGCAACTTCTCGGAAGCGGGGATGGCGGAGATCGTCGAGCTGCATCAGCGGCTGGTTGCCAATCTGCGGTTGAGCATGAGTGTGTTCCTGAACGGCAATGTTCGCGACGCACAGAAGCTGCTGGAAGAGAAGGCGCGGTTTCGGGATCTGGAGCGGGCCTATGCAACAACCCATCTGGATCGGTTGTCGGATCGGACTACTTTGAGCATCGAGACGAGTTCGCTGCACATTGATCTGATCAGTGATTTGAAGCGGATCAATTCGCATATCTGTTCTATTGCTTATCCGATTCTGGAGTCGGCGGGGGCGTTGGCGCCTAGCCGGCTGCGGGAGTCTCGGTTGGGGAAGATCGAGGGTTAGTCGTTTGGGGGGCTGAGGCCGGGTCTCGCCCCGGCGGGCGACTCACTTTCTTTGCTTCGCCAAAGAAAGTAAGCAAAGAAAGGCGACCCTGCTGTCTGCGTCCCTCCGCTTCGCTACGGGCAACCTGCGGTGCTCACGTTTCGCGGGGTCTCGCCCAAACTCGCTTCGCTCAAACAAGGGCGAGCCCTGATCCGCGAAACGCTGCGCTCCTCGGCGCATACAGAAGGGGTGGGGATACCGGGCGGGCCTTTGCTTCGCTCGGCCTGGGAACGCGGCAGGGCTCTGCCTTGTTTACCAGAAGTCTCCTAAAAGGCCGGCAATGCTCGGGGCTTCGAAGGAGTTCGACATGACCATTGTTCTGCCGCAAAGCGCGGTCGCCGCGTCGCTCGGGGTGCAGCAGCTCGCCACGGCGTTCAGTCCGGCGTTTTCGCATCTGCGCATTCTTCGCAACCTCATCATCCCGATGCCTTCCGGTTGCGTGGTGCCCACGGCACGCATCGATGCGGTGATCGTGTGCGAGACGGGTGTCTACCTGTTCGAGATCAAGGCCTGGCGCAATGCGTTTGTCTATCGCAAGAAGTCCGACGAGGCGCCGCCGCGCTGGTTCCTGCGGCTGCATGGCTGCACGCGGGCGCGTGAAGTGAAAGACCCGGCCTGGCAGGGCGGGCGCAAGACGACGCAGTTGCGCAGCCTGCTGCCGGACGACCTGCGGCTGCAGTACTTCGTGCTGCTGCCGTGCGAAGGCGTGGAGCTGGAGGGCGTGATGCCTGCAGCGGTGATCACGCAGCAGGACCTGCCGTACATCGCGCGCCTGGTGCGCAACAACGGGCGCACGGCGCGCACGTACCCGCTGCTGGACGCGCAGGCGGTCGATCGCACGGTGCAGCGGCTGCTGGAGATCCAGGGCGACCTGTCGCTGGAGACGCATGCGCAGAACTGCCGCGAACGCATCGAACGGCCTGCGGTGGCGTGGCCGGCGGTGAACGCGATGGGGTTGCAGTAACGACTGCTCACCAACCGGCCCTGGGCGCGGGAGGGCGTCCCACATTCCTCCGACATTGGTGAAGACCATGCGGTGATGACGATTCATCCCAAGTCTCTCGCAGCCCTTGCCGCGCTGTGCCTCGCGATGGCAGCCTGCCCGGCACAGGCCGCCGACCCGTTCACCGTGCAGGACATCCGCCTCGAAGGCCTGCAGCGCGTCGAAGCGGGGACGGTGTTCGCGACCCTCGGCCTGAAGGCCGGCGACACGTACAGCGACGACCGCGGCAGCGCGGCCATCCGCGCACTGTTCGACCTGGGGCTGTTCAAGGACGTGCGCATCGACGTGAACGGCCGGGTGCTCGTGGTCATCGTCGAAGAGCGCCCCACCGTGGCCGATGTCGACTTCGCGGGCACCAAGGAGTTCGACAAGGCGGCGCTGCAGAAGGCGCTGCGCGACATCGGGCTGGCCGAAGGCCGGCCCTTCGACAAGGCACTGGCCGACCGCGCCGAGCAGGAACTCAAGCGCCAGTACATCGGCCGCAGCCTCTACAACGCGCAGGTGGTCACCACGGTCACGCCGCTGGAGCGCAACCGCGTCAACCTCACCTTCAGCGTGACCGAGGGCGAGCCGGCGCGCATCACGCGGGTGCGCGTGGTGGGCCAGCAGGCTTTCGACGAACGCACGCTGCTCGACCTGTTCGACCAGGACAGCGGTGGCTGGCTGGCGTGGTACACGAAGTCGAACCAGTACGCGCGCGCCAAGTTCGACGCCGACCTGGAAACGCTGCGCGCGTTCTATCTGACGCGCGGGTACCTCGAGTTCCGGATCGAGTCGACGCAGGTCGCGATCTCGCCCGACCGGCAGACGCTGGAACTCACGGTGAACATCAGCGAGGGCGAGAAGTTCGCGGTGGCCGGCGTGAAGCTGGCGGGCAACTACCTGGGACGCGAGGACGAGTTCAAGTCGCTCGTCACCGTGCGCCCCGGCGCGCCCTACAACGGCGAAGACGTGGCGGCCACCACCAAGGCCTTCGCCGACCACTTCGGCACCTTCGGCTACGCCTTCGCGCGCGTGAAAAGCGAGCCCGAGATCGACCGCGCCCTGCGCCGCGTCGTGATGGTGCTGAACGCCGAGCCGGGGCGGCGCGCCTATGTGCGGCGGCTGAACATCGGCGGCAATGCGCGCACGCGCGACGAGGTGATCCGGCGCGAGTTCCGCCAGTACGAAGGCGCCTGGTACGACGGCACGAAGATCAGGCTGTCGCGCGACCGCGTCGACCGGCTGGGCTTCTTCACCGACGTGAACGTCGAGACCGCCGAAGTGCCGGGAAGCAACGACCAGGTCGACCTGAACGTCACCGTGGCCGAGAAGCCCACGGGCTCGCTGCAACTCGGCGCGGGCTACTCGTCGACCGACAAGGTCTCGCTGAGCTTCGGCATCACGCAGGAGAACGTGTTCGGCTCGGGCAACTACCTGGGGCTGCAGGTCAACACCAGCTCGTACAACCGCTCGGTGTCGCTCACGGCCACCGACCCGTACTTCACGAAGGACGGCATCTCGCGCACCTTCAACCTGTTCCACACCACCACGCGGCCCTACTACGAGGCCGACGGCAACTACAAGCTCGCGAGCGACGGCGGCTCGGTGCGCTTCGGGCTGCCGGTGAACGAGCTGGACACGGTGTACCTGGGCATCGGCGTGGAGCGCTACTCGTTCACGCCGGGCACCAACGGCTCGTACACGCTGGTCAACGGCTCGTACGTCTACACGGCCACGCCGCAGGCCTACCTCGACTACTTCCAGTGCACCGGCACCGCGCCGAGCGTGGTGTGCGCGGGCAGGAACGTGGTGGGCATCCCGGCCACTGTGGGCTGGTCGCGCGACGACCGCGACAGCGCCCTGGTGCCCACGCGCGGGCGCCTGCAGAGCGCCAACCTCGAGCTGGGCGTGGGCAGCGAGTTGCGCTACCTGAAGACCAACTACCAGTACCAGCAGTACGTGCCGCTGTCCAAGCAGTACACGCTGGCCTTCAACGGCCAGCTCGGCTATGCGAAGGCGCTGGGCGGCAGCAGCTTTCCGATCTTCAAGAACTTCTACGCAGGCGGGCTGGGCTCGATCCGCGGCTTCGAGCAGAACTCGCTGGGCCCGACCGATGCGGTCACCGGCGGTTCGCTGGGCGGCACGCGCAAGGCGATCTTCAACATGGAGCTGACCACGCCCTTCCCCGGCGCGGGCAACGACAAGTCGCTGCGGCTTTACACCTTCTTCGACGCGGGCAACGTGTTCGCCGAACGCACGGCCAGCATGACCGACGCGCAGTGGAAGGCGCAGAACCGCCTGCGCGCCTCGGCCGGCCTGGGCATCAGCTGGATCTCGCCGCTGGGGCCGCTGCGCCTGGCGTACGCGGTGCCGATCGTCTACCAGAAGGAGGACACGGCCAACGGCATCGCGGCCGACCGCACGCAGCGCTTCCAGTTCCAGATCGGCACGTCCTTCTGAACCGGCCCGCACGCCCCATGAGCCGCATCCTGCTGGTGGAAGACGGACGCGAGATCGCGTCGCTGCTGCTGGGCCCGCTGCAGCGCGCAGGCCACGAGGTGGAGCAGCTGGGCGACGGCGCCGCCGCGCTCGATCGCATCCTGCATGCGCCGCCGGCGCTCACGCTGCTCGACGTGGTGCTGCCGCGCATCGACGGGCTGCAGGTGATCGCGCAGGTGCGCGCGCGCAGCGACCACCCGATCATCGTGCTGACGGCGCGCGCGCACGAGGCCGACCGGCTGCGTGGCTTCGACCTGGGCGCCGACGACTATGTCTGCAAGCCCTTCTCGCCGCGCGAGGTGGTGGCGCGCGTGCACACGGTGCTGCGCCGGCGCGCGCCGCCCGACCTGAGCGTGGGCATGGCCTCGCCGGCCGTGGCCTTCGACAGCGCGATGGGCCATGCCTGGCTGGAGGGGCGGGCCCTGGCGCTCACGCGGCGCGAGCTGCTGTTGCTGCGCGCGCTGTCGCGCGAACCGGGGCGCGTGTTCACGCGCGCCAGGCTGCTCGAAGCGGCATTTCCCGAGGCGCTCGACGTGAACGAGCGCGCGGTCGACGGGCACATCAAGAACCTGCGGCGCAAGCTCGCGGCCGTGTCGCCCTCGCACGGCTGGATCCGTTCGGTCTACGGCGTGGGGTTCAGCTTCGCGCAGCGGCCGGGCTGAGGGCGGGCCTGGCCTTGCACGGGCCGTGGCCGCGCGATGTGCTGCTTTCACTGCGCCTTTGCATGATCGGCGCCAGCGTCGACAGGCTGGCATTGCGCACGGCGGCCTGCCGCGCCTCCACGCAGGCGCCGCGTGCCGCGACGCTGATGCCCAACGCCAGGCTGCAGAACGCAAGACAGCCCGCGCAGGTGTGCGCCAGCGCGCGCATCGCGGCGCGCGGCGTCATCCGCCAATCGGCAGGTGCAGCGGACGGGAGCGGCATGCGCAGCACCGCTCAGCCTTCCGTGCGCGGCGGCACCAGCGCGCGGATGCGGGCAAGGCCCTCGGGCGTGCGCGGCCGCATCGGCCGCAGGCCGCCCGCCGGCATGGGGCCCCTGCCGGGCGGCGGCGGGCGTTCGGTCAGCGGGCGCGCGGCGGGGTCGACCACCAGCGTGAGCAGCGCGACATAGCGCCGGCCCTCCTCGCGCACCGCGCCCAGCACCGTGTCGCCGGCTCGCAGCGCGATGCCGTCGGCGCTGTTGAGCGTGTCGCGCAGCCGCGCGCGCTGGTAGCTGGAGACCTGCGTGTAGAGGAACTCGCTGAGCGCATCGGGCAAGAAGAACTGCGTCGTGAGCACGGTGCGCTCGCGGTGGTGCACCTTGACGTGGATGTGCGTGGTGCGCCCCGCATACCAGCCCGGGTAGAGCGTGGCGAACGTGGCCTGGCCGTCGCGGTCGGTGCGCTGGCTGCCGCGCAGGAAGGCCTGGCCTTCGAAGCCGCGCGTGCGGCCGTCGCCCTGCCCGCCGAAGCCGGAGTAGTTGCCCTGCGCGTCGCAGTGCCACAGGTCGGTGCGCAGGCCGCGCAGCGGGCGCCCGGCGGCATCGAGCACGCGCAGGCGCACATCGAGCGGCACGCCCTCGCGGCCGTCGGTCAGGTCGGTGCGGAAGTTCGCGAGGTCCAGGTAGTACGGGCCCTCGGTGGTCTGGGCGGTCAGCGGGAGCTTCTGCGCTGCTGAAGCGGCCTCGGGGGCGGACGCGGCCAGGCCCGCCGCACCGATCGCGGCCAGCAGGCCCCGGCGCCCGATCGCTTCATCGGCCATGGGCCACCTCCCCCGTCTTCGCCGGTGCCTGCGCGCCGGAGGCCCGGGCCTCAGCCCAAACCACGAGCAGCGTCCACACATGCGCGACGCCCCAGAACAGCGCCGCCAGCAGGAACAGCAGCAGGTCGATGTCGGTGTCGCCCGGGGGCGTGGACGGCGGCGCGGCGTGTCCCGGCGGGGCCCAGGCGAGCGCGGCGGCGGCCAGTGCGCGGAAGGCGGAGGTGGGAAGGGCGCGGTGCGTGTCCGGTGTCATGCCGGGCATCGTGCGATCCGAATCGGGAGAAATGTGGGAGAGGCACGCAAGGACGCGTCTCCCAGATTCCTCCCCAATCGGGCGCCATGATCGGCGGCTTGCCCATGCCATCCCCGCCCCCGAAACGCATGCCGCAGAATGCGGCCATGCCTCCGCCGCCGAGCCCATGCCGCGCCTGACCCTCTCCCGCAAGATCTTCCTGGCCCTGGCCGCCCTGCTGATCGTGCTGCTGCTGAGCTTCGTGGGCTTCTCGATCGTCGCGCTGCAACGGGGCCTGGGCGCCTACGTGGCCGAGATCGAGATCCGCCGCATGGACTGGCTCTCGCAGCTCCTGCTGAAGCACTACACCGCCAATGGCGACTGGAAGAAACTGCGCGACAACGACGACGCCTGGCACCGCCTGCAGCTGGGCCAGTCGGCGATGGTGATCGACGGCGCCGCCACGCCCGACGACCGGCGGCTGCCGCCCTGGTACGAGCGCCGTGCGCCCGGCACACAGGGCGACGGCGCGCCGCAGCCAGAACCGTCCAGCGGGCTCTCGCCCACCGCCTCGCCCCAGCCGCCGCAGCTCGACCTGCTGCCCCGCCGCTTCCTGATGCCGCCCCCGGGCTTCTTCCCCGGCCTGGCCGGCCCGCCCGACTCGATCTTTCGCCGCCTCGCCGTGCTCGATGCCCACGGCGCGCTCGTGGTCGGCGCGACCATCGACCCGGAGAACGCCGCGCGCCGGCCGATCCGCCACGGGCGCACCGTCGTCGGCTACCTCGCGCTCGCGCCGATGCAGGGCCTGGAGAGCGAGGCCGACCGCGCCTTCCTCGCCCGGCAGTCCGGCGTGATCGCGCTCACCGGGCTGTGCGGCCTGGCCTTTGCGCTGGTGCTGTCGTGGCTGCTGGCGCGCCGCTGGTTCCAGCCGATCGACGCGCTCACGCAGGCCGCGCAGGACGTGGCGCGCGGGCGGCTCTCGACGCGCGTCGCGGTCCACGGCTCGGACGAACTCGCGCTGCTGGGCAAGACCTTCAACGACATGGCGCAGCGCCTGGACACGGCCGAGGCCTCGCGCCGCGCCTGGCTGGCCGATGCGGCGCACGAGCTGCGCACGCCGCTGGCGGCCATGCGCGCGGAGATCGAAGCGCTGCAGGACGGCGTGCGCAGCTTCGACGAACGCACCGCGCTGCGCATGCACCGGCAGGTGATCCGCCTCGGCCAGCTGGTCGACGACCTGCGCAGCAGCATGCGCGAGCCCCAGAGCGACCTGCTGAAGGCGCCGGTGTATCCGCTGTCGCTGCTGAAGGAGGCGCTCGACCACACGCGCGACCGCTTCGCGCAGCGCGGCATCGCGCTCGACCGCGACGCCCTCGACCGCATCGCCGCCTCGGCCCAGCCGGTGATCGACGGCGACGCGCACCGGCTGCACCAGGTCTTCATGAACCTGCTGGAGAACACGCTGGCCTACACCGACGCCGGCGGCCAGCTGCGCATCGGCGTGAGCGTCGAAGGCGCATGGACCGGCCATTGCCTCACGCTGGTGTTCGACGACAGCGCACCCGGCGTGCCCGAGGAAGAGATTCCGCGCCTCTTCGACCGCCTGTTCCGCGGCGAGACCTCGCGCAGCCGCGCGCTGGGTGGCTCCGGCCTGGGCCTGTCGATCTGCCGCGCGACCCTCGAGGCGCACGGCGGCAGCATCGAGGCGGCGCCCTCGCCACTGGGCGGGCTGCGCATGACGATCACCCTTCCGCTGGCGGCTTCCGCATGACACGCATCGTGATCGTCGAAGACGAACTCGACATCGCCTCCGTGGTGCAGGACTACCTGCGCCACGCCGGCTACGACACCGAGCATTTCGCCGACGGGCAGAGCGCGCTCGAGCGCATCGTCGCCGCACCGCCCGACCTGACGCTGCTCGACATCATGCTGCCGCGCCTCGATGGCATCGAGGTGCTGCGCCGCGCGCGGGAGCACACGGCGCATCCGATCATCATGCTCACCGCGCGCATCGAGGAGGTCGACCGCCTGCTCGGCCTGGAGCTGGGCGCCGACGACTACGTGTGCAAGCCGTTTTCGCCGCGCGAGCTGGTGGCGCGGGTGCGCGCCGTGCTGCGCCGCACCGCGCCGCCCGTGGCGGTGCAGGTCGCGCCGGGCGACGCATCGGGTCTCGTGCTCGACGACGTGCACTGGCGCGCCTCGCTCGACGGTACGCCGCTGAACCTCACGCGCCGCGAGTTCGGGCTGCTGCAGGTGCTGTCGCGGCACCCGGGCCGCATCTTCTCGCGCGCCCGACTGCTGGAGCTGGCCTACGACGACACGGTGGACGTGACCGAGCGCGCCATCGACAGCCACGTGAAGAACCTGCGCCGCAAGCTCGGCGCGGTGACGCCCGCGCACGACTGGATTCGGTCGGTGTATGGCGTGGGCTTCGCGTGGGAAGCGCCGCCGCCGGCCTGAGCGGCCAGGCTAGTTTTGTCGAGGGGCTGCCGCGCGAATTTGCGTCGCCGTCTTCGCCCAGGTCTTTTCCAGCATCCGCGAAAGATAGGACGTCGACTCCCAGCCGACCTGCAGCGCGATGGACAGCACCGAGTCCCGCGTGGTCTGCAACAGGTACACGGCCCGTTCGATGCGCTGGCGCTGCAGGAACTCCAGCGGCGAGATGCCGTGCTTCGCGCGAAAGATCCGCTCCACCTGCCGGCGCGACAGCCGGTGCTGTTGCGCGAAGGCGTCGAGCGACAGGGGCTGCGCCAGATCGCGCAGCATCGTTTCGGCCAGCAGCTCAGCCACCCACAACGCCGGCGAGGCGTCGCCCTCCGACAACGGGTTGGCGCTCAGGCGCGCGGCCTCCATCACGAGCGCGCCGCACAGCACGTAGTTCTCGCTGTCGCCCGCGCGGGTCGATTCGAACATCCGCTGCGACAAGGCGCCCAGCGCGGTGCTGCCCGCGCGCATGCCTTGCGGGGGCCGCACGACGCCCTGCGCCTGCAAGGCCGTGGCCCACAGCGCCGGATCGACGTAGACCGCGACATGGCTCTGGCCGGCGGTGAGCGTGGTCGTCGAATGCGCGCTGCCCGCCGCGAACCAGACGAAGTGGCCGGGCCCGAGGCGCAGTGCCTCGCCCTGCGCATCGCCCACGCTGAAGCGGCCTGCGATGGGCACGAACAGCATGTCGCAATCGTGCACGTGCGCGTCGGTGGCGTAGTGGTCACTGGTGTTGGCGACCATCGTCGCCTGGTGAGACAGCCGTTCGACGAACAGCGATTGGCGGGGCGGCGGGTGGCTGGAAGTCAGTGGCATGGCCATTCCTTGTCGCATTCGAAGCCGCGCATGTCGCAATCGGGCGCACGCGTTGGCGCGCGCTCCACAGAATCGGAAGGACCACTCCTGCAAGAAGACCCCATGACTACTCAACCTCTGCGCCGCGCGCTCCTGGGCCTGGCCGCCGCCGGTGCCCTGTACGGGCCGACCGCCTCGTGGCCGGCCTCCGATCCGGCCTACCCGGTGAAGCCGATCACCATCATCGTACCCTTCCCCGCCGGCGGCGGAACGGACGTGATCTTCCGTTCGGTGCAGCTGCGGCTGCAGGCTGCGCTCGGTGTGTCGGTCATCATCGACAACCGCTCGGGCGCGGGCGGCACCGTCGGCACGGGCTTCGGCGCGAAGGCGAACCCCGACGGCTACACGCTGGTGGCCAGCACCACGACCACCATCGCCTCGGCCGATGCGGTGTACCCCAAGCTCCCGTACGACCCCCTCAAGGACCTGGTGCCGATCGGCACCATCGGCACCACGCCTTTCGTGCTGGTGGTCACGCCTGCGCTGGCGGCGCGCACGGTGAAGGACTTCGTCGGCTACGCCAAGGCCAACCCGCAGGCGCTCAACTACGGCAGCATCGGCAACGGCAGCCTGAGCCACCTGGCGGGCGAACTGTTCAAGCAGCGCACCGGCATCGAGATGACGCACGTGCCCTACCGCGGTGCCGCGCCCGCGCAGGCCGACCTGATGGCAGGCCAGATCCAGGCGCTGTTCGACAACCCGCCCGCGCTGCTGGCGCAGGTGCGCGGCGGCCGCATGCGGGCGCTGGCCATCAGTGAACCGTCGGCGGGTTTTGCCGACCTGCCGACCTTCGAGGCAGCCGGCATCAAGGACTTCAAGCCGCAGCTCTGGTACGGCCTGATGGCACCGGCCGCCACGCCGCAGCCGGTGGTGCAGCGCCTGCGCGCCGCACTCGACACCGCGATGAAAGACCCGGCCCTGCGCGCCGACATGCTGGCCAAGGGCGTGACGCCGTGGAGCGTGCGACCCGAGGTGTTCGAGGAGCACATCCGCAACGACATCAAGCTCTGGGGCGGCATTGCGCGCTCGGTCAACGCGAGGGCTGATTGACGATGGCTGCGATTTTTTCTGCGCCCGGTTGCCGGAACATCCGCGTGTTCGTCGGCCCCGATCCATCCGTCGGCGGCAACCCCGCGCCGGTCTGGCTCGATGCTGACGCGCTCTCCACCGCACGGATGCAAGAGCACACCCGGCTCAGCGGCCATGAGTCCGTCTTCGTGCTGAAGCCGACCACACCGGCGCACCGGCTGCGCATGCGCTACTTCGTGCCGAAGCACGAGATGGAAATGTGCGGCCACGCCACGGTCGGCGCGCTGTGGCTGCTGCACCGGCGCGGCGAATGGGACGGTGCGCCCGTCGCGATCGAAACGCTCAGCGGCACCGTCACGGGCCGGCGCGTCGATGGCACGGTGCAGATCAGCCAGCCGCGTGCCACGGTGGAAGAGGTGACGCAACAGCGGCTGGTCGAAGACATCGCGCAGTGCCTGGGCATCGAGGTCGGGCAGATCGTGGGGCCAGTGCTCAACGCCGCCACCAGCCGGGTCAAGACGCTGGTTCGCCTGGCCGACACCGCGCAGCTGCACGCCTTGCGCGTCGACTTCGCACGCGTCGAATCGCTGTGCGAACGTCTCGGGTCCACCGGGCTGTATCCCTATGCCATGTCACGGGACGAGACCGACACGGTCAGCGCGCGGCAATTTCCGAAATCTTCCGGCTACCCGGAAGACGCCGCCACGGGCATCGCCGCCGCGGCGCTGGCCTGGGGCCTGCGCCACCTCGGGCTGGTCGGCCGCGAGGCGCTGTCGGTGACCGTGCGGCAGGGAGAAGCAATGGGTTCGCCCTCCGCGATCCACGTGGGATTGCCATGGGATGCGAACACGCAGGAAGGTTGCTGGGTCGGCGGCGAGGCCTGCGATGCGCAACCCGAAGATTTCTTGCTCGACCAGCTGTGCCCACCTGAAGTGGCGCGGGCCAAGCCATCGGGTACTTACGCCACATTCGCGCAAGTGGGAAACCTGCTGCATTCGAGCGGCGTGGTGGCGCGCGAGAACGGCCAGGTGATCACAGGCCGGCTCGAAGGCCCCGACGATGTGCCGCGCGGTCAGCGGGCCGCAGTGGCTTGCGTCGGCGCCCTGCTGCGCGCGGCACAGGACGAGCTCGGCAGCCTCTCGCGCGTCGTTCGCGTCGTGGCACTGAACGGCTACCTCCAGGCTTGCGGCGACTTCAAGGACCACGCCCAGGTGATGGACGCGGCCTCGGCGGCCCTGCAACAGATCTTCCCCGATGCCGCCCTGCCGGTTCGCACCACGGTGGGCGTCGCCTCGCTGCCTCGCGGCGGCGTGGTCGAGGTGTCGATGGTGCTCGAGACGCGCGACTAGGCCCGCTCCTTCCCGGCTTTTTCCACGGGAGGCAGCGCAGCGTGCCCGCTCGTCACCACCGCCGAGGTGGCGGGCCGCTTCAGCCCCAGCGCGCCTTCGAGCATCCGCAGGATGGTCTCGCGGGCCAGGTCGAAGTCGGCTGGCTCCAGCGCCTGCTTGCCGAGCAGCATGCGCATCTGCCAGGCGAAGTCGGCGTAGGTCTGCGTCATGGCCCACAGCGTGAACAGCAGGTGCGGCACGGGCAGCGGCGCCACGTCGCCGTTCGCCATCCAGCGGTTCAGCACGGCCGCTTCGGCGCGGAAGGCTGGTACCAGCTTGGCCTCGATGTCGTCGGCGCATTGCGGCGCCTGCGAAATGATTTCCTGCGCGAACAGCCGCGAGCCCGAGGGGTGGTCGTACGAGAACTGCAGCTTCTGCGTGACGTAGCGCTCCAGCGCGGCATGCGGGTCGAGGTCGGCGTCGGCGAGGCTGTTGAGGTTCGACAGCCACGAGTCGAGCACGTCGTTGAACACGCGGCTGTACAGCGCCTTCTTCGACGGGAAGTAGTACAGCAGGCTCTGCTTGGAGATGCCCGCGTCGGCCGCGATGTCGTCGACCGACACCCCGCCGTAGCCGTGCAGCGCGAAGCGTTCCTGCGCCACTGCGAGGATGGCGCTCTCGAGGTTCTGGCGGCGGGCCTGGCGCTTCACGGCGGGAGGACGCGCCGCAGTTCGCAGGGGTGGCGCAGCGCTCATGGGTTCTTCATCCGCGCCAGGAAGCGCACCAGTCGCTCGTCGCCGCAGTGCGCGACGTTGAAGCGGTACCAGGCAAAGGGCTGCGGCATGTCGCCGAAATCGGTCGCGGCCGCGAGCGGCAAGCCCTGCTTGCGCGCCTCCTGCAGCACCGCATCACCCGATGGACGAGGCTCGCTGCCGGGCGGCCAGCCTGCGCAGAGAAAGGGGCCGCCATCGGGCACGCACAGCGCCTGCAGGCCCGCGCCGGTCAGCAGCGACAGCGTGCGCTCACCGGCGATCTTCAGCGCGGTGTTGAGCTTCTGCAGGAAGCGCGGATAGCCGGCATCGGCCAGCACCTCGCAGGCCACGCGCTCCTCGAACTCGCTCGGGCCGAGCGTGGTGTGCAGGCAGCGCAAGGCCGCACCCTCGACCCAATGCTGCGGCAGCAGCACATGTGCAAGCCGCAGCTTGGCCGACAGCGTGGTCGACACGCCACCGACCTGCGCCACGCGCTGCAACCCGTCCATCGCGGCAAGGCTGGGCGCCTGCAACGGCGAGAGCCCGCGCCAGGTGTCGAGCTCGATCACGCGCAGGTCGTGCCGCTCGGCCGCCTGCAGCGCCTGGTGCGCGCCCTGCGGGCTCATGCAGATGCCCAGCGGATTGGAAACTGCCGTCGACAGGAACAGCAGGCGCTGGCGGCTTGCCGCAGGCAACATCGCGGCATGGCTGTCGAGCGCGGCGATGTCGAGGCAACCGCCGCGCCGTGGCACTTCGAGCATGCGACGGCCCAGCGTGAGGATCAGGCTGCGCAGCTGGCGCGGTGCGGGCGACTCGACCAGCACCGCGTCGCCGGGCTCGGTCCAGGCCTGCAGCAAACACATCGTGGCGCCCAGGCTGCCCGCTGCCGTCATGACCTGCTGCGGGCCCAGTGCGGGCAATTCGGCGCGATGGCGCGCGGCGATCAGCTCGCGCAGGCGCGGCAGGCCGAAACCATGTCGCGTGCCGCTGTCCCATTCGGGGGCCGAGCGCGCCACGCGACGCATGGCTTCGCGCACCAGGTCGTCGCCCCGGTATTCGGGGGGTGGCGGGCGGTCGTGGGCCGTGGCGGTGTCGGTCATGCGCGGCGCCGCATCGGCGTCGTCGGTTGCCACGCGCGAAGGCCGGTGCAGCACGTAGTAGCCGCTGCCCGGCCGCGAGGCCAGCACCGAGCGCGCGCGCAACGCGCTGTACGACTCGGTGACGGTGAAGGTGCTGATGCCCAGCTTGCCGGCCAGCGCGCGCACCGAAGGCATCTTGGTGCCGGGCGCCAGGCGCCCGTCGATGACGCGCAGCTCAACACCCACCACGAGGCGCTGCGCCAGCCCGAGGCCGGGCGCGGCTTCGTCCATGTCGCCCATCAGGCCCTGCATCCAACCGGCACCGGCGGGCGCCGGCTGGCGCAGCGCCGACGCGTTGCTTGAACTCTGCATCACCGGGTCTCCTTGAGAAACGCATGCGGCCTGTCTGGACAGGGTTTGCCCTGGGCAACTGTGCTGGGGAGTGCACCAAACAGCATGGTCGGCAGCGGCAAACACTTTCTCGTGCGCCGCGCCAACTGTGTATGGGCGGCACCCCTCGTTTGCTGAATCATCGCGACATTCGACCACTTGGTCAAACTTCATGAGGGCTCGCTCTCTCATGTCGCACACGGTTACCCCACCACGACCTGGAGCTTGAAAGCCCATGAGCAGCACGATGAATCCCGTCGCGCCCAGCGCGCACATTGCCTCCGATGTGCGCGCCGGCCGTCTCGACCCCGCGCAGTACGCCAAGAACTTCTGCGACGCCCACCCGCCGCTGAACGTGGTGCAGGCCAACATCGAGGCCGAGCGCTGCTACTACTGTTTCGACGCGCCCTGCCAGACGGCCTGCCCCACGGGCATCGACATCCCGACCTTCATCCGCCGCATCGCCGACGGCAACCTGCGCGGCGCCGCGCGCACCATCCTCGAAGAGAACCCGCTGGGCGGCATGTGCGCCCGCGTGTGCCCGACCGAGGTGCTGTGCGAGCAGGCCTGCGTGCGCAACAGCAACGAGAGCAAGCCGGTCGAGATCGGCCTGCTGCAGCGCCATGCGACCGATGCCTTCTTCGACGCGCCCGGCGCGCCGCTGTTCGTGCGCGCGGCCGACACGGGCCAGCGCATTGCCGTCGTCGGCGCGGGCCCGGCCGGCCTGGCCTGCGCGCACCGCCTGGCGGTGCAGGGCCACCAGGTGACGCTGTTCGATGCACGCCCCAAGCTGGGCGGCCTGAACGAATACGGCCTGGCCAGCTACAAGACGGTGAACGACTTCGCGCAGCGCGAGATCGAGTGGCTGCTGTCGGTCGGCGGCATCGAGGTGCGCAACAACCAGGCACTGGGCCGCGAGCTGCACCTGGATGCGCTCGCCGCCGACTACGACGCGGTGTTCCTCGGCCTGGGCCTGGCCGGCGTGAACACGCTGGGCCTGGGCGAGCAGACCGGCGTGCGCGATGCGGTGGACTTCATCGCCGAACTGCGCCAGGCCGCCTCGCCGGCCGACGTGGCCATCGGCCGCCACGTCGTGGTGATCGGCGGCGGCATGACCGCCGTGGATGCGGCCGTGCAGTCGCGCAAGCTCGGCGCGGAAGACGTGAGCATCGTCTACCGGCGCGGCGCGGACGCCATGGGCGCCTCGGTCGACGAGCAGAGCTGGGCCAAGGAGAACGGCGTGCGCATCATCCACTGGGCCGCGCCCAAGGCCCTGCGCGCCAAGGGCGGCGTGCTGCGCGGCATCGACTTCGCGCGCACCGCGCTGGTCGACGGCAAGCTGGTCGAGACCGGCGAAGCGCTCGCGCTGCAGGCCGACATGGTGCTGTGCGCCATCGGCCAGAGCTTTGTCGCGACCGCGCTGGAAGACAGCGGCGTGCAGCTGCAGGGCGGGCGCATCAGCACCGATGCGGAATGCCGCAGCTCGCTCCCGAAGGTCTGGGCCGGCGGCGACGCGCGCTTCGGCGGGCGCGACCTCACGGTCGAGGCGGTGGAAGACGGCAAGCAGGCCGCGCTGTCCATCGACCGCCACCTGCGCGCGGCCTGACGCGACAGCGCCGATCTTCCTTTCCTCTCATTCCATCCGTGCGCGCCTTGCCGCGACAGGAGCAATTCACATGGCAGACCTGAGCATCGACTTCGTGGGCATCCGCAGCCCCAACCCTTTCTGGCTGGCCTCGGCGCCGCCGACCGACAAGGAGATCAACGTGGTCCGCGCCTTCGAGGCCGGCTGGGGCGGCGTGGTCTGGAAGACTGTGGGCGAAGACCCGAACGTCGTCAACGTGCACGGCCCGCGCTACGCCGTGTCGTATGCGGCCGACCGCCGCGTGACGGGCTTCAACAACATCGAGCTGATTTCCGACCGGCCGCTGCGCACCAACCTCGAAGAGATGACGCGCGTGAAGCGCAACTGGCCCGACCGCGCGCTGGTGGCGTCGATCATGGTGCCGTGCACCGAAGAGGCGTGGAAGAACATCCTGCCGATGGTCGAAGACACGGGCTGCGACGGCATCGAGCTGAACTTCGGCTGCCCGCACGGCATGAGCGAACGCGGCATGGGCGCGGCCGTGGGCCAGGTGCCCGAGTACATCCAGATGGTGGCCGAATGGTGCAAGCACTACTCGAAGCTGCCGGTGATCGTGAAGCTCACGCCCAACGTGGCCGACATCCGGCCCGCCGCGCGCGCCGCGAAGAAAGGCGGCGCCGACGCGGTGAGCCTCATCAACACCATCAACTCGATCATGGGCGTGGACCTGGACGCGATGGCGATGTTTCCGCACACCGATGGCAAGGGCTCGCACGGCGGCTACTGCGGCCCGGGCGCCAAGCCCATCGCGCTGCACATGGTGGCCGAGATCGCGCGCGACCCGCAGACCGCCGGCCTGCCGATTTCGGGCATCGGCGGCGTCTCGACCTGGCGCGATGCGGCCGAGTTCATCGCGCTGGGCAGCGGCTCGGTGCAGGTGTGCACTGCCGCCATGGTCTACGGCTTCAAGATCGTGCAGGACCTGTGCGACGGCCTCTCCAACTTCATGGACCAGAAGGGCTACGCCAACCTGGAACAACTGCGCGGCCGTGCGGTCGGCAGCATCACCGACTGGCAGCAGCTCAACCTGAACCACGTCGACAAGGCAGTGATTCACCAGGACCTGTGCATCCAGTGCGGCCGTTGCCATGTGGTGTGCGAAGACACCTCGCACCAGGCCATCAGCGCCACGAAAGACGGCATGCGTTTCTTCGAGGTGAAGGAAGAAGAGTGCGTCGGCTGCAACCTGTGCGTGTCGATCTGCCCGGTGCCCGGCGCGCTGTCGATGCGCACGCTGAAGGCCGGCGAGACGGACGCGCGCACCGGCCACCCGGTGGTCGGCCATTACGCCAACTGGACCACGCACCCCAACAACCCGATGCGCACCGGCAGCCCCGCCTGAACGGGATATCGAACAAGCGAGTGAGTGAGTGAGCAAGTGAATGACCAAGCCCGGCGCAGACCGGGCGGCGGCGGGAGGGGAACGACCACACGGCCAGAAGCACGACACACGTGCAGGAGAAAACCCACATGACGACCCCACAGCACGGCGGCGCACCCGCCGCAAACCTCTGGAACGAGGACCTGGCGCCCACCACGCTGGCGCAGCGAACGTGGCGCTGGTACCACTTCGCCGCGCTCTGGGTGGGCATGGTGATGTGCATCCCCGCCTACATGCTGGCGGCCAGCCTGATCGAAGGCGGCATGTCGTGGGGGCAGGCGGTGCTGACGGTGTTCCTCGGCAACGCCATCGTGCTGGTGCCGATGCTGCTCATCGGGCACGCCGGCGCTAAGTACGGCATTCCGTATGCGGTGATGGCGCGCGCCTCGTTCGGCACGCGCGGGGCGCGGCTGCCCGCCTTGCTGCGCGCCATCGTGGCCTGCGGCTGGTACGGCATCCAGACCTGGTTCGGCGGCCAGATGATCTACACGCTGGTCGGCGTGCTCATGGGCCAGCCGCTGGGCGGCGACAAGCTGCCGATGCTCGGCATCAACGGCGCGCAGCTCGTGTGCTTCCTGATCTTCTGGGCCATTCAGCTGTACTTCGTGGTGCACGGCATCGAGTCGATCCGCCGGCTCGAAACCTACACCGCCCCGCTGAAGATCATCGTGTGCATCGCCCTGCTCTACTGGGCCGTGCAGCGCGCGGGCGGCCTGGGCCCGATCTTCGACCAGCCTTCGCAGTTCGAGGCCGGCGGCAAGAAGGCCGGCATGTTCTGGGCGGTGTTCTGGCCGTCGCTCACGGCCATGGTCGGCTTCTGGGCCACGCTGGCGCTGAACATTCCCGACTTCACGCGCTTCTCGCGCTCGCAGCGCGACCAGGTGGTGGGCCAGGTCATCGGCCTGCCCGCGCCCATGGGCCTGCTCGCGATGATGGCCGTGATGGTCACCTCGGCCACGGTGGTCATCTACGGCAAGGCGCTGTGGGACCCGGTCGACCTGGCCAGCCGCATGACCGGCGCCGCGGTGCTGCTCGCGCTCATCATCCTGCTGATCGACACCGTGAGCGTGAACCTGGCGGCCAACCTCGTGGGCCCGGCCTACGATTTCTCTGCCCTCAACCCGAAGAAGATCTCGTACCGCACGGGCGGCTACATCACCGCCGGCATCGCCATCGTGATGATGCCGTGGAAGGTGTTGGAGACCACGCAGGGCTACATCTTCACTTGGCTCATCGGCTACTCGGCGCTGCTAGGGCCGGTGGCCGGCATCCTGATTGCCGACTACTACCTCATCCGCCGCAAGGAGCTGGACGTCGATGCGCTCTACCGCGAGAACGGCGCGTACAGCTACGGCAATGGCTGGAACATGGCGGCCATCGTCGCTTTCATCGTCGGCGTGCTGCCGAACATCCCCGGCTTCCTCAACGCCGCCTTTCCGTCGGCGGTGCCGTCGATGCCCGAGTTCTTCAAGACGATCTACACCTACGCCTGGTTCGTCGGCGTGGTGCTGTCGGCCGTGGTCTACATGGGGCTGATGAAGGCGCGCGCGCCACAGCTTCAGGGCATGACCCCGCCCCTCAAGAACCCCAGCTGAGACAAAACAGAAAAGGAACCCACGCCATGACCGTTCTCATTCGCGGTGGCACGGTGGTCAACGCCGATGCCGAGCACCGTGCCGACGTGCTCTGCCAGGGGGACAAGATTCTCCAGGTCGGCACCGACCTGCAGGTGCCGGCCGGCACCGAGGTGATCGACGCCGGGGGCGCCTATGTCATGCCCGGCGGCATCGACCCGCACACCCACATGCAGCTGCCCTTCATGGGCACCGTGGCGGCCGACGACTTCTTCAGCGGCACGGCGGCCGGCCTGGCCGGTGGCACCACCAGCATCATCGACTTCGTGATTCCCGATCCGCAGCAGTCGCTGATGGACGCCTTTCGCATGTGGCGCGGCTGGGCCGAGAAATCCGCCGGCGACTACAGCTTTCATGTGGCCGTGACCTGGTGGAACGACAGCGTGCACAAGGACATGGGGACGCTGGTGCACGAGCACGGCGTGAACAGCTTCAAGCACTTCATGGCCTACAAGAACGCGATCATGGCCGACGACGAGATCCTGGTGAAGAGCTTCCAGCGTTCGCTGGAACTCGGCGCCATGCCCACGGTGCATGCGGAAAACGGCGAGCTGGTCGCGATGCTTCAACAGCAGTTGCTGGCGCAGGGCATCCGCGGGCCCGAGGGGCATCCGCTGTCACGCCCGCCGATGGTCGAGGCCGAGGCGGCCAACCGCGCCATTGCCATCGCCGACGTGCTGGGCGTGCCGATCTACGTGGTGCACGTGTCGTGCGGTGAAGCGCTCGACGCCATCGCCCGCGCCCGCGCGCGCGGCCAGCGCGTGTACGGCGAGGTGCTGGCCGGCCACCTGGTGGTCGACGAGAGCGCCTACCGCGACCCCGACTTCGCGCGTGCTGCCGCCCACGTGATGAGCCCGCCCTTCCGCTCGCGCGAGAACCAGGCCATGCTGTGGCGCGGCCTGCAGGGCGGCAACCTGCACACCACGGCGACCGACCACTGCACCTTCTGCGCCGAGCAGAAGGCCGCCGGCCGCGACGACTTCACGAAGATTCCCAACGGCTGCGGCGGCGTCGAAGAGCGCATGGCCGTGCTGTGGGATGCCGGCGTCAACGCCGGCCGCCTCACGCCCTCGGAGTTCGTGCGCGTCACCTCCACCAACGCGGCGCAGCTGTTCAACCTGTACCCGCGCAAGGGCGTGATCCGGGCCGGGGCCGACGCCGACATCGTGGTGTGGGACCCGAAGGCGACCAAGACGCTGTCGGTGAAGACGCAGCACTCGAAGAGCGACTTCAACATCTTCGAAGGCCGTGAAGTCATGGGCGTGCCTAAGCACACCGTAAGTGCCGGCCGCTGGGTCTACCGCGACGGCGACCTGCGCGCCGAGCCCGGCACTGGCCGCTATCTGAAGCGCCCGGCCTTCGCGCCGATGTTCACCGCGCTCGAACGTTTCAAGCAGCAGCACGCGCCCACGGCCGTGGCGCGCTGAACCCCCAAGGAGTCATACATGAATGCAGCAGTGGACACGCAGGTGCTGACGATCAACGGCGAGCGCCTGTGGAACTCGCTGATGGAACTGGCACGCATCGGCGCCACCCCAAAGGGCGGCGTCAAGCGGCTGGCGCTGACCGACCTCGACAAGCAAGGCCGCGACCTCGTGGTGTCGTGGGGCAAGGAAGCGGGGCTGAGCATCACCGTCGACAAGATCGGCAACGTCTTCATGCGCCGCGAAGGCACCAACCCCGCGCTGCCGCCCATCGTGTCGGGCAGCCACATCGACACGCAGCCCACCGGCGGCAAGTTCGACGGCAACTACGGCGTGCTGTCGGCGCTGGAAGTGGTGCGCACGCTGAACGACCAGGGCATTCGCACCGAGGCCCCCATCGAAGTCGCGTTCTGGACCAACGAGGAAGGCTCGCGCTTCGTGCCGGTGATGATGGGCTCGGGTGTGTTCTGCGGCGCCTTCAGCCTTGAGCATGCCTACGCCGCGAAAGACACGGAAGGCAAGACGGTGCGCGAAGAGCTGGAACGCATCGGCTACATCGGCGACCAGACGCCGGGCGACCACCCCATCGGCGCCTACTTCGAGGCGCACATCGAACAGGGACCGGTGCTGGAAGATGCGGACAAGGTCATCGGCGTGGTGCCGGCGGTGCTCGGCCTCTCCTGGTACGACTGCGTCGTCACCGGCATGGAGGCGCATGCCGGCCCCACGCCGATGCACCTGCGCCGCGATGCGCTGCAGGTGGCGACGCGGATCATGCAGGAGGTGGTGGCCATCGGGCTGCGCTACCCACCCTACGGGCGCGGCACGGTCGGCATGGTGCAGGTGCACCCGAACAGCCGCAACGTGATTCCGGGCGAGGTGAAGTTCTCGGTCGACCTGCGCAACGTGAGCGGGGAACTGCTCGACCGCATGCACGGCGAGATCCTCGCCTTCGTCGAACGCACGGGGCGCGAGACCGAGTTGGGCGTGACGATCGAGCGCGTGTCGTACTTTCCACCTTGCCCATTTCACCCCGATTGCGTGGATGCGGTGCGCCGCGCGACCGAACGGCTCGGCTACTCGGCCATGGACGTGGTGTCGGGAGCGGGCCACGACGCGATCTATGCCGCGCGGCTGGCACCGGCCGGCATGATCTTCGTGCCCTGCAAGGACGGCATCAGCCACAACGAGATCGAGGACGCGCAGCCCGACCATCTGACGGCCGGCTGCAACGTCTTGCTGCACGCCATGCTGGAGCGCGCGAAGCGCGTCGACTGACGCGCTCGCGGCGGCGTTGCCGTTACTGGTACGCCGCCAGCTCCTGCTTCGCGATCGCGTTGCGGTGCACCTCGTCGGGTCCGTCGGCCACGCGCAGGTGGCGCTCGTAGGCGTAGAAGTGCGTGAGCAGCGTGTCCTGGCTCAGGCCCATGGCGCCGAAGGCCTGCATGGCCCAGTCGATCACCTTCACGCAGTTGTTCGGCGTGAGCACCTTGATCATGGCGATCTCTTTCGCCGCCACCTTGTTGCCCACGGTGTCCATGCGGTAGGCCGCATTCAGCACCATCCAGCGCGACTGCTCGATGAGCATGCGCGACTCGGCAATGCGCTCGCGCCACACGCCCTGCTCCGACAGCGGCTTGTGGAAGGCGACGCGCGACACCAAGCGCTGGCACATCATCTCCAGTGCGGCCTCGGCCATGCCGATGGCGCGCATGCAGTGGTGGATGCGTCCGGGGCCGAGGCGGCCTTGCGCAATCTCGAAGCCGCGGCCCTCGCCCAGCAGGATGTTCTCGACCGGCACGCGCACGTTGTCGAACACGATCTCGGGGTGGCCGAAGGGCGGGTCGTACATGCCCAGCAGCTGCATGTCGCGCACGATGGTGATGCCGGGCGTGTTCTTGGGCACGAGCACCATCGACTGCTGCTTGTGGCGGTCGGCGTTGTCGGGGTCGGTCTTGCCCATCAGCACGAAGATTTCGCAGCGCTCGTTCATGGCGCCGGTGATGTACCACTTGCGCCCGTTGATGACGTACTCGTCGCCCTCGCGGCGGATGCTGCAGCGGATGTTGGTGGCGTCGCTCGATGCCACCTCGGGCTCGGTCATGGCGAACGACGAGCGGATCTCGCCGGCCAGCAGCGGCGTGAGCCAGCGTTCCTGCTGCGCCTTGGTGCCATAGCGCGCCAGCACTTCCATGTTGCCGGTGTCGGGTGCGGAGCAGTTGAAAATTTCGGCGCTCCAGTAGCGGCGCCCCATGATCTCGCACAGCGGCGCGTACTCGACGTTGCTCAGGCCGGGGCCGTGCTCCGACTCGGGCAGGAACAGGTTCCACAGGCCGCGCTCGCGCGCCTTGGCCTTGAGGCCGGCCATCATCGGCAGCTCGGCATACGGGCGGCCGGCGCGGGCGTTGGCGGCCAGCTCTTCCTCGCGGCGCTTCTCGTTCGGATAGACGTGCTCGTCCATGAACTTGAGCAGCTCGGCGCGCAGCGCGAGCACCCGGGGCGTGAATTCGAATTGCATGTCGTCTCGTCCTTCTTCCAATGTGCGGTCGAAGATACGTCGCGATGCGGATCGGGACGGTCGTTCGCGCGACAGCACGAACGCCGCCCTGGGCAGGTCAACGTGGCGTGGGCAACGCGGTCGCCAGTGCGGCCAGCGCCGCCACCACCTTCTGCACCGACTGCGCGGCGCGCGCGTCCTTCAGTGCGCCGTCGGCATCGAAGGCCTCGTTCGCGCGACCGAGCGCGAACTGCTGCGGCGCCACCAGCATGGCGAAGGCCATCTGCAGGTACTGGCGCAGGAAGTTCATCGAGCGCAGCGCGCCCAGCGGTCCGGGCGAGGCCGACAGCAGCGCGGCCGGCTTGTTGGCCGTGGCGGCCAAGCCACCCGCATGGCCCTCGCCGGGCGGGATGCGCGACAGCCAGCTGAAAGCGTTGATGACCAGCGGCGTGGGAAAGCCGTTGTACTCGGGCGTGACGATCAGCACGCCGTCGGTCGCCGCGATGGCGCTGCGCAGTTCGTGCGCGCCGGCCGGCACGCCCGAGGCGGCCTCAAGGTCGCCGTCGTACACGGGCAGCGCCAGCGCGCGCAGGTCCATCTCCGTCACCTGCAGGCCCGCCGCGCGCGCGGTGGCCGCGGCCACGGCCGCCAGCCGGCGGTTGAGCGAGCCGTCGCGGGCGCTGCCGGGAATGATCAGGATGCGGGGACTGTCCATGCGGGGCTCCTTGCCGTGCGTTGAAAGAAGAAGGAAAGCCGCGCCGCACGTTTCGCGTGCGGCGCGGCGTTCGTCAGTGTCGCACCCGGAAGATCAGGCGCGCTGCGAATCCAGCTGCTCGCTGTTCGTCACCACCTCCTGCGCCTTCATGTAGCTCTCGATCAGCAGCTGGTAGGGCGGGAACACGGCGCTGTAGGCCTCGGCCCATTGCGCGGCGTCGTCGCGGTGCCAGGTCTTCTGCACTTCGGAGCACACGCCCGCGGTGTCGATCGGCACCACGCCGGCCTGCACCACGCGCGCCAGCGTGATCTCCTGCGCCATCTTCGAGTAGGTGCCCGAGGCGTCGATCACCGCGAACACGCGGTAGCCCTCGTGCACCGCCGCAATGCTCGGGAAGGCCATGCACACGCTGGTGATGGTGCCGGCGATGATCAGCGTGCCGCGCCCGGTGGCCTTCACGGCGGCCACGAACTCGGGGTTGTCCCAGGCGTTGATCTCGCCCTTGCGCGCCACGTACTGCGCATGCGGTGCGTACTTGTGCACTTCGGGAATCAGCGGGCCGTTCGGGCCCTGCGGCACCGAGGCGGTGGTGATGACCGGGATCTTCGCCAGCGTCGCGACCTTGGCCAGCGTGGTGACGTTGGAGCGCAGCTCGGTCATCGGCATGTCCTTCACGGTCTGGAACAGCCCGCTCTGGTGGTCGATGAGCAGCATCACGGCGTCGTCCGGGTCGATGACGGGCTTGGCGCCGTTGAAGTTGGCGACGGTGTTCGGTGTGGTCATGGGGTGCTCACTTTCCTTGGGTCAGTTGCGTGTAGCTGGTGATGAGGTTGCGGTAGTCGGGGATGTGGTTGGAGAACAGCGTGCCCAGGCCCTCGATGTCGTTGCGCCAGTCGCGGTGCAGCTCGCAGGCCACGCCGAACCACGACATCAGCTGCGCGCCGGCGGCCGACATGCGGTCCCACGCGGCCTGGCGCGTCACGTCGTTGAAGGTGCCCGACGCATCGGTGACGACGAACACGTCGAAGCCCTCGGCCAGCGCCGACAGCGCCGGGAAAGCCACGCAGACCTCGGTGACCACGCCGGCGATCAGCAGCTGCTTCTTGCCCGTGGCCTCCACGGCCTTGACGAAGTCCTCGTTGTCCCAGGCATTGATCTGGCCGGGGCGCGGGATGTAGGGCGCGTCGGGGAACTGGGCCTTCAGCTCGGGCACCAGCGGGCCGTTGGGGCCGTTCTCGAAGCTGGTGGTCAGCACCGTGGGCAGCTTGAAGTAGCTGGCGATGTCGGCCAGGGCCAGCACGTTGTTCTTGAACTTGTCGGGGTCGATGTCGCGCACCAGCGAGAGCAGGCCGGTCTGGTGGTCGACCAGCAGCACGGCGACATCGTTCTTGTCGAGACGGGTGTAAGGCTTGGACATGAGAGGCTTCCTTTGCGAGGTTGAATGCCGGGGAAAAATGGCCCCCGATGCATGTCCGTCAGCGTAAAAGCGCACCCGAAAGTCCGGTAGTCGGCGAAATTTGCCTGCAGCGTTCCACCCGATGGACGATGGCAACACCCGTGCGCGCAGGTCGGATGAATTCGTGCCCGCCGGAGCCGATCCCTCGCGGCGGGTAAAATACCCCTACATGTCCCGCTGGTTTGCCGCTACCGTCCTCGCTTTCATGCTGTCCTGCTACGGCTTCGCCGTGCTCGCGCACGGGCTGGTCGGCGGCCACCATGTGACGTCGTCGTCCGGCGAACGCCAGACCGTCGCGACGCTCGCCGCCTCGCTGGCCGATGGCGGCGACAAGGACATCGGCAAGACCTCGTCCGAAGACCCGTCCGCCATGGACGAAGCGGGCTCCGAGCACGCCGAACTGGTCGATGCGCGTCCCCACGCACGCAACCTGCTGGTGCTGTCCGCGCAACCGCCGCGGCTGGGCTCCACCTCGGTGCTCTCGCCGCTGCTCGACCGGCCCAAGCGGCCACCCCGGCCCCACGCCCTCCTCGCCGCCTGAGGCCGCGCGGCGGCGAGCGAACGCCTGAGGACTGTTGCAGTCCGGGCGTTTGCGCTCATCCGATCCGGCCCGTCGCCCTTTTCGCGCGACGCCCCTGCCCCTTCTTTTTCAGCCGTCTGACGGCCCCGCCGCACGTGTCATGCGACCCGTCCGGCCCTCTCTCTTTTTTCAGGATTTTTCGATGAACTCCAGCCAATCGGCCTACCCCTCCAGCTTCGGCGCACCGTTGGCCTCGGTCCAGGAACGCAACCGCGTTCTGCGCAACACCTACTGGCTGCTCGCGCTGTCGATGGTGCCCACCGTGCTGGGCGCCTGGCTCGGCGTGGCCACCGGCCTCACGCGCGCCATGTCGCCGGGCATCGGCCTCATGGTGTTCCTCGGCGGCGCCTTCGGCTTCATGTACGCCATCGAGAAGACCAAGAACTCCGCCGCCGGCGTGCCCGTGCTGCTGGCCTTCACCTTCTTCATGGGTCTGATGCTGTCGCGCCTGGTCGGCAGCGTGCTCGGCCTGTCCAACGGCGCCAGCCTGGTCATGACCGCCTTCGCCGGCACCGGCGGCATCTTCCTGGGCATGGCCATGCTCTCGACGGTCATCAAGCGCGACATCTCGGCCATGGGCAAGTGGCTCTTCGTGGGCGCCATCGGCCTGCTCGTGGTGGGCATCGCCAACGTCTTCATCCAGTCGAGCGCGCTGATGATGACGCTGTCGGTCGCCGCCATCGGCATCTTCTCGGCCTTCATCCTGCATGACCTGAAGCGCGTGAAGGACGGCCTCGAAACCAACTACATCTCGGCCACGCTGGGCGTGTACCTGAGCCTCTACAACGTGTTCCAGTCGCTGCTGGCCCTGCTGGGCATCGCCGGCGGCCGCGACGAGTAAGCGCACACAGAACGACAAGCAAGGAAGGAAATACCATGCGCCTCACCACCAAGGGCCGCTTCGCGGTCACCGCGATGATCGACATCGCCCTGCACGGCCGCTCGGGCCCCGTCACGCTGGCCTCGATCAGCCTGCGCCAGCAGGTCTCGCTGTCGTACCTGGAACTGCTGTTCGCCAAGCTGCGCCGCAACGGGCTGGTCGAATCCACCCGCGGCCCCGGCGGCGGCTACTCGCTCAGCCGCAAGGCCGCGGAGATCACGGTGGCCGACATCGTGCTCACCATCGAGGACCTGGGCGCCAGCAAGATCCGCCCGCGCGCCGCCGGCTCGGCCGATGAACCCGGCCGCTGCGAGATCGACGACCTGTGGGCCTCCGTGAACCTGCGCGCCGTCGAGTTCCTGCGCTCGATCTCGCTGCAGAGCCTGGTCGACGAACAGAAGGCCAAGGGCGTGCAGCCCGCCACCAGCGCGGCCGCGCGCCGCACCACGGCCGTGGTCGGCTCGCCGGTGCGCAAGCCCTTCGTGGTCGACGCGCCGAACTCGGTGTTCGCACTGGGCCGGCGCCACAGCACGAGCAGCTGACGGCGATCGGCGCGGCCGCTGCGCCGCGCCTTGAAAGACCGGGCCGCGCGACCTAGACTGGGCACTGAGGGCACCCGCGGTGCCGGGGGCCAAGGAGCCTGCCATGTACAAGCGTGTTCTCGTCGCAACCGACGGCTCTTCGCTGTCGGACAAGGCGGTGGCCGCGGCCATCGACCTCGCGTTGCTGACCGGCGCCGAGCTGGTGAGCGTCAACGTCGCGCACATCCAGCCCTATGGCTACTTCGAAGGCTCGATGCTGCTGAACCAGACGGATTTCGAGGCCAACCAGAAACACGTCGAGCAGGCGGCCCAGCGCGTGGCCGATGCGGTGCGCGACACCGCCCTGGCCAAGGGCGTGCGCCGCGCCGACGCGGTGGTCATGAAGTCGAACCAGGTGGCCGAAGCCATCATCCACGCCGCCAAGAACCAGGACTGCGACCTGATCGTGATGGCCTCGCACGGGCGCCGCAGCCTCGCCCGGCTGCTGCTGGGCAGCGAGACGCTGCACGTGCTGACGCACTCGCACATTCCGGTGCTGGTGCTGCGCTGAACTGAACGAACGAGGCCCCGCGCACGCGGTGCGCGGGGTTATCTCGTCGCTGCGGACTCGACGGTCTCGACGACCGTGCGACCGGCCGGCGGGCACGACGGCCCGGCATCGCGGCCGAAGCAGCGCGCGGCCTGCGTACGCGCCTGGGCTTCCTGCGCGTGGCGCGCTTGCGCGGCATCGACCTGGTAGTCGAGCAGCCACTTCATGAGCAACAGCATCGCAATGACCAACCCAAGCGCCACACCCAGCAGGGTCGTGCGCCAGTTGCGCGGTCGCGCCGCAGACGGCGCGCGGGCCGGTGCGCTGCTCTCCATCGCGGTGAAGCCCGCAAGGCTGCGGGACGCACCACCGTCATGGATGCGGCGGCGGGGTGGTTCGGGGGTCGCGGAACGCGCGGACACCGAGGTCTGCGCGCGCTTCACGCGCGGCGCATGGGCAGTGTCCGAAGGCAGGTGGCGGGCAGGCATGACGGGGGCGATTATGAACGCCTTGCGCCCCCGGTCCGTGCGTCAGGCACCGACGCCGAACGCCGCGTGGTACCGCACCTCGCCGACCGGCCACGCGCCGTGGAACGACACGGCCTGAAAGTATTCCGGCGGCACGCCCGGCAACACCAGCCCGGGCCGCACGACGAAGCCGAAGCGGCCATAGAAAGCCGGGTCGCCCAGCAGCACGCAGCCTTGCGCGCCGGCGTCGCGCAGGCCCGCCAGCGCGGCGTCCATCAGCAGCCGGCCGATGCCCTGCCCCTGGCGCGCGGGCGCCACCGAGATCGGGCCCAGGCCATGCCAGCCAGTCGTACCGTCCGAGATCGCCACGGGCGACAGCGCGACATGGCCGACGATCTCGCCGCCTTCCTCGACCACGAGCGACAGCGTGAGCTGCCCGGCCGCGCGCAAGGCGTCGACGATGAGGTGTTCGGTGCCGTCGGCATGCGGTGCCTCGGCAAACGCCGCCACCGTCAGTTGCCGGATCGCGGCCTCGTCGCCCGGTTGCTCGGGGCGAACCACCAGCCCCGACTCCGCCCGTCGCGCAGCCTCCACCTTCTTCTGCGTGTCGGCATCCACCAGCGCCCGCATGGCACGGAACAGCGGCCGGCTGCCGGTGTGCTTCTGGCCGTAGCCGAGGTTGAATTCGTAGTCGAAGTCCGGCGGGTTTGCGCCCTGGTTGTGCTGCAGCAGGGTCTCGAGCTTGTCGAGCGCCTTCACCGCCTGCGCTTCGGGCGTTTCGGCCTTTTCGTACTCGTCCCACAGCGCCAGGATGCCCGCGCGCAGCGGCGCGTCGAGCGTGCGCGTGAGCACCTGCAGGTCTTCGCGCTCCTGCGCGCTCTTGTCGGGATGCGCGCCTTGCACGATGGCAGGAATGTCGCCGTGGATCGCCTCGCCCAGGTCGTGCACCACGCACATCTTCAGCACCTTGAGCAGGTCGAGGTCGGCCAGCTCGTCCTCGAAGGCCATGGCCATGAGGCACAGGCGCCAGCTGTGCTCGGCCGTGCTCTCGGTGCGGCCCGAGGCCGTGTGCGCGCTGCGCAGCACGCTCTTGAGGCGCTCGGCCTCGCGAAGGAAGTCCAGCCTTCCCCTGATCTGATCGATGTCCATCTCGCCGTCTCGTTCGTCCTGAAGGGTGTCAGGCCGAGCCTACGCGATCCGGACGCAGGCCGTCGTTACAGCGCCGGCCCCAGCCCGATCGGCGCGGGCACCGCGTTGACGATGCGCGTGAAGAGCGACGCATACACCTCGTCGGGCGCGGGGTGGTTGGAGAACAGGTCGCGGTTTTCGCCGAAGGCCGCATCGAGCTCGCGCCAGTCGTCGGCGCTGAGCACGCGCTCGGCCAGCGGCAGGATCTCGCGTTCCTCGTGCGCCATGTGCTCCAGGTAGAAGTTCACGTACTCGTTCATCGCCTGCTCGAAGGCCAGGCGGCGCGGCTCGCCGAGCATCTCGAAGGCGAGCAGCGCGTGCTCGACGTGGCGGATCTTGCGCTCGCCCCAGGCATGGTCGTTGTCCAGCTTGTCCATCAGGTCGCGCGAGATCGGCGTGCACGCGCGCAGCCGGGGAAAGAGCAACTCGGTCTCCTTCGGGTGGTGGCGCTTCTCGGGAAACTCGTCCACGTAGAACAGCATCGCGCGCAGCGTCGCGAAGTCGGGCATCGTGCCCTTGCGGCGGTGCTGGTCGAGCAGCATCACGATGGAACGCAGCATGGCCGCCAGCGCGGCGTGCTCCTGGCGAATGATCCGGACGGCGGCATGGGTCATGGCGGGGTCTCCTTCTTTCGAAGGCCCCAAGGGTCGCAAGTCCGACGCGGCCCAGGCTTGTTCCAGATCAAGGCCCGTGCACGCAGCCAGGCACAGACTGGCATGGCATCTCCTCTTTCTCATCAACGCACCCTGGAGGTTCCACACCATGTACCAACGCATCCTGGTTCCCGTCGACGGCAGTTCCACCTCCGCCGAAGGCCTGGCCGAAGCCATCCGCCTGGCCAAGCTCACCGGTGGCCGCCTGCGCATCGTCCACATCCTCGATGAACTCTCGTTCGCGCTCGGCATGGACGTCTACGCCGGCCATTCGGGCGACTGGCTCGGGGCGCTGCGCGCCAACGCCGTGACGCTGCTCGAGAAGGCCCGCGCCCAGGCGCAGGACGCGGGTGTCGAGGCCGAGGTCGTGCTGCGCGACGGCTTCAAGGCCGGCGCGGTCCACGACCAGGTGGTGACCGAAGCCATCGCCTCGAAGGCCGACCTGATCGTGCTCGGCACGCACGGGCGGCGCGGCCTGAGCCGCTGGGCCATGGGCAGCAGCGCGGAGCACATCCTGCGGGTGGCGCCCGTGCCGGTGCTGCTGATCCGCGCGCCCGAAGCCGCGGCCAAGGTGGAGTTCGAGCGCTTCAGCCTGCCGGACGGGCAGGTCGCGAACCAGTAGGCCGGTCGCCCGCAGCCGGTTTGACGGGGCCCGGCACCGCGCCCAGAATGGCCTGCTCCGCTCGCGGCTTCTTTCGCGCAAGAGCCGCCCGCCCGTTCCCCGTTTCAAGGAGCAGCGCCATGAGCTCACCCCAGCACATCCGGCAGTCCATGGACACCCTCGCGAGCCACTTCGCGACGCATCCCCAGGACGCCCTGACCCAGGACAAGCCGGCCACGGCCACGCTGGTGTCGGGCCTGCACTTTCGCGTGACCGGTCCCACGGGGGAATCCATCGCGACCGACATGCCGAAGGCCATCGGAGGCAAGGCTGAAGCGCCATCCCCCGGCTGGTTCATGCGCGCCGCCCTGGCCAGTTGCGAAACGACCGTGATCGCCATGCGGGCCGCGCAGCTCGGCATCGCATTGACGACCCTCGAAGTGGTCGTCGGCAGCCAGTCGGACAGCCGCGGCCTGCTCGGCGAGCCGGCCTCCGTGCCCGCCGGCCCCAGCCGCATGCACGTCGCGGTGCGGATCGCCGCGGAGGGCGTGCCGGAGCAGGCGTTGCGTGACCTCGTGCACTGGGCCGAGGCCCACTCCCCGGTGGGCAGTGCGCTGCGCCGGGCCGTGCCGCTCGATGTGGCGGTGCAGGTCGAGCAACCCTGACGGCACCCGCGAAAGCCGTCTTCAGGCGTAGGAACGCAGCCGCACCGCAAAGGCCGCCAGCGGCGCGATGCCGCTGGCTTCGGCGCGCTCGCACCAGTCCTGCAGCCGCTTCACGAGCTGTTCGCCAGTGGCGCCCGAGCGGCTCCACAGCGCCGTGAGCTCGCGCCGCATCGCGTACATCGTTTCCAGTGCCTGCGAAGCCACCAGCGCTTGCGTGAGCTGCGCATGGCGCGTGGCGTCGAGCGCCTTCTCTTCCTTGCCGAGCCAGGGCCGCGCGGCGCGCAAGGCACGCGCCTTGTTCGGCGCGAGCGCATGCACGCGCGCCAGCTCCTCGGTGCAGGCCTGCTTCAGCGAGCGCGAGTAGTTCGACAGCACGTCGTAGTGGTGCCGGATCACCGCCTGCACCGTGAGCAGGTCGACGGTGGCGCGCGGCGTGGTGAGGCGCGGCTTCGGCGCCAGGTGCTTCACCTTCGCCAGCCCCAGCGCCTGCAACGCGCGGATGTAGACCCAGCCGATGTCGAACTCGAACCACTTGTTCGACAGCTTGGCCGAGGTCGGGAACGCATGGTGGTTGTTGTGCAGCTCCTCGCCGCCGATCAGGAGGCCGATGGGAAAGATGTTCGTGCTCGCGTCCGACGCGGGCCAGTTGCGGTAGCCCCAGAAGTGGCCGATGCCGTTGACCACGCCGGCGGCCCAGAACGGAATCCACGCGATCTGCACGAGCAGCACCAGCGCGCCCGGCAGCACGCCGAACAGCGCCATGTCGATCAGGCCCATGCAGGTGATGCCCAGCGTCTGGTAGCGCGTGTACAGCCGCCGCTCGAGCCAGTCGTCGGGCGTGCCGTGGCCGTAGCGGCTCAGCGTCTCGGGGTTGCGCGCCTCGGCCACGTACAGCAGCACGCCGCCCCAGAGCACGCGCTTCAGGCCCACCACCTGCGGGCTGTGCGGGTCGTCGGGCGTGTCGCACTTGGCGTGGTGCTTGCGGTGCACCGCGGCCCATTGCTTGGTGACCATGCCCGTCGTCATCCAGAGCCAGAAGCGGAAGAAGTGGCTGGCAATGGGATGCAGGTCGAGCGCGCGGTGCGCCTGGTGGCGGTGCAGGAAGATGGTGACCGAGGCGATGGTGACGTGCGTCAGCGCCAGCGCGGCCAGCAGCACGCCCCACCACGGGAGATCGAGCGCGCCCGAGAAAAGAAAAGATGCCATTCGTTCGTACCTTCTGGACCCTGTGGACAACGGGCGCGATTCTCGGAAGCGCCCCGCCCGCGCGCCTTGCGCCAGATCAACGGCGGGCGCTGCGGCTGCCAGAGCGGCGCCTTGCGTGCTACGCTTCCCGGCTCCCTGCGCCCTTCCCCGTGGCGCTGGCGTTTTTTCTCCCAGCCCCCGCATGACTTCTGCCCCCCACATCGCGGTGCTCGACGACGAGGTCGACATCACGCTGCTGCTGGCCAACTACCTCCAGGGCCACGGCTACCGCGTCACCCAGATCCACGACGGCGCGGCGCTGCGCTCGCTCATGGCCGCCGACCCGGCCGACCTCGTGCTGCTGGACCTCGGCCTGCCCGGCGAAGACGGCTTTTCCATCGCCCGCCACATGCGCGAGAACTGGCGCTGCGGCCTCGTGATCGTCACCGGCCGCGGCGACCCGGTGGACAAGGTCGTGGGCCTCGAAGTGGGCGCCGACGACTACGTGACCAAGCCCTTCGACCTGCGCGAGCTGGCGGCGCGCGTCAAGGCCGTGCTGCGGCGCCTGACGCCCGACGCGTCGGCGGCCGCCGCCGCGCCCACGCCGCCCGAGCGCCTGCGCTTCGCCGGCTGGCGCCTGGACACCGCCGCGCGCAGCCTCAGCAACGCGCAGGGCGAGGCCGTGGCGCTGACCACGGGCGAGTTCGACCTGCTGTGCGCCTTCGCCCGGCACCCGGGCCGCGTGCTCTCGCGCGACTTCCTGCTCGAGCAGACGCGCGGACGCGAAGCGGCCCCTTTCGACCGCACGATCGACGTGCAGGTCGGCCGGCTGCGCAAGAAGATCGAGGCCAACGCCGACGATCCGCAGCTCATCAAGTCGGTGCGCGGCGCGGGCTACATCCTGGTGCCGCCGGTCACCCATGGCTGACGGCAACGCCCCCTCGATTCCCGGCCTGCCCTCGGGCGTCGAGGAAGGCAGCGTGTTCCGCTCGCTGTTCGCCGCGTATCCCGATTCGCTGCTGGTGGTGGACCAGTCGGGCCGCATCGTGCTGGCCAACCCCTCGGCCGCCGCCATGCTCGGCTACGCGGCCGACGAGCTCGTGGGCCTGAGCGTGGAAGCGCTCGTGCCCGACAGCATCCGCCCGCGTCACGCCGCATTCCGCGAAGCCTACGGCCGCGCGCCGCGCCCGCGCCCGATGGGCACCGACATGGAACTCGTCGCCAAGCGCAAGGACGGCAGCGAGGTGATGGTCGAGATCGCGCTGAGCCCGCTGCAGAACCAGGGCCTGCCCTTCGTGGTGGCCGCGATCCGCGACATCGGCGCCTACCCGCGCGTGAAGCAGGCGCTGCAGCGCGCGCGCTACAGCGAACACCTGGCGCAGCTGGGCCGCCTGGCGGTCGACACGCGCGACCTGCAGGTGGTGCTGGCGCAGGTGCCCGACATCGTCGCGACCGCATTGCAGGTCGAGGTGGCGATGGTGTGGCTGCTCGACGGCAGCCAGCGCGAGTTCCGCCTGGCCAGCGGCGTGGGCCTGGTCGCCGACGAGAGCGTGGGCCTGCGCATCGCCAACCGGCCCGACACCCAACCCGGCTACGTGCTCTCGCAAGGCTGCCCCGTCGTCGTGACCGACTACCGCGAGGAGCGCCGCTTCACCGTGCCGCCCGCCTACCTCGAGGCCGGGCTGGTCAGCGCGCTGGCCGTGCCGCTGTCCGACCGGGGCCGCGTGACCGGCATGCTGTCGGTGCGCGCCACCGCCGCGCGGCGCTTCGGGGACGAGGAGATCCGCTTTCTCGAATCGGTGGCGAGCCTGCTGGCCACCAGCCTGCAGCGCGTGCAGACCGAAGAGGCGCTGAACCACGCGCAGCGCCTGGAGAGCGTGGGCCAGCTCACCGGCGGCATCGCGCACGACTTCAACAACCTGCTCACCATCATCCAGGGCAACCTGCAGGTGCTCGAAGAACTGCCGCAGCTCGCGGCCGACGGCTATGCGCAGCAGCTCGTGGCCGCCGCCGCGCGCGCCAGCCGGCGCGGCGCCGAACTCACGGGCAAGCTGCTGGCCTTCTCGCGGCGCCAGATGCTGCAGCCCGACGCGGTCGACGTGCGGCAGATGCTGCACTCGCTCACCGACATGCTGCGCCGCACGCTCGATCAGCGCATCCAGATCGAGATCGACGCCGACGACCCCTGCCCCGCCGTGCGCGCCGACCCGGGCCAGCTCGAATCGGCGCTGCTGAACATCGCCATCAACGCGCGCGACGCCATGCCCGAGGGCGGGCGCCTGCACTTTCGCGCCGAGGCCTGCGACGCCCTGCCCGCCACCGTGCGCCAGGAACTGAGCGACGCCGACGCCGGCCGCCGCTTTGTCGCGCTCTCCATCGCCGACAGCGGCACCGGCATGACCGACGCGGTCATGGAACACCTCTTCGAGCCCTTCTTCACCACCAAGGAAGCCGGGCGCGGCACCGGCCTGGGCCTGAGCACGGTGTACGGCTTCGTGAAGCAGTCGCGCGGCGCCATCGCCATCGACAGCAAGCTCAACGCCGGCACCACCGTGACGCTCTACCTGCCGCAGGTCGAGGCCGATGCGACGAGCGCTGCAGCACCCGCCGATGAAGACCCCATGGAGATCGAAGCCGAGGCCACGCTGGCCCCAGGCCTGCGCGTGATGCTCGTCGAAGACGACGCCGAGGTGCGCCAGGTGGTCCACACCTTCCTCACCACGCTGGGCTGCGAGGTCGCGACCGCGGCCAACGCCGAACAGGCACTGCCTGCCATGGCCGCCGAGGCCACGCCCTTCGACCTGCTGCTGAGCGACATCGCGCTCGGCCCCGGCATGCGCGGCACGCGGCTGGCCGCCGAGGCGGTGCAACGCCAACCGCGGCTCGCGGTGCTGCTGATGTCGGGGTTCTCGGCGGAGCTGCTCGACGCCGACCGCGAAGCGCCCCCGGGCTGGGAGCTGCTGCGCAAACCGTATTCGCGCAGCGAGCTCGCACGCGCGATGGCGCGGGCGCTGCTGGCCGCGCGCGAGTGAGCGAAACCTCCTCTTACTGAAGCATCGCGGGCGCCGGCGCCAGGCAGCGCTGCACGAAGGCCGAGAGCGCGCCCACGTCGGGAATCTGCACCTCGCGCCGGCCCTTGGTGGCAAAGCCGATGACCTTGTCGCGCGCCAGCCGCGAGAGTGCGCGGCTCACGCTTTCGAGCGTCATGCCCAGGTAGTTGCCGATCTCGGCGCGCGTCATGCGCAGCGTGATCTCGTCGGTGCGCATACCGCGGTCGGCCAGCGACTCGGCCCAGTAGCGCAGGAAGTCGGCCACGCGCGCGTCGGCCGGCAAGGTGCACACCGACATCAGCGAGTCGCGGTCGTGCGCGATCTCGCGGCTCATCGCGGCGTGCAGCATCTGCAGCAGCGCGGGGTGCGTGGTGCAGGCGGCCAGCAGCGATTCGTAGGGCACGACCCAGACCTCGCCCGTGTCCATCGCCACGGCGTCGCACACGTAGCGCTGGCCCGCGATGCCGTCGAAGCCCAGCCAGTCGCCGCGGAACTTCAGGCCCACCACCTGCTCGCGGCCGTCGGCCGAGAGGTTCACGATCTTGAAGAAGCCCGAGTTCAGGATGTAGAGGTTGCCGAAGCGCTCGCCGGCCTGGTAGATCACGTCGCCCGTGTGCACCATGCGGCGCTGCGGCTGCAGCTGTTCGGCCAGCAGGCGCAGGCGCTCGGCCGTGCGGCGGCCCGCGTCTTCCTTCTGCACCGTCGGAAGGGGCCGACGCGGGAGGATGGGGTTGGGGCGGGCACTCGTGAGCATGGGGATTCCTCGGCGTTCTGTCTGTCTTGTGTAGCGTTGCCTGCGATCAGGCGATGTCTCGATGCTAGGAAGCGCGAGGCCCCGCAGTGACAACGGCCCGCATCGGTGCGTAACGTCGGGTGAATGCTCTGTGTCCGGCGTGTAACAGCGGCGCGCTCCTTGATGTGCGTCAAGGCCGGCGCGGCCTGGGTGGCTAGCCTCCGCGAGACACATGTCGAACCTTGCCATGCACCCTTCCACCGCCGCGCTGTCGCCCCAGAGAGAGGCCAGCCTGCTCGGCCGCGCCCGGCTGCTCCAGCGCGCCGCGCTCGACGGCGCCGCGCCGCCGCGGCTGCTGCGCGGCAAGAACCTCGGCCTGCTCAGCGAGACCGGCGACAGCGCCGCCCTCGCCCTGCTGCGCCAGGCCGCCGAGGAACTGGGCGCGCAGGTCGCGACCATGCGCTCCAGCCTGTCGACCGACACGCCGGTGCAGGAGCTGCAGCACACGGCGCGCATGCTCGGGCGGCTCTATGACGCGGTCGCCTGCGAGGGCATCGATGCCGCGCTGGTGCGCCAGATCGGCCAGCACGCGGGCATTCCGGTGCACGACGGCGCCGCAGCCGACAGCCACCCCACGGCCGCGCTCGCGGGGCTGCTCGGCGAGCGCACGGCGGCGGCGGACAACCGGCGGTTCGTGTTGCAGGCGTTGCTGATCGAGAGCATCGCCTGATTCGGTGGCGCGGCTGTGCTTCAGCCGCACCAGTCGGCGATGCGGTGGCTCAGGTCCATCCACAGCGCCTGCAGCGCCACAGCTGCCAACAGCACACCGGCCAGCCGCGCACCCCAGGCCTGGCGCGTGCCGCTGTCGCCCCACCCGCGCAAGCGCTGCCACAGCCACGGCGCGGCGAGCAGCGACACGCTGCTGCCCAGCGCGAACAGCGCCATCGTCGAGGCGCCCTGCATCGGCCCGTTGCCCAGCGCGGCCAGCATGAGCGCCGAATAGAGCAAGCCGCAGGGCATGGCGACCCAGAGCGTGCCCGTGGCCAGCACGCCCAGCAGCGAGCCGCCGGCCATCGGCCGCAGCCGCGCTTCGAACGCGCGCCCGGCACGCTGCGCCCACAGCGGCTGGCGGCCCGCGACGGCGAGCACCACGCCCCAGGCGAGCACGAACACATGCAGCATCACCCACAGCGGACGCCAGGCCGCGACCTGCGCGCTGGCCGCGCCCAGGCCGTGCAGGCTCGCGGCGGCGATGGCGCCGGCGGCTGCGTAGCTCGCCATGCGGCCGAGATGGAAGGCGGCCGGTGCCATGGGATGCACGGCCTGCGAGGGCCCGCCCGCCGGCACGATGCGGATCACCGCGGACGACACCGCGCCGCACATCGCTACGCAGTGCGGCCCGCCCGCGAGCCCCATCAGCAATGCGGCGCCGGCGAGTGCGGGAGAACTCATGCCTTCCTAAACCACGCGCGAAAAGCGCGTGCGCGTCGCAGCGCAGTAGCGGTCGAACACCATCGCCACGGCGCGCACGAGGAACCAGCCGGCTTCCGTGACTTCGATGGCGCGCGGCGACAGACGCACCAGCCCCTGCTCGGCCATCGGCACCAGCGCGGCACGCTCGGGGGCGAAGTAATCCGCGAAGGCGATGCCGTGCGCGGCCTCGACGGCGTCGAAGTCCACGCGGCCCCGGCACATCAGCGCCATGATGACCTCGCGGCGCAGCACGTCGTCGTCCGACAGCGCGAGCCCCTTGAGCACGGGCAGGCGGCCCTGGTCGAGCAGCGCGTAGTAGTCCTCCAGCGTCTTCGCGTTCTGGCTGTAGGTGGCGCCCACGCGGCCGATGGCCGACACGCCGAGCGCGACGAGGTCGCCGTCGGGCTGCGTGCTGTAGCCCTGGAAGTCGCGGTGCAGCCGGCCTTCGCGCTTGGCCACGGCCAGCGGATCGTCGGGCAGCGCGAAGTGGTCCATGCCGATGTAGACGTAGCCGGCCTCGGTGAGCGCCGCGATCGCGCGACCGAGCATGCGCACGCGCGTGGGGGCGTCGGGCAGCTCGTCGGCCGCGATGCGCCGCTGCGGCTTGAAGCGCTCCGGCAGGTGGGCGTAGGCATACAGCGCAATGCGGTCGGGCCGCAGCTCGCGGATCTGCGCGAGCGTGCGCTCGAACGAGGCATCGTTCTGGCGCGGCAGGCCGTAGATCAGGTCGACGTTGATCGATTTGAAACCCAGCGTGCGCGCCGCATCCATCAGCGCGAAGACCTGCGCCGCCGGCTGGATGCGGTGCACGGCCTCTTGCACGGCGGGGTCGAAGTCCTGCACGCCGAAGCTCAGGCGGTTGAAGCCGAGCGCGGCCAGCGCCCCGAGGCGCTTCGCATCGACCGTGCGCGGATCGATCTCGATCGACTGCTCGCCGCCCGGCACGAAGGCGAACGCGCGGCGCAGCAGGGCCACCAGTTCGCCCAGTTCTTCGTCGTCGAGAAAGGTCGGCGTGCCGCCGCCCAGGTGCAGCTGGCCGACCGGCGCACCGGGCCCGAGCTGCGCGACCTGCAGCGCCACTTCGCGCGCCAGGTAGTCGAGGTACTGCCGCCCGCGCTCGCGGTGCTTGGTGACGACCTTGTTGCAGGCGCAGTAGTAGCACAGCGATTCGCAGAACGGGATGTGCACGTACAGCGACAACGGCTCGCCGGCCGCATCCGCATCGCGCCGCAGGTGCAGCGCCTGCGCGTAGTCGCCAGCGCCGAAGGTCTCGACGAAACGGTCGGCCGTCGGGTACGAGGTGTAGCGCGGGCCGGGCACGTCGAAGCGGCGCAGCAGCTCGACGGGCAGCACGGACGGGGTCTCGGGAACGCAGGCCAGGGGCAGGCTCATGAAGCAGTCTCTTTCTCGGACGGCAGCGCCAGCAGCGTGGTGCACGCGCTCGAGGCCGCCGCCATCAGCCAGAACACGAAGAAGGACACGGTGTAGATGCCCTGGCGCGACATGCGCAGCGCATCGGCGCCGCAGTACGAGTGGATCGGATCGATCATCGCGAACACCAGCACCTCCATGCCGCAGGCCACGAGGAACGACGGCCACAGGATGCCGGCGATGCGGCGCATGGCACTCACTGCGCGCCCCTCCGGGGCACCGGCACATCGTCCTCGGGCGTGGCCGCGTGGTTGCGCCCGGCCTGCGCCGGCATGCGCTTCTTGTCGGCCAGCGTGCGGTTGATCTCGATGCCTTCGCGGTAGTAGTCCTCCGACACCAGCACCTCGGGCGTGCGCAGCGCCAGCCACACGGTCGCGATGCTGGCCAGCACCACGGCGGCGGGCCCCGCGATCACCAGCCAGACCAGCGGGTAGCGCCACCAGGGGCCGGAGGTCGCGGGCGCGTTCATCGGCAGGGCATCGTTCATGGGAAGACCTTTCAGCGCGGCACCAGGAAGACCGCTTTTTCGGAAACCTGCGCCGCGCCATCCGCCTGCCGGATGTCGAAGTGCACCGTGTGCGAACCGGCCGGCGCGGCGCCATAAGGCACCTGCAGCCGCACCGCCACCCAGCGCGCCTGCGCGGGCTCGACCTCGATGGCCTCGTCGGGCGAGGCCACGCTCAACCCGTCGATGCCGCGCGCGGCGATGCGGTAGTGCTGCGTGCGCTCGGTCGCGTTCATGATCTGCAGCCGGTAGACGTTCTCCAGCCGCCCGCCCTCGACGATGCGGGCCAGCGAGGCGCGGTCGCGCACCACGTCGACCTTCAGCGGCGTGCGCGCGACCAGGCTGGCGAGCAGGCCCGCCACCAGCAGCGCGAGCAACGCGGTGTAGACCAGCACGCGCGGTCGCAGCACGCGGCGCCACAGCTGGCGGCGCGACCAGCCGGCCTCCATGCCGTTCTGCGTGTCGTAGCGGATGAGGCGCGGCGCGTAGCCCATCTTGTCCATCACGCTGTCGCAGGCGTCCACGCACAGGCCGCAGCCGATGCACTCGTACTGCAGGCCCTGGCGGATGTCGATGCCGGTGGGGCACACCTGCACGCACAGGCTGCAGTCGATGCAGTCGCCCAAGGCGGCGCTGCGCGGGTCGACGTTCTTGCGGCGCGGTGCGCGCGGCTCGCCGCGCCCCGGGTCGTAGCTGACGATGAGCGTGTCGCGGTCGAACATCGCGCTCTGGAAGCGCGCGTAGGGGCACATGTACTTGCACACCTGCTCGCGCATGAAGCCGGCGTTGCCGTACGTGGCAAAGCCGTAGAAGAACACCCAGAACACTTCCCACGAGCCCATCTGCGTCTGCAGGAAGGCCATGCCCAGCTCGCGGATGGGCGTGAAGTAGCCCACGAAGGTGAAGCCGGTCCACAGCGCGATGCCGATCCAGACGAGGTGCTTGAAGGCCTTCTTCACCAGCTTCTCGAGCGAGAACGCGCCGGCATCGAGCCGGATGCGCGCGCTGCGGTTGCCTTCGATGCGCTGCTCCACCCACAAGAACATCTCGGTGTAGACGGTCTGCGGGCAGGCATAGCCGCACCACAGGCGCCCGGCCACGGCCGTGAAGAGAAAGAGGGAGAGCGCGCTGATCACCAGCAGGCCCGACAGGTAGATCAGGTCCTGCGGATACAGCACCAGCCCGAAGATGTAGAAGCGCCGCGCGGCCAGGTCGAACAGCACCATCTGCCGCTCGCCCCATTCGACCCAGGGCATGCCGTAGAACACCAGCTGCGTGAGAAAGACCATGGCCCAGCGCCAGCGCGCGAACAGGCCCTGCACGCTGCGCGGGTAGATCTTCTTCGTCGCCTCGTACAGGCCGACCTCCGGCGCGGCGGCGGGCGGCGCACTGACGATCGGGATGACCGTCTTTCGCGTCATGGCGTCCCGGTCGCAGGGTTGGACATGCCCCACACGTAGGAGGCCAGCAGCTTGATCTGGGCCTCGGTCAGGCGGCCTTCCTGCGCGGGCATGGCGCTGTGCTTGCCCTCGTTGATGATCTGCACGATGGCGGCCTCGCCGTAGCCGTGCAGCCAGATGCGGTCGTTCAGGCGCGGGGCGCCCAGCGCCGGGTTGCCCACGCCGCCGATGCCGTGGCAGGCCGCGCAGGCGGCGAACTTGGGCTTGCCCAGGCCCGCGCGCAGCGAGTCGTGCGGCTCGCCCGACAGGCTCAGCACGTAGTTGGCGACGTTCTTCACGTCGTCGGGCGTGCCGACCATCGCGGCGGCCGGCGGCATGGTGCCGATGCGGCCCTTGGTGATCGACTCGACGATCTTGTCGGGCGTGCCGCCGTGCAGCCAGTCGGCGTCGGTGAGGTTGGGAAAGCCCTTGCTGCCGCGCGCGTCGGAACCGTGGCACTGCGCGCAGTTGTTCATGAACAGGCGCTCGCCGATGGCGCGGGCCTGCGGGTCGCGCGCGACCTCCTCCAGGGGCATGGGCGCGTAGCGCGCGTACACCGGCGCCAGTGCCTGCGTGGCCTTGGCCACGTCCTGCTGGTACTCGGCGCGCGAGCTCCAGTCGTTCGTGCCGCGGAAGCTGCCCAGGCCCGGGAACACGGCCAGGTAGCCGAGCGAGAAGACGATGGTCAGCACGAACAGGCCCACCCACCACAGCGGCAGCGGATTGTTGGCTTCGCGCAGGTCTTCGTCCCACACATGGCCGGTGGTGTTGTCGGCGTCGGAGGGCACGCGCTTGCGCGCCGTGAGCCACAAGAGCAGCACGCAGCCCAGGATGCTCAGCAGCGAGGCCACGGCCACGTAGCTGGACCAGAAGTTGTTGATGAAATCGCTCATCGTGGGGCTCCCTTCAGTCCTGCTCGAACGGCAACCGCGCTGCTTCGGCGAAGCGCTGCGTGTTGCGGCGCGAACAGGCCCAGGCCACGATGCCGATGAAGACGACGAAGCAGGCGATGGTGGCGGCGATGCGCAGGGTGGTGATGTCGGTCATGGGGCGTTGCCTGTTCTTTCTTCTTACTTGAGCGCCAGGCCCAGCGACTGCAGGTAGGCCACGGTGGCGTCCATGTCGGTCTTGCCGGCGACCTCGTCGGCGGCCTTGGCAATCTCTTCGTCGGTGTAGGGCACGCCCACCGTGCGCAGCGCGCGCATGCGGGTGGCGATGCTGCCGGCGTCGACCAGCCCCTTCTCCAGCCACGGGTAGGCCGGCATGTTCGACTCGGGCACGAGGTCGCGCGGGTTGTTCAGGTGGATGCGGTGCCACTCGTCGCTGTACTTGCCGCCCACGCGGTGCAGGTCGGGGCCGGTGCGCTTGCTGCCCCATTGAAAGGGGTGGTCGTACACGAACTCGCCGGCCACCGAGTAGTGGCCGTAGCGCAGCGTCTCCGAGCGGAAGGGGCGGATCATCTGCGAGTGGCAGTTGTAGCAACCCTCGCGCAGGTACACGTCGCGGCCGGCCAGCTGCAGCGGCGTGAGCGGCTTCACGCCCTCCACGGCCTCGGTGGTCGACTTCTGGAAGAACAGCGGCACGATCTCCACGAGGCCGCCGATGGCCACCACCAGCAGGATCAGCACGATCATCAGCAGGTTGTTGGTCTCGACCTTCTCGTGCGTGAAGCCGGTGGCGGCGGGCGCGGAGTTCTTGTTGTCTGGTGCGTTCATCGTGCGTCCTCAGTGGCTTCAGGCGTGGGCGGCGGCAACGGCCGGGATCTCGGCGCGCACCGAGCGCCCGGTGATCACGGTCATCCAGACGTTCCAGGCCATGACCAGCATGCCGCCCAGGTAGAGCACGCCGCCGATCACGCGCACCAGGTAGTAGGGGAAGGTGGCCTTCACGCTTTCGACGAAGGTGTAGGTCAGCGTGCCGTCGGTGTTGATCTCGCGCCACATGAGGCCCTGCATCACGCCGGCGATCCACATCGCAGCGATGTACAGCACGATGCCGATGGTGGCCATCCAGAAGTGCACGTCGATGGCGCGCACGCTGTACATGGCGAGGCGGCCGTACATGCGCGGGATCAGGTAGTAGAGCGACCCCATGGTGATGAAGCCCACCCAGCCCAGCGCGCCGGAATGCACGTGGCCCACGGTCCAGTCGGTGTAGTGGCTCAGGGCGTTGACGGTCTTGATCGACATCAGCGGGCCCTCGAAGGTCGACATGCCGTAGAACGACAGCGCGACGATCAGAAAGCGCAGGATCGGGTCGGTGCGCAGCTTGTGCCAGGCGCCCGAGAGCGTCATCACGCCGTTGATCATGCCGCCCCAGCTGGGCGCGAGAAGGATGAGCGAGAACACCATGCCCAGCGACTGCGTCCAGTCGGGCAGCGCGGTGTAGTGCAGGTGGTGCGGGCCGGCCCACATGTAGGTGAAGATCAGCGCCCAGAAGTGCACGATCGACAGCCGGTACGAATACACCGGGCGCCCCGCCTGCTTGGGGATGTAGTAGTACATCATTCCCAGGAAGCCGGCCGTGAGGAAGAAGCCCACGGCGTTGTGGCCGTACCACCACTGCACCATCGCGTCCTGCACGCCGGCGTAGGCCGAGTAGCTCTTCATCCAGCCGGCCGGAATGGCCGCGCTGTTGACGATGTGAAGCAGTGCCACCGCGATGATGAAGGCGCCGTAGAACCAGTTGGCCACGTAGATGTGGCGCACCTTGCGCAGGCCGATGGTGCCGAAGAACACGATGGCGCAGGCCACCCAGACCACCGCGATCAGGATGTCGATGGGCCACTCGAGCTCGGCGTATTCCTTGCCGCTGGTGTAGCCCAGCGGCAGGCTGATGGCGGCGGCGACGATCACCAGCTGCCAGCCCCAGAACACGAACGAGGCCAGCGCCGGCGCGAACAGCCGCACCTGGCAGGTGCGCTGCACGACGTGGAAGCTCGTGGCCATGAGCGCGCAGCCGCCGAAGGCGAAGATCACCGCGTTGGTGTGCAGCGGACGCAGGCGGCCGTAGCTGAGCCAGGGAATGCCGAGGTTGAGTTCGGGCCAGGTCAGCTGCGAGGCGATGATCACGCCGACCAGCATGCCGACCACCCCCCAGACCACCGACATGAGTGCGAACTGCCGCACGACGGTGTCGTCGTAGATGGCCGCGGGAGGGTGCGTGGTCTGCTGCATCGTGGTGCCCGTGAATGTGATTTGCGGGCAGTGTCTGCCCGCGTCGCCCGGGCAGGCTTGATGCAGATCAAGCCCGCTCCGTTCTCCACTGCGGCTTGTATCGACGGCGGCACACGAGCTCGAACGATGCCGAAGGCCGCGGAGCAGGCCGTGTCAGAACACCCGCGGAACTGGCTATGCCAGGCCGCAGGGTGTGCCCCCTGCAAGGGAGTTGGCGAAGCGACACGAAGTGCGCGTAGCCTGGGGGTTAGTCATTCTTCAGGATGCGGTCGCCTTCGACCTCGATGTCCTCGAACTGGCCGCGCTCGATGGCCCACCAAAGGCCTCCGAGGATCGCCAGAACGAGCACCACCGACAGCGGCACGAGCAGGAACAGAACGTCCATCTCAGGCCACCGCCGCCTTCCGCGGCGCGGCCAGGCGCGCCGCGTTGAGCACCACCAGCAATGAGCTTGCCGCCATGCCCAGCCCCGCGAGCCAGGGCGGCAGCCAGCCGGCCACGGCCAGCGGCACGCACACGGCGTTGTAGGCCGCGGCCCAGAACAGGTTCTGGCGCACCACGCGCAGCGTGCGGCGCGCCTGCGCCACGGCCGCGGGAATGGCCTGCAGCGCATCGCCGAGCACCACGAAGTCGGCACGTGCGCGTGACAGCGGCACGGCGTGGCCGAAGGCGAACGAGGCGTTGGCGCGCGCCAGGCTCGGGCCGTCGTTCAGGCCGTCGCCGACCATCGCCACCTCGCGCCCGGCCGCCTGCAGCTGCCACAGCACCTCGAGCTTGTCTTCGGGTGCGCAGTCGCCCTGCACCGCCGCGATGCCGGCCTGCGCGCCGATGGCACGCGCCGCGTTCTCGCGGTCGCCCGAGAGCAGGCGCACCGACAGCCCCTGCGCCTGCAGCGCCGCCACGGCCTGCGTGGCGTCGGGGCGCAGCTCCTCGGCGAGCACGAAGCTGGCGAGCCAGCCTTCGTCGTCGCTCAGGTGGATCTGCGCCGCATCGACCTGCAGCGGCGGCACCTCGCAGAAGGCCGCCGAGCCCAATCGCACGGGGCGTGCGCCGTGGTCGTCCACTGCATCGCGCCGGTGCAGCGAGGCCGCCACGCCCTGCCCCACCGTCTCGCGCAGCTGCGTCGCCGACCAGGCCGGCGGCGCGCGGAACTGCGCCTGCCAGGCGTTGACGAGCGCGCGCGCCGCCGGGTGCAGCGACAGCGCGGCGAGCGCCGCGCCGATCTCCAGCGCATCGCCGGGGCGCAGGCCCTGGCGGCAGTACACGCGCTCCAGGCGCGGCGTGTCGCCCGTGAGCGTGCCGGTCTTGTCGAACACCACGGTGTCGACGCCGGCCAGCGCTTCGAGCGCCTGCAGGTTCGAGGTGAGCACGCCGCCGCGCGCCAGAGCGCCCGCGCTCGCGAGCATCGCGGCGGGCGTGGCGAGCGACAACGCGCACGGGCAGGTGACGATCAGCACCGCCACCGCGACCATCAGCGCCTTGCCGGGGTCGACCGCCCACCACAGCGCGCCCGCGCCGAACGCGCAAGCCAGCACCGCGATGAGAAAGGGCCGCGCCACGCGGTCGGCGAGCCGGGCCAGGCGCGGTTTGTCGAGCGCGGCGTTTTCCATGAGCCGCACGATCTGCGCGAAGCGCGTGCCCTCGCCCACCGAGGCGATGCGCACCTGCACCACGGCCGAGAGGTTGTGGCTGCCCGCGAGCACGCGGTCGCCGCAGGGGCGCGGCACGGGGCGCGACTCGCCGGTGAGCAGCGCTTCGTCGACGGTGGTGTCGCCGTCGATCACCGTGCCGTCGGCCGGAAAGGCCTCGCCGGGACGCACGCGCACCACGTCGCCCGCCGCGAGCCGGCGCACCGCCACGCGCGTCCATTCGCCGTCGGGCCCGAGGCGCTCCACGCTGTCGGGCAGCCGGTGCATCAGCGCCTCGAGCGCGCCGGCCGTGCGGTCGCGCAGCCGCGCCTCGAGCCAGCGGCCGGTGAGCAGGAAGAAGACGAACATCGTCAGCGAGTCGAAGTAGACCTCGTGCCCCAGTGGCCCCGTGGGGTCGAAGGTGGCGGCGGTGCTCACGACGAAGGTGATGACGACGCCGAAGGTCACGGGCAGGTCCATGCCGACGCGGCCGATGCGCAGGTCGCGCCAGGCGCTGCGAAAGAAGGGCCCGCACGAGAACAGCACCACGGGCAGGCTGAGCACCCACGAGGCCCAGCGCAGCAGCTGCGCCGCATCGGCCGTCATGTCGCCGGGGCGTGCGACGTAGGCCGGGTAGGCGTACATCATCACCTGCATCATGCAAAAGCCCGCGACCAGCCAGCGCCACAGCGCCATGCGCAGTTCGCGCGTGCGCGTCTCGCGCGCGCTGCGGCTGCCGGCCGGCAGCAGGGGGTAGCCCGCGCGCGCGCTGGCCTCGAACCAGCGCGAAGGCCGCGTGGCCGTGGCCGACCACACGACGCGCGCGCGCCGGCTGGCGGCATTCACCTGCACCTCGGTCACGCCGGGCACCTGCGCCAGCGCGGCCTCGACGGTGAAGGCGCAGCCCGCGCAGTGCATGCCCTCGACCGCCACCTGCGATTCCCAGCGGCTCGAGCCCGCCTCCAGCGGGCGGCCGAACGCGGCCCACTCGGCGGGGTCGTCGAGCAGCTGCCAGGCGTCGGCGCGGGCATCGGCCCCCGCGGACGACGGAACGGACGGAAACGGCGCGAGCGCGGCGGAAGCTTGCATCGGGGCAGGCTAAATGCCGGGCCGATGCAAGCGTTTGATCTGCATCAAGGTTCGTTGCGGCGGCCGGGGCCGCGCAGGACCTTCAGGCGGGTGTCTTCGCGGACTCCAGCTCCACCGGCGGCGTGCCGGCCTTGAACATGCTCGCCAGCTGCTTGCGCAGTTCGGGCGTGTCGGTGTGGCCGTGCACGGCCACGGCGTGCTGGACGGCGGCATCGAGCAGTTCGCCTTCGGAATCGGCGCAGAGCGCGACACTGCAGTTCATCGTGCTCGGGTACTCGCGGCAGTCGATGTATTGGCGGGACATGGCGCCTCCTTTGTCCTTACGGACGTGCTTCGAAGATCAGGTTGAAAGGCGTCTCGCTGGCTCGGCGGAAATGCGAGAAGCCGCCCTGCGAGACGACGTCGCGCAGGCGCGCCTCGCCGGCCTGCGCGCCCAGGCACAGGCCCACTTCCTGCGAACGCGAGGCCGGCGTGCAGATGAAGCTGGAGGCCGAATAGAACACGCGCCCCACCGGGTTGATGTTGTCCTCCAGCCGGTCGTTGGCAAAGGGCTCGACGATCATCCACGTGCCCTGCGGCTTGAGGGTGCGCCGCACGTGCGCGGCCGCGCCGACGGGATCGCCCATGTCGTGCAGGCAGTCGAAGACGGCGACCAGGTCGTAGTCTTCGCCGGGGAAATCCTTGGCGCTCGCGACCTCGAAGCGCAGGCGCTTTTCATCGTCGACGCCGGCCTTGCGCGCGGTTTCGCGGGCGCGTTCGATCGACGGCGCGTGGTAGTCGAAGCCGACGAAGCTGGATTGGGGATAGGCCTGCGCCATCAGCAGCGTCGAAGCGCCGTGCCCGCAGCCCACGTCGGCCACGCGCGCGCCGCGTTTCAGCAAGGGCTCGATGCCTTCGAGCGCCGGAATCCACTGGCTCACCAGGTTGGCCGCGTAGCCGGGCCGGAAGAAGCGCTCGGTGCCATGGAACAGGGCCGCGTCGTGCTCGTGCCAGCCGATGCCCAGGCCCGTGCGCATGGCCTGGACCATCTTGGGAATGATCTTGAACTGGGCCACGGCGATCTGGAACGCGCCGGGCACGAAGGCCGGGCTGCCTTCCTCGGCCAGCGCGAAGGCCTGTTCCTCGGTCAGCGAGAACAGCTCCCCTTTCGGGTCGTACTCGACGTAGCCGCTGGCGGCCTGGGCCGAGAGCCATTCACGCAGGTAGCGCGGGTCGGTCTCGGTGCGGCGGGCCAGCTGCTCCGCGGTGGCGGGGCCTTCGGCCAGCGCCTTGTACAGGCCGAGCTGGTCGCCCACGACGATGGTGGCCGCATGCATCACGGCCCCGATGTCGTGGACGAAGTTACCCATGAACGCGTTAAGCCGTGTTTCGTCGATGGCCATGTGTATCCCCTTCGTCGACAAGCGACTGGCGCGCCCGCTGCCTGCCTATACTGAATTCGAGGCAAAGGGCCTGCGAGCATCCTGTCTCTCGATGCGTGCGGGCGCCATACGCAGCAATGCGTATGCACCGTGAAAGGGCATGCCATGACGCACCTGTCGCGCAACGATTGGGCGAGCGCACTTCGCCTGCTGGACAAACTGGAGTCCGGCCATGTGCCCGTGCGGCATCGCAGCGCCGACGCGCATCCCACGCGCACCACCCGCCGCATCGCCAAGGCACCGGGCCGGCGCGAATTGCGCCGCGCCGCCCTGCAGGCCGACTACTGCCGGCGCGTGGGGCTGGAGCATGCGATGGCGGTGGCCTTCCTGTACCGGCTGGCCTGCCGCGCCCCGATGCCGTTGCCGGATGCGCAGCCTGCCGGCCTCACGCCGCGCGAGGGCGATGTCATGCACTGGCTCTCGCAGGGCAAGACCGATGCCGAGATCGCCGCCCTGCTGACGATCAGCCCCCGCACCGTGCACAAGCACCTGGAGCATGTCTACGTGAAGCTGGGCGTGGAGACGCGCACGGCCGCCGTGATGCGCGCGCTCGCCATGGGCCGATCTGTCTGAAGAAGACAGATCGGCTCCGTCCCCCTATTCGATGCGGAAGACGAACTCCTGCGTCGCCAGCACCTCCGCGTCGCCCGTGGTCTGGCATTCGTAGCGCATCACCGCCGCACGCACGGCCGAGTGGTACACGCGCGGCCCCGACAGGAAGCGCACTTCCTGCACATGGCCGCCCTTGATGCGCACCTCGGCCTTGACCACGCCGCCGATGCCTTCGTCCATCGCCTTGCGCGGCATCTCGGGCTTGACCTGCCGCGGGCAGGCCACCGCGATGTCGGTGGTGGTCGCCTTCGGCGGGGCCGGCGGCGCGGGGGGCGCCGGCGGAGCGGCCGGCGGCGGCGGCACGGGCTCGGTGTTCTGCACGGCGGTGATCGCAGGCGCCGAGGTGACGGGCGGTGTCACGGCCGGCGGCGGCACGTAGGCCGGGCGCGGCGGCGGCGGGGCCTTGGGCGTTTCCTGGCGCACGATCTTCTTCGGCGGCGGGGGCGGCGGTGGCGGGGGGGGCGGCGGCTTGATCTCGCTGATGATGGTCGCGTCCATCGGCTTCTTGATCAGCTCGACCGTCTGGCGCGCCAGCCCCGACACGAGCGCATAGCCCACGCCGACGTGGAACAGCACCATCACGGCGATGCCCACGGGGCCGAAGCGCGATTTCGGGTTGAAGTCCTTGCGGGAGCGCTTCATGGGATGAACTGCTCCGCGCCCACGATGCCCAGCTTGCTCACGCCCGTGCGCTGCGCCGAGGCCATCACGCCGGCCACCACCTCGTACTTGGCGCGGCGGTCGGGGCGCAGGTGCACCTCGGGCTGCACCGCCTGCGCGGCGACCTGCTCGAAGCGCCGTTCCATCTCGCTGCGGTCGGCCAGCGGTTCGCCGTTCCACTGCACGACGCTGAGCGCGTCGATGTCGATGCGCAGCACCTCGGGCTTGAGGTCGCTGGGCGGCGGGTTGCCCGTGGGCATGTTCAGGTTCACCGAATGCAGCTGGATCGGGATGGTGATGATCAGCATGATCAGCAGCACCAGCATCACGTCGATGAGCGGCGTGGTGTTGATGTCCATCATCGGCTCGTCGGAAGGCGTGCTGCTGCGCCGCCCCTGCTTCTGTTTTCTTGGCATGGCTTGCTTGTCTCGCTGTCTGCTCGTCTCAGTTGCGCGCGGGCGGCTCGGTGATGAAGCCCACCTTGGCGATCCCGGCCGCCTGGCAGGCGTAGATGATCCGGCCCACCGGCTCGTAGTCGGAATGCCAGTCGCCGCGGATGTGCACCTCGGGCTGCGGGTTCAGGGCCGCCACCTTGGTGAGCCGCGCCACCAGCGCGGGCGTGTCACGCACCGGCGTGTCGTACCAGTAGGTGCGGCCGGCGGCGTCCACCGAGATCACGACGGTCTCGGGCTTGCTCTCGCGCACCTCGTTGCGCTCCTTCGGCACCGCGACGGGCACCGAGTAATTGACCACCGGGATGGTGATGAGGAAGATGATCAGCAGCACCAGCATCACGTCGACCAGCGGCGTGGTGTTGATGGCCGCGATGGCCTGTTCCTCGTCTCCCCCGGAGGCCGGGATGTTCATCGCCATGGCGCAGTCCGCTTGCGTGCGTGCGCGCGCGTCAGGCCGCGGCGCTGCCGGCCAGGATCACGGAATGCAGCTCGCCGCTGAACTCGCGCACGTCGTCCATCACGGTGATGTTGCGGCGCAGGAGCCAGTTGTAGCCCAGCACGGCGGGCACGGCCACGGCCAGGCCGATGGCGGTCATGATGAGCGCCTCGCCCACCGGGCCCGCCACCTTGTCGATCGATGCCTGCCCCGCCACGCCGATGGCGGTGAGCGCGTGGTAGATGCCCCAGACGGTGCCGAACAGGCCGACGAAGGGCGCGGTGGAACCCACGGTGGCCAGCAGCGACATGCCGTTGCCCAGGCGCCGCTGCACGCGCTCGGTGGCGCGGTGGATGCACAGGTCGACGAAGTCGGCGAAGTCGACCTTGCCGCGCAGGCCGTCGTGCTTCTGCGTGGCCTGCATGCCGGCGTCGGCGATGAAGCGGAACGGGCTGCCCTCGGCCAGCCGCGCGGTGCCGGCCTGCACGGTGCCCGCGTTCCAGAACTCGTTGTCGACCGCGCGCGCCTGGCGGCCCATGCGCATCTGCTCGAGCAGCTTGGTGACGATCACGTACCAGCTGCCCATCGACATGATCGCCAGGATGGCGAGCACGGCCTTGGCCACGGCATCGCTCTGCGACCAGAGCGCGCCCACGCCGTAGGGGTTGTCGACCTTGGCGGTGGCCGCCGGCGCGGCAACCGGGGCGGCAGGCTTTTCGGGCACCGCCACGGGCGCCGGCGCGGCGGCAGCAGCACTGGCCGCGGCCTGCGGTGCGGCCGGCGTCTGGGCGCCCGCGAGTTGCGGCGCGCTGCCCAGGCCGAGGGCCAGAACAAAGGGCGCGGCCACGGCCGCCAGCCGTGCAAGGAATGTCTTCGTCATCGTTGTCTTCTCCAGAAAAATTGATTGGATTCAGGCACCGGCCTGCCAGCCGTGCGCCTTGTCCCAGACCGCCTGCACGCCGCTGCCCGCGCCGTCCACCACGTGGTAGCGGTCGTAGGGCGCGGCCGTCATGCAGGCGTGGTGCGGCAGCACGCGCACGCGGGCGCCCAGGGGCAGCGCGCGGAACATGGCCTGTGCGTCGTCATCGCCTTCGCAGGCGATCAGCCCGTGCTCCTGGTGCAGCTCGGCCACGCACAGCCCGGGCAGCGGCACCGTGCCGTCGGCCCGGCACACCAGCCCGAAGCCCAGGCCGGCGCGGAACTCGGCCGCCGACTGGTCCTTCGACAGCGCGAGCGCGCCGGCGTCGATCAGCACGCGGCGCGAGCGCGGGTTGTGGCCGATCACGGTGGCCAACACCGACAGCGCGATCTCGTCCACGCCGCAGATGCCGCGCGCCGCCTGGTCCAGATCGAAGAAGGTGTAGACGCCGGGGCGCATCTCGGTGACGCCCTCGAGCGACTGCGCGCACACGGCCGTGGGCGTGGAGCCCACGCTCACCACCTCGACCGGGATGCCGACCGCGCGCAGCCGCTCGGCCGCATGCACGGCGCCGGCGCGCTCGGCCTCGGCGATGGCGCGGATCGCCGTGCCGCCCTGCACGTGGTAGCTGTGGCCCGCATGCGTGAGCACGCCGGCCAGCGCCAGCGATTCGCTGCGCTGCACCTCGCGCGCGAGCGACAGCAGGCCGTCGTCGCGCGGACCGACGCCGCCGCGGCCGCCACCCGTGTCGATCTCCAGCAGCACACGGAAGCTCGCGCCCAACGCCCGCGCGCGGGCGCCGGCCGCCTGCACGGCCTCGACCGAATCGGCCAACAGCGTCACGCGCGCGCCGTGCGTGCGCTGGATGTCGTGCAGCGCCTCGATCTTGTTCGCGTCGATGCCCACGGCATAGGTCAGGTCGGTGAAGCCGTGGCGCGCGAAGTAGGCGGCCTCGGCCACGGTCGACACCGTGAGCCCGCCGGCCTGCCCGCGCGTGGCGCGGCGCGCCACTTCCGCCGACTTGGCCGTCTTCAGGTGCGGGCGCAGCGCCACGCCGTGGCGCGCCGCGCGCTGCGCCATCGCTTCGCAGTTGCGTTCGAGCACGCCGACGTCGAGCAGCAGCGCGGGCGTGGTGAGTTCGGCCAGGGGCGTCATCGGCCGGTTCCGGACGCGATCTGCGCCATCACGCCGTCGATTTCCTCGGCCACGCGCTGCACCAGCGGCGGCAGCAGCACCAGCGTCATGTGCGCGGCGCCTTCGATGCACGCCAGGCGGCGTTGCGTCGACAGCGCCGCATGCGCCTCCTGGAACTCGGGCCAGCGCTGCTGCACCGCGGCAATGGCCGGGTCGGCGCCGGCCGGCAGCGGTTGCTGCTGCGCCCACAGCACGGCCAGCGGACGCGAGCCGAAGTCGGGCGAGGCCGCGGCCTGGCGCGCGACGTGCGGCAGGCCGCGCACCTCGGCCACCATGGTGTCGAGCGCTTCGGGCGTGTAGGTCGCCTTCATCTGGCGCAGCACCTGCGGCATGTCGGCGAACAGGGCCTCGATGGGCGCCTGCTCCGGCGGCGGCGTGCCGCCAGCCTGGAAGTCCGCGCGCTTGACGCGCTCGGCCGCGAACTGCGATTCGGGCGGGTGCTCGTACATCGCGAACTGGTCGGGATGGCTGGCGTCGAGCATCACCACGCCGGCCACCTGCTGCGGGTACAGCGCGGTGTAGACGCGGTTCAGCAGGCCGCCGAGCGAATGGCCGACGAGCACGATCGGGCCCGTCACGCCGGCGGCTTCGAGCAGCGCGTGCAGGCGGTGCGCGGTGCGCTCGCCGTCGAAGGGCACGTCGTCGGCTTCGCTCCAGCCCATGCCGGCGCGGTCGTAGCTGATCACCGGGTGCTTGGCCGCCAGCGCCTGCTGCAGGCGCGCGTAGGTCGGCGAGGCACAGCCGCCGCCGGCTTCGATCACGAGCGTGGGCTGCGCGGCGCTGGCGGGCACGGGGCCGCTGCGCTGCAGGTGCATCGCGCGGCCGTCGATGGTGTAGAGCTCGCCGGGCGCGGCCATGTGGTGCGGGCGACCGGGTTGTTCCACGCGCGGCCAGTAGTCCAGGTCGCGCACGCGGTACGGCAGGTTGGCGAAGTCGGTGCTCAGCGAGGCCGGTGTCGACACGTACAGCACCGACTTGGCGAGGGGCCCGAACTCCGCATGGAAGTGCTGCGCCGACTTCACGATGACCAGCTTCTTGGCCGTGAGGTCGATGCCCAGGCCCGTGAAGAGGTCGGCGCCGATGACCTGGTTGCGCTTGCTGATGAGCACGATGTCCACGCCGTCGGCCGCCTGCACCCACACGCACGGGCCCATGGGCGTGCGCACGCCCGACAGGCCGCCCTGCGAATGCGCCTCCACCACGTTCATCACGGTCACGTGCAGGTCGATCGGGTCGCCCGAGGCCGGGCCGCACTTGCCGCCCAGGCGCAGCTCGAAGCTCGCGCCCACGCCCGCGTCGCGGCACAGCTGCACCGCGCCCAGGTCCCACACGCCGCCGAAGGCCACGTCGCCGATGCCGCGCTCGACCACGGCGCGCAGCATGAAGGTGCTGTCGCTGGTGGCGCCGCCGCCGGGGTTGTCGGCGGTGTCGGCGATGACGACGGGGCCGCCCTGCACGGCCATGGCTTTGGCCAGCGTCTCCTCGATCGAGAGCGAGGGCACGCCGGTCTCGTGGCGCAGGTCCCAGAAGCCGCGGCCGAGTTCTTCGGCCAGCTTCGCGGCGAGCGCGGGGTCGTTGTCCGTCACCACCCACAGCTTGGCGCCCGACTCGGGCACGTCGGCCCAGGGGAAGCCGTGACCCAGCGACACCGAGAGCACGCCCGGCAGCTTTTCGGCGTCCTGCATGCGGCGCACGAAACCGGCCATCGGTTCGCGCGTGGTGTGCCACTTGCCGACCATGCGGCAGTCGTGCACGGCCGTCACGGGCTTCACGCGGCCCTGCGCGGTGTCGACCACGATGCGGATCAGCTCGGTCAGCCGCTCGAACGCATCGGTGTGCGGATATTCCTTGTAGCAAATGATGGCGTCGGCCGTGTTCAGCATCTTCTGCGTGAAGTGGCAGTGCAGGTCGAGCGACACGCCGATAGGCACGTTCGGGCCGACGATCTCGCGCACGCGCGAGATCACGTCGCCTTCGCAGTCGTCGTAGCCGTCGGCCACCATCGCGCCGTGCAGCACGAGGATCACGCCGTCGACCGGGCCGGCCTTGCGCAGGTCGTCCAGGATCTCGTCGCGCAGGCGCTCGTACACGCTGCGCACGGTGCGCCCCAGCGGTTGCGCGAAGGCCAGCAGGCTCTCGACCGTTTCATGGCCTTCGGCGGCCAGCTGCCGACGCACTTCCACCGCGTACAGGCCGTAGCCAGTGGCGTCGCGCGTGCTGGCGTCGCCGCGGAAGATGCCGTATTCCTCGTAGCTGCCCAGGCCGGTGGGGGCCGAGACGAAGGTGTTGGTTTCGGTGGCGAACAGGGTGGTGAAGAACTTCATGCGCGGGGCTCCTGGCGGGCAAGGTGGATGTTTCGCGAGCGCGTCGTGGCAAACAGCAGTCCCACGACCCGGCCGCCCTTGCGCTCCACGTTGAGAACCGATTTGCCCAGCTGGGCCAGCACCGGGTCAACCGAGGCGAGCGTGGCCACATCGGCCGACAGCGGCGTCAGCACGCACGCGTGCTGGCCGTGGCGGCCCTGCACCGTGAGCTGCAACCGGCCGTCCACCAACACCATCCGCGCGGTGGCGTCGAGGTCGGGGCTGATGTAGTCGCCGCACAGTTCGTCGGCGAGCGAGGCGGCATCGGGCGCGGTCTCGGGCAGGCGCTCGAAGCGGCGCGGCTGGCCGCCTTCGTGCAGCACGAAGGCATCGGGTGCGCGTTGCGGGTCGATGTCGGCGGTGTCGATCACGAGGTCGTTCGTCGGCAGGTCCTGCAGGCCCAGCCACAGCTTGCCGTCGCCCTGGTTCAGGGGCCTGGCCTCGCCGGCCTGCCACGACAGCGCCAGCTTGCCGGCCACGTCCGCAAAGCCCAGCAAGCCGCCGGTGGAGGGTGCGTGGTAGCGCTGGCCGGGCAGCGCGGGGAAGGCGCTGGCCAGCGGGCGCACCTCGGGCGGCGCAAGCGCGTCGCCCAGCAGCAGCTCGATCACCTTGAGGGCCAACGCCGACGGCGACACAGGCGCGCCGTTCACCATGGCGATGATGTCCAGCCCGTGGCTGGGCACGCTGATCATCTGCGACTGCGCGCCGAGCACGGCGCCCGCGTGGTGGACGATCTCGACGCCGCGGTACGGGTGGCGCGCGAGGCCGAAGCCGTAGTTCACCTGGGAGCCCGACGACAGCGTGGTCGGCGCCGACATCAGGGCCCAGCTCTTCGCGCTGCCCACGATCTTCTCGCTGCCGTGCATGTGCGCGAGCCAGCGCAGCATGTCGTCCGCCGTCGACACCAGCGAGCCGCCGCCGTCGAGTTCGCACGGGTACAGGCCGCGGCGCCAGCCGCCGCCGGGCGCGGGCATGTACAGGCCGGCCATGCCGGGAACCACGTCCAGGTCGGTCACCACCGACGAGGTGTCGGCCATGCCCAGCGGGTCGAACAGGCGCGCCTTCAGGAAGTCGTTGAAGCTCTTGCCGCTCACGCGCTCGACGATCTTGGCCAGCAGGAAGTAGCCGCCGTTGCTGTAGACCATGTGCGTGCCGGGCTCGAAGTTCAGCTCGCTCTGGCGCGCCATGGCCGGCAGGCCCGGGCCGGGCAGCGTGAACGTGAGGCCGTGCGCGATGGCCCACAGCTCGTCGTGGCCGCGCCAGCCGCTGGTGTGCGTGAGCAGGTGGCGCAGCGTGGGGCCGTTGGCGCTCAGTTGCGGCAGCTCGGGCAGGTATTTCTGCACGGGGTCTTCCACGTCGAGCAGGCCGTCTTCGGCCAGCAGCAGCACGGCCATGGCCGTGAAGTGCTTGCTGGTGGAGGCGATGCGCATGCGCGTGGTCGGCTTGAGCGCCACGCCCATCTCCAGGCTGGCCATGCCGACGGCGCGGCGGTACAGCAGGCGGCCATGCTGCGCGATGGCCAGCACCAGGCCGGGCGCGTCGCTGCGGTTCAGGGGCGCCACCAGCGCGTCGATGGCGGCCAGTGCGGAAGCGGTGTCAGGAAGAGAGGCTGAAGGGTGTGGTTGTGACATGGAGGAACAACGAACGATGAAAGGGGGGAGCGGAATCTCGACGCGGCAGGCTCAGTTCGGTTTCGCTTCGCGCATCAGGCGAACGAACGGGCCTTCTGCGGCGCGCAGCACCATGGCGCCCAGGCTGCCGCCGACCAGCGTGGTCACGACGATGGACACCGCCAGCCCGTTGGGCATCGACTTGAGGGCGTCCGACAACATGCCGACCACCAGCGGACCCACCACGCCGAAGGGCAGGCTGGCCAGCGTGAGCATGGCGATGGTGCGGGCGCGCAGGTGCGGCGGCGCCGCGTCCTGCAGCACGTTGGGCAGCAGCACGGCGCTGCCGATGAGCGGTACCACCAGCAGGCCCAGCAGCGCGAAGTTGTGGTTGGCCGAGCTCGTGAACAGCAACAGCGTCGACATCAGCGCCGCCGAAAGATTGCCCAGCATGATCAGCCGCAGCGCCGCCGCCGGCCCCATGCGCGGCTGCACGTAGCGCATCGACAGCACGCCCAGCAGGCCGCCGGCCACCGTGCCGCACAGGAAGGCCAGGCCCATGCCCTGCCCCATCTGCACCGGCGTGACGCCGTAGGTGCGCGCCGTGAGGATCGGCAGCCAGGTGCCCAGCGAGCTCAGGCCCACGCTGGTCAGGCCCACGCCGACCACCAGGCCCGCGAAGGTGCGCCAGTGCTGGCGCAGGTGCTGGCGCAGGGTCGTGGCGCCCTGTGCGTCGGCGGCCGGCGCCCCCGGCTTGGCCTTGGCTTCCTGTGCGCCGCCGCGTGGCGTGCGCCGGATCGACAGCACCAGCAGCGTCACCGGAATGCCGGCGCTGGCCAGCACGAAGAAGGTCAGGCGCCAGGCTTCGAGCTGCTGCATCGCGACGGGCAGCCAGGGCCGCAGGTCGTCGGTGAGGTGCACGATGGTGCCGCCCAGCAGCGCGCCCAGCGCACTGCCGAAGATGGCCGACAGCGCGAACACCGCATTCGCCAGCACCCGCTGCGCCCGCGGGAACAGGTCGGGGATCATGCTGTTGGTGATGGGCGTGAGGCCCGCCTCGCCCACGCCCAGGCCGACGGAGGCGACGAACAGCACGCCGTAGTCCATGGCGGTGCCGCGCATGGCGGTGGCGGCGCTCCACAGCACCACGCAGGCCGCGAGCACCACGCGCCGGTCGTAGCGGTCGCTGAGCCAGCCCAGCGGCAAGGTGGCGATGCCGGTGAACAGCACGATGCCCGCGCCCTGCAGCAGCCCGAGCTGCGTGTCGGACAGCGACAGCGTCTGGCGGATCGGCTCCGTCAGCAGCGTGAGGATGACCTTGTCGATCGAGCCCAGCACCGTCGCGATGATGAGCACCGCCAGCGCATACCAGGCGCTGGTGGGCGCCTTGCGGGTCGTTTCCAGGGCCGCAGGGGCGGCCGCATCCAGCGGCATCGGTGCCGCGAACGGTGGGAGGCCCGACATGTCAGAACGGAACGTTGACGTTCACGCCGATGGTGCGCGCGGGCACGAGCGCCGCGGTCACCAGGTTCGGGTTCGCGTTGAGTCCGGTTTCGATCGACACGATGCCGCGCTTGTTCGTCAGGTTGCGCACGTAGGCCGAGACGCTGAAGCGCTTGAAGTCGATGCCCGCCTGCAGGTCGACCAGCGTGTAGGCCGGCATGTTGATGCTCGGAATGGCCGTGCTGCCGCGGTAGCCCGCATCGCGCTTGCCGGTGTAGCGCGCGCTGATGCCGACGTAGGCCGGGTGGTCGGCGAGGCTGAAGTTGCGCGTCACGCCCAGCGTGGCGGCAAAGCGCGGCGTGTGCGGCAGGCGCGCGCCGGCCTTGGCGCCCAGGCCCTTGGCATCCTCGGTCAGGCGCGCATCGACGGCCGCGGCGTTGGCGGTGAAGCGCCATTCCTTGCTGGGCTTCCAGTTGAGCGTGACTTCGCTGCCCTTGATGCGGGCCGCGCCCGCGTTGGTGACGAACACGAAGGCGCCGCTGCGCGTGGGCTGCTGCACGCCGGTCCACTCGATGTCGTACAGCGCCGCCTCCAGCGACAGCGTGCGGTCCAGCAGGTCGGCCTTGTAGCCCAGCTCGTAGCTCCACAGCGAGTCGGAGTTGTACATCGGCTGCACCACGTTGCGGTCGGTGTCGGCCTTGAGCACGTTGGGACCGCCGGGGCGGTAGCCGCTGGCCGCGCGGAAGTACATGGTGCTCGTGTCCGACAGCGTGTACTTGGCCGCAGCCAGGTAGGTGGTCGGGCTTTCCGACGAGGTGCCGGTGGCACTGGCGGCGACCGACCCGACGAGCTGGCCGGTCTGGCGGCTGGCGTACTTCTGGTTGTTGCGCGCCAGGCGCACGCCGCCGGTGAGCGAGAACTTGGGCGTCACGTTCCAGGTGACGTCGCCGTAGGCCGCCTCCTCGCGGTAGCGCGAGGACTGCGTCGAGGTCAGCAGGCCGAGGCTGCGGCCCCCGATCAGGTTGGCGTCCATGACGCCGTTGTTGCTGCCGCGTTCGCGGTTCAGGTACAGGCCCGCGAGCCACTCGATGGTGGTGCCCGAGCGCGAGGTCAGGCGGAACTCCTGGCTGACGCGGTGCTGCTCCACGGCGCTGTTCACCGGCACCGAGGCCACCGGCACGCGCAGCGCGCTCAGCAGCGGCCCGTAGCGGCCGGTGACGTCGACGGTGTTGTTGATCTTCACGTCCTGCGCGGAGGTGATCGAGTTCAGGCGGGCCCAGCCGAAGTCGTATTCCACGTCCAGCCCGAACAGCTGCGTGAGGTTGCTGTACGACTCGTTGGCCGACAGCTGGCGCGTGCGCTCCCGCGTCCAGGGGCGCAGCGTGCGCTGGTCCATGTCCTCGAAGCCCAGGCCCTTGCGATGCACGTCCTGCACGGTGCCCGTGAGGCGCACCGTGAGTTCGCGCGTGGGCGTGAGCAGCAGCGAGACCCGGCCGCCGTCGGTGTGGCCGCGGTCGATGTTGCGCCCGCGCGCCAGGCCCGTGGCGTCGTAGCTGCCGCCGAACTGGTCGGTGAAGGCGGCGAAGCGCACGGCCGCCACGTCTTCCTTGAGCGGCACGTTGAGCACCGCGCCGGTCGTGAAGCCCGGACCGCCGCCCTGCGTCCACGAGGTGCCCAGCTTCACCGAGCCCGCGAACTCCATGGTGTCGGGCTGGTTGGTCACGTACTTGAGCACGCCGCTCATGGCGCCCGCGCCGTACAGCGTGCCCTGCGGGCCGCGCAGCACCTCGATGTGGCTGAGGTCGAGCATGCCCATGTCCAGCGGCGTGTTGCCGCCGCTCGCGCCGGCCGAGCTCATGCCGGTGGCCACGTCGTCCACGTACACGCCCACGGTCGCGATGCCCTGCACCGGGCCGGTGGTCAGCCCGCGCATGGTGAGCGTGCCGCCGACGCTGCCGCTGCTAGTGAGGTTCACGCCCGGCTGCTCGGCCACGTAGTCGGCGAGGTTCTTGGCGCCCGCGCGTTCCAGCGCCTGCGCCTTCATCACGTTGACCTGCATCGGGATCTCGCGCACCGGCTCGCGGCGGCGCGTGGCGGTGATGGTGACGCTGTCGAGCGACTGCGGCGCCTCGTCGGCCTGCGGCTTCGCAGCGGCGGCCGTGTAGATCACGATGGCGCCGTCGTCACCGCGGCGCGTCTGCAGCGGCGTGCCTTCGAGCAGCCGCGCCAGCGCGTCCTGCGGCGACAGCGCACCCTTCACGCCGCGCGTGGCCACGCCCTTCACGTCGTCGACCTTGTAGAGCAGCTGCACGCCGCCCTGCGCGATGTAGGCGTCGAGCGCGGTCTTGAGATCGCCGCCGCTCACGTCGAAGCCCTGCGGCGGGGCCTGCGTCTGCGCGTGCGCGGCCATGCCGCTGGCCAGCGCCCACGCGCCGCCGATGACCCAGGGGCGCAGTGCGCCGTACGTTCGCTTCTTCTGGGGCGGCAGGCCGGTGCGGGGCGCGGTGCGATTCATTGTGTGTGTCTCCAGCGTGGTTATTTGTTTGGGTACCCACTGAGACGAATGCCCCGTCACATTCCGGTAATTTACGGATTCGAAATTCTGATTTCGTTGCCGCTCTCATGCGCGGCGAGGCCGAAGCCCTGCTTGAGAAGCCCCACGAAGCCGCTCATGTTGTTTGCATCGAAGCTGCCGCCGATGCGCACCTGCGCGATGACCGGGTCGGCGATCACGAGCTTGCGCAGGTTGTAGCGGTTGAACTGCGCGGCCGCGTCGCCCAGCGTGGTCTGGTCGAACACGAGCTTGCCTTCGCGCCAGCTGAGTTCGTCGTCGACCTGCTTGGGCGCCTTCGACATCACGAGCACGTTATCGGCATGCGTGACCGCGGCCTGGTTGCGCGTGAGCACGGTGGGCTCGGCGCTTCGGGCATCGGGCTTGGCCGCGGCGATCTGCACGCGCCCTTCCTCCACCGTCACGTTCACCTGCTCGCCCTGGCGCCGTACGAGAAAGCGCGTGCCCAGCACGGTGATGCGGCGGTCGCCGGCGATCACGACGAAGGGATGGTTCTTGTCGTGCGCGATGTCGAAGTAGGCCTCGCCCGCATCGAGCCACACCTTGCGCCCGCTGTCGTTCACGGCCGTGCGCACCTGCGTGGCGGTGTTCAGCGTGAGCTTCGAGCCGTCGGACAACGCGACCGACTGGCGCGCACCCACGGCCGTGGCGTAGTGCTGGCCGCGTTCTTCCTGCGTGTACTGCCAGCCGAGCCAGGCGGTGCCCGCGGCGGCCACGAGCACGCCGGCGGCGATGCGTTGCAGCGAGAAGCGCGACAGGCGTTGAGCGGGCCGTGCGGCCTGCGGTGCGGGTGCCGGCGCCGGCGTGGGCAGGGGAATGGGAACCGCCGGCGTGCGCAGCGCGCCCAGCCGGTCGCCGCGCTCCCACGCGCTGGACAGCCGCAGCCAGGCCACGCGGTGGGCGATGGAGGCGGCGATCCAGGCGTCCAACTGCTGCTGGTCGGTGTCGGTCCAGTCGCCGCTGTCGCGGCGGGCCAGCCAGTCGGCGGCCAACGATTCAATGCGCTGCGCTGCGCTCATGGTGAGAGCCTCCGCTCGTTCTGCGCTCGCCCGAAGGCCTTGGTGTCCAGTTGCACGCCGCCCGACAGCAGGGCGTCGGCCAGCGCGCGCACGCCGCGCGAGACCTGCCGCTCGACCGTGTCCTCGGTGATGCCCAGCTGCGTGGCGACCTCGCGCTGCGAGAGCCCGTCGATCTTGCGCATCTCGACCACGCGGCGGCACTTGGAGGGCAGCGCGTCGAGCGCCGTCTGCAGCAGCCGCAGCTCGCCGCGGCCGGCGGCGTGGCGTTCGGGCGTGAGCTCGTCGGCCGAGAAATCGAGCGCGTCGAGGTCGGCAATGATCTCGATGGAAACGATCTGCGCGCGCCGGGCGCGGTCGATCAGCAGGTTGCGCGCGGTGGCAAAAACGAAGGGCTTGACCTGGTCGGGCATGGATCTGGAGGCGGACTCGTAAATGCGCACGTAGACGTCCTGCCGCAGGTCGGGCACTTCGGCGTCGTCGCGCCAGTTGCGGCGAAGGAAGCGCGTGAGCGCGGCTTCCATCGGCAGCACCTCGCTGACGAACCAGGCATCCAAGTCACTGAGAACCACGAAGCGCTCCTGGAAATTGAAGGGCCGACACACAAAGCGGCAGGTCGCCGGGATTGGCGACAGACAGTGAGACGAACGGCCCGAAGATTTCCGGTAACGCGCGAAGGCCCGCCGGCGAAATTTCCTTGAATTCCCATGCCCGGCGGCGGACCCGGAAATTCTAGAAGGCCGGGCCCGAGGGCTTTTCCCCCTTGCCCCGTTACCGGAAAGTGCGCTCGAACTCGTCTCACCGGGGGCAGAAGAAAAACCAATTCGCGGAAAACAGACCGACATGATTCGAATCCGGAGGCAGCCCCCCACCTTCCTTGCCCTCTTGCTCACCCGCCCCCGCCTTGCCCTCGTGGCCGCCGCCGGCCTGCTGGCGACGGGGCTGGCCTGCGCCCACGCGCGGGAGTTCGACGTGAAGGGCGGCGAGCTGCGGCCCGCGCTCGACGCCTACATCGCGCAGTCGGGCGTGCAGCTCATCTACAAGATGGAAGACGTCAAGGACCTCTCGACCCGGGGCATCAGGGGAAAGATCGCCGCCGACGCGGCGCTGGAACGCCTGCTCGACGGCACGCGCCTGCGCGTGCGGCGCGGGCAGGACGGCGCGATGGTGCTCATCGCGCCGGCGCGCTCGCCCGCGGCCGCCCGATCGGAGCCGCCGCCGCGCGTCGAGTAATACGATTGGTTTCCCTCGCGCACCTGCGCAACACTCCGCCCCCCGGGAACCCCGCGAGATGCACCGCAATGGCGCGCATTTCTCGCACTTTCTGACACACTAGCTGCGCAACGCGCGAAGGGTGTGTGCCGTGCCCCCCTGGCCGGCCCGGCCGGTGGTCCCCGCCGCTTCGCTGCACCGCCTGCACGACGCCCATGAAACTCTTCGCGACCGCGAAACGCCGCATCAGCCTGAACACGCGCCTCAGCGTCGGCGTTGCGGCCGTCGTGCTTGCCACCACCTTCATCATCGCCACGGTGGCGCTGCACCTGGTCAAGAGCCGCATGCAGGCCTCGATCGCCAACGAGGAGTTCGCGCGGCTGTCGGCCATCGCGAGCGCGGTGGAGCAGAAGTTCGCCAGCCGGCGCATCCTGCTGAAGACGATCGCCGAGAGCGTGGGCTCGCACGGCATCACGAACGCCGCGCCGCTGCAGGCTTTTCTGGAAAAGCACCAGTCCCTGCGGGCGGCGTTCGACAACGTCGCCTTCCTGGACACGGACGGCGAGCTGGTCGCCAACCTGAACGGCGCGCGACAGATCGGCAAGGTGAACGTGAAGGACCGCGCGTACTTCAAGGACACGGTCGCCGCGCGCACGGGCGTGATCTCCGAGCCTTACCGCAACCGGCTCAACGGCCTGGCGCAGGTCGCCATCACCGAGCCGGTGCTCGATGCGGCCGGCCGGGTGCTGTTCGTGATCTCGGGCTCCATCAACCTGAAGGACCGCAACATCCTGGGCGAGCTGGCCGACGTGCGCTTCGGCCAGACGGGCTACGTGTTCATCACCACCGCGGACGGCATCGTGATCGACCACCCGCTGGCCGACCGCGTGCTCAAGCAGGCCAACATGGCCATGGCCGACGACGCGCCCGACCTGGACCGCGCGATCGGCGGCTTCGAAGGCACCATCGAAGGCGTGAACCATGCGGGCGTGCCCGGCCTGTACGCCTTCAAGCGCATCCGCCAGGCCGACTGGATCATGGGCTCGATGTACCCGCGCCACGAGGCCTTTGCCCGCATCGAAGCCATCGAGCGCACCGCGTGGATCGGCGCCATCGTGCTGGCGCTGCTGGCCGGCGCGCTGGCGCTGGCCGTGGTGCGCCAGCAGCTGCGCCCGCTCACCGGGCTGCACCGCCACATGCTCGACGCCCACGCGGCGCCCGCGCAGGCGGCCGTGGCGCGCACCTACCCGGACGACGAGATCGGCGACCTCTCGCGCACCTTCGACCGGCTCATGCAGCAGCACCAGGCCAGCGAGAAGTTCCTGCGCGACATCACCGACAACCTGCCGGCCATGATCTCGCACGCCGACGCGCAGGGCCGCTACACCTTCGTGAATGCGCGGCTGTGCGAGGAGCTGGGCTACAGCGCCGAGGAGCTGGTGGGCCAGCCCGTGCAGAGCATGAGCGGCCTGCACGACGACCCGACGCTCGAGCACAACCTGCGGCGCGTGCTGGCCGGCGAGGCCGTGTCCTTCGAGCGGCGCGGCGCCGCGCACCGCGACGAGGAAGAGCACTTCTTCCAGACCGACTTCATCCCCGAGCTCGACGCGCAGGGGCGGGTGTGCGGCTACTACGCGATGACCTTCGACATCACGCAGCGCAAGCACATCGAGCTCGAGCTGGCGCACAGCGAGGCGCAGATCCGCACCATCGCCGACAACATTCCCGCGCTGGTCTCGCACGTCGACGCCGCGCTGTACTACACCTTCGTCAATGCCAAGGTGCGCACGCTGCACCACGGCCAGCCGCTGGTCGGCCAGTGGATGCCGGCCGTGCGGGGCGCGGCCGATTTCGCGGTGGTGCGGCCCCACATGGAGCGCGCGCTGGCGGGCGAGACGGTGATCGTCGAGAAGGCCGGCGACGCGGCGCTGGGCATCGGCGATCGCACCTTCAAGGCCCACTACATCCCCGACCAGGACGCCGAGGGCATGGTGCACGGCGTGTTCGCGATGACCTTCGACATCACCGACGAAGTGAACATCCGCCGCGCCCTCACGCAGCAGGAAAAGCGCCTGCGCGACGTGACCGACAACATCCCCGCGCTGGTGGCCTACTTCGACCGCGACGAGAACTGCCTGTACGGCAACAGCCGCGCGCGGCGCATGGCGGGCCTGGACGAGCGCGCGCCGCTGGACGGCGTGACGCTGCGCTCGGCCGTGGGCGAGGCGGTGTACGTGCAGCACACGCCCCACCTGCCCACGGTGCTCGCCGGCAGGGCGACGCAGTACCCGGTGCAGGTGCCGATCGATGACCGGGAGGCGCACTTCCAGGTGAACCTGATTCCCGACAAGGACCTGGCGGGCCACACGGCGGGCTTCTACCTCATGACCTTCAACGTCACGGCGCTGAAGGAGGCAGAGCGCAAGCTCATCGAGCTGGCGCGCATGGACGTGCTGACCGGCCTGCCGAACCGCCTGGCCTTCAACGAGCAGCTGCCCGCGGCGATGTCGCGCGTGCGCCGCGCCGAAGGCGGCATGGCGCTGATGTTCCTGGACATCGACCACTTCAAGGCCATCAACGACACGCTCGGCCATTCCACCGGCGACGGCGTGCTGGCCGAGTACGCGCGCCGCCTGCGCGCCAGCGTGCGCGAGACCGACACCGTGGTGCGCCTGGCCGGCGACGAGTTCGTGATCGTGATGGAGAACGTGCACTCGCAGGACGCCGTGGCGGGCGTGGCGCACAAGATCGTCACGCAGATCGCGGCGCCGGCGTTCCCCGTGGAAGGCCGGCGGCTGGACGTCACGACCAGCATCGGCATCGTGTTCGTCGAGACGGTCGACGCCACCGTCGGTGCCGGCGAACTGCTCGCACGGGCGGACACGGCGCTCTACGCGGCCAAGTCGCAGGGCCGCAACCGTTTCGCGTTTTACCGTTAGCGTCGGCACACCCGCCGCGCCCCTCACCACCATCAGGAGACCCATCCATGGCAGCCACCGAAGTCGTCATGCCCGAACAGCTCGTGCAGGAGCTCGACCTGCAAAGCCGCATGCCGATCGCGCGCATCGGCCAGGCGCTGATGTCGCTGGGCATGGTCACGCAGGCGCAACTCGACGCGGCGCTCCAGCAGCAGCAGCGCGAGCCCACGGTGCCGCTGGGCGAGACGCTGGTGCGCATGGGCGTCGTGAGCCGCGGCCAGCTGCAGACCGCGCTGGTGCGCAAGATGGGCTACCCGCTGGTGAACCTGCATATGTTCCCGGCCGCGGCCGACGCGCTGCGCAAGGTGGGCCACGAGGCCGCGCGGCGCCTGCAGGTGATGCCGCTCATGCTGCACGGCGGGCGCCTGGTGCTGGCGCTCGACGACCCGGTCAACCGGCACGCGGTGATCGACGAGGTGGAGTTCATCGCGCAGATGAAGGTGCTCCCCGTGCTGGGCCAGTGCCTGGACCTGGACGGCGTGCTGCACAAGGCCTACGAGAAGGTCGGCCAGGTGGCGGCCGAGCGCCCGGTGGTCGACATGAACGACCCGATGCGTCCGCTCGAGTTCGACATGACGGGCACCAGCACGCTGCTGAAGACGCTCGAGAAGGAAGAATCGGCCGCCGCGCCCGCCGCCGGCGAGCCGCCCGTGGAGCAGTCGGACAACTCGCTGGTGCGCATGATCAACAGCATGATCCTCGAAGCGCACCGCGAGGGCGCCTCCGACATCCACATCGAGAGCGACCCGGGGCAGGAAAAGACGCGCATCCGCTTTCGCCGTGACGGCCGGCTCTACACCTACCTGGAGCTGCCGCCCAGCTACCGCAACGCGGTGGTGGCGCGCGTGAAGATCATGTGCGACCTGGACATCAGCGAAAAGCGCAAGCCGCAGGACGGCAAGATCAACTTCTCGAAGTACTCGCCGCAGCACCGCATCGAGCTGCGCGTGGCCACCATCCCGACCAACAACGGCCTGGAAGACGTGGTGATGCGCATCCTGGCCTCGGCCAAGCCCATCGCGCTCGATGCGCTGGGCTTGTCCGAGCGCAACCTGGCGCAGTTTTCGCAGGCGGTCGACCGGCCCTACGGCATAGTGCTGTGCGTGGGCCCGACGGGCTCGGGCAAGACCACCACGCTGCACTCCGCGCTCATGCGCATCAACACGCCCGAGCGCAAGATCTGGACCGCCGAAGACCCGATCGAGATCACGCAGCCGGGCCTGCGCCAGGTGCAGGTCAACCCGCGCATCGACTGGACCTTTGCCAAGGCGCTGCGCGCCTTCGTTCGCGCCGACCCCGACGTGATCATGGTCGGCGAGATCCGCGACGCCGAGACCGCCAGGACCGCCATCGAGGCCTCGCTCACCGGCCACCTCGTGCTGTCGACGCTGCACACCAACAGCGCGCCCGAAACCGTGACGCGCCTGCTCGACATGGGCATGGACCCGTTCAACTTCGCCGACTCGCTGCTGGCGGTGCTGGCGCAGCGGCTGGTGCGCTGCCTGTGCCCGCAGTGCGTGCAAAGCCGCCCCGCGACCAGCGAGGCGGTCGAGGAGCTGCTGGCCGACTACATGCATGCCTTCGGCGCGCAGGACACGCCGGCCGCGCGCGACGCCGTGCGCGCCGAGTGGGTGCAGCGCCACGGGCGCGACGGCCAGCTGCAGACCTACACCAGCACCGGCTGCAAGCACTGCAACGACACCGGCTTCCGGGGCCGCGTGGGCATCCACGAACTGATGGTGATGTCGAGGGAGCTGCGCCGGCTGGTGCAGGGCGGCGCGCGCGCCGAGGAACTGCAGGACGCCGCGATGCGCGAGGGCATGCGCACGCTGCGTCAGGACGGCATCGAGAAGGTGCTGGCCGGCCGGACCACGCTCGAGGAAGTGCGCGCGACCAGCAACGTCTGACCCACAAGGTCCGAGGTCAGGGCAGGTTCAGGCGGCGGCGTCCCATGCCACCGCCGGCAGCGTGGCGATGGCCGGCCGCGCGAACAGGTAGCCCTGGAACAGCTCCACGCCGATCTCGCGCAAGGCGCGCACCTCTTCGGGCGCCTCCACGCCTTCGGCGATCACGCGGATGCGCAGCTCGTCGCAGGTGGCGACGAAGCCCCGCACGATGGTCAGCCGCACCGGGTCGGCATGGATGCCGCGGATCAGGCTCAGGTCGATCTTCACCACGTCGGGCTGGAACGCGGCCAGCAGCTCGAAGCCCGCGTAGGCGGCGCCGAAATCGTCGATGGCCGAGGTGAAGCCGTGGCGCTTGAAGGCGCGGAAGGTGTCGGCCAGGCCGTGCAGGTCGCGCACGCGCTCGCCCTCGGTGATCTCGAACATCAGCTGGCGCACGGGGAACTTGCAGCGCTTGGCGGCGGCCATGGCGGTGCGGAAGCACTCGGCCTGCCCCGCGACGTCGTTGGGCATGACGTTGAGGCTCAGGCGGGACTTCATGCCCAGGCGCGAGGCGATCTCGATGGCCTTGACGCGGCAGGCTTCGTGGAAGGCGAAGCGGTCGACCGGATCGACGCGTCCCAGCACCTCGGCAGCGCCTTCGCCCGACAGGCCGCGCACCAGCGCCTCGTGCGCATAGATCTCGTGCCGGCCCAGGTCCACGATGGGCTGGAACGCCATGGTGAACCCCGAGGCGAGGCCAGCAGGCGCGGCATCAGCATGTATTTCGGCGATCACGTTGGATGGACCTCGCGGGCAAGGTTGCAATGGCGTTGGATGGCGACTCCCAAGAGCGTAAATGTAAACGGTTCTATACACCGCACGCACCACCCCCCTCAGACAAGAGGTCGCGCCCCATGAAGACATCCGACCTAGGCCCGGCCCATGCTGTAGACCGAAATCACTCATGAGCCCTCCCGGCCTCGGAAAAATCTGTAGCAAGCTGTCGACGACAGGGCTGCGTCCTATGTCCCATCGGGGAGAGATTGGTTAGAAAGGGGGCGCCCACTACTGGAAACGGTGGGTGGGTTTTCACTGTCGTTCCTGGGTTTCCAGTCACCGATGAAAGGTCCCGTCCGATGCGCCACCAGCCTCGCTCCCTCCTTCGCACACTGGCCCGTACCGTGCTGCCCGTCGGTGCCTTGTTGACATTGCTGCCCGCGCAGGCGGTCACGACGACCACGACCTTCCAGGTCACGGCCACGGTGCTCAAGGCCTGCCTGATGACCACGCCGGCCACGCTGGCGTTCGGGCCGTACGACCCGGCGTCAGCCACCGCGCTGGCCGGCACCACCAGCCTCAACGTGACCTGCACCTTCGGCACGCCCTACTCGCTCGGCCTGAGCGCGGGCGGCGGCTCGGGCGCGACGATCACGAACCGCCTGATGACCAGCCCCACGGCGGCCGCCGGCAACAACACGCTGGGCTACGGCCTCTTCAAGGACAGCGCGCACCAGACCAACTGGGACAACAGCGTCGCCGGCACCGGCTACGTCGGCAACGGGACGCCCCAGACGCAGACGATCTACGGCCTGATTCCCACGGGGCAGTACACCGCGGCGCCGGCCATCGACTACACGGACACGATCACGGTCTCGCTGACCTATTGAGGGCGCCGTTGACCGCCTTCACCGCAGGCCGCCACGGCATGCGTCGCGCCCTGCTGCCAGTCGCATGGGGGGCCGGCCTGCTGCTGTCCGCCCTCGCTCCCGCTCCCGCCGCGGCCACCAGCCTCAGCGTGGCGCCGCTGCGCATCGTGCTCACGCCGCAGCGCCCGGTCGCCTCGCTCACCATGGGCAACGCCGAAGACACCGAGGTCGCCGTGCAGGCCGAGGTGGTGGCGTGGTCGCAGCAGGACGGGCGCGATGCCTACGAACCCACGCGCGACGTGCTGGTCAACCCGGCCATCTTCCGCCTGCCGCCGGGCGGGCGGCAGATCGTTCGCCTCGGGCTGCAGGTGCCGGCCGACGCCGGCGAGCGCAGCTACCGCGTCTTCCTGCGCCAGCTGCCGCGCGACCAGGCCCTGCCGGCGGACGGCACCGAGGGCGCGAAGGTGCAGACGCTGCTGCGCATCGGCGTGCCGATCTTCGTGCCGCCGCTGCAGCTGCGCCGCGCGCTGCAATGGTCGCTGCAGCCTTCGGGGCGTGCCACCGGCACGGCAGGCACCGCCTGGCGGCTGGTGTTCGACAACCAGGGCAGCGAGCACATCCAGGTCACGCAGCTCGTGGTGCGCCGCGAGGACGGCACCGAGCTGCTGCGCAAGAGCCTGTCGCAGTACGCGCTGGCCGGGCAGTCGGCCGGCATCGACATCGAACTGCCCGCCCTGCCGCCCGACACCCGGCTGCAGGTCGAGGCCGCCACCGATGCCCCCGAGGCGTCGTCCAGCGCCACCGTGCGCGTGCCCCGTGCGCCCGCCACGCCACGCTAGCTTGTGGGTCTGCTGCGGCTGGCTGGGCCTGCGCGTGGCCTGCGCACAGACGTCGCCCGTTGATGTGGCGGGCGAGGTGCAGCCCGCGATCCTCGATGTGCGCATCAACGGCCTGAGCCAGCCCGCGCCGCGGCCACTCTTGCGGCGCGGTGCCCAGCTGCTGGCGTCGGCGCCCGACTTCGCGGCCTGGCGCCTGGTGCGGCCCGCCACCGCGGCGCTGCAGCGCGACGGCACCGACTACTACGACCTGCGCGCACTGCCGGGCGCGCAACTGCAGCTCGACGAAGGCGCGCAAAGCGTGGACCTGAGCGTGCCCGCCGAAGCGTTCACGCTGGGCACCGTGCATGCGCACGCGGGCGACCGCCCGCCGCTGTCGGCCTCGGCCTTCGGGGCCTTTCTCAACTACGACCTGGCCTTGCAGCACGACCGCGAGGGCACGCGCGCTTCGGGCTACTTCGATGCGGCAGCTTCGGGCGACTGGGGGCTGGTGGGCACGAGCGTCGTCGCGGGGCAGTCCGCATTCGGCGGACGCGGCACGACGCGGCTGGACAGCTACTTCCGCCGCGACGACCCCGCGCGGCTCACGCGCCTCACGGTGGGCGACACGATCACGCAGGCCGCGGCGTGGTCGACACCCTTTCGTTTCGGTGGCGTGCAGTTCGGCACCCGCTTCGGCTTGCAGCCCGGCTTCATCAGCTACCCGATGCCGACCCTGCGCGGCGGCGCGGCCGTGCCCTCGGCGGTCGAGGTGTATGTGAACGACACGCTGCGCTACCAGCGCCGCGTCGATGCCGGCCCCTTCGCGCTCAGCGACGTGCCCGTGCTCACCGGCGCGGGCGAGATGCGCTTCGCCGTCACCGACGCGCTGGGCGTGCAGCGCACCGTGACCACGCCGTACTACGTGAGCTCGAACCTGCTGCGCGCGGGCCTGTCCGACTACTCGCTCGAAGCCGGCTGGACGCGCCTGCGCTACGGCGAGCGCAGCTTCGACTACGGCCCGCCCTTCGTCGCCGGCACGTGGCGGTACGGCGTGAATGACGGCGTGACCGTCGAGGCGCGCGGCGAGGCCAGTTCGCGCAGCCAGACCGCGGGCGCGGGCGTGACCTGGGTCTGGGGCACGCTCGGCGAACTCTCGCTGCACGGCGCCGCCAGCCGCAGCAGGGACGGCGACAGCGGCCGCCTCTGGCGCGCCGCCTACACGCGCACCAGCGACGAGTGGAACTTCTCCGTGAGCCGCCAAGTGGCCAGTCGCGGCTTCACGCAGATCGCCTGGCACGACAGCCCCGTGCACACCGATGCGCAGACGCAACTCTTCGCAGGCCGCTCGCTGGGCCGCTACGGCACGCTGGGCGCGAGCCACACGCGGCTGCGCTACAACACCGGCGAGCACATCGGCGTGACCACCGCCAGCTGGTCGATCAGCCTCGGCGGCAACGCCTGGCTCGGCACCTCGGTGGCCCACACGCGCCAGGACGGCAAGCGCTCCATCACCTCGGTGAACCTGAGCCTCAGCTTCACGCTCGGCGATCGCCAGCACGCCACGCTCTCGGTGCAGCATCAGAAGCCGGGCGGCCACTCGGCCGTGGCCGAGTGGGTGCAGCAGCCGCCCAACGACACCGGCTGGGGCTACCGGCTGCGCGCCGCCGACGGCGAGAACGCGCGCAGCGAGGCTGCGGTCGATTGGCGCGGTCGCTACGGCATGCTGACGGCCGAAGCCGCGCGCGCCCAGGGCCAGACCGCGGTGCGCCTGCGCGCCAGCGGCGCCGTGGGTTTCGCGGGCGGCGTGGGCTTTGCCACGCGCCAGTCGGACGACGCCTTCGCGCTCGTGACCGTGCCCGGCGCCGCCGGCGTGAAGGTCTACCGCGAGAACCAGCCCTGGACCACCACCGACAGCGAAGGCCGCGCCGTCGTCTCGGGCCTGCGCGCCTACGAGCCCAACCACATCAGCATCGACAACGGCGACCTGCCGATCGAGGCGCAGGTGCGCAGCGACGTGCTGCGCGTGGTGCCGCGCTACAAGGGCGTGGCGCAGGCCAGCTTCGACATCGCGCGCGACGCGATCGCGAACGTCACCGTGCTGCTGCCCGACGGCAGCCCGCTGCCGCCGGGCATCGACGTGATGCGGCCGGCGCGCGGCACCTCGCTGCTGTCGGGCTTCCACGGCCTCGTGTCGGTCGACGACCCGCAGCCGAACGAACGCTTCGAGGCGCGATGGAAGCGCGGGCATTGCCGCTTCACGCTGGGCGAACCCGACCGCGCCGCCGGCGCACTGCCTTCGATGGGACCTTACCGATGCGAACCCGTGTCGTCGTCCCCGCGCTGACCGCCGCGCTGGCGCTGGCGGGGCTGCTGGCCCCGGGCACGTCGATGGCCGCGTGCTCGGGCGTGGGCGTGTTCAGCTGCAGCGCCACCGTCAGCGCGACAGCGCTGGCCTTCGGCAACTACGACCCGGCCGTCGCGACGCCCAAGGACAACACCTCGACCGTGACCGTCGCCGGCACGGTCACGGGCCTGGGCATCCTGGTGACGCTGTCGTTCACGATCAGCCTCGACGCGGGCTCGGCCGGCAACATCACCAGCCGGCAGATGGTGGGCCCGGTCGGTGCCACGCCGCTGGGTTACAACCTCTACACCACCAACGCGCGCAGCACCGTCTGGGGCCTCAACAGCGTCAGCGACAGCTACAGCGCGCTGGCGAACCTCGGTGGCGTCACCACGCTGCGCCCCCACACCGTCTACGGCCGCATTCCGGCCGGCCAGTACGTGGCACCGGGTCCCTACAGCAGCACCATCACGGTGACCGTGACGTACTGACAGCTCAGCCCCTCAGCATGCCCGCCAGCCGCTTGGCGATGAGCTCGTCCGCCTGCGCCATGATGCGGTCGATGAGCTCCGCGCAGCTGGGCACGTCGTGGATCAGGCCGGCCACCATGCCGCAGCTCCAGGCGCCGGCGTCCATGTGGCCCTCGGTCATCACCTTCGGGTAGATGCCGGCGACCTGGTCCATGATGTCGTCGATCTTCAGCGTGTCGCCCTTGGCGCGCTCGATCTCCATGAGGCGCTCCACGCCCGCGTTGTTGATCACGCGCTCGGTGTTGCGCAGCGAACGCATGATCAGGCGCGTGTCGAGTTCCGACGCATTGACGATGGCCTGCTTCACGTTGGCGTGCACCGGCGCTTCCTTGGTGGCGATGAAGCGCGTGCCCATGTTCATGCCCTCGGCGCCCAGCGCGAGCGCGGCCACGAGGCTGCGGCCGTCGGCCATGCCGCCCGAGGCGACGAACGGGATCTTCAGTTCTTCTGCGGCGCGCGGCAGCAGGATCATGTTGGGCACGTCGTCTTCGCCGGGGTGGCCGCCGCACTCGAAGCCGTCGACGCTCACCGCGTCGCAGCCGATGCGCTCGGCCTTGAGCGCGTGGCGCACCGAGGTGCACTTGTGGATCACCTTGATGCCCGCGGCCTTCAGCGCCGGCATGTAGGCCTCGGGGCTGCGGCCCGCGGTTTCCACGGCCTTGATGCCGCCTTCGACGATGGCCGCGATGTACTCGGGGTACGGCGGCGAGGCAAAGGTCGGCAGGAAGGTGAGGTTCACGCCGAAGGGCTTGTCGGTCATCTCGTGGCAGCGCGCGATCTCGCGGGCCAGCAGCTCGGGCGTCTTCTGCGTGAGGCCCGTGATGATCCCCAGGCCGCCGGCGTTGGAGACGGCCGCGGCCAGCTCGGCGAAGCCGACGTAGTGCATGCCGCCCTGGATGATGGGGTGGCGGATGCCGAAGAGTTCGGTGATGCGGGTTTTCAAGGGAACGTCCTTTGGTCGGGGTTGCTGGGAAAGAAAGAGAGAAAGAAAAAATCAGGGCGGCGAGATGACGCGCAGCACGTCGCGCGCCATCGCCTTCATCCAGGCCGTGTCGCTCTTCAGCGCGGGCTCTGCGAAGGTCTTGGCGAAGGTGGGCCGCGCCATCTTGGCGTAGTTGAGCGTGCCGAAGATGAGCGTGAGCACCACCACGGCCGACAGGTCGTCGCGCACGAGGCCGGCCGCCTGCGCCGCGGCCACCAGGCCCAGGCTGGCTTGCAGGAAGCCTTCGAGCGGCCGGGTCTGCGCATGCTGGATGCGCTCGGCGTTGTCGAGCAGTTCGCGCGTGACGAGCTTGAAGCCCGTGGGCCGCGCGTGCATCCACTCGACCTGCAGCGCGACGAACGCCTGCAGCCGCGCAGGCAGGTCGGGGGCCGCCTCGACGCGCTTGCAGATGCGCGCCGTCAGGTCCTCGGCCTGCTTCTCGAGCACGGCGCGGTACAGCACCTCCTTGCTCGGAAAGTGATGCAGCAGCCCCGGGTTGCCGACCTCGCAGTCGCGCGCGATGGCCGACAGCGACGCGCCCTGGAAGCCGTGGTCGGCAAAGTGCTGCTCGGCGCGCGCGAGGATCGTTTCTTTACGGGAAGGGGCAAGGGTGGCCATCGGGCGGTTCTGGAAGGCGTCACGCCTGGCGCATGCCGCGAAGACGCGACCGGCGATCAGACGCGACGCGCGCCATTCTTTCTTGTGTCTTGTGGTCTGGTTGTTGCACGCGCGACACCCTCGCGCGTCAGCGTGCGGCCGGCATGGCCGCCACCTGCTGCGCGAGCTGCGCATGGAAGCGCGGCGCGCTGTACTCGAAGGTGCCGAAGCTGAGCGCGTCGTTCGCGCCCGAGGCCAGCCCGGCCTGGATCGATTCGGCCAGGGCGTAGTCCTCCGCGAGCGTGCGCCGGTACAGCGCCACGTTCGCGTCCCAGTGCGCCGTCGCCTTCTCCGAGGCCGGCGCCTCGGGGATCAGCGTGAGCTCGTGCACGCGCGTGCGCGTGGCGCCCAGCGGCTCCAGCATGCTGAGCTGCGCGTGGTCGGGCTGCACGAGGATGGTCGTGTTGGGAAAGAAGAAGTAGGTCAGGTTGCCGTAGCGGCGCGGATCGAAACCGGCGGCGTCGGGCCGGTGTTCCTGGAACTTCGACTTGAGCAGGTACAGGCGCCGGTTCAGGTCGAACTCGTCGATCACCTGCAGGTTGTGCAGGAACATGTGGGCGATGGTCTCGCGGTGCGCCACCTTGAAGTGGTAGGCCTCGAAGGAACCGTCGACCAGCAGCTTCCAGTTGGCCTCGACCTCGTACGTGCGCGGCGCATAGGCCACGGGCGCGCGCAGCCCGGCCAGCGATTCGAGGTTGTCCATGAGCGCCCCCAGGTGCGCGCCGGGGTCGCTGTCCGCCTGCGACGGATCGCACACGACCCAGACCACGCCCGCGCGCTCGACGGTGGCCAGCCGGCGCAGGCCCGACGCGTCCTGCTTCAGGCAGGGAAAGCCGAAGGACTCGGGCACGCCGCGCAAGGTGCCGTCGGGCTTGTAGGTCCACGCGTGATACGGGCAGACGAAGGCGCGCGCCTCGCTGCCGCTGCCCTCGGGCACCACGCGCGCGCCGCGGTGGCGGCACACGTTGAGAAACGCCTGCACCTGCCCGTTCTCCTGGCGCACCAGCAGCAGCGGCACGCCGGTGTGCGTGAGCGACAGCCACGCGCCGGGCGAGGCGAGCGAGGCGCTGGCGGCCACCGGCTGCGGATGCCGCTGCAGCAAGCGCCGCTCGTCGCGTGCGATGGCCTCGTCGGTGTACTGGCCGACCGGCACGCGGTCGCCTTCTCCTTGCGCGTCGGCGCGCCCGGCCTGCAGGGCCGTGGTCGCTCGGCGATGGAGTTCGGCTGCGAAGTTCTCGCTCATCGGGGGGCTTTCGGTTCGATGCGATGCAGCCCGGTGAGCTGCGCGATCGGCCCAGTCTACCGACTGACCAGTCGGTACGTCAACCGCCCCCCGGGAAGCGGTGGAAGCGGTATCAGGCCGGCTTGCGCAGGAAGCCCTGCTGCGCCCCATTGCGGTTGGGCGCGAAGCCGTTGGCCTGCAGCGTCTCTTCGGTGGTCTCGTAGAACACGCCGATCTGCATGATCTCGCGCGCCTGCTGCGCGGTGGCGATGGGGCGGCCGAACTCGGTGGCGATGCGCACGAGCTGCTTGATCTGCTCGACCGAGCTCATCTTGCCGGTGCGGGTCTGGTTCCACAGCACGTCCTCGATGCCGCAGCGCACGTGCAGGCCCAGGGCGATGCCGATCATGTTCACGGGCAGCACGTTGAGCACGGAGCTCTCCACGGTGACCACCGCGCCGTCGGGTGCGGCGCGCAGGAAGTTGGCCAGGTTGTAGATGTTCGCCTGGTCCATGCCGCCGCTGATGGCCACCCAGTTCATCACCAGCGGGCCCTTGTAGACGCCGCGGCGAATCATGCGTTCGATGGTCTCGAAGCTGTTGATGTTGTAGCACTGGAACTCGCTCTGGATGCCCGCGGCCGTGAGGCGGCGGATGTGCTCTTCCACCCAGCTGGGGTTCGAGGGAACGATCATGTCCCGGTACGTCGAGTACAGCCGCGGGTCGCCGCGCGACAGGCCCTTGAAGTCGTCCAGGCCCGCGTGCTCGGTCACGTTCATCTGCGTGGTGTTGACCGTCACCGTCACCTGGTCGGGCGTGGGCTCCAGCTCGGCCAGCATGTGGCGCGTGTCGTCGCTGAGCCACTTGGCGGCGGCACCGTCGTCCTCGGGCGCGAAGCTGATCGAGCCGCCCACCTGGATGATCATCTCGGGCACGCGCGCGCGCACGCCGGCGATCAGCTCGTTGAACATCGACAGGCGCTTGCTGCCCTTTCCGTTGGCCTCGCGCACATGCAGGTGCAGCACGGTGGCGCCGGCTTCGTAGCAGTCGACCGCCTTCTGGATCTGCGCTTCCATCGTGACCGGAATGTCTTCCGGAAAGTCGGCGGGAATCCAGCCCGGCGCATAGGGCGCGGCCGTGATGATCAGGGGCTGCTGGTTCTCGGGATACAGGTGGCCGTCGAGGAAGTTCATGGGGTTGTCTCCGGTGGAAAAGGTTGCGCTTGCAGCCAAAGTTTCTGGCGCAGCTGCGAAAACTTCTTGCTCATCGGGGGCGCGGTTTTGTCTTTTTGGGGCATTGAAACGGCACGTGCAAAGACAGGTGTCGCTGTCGCGATCCGGTAAGTGGCCGACGCGTGGCGCCAAGCATTCAGCAGCGGTGGCGCCGCAGAATCCGCACGCCTTTGTCTCTTCCACCTGAGGACGAACCATGTGTCTGCATCTGCTGCGAGCCTCCCTTCTCTTCCTGGCCGCGCTGTGCTGCGGCACGGCCTCGGCCCAGGCCTGGCCCGACAAGCCCCTCCGGCTGATCGTTCCCGCGCCGCCGGGCGGCATCTCCGACGCGGCGGCGCGGCTGCTCGCCGAACAGCTGCGCACGAACCTCGGCCAGACCGTGCTGGTGGACAACAAGCCGGGCGGCTCCGCCGTCATCGCCGAGCGCGCGCTGATGGCCGCGCCAGCCGACGGCTACACGCTGATGGTCGGGCCGTCGAGCGTGCTGTCCGACATTCCGCTCACGGTGAAGACGCCCTTCGACCCGCTCAAGACCTTCACCTACGTCGGCGAGGTGACGGGCATGTTCCACGTGCTGGTGGCCAACGCCGGCTTCCCGCCGAACACGGTGAACGACCTGCTGGCGCATGCCAAGGCGCACCCGCGCTCGGTCAGCGTGGCCAACCTGAGCACCGGCACGCGCTCCAACCTGCTGGGCGAGATGCTGCGCGCGCGCAGCGGCAACGACATCCTCGTGGTGCCGTACAAGGGCTCGGCGCCGGCGCTGGTCGACCTCATGGGCAACCAGGTGCAGCTGACTTTCGAGGTGGTGAGCAACGTCACCTCGCTGATCCGCAGCGGCAAGATCAAGGCGCTGGCCGTGGCGTCGTCGAAGCGCTCGCGCTTCCTGCCCGACGTGCCCACCTTCGGCGAGCTGGGCCTGCCCGACTTCGTGATGCCCGACGCGAGCGTGGGCGTGTTCGTGCTCAGCAGCATGCCGCCGGCGCTGCAGGAGAAAATCCGCGCCGAGGTGGCCCGGGCCGTGCAGGCGCCGAAGTTCCGCGAGGCGCTGCTCGCGCAGAATTACGATCCGCCCCGCGAGATGTCGCTGCAGCAGCTGCGCCAGACGCTGGACGCCACGACCGCCCACAATCGGGCCATCATCGAGAAACTGCAACTCAAGATCAGCCCCGAGTGAACACGGGGCCCTTCCCACAGCCACCATGAAGCACCTCGGTCGACTGATGCGCAGCGCGAGCCTCAGCGGCTACGTGGAGCTGGTGCAGTCGCTCGGCCGCGACCCGCATGCCTTCATGCGAACCGTGGGGCTGAAGGCGCAGCTGCTCGAGCACCCCGAGACGCTGATCCCCGGCGACGCGGTGCGCGAGCTGCTCGAGATCACCGCGCGCGCCACGCGCACCGAAGATTTCGCGCTGCGGCTGGCGGCGCAGCGCAAGCTGTCGGCGCTGGGCCCCATCAGCGTCGTGCTCAAGGAAGAGCCCACGCCGCGCGACGCGCTCGACACGCTGGGCCGCTACCTGAAGCTGGTGAACGCCTCGCTGAGCTTTCGCCTGGAGGACACGGGCGACATGGTCATCATCCAGGAAGACCTGCTGCCCAGCCCCGGGCTGCCGATGCGCCAGTCGATGGAGCTGGCCGTGGGCATCATGTTCCGCATCCTCGGCGAGCTCATCGATCCGCAGTGGCGCCCGCAGCAGGTGTGCTTCACGCACCGCCCGCCGGCGGACATGGCGGCGCACCGCGCCTTCTTCGGGCGCAACGTCAAGTTCAACCAGGATTTCAACGGCCTCGTGTGCCTGGCGGCCGACCTGCGCAAGCCGCGCGAATCGGGCGACCAGGGCGTGGCGCGTTTCGCGCGCGAGTACCTCGAAGCCGCGCTCAAAGACCGCGGCGAGAGCACGCGCGAAGCCTGCCGCGAACTCATCCTCGCGCTCATGCCCGGCGGCGGCTGCACCGCGCAGGAAGTGGCGCGGCACCTGCGCGTGGACCGCCGCACGCTGCACCGCCGGCTCGAGGCCGAAGGCCTCACCTTCAGCCGCCTGCTCGACGACGTGCGCTCCGACCTCGTGAAGCGCCACCTGCGCGACAGCGACCTGCCGCTGAGCGAGGTGGCCGAGCTGCTGGGGTTTTCGGGGCCCAGCAGCTTCAGCCACTGGTTCCGCCACCACTTCGGCTGCAGCGCCTCGCAATGGAGCAAGCAGACGGCCGGCGCGGTGGCTCAGGGCGCGGTGCGCGCGTTCTGAACCAGGTCTTCGTGGCGCAGGGCATGCGCGATGCCCTCCAGCAGGCGCCAGGCGGCGTGCGTGAAACGCCTCGTCATCGCCATCGTCTTTCTTCTCAGGCCGCCTTGCGCAGGAAGCCCTGGTTGCCTCCGTTGCGGTTCGGCGCAAAACCGTTGGCCGCCAGCGACTCTTCGGCCGTCTCGTAGAACACGCCGATCTTCGAGATCTCGCGCGCCTGCTGCGCCGTGGCGATGGGGCGCCCGAACTGGCGCGAGATGGCGACCAGCTGCTCGATCTGCGCCACGGTGCCGATCTTGGCGGTGCGCGTCTGGTTCCACAGCACGTCCTCGGTGCCGCAGCGCACATGCAGACCCATCGCGATGCCCATCATGTTCACGGGCAGCACGTTGCGCACCGAGCTTTCCACCGTGAGCACCGCGCCGTCGGGCACGGCGCGCACGAAGTTGGCCAGGTTGTAGATGTTCGGCGCGTCCATGCCGCCGCTGATCGCCACCCAGTTCATCACCAGCGGGCCCTTGTAGACGCCGCGCCGCATGAGCCGCTCGACCGACTCGAAGCTGTTGATGTTGTAGCACTGGAAGGCGCTCTGGATGCCGGCCTTCGTGAGGCGGCGGATGTGCTCCTCGACCCAGCCCGGCTGCGCCGGCACCGTCATCTCCTTGTAGGCCTCGAAGATGGCCGGGATCTCGCGCGAGGTGCCCTTGAAGTCGGCCAGCTCGGCGTGTTCGGTGACGTTCATCTGCGAGGTGTTGACCGTCACCGTCACCTGGTCGGGCGTGGGCTCCAGCTCGGCCAGCATGTGGCGCGTGTCGTCGCTCAGCCACTTGGCGGCCGCGCCTTCGCTCTCGGGTGCGAAGCTGATCGAGCCGCCCACCTGGATGATCATCTCGGGCACGCGCGCGCGCACGCCGGCGATCAGCTCGTTGAATTTCGACAGCCGCTTGCTGCCCTTGCCGTCGAGTTCGCGCACGTGCAGGTGCAGCACGGTGGCGCCGGCGTTGTAGCAGTCGACCGCCTTCTGGATCTGCTCTTCCATCGTGACCGGGATCTCGCCCGGGAAGTCGGAAGGAAGCCAGCCCGGTGCATAGGGCGCGGCGGTAATGATCAGCGGCTGCTGGTTTTCGGGAAAGAGGTGGCCGTCGAGGAAGTTCATGGCGTGCGTCTGTCAGGTGGCGAGGCGGGGGGCGGATGCGGCGGCGATGTTCAGTACGGCACGTCGCCGACGATGCCGGCGCGTTCCATCTTTCGTGGCGCAGGCCAGTAGTCGTTCAGCGCGTAGTGCTGCGTGCTGCGGTTGTCCCAGACGACCACGTCGCCCGGCTGCCACGACCAGCGCACCTGGTACTCGGGGATGGTGGCGCGGCTGAGCAGGTAGTTCAGCAGCAGCGCCGCACCCGGTGTCTTGTCGATGCCGTGGCGCACGTTCTCGGGGGTGCTGTAGTTCACGAAGTGGGTGGTGAAGCTGCCCACGTAGAGCACCTTCTCGCCGGTCTCGGGGTGCGTGCGCACCACGGGGTGCTCCACGGGCGGATGGTCCTGGCCCAGCTTGAGGCGCGCTTCCATCGGCATCACGGCGCCGAACGAATGCTCGATGCTGGCCTTGGCGCGCAGCTTGCCGATCTTCTGCTTGATCTCGTCGGGCAGCTCGTCGTGCGCCTGCACCATGTTCACCCAGATGGTGTCGCCGCCGACCTCGGGGCACTCGATGCAGCGCAGCACCGCGCCCATCGCGGGGCTCTGGCGCCACAGGCCGTCGCAGTGGTAGGTGTTCTCGTAGCTGTGCTTGTTGTCGCTGCGGTAGATGCGCACGAGGCCCGGGTGCTCGGGGTCGCTGCCGACCACGGGGTGGTCTTCCAGTTCGCCGAAGCAGCGTGCGAAGGCGACGTGCTCGGCGCGCTCGATGTCCTGGCCGCGGAAGAAAAGCACCTTGTGCTTGAGCAGCGCGGCGCGGATCGACGCGAAGCACTCGGGGTCGCGCGAGGCCTCGCCCAAATGGACGTCCGAGATTTCGGCGCCGATGGACGGCGTGAGGGGTCTGATCTTCATGAGAGGTCTCCGATGGAATGGCGAGCGACGCTCAGTTCGCCTGGATGCGGTACTTCTTGACGATGGCGGCGTTGCGCTCGGACAGCGCGCGGGTCTCGGCGATGAGCGCGGGCGTGTCGACGCTGAGCTCGGGCTCCAGGCCCACGTCGAGCAGCTTCTGCTGCACGGCGGGCGCCTGGCCGGCCTTCTCGATCGCGGCATGGAGCCTGGCCATCACGTCGGCCGGCAGCTTGGCCGAACCGATGAAGCCGACCCAGCCGCGGAACTGCAGGTCGGGGTAGCCCAGCTCGGTGGTGGTGGGCAGGTCGGGCAGGAAGCGCGAGCGGGTCTTGCCGGTGAAGGCATAGGGGCGCAGCTTGCCGGCCTTGATGAGCGGCATCGAGGTGAGCATGCCGTCGAACATCAGGTCGACCTGGCCGCCCAGCAGGTCCTGCAGCGCGGGCGGCGAGCCGGGGTAGCCGATGTGCTGCAGGTCGAGCCCGGCGCGGTCGCTGAGGATGAGGCCCGCGTACTGCGACACGGTGCCGGGGCTGTAGCTGGCGAAGCTGGCCTTGCCCTTGCGCGTCTTCAGTTCGGCGACGAGGCCCTGGAAGTCCTTGGCCGGGAAGTTCGCGGCCGTGACGAGCACCACGCCCGAGCGCGCCACCGAGCCGATGGGCACCACGTCCTTCAGCGGATCGAAGGGCATCTTCACGACCTGCGGCGTCTCGGCCAGCACGTTGCTCGCGGCCATCACGATGGTGTTGCCGTCGGCCGGCGCCTGCAGCATGGCCTGCAGGCCGATGGAGCCGCCCGCGCCGGGGCGGTTCTCGACGATCACGGGGCGGCCGATGTCCAGCGCCATCTGCTGCCCGACGACGCGGGCGACGATGTCCATCGTGCCGCCCGGCGGCGCGGGAACGATGAGTTTGACGGGCTTGTCGCCCAGCGCCCAGGCCCCGAGGGCCATCGAGCATCCGACCAGCGCCACGGCGGCGGCGCGTGCAAATTGCAGCAGTTTCATGGGGTGTCTCCGGTTGTTGTCTTGCAGGCCTCGGTGGGCCGATGCCGCCAGTATCCGGCGCACCCCGCCCGCATTTCTTGCTTTATTGGGGCATCGATTTGCCAATTTGGGACATCGCCAAGACCACGCTTCCCGCCGCCGCCACGCGCCGCAAGAATCCGTTCTATACAGCCCCCCCACACCCCAGGAGACGCACCATGAACCAGGCCATCCGCTTCCACGAAACCGGCAGCGCCGACGTGCTCAAGCTCGAACACGTCGAGGTCGGCGAGCCCGGCCCGGGCCAGGCGCGCGTGCGCCACAGCCTCATCGCGGTCAACTTCATCGACATCTATTTCCGCACCGGGCGCTATCCGCTGGCACTGCCCAACGGGCTCGGTTCCGATGCCGTGGGCGTGGTCGAAGCCGTGGGGCCGGGCGTGACCGACATTCGTGTGGGTGATCGCGTGGGCTACCTCATCGGGCCGCAGGGTGCGTATTCGCAAGTGCGCGTGATGCCGGCTGACGTTCTGATCCCGCTGCCCGATGGCATCTCGGACCGCACCGCCGCCACGCTGATGATGAAGGGCATGACGGCGCAGTACCTGTTCCGCCAGGTCTATCCACTGAAGGGTGGCGAGACGATCCTGTACCACGCAGCCGCAGGGGGTGTTGGCCTCATCGCTTGCCAGTGGGCACGCGCGATGGGTGTCACGATGATCGGCACCGTCAGCACCGACGAGAAGGCCGCCGTCGCCAAGGCCAACGGCTGCACCCACACCATCGTGACCTCGCGCGAGAACATCGCCCAACGCGTGCGCGAGATCACCGACGGCAAGGGCGTGCCGGTCGTGTACGACTCGGTGGGCAAGGACACGCTGGAAGCCTCGCTCGATTGCCTGCAGCCACGCGGCACGCTCGTGAGCAACGGCACGTCGTCGGGCGCCGTGGTCCTCGACACCAAGCTGTTGGCGGCAAAGGGCTCGATCTGGCTCACGCGGCCTGCGATGGTTCATTACATCCACCCACGCCCGCACATGCTGAGCATGGCCGACGAACTCTTCGGCCACGTGCTGGCCGGTCGCATCGTGAGCGAGCCGCAGCAGAGCTTCGCACTGGCCGATGCCGCCGAAGCGCACCGCGCCCTCGAAGGCCGCAAGACCACCGGCGCCACCGTGCTCGTGCCCTGAGAACTGCCACGTGCGGACTCGCGATGTCTTCCCTGGTCCGCGCGGCAAGCCTCACCCACTACCGCGAGGTCGCCCGCGCCGGCGGCCTGGACCCGGCGCGCATGCTCCTGGACGCCGGCCTGAGCCCCCGCGTGCTGGACGAGCCCGACCTGATGATTCCGGTCGACCGCGTCGCCGCGCTGCTGCAGGCCTCGGCCGAGCGTTCGGGCAACGAAGCCTTCGGGCTGTGCATGGCCGAGGGCCGGCGGCTGTCGAACCTCGGGGCCGTCGGCCTGCTGGTGCGCGAGCAGCCGACGCTGCGCGATTCGCTCGACGTGCTGATGCGCTACCAGCCGCTGCTCAACGGCTCGCTGTCGCTGATGGTCGAGGCCTTCGGCCAGGTGGTGGTCATCCGCGAGGAAGTGCAGCCCGGCAAGGCGCACCGCGCCACGCGCCAGCGCATCGAACTGGCGCTGGGCGTGATGCTGCGCCTGCTGCGCCAGTTTCTCGGCGCCGACTGGCAGCCCCGGCGCGTGTGCCTGGCGCACCCCGCGCCGCGCGACCTGCGCACGCACCACCGCGTGCTGGGCGCGGCCGTCGCCTTCGACCAGGACTTCCACGGCATCGTCTGCGCGCGCGACGACCTGGACGCACCCAACCCTTCGGCCGACCCGGCCATGGCGCGCTATGCGCGGCAGCGCCGGCGCCCGGCGACGCGCTGCCGGGCGACGTGCGGCGCGCGGTGCTGCTGCTCCTGCCCAGCGGGCGCTGCAGCATCGCGCAGGTGTCGGCGCACGTGGGCGTGGAATGCCGCACGATCCAGCGCCGGCTCGCGGACGACGGGCAGAGCTTCTCGGCCATCGTCAACGACGTGCGCAAGGAACTCGCCGTGCGCCACGTGCTGGAGGGCGACCGCCCGCTGGCCGAGGTCGCAGGGCTGCTCGGCTTCTGCGCGCCCAGCGGGCTGTCGCGCTGGTTCCATGCGCAGTACGGCTGCAGCGCCAAGGCCAGCCGCGCGCGGCGGGGGGTGCCGCGCCGCGCTTCGGCCTCGCGCGATTGACGTGGAGAATCGGGCCCGTTCTTCTTCTCACGAGCACGAACGAGCCTTGGCCACTTTCCCGCCCCCCGATGCGAGCGGCGCCCCGCGCGACCTGCTGCTCAAGGTGACGCCGCCCCGTGTCCCGCGTCACCTGGTCTCGCGCGCGCGGCTCCTGTCGAGCGCCGACGCGCTGCGCGACCACGCGGTGTGCGTGGTGCAGGCGCCGTCGGGCTTCGGCAAGACCTCGCTGCTGGCGCAGTGGCGCCTGGAGTACCTGGGCCTGGGCGTGCCGGTCGGCTGGGTCTCGGCGCAAAGCCAGGACGACCCGGGTCGGCTGGTGCAGAGCCTGGCGCTGGCGCTGCGCGTCGCCATGGGCCGCCCCGCGTTCGGGCGCAGCCTGTTCCAGGACGACCGGCCCGGCACGCTGGGCAGCGTCACCGCGCTGCTGGCCGAACTGGCACAGGCGGCCTTGAACGTGGTGCTGGTCATCGACGAGGCCGACCGCCTGCCGCCGGCCTCGCGCGAGGCGCTGGCCTACCTGCTGCGCAACGCGCCGCCCAACGTGCGCACGCTCATTGCCACGCGCCCCGACGGCCGGCTCGACATCGAGGACCTCGTGGCCTACGGGCAGTGCGTGGAGATCGGCCCGGCGCTGCTGAAGTTCAGCCTCGACGAGACGCTGCAGCTGGTGCAGGCGCGCTTCGGCACGCGCGTCGACCGCAACACCGCCGCCCGGCTGCACGAGCTCACCGAAGGCTGGCCGCTAGGCCTGCAGCTGGCCACGACCATCATCGCGCGCGGGGCCGACGCGCACGCCGCGCACACGGTGCTGGGCGACATGACGGCCGCCGCCGGCGAGCTGCAGGGCGAGCTGGTGCGGCTGCTGCTGGTCAACCTCGACCCCGACGACCGCGACTTCCTGGCCCGCATCGCCGTGCTCGACCTGCTGCACCCCGAGCTGTGCCGCGCCGTCTCCGGCGTCGACGACGCCGCGGCGCGGCTGGCGCGGCTGAGCAACGACACGCCGGTGTTCGCCGCCGCCGAAGGGGGCGAGTGGCTGCGCATGCATGCGCTGGCGCGCGACGTGCTGCGCCAGCGCTTCGCCGCGCTCGACGCCGCCGAGCAGGTGGCGGCGCATGCGCGCGCGGCGCAGTGGCTGGCCGCGCACGAGCTGCTCGACGAGGCCGCCCACCACGCGCTGAGCGCGGGCCAGCACCAGACCGCCTACGAGCTTGCGGAGCGCAGCCTGTACGAATCGCTCATGCGGCGCGGCCGGCAGGCCACGGTGCTCGAATGGATGGCGCAGATGCCCGCCGACGAACTCGACCGCCGCCCGCGCCTGCTGCTGGCCGCGGCATGGACGCTCGCATCGAGCGAGCGGCACGAAGAAGCCGGCCGCTTCGTGGCGCGCATCCTGGCGCAGCCCGGCGTGAGCGATGCGCTGCGCTGCGAATGCGCGCTGATCCTCGGCGGCGCGGCCGTGTTCGCGGACGACCCCGACCGTTTCGTCGAGCTGCACGCGCCCTGGACCGAGGCCGTGCCGCTGACCGACCCGCTGCTGCTGCAGTCGCACGCCAACCGCATGGCCTACCGCGCGCTGCTCGAGGGCGAGCCGGCGCTCGCGCGCCTGCGTCAGCAGCAGGCCCTGCGCGGGCACCCGGGCCACGGCGTCGACTACATCCGGCGCTGGAGCGAACTGGTCATCGGCCTGAGCTATGCGTGGGAGGGCCAGGTGCTGCTGGCCGAGCAGCTGCTGCGCCCCGCCGTGGCCGGCGCCGAGGCCGAGATGGGCCGGCGCCACCGTTTCAGCTGCAACCTGGCCGCGCTGCTCGCGTCGGTGGCCTGGGAGCGCGACCTGCCGGGCGACGCCGCCACGCTGCTGGCCGACCGCCTCGACGTGCTGGAGCACAGCGGCCTGCCCGAGTCGCTGCTGCAGGCCTACCGCACGGCGGCGCGCATCGCGGCGGCCGAAGGCGCGGAGCACCGCGCGCTGGAACTGCTGGACGCGCTGGACGCGGCCGGTGCCGCGCGGCGCCTGCCGCGGCTGCGCATCGCCAGCCTGGCCGAGCAGGTGCGCCTGCATGCGCAGCGTCACCGCGCCCAGACCTGCCGCGAACTGTGCGAGCGCATCGACGCGCAACTGGCCGACCCCACGCTGCCGCAGGGCCCGCTGTGGCGGCGCAGCGTGGAAGCGCTGCGCGACGTGGCGCGCGCCCACGCGGCCATCGCCGCGCGCGACTGGCCCGACGCCCTCGCGAAGCTGGCGCGTGCCGACGAACAGGCGCGCCAGCGCAAGCAGGGCGGCCTGCACATCGAGCTGCTGGGCCTGCGCGCGCTGGCGCTGGAGCGCTGCGGCCAGCCGGCGCAGGCGCTGCTGCGCGAGGCCATGGACCTGGCGCGCGCCTACGGGCTGCAGCGCGTGTTCTCCGACGCGCACCCCGAGCTGGGCGCCTGGGTCGGCACGCTCGCGGCCGAGGGCGCGCAGGCCGAGATCGCGGTCGCGCCCCTCACACCCGCCGTGCCGCCGGCACCCGCGCCTGCGGCACCGGCTTCGCCCGGCACCGTGCTCACGCCCAAGGAGGGCGAGGTGCTGGTGCTGCTGGCGCGCAACCTGTCGAACAAGGAAATCGGGCGCGCCATGCAGGTGGGCGAGACCACCGTCAAGTGGCACGTGAAGAACCTGTTCGCCAAGCTCGACGCCGGCACGCGCACGCAGGTGGTGCAGCGCGCGCGCATCCTGGGGCTGCTCGCCGCGGGGCACTGAGGGTTTCTCCCTCCCCTCCGGGGCCGCCTCCCCCTCCTGCGAGGAGGGGGCGCGCGCAGGGGCCCCGACCTATTCTTGCTTCCAGCACGGTCACCGCCGCACAGCGGCACCCCACGACCGGCACAGGAGACAAGACACATGGGTTCCACGATCCAGCCAGGCCTCTCGAACGGGGCCCCCGCCGTGCACACGCGCGGCCTCCAGGTCCACCCCGTGACCTGCGCCATCGGCGCCGAGCTGCGCCACGTGTCGCTGGCCGAAGCCTCGCGCGACGCCGGCCTGGCGGCCGAGATCCGCGCGCTGCTGGTGCAGCACAAGGTGCTGTTCTTCCGCCAGCAGGAACTCACGCGCGCCGAGCACGTCACCTTCGCCCGCCACTTCGGCGAGCTCGAGGACCACCCCGTGGTCGGCAGCGACCCCGAGCACCCGGGCCTGGTGCGCATCTACAAGAACCCCGAGACGCCGGTCGACCGCTACGAGAACAGCTGGCACACCGACGCCACCTGGCGCGAGAAGCCGCCCTTCGGCTGCGTGCTGCGGTGCGTCGAATGCCCGCCGGTGGGCGGCGACACCATGTGGGCCAACATGGCGCTGGCCTTCGAGAAGCTGCCCGCGCACATCCAGCAGCAGATCGCCGGGCTGCGCGCGCGCCACAGCATCGAGGCCACCTTCGGCGCCGCGATGCCGATCGAGAAGCGCCTGGCGCTGAAGGCCCAGTTTCCCGACGCCGAGCACCCGGTGGTGCGCACGCACCCCGACACGGGCGAGAAGATCCTGTTCGTCAACGGCTTCACGACCCACTTCACCAACTTCCACACGCCGGCCAACGTGCGCTACGGGCAGGACTACCAGCCCGGCGCCGCCCTGCTGCTGGCCTACCTCGTGAGCCAGGTGCAGATCCCCGAGTACCAGGTGCGCTGGCGCTGGCAGCCGGGCGACGTGGCCATGTGGGACAACCGCTCGACCCAGCACTACGCGGTCATGGACTACCCGCCCTGCCATCGAAAGATGGAACGCGCCGGCATCGTCGGCGACGCGGTCTTCTGAGCGGGCACGTCCTGCGCCCTCTCCCTTCCTTCTTCCTTTCTCCCGAGGTCCTGCCATGAACTTTCTCGACGGCCATCTGTTCCCCGAAAACCAGCAGCCGCTGGTCATCACCGCCGCGCCCTACGCACCGTCGTGGGTGCCCGCCGACTTTCCGGAAGACATTCCCGTCACCATGGCGCAGCAGATCCAGAAGGCGGTCGACTGCTACAACGCCGGCGCCACCGTGCTGCATCTGCATGTGCGCGAGCTCGACGGCAAGGGCAGCAAGCGGCTGTCGAAGTTCAACGAGCTGATCGCCGGCGTGCGCAAGGCGGTGCCCGAAATGATCATCCAGGTGGGCGGCTCGATCAGCTTCGCCCCCGAGAGCGAAGGCGCCGCCGCCAAGTGGCTGAGCGACGACACGCGCCACATGCTGGCCGAGCTGGAGCCCACGCCCGACCAGGTGACGGTGACCATCAACACCTCTCAGATGAACGTGGTCGAGCACTGGGACGACGCCGACACCCGGGGCACCTCGATGGAAGACCCCGAGGTCTACCGCGCCTACAAGGAAATGACCGTGCCCGCGCAGCCGGGCTGGGCCGAAGAGCACATCCGCCGCCTCACCAAGGCCGGCATCCAGAGCGCCTTCCAGTGCTACAACATCAACAGCTTCGACTCGGTCGAGCGGCTGATGCGCCGCGGCGTCTACAAGGGCCCGCTGGTCATGAACTGGGTGGCCATCGGCGGCGGCATGGACGTGCCCAACATCTACAGCCTGGCCAACTTCGTGCGCGCCGTGCCCGACGGCGCGGTGCTCACGGTGGAAAGCTCCATGCGCAACGTGCTGCCCGTGAACATGATGGGCATCGCCATGGGCCTGCACGTGCGCTGCGGCATCGAGGACAACCTCTGGAACCAGTCGCGCTCCGCCAAGATGGGCACGGTGGCGCAGGTCGAGCAGCTGGTCGCCATCTCGCGCCAGTTCGGCCGCCCCATCGCCACCGCCAAGCAGGCGCGCGAGATTTCGAAGATCGGCGTGTTCTACGACACCGTCGAGGAATCGCTGGCGGCCAACGGCTTCGCGCCGAACCGCAACGGCGCGCAGCAGGGCTTCCTGCGCAAGGCGGCCTGAGCACCCCCACCCCCGGCACCAGAACACCTGGAGACATCGCGATGAAAAAAACCCACAACATCCTTCGCCGCCTGAAGCCCTGGGCAGCCGCCCTGGCCGCCGCGCCCCTGCTCGCCCATGCCTGGACCACCAAGCCGGTGCGGATCGTGGTGCCGGCGCCTGCGGGCGGCACCATGGACGTCGTGGCCCGCGTGTTGTCCGACGCGATCTCGGCCGAGATCGGGCAGCCGGTGATCGTCGACAACAAGCCGGGCGCCGGTGGCGCCATCGGGGTGCAGGCGCTCAACAGCGCGCCGCCCGACGGGCAGACCATCATGTTCATGGTCAGCAACATCCTGACCGAGATTCCCCTGGTGATGAAGACCAGCTTCGACCCGGTCAAGGACGTGAAGCCGGTGACCATGGTGGCGCGCTCGGCGATGGTGCTGGTGAGCGCGCCGTCGGTGCCGGCCAACGACCTGAAGGGACTCATCGCCTACCTGAAGACCGGCAAGGGCAGCCCGGGCAGCTACGCCTCGTACTCCGCGGGCACCAGCTCGCACTACGCCGGCGCCATCTTTGCCCGCAAGGCGGGGCTGGACCTGCAGCACGTGCCGTTCCCGGGCTCGCCGCCGGCGCTGCAGAACCTGATGGGCAGCCAGGTCGACATCCTGTTCGACGGCATCGTCACGTCGCTGCCGCTGATCAAGGCCGGCAAGGTGAAGGTCTTCGGGGTCGGGGCCAAGACCCGGCTGGCGCAGCTGCCGGAGGTGCCCACGATGGCCGAGCAGGGCTTCGACGAGATCGACTTCTCGAACTGGGCCGGCGCCATCGTGTCGGCAAAGATGCCCGACGACCTCGTGAAGCGGATCAATGCGGTCCTCACGAAGGCCGCCTCCTCGCCGAAGGTGCGGGAGCGGCTCATCGCGCAGAACTTCGTGCCGATGACCAGCGAGAGCCCCGAGCAGCTCGCGAAGATCACACATGACGAGTACGAGCGCAACGCGCGGATCGTCAAGACCTACAACATCCAGCTCAACCAGTGAGGGCGCGGGCCGACATGACTGCTCCCACCGTCCTCATCGTTCCCGGCCTGCGCGACGCTGTCGCCAGCCACTGGCAGACGCTGCTCGCCGCACGCCTGCCGCGCGTGCGCGCCGTGCCGCCCATGGGCCGCGACGACCTCGACTGCGCCGCGCGCGTGGCGGCCATCGAGCGCGAGGCGCAGGCGGTCGAGGGGCCGCTGGTCGTCGTGGCGCACAGCGGCGGCGTGGTGATGCTGGCGCACTGGGCGCAGCGCACGCGCCGGCCGGTGCGCGGCGCCCTGCTGGCCACGCCACCCGACTTCGAGCGGCCGATGCCCGAGGGCTACCCCACCGTCGAGGCCCTGCGCGCCGGCGGCTGGCTGCCGGTGCCGACCGGGCCGCTGCCGTTCCCGAGCATCGTGGCAGCGAGCCGCAACGACCCGCTGGCGCCGTTCGATCGCGTGGTGCAGATGGCGCAGGGCTGGGGCAGCCGCCTGGTCGACCTCGGCGAGGTCGGCCACCTCAACCCCGCCTCGGGCTACGGCGAATGGCCGGGCGCGCAGGCCTTCATCGACGAACTCTCGGCGGGCTGAGCCCTTTCTGCCCGCCTGCCCCTCCTACCGAAAGAACTCCCCATGGTCCAAGCCATCCGCTTCCACGAGACCGGCAGCGCCGACGTGCTCCAGCTCGAACATGTCGAGGTCGGCGAGCCCGGCCCGGGCCAGGCGCGCGTGCGCCACAGCCTCATCGCCGTCAACTTCATCGACATCTACTTCCGCACCGGGCGCTATCCGCTGGCGCTGCCCAACGGCCTCGGTTCCGATGCCGTGGGCGTGGTCGAGGCCGTGGGGCCCGGTGTCACCGACATCCGCGTGGGCGATCGCGTGGGCTACCTCATCGGGCCGCAGGGTGCGTACTCGCAGGTGCGTGTGATGCCAGCCGATGTGCTCATTCCGCTGCCCGATGGCATCTCCGATCGCACCGCTGCCACACTGATGATGAAGGGCATGACGGCGCAGTACCTGTTCCGCCAGGTCTATCCGCTCCAGGGTGGCGAGACGATCCTGTACCACGCAGCCGCCGGCGGCGTGGGCCTCATCGCCTGCCAGTGGGCGCGCGCGATGGGCGTCACCATGATCGGCACTGTCAGTACCGACGAAAAGGCAGCGGTCGCAAAAGCCAACGGCTGCACGCACACCATCGTGACTTCGCGCGAGAACATCGCCCAGCGCGTGCGCGAGATCACCGACGGCAAGGGCGTGCCCGTGGTCTACGACTCGGTGGGGAAAGACACGCTCGAGGCTTCGCTCAACTGCCTGCAGCCGCGCGGCACTTTGGTGAGCAACGGCACCTCGTCGGGCGCCGTGGTCGTCGATTCGCAGGTCCTGGCGGCCAAGGGCTCGATCTGGCTCACACGGCCCGCGATGGTTCACTACATCCACCCGCGCCCGCACATGCTCAGCATGGCCGACGAGTTGTTCGGCCACGTGCTGGCCGGCCGCATCGTGAGCGAGCCCCAGCAGAGCTTCGCACTGGCCGACGCGGCCGAGGCGCACCGCGCGCTCGAAGGTCGCAAGACCACCGGCGCCACCGTGCTCGTGCCCTGAGGTTTTCATGACCGCTCTGTCTGTCGCCGCATGGCCGGCGCGCGGCCGCCTGCTCTTTCCGGGCGTGCTCGCCTGCGCGGTGGTCGCCGCCGCGTCCACCTTCCTGTCACAGCACTACGGTGCGCCGGTGATGCTGTTCGCGCTCATCCTCGGCATGGCGATGAACTTTCTTTCGGCCGAGGGCCCGTGCAAGCCCGGCATCGAGTTCACCGCGCGCCACGTGCTGCGCTGGGGCGTGGCGCTGCTGGGGTTGCGCATCACGGCCGCGCAGGTGGTGGCGCTGGGCTGGCACCCGGTGCTGCTGGTGGCGGTGTCGCTGGTGCTGACCATCGGGGTGTCGATGGTGGTGGCGCGGCTGATGGGCTTCAACGTGCTGTTCGGCCTGCTCAGCGGCGGCGCCACCGCGATCTGCGGCGCCTCGGCCGCGCTGGCGCTGGCCGCGGCGCTGCCGCCGCATCCGCTGAAGGAACGCGCCACGCTGTTCACGGTGGTGGGCGTGTCGGCGCTGTCGACGCTCACGATGATCGCCTACCCCCTGATCGCGCGCGCCCTGGGCATGGACGCGCACACGGCCGGCGTGTTCCTAGGCGCCACCATCCACGACGTGGCGCAGGTGGTGGGCGCGGGCTACGGCATGTCGCAGGCCACGGGCGACACGGCCACGCTGGTCAAGCTGATGCGCGTGGCGGCGCTGCTGCCGGTGATCCTGTTCGCCGTGATGTTCACGCGCGCCACCGGCAAGGCCGTGGGCGGCCAGCGCCCGCCGCTGCTGCCGTGGTTCGCGGTGGCCTTCGCCGCGCTGGTGGCGCTCAACAGCACGGGCTGGCTGCCGACCCCGCTCGCCACAGCGGGCAGCGACCTGTCGCGCTGGTTCCTGGTGGCGGCGATGGCCGGCATCGGCATGAAGACGCAGCTGCGCGAGCTGGTCGACGTGGGCCTCAAGCCGGTGGTGCTGATGGTCGGCGAGACCGTCTTCATCGCCACGCTGGTGCTCGCGCTATTGCGCTGGGCGCCCTGACACGCAGCCCCCACGACGACAGAGACGACAACACACACAACAACCAGGAGACAAGACCATGAAGAAGAAGACCCTCATCGCCGCCACGGCCGCGACCCTCGCGGCCGGAGCTTCCCTCGCCCAGTCCTCGCTCACGCTGTTCGGCGTGATGGACGCGGGCGTGAGCCACTACCGCACCACCAGCAGTTCGTACAACCCGCTGCGCCCGGCCGAGCTGCGCCAGAGCCAGACCGTGCTGTCGCCCTCGGGCAATGCGTCCAGCCGCATCGGCTTTCGCGGCACCGAGGACCTGGGCGGCGGGCTGGCCGCGAGCTTCTGGCTGGAGGCGCCGCTGAGCAACGACACGGGCAGCGGCATCACCAACTTCGGACGCCGCTCCACGCTGAGCCTCAGCGGCCCCTTCGGCGAAGTGCGCCTGGGCCGCGACTACACGGCCTCGTTCTGGAACGATGCGGTGTTCGACCCCTTCAGCGTCAACGGCGTGGGCACCAACCTGATCGCGGTGGTCAACAGCAACATCGCGGCCTCGCGCGCGCTGGCCACGGGCGGCCTGCTGAACGGCGGGCTCTCGGCCGGCACCGACAGCTACCTGCGCACCAGCAACGCCATCAGCTACTTCCTGCCGCCGAACCTGGGCGGCTTCTACGGCCAGGTGCAGTACGCGCTGCACGAGAACACGAAGGTCAGCAACACGCCCGACAGCCCCTCGCAGCGCGGGCGCTACGTGGGCGGGCGCATCGGCTGGGCCAGCGGACCGGCCGACGTGGCGCTGGGCTACGGCGAGAGCACGCTGGCCAGCGCCGCCGCGCAGAGCGAGAAGATCAAGAGCCTGAACCTGGGCGCCTCGTACGACTTCGGCGTGGTGAAGGTGTTCGGCGAATGGTCGCGCGTGCGCGACGTTCGCCACAGCGCCACGCCCTTCGCCAACGGCGCGCTGCATCTGAGCGACCGCTACGACGGCCTCATGGCCGGCGTGAACGTGCCGCTGGGCGCAGGCGTGGTGCGCGCCTCGTATGCGCGCGTGCGCTTCGTCAACGGGCTGGGCCTGCCGGACGGCAATTCCTCGGTGAACAAGCTGGCGCTGGGCTATGTGCACAACCTCTCCAAGCGCACGGCGCTGTATGCCTCGGTGGCGCGCATCCACATCGCCAACGGCCGCAACAACCCGACCGTGATGGGCGTGACGCCGCTGGTGCTGAGCCTGCCGGCGATCTTCCCGCAGCCGGCCTACGCGACCACCAACGGCATGCAGCCGCATCGGGCGCTGGGCTACGACGTTGGTATTCGCATGGCGTTCTGAGCGCCTGACGACAGCGGCGGCGCCCCCGCGCCGTCGCTTCGGTGTGGCACGATCCACGGATGCTTCAACCGTCCCGCCGCATCCCGTACCGCACTTGGCCGGGCGCGCTCGCGATCCTCCTGGCCATTGCCGCGTACGTCGGCGGCCTCACCTTCTGGAACAACCACACGCCCGGCAGCCGGCCGCTGCCCGCGGGCGAGACGGTGTCGGTCGCCCACGCGCGCTTCGAGCCCGCACCGGGCTGGCAGATGGACGTGTCGCGCTCCAAGGCCGGCCAGTCGCTCATGCTCTTCAAGGGCGGCCACAAGTTCCTCGTGACCACGCGCCTGTGGATGGGCGGGCCCGACGGCCCGATGGTGCGCCAGCAGCGGCTCATGGAGCGCGGCCAGGGCCTGACCGTCGAAGGCGACGTGTCCGACTTCGTCACCGGCTGGGGCCTGCAGGGCAAGACCTTCGCCTACTACGGCGCCAAGCTCGCCGGCCGCTTCTGGCAGGTGGTCGACACGCCGCGCCGCTCGCTGGTGCAGATCGATGTGTACGGCCCCACCGACGGCTTCAACGAAGCGCTGGCCGACGCCCGCAAGATGCTCGACTCGATGGACCTGGAGGCACCGCTGTGAGCACCACCACCGAAGCCACTGAAGCCACTGTTGCCACGCAGGAAGACGCCGACTGGCCCATCGGCACCGACTCGTTCTTCCAGCCACAGCGCGCCGCGTTCTGGCTGCTGGCGGCGCTGATCCTCAACGGCCTGTTCTACACGGTGTCGATGTTCTCGCTGGGCTTTCGCGTGGTGCCCGTCACCGCGCTGCTGGGCCTGCTGGTGTGGGGCGGCTACACGGCGGCCTTCGTGCTGTTTTTCCGCACGCTCGACCTGCTGGAACAGCACCCGCCCGAGGCCTACGTGCTGGCCTTTGCGTGGGGCGGTCTGGGCGCGGTGTATTTCGCCGCGCCGGCCAACATCGCCATCCAGAGCCTGTGCGCCAAGCTGGTGTCGCCGGAGTTCGTGGCGGCGTGGGGGCCCGCCATCGCGGGGCCGATCACCGAAGAATTCCTGAAGCTCGCGGGCGTGATCCTGCTGGTGCTGATCGCGCGCAACCAGTTCGAAACGTATCTGTCGGTGCTGATCGTCGGCGCCATGGCCGGGCTGGGCTTCCAGGTGATCGAGAACCTGAGCTACACGGTGAACAGCGCCGTGAACTTCCCGCTCGAAAACCAGGTGTACCCGGTGCTCTACCACCTGCTCATGCGCGGGCTGCTGAGCGGGCTGTGGAGCCACGCGGCCTACACGACCATCGCCTCGTTCGGCGTGGCGTGGTTCCTGCTCAACCCGCAGCGCTCGATGGCGGCGCGCATCGGCTGCGCCCTCTTCTACTTCGCGCTGGCGTGGGCCATGCACTTCATCTGGAACTCGCCGCTGCTCGAGGACCGCTTCGACGACGGCTTTGTCGGCATCGCGCTGCTGCTGATCGTCAAGGGCATTCCGGTGGTGATCGCCGCCGCCTTCGTCTGGCGCGCCGCCGCGCGCGAGAACGGCACCTACCTGCACGCGCTGGCCGCCTACTTCGTGCCCGAGCGCGAGCTGATCCGCGACGACGAATGGGTGCGCCTGGGCGCGCCGCTGCTGCGCTACCGCGTGCGCCGCGACATGGGCAAGGAATTCGGCAAACGCGCCCGGCGCCTGAAGGCACAGCTGCAGCGCGAGCAGCTGCGGCTCATCCTGAAGGCCGGCACGCACGGGCGCGGGCCGCAGACGCGGCGCCATGAGGTGGCGGTGCGCCGCCTGCGGGCCGAGCTCGACCTGCTCACCCGGCCGCAGGGCTGAGGGCCCGCTGCGCTTACTTCGCCGGCAGGTACAGGCGCGGGTCGACGGCCTTGCCGCGGTAGCGGATCTCGAAGTGCAGCTTGGCACGGCCGCCTTCCGCCGGGCCGATCTCGGCGATCTTCTGGCCGCGCTGCACGCGCTGGCCCTGCTTCACGCCCACGGTGCCCACGTTGGTGTAGATCGACATGTAGGAGCCGCCGTGGTCGACCATGATCACGCTGCCGTAGCCGCGCATCGTTTCCGTCGCGGCCACCGAGCCGGCGCCGATCGCGTGCACGGGCTCGCCGCTGCTGCCGCCGATGTCCAGGCCCTTGTTGCTGTTGCCGTTGAAGCCGGCGATGACCGCGCCCTGCGTCGGCCAGCCCCAGTCGCTGCGCCGCGAGGCGGGCGGCACCACCGGGTCGCGCTCGCGGGGTGCGGGCGCGGGCTTGACTTTTTCTGCACTGCCGCCGCCGCTGCTGCTGCGCGGCGGGGGCGTGGCCGCCCCGGTCGCGGCGCCGCCGTGCGGCACCACGCGCAGCACCTGCCCGGCTTCGAGCTGGTCGGGGTCCTTGATCTGGTTCCAGCGGGCAATCTCGGCCGTCGTCCGGCCGTGCCGCTGCGCGATGCGGTAGAGCGTGTCGCCCGTCTGCACGACGTATTCGCCGGGGCCCGCCACCGGCGTGCTGGGCGTGGTGGAGCAGGCGCCCACCAGCAATGCCGCCATCAACGCGGCGCACGCGCCCCATCTTCTCCCTGTCACAACCACGCGCTGAGTCCTTTCTGATTCATCCGGATCGCGCGACCTCGCGGGGCGAGGCGCGCCTGAACAATCCGGCAAGGCTACCAGCAGTCGTTGCGCGGACATTGCGTCCGCGGGAGCGCCCCTATTTCTTCGGCTGCAGCAGCTGCTGCAGGTTGGCCATGTTCTCGTTCAGGCGGTCCTGCACCACCTTCCAGCTGTTGTTGCGCGCCTGCGCTTCCAGCTGCGCCAGTTCGCGGAAGTTGTCGACGGCCTGCTGCACGCCGCGCTGCGCGACCTCGGCCTGTTTGGAGATGGCGTCCTTGCCGGTGGCGTCCTTCAGTGCATCCTGCCACTGGGCCAACGTGTCGCGCAGGATCTCGCCGCGCCGCTGCGCCAGCGACTGGATGCCTTCATAGGCCTGCCGGTTGGCCTCGGCCAGGGCCTCCATGTCCTTGCGCTGCCATTCCACGAGCGCGCCGACGTCCACGCCGGGCAGCTTGAGCTGCTCGATCAGCTTGCTGAAATCTTCCATCGACGGCAGCGCCGTGGGAAAGAGCGGGTTGGCGTTGGCTGCGGTCTTGCTGGTTGCCATGGATCGAATCTCCTTGTGTGAATGAAATAGCGGGTAACAAAAAAATCAGGCCGGCGCGAACTGCGTGCGCCCGGCCGCGGCGGGCCGCATCACGCGCAGCAGCACCACGCCGGACAGCAGCCACAACCCGATCGCCAGGAACATGCTGTTGTCCGAGCTGCCGGTGGCGGTGGTGATCCACGCGGTGATCACCGGCATCACGGCGGGCCCGAGGTTGCCCAGGCTGCTGATCAGCGCAATGCCGCCGGCCGCCGACTTGCGCGGCAGGTACTCGCTGATGGCCGCGAAGAAGATCGGCGTGTTGGCCGACTGGCCGATGCTCATGACCGCGAGGCCCGCCAGCGCCAGCACCAGGTTGCCGCCGCTGAACACGGCCACCAGCAGGCCCGCCGAGGCCAGCGCCACGCAGAAGAAGAAGTGCTTGCGCCGCTCCAGGTGCTTGTCGGAGCTGCGCCCGACGAACACCATGCCGATGGCGCCGAAGACCGCCGGAATGGCCGACAGCAGGCCGACCATGAACACGTCGCCCACGCCCCAGTTCTTGATGAGCGTGGGCACCAGGAACACCAGCGTGTAGTTGGCGCCCAGGAACAGGAAGTACACGAAGGCCATCGTGAACACCTTCGGGTCGCGCAGCAGCGCCCAGAACGAACCATGCGAGGCGGTCTCCACCGCATGCGGCTCGTTGTCCAGATGGTGGCGCAGCGCGACCTTCTCGGACGGCGTGAGCCAGCCGGCCTGCTCGGGCTTGTCCTTCAGGTAGAAGAACGCGACGATGCCCAGCACCGAGGCCGGCAGCCCCTGCACCACGAACAGCCACTGCCAGCCGTGGTGGCCGCCCAGGCCGTTCATGTACTTCATGATCCAGCCCGACAGCGGGCCGGCCAGCAGGTAGCCTATGGCCGTGGCCGTCATGAAGATCGAGATCACCTTGCAACGCCGCGCCGAGGGGTACCAGTAGGTGAGGTACAGGATGATCCCCGGGAAGAAGCCCGCCTCGAAGGCGCCCAGCAGGAAGCGCAGCACGTAGAACTGCGTGGTGGTCTCCACGAACATCATGGCCGAGGCCACGAGCCCCCAGCAGAACATGATGCGCAGCAGCGTCTTGCGCGCGCCGATCTTCTCGAGCATGAGGTTGCTGGGCACCTCGAAGAGAAAGTAGCCGATGAAGAAGATGCCCGCGCCCAGCGCATAGGCCTCGTTGCTGAAGGCCAGCGTCTGCTTCATCTGCAGCTGCGCGAAGCCGATGTTGATGCGGTCGATGAAGGCGACGATGTAGCAGAGGATCAACAGCGGCAGCAGGTGCCAGCTGACCTTCGAAAACAAAGCCTCGTCCGCCGCGTTGTACGGCGCGCGGGCGGGGGCCTGCGCAGAAGTGGGGGTCATGGTCTTGCTTTCCTTTGGGGTCGGTCGGTGAAGGGATCGCGGGAAGGCTAGGCAGCGGCGGCGGCGCGCTTGCCCTTGGCAGGCGCGGCCGGCTTGCGCGGCGCGCGGGGCTTCTTGCTGGCGGGTGCGGCCGCAGTGGCAGCCGCACGCGGCTTGGCAGCGGCCGGTGCCTTCGCGCGGCGCGAGGCCTTGGCGGGCACGGCCTCGGCCGGCGCCTCTTTCGCGACCGCCGGCTTGGCCGCGCTCTCGACGCTGGGCAGCCGCTCGATCTGCCGCAGCGCCGCGCGCAGGTGGCCGATCAGCTCGTACGACTCTTCCTGCGACAGGATGCGGCGGCAGGCCGTGAGGCCGAAGTCGAGCGAGCCCGCGTAGCTCTGCACCGTGATGTTCAGCGCGCTGCCGTGGTACGGAATGGAGACCGGATAGAAGTGCATCATCCGCGCGCCCGCCACGTAGAGCGTGGCGCCCGGCCCCGGCACGTTCGAGATCAGCACGTTGGCCGCGGGCGGCACGCGGCGCGCCAGGTTGGAGCGGCCGTACAGCGACGCCAGGCTGGTCATGAGCCAGGGCGAGCCGGTGATCGGCATGTCGACACCGAGCACGGGCTTGAGCTCGCGCACCACGGCCTTGGCCGCCTCTGACGAGGCATGGATCGCCTTGAAGCGCTCGGCCGCATCGCCGATGTCGGTCGCCAGGTCGACGCGCACCATCGACACCTGGTTGTTCATCGAGTCGTCGCCCTCCGCGCGCAGGCTCACGGGCACGCCGGCGATCAGCGCTTCTTTCGGCAGCAGGTTGCGCTCCTTCAGGAAGCGGGCCAGCGCCTCGCTGCACATCGCCATCACGATGGTGTTGACGGTGCCGCCCACGCGCTTGCCCAGCGCCTTGAGTTCATCGAAGGGCAGCGACATCGTGCTGTACGAGCGCTGGTTGGTGATGGCGTCGTTGAACATGCTCTTGGGCGCCATGCCCAGGCTCAGGCGGCGCTCGCCCTTGCCGGTCTGCTGGCTCGCCAGCACGCTGCCGGCCGCCGTGAGCGCGCGCGCGGCCGCCGGCAGCAGCTCGGCGAGCTTGCGGTACTGGCGCGCCGAGTTGGACACCGCCGCCTGCAGCAGCTCGGCCACGCCCAGCTGGTAGTGGCTGCCGCTGCCGCGCTTGCGGCGCGCGGGCGGCACCTCGCGCATCTGCGCCGTGGTGTCGTAGAGCACCTTGGCCAGCTCGGTGCCGGCCTTGCCGTCGACGCCGCTGTGGTGGGCCTTGGTGTAGAAGGCCACCTGGCCGTTCTCCAGGCCTTCGATGACGTACATCTCCCACAACGGGCGGCTGCGGTCGAGCAGGCTCGAATGCAGGCGCGCCACGAGGTGGTGCAGCTGCTCCATGGTGCCGGGGCGGCGCAGCGTGAGGCTGCGCACGTGGTAGTCCAGGTCGATGTCGTCGTCGTCGATCCACACCGGCTCGGCCAGCTCGAAGGGCATCTGCGCGAGCTTGCGCGTGAGCACCGACGCCAGGTGCAGCCGCTTGCCCAGCATGCCCTTCACGTCTTCGTAGTAGTCGCCCCGGTAGCCCTCGGGCAGGTCCAGGAGCATGAGGCTGCCGACGTGCATCGGCGTCTCGGGAGTTTCAAGGTGCAGGAACGACGCGTCCATGCTGCTCAGGTGGTCCATGGCGTGGCCTCTTTCGTCGGTGGGATCGGTGGGAATTCGGGAAGGGGTGCGCTCAAGCGGTGGCCGCGGCGACGGCCTGCTTGCGCAGCTCTTCGTCCACGAGGTCTTTCTTGGAGAGCTTGCCCACCGCCGTCTTGGGCAGCGCGGCGCGGATCTCCAGGGCCTGCACCATCTCGTGCTTGCCCACGCGCTCCTTGAGAAAGGTTTGCAGGGCCTTGATGTCGAAGGCCTCGGCGCCGGGTTTGAGCGTGACGAAGGCCTTGGGCGACTGGCCGCGGTATTCGTCGGGCACGCCGATCACCGCCACCTCATGCACGGCCGGGTGCTGGTAGATGGCCTCTTCGAGCACGCGCGGATAGACGTTGTAGCCGCTGCACAGCAGCATGTCCTTGCAGCGGTCGACGATGAAGACGAAGCCGTCCTCGTCCATGTAGCCCACGTCGCCGGTGCGAAAGAAGCCGTCGAAGGTGGTGCTGTCGGCCGTGGCCTCAGGCTTGTTCCAGTAGCCCTTCATCACGTTGGGGCCCTGGATGCACATCTCGCCCTTCTCGCCCAGCGGCACGTAGCGCGTGGGGTCTTCGAGGTCGAGCATCTTGATGACCACGCCCGGGTGCGGAATGCCGCACGAGCCCGCCTTGCGCTGGCCGTGCGCGGGCGAGAAGGTGCCGGTGGGCGAGGTTTCGGTCATGCCCCAGCCTTCGGCCAGCCAGGTGCCGGTGATGGCGCGGAAGCGCTCGCCCACCTCCATCGGCAGCGGCGCACCGCCCGAGTTGCACAGCTTGAGCGAGTGCAGGTCGTACTGCGGCGTGTCGGGGTCGCCGATCACCGCGGTGAACATGGTGGGCACGCCGCAGAAGGTGGTGAGCTTCTTCTCGGCGATGTCGCGCAGCGCGGCCTTGGGATCGAAGCGCAGGTGCTGCACGATCTCGGCCGCCAGGCGCACGCCCAGCAGCAGGTTGACCGTGAGCGCGTAGATGTGAAACGGCGGCAGCACCGCGAGCAGCCGCTCGGTGCCCATCTGCAGCACGGGCGGCGTGCCCGACTGCGTGATCACCACCTGTTCGCAGGCCGACGACAGGTTGGCGTGCGTGAGCATCGCGCCCTTGGGCAGGCCGGTGGTGCCGCCCGTGTACTGCAGGATGGCCAGCGCCTCGCGCGGATCGCCGAGGGGATGCGGCGTGTAGCGGCCGTCGTTGTCGAGCAGCTCGGAAAAACGCAGGTGGTGCTCGTCGCCCGAGATGCCGACCGTTTCGTTCTTCGCCTTCATCTGCGCGGCCACCTGCTCGGGCGCGCCCGTCATCTCGGCGAGGTTGCCGACGATGAGCTTCTTGAGCCGCGTCTTGCCGAGCATGGCGGCCATCTGCGGGTACAGCGCGGCCAGGTCGAGCGTGATGAGGACATCGGTCTGGCTGTCCTCGATCTTGTGCTCGAGCACCTTCGCCGCATCGAGCGGCGAGTAGTTGACCACCGTGCCGCCCGCCTGCAGCACGCCGAACAGTGCGACCAGGTAGTGCGGCGTGTTGGGCAGGAACAGGCCCACGTGCACGCCGGGTCGCACGCCCAGAGCCTGCAGCCCCTTGGCGGCGCGGTCGACCAGTGCGCCGAGCTCGCGGTAGTTCAGCCGCTTGCCCATGAAGTCGATGGCCGGCCGGTCGGAAAAACCGGCCACGGCGTCGGCCAGGATCTGCTGGACCGAGGTGGGCGTGATCGCGTGGTCCCACGCCACGCCTTCGGGGTAGGAAGCCAGCCAGGGCTTGCTGTTCATGTGCGTCTCCAGGAAGTGAACGGGTGGGTGATGCGGCGCATCAGGCGGCCTTGCGCACGTCGCGGTGCGGATCGAGGTACAGCAGGCGGCGCAGGCCTTCGCGGCGGAACGGCTTCCACTGGCCCTCGGGCTGCGCGAGCCGGTCGGCGATGGCGTAGAGCACCACGGGGTTGTGGCCGAGGCCGCAGTGGCTGCCCTCGACCTCGATGTTTTCCGAGGTCGCGGTCTCGCGTTCGCGGCAGCCCTGCCAGGCCACGATGCCGTCGCTGCGGCTGTAGATGGCGCTGGCCGGCACGGGCGGCGGCGTGCGCATGCGTTCGCGCTCGGGCCAGTCCTCGACCTTGCGCTCGCTCACCATCTCGTACAGCCGCCACGCGTTGCTCGCGCGCGGCTCGCCGGCGAACGGGCTGCCCAGCGTGATGACGCTGCGCACCTGCGAAGGCGCGCGCCGCGCCAGCTCGCGTGCGAACACGCCGCCCAGGCTCCAGCCGACGATGCTCACCTTGCGCTGGTAGCGTTCGTGCAGCTCGGCCAGGCGCTCCTGCATCTGGTCTTCCACGCCGGGGCGCGGACCGAAGTTGGGGCCGAGCTTCCATCCGTGCGCGCGGTAGCCGCGGTCGCGCAGGAAGGCGCGCAGCGGTTGCGTCGAAGCATCGCTCGCCGAGAGGCCGGGCAGCACGAGCACCGGGTGCCCGTCGCCCGCGGGCGCCATGCGCAGCATCGGGGCCATGGTGAAGAACGCGGACAGCTCCGCCACGGCGCGCCACTCGAGCATCAGCAGGCGGCGGGACGGCGGGGCCATCGAAGAAGATTCGGTCATGGTCATCTCGGGAGTGGAGGGAAAGGAAAAAGAGAAAAGAGAAGGCGAAGAAAAAGCCCGACGTGCAGACGCGATGCACACGGCTACCCGGTCGGGCGGTCGTTCGAGAGAGGATCGAGATCGGGGAAAAGGGGTGAAGGCGCCGCGCAACGGCGGCGCCCGGCCTGTGCGGCGGCACGCATGCATGGTGTGAACCCGCCGCGTACGTCCAGTCCGTGCCGGGCATGCCGGCACGCGCGAGGTGCATCCATGTTGTTGTCTCCTGTCGGCCTCGTCCGCGCCTTCAGCGAGGCTCGGATCGGGCACTTTGTTGTCGTTGCTCTGGGCGCCATCTTTTCGCGGCGACGTCGACAAGGAAAGGTGCGATGCGACCACTTCGCGGTGATTTCGGGACGTGTGTTCGAACGCCGCGCAGGCGCGACTCACAACTGCGAACAGATGTGTGGATCGACGGCCACGCGAACGCCGCACGCAGGCGCGCGCATGCGAATCAGCGGTGGTTCACGATGCCCGATGCGGCATCGCCAAAGCGCGGCTCAGGCCTTCGCCGCGCGGTAGTCCTGCGGGCTGCGGCCGGTCCAGCGCACGAAGGCGTGGCGGAAGTTCGAGGCGTCGCTGTAGCCCAGCCGCTCGGCGATTTCCTCGGTGGTCATGCGCGTGGTGCGCAGGTACTCGATGGCCAGCACGCGGCGCACGTCGGCCAGGATGCCGCGGTAGGTCGTGCCTTCGGTCTCGAGGCGTCGGCGCAAGGTGCGCGGATGGATCGACAGCTCCGAAGCCATCGGCTCGATGGTCGGAAAGCGCCACGGCATGTGGTCGATCAGCGTGCGCCGCACCACCGACGAGACACCGCCCGAGCGCGGCAGATCGGCCAGCACCTGCTGGCACATCTCGCTCACCATCGCATGCGTGACCGAGTCGGGCAGCCGCGAGGGATGGCCCACCCACGGCGAGCCCACATGCAGTTCGTCGCGCGGCTGGCCGAACGCCACGGGGCAGCCGAACAGCGTGCGGTAGGCGCTCAAATCCTCGGGCTCGGCGAAGCGCACGTGCAGTGCGGAGAGACCGAACGACGGACCGAAGAGATCGCGGCCCAGCCGCAAGTGCACCGCGAAGGCGAACTCGAGCGCGAAGCGGTACAGCGGGTCTTGCGGGTCGGACGACAGCAGCACCTCGTAGGGCAGCACCGCGGTGCCGCCGCTGCAGGTGTACGACACCGGCCCGGCCACGGGGCCCATGACGCGGTTGTACTTGATGGTGAAGTCCATCAGGTCGGCATGCGTGGGGCTGCTCAGCAGCCCGTAGCCGTACATGCCGTAGGCCGTGAGGTGCATGCGGATGCCCGCGCGAAAGGCGATGCTGGGACCGGGCGCCAGACGCACCGCGTTGCGGAAGACCACGGCCGCCTGCTCGTAGGAAATCCGCGTCGCCGGTGCGCGCAGCTGGTCTTCCGTCAGGCCACTTCCGCTCAGGGTTTGTTCCGGTGCGATGCCTTCTTCGACCAGGGTGGCGACGATGGCTGCGACGCGCTGGGGTCCGTAGACGCGTGACGCGAAGTCGGGTGGCGAACGATGCACGACGATTCAATCCCTTCAGAACACATGCCTTCGATGGCGGGCCGCCACTGGCCTCGCACTCCAAGGTCGTCGCAGGATATCGAAGCGTTCTGCACGCGCAGACTCGGAGTTTCCCGATAGCGCCAAATTGTCCCGAAGTCACTCCCGGTTGGTCTGAACGAACCTTTCTCGCGCTGGTGCCCCACGGAAAGATCGTCCACGAAACACCGTCCCGGCCGCAGGGCACAAAGCGCAACGCGCGACGGTTGCCTTTCGCTTCTCTTGCTTTCTCTCCCCTTCCTTTTCACCGCCACGCCCCATGCAACGCGACCCTTCTTCCCCTTCGTTCGCTTCGTCCAACGGCATCGAGCTGGCCTACGACTGCTTCGGCGATCCGGCAGCGCCGCCGCTGCTGCTCATCATGGGCCTGGGCACGCAGATGATTGCGTGGGACGAAGCCTTCTGCGAACGCCTGGCCGGTCGCGGCTACCGCGTCATCCGCTTCGACAACCGCGACATCGGACAGTCCACGCGCCTGAGCGCCGCGGGTATTCCCGACGTGGCCAAGCTGCTCGGGCAGGCGCTGGCCGGCGTGCCCGTGAGCGCATCGCAGGTGCCGTACACGCTGGCCCACATGGCGGACGACGCCGTGGGCCTGCTCGATGCACTGGGCATCGATCGTGCCCACATCGTCGGCGCCTCGATGGGCGGCGCCATCGGCCAGGAGATCGCGCTGCGGCATCCGGCGCGCGTGCGCACGCTGGTGTCGATCATGGCCACCAGCGGCGCCCCCGACCTACCGCCGCCCCAGCCCCAGGCGCTGCAGGTGCTGCTCACGCCCACGCCGCTGGACCGCGACGGCTACATCGCGCGCCAGCAGCAGGTGATGAAGGTGCTGCGCGCCGGTTCGCATCCGGACGAAGAGGCGCTCGATGCCGCGCGCGCGGAACGCAGTTTCGAACGCGGCCTGCACCCGGCCGGCTACGCACGCCAGCTCGCGGCCATCATCGCGTCAGGCAGCCGCAGGGAACGGCTGGCGTCGCTGAAGGCGCCGACGCTGGTGATCCATGGCGATGTCGATCCGCTGGTGCCGATCGAATGCGGGAAGGACGTGGCGCGCCACGTGCCCGGCGCGCGGATGGTGACCATCGAGGGCATGGGGCACGCGCTGCCGAAGGTGACGTGGGCGCCGGTGATCGATGCGATTGCGGGGCATGCGGTCGAGGGCCGCTGATTTCGTTCGGGCCTCGGGCGGCCCGGCCCGTCAGCGCATGCGCGCCCGGTGCGCCGCGCCGGCGCGCTCGACGAGGTCGAGGTCGAACGCCGTCAGCTCGGCGATGCGCACGTCGGCCAGGGCAAGCACCTCGGGCCCGAGCGGAAACTCCGGCCCGGGCGCCGCGATGATGCCCATGCCGGCCGCACGCAGCGAGCGGATGCCGTTGCCGGAATCCTCGACGCCGACGGCGTGCTCGGGCTTCACGCCGATCTTCTGCAGCACGTCGAGGTAGATGTCGGGCGCGGGCTTGCCGTGCGCGACATCGTCGCCATACGTGGTGGCCAGGAAGACCTTGTCGAGGCCCGTCACCTTCATCACATGCGCCGCCAGTTCGTTCGGCGAACCGGAGGCCAGCGCGACCTTGTAGCGGGTCGCCGCCAGGCGCACCGCAGCGATGGCGCCTTCGCGCTCGGGCAGGTGCACCTCGTACTTCGCCAGCAGGCGCGCCTTGATCTCGCGGGCGATCGCGGCCTCGTCCATGCCAAGCCTGGCGCGCAGGTCAAGCCGCTCGACCATGAGGCGCGACCACATGCGGGTGTTGCAGCCCATGGTGGCTTCCTGGTCCTCGGCGCTCCAGGTCATGCCGTGGTCTGCGGCGAACTCTTCGCGGGCCTGGCGCCAGAGCACTTCCGAGTCGATCAGGATGCCGTCCATGTCGAAGACGACGGCTTGGATGGTGGTCATGAAAAAGGCTCTCCTTGCGTGTGACAGTCGAATTCAGGGGGCCAGCCGGCGCTGCAGCGAAGCCGCCAGCGTCTGCAGGATCAGGCAGCACGAGGTGGCGCCGGCGTCGAGCACGCCGATCGAGCGCACACCCAGCCGCGCCGAACGGCCGACGCGGGCCTGCAGGTCCTTGGTGGCGTCGCGCCCCTGCTGCGCGGCAGCACCCATGGCCTGCAGGCAGGCAGCGAAGCCTGCGCCATTGGCGAGTGCGGCGGCGTAGGCATCGCGCGCCGGCACGAGCGTGTCGATCAGTGTCTTGTCGCCGACCTGGGCATTGCCCATTGCCTGCACGTTGGCGACGGCCACGGCCAGCGCCTCGCCGAACAGCGCCGCATCGAGTTGTTCATGCGGCGCCAGGGTGTCGACGAAGCCGAGAAAGAAGCGGCCATAGAGCGGCCCCATCGAACCGCCGATGTCGTCCATCAGCGCCTGCGACAGCTGCTCGAGCGCACCGGGCAGCGACGCGGCGCGCGGGCCGAGTGCGTCCAGGCGCGTGCCGCAGCCGGTGAAGCCCTTGGCCATGTTGATGCCGTGGTCGCCGTCGCCGATCAGGCCGTCGATCTCGCTCAGGTGCTGCCGGTTCGCGACGATGGCGTCGATGAGGTCGCGCACCACGGGGCCCGCCTCCGCGAGGGCCAGCGTGGCCCCGCTCACCGTGCGTGCGTGCGCGCCGGCGCCCGAAGACACGGCCGCCGTGGCCACGGCAGGGTTCATGCGGGCGCTCCCGCTGTAGGTGCGGCCCTGCGCGGCGTCGCCGGGCACGCTCAGCCCGACGCTGCGGCAGGGGTGCTTCAGGCAGGTCTCGAGTTCGTCGTCGAGTTTCATGAGGGTCAGCGTCACGCCCATCATCTCGAGCGAGGTGAAGAGGTTGCCGACCTGGTTGAACGCCACCGTGATGCCCCGGGCCAGGAGACGCTGCGCGATCTCTCCGTAGAGGATGTACTGCTCCATCACCGGCGTGGCGCCGAGCCCGGATATCAGCACCGCGACCCGGTCGCCGGCGCCGAACGGCAGGTCGGGCAGCACGACATCGAGCATGAGCTGCGCCATCTCGGCGGCGCTCGCCGTCGCCCGCACGTCGATGCCGGGTTCGCCGTGGTGTCCGATGCCGACCTCCATCGTGCCGGGCTCGATGTGGAAGTTGGCCTTGCCGACCGCGGGGATCACGCAGGCAGACAGGCCCACGCCGATGCTGCGCGTGTTCGCAATGGCCTTCTGCGCCGCGGCGATCACCTCGTCGAGCGAGGCGCCGAGCGCGGCCTTGGCGGCACCGACCTTCCACATGAAGATCTCTCCCGCGACACCGCGGCGCCGTGCCTCGTCGCCCTTCGCGGCCGAGGGCACGTCGTCGTTGGCGACCACGGTCCTGACCACGATGCCCTCGCGCTCGGCCATCTGGCGGGCCATGCCGACGTTCATGTTGTCGCCGGCGTAGTTGCCGTAGAGGCAGGCCACGCCCGCGCCGCCGTCGGCCGTGCGGATCGCGTCCAGGAAGCTCTTGGCTGTGGGCGAGGAGAAGATCTCTCCGACAGCGACGGCATCGACCATGCCGTCTCCCACGTAGCCGAGGAACGCCGGCTCGTGCCCCGACCCGCCGCCGGTCACGACACCGACCTTGCCGCGCTCGGGCGCCCGGGCGCGCTTGACGACACGCGGGTTGGCCGGCAGTGCCTCGACGCTGTCGCCGTGGGCCAGCAACCAGCCCCCGAGCATGTCCTCGACGACGCGATCGGGGTGGTTGACGACACGGTTCATGGACATAAGGCAGGTCTCCTGGGTAAGGGCGGGGCCGGACGCGGCCCGCGGGGTGTGTGTGCGCGAAGGGATGGCTCTACAGGGCCGCGGCGAGCAGGACAGGGGCAGCGGCAGGCGACGCGGCCGGCGGCACGGCGGCGCCGGGGCCCAGCGCCGCACGCTCCGCCGCGATGAGTTCGCGGTAGGCCGCAAGCTGCCGGCGGGTGTCGTCGCTCGACCAGCCCAGGTACGGCGCGATGCATCCGGCCACGAAGGGGGCCAGGGCCAGCCCGCCATCGGCGAGTTCGATCGACAGGTGGGTGCGGCGCGTCATCACGTCGGTCAGCGTGTGCGCGCCCTCGGCGACGACGGCATGCACGAGTTCGGCGGCCAGGTAGTGCGAGGCACCAGGCAGTGTCGCGCGCAGTGCGGGCCTGGCCCGCGCGAGCGCCCGCAGGTCGCGCACCCGGTCGCCGTGCCGCTGCAGCAGGCGACCCGCATCGCCGATGCCCATGCCGAAATGCCGCGCCAGGTCGCCGGCGCTGTCGCGCACCGCGGCCCAGTCGCCGGCCCCGACCAGCGGCAGCGAGGCCGTGGGCGATGGCGTGTTCACCCCCAGGGGCTTCACCGCGGCATCGACCGCGTCGGCCGCCATGCGGCGGTAGGTCGTGTACTTGCCGCCGACGACGGTGGTGAGGCCGGGCGGCCCGTCGATTACCGCGTGGTCGCGCAGCAGTGCCGATGTCGAATCGGTGGCGCCGACCGACTTCAGCAGCGGACGCAGGCCGGCGAAGGTGCCGAGCACGTCGGCGCGGCCGACCTTGCGTTCGAGGTAGGCGTTGAGGTTGTCGAGCAGGTAGTCGACATCGGCCGCTTCGGCGACCGGCTGCGACTTGTCGCCGTGCCACGGCGTGTCGGTGGTGCCGACGAGCCAGTAGCCGTACCAGCGGCGCGCGATGATGACGGAGTCGGTGGCGCGGGCGAGGATACCGGTGTCGGACTGCAGCGCTTCCGGCCGCAGCAGGATGTGCACGCCTTTCGCGGGTTGCACCCGGAAACTGTTGGCGCCCGCGCGCTGCTGGATGTCGTCGGCCCAGATGCCGGTGGCGCTGATCACCGCGCGGGCGGCCAGGCGGTGGCGCTCACCGGTGAGGGTGTCTTGCACCACGACACCCGCGACGCGCTCGCCGTCCTTGATGAACTCGACCATGGGCGCCCGCGTGATGACCCGGGCGCCGCGACCGGCCGCCGTGCGCACCACCGCAAGGGTGTGGCGCGCATCGTCCATCAGCGCGTCGTGGAACTGAACGCCGCCGACCACGCGCCGTGCATCGATCGAGGGAATGTGCCGCTTGAGCGCCGCCCGGCCGAAGTGACGCTGGCGCGGAACGGCACCGCCCTTCAGGCCGAAGAGGTCGTAGAGCAGCACGCCGGCCGCGACATAGGGCCGCTCCCACCAGGCGCGGGTGAGCGGATAGAGAAAGGACTCCGGGCGGGCGATGTGCGGGCACAGGACCTTGACCATCAGGTCGCGCTCTTCGATCGCATGCGCCACCAGCTTGAAGTTGAGCTGCTCGAGGTAGCGCAGGCCGCCGTGAAAGGTTTTTCCCGAACGCGACGAGGTGCCGGTGGCGATGTCGCCGGCCTCGACCAGCACCACCGAGAGTCCGCGTGCGACGGCGTCGAGCGCGGCGCCCGCGCCGGTCACGCCCGCGCCGATCACGAGCACGTCGGCCACGCTGCGCGAGGCTTCGGCCAGGTCGCGCCGCCGCTGCGCGGGATGGAGCCAGGTCGCGTCGGCCGGCTCGAAGGCCCGCGCCAGCACGGCGGGCGAGACGAAGTCGTTCATCGAATCTCCTGCGCGGCGGCATCGAGGTGGGCACGCCGGATGTCGGCCAAGGCCTGCCAGGGCGCCCTCGCCCGCTGTGCACCCTCGCGGTACTGCCCGTAGATCTGGTCGTAGAGCGCGGTCTGGCCCGGGTCCGGCAAGGTGACCGCCTCCTCGAGGTAGGCATCGACCCACTGGGGCAGCATCTGGTGAAGGCTGACGTGGCTGTCGATCGACAGCGCGGCGGTGATGGCCGCGCCTGCGGCGCCGCACTCCTCGCGGTTCGACACGCGCACCGGGCGCCCGGTGACCGACGCGATCATCTGCCGCAGCGCCAGGCTGCGTGCGGCGCCGCCGGACAGGCGGATCTCTTCGGGCAGCGTGCCGAGCGCGGTGTAGCAGTCGCGCGTGGCCATCGCGATGCCTTCGAAGACCGCGCGCGACAGGCCCGCCACGCCCAGCGTGGCACTGAAGCCGCTGAGCTGCGCACGGGCGCTCGCATCGACAAAGGGGCCGCGCTCGCCGCTCTGCGCGATGTAGGGGTGATAAACCGCCTGTGCGGGTGCGGTGGACAGCACCAGCGCATCGAGCCGCTCCAGCATCTGCGCGTGCGGCAACGCCGCGCCGCCAGCCAGTTCGGCCGCGCTGCCGAGCAGCCGGAGCAGCCAGTCGATGTTCAGCGTCGCCGCCATGTGCGAGACCAGGCGGACCCGCAGGCCCGGCGCAGGCATCGCGATGGTGTAGCCGGCTTCGGCGCTCGGTTCGATGGCCGCCGTGTTGTCGGTGACCCAGCCGTGCATGCCGGTGCTGCCGAGCACCGAGCAGCCGACGTGCCGCAGCCCGCCCTGCGCATCGAACGCCATGCCGCCGGCGCCGAGCACGCACAGCGGCACGTCCATGAGCGGCAGCACCACCGGCAGGCCTTCGGGTAGCCCCGTCTCGGTGGCGGCAGTGCGGGTCAGCGGCGCATGGCTGCGGGTGCCGTCGACGATCGGCGGCAGGAGGTGCTTGACGGCACCCAGGCCGAGCAGTGCCAGGGTCTCGTCGTCGTAGGCCAGGCTCCTGAAGTTGCCGAAGGTGTAGACGCCTTCGCAAGGGCTGGTCGCACGCACGCCCGTGGCCTGGAAGAAGAGCCAGTCCTTGCAATGCATGGCCGATGCGGCCCGTGCCAGGCGCTCGGGCTGGTGCGCCTGCAGCCACAGCAGCTGGCCGCTTTGCATCGACGGGTTGAGCGCATTGCCGGTGCGCGCGGCGACGAGCCGCGAGGCCGGCGTCTCGCGCAGCGCCTGCACGTGCCGGCCGGCGCGCGCGTCGAGCCACAGCATCGCGGGCCCGACCGGGCGGCCGTCGGCATCGACGAGCCAGGTCCCGTCGCCCTGGCCGGTGGCCGCCAGGGCCACCACGCGCGCCGCCAGGCCAGGGACGCGCGCGGCCAGCGCACGCAGCGTGGCTGCGGTGTCGGTCCAGGTTCCGTCGAGGTCCTGCTCGGCCGCGCCGTCGGGGCCGAGCAGCACGCGGTTCGGCGTGCTGGCCACCGCCACCTGCCGGCCCTGCAGGTCGAAGGCCACGGCCTTGATGACCGAGGTGCCGGCGTCCACGCCGATGATGAGGTCGCGTGCCATGCGCGTCAGTGCCGGCCGCCGAGGGAACGGGTTGCGTTCATCGGTGTTTCGCGTGGTACTTCTCGTCCAGCGCATCGATGGCGCGGACGTTGCGCGCCGACGTGCCGTGGGGGTCGAAGTGCGAGGACAGGTAGGCCTGCGCCACCGCCTTGGCCAGTTCGGCCCCGATCACCCGCGCCCCCATGGTGATGACCTGCGCGTTGTTGGAGAGCGCGGCGCGCTCTGCCGAGTAGGTGTCGTGCGTCTGCGCCGCGCGGATGCCGGGCACCTTGTTGGCCGAGAGGCAGACACCGATGCCGGTTCCACACACGAGGATTGCGCGGTCGTAGAGGCCGCTGAGGATGCCCTGGCAGACCCGGTCGGAGAGGTCGGCATAGAAGAAGTCGGCGTCCTCCTCGGGCAGGCCGATGTGGGTCACCTCGAGGCCCTCACGGCCAGTGAAGTGCCTGGCAAGAACCTCGGCAAGGGGCGCGCCCGCGGTGTCCGCGGCAATGGCGATCTTCATGTGCTTTCCATTTCTTCGAACCGGCTGTGCAACCGGCGGCGTCGCGTGGCGAGCGCCGCCGGAACCTTGCGGTGCCGGGGTGGCGTGACGTTGCGTGGGCTTACTTGTCCAGGACGAACGGCGAGGAGTACTTGGCGGCATTGCCCTTGGTGATCAGCAGGCAGTCGAACAGCTGCTTCTCGGTCTTGGCGCCGGTCTTGCCGGTTCGGATGAACGAGTCGGCTTGCTGCACGGCAGCGGCGGCGAACACCGCGACGGGCTGGAGCACCGTGTAGGCCAGCTCGCCGGCCTTGACCGAGGCCACCGAGTCCGGCGAACCGTCGAACCCGCCGACGACGACCCCGTTGAACTTGCCCGCCTTCTTGAGCGCGGCGATCGCGCCGAGGGCCATCTCGTCGTTGCCGCTGATGACGCCCTTGATGTCGGGGTGTGCCTGCATCAGCGACTGCATCTTGTTGTGCCCTTGCGTCCGGTTCCAGTTGGCGACTTCCGACCCGGCCTTGGCCAGGTCCGGGTACTGGCTCAGCACGGTCTTGAAGCCGTTCGACCGGGTCGCGGCGTTGTTGTCGGAAGGGGCGCCGACGAGCTCGACGTACTTGCCCTTGCTGCCCATCAGCTCGGCCCAGTGCTGGGCCCCGAGCGCGGCACCCTGGGCGTTGTTCGACACGAGCTGCGCCTGCGCCAGGCCCTCCTTGTTGATCTCGGCATTGACGAGGATCACGGGGATCTTCGCGGCCACCGCCTTTTGCACCGCGCCCACCGAGCCGCTCGCGTTCGCGGGGTCGAGGATGATGGCGACCGACTTGTTGGTGATGGCCGTGTCGATCAGCCGGCTCTCGGTGTTGGTGTCGCCGGTGTGCGCGGCGACGACCGCGGTGTAGCCCAGTTTCTGCGCCGTGGCCTTGGCCACTTCGCCTTCGGTGAACCAGTAGGGGTTGGCGGGATCGTTCACGATGATCGTGATCAGCCCCTTGCCCTTGCCTTGGGCCCATGCCGGGCTGGCCATCAGGGGCGTGAGCGAGAGTGCAGCAAGCAGCGTGCGGCGGGTGGTGTTCAACATGACTTCGTCTCCTTGGTGGTTTCTTCTGGACAGATGCCGCGGCTGCGGCGGACGGGAATCTTTCAGGCCGTGGGCCGTGGCTGGGCAGGCGTGCCGGACACGGCCGGGGTCGCGGCACGCGCAGGCCGACGCCCGTACCGGATGGCGTTCAGCAGCACCGCGAGCACGATCACGGCGCCCGTGAAGACGGTCTGCCAGTAGGAAGACACGCCGATGATCACGAGCCCATCGGACAGGAAGCCGATGACGAAGGCGCCGAGCAGCGTGCCGCGCACGTTGCCGCGCCCTCCGGTGAGCGCCGCGCCGCCCACCACGACGGCGGCGATCGCGGTGAGTTCGTAGGTGCTGCCCGCCGTCGGGCCGGCCGAGGTCAGTTGCGACGACAGGACCAGCCCCGCAATGGCGGCGCAGACACCGGACAGCACGTAGACGGTGACGGTCGTGAATCGCACGGGCACGCCCGACAGTTCGGCCGCCCGTGCGTTGCCGCCGCTCGCATACACCCAGCGCCCGAAGGCCGTGCGGTTCAGCAGCACGGCCGCGACCACCGCGACCATGGCAAGCACCAGCACGCCGACCGGCATGCCGAGGATCTGGCCGAAGCCGAGCCAGTTGAAGCCCGTGTTGCCCAACTCGGGCCGCCCGCCGAGGTTGTTGAAGGTCAGCCCGTTGGTGATCAGCAGCGCCACGCCGCGCGCGACGTACAGCACGCCCAGCGTGGCCACGAAAGCCGGCACCTTGAAGAAGGCGATCAGCACGCCGTTGACGGCCCCGACGAAGGCACCCAGTGCGCAGGTCAGCACCACCACGACCCAGACCGGCGGGTAGAGCACCAGGCCGAGCGCGTCGATCGTGACGCCCTGCATCAGGTAGCCGGCGACGACCCCGCACAGGCCGAGGGTCGATCCGACCGACAGGTCGATGCCACCGGTGAGGATCACGATCAGCATGCCGATGGCCAGCAGCCCGAAGATGGCGACGTGCGACGACATGATCAGGAAGTTGCCAGTCGAGAAGTACACGGGCGACAGCAACGAGAACACGGCCACGATCGCGATGAGCGCGAAGAAGGCGCGCCCTTCGAGCAGGAGGCGGACGATGTCAATGCCGCCGCCTCCGCCGTTGACAGGACGGGAAGGCAGTGCTGGAGATGGGGCTTCGCTCATGGTGATGTCCGCTCGGAAGGCTTCATTCAGGCAACCATGGCTTCGCCCGAGGCGGCCATGATCATTTCTTTGGTGGCGTCGGCGCCGAACTGGGCCGAGATTCGCCCCCGTCGCATGACGACGATCCGGTGCGCGACGCCCAGGCATTCGCTCACCTCCGAGGTCGAGAACACGACCGCGAGGCCCTGCCGCGCGCGCTCGGCGAGCAGGCGGAACACCTCGGCCTTGGCGCCGACGTCGATGCCCCGGCTCGGCTCGTCGAGCAGCAGGACCTTCGGGTGCGTGGCGAGCATCTTTCCGATGACCACTTTCTGCTGGTTGCCGCCCGACAGCGATCCGATGGCCGCCTGGCCACCGCGGGTCTTGACGGTGACGCGCCGGATCGATTCGTCGACGCATGCACGCTCCCGGGCCGGCGATGTGAAGCACCCGCGAACGAAGGCGCCGATGCTGGCCAGCGAGAGGTTCTGGCCCACGCTCATCGTCTGCACGAGGCCGTCGCGCTGGCGGTCTTCGGGCACCAGCGCGAGGCCCTTGGCGATGCGCTGCGCGATGCTCAGCCTCGACACGTCCTGCCCTTCGAGCAGCACGCGCCCGCCGTCGAGTGCGCAACGGCCGGCCACGGCCTCCAGCAGCTCGGTGCGCCCCGCGCCCATCAACCCGTAGATGCAGACGATTTCGCCCGCCCGCACGTCGAGCGACACATGGTCGACGACGTCGGCGCCGGAGCTTTCGGTGAGGACGGCGTCCTCGATGGCCAGCGCGATCTGGCCGAAGTCGTAGCCGCCGGGCGGACTGCCCAGATCGAAGTTCTCGCCGACCATGTGGCGCACGATCCATTCGAGATCGATCTCGGCGCGCGGCGCCTTGGCGGTCATGGCACCGTCGCGCAGCACCACGGCGTGGTCGGTGATCTGCAGTGCCTCTTCCAGGTGGTGCGAGATGTAGACGATCGACACCCCTCGCGCCGTGAGGTCGCGGATCACCTTGAACAGCGCCTCCACCTCCGTCGCCGAGAGCGCCGACGTGGGCTCGTCCATGATCAGGATGCGGCTGTTGACCGACAGGGCCCGCGCGATCTCGACGATCTGCTGCTGCCCGAGGCGCAGGTCTTCGACCAAGGTCAGCGGATCGATCGCTTCCTCGAGCTCCGCCATCAGCGCCCGCGTGCGCCGCGCCTCTTCGGCAAAGTCGACGCCGGTGGCGCTGCGCAGCTCGCGGCCCATGAAGACGTTGTCGCGCACCGAGAGGTTCGGTGCCAGGCTCAGCTCCTGGTGAATGATCGAGATGCCGCGCTCGCGTGCGTCGGCGGCCGACGCCAGGACGACCGGCACACCGTCGAGCACGATGTCGCCCGACGTGGGCGTGACCACGCCCGAGAGGATCTTCATCAGCGTGGACTTGCCGGCGCCGTTTTCACCGAACAGCGTCGTGACCTGTCCGCGGTGGATGTCGAAGTTCACGCCCTTGAGCGCCTGCACGCTGCCGTACGACTTGGCGATGTTCCGCGCCGACAGCACGATCGCGCTGTCGGGATGACGGGCGATGCCAGCGGCGCTCATTGCACGCCCAGCCGCACGGGCGTGACGAGCCAGCTCGACGGATTGATGAGCTGGAACACACCGACGACGTCGACCTTCTTGCCGGTGAGCGCGTCACGGTCGAGCGTGCCGAGCACCTGCGCCTTGACCTCGTTGTTCAGTGCCGAGCCCGCGTCCTGATAGTCGATCTGGTTGGTGAACTGACCGAAGGCCACCGTGCCCGTCGCGTCCCGCACCTCGGTGCCGTTGAGGGCCGGCCCGGTTTGCACGCGAAGCTGCAACCCTTGCGGCAGGCCATCGACCGCCACCGTGAAGATGCCCGCACGGCCCTCGCCGACCGTCCCGGTGAACCGGACCGGGAAGATCGGTCCGACGCTCCCGGGCTTGCCGTAGGTCTCGCCCGCTGCCGCCTTGTCCGCCGCGAGGGCCTGCGCCAGCACCGGGGCGTCGACAGCCGCCTTCTCGATCAGGGCCCGAATGGGCGCGAATGCCTTCTTGCCGTAGGCCTCGGCCGAAAACGCGTCGACCCGTGCGTCTTCGCTGGAGCCGATGCGGACCGCCTTGGTGTCCAGCGCCATCGCCGCGCACAACAGCAGGAGCACCGCCGTCCACACGCAGGCCGACGTCCGCAGACGGAACGGTCTGCGCGCGGAAATTTCGAGCTGGGCGCCCATGCGAACCTCCTCCCTGTTGATCTTCTTGAACCTGTCTATTCCGGTCGACGTTGGCGCTCTATGGGCACCGACTCCGACGGCCGGAAGATGGCGGCGCGGTCAGCGACGCTGACCGGCCTGGTGGCGCAGGCACAGCTGCGCGGTCGCCTCGTCGACGATGAGTTCGGTGATCAGGCCGGTGTTGAGCACCGCGCAGATCGCCTCGGCCTTGTACGTACCACCGGCCACCGCGAGCACGTCGCGCCCGCGCAGGTCGTCCAGCGACGCACCGACCGCGCGTTCGTTCATCTCGCACTTCACCGGTTCGCCGTTCGACGCCACGAAACAGCCGGCGAGTTCGCCGACCGCCCCCGCCTTGCGCAGCGCCGCCAGCTCCTTGGCCGTGACCGACTGGGTGCGCAGCAGATGGGTGTCCGGCCCCAGGTCGCCGACACCGACGACGCAGAGCTGGCACTCGCGCACAAGCTCGAGCACGTGCTGCACGCCACGCTGGGCGCGCAGCACCTGCGCGTCCGCCCGGCTGTCGGCCAGGAACGGCACCGGCATGAAGTAGCACTCACCGCCCGTGCGCTCGGCCAGCTTGGCAATCAGGTCGAACGGGTTGGCGGCGGAGCGGCGCGTGAGGCTGCCCAGGAGCGAGATGAAGCGCGTGTCCTTGCGATTCGCCGCGGGCATCCGCTCGACCATCGCAGCCAGCGTGCGACCGTGGCCCACACCGATGGTGCGCACCTCGCCGGCGTCGAGGACACGGGTCAGCTGGCGTGCGGCAGCCACTGCCAGCGCGGGGATCGCATCGGTCGCATCGTCCAGGTCGGCCTGGGTGGTCGGGACGACCACGCAGCGCTTCAGGCCGAAGGCTTCCACCAGCTTGTCTTCGAGCGCCATGCATTCGGCAGGCACACCTTCCACGAAGAACTTGATCAGCCCGCTCTGCATGGCCGAAGCGATCAGCCGCTGCACCTTGACTCGCGACACGCCGAGCCGCTCGGCGATCTGCTCCTGCGTGTGGCCGCCCACATAGGCCAGCCATGCGGCGCGGATGGAAAGACTCAGTTCGGGGTCCATGTCGTGTATTTTGTGAACATTTGATCTTCATCTGCTCAATTGATCAGATGGATGAACTTTAGGGATTGCGAGTGGGCCAGTCAACGAACGCGCCCTCGGTGTTTTCCCGCGCCATCACACACGCGGCGCCCTGACCAGGCGGAGCAATAGATGGGGAGGATGAGACCCGGCGCGAAGCGAATCGCCCGGGGTTTTCGGCTACTCGCTCGAGACGCCAGTCCGCCTCCAGGCCTGCGCATGGCCCAGGAAGGCGCGAAGCTGCGAGGGCCGCACCGGCTTGACGAGCACCGGCAGGCCAGCCTCGCGCGCAGCCGCCTGCGAATCGCCGCCGACGTCACCGGTCACGATCAACGCAGGCAGGTCGGCCTCGTTCAACGCAAGGCGCAGGTCCGCGATGGCCTGCAGGCCACTCGCCTGCAGGCCGAGCCGCAGGTCCACCACCAGCGCATCGGGCCGGAAGCCCGCCTGCAGGCACGCCAGCGCGCCCGCCATGTCGCTCGCGGCGCGGACCTCCGCGCCCCAGGAGGCCAACAGCCCTTGAAGCGCCTGCAACGAACTCTGGTCGTCATCGAGCACGAGCACGCGCGCCGCCAGTGCGGCGGTCGATGACGCGGCGAGCCGTTCGACGTCGTCCGCCCGATCGCTCTCGGCCGCATCCGCCAATGGCACCTGCACGTCGAACACGCTGCCCTGCCCCGGCTGCGAGCGCACGGTCATGCGCAGGTCGAGCAGCTCGCTCAATCGCTTCACGGTCGCGAGGCCCAGGCCGTAGCCCAGGCGGCGGTCGCGCGCGGGGTTATCGATTTGATAGAACTCGTCGAAGATGTGCGGCAAATGCTCGGGCGCGATGCCGATGCCCGTGTCTTCGATGGCCAGCCGCAGCCGGCCGTTGTCAACCCGGCCGCCGATCCGCACCGTGCCCTGGTGCGTGTAGCGGATGGCGTTCGCCAGCAGGTTGGTGACGACACGCGTGAGCAAGGCGCGGTCGCTTCGGACGGTGGCGGGGTCGATGGCTAGCTCGAACGTCAGCCCCTTGGCCGCAGCCACGGCCTGGTGCGGCCGGCAGCAGTCGCGCAGCAACTCGTCGATGGCGAAGAGCGACCACTGCGGGCTGATCGATCCGGCATCGGCGCGCGTGATGTCGAGCAGGTCGTCCACCACGTCGGTCATGCCGTCGGCGCAGGCCACCAGCTGCTCCGAGAGCGCCTGCACCTGCGGCTGCGTGCTGACCGTGTGCAGCGTCTGCGCCAGCAGCGCCATGGCGTTGAGCGGCTGGCGCAGGTCGTGGTTGGCCGAAGCGAAGAAACGCATGCGCGCCGCGACGGCTTCTTCAGCGGTCTGGCGGGCCGAGCGGCTGCGCTCGTTTTCGGCGCTCAGCGCGGTCACCAGTTCGGCATTGCGCCGGCGCTGCGCCTGGATCTCGTGCAGCGCGCGCGACAGTTCCCTGGAACTCAGCAGCGTGTAGACACCGATCAGCGTCACGATCATCGCCATGGCCAGGTGGTAGCTGCCGCCGAACCAGATGTCGCGCAGCACCAGCGGGCCGAGGATGAGGCCCACATAGACGATGGCCGACCGCTCCATCGTCGAGAGCCGGATCGCCCCACCGAGCGAAACAGTGACCATCGTGATGTGAAGGATGGCCTCGGCCTGCGCCGGCCCGTCGTTCTGCAGCAGGACGCACAAGACGCCCCACGACAAGGCCAGGCTCTGGCTGCTGGCCATGAGGGGCAACGCCATCGCCGCGAGGTTCGATCGAAGGCCGGGCCGCAGCGCCCATGCCACCCAGATGCCGCCCCGCACGGCCACGAGAAAGCAGTAGACGGCGAACCACGCCTGCATGCGCGCGCCGTCCGCGCCCGTCGCGTATTCGCGGTAGCACAGGTACCCGCCAAGCGCGGCCAGCATCCACGCCCAGGGCGTGGTGCGGATCATCTGCTCGACCTGCTGGAGCTGGAGGTCCGAGAAGCGCAGGCACGCGGCGATGAGGCCGCGCACACCAGGGACGCGCGGCGCTTTCAGCGGAGGTGCGAGGGCGGCAGGAGCCGAAGGCTTCATCGCGGCTCCAGCCACAGCCCCGCGCGCCGCGCCTGGACCAGCAGGTGGGTGCGGTTGCGCGCGTCCATCGTGTCGAGCAGCGCCGTGATGTGGAGCTTGACCGTGCGCTCCGCGATCGCCAGCTCGGCGGCGATCTGCTTGTTCTGGCGGCCCTGCGCCACCAGCAGCAGCACTTCGAGCTGGCGCGGCGTGAGGCTTGCGACCGGCAGGCCGGTGCGCGAGGGCAGCACATCGAAAGACTCGCCGCCGGCGGCCACCTCGTCCAACGCCGCCGCGATGTGCGCCACCGAGCGCGACTTGCCGATGAAGCCGGCCGCACCCGCGGCGCGTGCGCGCGCGGCGAGCGCGGGTTCTTCGTCGCCCGAGATCATCAGGCGCGACACGAGGGGATGCCGGGCGCCGAAGAGGCGCAGGCCTTCGAGGCCGTCTTCACCGCCCAGGCGGTAGTCGATCAGCACGATGTCGGGCGCGCATTGCGAGGCACGCGCCACGCCCTCGGCCAGCGAGAGCGCGGTCTGCACTTCGAAGTCGGGGCGGGCGTGCGTCAGCGCATGCGCAAAGCCGACACCGAACAGCGGGTGATCGTCGACAAGCAGGAGTTTCATGGTGCCGTGATCCTCGGGTGCGGGCCCGGCCCGCGCCCTCTCCTCGTAGGGCGCCATTGTTGTCCACGCCGGCGCATCGGTGCCGCATCGGCCTTCGCGAAGCCTCAGTTGCAACGACCGGCCGCGCGCAGCAGCGCATTGCAGGCCGGTGCGGGAGCGGTCGCCGGCCTCGTGGCGGAGCGGCGCGCGGACGCGGGGGCGTCGCTCTGGCGCATCTCCTGGCAGATCGCGTCGCTGACCACTCGACCGACGACCGACACCGAACCCTCCACGTAGCAGCTGTAGACCCGTCCACCGTCGGTGCGCGCCTGGAAGGTCGTCTGCACGCCGCTGTCGGCCCGGTTCGAGATCGTGAATGCCTGCGGCGGCAGGCCCAGCGCCCGCGAGGTGTTCGTGACGATGGCGTCGTCGGTCACGGCATGCGAAGCGCATCCGCCTGCCAGAACGGCGGCCGCGAGAAGCCAGGGCAGGCCGAAGAGCGTTCGTGAAGAGGTCATGCAAGGAGCCTATCGGGACACCTTGCAACGGCCCATAGCACCTTCGGGCAGGTGCCCGAAGGTGCTATGGGCCGCATGCGCAGCCGTCCCTACGATCCGCCCCTCTTGAACGAACAAGCAAGCACAGAAGGCGCCGGGCCCCGGCGCCAGCAGACGAGGAGGAACACGGACATGACGAAGACGAGCAGCTACGGACGGTGGATGGTGTGCGCAGGGGCGCTGGCCCTGCTGGCGGCCTGCGGCGGCGGTGGCGGCGGATCAGGCGGCGGCGCGTTGCCGCCGCTGGGCATCTTCCCGCCCGCGCCCCCGCCGGCGGCCGTGACCCATCGCCTCGAGGTCGGCATCACCGGCAACGGTCGCGTCGGATCGCAGCCCGCGGGCATCGACTGCACCGATCGCTGCAGTGCGGATTTCAATGCGGGCACCGAAGTCGTCCTCGCAGCCACGCCGGCCGCGGGACAGGTGCTCGGCAACTGGGGCGGCGCCTGTAGCGGCAACGCCGGCACCTGCACCGTGCGGATGGACGCCGCGCTCGACGTGACGGCCACTTTCGTGGCGGCACCGCCCGTGATCGGCTGGGGCGATGCAGCGGCGCTATCTGCCGGCGGCGCCAGCCTGCCGAAGACCGCGATCGATGCGCAGGGGCGCGCGCTGGTCGTGTGGCGCCAGATCGAAGGCAACCCGCAGGTGGACCGCCTGTGGGGCAGCCGCTACCTGCCCGGCAGCGGCTGGACCGCACCGCAACGCCTCGAGGCCAACGCCGGCGGCGTGCGTGACATCCGCATCGCCATCGACAAGCCCAGCGGCCGCGCCGTCGTGCTGTGGACCCAGCTGAGCTCCGTGACCGGCTACGACCTGTGGGCGCTGCCCGTCGACCCCGCGGGCGGCTGGGGCAGCCCCGCGCTGCTGGAGACCGGCACCGGCATCGTCGGCAACGCCAGCGTGGGCATCGACGCCAACGGCAACGCCGTCGCCGTGTGGTCGCAGATCGGACCGAGCACGCGCTTCAGCATCTACGCCAACCGCTACACCCCGGCCGGCGGCTGGGGCACCGCCGCGCTCATCGAGATCAACGAGGTCGTGGGCAGCGTCGACGGCGACCCGGCCGTCGTGGTCGCGGGGTCGGGCGAATCGGTCGCCGTATGGAAGCGCTCCGACGGCAGCAGCGCCTCGCTCTGGACCAACCGCGCCAACGCAAGCGGCACCTGGACCACGGCCACCGAACTCGTGCCCGACACCGGCACCGGCCACTCGATAGGTGCCCACGACCTGGCGATCGACGCCGCCGGCAACGCGTTGCTCGCCTGGGGCCAGGCCGACCTGCCCGGCGGCAGCAACCAGTGGGAGAGCGCCGTGTGGTTCAAGCGCTTCTCGGCGGGTGCATGGCAGAGCGGCACCGCGCGGGTGGGCGCACCGTTCGTCGCCACGCAGGCGTTGTTGAGCACGCCCGTGCTGCGCATGAATGCGGCGGGTGCGGCGGTCGTGAGTTGGGGGCAGTTGGACAACGCGCTCATGGCGGCGACGGCGGTGCCGGGCGCGGCGTTCGGCGCGGACCGTGCGGTGAGGGCGGCGGCTTCACAGGCGTTGGCGAGCTTGCCCGCATTGGGTGTGGACGATGCGACCAATGCGTTGGTGGCGTGGGCGCAGGGCAATGGGGTGGGGACCAGCGATCTCTACGCGGCTCGGCACACGCTGGCGGATGGCTGGGGGACGCCGGTGGCTCAGGAGGGCACGGATGAGATTGCGACTTCGCCGGATCTGGCGATGAATGAAGTGGGGGATGCGGTGCTGGCTTGGCAGCAATTTGAGGCTGCGAGTGGGACGCGCATTCTGGTGCGGCGGTATGAGTCAGGGAGATAAGGAGTACGTGAGGGGGAAATGGCTTGCCCCATCACGACCCGCATGGATAGGAGACCGACGGCGGAAGTGTGCCCACTAAGCTGGAGCGGGCGAAACGCCACGCACAGACTCAATAGTGGCAAGACTCTCGATGACTTAGCGCCGAGCGTCACTTTCAAGAAACGTAGGACCATCTTGCCGGATCGCATGAGTCTTGATGGGCATGTAGATGATGTGGGTCTTTGAGCATCTAGCAGCACCGACGGCCGACTCCAAGCGTTCACCACGTCTGCCGGCCCCCGATGAATGACGATGACCCGATCGACATTTCTGCCGATTGCCGATGATGCAACGCCTTTACATCTGGTTTAGGTGCAATCTACGCCCCGTAGTTGAGAGCGAGCGGAGTTCTTGGAGGCCTGCCCGCTGTACTAGCCTCGGCCCTTGTTGGTCTTTGCGGGATGGTGGTGCCGGCGCTTCTTCTGTACAACTGGCGGTGCAGGCACAAGCGAAGAGATCGTCTGAATCAAATTCCGGAAGGAAGGAGAGCGACTCTCCGCCGTTAGCGTCGTCACATGGGGTCCCATGGCTTCCGCCCATGCGACCTTATTTCCGCCTCCATCGTTCACGATCTGACCGAACAGCTCCCATGTTCCACAAATTGAGTCAGGCAGATACGCTCGTGCAGTTCCCATATCTGCACCTGGATAGGCACGCCTAAGCGCCCGCAGATCGCCCAAATAAAAGGCCTCCATCTCCTCAACCGCGACGCTGACACCAACACGAAGTTGAGGTGCACAGTGTCTGGCAACGGCACTGATATTGCCTGCAAGCCCTTCAACATCATCCTCATCCGCATCAAGCAGAACAAGTACGCCATCAGCACTCGGGTTCAATGCCGCCGCGAGGCCACGCAGCTTGGCAGGCAGTTGATCGAGAAGCCCACGCCTCTTGAAATCCGGAGGAGCGTCGACAACCTTTGGCAATGAACCTTTTCCTTGATGGGGATGCACACGAATATTTTGGGCCGGAAGAAGCCGCGGAATCCAACGATCAAGAAATGCACGCTCAGACGGTCCTTCAACTAGGACATGGATAGTCATTCCGGCGCACCGTCGTCCAAATGATTGCTGTACCAAAGCGAGCCAAGCGGGATACCTTGCTCACTCATAGCCGCGATGGTCGGTACATCAGCTGCACGGATTGCTTGAGCGTGGCCGTCAGGACCTTTGCGAATGAGCCACACCTGGGTCGGCTGAAGAGCATCGACAAAATAAGGCGAATGCGTGGTCACGAGCATCTGTGTCGTTAGCTTTTGGTCAGTAGTTCGACTGGAGAACTGGCTAGCCAATCGCTCTACCAGCCGAACGTAGAGTCCGTTTTCCGGTTCCTCTATGCCGATGAATGGTCTCGGATTTGGATCTTCGAGCAACACAGCGTACGCAAGCATCTTCAGCGTGCCATCTGACATGCTGTGCTGGAAGAATGGATCCTTGTAGCCCTGCTCATCGAACTTCAGAAGTAGTCGCTTATCCTTGCTCGGTTCCGGTGTGATCTTCTTCAGCCCCGGGATCGCTCGTGCAAGGCGACCCAGAATCGCTTCGAACTGTTGTGGATACTGTCTTTGGTAGTACTGCAAGACATTTCCGATGTTTGACCCCTCGCGATCCAGCCATCGCTGAGCACCACTTGCGGGGAGCGCACGAGCGGCATTGGGAACAAAATATGATAGGTACCACTGTTCGATGTAAGCGCGAAGCGCAACGATGCGAGGGTGTTCGGAAAGATTGCCAAGCGTCGCAATGCCGAGTTTGTCCAGATTGGCAAGCGTGACCGAATGGGAATCGCGAGACTTTTCCGTTACTTGACCAACTGCTTGACCTGCCCAGACCTTGCCCTTCCCTCTTTTCAGCTTCAGAAAATAGTAGGGCTTCCCCAACGTCTCACCCTCGCGACGTTGACGGCATGTCTCCTCGACAGCTGCAGGTACGCCATCAACTAAGTCAACAACCAATTGATAGACGATTGGCCGCGAGGCATCGCCCGCTTCGAAGAAAATCTCAAACGAAATAGGGCCATTTACACCTTGCGTCCTTAGACGGTCAAAGCCGCCACGCCAAGGCTTGTCGCACGCTGCTTCTACTCCGTCAAGCAGACAGTCCGCGACAAATCCAAACGCATCGAGGACAGTGGATTTCCCCGAGCCATTCGGACCTATTAGGCAGGTAAGGCGCGGAAGTGGTGTACCCCTACTGTACTGAACTTGGCCAAAACTGACGTCCGCTAGTGCGCGGAAATTTTTGATATGGATGCCGAGGAGGCGTGCCATGGAACCTTCCGGAACAAGTCAAAGTAGGCCGATGTAGCCCGGGCAAGTAGATTACCTCATCCGTCGAACGCAAGAGCCTTTACCGCTAGTTTTCGCGCGAACCCAGCGAGAGCTGCCAGCCGGTCTTTCTCATTCCTACCGAGGAAAAAGAGGGCTGCCCGTTGGACCGACGCAACACTCGCCGTTCTGACCAGAGACTAGCTTGAAGTCAAATCTTCGTGCAAATAGATTGGCCAGAACTATCTGCCTCGAAGTGCAAAAAGGGAGAAGTGCCAAACGCAATCCGATCTACGTAGTGTGCAACGCAATTGCCTGCCCCCAATTCCTCATCAGACACTCTTTTGATCGAGCGTCAGAATTCCGTGCGTCGCCAAGACCTCCCATGACCACCTCAACAAACAGAGGAGTAAATGACGGACGACTTGGTAAGGATGGATTCGCAAGCAAGCTTCTCGCCCGCGACGACTGGGGAATCGCGCTACCACGTCACCGCTCATTTCGTCACTAGTTCAGTGCTACTCACGAAGCGCGCCGTCGAAACGGAACAGGTCACGACTACAAGTCGTTCATCAAAAAGTGGAACATGTGGTGCTCAGTACCGGAGCAATCACACACAGGCAGCAGCTTCACTAGAGACTGCACTTTCTGAGGTACTTCAGGTGGTCTTGGTCACCAACCTGGCTCTGCCAAAAGAGGTTCCATTCCTTGAACCCCTCGACCGCCCCCCGCCCGTAGAGCACGGAGATATCATTCCCCGCATACAGGGAAAACCTCGACCCTCTCGAGGTGAGCAGCCCTTCAGCGATGCGAGTCTTCTAATCGGTCTTAGAAATGAACGGGCTTTTTGTCGACGATGCCCATTCGAAACTCGGTGCACTAGACGGATGCCAGTAACCAAGCGGCAGCCCGCACGAGTTGCGGCCCCTACGGGCCTAGCCAGATCGACAATGGGAAGCTGCCGAGCAAGCTCCCAATCACTTCATGCTGCCCCAATCAATCGCACTGACGGCAGATGGACTTATGGACGGGTACGGATTTCGAACTGGCCAAACGTCGATAGCTGGCGGAGAGTGTGAGATTCGAACTCACGGACGCTTTCACGTCGGCAGTTTTCAAGACTGCTGGTTTAAACCACTCACCCAACTCTCCGGAACCGTCGATTTTAAGCTGACGGCGCGGCCTTACTCGTCATCGGGCAGGAACAGCGTCTGCAGGTCGCTCAAGAAGTCGAGTCCGCGCTCGGTGGGCCACACGCGGAACAGGTCGCGCGCGACGAGCCCCTTGCGCTCGGCCTCTTCCAAGCCGCGTTGGATCGACGTCATCGCCAGGCCCGTGCGCTCGCTGAACTGGGGCAGCGTGAAGCCCTGCTTCAGCCGCAAGGCATTGAGCATGAACTCGAACGGCAGGTCGGCCAGCGCCACTTCGTCGCTCTGCGACACGGCCATGCCAGCGCGCGCGTTCTCCATGTACAGGCGCGGTTCGCGATAACGCACCTGCCGCACGATGCGGTGCGCAAAGCTCAGCTTGCTGTGCGCGCCGGCGCCAATGCCGAGGTAGTCGCCGAACTGCCAGTAGTTGAGGTTGTGCGCGCACTGGTGCCCGTCGCGTGCATAGGCCGAGACCTCGTAGCGCGACATGCCGTTCGCGCCCGTGCGCTCGGTGATGCGGTCGAGCATCGCGTAGGCGATGTCGTCCTCGGGCAGCGTGGGCGGGAACTTGGCGAACCAGGTGTTGGGCTCGATGGTGAGGTGGTAGATCGAGATGTGCGGCGGCGCGAGGGCCAGGGCCTGGGTCAGGTCGGCGTCGAGGCCTTCCATGGTCTGGCCCGGCAGGGCGTACATCAGGTCGAGGTTGAAGGTGTCGAAGGCGCTTGCGGCCTCTTCCACCGCGGCGATGGCCTGGGCGCGGTCGTGCACGCGGCCCAGCGCCGTGAGGTGCTCGTCGTTGAAGCTCTGCACGCCCACCGACAGGCGCGTGACGCCGGCCGCGCGGTAGGCGCGGAAGCGGTTGCGCTCGAAGGTGCCGGGGTTGGCCTCGAGCGTGATCTCGCACTCGGGCGCGAGCTTGAGGCGCGCGCGCACGTCGCCCAGCAGCCGGTCGATGGCTTGCGGCGAGAACAGGCTGGGCGTGCCGCCGCCGATGAAGATGGTGTGGACGGTGCGGCCCCAGATCAACGGCAACGCGGCGTCGAGGTCGGCGATCAGCGCGTCGATGTAGGCGGCTTCGGGGAGGCCGTCGATGTCGGCCTCGCTGGTGGCGCGCCACTCGTGCGAGTTGAAGTCGCAGTAGGGGCACTTGCGCAGGCACCACGGCAGGTGGATGTACAGCGACAGCGGCGGCAGCGCGGCGAGTTGCAGCGGGCCGGGGCGCATCCAGTGCAGCACGTCATTGGCCTGGGGAGCGCCGCCGGCTTGGGCGGGCTGGATCGGGAAGACGGTGGCCATGGGTCAGAACCAGCGCTCGCGCATCAGGGCGAGCATGGCCTGCGCGGCGCGGCCGCGGTGGCTGTTGGCGTTCTTCACGTCGGGCGGCAACTGGGCGAAGGTCTTGCCGAAGGTCGGCAGGTACATGACGGGGTCGAAGCCGAAGCCGTTGTCGCCGATGGGCGCGGGCGCGATCTCGCCGACCACGCGGCCAACGGCAATGAGCGGCTCGGGGTCGTCGTGGCTGCGCAGCGCGACGAGCGTGCTGACGAGCGCGGCGCGGCGGTTGACCACGCCGTCGAGCTGTTCGAGCAGCGCCTTCACGTTGTTGGCGTCGCCCTTGGCGTAGCCGAACTGCGTGGCGTAATAGGCGGTGTCGACGCCCGGCAGGCCGCCGAAGGCATCGACGCACAGGCCCGCGTCGTCGGCAATGGCCGGCAGGCCGGTGGCGGCGCTGGCGTGGCGCGCCTTGGTGAGCGCGTTCTCGACGAAGGTGCGGAAGGGTTCTTCAGCCTCGCCCACGCCGAGTGCCGACTGCGGCACCAGGGTGACGGACAGCTCGGCAAACAGCTGCTGGAGTTCGGCGAGCTTGCCCGCGTTGTTGGAAGCCAGAACCAGTTTCATGGAAAGTCAAAGATGGCTGTGATGCCCGATGAACGGGCGCCAGTGGCTCGTTGGTTGTAGTCGTCGTTCAGTTCGAAAGCAGGGCCTGCTGCTGCAGGCTCACGAGTTCGCCAATGCCCTTCTCGGCCAGGCCGAGCAGGAGGTTCATTTCGTCGCGCGTGAAGGCCACGCCTTCGGCCGTGCCCTGCACTTCGACGAAGTGACCGGCGCCGGTCATGACGACGTTCATGTCGGTGTCGCAGGCCGAGTCTTCGGTGTACTCGAGGTCGAGCAGCGGCGTGCCGTCGACGATGCCCACCGAGATGGCGGCCACGTGGCCCTTGATGGGCGAGGTCTTGAGGGCGCCAGAGGCCAGCAGCTTGTCGACGGCGTCCTGTGCGGCCACGAAGGCGCCGGTGATGGCCGCGGTGCGCGTGCCGCCGTCGGCCTGCAGCACGTCGCAATCGAGGTGGATGGTGCGTTCGCCCAGGGCGGCGAGGTCGAACACGGCGCGCATCGAGCGGCCGATGAGGCGCTGGATTTCCTGCGTGCGACCGGTCTGCTTGCCCTTGGCGGCTTCGCGGCTGCTGCGGGTGTGGGTGGCGCGCGGCAGCATGCCGTATTCGGCCGTGACCCAGCCTTCACCGCTGCCCTTCTTGTGCGGTGGCACTTTTTCTTCGACCGAGGCGGTGCACAGCACGCGGGTCTGGCCGAACTCGATGAGCACGGAGCCCTCGGCGTGGATGGTGAAGCCGCGGGTGATGCGCACGGGGCGCAGCTGATCGGCGGCGCGGCCGCCGCTTCGTGTGAAAGCAGTCATTTTTTGAAAGAGAAAACCGAAAGAAGAAAAGGGAAACTGCGCGCTCAGGTTTTGCGTGCAGCGGAGCGGCGGATGGCTTCGTTGATCTCGGCGATGGAACGTTCGATCGCGTCTTCGTCGAGGTCGTCGATCTCGCTGTCGGACGGCATGCCAGCCTGGATGGTCGAGGCGAACACGCCGTCGTCGATGGTTTCGGTGGACACGCCGCGGTCGTCGCCGGGCGTCTCGGGCATTTCCCATTCGAGCGCGATCAGCGTCACGTTGTCGCTGTGGGCGCCGCCCTTGCGCAGCGCCATCTCGGCGAGGTCGGGCGCGGCGTCGGACACGGGCTTGCCGGACGACAGGGTGTGCACGATGACGGCGTCGTCGAGCACGCCCCAGACGCCGTCGGAGCACAGCATGAGGCGGTCGCCGCGCTGCAGCGGCAGCGGCGCCGACACATCGAACAGCGGCGTGGTCGGCGAGCCCAGGCAGGTCAGCAACAGGTTGCGGTTGACGGGCGCGTCGGTGGCACCGTGGGGCTTGGGGCGCTCGGCATGCGAGTGGTCGCGCGTGCGGGTCAGCAGGCGGCCGTCACGCACGACGTACAGGCGCGAGTCGCCGCAATGCAGCCAGGTGGCGGTCGCGTTCTGCAGCACGGCCGCGACGACCGTGGTGCGGGGCGTGTCGAGCATCGCCTTGTGGCTCGCGTACCGCATGATCTGCTGGTGCGCCGACATGGCCGATTCGGCCAGGAAGGCCTTCACGTCCTTCACGGTGGGGCGGGCCTCGCGCTGGTACAGCGCGGCGATGGTCTGCAGCGCCAGCTGGGCCGCCACTTCGCCTTCAGGATGACCGCCCATGCCGTCGGCGAGCACGAACAGGCCCGACTCCCGCGTGTAGCAGTAGCCCATGCGGTCTTCGTTCTTGAGACGGCCGCCCTTGCGGCTGACCTGGAACACGGAGAACTTCATGTCGATCAGGCCGGACGGGTGGTGGGCGCGGCGGCGCGCGGCAGGCTCTTCTTGTCGAAGGAGCGGATGTTGTCGATCGACAGGCGCACCTTTTCGCCGACCGTGAGCTTGGTGTAGCGGCGCTCGCCTTCGCGGCTGAGCTCCTTTTGCAGGGCAAACACCGACTGCGGGCGCGAGAGCGGGTCGAGCGACATGCACCACTCGACCACCTCGATGAGGTTGTCGGAGTACACGCCGCGCAAGCGCGAGAGCGACAGGCTCAGGCGGTCTTTCTCGATGCGCCGGGGTGCGTCGTTGGGCGGATAGCCCTGCATGCAGGCGTAGATGCAGGCACCGATGGCGTAGATGTCGGTCCAGGGGCCCATCGACGAGTCGCGCCGGTACATCTCGGGTGCGGCGAAGCCGGGCGTGTACATCGGGCGGATGAAGATGCCTTCCTTGCTGAGCACCTCGCGCGCGGCGCCGAAGTCGATCAGCACGGCGCGGTCGTCGTCGGTGACGAAGATGTTGGCGGGCTTGATGTCCAGGTGCAGCATCTTGTACTGGTGGACGATGCGCAGGCCGCGCAGGATTTCGTCGAACAGCGAACGGATGGTCGATTCGCGGAACACCTTCTGCCGCTTCAGGTCGCGCGCCGTGACCACGAAATCCTGCAGGGTCGCGCCCTCCAGGTAGTTCATGACCATGTAGACGGTCTCGTTTTCGCGGAAGAAATTGAGCACGCTGACCACCGACGCATGCGAAATCTGCGCGAGCGAGCGGCCTTCTTCGAAGAAGCTCTTGAGCCCCAGTCGGTACAGCGACAGCTTCTCGGGCGGCACCTGCGGCGCCAGCTCGCCGGGGCCCCGCGTGGCGAGCGACGAAGGCAGGTATTCCTTGACGGCGACCTGCTGGCCGTTCGGGTCGATCGCGAGGTAGACCACGCCGAAACCGCCCGCGGAAAGCCGGCGAACAACGCGATATCCGCCAATGACCGTATCGGGCAACAGGGGCGTAGGCTTGACCTTTGACATAATCCGGGAGTTTCGCCCGAAGGCGATGGTGCGGCAAGCGAACGCTGTACCGACGCCTCGGTGCTTGCAAGCAAAACCACAGTGAGGCGCAATGCCAGTTTACAGCATGACCGGCTACGCCAGCGGCCAGAACGGCCCCGCAGGCAGCCACTCCGAAGCCGATGCACGGCCCTCCGCCGCGGGCCGGCTCGGGGTCGAAATCCGCTCGGTCAACAGCCGCTTTCTCGACCTCACCTTCAAGCTCCCCGAGGAGTTGCGCCAGCATGAGACCGCGCTGCGCGAGCTGCTCACGGGCAAGCTCAAGCGCGGCAAGGTCGAGGTGCGCGCGGCCATCGAGAACACGTCCCAGGCGGGCGTGGTCGAGCCCTCCGTCAAGCTGCTTCAGCGGCTGAACGGCGTGCAGGACGGCATCCGTGCCTGGCTGCCCGGCGCCCGCGAGCTCAGCGTGGCCGACGTGCTGCGGCTGGCCGGCGGCGACGGCGCCACGCGCGGCGACTGGGGCCCCGACCTGCTCGACGTGGCAGGCAAGGCCCTGGAGGCCCTGATGTCGGCCCGCCAGCGCGAAGGCGCCCGGCTGGCCAAGATGCTCGAGGCCCACCTGGCCCAGCTGCGCACCCTGGTGCAGCAGGCTGGCCCGCTGGTGCCGCAGCTGGTCGAACAGCAGCGCACCCGCTTCCTGGAACGCTGGCAGGAGGCCATGGGCCTGACCGCCGGCACGGGCGGCACGCTGCCCGAAGCCGCCCAGGACCGCGCCCTGACCGAGGCCACCGCCTTCGCGATCCGCATCGACGTGGCGGAAGAGCTCACGCGGCTGAATTCGCACCTCGACGAGATCGAGCGGCTGCTCAAGAAGGGCGGCGAGATCGGCAAGCGGCTGGATTTCCTGATCCAGGAACTGCACCGCGAAGCCAACACCCTGGGCTCCAAGTCGGCAGCCCTGGAACTCACGCGCATCGGCGTGGACATGAAGGTCCTCATCGAACAGATGCGCGAGCAGGTGCAGAACATCGAATGACGACGAGCCTACCCATGGACTACCCCGGCAATATCTTCGTGGTCGCCGCGCCCAGCGGCGCCGGCAAATCGAGCCTGGTCAAGGCGCTCATGGAGCTCGACTCGGCCGTTCAGCCCTCGGTCTCCCACACCACGCGCCCCCCGCGCGGGCAGGAAAAGCACGGCCGGGAGTACTTTTTCGCCTCCCCGAGCGAGTTCGACGCCCTGATCGCGGCCGACGGCTTCGTCGAATGGGCCCACGTGCACGGCCACCGCTACGGCACGTCGAAGAAGGCGGTCGAGGAGCGGGTGGCCCTGGGCACCGACGTGATCCTCGAAATCGACTTCCAGGGCGCGCTGCAGATCCGCAAGACCTTTGCCAACGCGGTCATGATCTTCATCCTCCCGCCCAGCTGGGAAGAGCTGCGCTCCCGCCTCGAGCGGCGCGGCGAAGACAGCGCGGCGGTGATCGAACTGCGCCTGAAGAACGCGGCCGAAGAGATGGCCCAGGCCGGAAAATTCGATTTCGTTATAATCAACGAGTTATTTGAGCGCGCGCTTTTCGATCTCAAGGCGATCGTCCACGCGCAGCGGCTGCGGTATTCCGCACAGCGCAGAGCCCGTGCCGATACGTTCGCCGCACTGAACATCCCTTGAAATCCCCGCTCACCGACCGAAAGAATTCATCATGGCCCGCATCACCGTCGAAGATTGTCTCGTTCAGATCCCGAACCGTTTCCAGCTCGTTCTCGCCGCCACGTACCGTGCGCGCATGCTGAGCCAAGGCCACGCACCCAAGATCGAGAGCAAGAACAAGCCCGCCGTCACGGCCCTGCGCGAAATCGCCGAAGGCAAGATCGGCATCGAGATGCTCAAGAAAGTGCCGGGCTGATCTGACGCAGCCCCGCAACGAAAAGGCACCGCATTGCGGTGCTTTTTTTACGTCTGGACGCGTCCACAGAGCGGTCACGCTAAAGTGGTAGCCATGAGCGCGGTCGCCAAACCTCCGTCCCCCACGCCGAAACCGAGTCCGGCGGCGCTGAACGCGGCCGCCGCGAGTTTTGCTGCGCTGACGGCCCGCCTCGACTACCTGAGCCCCGAAGACACCGAGCTGGTGCGCCGGGCCTACCGCTTCGCCGACGAGGCCCACCTCGGGCAGCTGCGCAACAGTGGCGAGCCGTACATCACCCACCCCATCGCCGTGGCGGCGCAGTGCGCCGAATGGAAGCTCGATGCCCAGGCGCTCATGGCCGCGCTGCTGCACGATGCCATCGAAGATTGCGGCGTCACCAAGCCGGAACTCATCGAGCGCTTCGGCGCACCGGTTGCCGAGCTGGTCGACGGGCTCACCAAGCTGGACAAGCTGCAGTTCAACACGCGCGAAGAGAACCAGGCCGAGTCCTTCCGCAAGATGCTGCTGGCCATGGCGCGCGATGTGCGCGTCATCCTGGTCAAGCTGGCCGACCGCACGCACAACATGCGCACGCTGGCCGATGCGCCGCGCGAAAAGTGGGCCCGCATCTCGCGTGAAACGCTCGAGATCTACGCCCCCATCGCGCACCGGCTGGGCCTGAACCAGACCTACCGCGAGCTACAGGACCTGTCGTTCCGCCACCTCAAGCCCTGGCGCTACGCCACGCTGGCCAAGGCTGTCGCCAAGGCCCGCGGACGACGACGCGACCTGATCCAGAAGGTGCAGAAAGAAGTCGAGACGGCCTTCTCCGCCGCCGGCATGACGCTGCGCATCGCGGGCCGCGAGAAAACGCTCTATTCCATCTACCGCAAGATGGAAGAAAAACACCTGAGCTTCGCGCAGGTCACCGACATCTACGGCTTCCGGCTCATCGTGCCGAACGTGATCGCCTGCTACACCGGCCTGGGCATCCTGCACCAGATGTACAAGCCGCTGCCGGGCAAGTTCAAGGACCACATCGCGATCGCCAAGCTCAACGGCTACCAGTCGCTGCACACCACGCTGGTGGGCCCTGCCGGCGTGAGCGTGGAGTTCCAGCTGCGCACCGAGGCCATGCATGTCGTGGCCGAATCGGGCGTCGCCGCGCACTGGCTTTACAAGGCCGCCGAGCCCAATGCCGCGAGCAACGACCGGCTGGGCACCAAGTGGCTGCAGTCGCTGCTCGACATCCAGGACGAGACGCGCGACGCCGCCGAGTTCTGGGACCACGTCAAGGTCGACCTGTTTCCCGACGCCGTCTACGTCTTCACGCCCAAGAGCCAGATCATGGCGCTGCCACGTGGCGCCACGGTGGTCGACTTCGCGTACGCCATCCACAGCAACATCGGCGACCACACCTCGGCCGCGCGCATCAACGGCGACCAGGTCCCGCTGCGCACCGAGCTGAAGAACGGCGACGTGGTCGAGGTGATCACCGCGCCCGTGTCCACGCCCAACCCCGCGTGGCTGGGCTTCGTGCGCACCGGCCGGGCACGCTCCAAGATCCGCCACTACCTGAAGACGCTGGCGCATGCCGAGTCCGAAGGCCTGGGCGAGAAGCTGCTGGCGCAGGCGCTGCGCGCCGAAGGCCTGGGCAAGCTGCCCGAGGAAGACGACGAACACCAGGCGCTGTGGGAGAAGCTGCTGCGCTTCACCGGCAACCGCACCCGCGCCGAGCTGCTGACCGACATCGGCCTGGGCAAGCGCATCGCCAGCATCGTCGCCAAGCGGCTCATGGCGCTGCTGGCCGAGATCGGCGAGCGCCCCGACGCCCTCCTCCTGAGCCGCGAGCGCTTCACGTCGCACGAGGCCGTGTCGCAGGGCGCCGTCACGCTCGATGGCAGCGAGAACTCTTCCGTGCGCTTTGCGCAGTGCTGCCGGCCCATTCCCGGCGACCAGATCGTCGGCTACCTCGGACACGGCGAAGGGCTGGTGGTGCACACCGACGACTGCGGCGTGGGCCAGCGCCTGCGCAACAAGGACAGCGAGCGCTTCTTCGCGGTCGAATGGGCCGACGAGCCCACGCGCGCCTTCGAGACCGGCGTGGTCATCACCGTGCGCAACGACAAGGGCGTGCTGGCTCGCGTGGCGGCCACGCTGGCCGACGCCGAGGCTGACATCACGCACGTGGAAATGGCCGACGAGACCCCGCAGGATTCGACCGACCTGCGTTTCGTGATCGCGGTGCGCGACCGCACGCACCTCGATGCCGTGCTGCGCGCCGCGCGCCGGACCGCGTCGGTGCTGACCGCGGCGCGGACGATTCCGGCGCCCTGAGCTCGCTCGCTCGTCAGTTCGCCGGCGTGCGCGGCGCCGGATAGCTCACCGACAGAATCTCCACCTCGTGCGCCCCGCCGGGTGTCACGAGCTTCACCACGTCGCCTTCGCGCGCCTTGAGCAGCGCGCGTGCGATGGGAGAAATCCAGCTGACCTCCGACTTGGCGCTCGCGGCCTCGTCGATGCCGAGGATCGTGACGCTGCGCTCGTCGCCGGCCTCGTCGACATAGCGGACCGTGGCGCCGAAGAAGACCTGGTCGCGACCATGGTGCACCGACGGGTCGGTGATCTCCGCGATCTCGAGCCGCTTGCCGAGGAAGCGGATGCGCCGGTCGATCTCTCGCAGGCGCTTCTTGCCGTAGAGGTAGTCGCCGTTCTCGGAGCGGTCGCCGTTCTTCGCAGCCCAGTGCACGGCCTCCACGACCTTGGGGCGCTCCTCGTCCATCAGCTGCAGCAGCTCGTCGCGCAGGCGCGCGTAACCCTCGGGCGTGATGTAGTTCTTGCTGCCCGCCGGCAGCGCGGATGCGGCGCCGCCTGCGCCGTCATCGTCGTCGTCCGCATCGGCGTCCGACTCCTTGGTGAATGCCTTGTTCAATGCAGAGCCCTTCAAATCGGAAATACTGGGCGCCCTTGCCGCGCCCTACAAGCCGGTGAGTTTGCCGCAACCGCTATGCCCAGGAGACAGGAGCCCCCCCGTGATCGCCACCGGACATTTCCCATGCCGTCGCCATGCCTCGGCGGGGCTTCATTTGTACGCTCTCACGGTCCTTGCTGCCGTACTGGGCTTTCTTCCCTTCGACACCCACGCCAGGACGCAGACCTGCTTCGTCGTGAGCATCCATAGCGGCGACACCCTCACCGCCCGCTGCGGCGACGCGGCCAGCGCCAGTGCGTGGCGTCGTGTGCGCCTGCAGGGCATCGAGGCGCCGAAGCCCGGGCAGCCCTTCGCCGAGCAGGCCCGACAGAAGATGCACGACATGGTCCGCCTGAAGCCAGCGAACGTCGACTGCGACGCGTCCACATCCCATGCCCGCGAGCGCATCTGCCGCGTGATGGTGACGCCGGACTCGGCACCCAACGGCCCGAGGACGCTCGACGCAGGCTTGGCATTGCTGACCGTCGGATTGGCGCGCTGGCAGCCCGCACAGGCGCAACGCCTGTCGCCCCAGGAGCGCGGGCAGTATGAATTCGCGGAGGAAGAAGCCAGGGCCAAGCGGGCCGGCCTCTGGAAGGACGTGCGACCGGCGCGTCCTTGATGCGGGCACGGTGCAATGACCGGCCAAAGAAAAAGGGTTAGCTCGAAAAACGAGCTAACCCTTGAAGAGTGGTGCGGCTGGCAGGAATTGAACCCACGACCCCTTGGTTCGTAGCCAAGTACTCTATCCAACTGAGCTACAGCCGCACAGCTTTCGATTATAGCGTGTTTTTTCGCCCGTCCCAACCTTTGTGATCGAAAGCTGAAAATACGGACAACGGCCGCCCGCAATGGGGCTTGTTGCAACGCATCCGGCCCGCGCCGCTCCAAAGTGACCCTTCCGACCCGGTACACTCCGCCCCGCCCGGAATAAGCCTGGGCCGCCGTAGGCAACACGGCGCCATACCATCCAAGGAATACTGAATGAACCGCATCGAACTGGTCGAGAAGATCGCCACCACCCACAACCTGAGCAAGGCCGAGGCCGCACGCGTCCTCGAAACGATCACCAGCAGCGTCGTCGCTGCCGTGAAGAAGGGCGATTCGGTCCAGCTGGTCGGCTTCGGTACTTTCAAGCAAGTCGCACGCGCTGCACGCTCGGGCTTCAACCCCCAGGCCGGCACCAAGATCAAGATCGCCGCCACCAAGGTGCCGAAGTTCGTCGCCGGCGCTGCCTTCAAGGCCGCCATCGACCCCAAGGCCGCCAAGCGCAAGGCTGAAAAGGCCGCTGCTGCACCTGCTGCCAAGAAGGCCGCCGCTCCCAAGAAGGCTGCTGTCACGAAGGCAGTCGTCGCCAAGGCTCCCGCCAAGAAGGCCGTCGCCAAGAAGAAGTAAGACGCATGGTGCGACGCTGCGCAGGCCCGGCCTGGCAGCTGTCCGTATCGACGTCAAAAAGCCGCCCTCGGGCGGCTTTTTTGTGGGCGCCTGCCGCGCAGCGAATGCGGGCAACGAAACCCTCTGTGCGAGGGCCCCAAACGAAAATAGCCTGGAAGAGAAACTCTTCCAGGCTATTCGAGAGATGGTGCGGCTGGCAGGAATTGAACCCACGACCCCTTGGTTCGTAGCCAAGTACTCTATCCAACTGAGCTACAGCCGCGCAGCCTTGAATTCTACCCCGCCGAAAGCGCTGTTCCGGCGAGGCCTTCAAAAAAGCTTCACGACGTTGTGATGCGACGGCCTCAGGCCACCTGTTCGCCGCCCTCCGCCTTGCGCCCCATCAGCCGTGCGGCCACGCGCTTCACCAGCAGGTAGAACAGCGGCACGAAGAAGATGCCCAGTGCCGTCGCCGCGAGCACGCCGCCGAACACCCCGGTGCCGATCGCGACCTGGCTGCCCGAGCCCGCGCCGGTGGCCACGGCCAGCGGGATCACGCCCGCCAGGAAGGCCAGCGAGGTCATCAGGATCGGTCGCAGCCGCAGGCGCGCGCCTTCGGCCACCGCTTCGAGCAGCGGCACGCCACGGCGCAGCGCGGCCTCCGCGAACTCGATGATCAGGATCGCGTTCTTGGCCGACAGCCCGATGGTCGCGAGCAGCCCGACCTGGAAGTAGATGTCGTTCGACAACCCGCGCAGCGCCGCCGCGATCACCGCGCCGAGCACGCCCAGCGGAATCACCAGCATCACCGACACCGGCACCGACCAGCTCTCGTACAGCGCCGCCAGGCACAGGAACACCACGAGGATCGACAGCGCGAACAGCAGCGGCGCCTGCCCACCCGACAGCCGCTCCTGGTACGACAGGCCGCTCCAGGCCTGGCCCGTGCCGCTCTGCTTCTTCGCGAGGGTCTCGATGGCCGCCATGGCCGTGCCCGAGCTGGTGCCCTGCGCGGCCGCGCCCTGGATCTGCACCGCGGGCAGGCCGTTGTAGCGCTCCAGCTGCGACGCGCCCTGCGACCAGCGCGTGGTGGCAAAAGCCGAGAACGGCGTCATCGCCCCCGTGCTGCCGCGCACGAACCACTGGCCGATGTCGTCCGGCGCCGAGCGGTACGGCGCATCGGCCTGCACGTACACGCGCTTCACGCGGCCGCGGTCGATGAAGTCGTTGACGTAGCTGCCGCCCCAGGCAATGCCCAGCGTGGAGTTCACGTCGTCCAGCGACAGCCGCAGCGCCGAGGCCTTCAGCTGGTCGATGTCGACCTGCAGCTGCGGCGTGCCGGCCACGCTGTTGGCGCGCACCGACTGCAGGCGCGGGTCCTTGTTGGCCTCGCGCACCAGCTTTTCGCGCGCCTGCAACAGCCGCTCGGCGCCCATGCCCGAGGTGTCCTGCAGCCAGAACTCGAAGCCGTTCGATTCACCCAGCCCCTCGATGGGCGGCGGCACCATGCCGAAGACCTCGGCGTCGCGCTGCTGCTTGGCCAGCGCCTTGCCGGCACGCTCGACGATGGCGTGCGCGCGCTTGTCGGCGCTGGCGCGCTCAGACCAGTCCTTCAGCGAGACAAACGCCATGCCCATGTTCTGCCCCGAGCCGCTGTAGCTCCAGCCGGTGAGCGTGAAGATGGTGTCGGTCGTGTCCTTCTCGGTCTCGAGAAAATGCTTTTCGATGGCGCGGTTCACTTCGTCGGTGCGGCCCGAGGTGGCGCCGGCCGGCAGCGTCGCGATCACCATCACGCTGCCCTGGTCCTCTTCCGGCAGGAAGCCGCCGGGCAGGCTGAGGTACAGCAGGCCCATGCCGGCCACGATGGCGACGTACACCGCCGTGAAGCGCAGCGGCTTGCGCAGGATGCGGCCCAGCACGCCCACGTAGCGGCCTTGCGCGGCGTCGAAGCGGCGGTTGAAGGCGCCTAGGAAGCCGCGCGTGCGCGGCGGCACGCCGGCCTTCAGGAAGCGCGCGCACAGCGCCGGGATGAGCACGATGGCCACCACCACCGACAGCACCATCGACGCGATGATGGTCACCGAGAACTGCCGATAGATCACGCCCACCGAGCCGCCGAAGAAGGCCATGGGCAGGAACACCGCCGACACCACCACCGCGATGCCGACCAGCGCGCCGGTGATTTCCTTCATCGACTTGATCGTGGCGGCCTTCGCATCGAGCCCCTCTTCGTGCATGACGCGCTCGACGTTCTCCACCACCACGATCGCGTCGTCCACCAGCAGGCCGATGGCCAGCACCATGCCGAACAGCGTGAGCACGTTGATCGAATAGCCGAAGGCCGCCAGCACGCCGAAGGTGCCCAGCAGCACCACCGGCACGGTGATCGCGGGGATCACCGTGGCGCGCCAGTTCTGCAGGAAGAGGAACATCACGACCACCACCAGCGCGATGGCCTCCAGCAGCGTCCGGATGACCGACTGGATCGAGATCTTGACGAAGCGCGTCGTGTCTTCCGCATAGGCCACGCGCAGGCCCGCGGGCAGCGAGCGTTCGAGCTCGGCAATGCGCGCCTTCACCGCGCGGGCGGTGGTCAGCGCGTTGGCACCGGGCGCCAGCATCACGGCCGAGCCCGCGGCCGGGTGGCCGTTCAGGCGCGTGGTTTCGGCATACGACTCACTGCCGATCTCCACGCGCGCCACGTCGCCCAGCCGCACCACGGCGCCGTCGGCCTGCGTCTTGAGCACGATGGCCTTGAACTGGTCGGGCGTCTGCAGCCGCGACATCGCGGTGACGGTGGCGTTCAGGTGCTGCGTCGGCGCCGACGGCCGCGCGCCGATCTCGCCCACCGACACCTGCGTGTTCTGCGCGGTGATGGCGGCCGTGACGTCGGACGGCATCAGCTGGTAGCTGGCCAGCCGGTGCGGGTCGAGCCAGATGCGCATGGCGTACGCCGCGCCGAAGGCCTGCACCGAGCCCACGCCGTCCACGCGGCTGATCGGGTCGCGCAGGTTGCTGGCCATCCAGTCGGCGATGTCGGTGTCGGTGCGCTGGCCGGTCTCGTCGTAGAGCGCCACGATCAGCAGGAAGTTGTTCTGCGACTTGGCGACCGTCACGCCCTGCTGCTGCACCGCCTGCGGCAGCCGGCTGGTGGCCTGGCTGACCTTGTTCTGCACCTGCACCTGCGCGGTGTCGGGGTCGATGCCCTGGCGGAAGGTGACGTTGATCTCGGCCCAGCCGGCGGCGCTGCTGGTCGACTTGAAATACATCAGGCCGTCGATGCCCTTGAGCTGCTGCTCGAGCACCTGCGTGACGCTGTTTTCCACCGCCTGCGCCGAGGCGCCGGGGTAGTTGGCCGACACGACCACGGTCGGCGGCGCGATGTCCGGGTACTGCGACACCGGCAGCGTGCGAATGGCCACGCCGCCGGCCAGCATGATGAGGATGGCGATGACCCAGGCGAAGACGGGCCGCTGGATGAAGAAATGAGCGATCACGGGAGGTTGTCGCTTCTGATCAATCTGCCGGCGAAGGCGCAGCAGCGGACGATGCGCCCGCCGTGGACACCGGCACCGGCTTCACTTTTTCGCCCGGGCGTGCGCGCTGCAGGCCGTCGACCACCAGGCGGTCGCCCTCGCGCAGGCCCCGGGTCACGACCCAGTGCTCGCCCTCGGTGCTGCGCACTTCGAGCGCGCGCAACTCGACCTTGTTGTCGGCCGCCACCACCAGCGCGGTCGGCTCGCCCTTCTCGTTGCGCGCCACGCCGCGCTGCGGCGCCAGGATGGCCTGGCGCTCCACGCCGGACTCGACCTGCGCGCGCACGTACATGCCGGGCAGCAGCAGCCCTTGCGGGTTCGGGAATTCCGCGCGCAGCGTGACCGAGCCGGTGGCCTCGTCGACAGCCACCTCGGAGAACTTCAGCGTGCCGGCATGCGGGTAAGGCAGGCCGTCTTCCATGCGCAGGCGGACCTGGGTGCTGGCCGGCGCCATGTCGCCCGAGATGAAGCGACGCTTGAGCTTCGTCAGTTCCAGGCTCGACTGCACGACGTCGACATAGATCGGGTCGAGCCGCTGGATCGTGGCCAGCGCCATCGCCTGGCCCGACGCCACGAGCGCGCCTTCGGTCACGGCGGAGCGGCCGATGCGTCCCGCGATGGGCGCGGTGATGCGCGTGAAGTCGAGGTTGATGCGCGCCGCCTTCACGGCCGCCTGCGCGGCCTTCACGCCGGCTTGCGCCTGCACCAGCGCCGCCCGCGCTTCTTCGTGCTCCTGCCTGCTCACGGCATTGGCCTTGACCAGTTCGCCGAAGCGATCGGCCTTGCCGCGCAGGCTGGCGATGGCGGCCTGCGAGGTGGCCAGCGTGGCCTGCGCCTGCTCGTGCGCGGCCTCGAACGGGCCGGGCTCGATCTCGTACAGCACCTGTCCCGCGCGGACCATGCCGCCCTCTTCGAACAGCCGCTTGCGCACGATGCCGTTGACCTGCGGCCGCACCTCGGAGACGCGGTAGGCGGCCGTGCGGCCCGCGAGCTCGGTATGCACGGCCACGTCGCTGGCGTGCAGCGCCACCACGCCGACTTCGGGCGGCGCGTCATCGGTGGTGGAAGCCTGCTTGGCGCCGCATGCAGCGAGCGCGAGCAGGGCCATCGGAAGCAGGAGCTTGAAAAGCGGGGTCATGGCCATCGGGAATCGCAGTGCGGCGCGCGCAGGGATCACCCGGCTCGTTACATTTGCACTCAAATGGTGCATTCTGCCTTCGATGTTGCATTGCAACCTGAAGGAATCCTGTGTTTGCCGTAGGTGAAATCGGCGGCGGCCGCAGGCCTCGCTCGCGCCCTCGCGGCTGCAAAGAAAAAGGCCGCGCAATGCGGCCTTCGTCGGAGTGTCTGCAGAGGGGGGAATGTGTGGTGGTAGGCCGTGAGTGGCTTGAACACTCGACCAACGGATTATGAGTCCGCTGCTCTAACCAACTGAGCTAACGGCCCACGCGGGCCCGATTCTATGCGCCGCGCGCAGCCGCTTACTTGCGGTGGCTCAGCGCGTTGCTCACCAGCCGCGACGTGATGTCGACGATCTGGATCATGCGGTCGTACGGCATGCGGGTCGGGCCGATCACGCCCAGCGTGCCCACCACCTGGCCGTCGACCTCGTAGTTGGCGCTGACGATCGACAGCTCCTCGAAGGGCACGACCTGGCTTTCGCCGCCGATGAAGATGCGCACGCCCTCGGCCTTGCTCGACACGTCGAGCAGCCGCATCAGCTGCGCCTTCTCTTCAAAAAGATCGAAAGCGCGCCGCAGCTGCCCCATGTCGCTGGAGAAATCGGTCACCGACAGCAGGTTGCGCTCGCCGGAGATCACGACGTCGTCGGCCTGGGCGTCGGTGAGCACTTCGGAGCTGACCTGCACCGCGGCCTGCATCAGCGCGGCGATTTCACCGCGCAGCTTCTCGACCTCGGACTGCAGCCGGTCGCGCACCTGCTCGATCGTCAGGCCCGCGAAATGCGCATTGATGTAGTTCGAGGCCTCGACCAGTTGCGACTGCGAATAATCGGACTCCGGAAAGATCACGCGGTTCTGCACGTCGCCGTCGGGCGAGACGATGATCACCAGCAGCCGCCGCTCCGACAGGCGCAGGAATTCGATCTGCTTGAACACCGAGGCGCGCCGCGGCGCCATCACCACACCGACGAACTGCGACAGGTTCGACAGCAGGTGGGCGGCGTTGGCAATCACCTTCTGCGGCTGGTCGGCCGCCAAGCTCGGCGTGCTCATCTGCTCGCGCTGCGCGGTCAGCATGGTGTCGACGAAGAGCCGGTAGCCGCGCGTGGTCGGCACGCGTCCGGCCGAGGTGTGGGGGCTTGCAATGAGCCCCAGCGCCTCGAGGTCGGACATGACGTTGCGGATGGTCGCGGGCGAGAGATCCAGCCCCGCCGAACGCGAGAGCGTGCGTGATCCGACGGGTTGCCCATCGGCGATGTAACGCTCGACCAGCGTCTTCAACAGCAACTTGGCACGGTCGTCCAGCATTGCAAGATTTTAGTGTTGTAATTTGTGAGCTATGACCTCACGCTTTCGTCACGTCGCCCTGATCGGCAAATACCAGGCTTCCGGCGCCCGGGCGCAGGCCGATGCGCGCGACGGCGTGATGGAGGGCATCGGCGCCTTCCTCGAATCGCAGGGTTGCACGGTGTTCGTGGAGCGTTCGTCCTGCGAGGACACCGACGCACCGCCCCACCCGCGCTACCAGGCGCTCTCGGTCGAAGAAATCGGCCAGCGCTGCGACCTCGGCCTCGTGGTCGGCGGTGACGGCACCATGCTCGGCATCGGCCGCCAGCTCGCGTGCTATGGCATCCCGCTCATCGGCATCAACCGCGGCCGGCTCGGCTTCATCACCGACATCCCGCTGGACAACTACCAGGCCACGCTGATCCCCATGCTGGCCGGCGAATACGAAGAAGACCACCGCAGCCTGATGCACGCGCAGGTGCTCCGCGACGAGGCCGTGGTGTTCGACGCGCTCGCGATGAACGACGTGGTGGTCAACCGCGGCGCCACCTCGGGCATGGTCGAGATGCGCGTGTCGGTGGGCCGCCATTTCGTGGCCAACCAGCGCGCCGACGGGCTGATCATCGCGTCGCCCACGGGCTCGACAGCCTACGCGCTGTCGGCCGGCGGGCCGCTGCTGCATCCGGCGGTGCCGGGCTGGGTGATGGTGCCGATCGCGCCGCACACGCTGTCCAACCGCCCCGTATTGCTGCCCGACGCCGACGAGATCGTGATCGAGCTGGTGAGCGGGCGCGACGCCAGCGCCAATTTCGACATGCAGTCGCTCGCCTCGCTCGCCATCGGCGACCGCGTGGTGGTGCGCCGCTCCGATTTCCGGGTGCGCTTCCTGCACCCGCGCGGCTGGAGCTACTTCGACACGCTGCGGAAAAAACTCCATTGGAACGAAGGGGGCTCCTGAATGAAGGACCACGCCCCCAGCTTGAGGACGAACTGAGATGGCTTTGCGACGCATCGCACTGCGCGACTTCGTGATCGTGCGGTCCCTTGAACTCGACCTGTCCGCCGGCTTCACGGTGCTGACCGGGGAAACCGGCGCCGGCAAGTCCATCCTGATCGACGCACTGCAGCTGGCGCTGGGCAACCGCGCCGACGCCGGCGCCGTGCGCGAAGGCGCCGAGCGGCTCGACGTGAGCGCCGAGTTCGACGCCGACCCGGCCCTGGCCGGCTGGCTCGACGAAGGCGGCTTCGAGGCGGGCGACGGCCTGCTGCTGCGCCGCACGGTCGATCTGCAGGGACGCAGCCGCGGCTGGATCAACGGCAGCCCCGCCACCGCCACGCAACTGCGCGAACTCGGCGACCGCCTGCTCGACATCCACGGCCAGCACGCCTGGCAGAGCCTGACCCGCCCCGAGGCCGTGCGCGGCCTGCTCGACGCCTACGCGGGCGCGCGCACCGACGCGCTCGACGCCGCCTGGCAGAGCTGGCGCCAGGCGCTCTCGGCGCTCGAGCACGCACGCTCGGCGCAAGACTCGCTGCAGCGCGAGCGCGAGCGGCTGCAGTGGCAGATTTCCGAAGTCGCGAAGCTGGCGCCAGGCGCCGACGAATGGGAAGAACTCTCGGCCCACCATTCACGCATCTCGAACGCGCAGGCGCTCATCGACGCGGCCCAGGGCGCAAGCCAGGCGCTCGAAGACGACGACAACGGCGCCCTCGCCGCCCTCACGCGCGCCGCGACGCTGCTGCAGAACTGCGAGCACATCGAGCCCGAATTCCGCACGCTGGGCGAGGTGCTCGCCTCCTGCGTGGCGCAGGCCTCGGACGCGGCCCACTCGCTGCACGGCTACCTGCGCGACACCGACACCGATCCCAAGACCCTCGCCGAACTCGACGAGCGCATGGGCCTGTGGATGTCGCTTGCGCGCCGCTACAAGCGCACGCCGGCCGAGCTGCCCGCGCTGCTGGCCGGCTGGCAGGCGGAGCTGCAGGCGCTCGACGCGCAAAGCGACCTCGAAGGCCTGGAACGCGCCGAGCAGAACACCCAGCAGGCCTACATGAAGGAAGCCAAGGCCCTCGGCAAGATCCGCAAGCAGGCCGCGCCGCGCCTGGCCCAAGCCGTCACGCAGGCGATGCAGGGCCTGGGCATGCAGGGCGGGCGCTTCGACGTCGACCTGCAGCCGCTGGCACAGCCCGGCCGCGCCGGCCTCGAAGAAATCTCGTTCCTGGTGGCTGGCCACGCCGGCAGCACGCCGCGCGCCATCGGCAAGGTGGCCTCGGGTGGTGAGCTCTCGCGCATCGCACTGGCCATCGCCGTGACGACCAGCGAACTGGGCGCCGCGCAGACGCTGATCTTCGACGAGGTCGATGCCGGCGTCGGCGGTGCCGTTGCCGAAACCGTGGGCCGCCTCATGAAGCAACTCGGCCGCGACCGCCAGGTGCTCGCCGTGACCCATCTTCCGCAGGTGGCAGCCTGCGCCGATCACCACCTCGTGGTCGCCAAGCGCCAGACGACGGCGGCCGGCACGGACGGCCCGCGCACCGAAAGCGGCGTGTCGCGCCTCGCCGCTGACGACCGCGCCCGCGAAATCGCCCGCATGCTCGGCGGCGAAAAGGTGTCGGCTACCTCGCTGGCCCATGCGCGCGAAATGCTGGGCCACAAGACGCCGGCGACCGCCCCATGAACATGAATCTCGACCTCGTCCTCATCACCGGCATGTCGGGCTCCGGCAAGTCGGTGGCGCTGCACGCGCTGGAAGACGCCGGCTACTACTGCGTCGACAACCTGCCGCCCGAACTGCTCACCGCTTTCATCGCGCTGCAGCACGAACAGCAGGCCACGCGCGTGGCGATCGCGATGGACGTGCGCAGCGGCGTGTCGCTGCCGATCGTTCCGCAGCAGCTCGAAGCGCTGCGCGCCGACGGCGTCTCGCTGCGCTCGCTGTTCCTCGACGCGACCACCGACGCACTGTTGCGCCGCTATTCGGAAACCCGCCGGCGCCACCCGCTCTCGCGCCAGGAAAGCCGCACCGACGTGCCCGAACAGCACCGCGTGCTGGTGCAAGCCATCGAACTCGAACGCGAATTGCTGGCCGACCTGCGCGACGGCGCCGACGTGATCGACACCAGCCTCATCCGCCCCGCGCAGCTGCAGAGCTACATCAAGGGGCTGATCTCGGCGCCGCAGAACGCGCTGACGCTGGTGTTCGAATCCTTCGCCTTCAAGCGCGGCGTGCCGCTCGATGCGGACTACGTGTTCGACGTGCGCATGCTGCCCAACCCGCACTACGTGCCGGCGCTGCGCGCGCTGACGGGCCGCGACGAGCCGGTGATCGAATGGCTGCGCGAGCACGACGACGTGGCGCGCATGTTCGACGACATCGAGCAGTTCCTGACGCACTGGCTCGACGCCCTCGCGCGCGACCACCGCAGCTACGTGACGGTGGCCATCGGCTGCACGGGTGGGCAGCACCGGTCGGTGTTCCTGGTCGAGCAGCTGGCGCGCGCCTTCGGTGCCCGCTGGGGCGCGCTCAAGCGCCACCGCGAACTCGACGCCTGAGGGCGGAGGCCGTTCAGGCCTCGGCGGTTTCCAGCAGCTTGCGCATCGGGGCGGGCAGCCCCAGCCGGCTCCACTCCTGCGCCTCGACCCAGCGCGCGCCCTCGCCTTGCGGCTGGACGCCCTGCAGCAGCACGGGGTGCAGGTGCAGGTCCTTGTGGGTCAGCACGTGCACGAAGGGTGGCAGTTCCTGCGTGTCGTGCGCCGCGCCCGACGGCAGGGCCGCGAGCAGGTCGTCGTGGCTGTCGAACACCGGCAGGCAATGCAGCCCCGCCCAGATGCCCTTGGCCGGCCGCTTCTCCAGCCACACGCGCCCTTGCGCGTCACGCGCCAGCAGCACCCACAGCGACTGGGCGCTGCGCTTGAGCTTGCGCGTCTTCACCGGATAGCGTTCGGGCGCGCCCTGGCGCAGGCCCACGCAGCTCGCGTTCACCGGGCAGATCATGCAACTGGGCTTGCGCGGCAGGCAGACCGTGGCGCCCAGGTCCATCAGGCCCTGCGTGTAGCTCGCCACCGCCTCGCGCTGGCCTTCTGGCGGCAGCAGTTGCGTGGCGAGGTCCCACAGCGCGCGCTCCTGCGCCGACGACGACATGTCGCCGTCGAAGCCGAGCACGCGCGTCAGCACGCGCTTCACGTTGCCGTCGAGGATGGCCACGCGCTCGCCGAAACAGAAGGCCGCAATCGCGGCCGCGGTCGAGCGACCGATGCCGGGCAGGGTCACGAGTTCGGCGGCGGTGTGCGGAAAGGCGCCGCCGAAGCGCGCGACCACCTCCTGCGCGCAGCGATGCATGTTGCGCGCGCGGCTGTAGTAGCCGAGGCCGCTCCACAGGCCGAACACCTCGTCCTCGGTGCCGGCGGCCAGCGCCGCCACGTCCGGGAAACGCTCGAGAAAGCGCGCAAAGTAGCCCAACACGGTCGTGACCTGGGTCTGCTGGAGCATCACCTCCGAAAGCCAGACGCGGTACGGATCGCGCGTGTTCTGCCACGGTAGCTCGCTGCGCCCATGGCTGCGCTGCCAGCGCACGACCTGTGCCGCGAAATCGGGGGGCAGCGACAGGGAAGGAGAGACGGCCGCCCGCGCGGCGCTGCGCTCAGGCCGCACGCAGTTGCTCGCCCGCGATGGCGGCGGCCGCAGCAGGCGGCTGGCTGCCGTGCTGCGCGATCAGCGAGGTGAACTCGTGCAGCCGCTCCTGCAGCGCGGCCAGGTGGCTTTCTTGCGCGGCGATCTCGGCCAGCCGGTCGTCGAGGCTGCCCGCGGCGTTCTGGATGCGTTCGATCGCCTCGATGCGCTTGCTGAAATTGCGGCGGCGCTCCTTGAGCTGCGCATCGATCTGCGCGCTGGCGCCCTTGCTCCAGCGCTCGACCTCGGTCATGGCGGCTTCGTTGACGAGCCGCAACCGGCTGGCCAGCGCGCGCACGAGCTTGTCGCAGAAGTCGGCCTGCGCGAGCTTGATCAGGTTGCCCACGCCCAGGTAGTGGATGTGGCTGCGCTCGATCTGGCCCAGCTCCTGCTCGAAGCCGCTCAGGTCGGGCTCGGCCGGCGCCTGCAGCGTGAAGCCCTGCTCGGCGTTGAGCTGGCGGAAGGTGGCGTGCAGCATCGACTGGATCTCGGCCGTGGTCGCCTGCACTTCGCGCAGGTTGTTGCGCAGCGCATCGAAGGTTTCGCCGTACACCTTGCGCACGTTGAACTTGACGCCGGGGCGCTTGAGCGCCGCGGCCAGCTTGACCATGTCGGCCTTGAGCGCCGTGCGCCCGAGCACCGCGTACACCTCGCGCAGCAGCTTGCCCTGCACCGAGCGCAGCGCCAGGATGCGGGTGTTGCTGCCCTCGAATTCAGCATGTTCCTGGTCGATGCGCGCACGCATGTGGCGGATCACCGACACGTTCTTGCCGCGTAGGCCCTGCAGTTCGAGCGCCTGCTCCGACAGGTCGCGCTGGCGCACCTTCAGCAGGCGCTCGGCCTCGGTGCGCAACGCGGTCATGCCGGCATCGACGGCGAGCCGCAGCATGGTTTCGCGCTTGCCGAGCACGCCTTCGCCGAGCAGTGCCTCGAGCGCCGGCAGCCGGCTGGCGTCGAGCAGGGTCGCGTCGTGAGCGATCTTGGCCTGCAGGCCCTTCTGCGCCGACACCGGCAGCACCTGCGCCAGCGGCACCTCGAGCAGCCGGGCCGCGCCTTCGCGCTGGCGCTCGATCTGTTGCGCGATCTGCGCCGGGGTGCTCAGCGTGTCCCACAGCGTGTCGATCTTGTTGAGCACCACGAAACGCGTGTCGTGGCTCTCGTCGCCCGTGATCAGGTGCTCGCGCCAGATCGACAGGTCAGAGCGGGTCACGCCGGTTTCGGCGCCCAGGATGAAGACAACGGCATGCGCCTGCGGGATCAGGCTCACGGTGAGTTCGGGCTCGGCGCCGATCGCGTTCAGACCGGGCGTGTCGAGGATCACGAGGCCCTGCTCGAGCAGCGGATGCGGCATGTTGAGCACCGCATGGCGCCAGCGCGGAATCTCGACGCGGCCTTCGGCGTCCTGCACCGGGTTGTCGTCGGGCGTCTCGGGGTTCCAGAAGCCGAGCGCGCGGGCTTCGTCCTTGCTCACCCAGCGGACTTCGGCCACCTTGCCCATGGCGCGGGCCAGTTGCTCGGCGTCGCCCACCTCGATGGGCAATTCGGTCCAGCGCGTGGGCCGCTCGCGCCAGTGGGCGAGCGAATGCGGTTCCAGGCGGGTTTCGATGGGCAGCAGGCGCAGCTTGGGCGCCAGGGCGGCGTCGTAGCCCAGCTCGGTCGGGCACATCGTGGTGCGCCCGGCGCTGGCCGGCATGATCCGCCGCCCGTAGCCGGCAAAGAAGATCGCGTTGATCAGCTCCGACTTGCCGCGCGAGAACTCGGCCACGAAGGCCACCATGACCTTGCTGGTGCGGATCTGGTCTTCGAGGGCGCGCAGCCGTTCGGCCACAGCCTGGTCGAGCAGCTCGTTGTCGGTCAGCCAACGGGACAGCCACTGAAGGCGGCGGGCGAAGTTGCTCCGCCAGGCGCCGTGCTGATCGAGCTGTTGGTTGAAAGAGCGGCTCAAGGGGAAGATGTAAGTAAGAATTTACAAATATAACATCGCCACATGGCGAACGGGGTACCGGCAGGAGTTTGCCCCGAAGCAGCCGCCATCGGGCGCACCGTCCCTAGGATTTCTGGCAATGGGGGCAGTAATAAGTAGAGCGCTGCCCCTGTTTCAGCTGCCGGATCGGCGTGCCGCACACACGGCACGGCTCGCCCGCGCGGCCGTAGACGGTCGCTTCGAGCTGGAAGTAGCCGCTTTGCCCGTCCACGTTCGAGAAGTCGCGCAGGGTGCTGCCGCCCTTCTCCACCGCCCGCGCCAGGATGTCGCGCACCGCCGCATGCAGCTTGGCCGCGCGCGGCCGGCTGATGCGCGCGGCCGACAGGGTCGGGCGGATGCCGGCGATGAACAGCGCCTCCGACGCGTAGATGTTGCCCACCCCCACCACCACGTCGCCCGCGAGCAGCACCTGCTTGATGGCCGTGCGGCGTTTCTTCAGCCCCGCGTGGAAAGCGTCGAGGTCGAAGGCATCGCCCAGCGGCTCCATGCCCAGTCCGCCGAGCAGCTTGAGGGCCCAGGGCGCCTCTTCATCGTCCACGTAGACCACGGCACCGAAGCGGCGCGGGTCGTTCAGCCGCAGCGTACCAAGCTCGGTGACGAGGTCGAAGTGGTCGTGCACGCCGGGTTCCGGCAGGTGGATGTCGAAACGCAGGCTGCCCGACATGCCCAGGTGCAACAGCAGAAGCCCGCGGTCCAGGTCGATCAGCAGGTACTTGCCGCGGCGGCGCACCTCGCGCACGCGGCGTCCGACCAGCGCCTGCGGCACCACCATCAGCGCCCAGCGCAGCGGCTTGCCGATGCGCACGGACTCGATGCGCGCGCCGGCAATGCGGTCGGCAAAGCCGCGCCGGGTGACTTCGACTTCGGGTAGTTCAGGCATGAAAAGTAAAACTCCGGCAGCGACGAAGCCCCATGCGGCGCTCGTTCAAATGGCTGGATTATTATGGTCAGATGAACCCATCGCCCCGCCGTCACCGCCTTGCGGCGGCCGCGTCTCTCGTGCTGCTTGCTTATGCAACGCACGCACAATCTCTCGAACCCACCGCCGCCGGCAACCCGCCTCCCGCCATCGAGCGCACGGCACCGCCGAAGCCGCCGGTGCGCCCCCGGACGACCCCTGCGGCCGCCAAGCCGGCCGCCGAAGCCGCGCTGCCGTCGGCGCTGACGGCCGACCTGTTCTACGAAATCCTCATGGGCGAGATCACCGCCCGCTCGGGCGACCCCGGCTCCGGCTATTCGCTGGTGCTCGACGCCGCCCGGCGCCTGCGCGACGGCAAGCTGTTCCAGCGCGCGGTCGAAATCGCGCTGCAGTCGCGCTCCGGCGACGCCGCCATTTCCGCGGCACGCGCCTGGCAGGAAGCACTGCCCAATTCGCGCGATGCCCGGCGCATCGAGCTACAGATCCTGATCGCGCTGAACCGCATCAGCGAAACCGTCGAACCGCTGCGCGCCGAAGTGGCCGCCACCTCGCAGATCGAGCGCCCCCTGCTGATGGCGGTGATCGCGCGCACCTATGGCCGCGCCGCCGACAAGAAGCTGGCCGCCTCGGTGGTCGAGCAGGCGCTGGTCGATGAGCTCAAGAGCCCCACGACCGGCGGACTGGCCTGGGCCACCGTGGGCCGGCTGCGCCTGAACGCCGGCGACCCCTCGGGGGCGCTGGACGCCGCGCGCAAGGGGCAGGCCATCGACCCGTCGTCCGAGGCACCCTCGGCGCTGGCGCTCGAGCTCATCGACCCGGGCCAGCCGCTGGCCGAGCCGATCGTCACGCGCTACCTCGCGAACAACCCCAAGGCCTCGCCCGACCTGCGCATCGCCTATGCGCGCACGCTGGTCGAGAACCGCCGCTTCAGCGACGCCACCACGCAGCTGCAGACCCTGACCGCCGCGCGCCCCGAGCTGGCGGAGCCGTGGCTGCTGCTCGGCAGCCTGCAGATGCAGGCCCGCCAGGAAGCGGCGGCCGAAACCTCGCTCAAGCGCTACGTCGACCTGATGACGGCGCCGGGCCAGAGCCAGGACGCCGGCGACATCGCCGACCGCAAGCGCGGGCTGACGCAGGCGTATCTCGTGCTCTCGCAGCTGGCCGAGCGGCGCAAGGATTTCCAGGCGGCCGACCGCTGGATCACGCGCATCGACAGCACTGACAACCAGAGCGCCATCCAGGGCCGCCGCGCCAGCCTGCTCGCCAAGCAGGGCAAGCTGCCCCAGGCCCGCGAGCTGCTGCGCGCCCTGCCCGAGCGCACTGCGGAGGAGCGCAAGCAGAAACTGCTGGCCGAAACCCAGCTGCTGCGCGAAGCCAAGCAATACCAGGCCGCCTACGACCTGCTGGCCCAGGCCTCGGCCGCCGCGCCGGACGACGGTGACCTCGTCTACGACCAGGCCATGATGGCCGAGAAGCTCAATCGCCTGGACGACATGGAGCGGCTGCTGCGCCGCCTCATGACGCTCAAGCCCGAGAGCCAGAACGCGTACAACGCGCTGGGCTACTCCTTTGCCGATCGCAAGATCCGGCTCGACGAGGCGCGCACGCTCATCCAGAAGGCCGTGCAGCTCGCGCCCGAAGACCCGTTCATTGCCGACAGCCTGGGCTGGGTCGAGTTCCGGCTCGGCAACACGGCGGAGGCGATCCGCATCCTCGAGGCAGCCTACAAGACGCGGCCCGACCCCGAGATCGGCGCGCACTTCGGCGAAGTCCTGTGGTCGGTCGGCCAGAAGGACCGCGCGGTCGCGATCTGGAAAGAATCGCTGCTGACCGACGCCGAGAACGAGACGCTGCAGGAAACCCTCAAGCGCCTGCGCGTCAAACCCTGAATGGCATCGATCACGCACACGGCTCCCGCGCGGGGCGACGAGTCCTTCACCCGCCGCGCGGCGCTCGGCGCGGGCGGCGGTGCACTGCTGCTGTGGCTCGCGGGCTGCGCCCAACTCTCGGGCGGCCCGGCCGCTGCACCCGGGCGTTCGGCCAGCTGGAGCGGGCGCATGTCGCTGCGCATCGACAGCGAACCGGTCCAGACCTTTGCCGCCCTGTTCGAGCTGCGCGGCTCGGCCGAAACCGGCGACCTGACGCTGACCACGCCCATCGGCAGCACGCTCGCGCAACTGCACTGGGCGCCGGGTGAAGCCCTGCTGAAGAACGGCAGCGAGACCCGCCGCTACGACTCCGTCGACGCGCTGATCGAAGCCGCCACCGGCGCCGCCATTCCGGTGGGCGCCCTGTTCGGCTGGCTCGATGGCCGCGCCGACCCCGTGCCCGGCTGGCGCGCCGATCTGGGCCAGCTGTCGAACGGCCGCCTGCAGGCCACCCGCGAATCCCCGGCACCACGGGCCGACCTGCGCATCGTGTTCGAACGCTCATGAAGGCGATCTACGACCTTCCCGCGCCGGCCAAGCTGAACCTGTTCCTGCACATCACCGGGCGGCGCGACGACGGCTACCACCTGCTGCAGTCGGTCTTCATGCTGATCGACTGGTGCGACACGCTGCACGTCGAACTACGCAACGATGGCCAACTGAGCCGCGAAGACCTCACCACGCCGCTGCCGGCCGACGATCTCGTACTGCGCGCCGCCCGTGCGCTGCAGGCGCATGCCGCACCGGGCCAGGGCGCGCACATCGGCATCGCCAAGCACGTGCCGGCGCAGGCGGGCATGGGCGGAGGGTCGTCGGATGCGGCCACCTGCCTGCTCGCGCTCAACCGCCTCTGGAACCTGAACCTGCCGCTGTCGCGCCTGGCACAGATCGGGTTGAAGCTGGGCGCGGACGTGCCTTTTTTCCTCGGCGGACGCAACGCCTGGGTCGAGGGCATCGGCGAGGAAATCACCCCCGTGAACCTGCCGCCGGCACGCTTCGTGGTGGCCAAGCCACCCGAGGGACTCGATACCCGATTAATTTTTTCTGCGGATGATTTGGAACGGGCAACTCCTGTTGCTATAATCTCAGGCTTTGCTGCAGATAGCGAACAGCTAGAAGCCACAAACCTCGGCAACGGGGTTTACGACTTCGGTCACAACGACCTGCAGCCGGTTGCCCAACGGCTTTGCCCCGCAGTCACCGACGCCATCGAATGGCTCGGACTGCAAGGATTGAAGGCCCGGATGACCGGCTCCGGGAGTTCGGTGTTCGCGAAGATGCCGCAATTGCCGCAGGAAGCGGAACTGCTGGAAGCCCCCCGGGGATGGCAGGTTCGACAATGCGACAATCTGGCAGTTCATCCACTCTGGGGATGGGCAGCCTGAAGAGATAATCGGAACGCTCTGCGGTTCGATGCGACATATATCGGTGGGTGGTGCAAACCATCAACCTGTGTAGGGGAGTCGCCAAGCTGGTTAAGGCACTGGATTTTGATTCCAGCATGCAAAGGTTCGAATCCTTTCTCCCCTGCCAAATCTCTCAAACTGCGGCCTGATGGCCGCAGTGCTTCTTTTGCAGTCCACCGGCTGCAATAATCGGCGGCCCACACAGGCCGCCACGACTCGAAACCTTTGGCGGCTTTCCCGCAAGCCCATTTGCACTGCCCGGACGCGCTCATGCAGGCCAATCACCCTGACTTCTTGGTTTTCACCGGCAACGCCAATCCCGGCCTTGCTGCAGAAATCGCGCACAACCTCGGCACCTCGCTGGGCGCCGCACGCGTCGGTCGCTTCTCCGACGGCGAAGTCACCGTCGAGATCAACCAGAACGTCCGTGCCCGCGACGTGTTCGTGGTGCAGTCGACCTGCGCGCCGACCAACGAAAACCTGATGGAACTGCTGATCATGGTCGACGCGCTCAAGCGCGCCTCGGCCGAGCGGATCAGCGCCGTGATTCCCTACTTCGGCTACGCCCGCCAGGACCGCCGCCCGCGCTCGAGCCGCGTGCCGATCTCGGCCAAGGTGGTCGCCAACCTGCTGGAAACCGTGGGCGTCGAACGCGTGCTCACCATGGACCTGCACGCCGACCAGATCCAGGGCTTCTTCGACATTCCGGTCGACAACATCTACGCCTCGCCCGTGCTGCTGGGCGACCTGCGCCAGAAGAACTACGAAGACCTGATCGTGGTCTCGCCCGACGTCGGCGGCGTGGTGCGCGCCCGTGCGCTGGCCAAGCAACTGAACTGCGACCTCGCGATCATCGACAAGCGCCGCCCGAAGGCCAACGTCAGCGAAGTCATGAACGTGATCGGCGAGATCGACGGCCGCAACTGCGTGATCATGGACGACATGATCGACACGGCCGGCACGCTGGTCAAAGCGGCCGAAGTGCTGAAGGAACGCGGCGCCAAGAGCGTGTACGCCTACTGCACGCACCCGATCTTCTCGGGCCCGGCCATCGAACGCCTCTCCAAGGGCACCGCCCTGGACGAAGTGGTCGTCACCAACACCATCCCTCTTTCCGACGCGGCCGTCGCGTGCGGAAAGATCCGCCAGCTCTCCGTGGCACCGCTGATCGCCGAAACGATCCAGCGCATTGCCAAGGGCGAGTCGGTGATGAGTTTGTTCTCGGACCAGGACAACCTGTTCTGAGCTGAGAGCGAAAAAGCAGGCCTCCTTCGGAGGCCTTTTTGAATCGGAGTCTCACTGGTCGCGGTGGACTCTCACAGGAGCTAGTTATGAAATTCGTCGCTTATGAGCGCGCAAAGCAGGGCACGGGTGCGAGCCGCCGTCTCCGCATCACGGGCAAGACCCCGGGCATCGTCTACGGTGGTGACACCCAGCCGCAACTGATCGAAATCGATCACAACGCGCTGTGGCACGCCCTGAAGAAGGAAGCCTTCCACTCGTCGATCCTCGAAATGGACCTCGCCGGCGCCGTCACCAAGGTGCTGCTGCGCGACGTGCAATACCACCCGTTCCGCCAGCTGGTGCAACACATCGACTTCCAACGCGTCGATGCCAAGACCCGCATGAACATGAAGGTGCCGCTTCACTTCAAGGGTGAAGAAGAGTCCGACGCCGTCAAGCTGGATCACAACCTCGTGAACCACGTGATGACCGAGCTGGAAATCAACTGCCTGCCCAGCGATCTGCCTGAATTCATCGAGATCGACCTCTCGGGCCTGAAGAAGAACGCCACGCTGCACGTCAACGACATCAAGCTGCCCAAGGGCGTGAAGTTCGTGAGCCACGGCAAGACCAACCCCGTCATCGTGTCGGCCGTGCCGCCGCTGGTCTCGGAAGAGCCGGCACCGGCCGCCGAAGGCGCTGCTGCCGAAGGCGCTGCTGCCGCCGCTGGCAAGCCCGCCGCCAAGACGGCCAAGAAGAAGTAATCCTCTTTCTTTCCGTCCGCGAACAGAAGGCCCGCCCCGTGCGGGCCTTTTGCTTTGGGGGGCGGCGAGATAATTCCCGCCATGATCAAGCTGTTTGTCGGCCTCGGAAACCCGGGCCCTGAGTACGAAGCCACGCGCCACAACGCCGGCTTCTGGTGGATCGACGCCCTCGCGCGCGACTGGAAGCTCAACCTCGTGCCCGAGCGCGGCTACCACGGCCTCGCGGCGCGCGCGAACATCGGCGGCCAGAGCATCTGGCTGCTGGAGCCGCAGACCTTCATGAACCTGTCGGGCAAGTCAGTGGCCGCACTGGCGCGCTTCTTCAAGATCGCGCCCGAGGAAATCCTCGTGGTGCACGACGAGCTCGACGTGGTGCCCGGCCAGGCCAAGCTCAAGTTCGGCGGCAGCCATGCAGGCCACAACGGCCTGCGCGACATCCACGCGCAGCTCGGCACCGGCGACTACTGGCGCCTGCGGCTGGGCATCGGCCATCCCGGCGTGAAGTCGGAGGTCGTCAACTGGGTGCTCAAGAAGCCGCTCAAGGAACAACGTGAAGCGATTGAAGACGCCATCGTGCGCACCTTGCATGCCGCCCCCGCGCTGGTGGCCGGCGAGATGGAAAAAGCCACGCTGATGATTCACACGAGCAAACCGCCGCGGCCCAAGCCGCCGAGGCGGGAGCCCGGCGACGGAGGCACGACGCCTGCCGCCACCTAGCCGGCCACGGGAGTGCAGGGAGGGAGAGCAAACAAAAAATGAGAAAAAGAAGAACGACGACGAAGAACAAGAAGACGGCTGGAACAGCGGCAATCGCTATATTTTCAATAGCACTGTCCATCGCATCCATGGGCGCTTCAGCACAGACCTGGCGATGCGGCAACACCTACTCCGACCAGCCGTGCGAAGGTGGGCGGACCGTGAAGGTGGACGACCGGCGCAGCGATGCGGACCGCAAGGCGTCGGAAGACGCCACGCGCCGCAACGAACACAGCGCGGGTCGGCTGGCACGCAACCGGGAGTCGCAGGAGCGGGAGGCGCTCGGCCGGCGCAGTCCCACGACCTTCGATGCGGGGCGCTTCGCCACGAACGCGCAGCCGCTCACGCCCGCCGAACAGGCCGCCCAGGCCCGTCAGCGCAAGCACACGGCCGAGCCCCGCCCGACGAGTGCGCGCTTCAACAGCCCTTCGACCGGCGACGAGGCGCCGAAGGACACAGGCAAGAAGAAAAAGAAGAAGAAACCGTCCGGCTCAGAGGGCGCCGGCTGACGACGACGGCGAGGCGGCATCCGACGAAGGCGGGGCCGCCTTGTCCGCCGTGAGGCGCACGTACTTCTGCATCAGCGTCTCGCGGGTCTCCACATGCGCCGGGTTCACCGGGATGCAGGCCACCGGGCAGATCTGCACGCACTGCGGCTCGTCGAAGTGGCCGACGCACTCGGTGCACTCGTGCGGGTCGATCTCGTAGAACTCGGCGCCCATGTAGATCGCATCGTTCGGGCACTCGGGCTCGCAGACATCGCAGTTGATGCATTCGTCGGTGATCATGAGGGCCATTCCCCGATTATCGGCGGAGCGGGCGAACGCCCTGCCACGGGCCTTGCGGAGCCCGCGTCGGCGTCAGGGCGGTCCGGCGAGGAGCGACAAAGTTCACAGTCGAGGCACGGTTGTTGCACCAGTCAGTTATGCTGCGGCCCGCCCCATGAGTCTGTTTCTATTCAAGCGCATCGCCACGCTGATCGGCACCCTGATCGGCGCCTCGGTCATCGTTTTCCTCGTCCTCGAGATCCTGCCCGGCAACGCCGCGCAGATGCTCATGGGCCCCGACGCCTCGCCCGACGCCGTCGCCGCCCTGGCCACCAAGCTCGGCCTCGACCAACCCGCCTGGACCCGCTACTGGCACTGGATCGGCGGCCTGCTCACCGGCAACCTGGGCGACAGCTACGCCTACAGCTCGCCCGTTGTCGACCTGATCCTGGAGCGCCTGGCCCTCACCGTGCCGCTGGCCGTGATGGCGATGGCCCTGACCGTCGTCATCGCCCTGCTCGTGGGCGTGACGGCCGCAGCGCGCCACAACAAGCTCGGCGACGTCGGCCTCATGGGCATGGCCCAGGTCGGCATCGCCATTCCCAACTTCTGGTTCGCGATCCTGCTGATCCTTGTGTTCTCGGTGCAGCTGCAGTGGTTCTCCGCCGGCGGCTTCGAGGGCTGGGGTGAAGGCATCTTCGCGGGATTGAAATCGCTGCTGCTGCCGGCGCTCTCGCTGGCCGTAGTGCAGGCAGCCATCCTCGCGCGCATCACGCGCTCGGCCGTGCTCGAGGTGATGCGCGAAGACTTCGTGCGTACCGCGCGCGCCAAGGGCGTGTCCCAGCGCATGGTGCTGTGGACCCACGTGCTGCGCAACGCGATGATCCCAGTCATCACCGTCATGGGCATGCAGTTCTCCGAACTGCTGGCCGGCACCATCGTGGTGGAGAACGTGTTCTACCTGCCCGGGCTGGGCCGGCTGATCTTCCAGGCCATCAGCAACCGCGACCTGATCGTGGTGCGCAACTGCGTGATGCTGCTCGCGGCGATGGTGGTCATCGTGAACTTCGTGGTCGACGTGCTCTACGCCGTGATCGACCCGCGCATCAAGGCGAGCGACGTATGAGCACGACCACAGTTCCCAGCGCCGTCGCGCTCAAGGTGCCGGGCTTCTGGCGCCGCGCCCTGCACCACCGCAGCTTCGCGATCGGCGGCGTGCTGAGCCTGCTGCTGCTGATCGCTGCCGTGCTCTCCCTGGTCTGGACGCCGTGGTCGCCCTACGCGATGGACATGGCGAACAAGATGCAGGGCCCCTCGGCCACGCACTGGCTCGGCACCGATGCCTTCGGGCGCGACGTGGCCTCGCTGCTGCTGGTGGGCGCGCGCGCCTCCATCCTCGTGGGCGTGATCGCCGTGGGCATCGGCCTCGTGGTCGGCACCGCGCTGGGCCTGCTCGCTGCGGCGAGACGCGGCTGGGTCGAGGAAGCGGTGATGCGCCTGTCGGACTTCACGCTCGCCTTCCCCGCCATCCTCTCGGCCATCATGATGACCGCCGTGTTCGGTGCCGGCATCGTCAACGCCATCATCGCGATCGGCATCTACAACATCCCGACGTTTGCACGCATCACGCGCGCCTCGGCCAACGCGATCTGGTCGCGCGAGTACGTGGCCGCTGCACGCGCCTGCGGCAAGGGATCGTTTGCGATCACGATGCAGCACGTGCTGCCGAACATCTCGGCCGTGCTGATCGTGCAGATCACCATCCGCTTCGCCATCGCGATCCTGGCCGAGGCCGCCCTCTCCTACCTCGGCCTCGGCACGCAGCCACCGCAACCATCGTGGGGCCGCATGCTCAGCGAAGCCCAGACCCTCATGTTCCAGCAGCCGCTGCTCGCGGTGTTCCCCGGCATGGCCATCGCCCTGGCGGTGCTCGGCCTGAACCTGATGGGCGACGGCCTGCGCGACCTGCTCGATCCGCGCCTGGCGCGCGCGAGGTAAGCAAGCACGCCATGGCACTTCTCGAAGTCAACGACCTCCACATCGGCCTGCAGACGCAACGCGGCCCGGCCGAAGCCGTGCGCGGCATTTCCTTCTCGCTCGAGCGCGGCGAAACGCTGGGCATCGTCGGCGAGTCGGGCTGCGGCAAGTCGATCACCGTGATGTCGCTCATGGGCCTGCTGCCGTCCACCGCCAAGGTCACGGGCAGCATCCGCTTCGACGGCACCGAGCTGGTCGGGCGCGACGAAAAGGACATGTGCCAGATCCGCGGCAACCGCATCGGCATGATCTTCCAGGAGCCGATGACGGCCCTGAACCCGGTGCACACCATCGCGCGCCAGGTCGGTGAACCGCTGCGGCTGCACCGCGGCCTCTCGAAAGCCGAGGCGCGCAAGGAAGTGCTCGCGCTGCTCGACCGCGTCGGCATTCCCGACGCCGCCTCGCGCCTCGATGCGTATCCGCACCAGTTCTCCGGCGGGCAGCGCCAGCGCATCGGCATCGCGATGGCGCTGGCCTGCGGCCCCGACCTGCTGATTGCCGACGAGCCCACCACCGCGCTCGACGTGACGATCCAGAAGCAGATCCTCGAGCTCATCCAGGGCCTCGTGGCCGAGCGCGGCATGGCGCTCATCCTGATCTCGCACGACCTCGGCGTGATCTCGCAGACGGTCTCGAAGATGCTCGTGATGTACGGCGGCAGCGTGGTCGAGAGCGGCCCCACCGACGCCGTGTTCGCCAAGCGCGCCCACCCCTACACGCAAGGCCTGTTCGCCGCGCGCCCCACCATCGGCGCGCCGCGCGGCCTGCGCCTGGCGACCATCCGCGGCAGCGTGCCCGAGCTGGTCGACCTGCCACCGGGCTGCCCGTTCGCGGGCCGCTGCGCCTACACAGTCGACGCCTGCCACACCACGCGGCCGTCCGCCACGGTGCTGCCGCCGGACCACGCGGTGCGCTGCATGCGTCTCGAAGAAATTGCAGCCGCGCAGGCTGTTGCGCCATGAATTCATCGACCCCGTTGTTGCAGGTGACCGACCTCGTGCGGCACTACGCATTGCCGCGCGAAAAACTCTTCGGCCCGCCGCCCACCGTGAAGGCCCTCAATGGCGTGAGCTTCAGCGTGCAGGCCGGCAAGAGCCTGGGCATCGTCGGCGAATCGGGCTCGGGCAAGTCGACCATCGCGCGCCTCGTGATGGCGCTGGACACGCCGACTTCGGGCAGCGTCGCGCTCGAAGGCCGCAACTTGCACGCGCTCTCGAAGGCCGAGCTGCGCACCGCGCGGCGCGACTTCCAGATGGTCTTCCAGGACCCGTACGGTTCGCTCGACCCGCGCCAGACCGTCGCACGCATCGTCGCCGAGCCGCTCGAAGCACTGGCCGAAACACGCCGCGCCGAGCAGCGCGAACGCGCCGCCGAAGCGCTCGCCGCCGTGGGCCTGCGCACCACCGACCTCGACAAGTACCCGCACGAGTTCTCAGGCGGCCAGCGCCAGCGCATCGCGATCGCACGCGCGCTCATCACGCGCCCCAAGCTCATCGTGGCCGACGAGCCCGTGAGCGCACTCGACGTGTCCGTGCAGGCCCAGGTGCTCAACCTCATGCAGGACCTGCAGCAGCAGTTCGGCATCAGCTACCTGCTCATCAGCCACGACCTCGCCGTGGTCAACCACCTGTGCGACGAGGTGTGCGTGGTGTTCAAGGGCCAGATCGTGGAGCAGGGGCCGCCGGCCGAGCTGTTCCATCACGCGCAGCATCCGTACACCCGCACCCTGCTGTCGGCGGTGCTGCACACGCCGCCCGGCGGCACACTGCGCGCGGCCTGAACACCGGGGCCCGGCCCTCGGACAGATCGGTCATGAGCATCTGGTGGCGCGAGGCCCTGGCTTCGCGCAAGATCGCTCGCCCATCCGGGAACGTCCCGAGGAAAAACCGCCCGCGCCGGCGCGCACCGGAGGGCCTGCTGCGAGAGAATGATCCGCTGCACGTGGCATCTTTCGTGCTGTGTGTCTTTCTTTCGTGGCGCTGCGCTTCCCCCTGGGGCACGGTGCGCGCCGAAGCAGTCATTCGACACTGACCGTTTTCCGGAGATCACCCCGTATGTTGAACCGTCGCACGCTCCTTACCACCGCCGGCGCCACCGTCGCCCTGGCCACCCCGCTGGCCGGCATGGCGCAGGGCCGCAAGGACGCCATCGTGATCGGCATGGCCCTGGAGCCGCCGGGCCTGGACCCGACCACCGGCGCCGCTGCCGCCATCGCCGAGGTCGTGCAGTACAACATCCTGGAAACGCTGACCAAGATCAACGTCGACGGCAGCGTCACGCCGCTGCTGGCCGAGAGCTGGGAAATCTCGCCCGACCTGAAGACCTACACCTTCAAGCTGCGCAAGGGCGTGAAGTTCCAGAACGGCGAGCCCTTCAACGCCTCCACTGTCAAGTTCGCGTTCGACCGCGCCGGCGGCGAAAAGAGCACCAACAAGGACAAGCGCACCTTCGCCAACCTCGCCACGCAGGTGGTCGACGAGCACACGGTGGTGGTCATCAACAAGGAGATCGACCCTGACCTGCCCTTCGTGCTGGGCCAGGCCACGGCCGCCATCGTCGAGCCCAAGAGCGCCGAGGGCAACGCCACCAAGCCGATCGGCACCGGCCCCTACAAGCTGGACAACTGGGCCAAGGGCTCGTCGATCACGCTGAGCAAGTGGGAGGGCTTCCGCGCCCCCGCCGTCGCGAAGATCAACAAGGTCACCTTCCGCTTCATCTCGGACACCGCCGCGCAGGCCGCCGCCGTGCTCTCGGGCGACGTGGACGTGTTCACGCGCATCGGCACGCGCGCCGTGCCGCAGTTCCGCAACAACCCGCAGTTCCAGACTATCCTGGCCGGTTCGCGCGCCAAGACCATCCTCTCGATCAACAACAAGAAGAAGCCCCTGGACGACGTGCGCGTGCGCCGCGCGATCCTCGCGGCCATCGATCGCAAGGCCTTCATCGAGGGCGCGGCCGACGGCCTGGGCGTGCCGATCGGCAGCCATTACGTGCCGGGCGCCGCGGGCTACATCGACACCACGGGCATCAACCCCTTCGACATCGAGAAGGCCAAGAAGCTGCTCGCCGAAGCCGGCGTGAAGACCCCGCTCGAACTGCGCATGACCCTGCCCCCGCCGCCGTACGCGCGCCAGGGCGGCGAAGTCATCGTGGCCCAGCTCGCCAAGATCGGCATCAACGTGAAGATCCAGAACGTCGAGTGGGCGCAGTGGCTCAGCGGCACCTACGGCAACAAGGACTACGACCTGTCGATCATTTCGCACGTCGAGCCTTTCGACCTGGGCAACTACGCCAAGCCCGACTACTACTGGGGCTACCAGTCGAAGGCCTTCGACACGCTGTTCGACAAGATCAAGTCCACCGGCAACGCGGCCGAGCGCAACAAGCTGCTGGGCGAGGCGCAGAAGCTGCTGGCCACCGACGCGGCCAACGGCTTCCTCTACCAGCCGCAGTTCCCGACCGTGGCCAAGAAGAACGTCAAGGGCCTCTGGAAAGAGAACCCGATCTTCGTGAACGACCTGTCGGCCCTGTCTTGGGGATGAGCCCCGCAGTGCCTGACCCTTCCCTGCCTTCGTTGAGCGACCTGTCGGCGCAGGAGCTGTCTGCGGCCTACCGCGAGAAGCGCCTGTCGCCGGTCGAGGTGACGCGCGCCGTCATCGCGCGCATCGAGCACTGCGAGCCCCGGCTGCAGGCCACGTGGCTGTTCCGGCCCGAAGCCGCGCTGGAGCAGGCGCGCGCCTCGGAGCAGCGCTGGCAGCGCGGCGACGCGCGCGGCCCGCTCGACGGCGTGCCGACCACGATCAAGGAAAACATCGCCACGCGCGGCGACCCGCTGCCCGCGGGCACCGCCGCCGTCGACCTCATGCCCGCTGCCGCCGACGCCCCGCCGGCCGCGCGCCTGAAGGAAGCCGGCGCCGTCATCGTCAGCAAGACCACCATGCCCGACTACGGCATGTTGTCGTCGGGGCTATCGAGCTTTCACACGCTCGCGCGCAACCCCTGGGACCTGAGCCGCACGCCGGGCGGTTCCAGTGCCGGCGCCGGCGCCGCCGCGGCGGCGGGCTACGGCCCGCTGCACCTGGGCACCGACATCGGCGGCTCGCTGCGGCTGCCTGCCAGCTGGTGCGGCATCTTCACGCTCAAGCCCAGCCTGGGGCGCATCCCGATCGACCCGCCCTACATGGGCCGCGCCGCCGGCCCCATGACGCGCACCGTCGGCGACGCCGCGCTCATGATGCAGGCGCTGGCACGGCCCGACGCGCGCGACAGCATGAGCCTGCCCGCGCAGGACATCGACTGGGCTGCGTTCGACGTCGCGCCCGACCACCTGCGCGGCCTGCGCATCGGGCTGCTGCTGGACGCCGGCTGCGGCCTCGCGGTCGAACCCGAGATCCAGGCCGCGGTCGAGCAGGCCGCGCGCCTGTTCGAAAAGGCCGGCGCCACCGTCGAGCCCATGCAGCCCTTCATGTCGCAGGCCCTGCTCGACGGCATGGACCACCTGTGGCGCATGCGCTCGCTCGTGGACCTGAAGGCCCTGCGCCCCGACCAGCGCGCCAAGGTGCTGCCCTACATCCGCGAATGGGCCGAGAGCGCCGCCGAGTTCAGCGGCGAGCACGTGTTCCGCAGCTTCAGCCAGTTCCACGCCACGCGCGTCACGACGGTGAACGCCTGCGCGCGCTTCGACTACGTGATCTCGCCGGTGTCGCCCAACATGCCGGCGGCGGCCGAGGCGCCCTCGCCCACCAACGACCCGCTGCGACCGCTGGAGCACATCGGCTTCACGGTGCCGTTCAACATGTCGGAGCAGCCTGCAGCGTCGGTGAACTGCGGGTACTCGGCCGGCGGTTTGCCGATCGGGCTGCAGATTGCGGGGCAGCGCTTCGACGACCTCGGCGTGCTGCGCGTGGCGCGCGCGTTCGAGCAGATCCGGGAAGTACAACGGCCCTGGCCGCAGCTCTGAGCACGGCCTTCAGGCCAGCTGCAACGACAGCATCTCCCGCGCCCGCGTCACGAACGCGGTCTCGCCCCGCCGCGCAGGCAACCACTGGAACGCCACGCGCGGCAGCGCCGGCAGCCCATGCGGCGGTGCGAGCCGTGCAATGCCTTCCCCGATCGCCGATTCGTTGAGGCAGGCCACGCCCAGGCCCGCGGCCAGGGCCGACTGCAGGCCCGCCACCCCCGATGCGACGTGCGCCAGCACGTAGGGCACGCGGCGGCGGCGCAGCAGGGACACGGTGAACTGGTGCAGCGAGCAGGTGTCGGGCAGCGCCAGCAGCCGCACCGGCTCGCCGCGCACGAGGCGCAGGCCGGTCGCGCCAAGCCAAGCCAGCGATTCGCGCCGCAGCACGGCACCGCTGCCCGCCGCTGCTGCATTGGCGCCCGCGATGTTCATCGCCAACCCCACGTCGAAATCGCCATGCGCATAGGCGGTGCGCAGCGCGTCGCTCTTCAGGATGGTCACGTGCAGCCGCACCTGCGGATAGCGCTCGCCGAGCCGGCCCAGCAAACGGGTGAGGTCGCCGGGGCGGAAGTAGTCGGTCACGGCCAGCCGCAGCTCGCCCTGCAGCGTTTCGCCGCGCAGGTCGCGAAAGGCCTCGTCGCTCAGCGCGAGGATGCGCCGCGCGTGCCCCAGCAATCGCAGGCCCGCCTCGGTGGGCGCCACGCCGGCCTTGCTGCGGGTCAGCAGCGACTGGCCGGCGCGCTCCTCGAGCTTGCGGATCTGCTCGCTCACCGAGGACTGCGACAGGTACACGCGCGGCGCCGCGGCCGTGAGGCTGCCGGCGTCGGCCACCGCCACCAGGGTGCGCAACTGTTCGAGGTCGAAGCCTTGCATGGTGCCTGCCTATCCATTCGCTGATCCGATGGATTCCATCATATCTTCCCGCTTTTCCGATGACGAGAGGAATCCCACAATCACCCCATCGACCACCCGTTCTTCAACGCAAAAGGAGTCCGCCATGCCCCACATCGTCGTCCACCTCTCCGGCCAGCCTGACGCCGCCCTCACCCGCAAGACCGTCGACACGGTCGCCGAGCTCACGCAGAGCGTGCTGGGCAAGGCGCTGCCGGTCATCGCCGTCACGGTGCAGTACATCGCCGCCGACAGCTGGTTCATCGGCGGCAAGTCGCTGGCCGAGCTCGGCAAGTCGGCCTTCCACCTGGACATCAGCGTGACCGACGAGACCAACACCAAGGCCGAGAAAGCGCGCTACCTGCGCGAGGTGCACGCGGCCATGGCCCGGCTGCGGCCCGATCTGCACGAGGTCTCGTACGTCCACGTGATCGACGCGCGCGCCGCGGCCTACGGCTACGGCGGCCAGACGCAGGAGTACCGCCACCAGCAAGCGGGTGTCTGAGAAGACTTCTTGAAAGACGCCGGGGGCGTGGCACCATGCCGCCATGCCCTCCCACGGAACCCCGCATGCCGCCGACAGCCTCGGCAATCCGCTCACGCTCGACGACGCCGCCAGCCTCGCGTTGGTCGACGACTTCGTCATGGGCTTTCTCTCGACCGAGGCGCGCGCCGCGAACCTGCTGGCGCTGGCCGAACGCGATGCCAGCCCGATCGTGCAGGCCTACTGCGCGACGCTGCACCTGTTCGCCGAATCGCGCGAGGCCGCAGCGAATGCGCAACCCTTCCTCGACAAGGCCCACGCCGGTGCGGCGCGCGCCACGCCGCGCGAGCAGCGCTACATCGCCGCCGTCCAGGCCTGGGCCGACGGCGACATCGCGCGCGCCATCGCGCTGCATGCCGAGCAGGCCCGCGAGCATCCGCGCGACCTGGTGTCGGTGAAGCTGGGCCAGTACCACTGCTTCAACACCGGCGACTGCCCCGGCATGCTGCGGCTCGCGCTCGCGGCGCTGCCGGCCGCGGCCGAGGTGCCCTACGTGCACGGCATGGCGGCCTTCGGCTACGAGCAGTGCCACCTGCTGCGCGAGGCCGAGGCCAGCGCGCGCCATGCCATCGGCCTGTGCCGCAAGGAGCCCTGGGCGCACCATGCGCTGGCGCACGTGATGCTCACCGAAGGCCGGCTGGCCGAGGGGCTGACGTTCATGCACAGCGTGAGCGACACCTGGACCGGGCTCAACTCCTTCATGGTCACGCACAACTGGTGGCACGTGGCGCTGTTCCTCATCGACCTGGGCCGCGACGCCGAGGCGCTCGCCGTGTACGACGAGCACGCCTGGGGCGTGGTGAAGGACTACTCGCAAGACCAGATCGGCGCCGTGTCGCTGCTCGCGCGGCTCGAGCTCGCGGGCATCGACGTCGGTGCGCGCTGGGACGACGTGGCCGACCACCTGCGGCAGCGCCAGGCCGACCACGTGCTGCCCTTTCTCGACCTGCAGTACCTCTACGGTCTGGCGCGCGCCGGCCGGCCCGAGGCGCAGGTGCTGCTGCACAACATCGAGGCCTTCGCGCCCGTGGCGCCGGCGTCCACGCGCGCCGCGTGGCAGCGCGTGTGCGTGCCGGCCGCACGCGGCCTCGTGGCCCATGCGCGTGGCGACGTGGCGGGTGCGGTCGAGGGCCTGGGCGTCGCGCTGCCGCGCATGATCGAGATCGGCGGCAGCCATGCGCAGCGCGACCTGTTCGAGCAGCTGTACCTCGACGCGCTGGTGCGCACCGGCACCGAGTCCGCGCTCGCGGGCGCGCAAGGCCTGCTGCAGCAGCAGCTCAACGGCCAGCCCGAATCGCTGCGGCTGCGGCGGCAGACCGACGCGGTCTACGCACGGCTGGGACTCGGGCAGATCACGGCGCGCTGAGCGGCGCGCGGCACCACCCATGCCTTCCGGTCATGGGGCGTGCCGCAAAAGGAATTAACGGCTGCGCGGGAGCGACTCCTAAACTGGCCGCTCCTCCCGCTCTGCTCCCGTTCGCCCATGCAGCGCTCCCTCGTCACGCTGGCCGTTCTCGCGGCCCTCGCCTCGCCCTTCCACACCACCGCCGCTGAAGCCCCCGTCGAGCTCGACCTGCTGCTGCGCGGCGGCACCATCTACACGGGCGACAGCGACACGCCGGTGGTCGGCGACGTCGGCATTGCGGGCGACCGCATCGTGTTCGCGGGCCGCGCCATGCCGGCGCAGTTCAGCGCGCGCCGCACCATCGACGCCACCGGCCTCGTGGTGGCGCCCGGCTTCATCGACGCCCACACGCACGCCGACGCCGACCTGCTCTCGAGCGACGCGCGCAAGCGCCTGAACATTCCCTTCCTCACGCAGGGCGTGACCACGGCCGTGATCGGCAACGACGGCTTCGGCGGCTACGACATCGCCGCGCAGACGCAGAAGCTGCGCGCCGAGCCGGTCGGCACCAACGTCGCGATGTACGCGGGCTTCGGGCCGCTGCGCATCAGCCAGCTCGGCGAGGCCAACCGCGCCCCTACGCCCGCGCAGATGGACACGATGAAGCAGCACCTGAGCCGCGCGATGTGCGACGGCGCGCTCGGGCTGTCGACGGGCCTGTTCTATCCGCCGCAGAATTTCTCGAAGACCGAGGAGGTCATCGAACTGGCCAAGGTAGCGGCCGCGCACGGCGGCCTGTACGACAGCCACATCCGCGACGAGGCCATGTACAACATCGGCCTCAAAGGCTCGATCGACGAGGTGATCCGCATCGGCCACGAGGCCAAGCTGCCGGTGCACGTGGCGCACATCAAGGCGCTGGGCGTGGCGGTGCAGGGCCAGAGCGGCGACATCATCCGGCGCATCGAGAAGGAGCGCGCCGCGGGCCTGGACATCACGGCCGACCACTACCCCTGGACCGCGTCGAGCACGCGCTTCTCGGCCGCGCTGCTGCCGCCCTGGGCCAACGAAGGCGGCCGCGCCGCGACGCTGCAACGCTTCGACGATGCGGCGCAGCAGGAGCGCCTGCGCAAGGACATGCGCGAGAACCTGCGCCTGCGCGGCGGGCCCGAGGCCATCCTGTTCTCGGCCGGCAGCACGAAGTACGTGGGCAAGACACTGGCCGACGTGGCCAAGGCCTCGAACGCCGACCCGGTCGACGCCGCCATCGCCGTGCTGCGCGACGGCGACCTGATGATCGCCTCGTTCAACATGAGCGACGACGACGTGCGCGCCTTCATGAAGCGGCCCTGGGTCATGACCTCGTCCGACTCGTCGCTGGGCCATCCGCGCGCCTACGGCACCTTCGCGCGCAAGTACGACCAGTACGTGGTGAAGGAACGCGCGATCTCGCTGGCGCAGTTCATCCGCAGCAGCACCTCGTTCACGGCCGACACGCTGGGGCTGGTGCAGCGCGGCCACCTGCGCCCCGGCTACCACGCCGACGTGGTGGTGTTCGATCCGAAGCGCTTTGCGGCCAAGGCCACCTACACGCAGCCGACGCTGCTGTCCGAGGGCGTGGTCACGGTGCTGGTGAACGGTCGCCTCGCGGTGGACGGCGGCCAGCCCACGGGCGTGGGCGCCGGCGTGCCGCTGCTGCGCACGCCGAAGCCGGGCAGCTGCCCGGCCTGAGCCGAAGGCTCATCAGTCTTTCTTGAGGTGCCGGCGCTGGTCGTAGGTGGGCTGCGGCGGCAAGTCGGCGAGGTGGCGCGTGTCGGCCCACTCGACGATCTCGATGGCGTCCGGCGCGGCCGGGTCGGCGATGCGGATGCGGTTGAAGCCCGCGTTCGGGATCTCGCTCTGGCGCGGGCCGCTGAGGCTCAGGCCGCGCGCGGTGCGCCACACCATGTCGAGCACGCCGCCGTGCGTGACGACGATCAGGCGCTGGCCGCGATGCGCCGCGGCCACGGCGCCGAGCGCGCCGATCACGCGTGCATGGAACTCGCGCGCGCTCTCGCCCTGCGGCATGGCGTGGTCTTCGCGGAACTCCAGCCACTCTTCCCAGGCGCGCGGATGCTGGCTCTGGATCTCGTCGGCCCGCATGCCCTCGACCACGCCGAAGTGCTGCTCGCGCAGCGCCACCGAGGTGACGACCGGCAGCGCCAACTGCTGCGCCGCGGGCGCCGCGGTCTGCTGGGCGCGCATGAGGTCGCTGCTGATGAGGTGCCGTGCCGTCTCGCCCGCGAGCCGCAGGCCGAGGCGACGCGCCTGCTCGTGGCCGATGTCGTTGAGCGGGACGTCCGCGTGGCCCTGGAAGCGCAGCTCGCGGTTCCAGGCGGTTTCGCCGTGGCGGATCAGGATGAGGTCGGTGGGGGCGGAGTCGGGGGTGGTGGTGGACATTGCATGCATTGTCCCCCGAGTGCATGACATGCCGGCTTCGTGCCAACCCGCTGTTGCACGACTGCCACCGCGTACGGGCCGTGCGTCGGGCGCGTCCGATCGCGCAAAATCGGCCCATGCCCCATCTTGTCCTGCTGCCCGGCCTTGCCTGCGACGAACGCCTCTGGGAGGCCCAGTTGCCCGCACTTCCCGCCGCCTTCGGCGCCCGCGTGAGCGACGTCCAGACGCGCCACGACACCATCGAGGGCATGGCCAGCGCCGTGCTGCGCGAGCACGACGGCCCGCTGGTGCTGTGCGGTGCCTCGATGGGCGGCATGGTCGCGATGGAAGCGGCGCGCCAGGCGCCCGAGCGCATCGCCGGGTTGATGCTGCTGGGCACCAGCGCGCGGCCCGAGACGCCCGACATGTTCGCGCTGCGCGAAGGCGCCATCGAATGGTTCGAGCGCGGCGAGGTGCGCGAGATCATCGAGCCCAACGTCGCCTTCGCCTTCCATCCCGCGCAGGCCGCCAACCCGGCGCTGGTGCAGCGCTACCTGGACATCGTGCTCGGTGCCGGCGCGGCCCAGCTCATCCGCCAGAACCACGCCGTGATGCGCCGCCCCGATGCGCGCACGCACCTGGCCCTGCTGCGCGCGCCGGTGCTGCTGATGTGCGGCGACGACGACCGCCTCGCGCCGCCCGAATGCACCCGCGAGATGGCGGCGCTGCTGCCGCGCGCCGAGGTGGTGTGGGTGCCGCAGTGCGGCCACATGCTGACGATGGAGAAGCCTGCGTTCGTCAACACGGCGCTCAACGCCTGGCTGGGCAAGCACTTCCCCAGCGCTTGAGAACCCCGGTCAGTGCAGCTGGCCGCCGGTTTCCGCGACGTCCTGCTTCACGGCGAGCGCTGTCTTCACCGTGATGCGCAAGGCATCGACCAGCGTCTCGAGCGCCATGCTCGGCGCACCCGGAAAGCGCGCCGCCTGCGCGGGCAGGTAGGGAATGTGGATGAAGCCGCCGCGCGCGCCCTTCGCCGCCGCGTGCGTCGCGATGCGGTGCATCAGCCCGTAGAAGAGGTGGTTGCACACGAAGGTGCCCGCACTGTTCGACACCGAGGCCGGCACACCGCCCGCGCGCAGTTCGCGCACGATGGCCTTCACGGGCAGGCTCGAGAAGTAGGCCGCAGGCGCGCCGGACACCACGGGCACGTCGATCGGCTGGCGGCCGAGGTTGTCGGGCACGCGGGCGTCGTCGACGTTGATGGCGATGCGCTCCGGCGTGAACTCGGCGCGGCCACCGGCCTGGCCGATGCAGATCACCAGCGTCGGCTGGAGCTCGTCCATCGCGCGGTCGAGCGCGGTGAGCGCCTCGCCGAAGACGCAGGGCACGAGGCGCGCATGCACGGTGGCGCGGCCGCACTTCCAGCCATCGAGCGTGCGCACCGCCTCCCATGATGGATTGAGCAGCTCCTGCTCGAAGGGCTCGAAGCCCGTCAGCAGGACCGTGGGAGAAGCGCGCTTCGCCGGCATCCTGTTCAGGCCATCGCGCGAACGTCGATGCCTTCCTGCTGCAGCCGTTCGCGGATGCGCCGCGCGAAGGCCAGCGCATGCGCGCCGTCGCCGTGCAGACACACGCTCTGGGCGTTGACGGGCACGGTGCTGCCGTCGATGGCGACCACGCGGTGGTCGCGCACCAGCGACAGGGTCTGCGCGAGCGACTGTTCCTCGCTCTCGATGAGCGCACCGGGCTGGCTGCGCGGCACGAGGCTGCCGTCGGGCATGTAGCCACGGTCGGCGAACACTTCCTCCACGGGCTGCAGGCCGGCGCGGCGGGCCGCGTCGATCATGTTGCTGCCGGCCAGGCCGAAGAACTTGAGCGAAGGGTCGAAGCGGCGCACCGCCTCGCACAGCGCCTCGGCCAGCTCGGGTTCTTTCACCGCCTGGTTGTAGAGCTGGCCGTGCGGCTTCACGTGCGCGAGCCGGCCGCCCTCGGCCTTGACGATCGCGGCCAGCGCGCCGACCTGGTAGAGCACGTTCGCCACGATCTCCTCGGGCGGCAGGTGCATGGTGCTGCGGCCGAAGTTCTCGCGGTCGGGAAAGCTCGGGTGCGCGCCGATCGCCACGCCGTGGGCCATGGCCCAGCGCACGCACTGCTGCATCGTCCTGGCGTCGCCCGCGTGCCAGCCGCAGGCGATGTTGGCGGAACTCACGAGGCCGAGCAGCGCTTCGTCGCTGCCGGCGCCTTCGCCGAGGTCGGCGTTCAGGTCGATCTGCATGGGGTGTTCTCCGTCTCGGGGGCAGGTGCGGGAGCCACCTGCTTCAGGCCACAGTCTAGGCCGCGCCGGGCCAGCCCGCAGCGGCGAGCCCCTGCGCCACCTGCGCCAGGTAGCGCTGCTGCGCAGCCCAGGCCGCGAGCGCGTGCGACAGGTCGGTGCGCACCAGCCGCAGCCGGCCACCCAGCGGCGCCTGCGCGAGCTTCCAGAGGTCGGCGCGGATCACCACGCCGATGCGCGGGTAGCCGCCGGTGGTCTGCGCGTCGCCCATGAGGATGATCGGCTGGCCCGAAGGCGGCACCTGGATCGTGCCGGGGATCACGCCCGACGAGAGCATGTCGCCGCCCGCCTTGCGCTGCAGCTCGGCGCCGGCGAGCCGGCTGCCCATGCGGTTGCTTTGCGGCGTGATGCGCCAGCGCTCGTTCCACAGCAGCGCCTGCGCGTCGGGCGTGAACAGATCGAACTCGGGGCCGGGCAGCACGCGCAGCGCGAGCGCGCCGTCGGGCTCGGCCGTGCCCCAGTCGGGCGCGCGCAGGCCGAAGGGACGGCGCGCGTTCTGGTCGGCGCCGAGGCGCGAAGCGCCCAGCGCGAGCCGGTCGCCCTTGCGCAGCGCGCGGCCCTCGTGGCCGCCGAAGCCGGCCTTGAGGTCGGTGCTGCGAGAGCCGAGCACGGGCGCCACGTCGATGCCGCCGGCCACCGCGAGCCAGCTGCGCAGGCCGGCCTTCGGCGTGCCGGGCGCGTTGGCACCGGCGAGCCGCAAGGTCTGGCCGGCGCGCACCGGCACGCTCCAGCAGGGCCACAGCGGCACGCCGTCGAGCGTGGCGCCGAAGTCGTCGCCGGTGAGCGCGATGCGGGTGTCGACTTCGAACTGCAGCTCGCAGCCGCCCATGGTGAATTCGATGCCCGCCGCCGCGTCGGCGTTGCCGGCCAGCCGGTTCGCCAGCGTGAGCGCGAGCATGTCGAGCGCACCGCCCGGGCAGATGCCGAGCTGGCGCAGGCCGGGCCGCCCGAGGTCCTGCACCGAGGCATGCACGCCGGGTTTGCGCACGAGGATCATGTCTGCAGGCTTTCGACGACGAAGCGCACGCGGTCGCCGGGGCGCAGCAGCGTAGGTGATTCCGCCGAGGGATCGAACAGCTCGAGCGGCGTGCGCCCGATGAGCTGCCAGCCGCCCGGCGACACCAACGGATAGATGCCGGTCTGCTCGCCACCGATGCCGACCGAGCGCGCAGGCACCGCGGTGCGTGGTTCGGCGCGGCGCGGTGTCGCGAGTTCGGGCGGCAGCCCGCCCATGAAGGCGAAGCCCGGCAGGAAGCCGAGCAGGTAGACCACGTAGTCGCCGCCGCTGTGGCGTCGCACCACCTCGGCCGCCGACAGCCCGGTGTGGGCCGCCACGTCGGCGAGGTCAGGGCCGTGCTCGCCACCGTAGGCCACGGGAATCTCGATGCGCCGCCCTTCAGCGGCATGGGCCGCGAGCCCCGGCCAGGCCTGGAGCACGCGCGCCGCGAGTTCCTCGAACGCCACGGCGGTCGGGTCGAAGGTCAGCGTGAGGTTGTTCATGCCCGGCAGCGCTTCGCCGACGCCGGGCCAGGCCAGCACCTCGGCGGCCAGCGCCCAGATGCGCTGCTGCTGCGCCAGCGTGGCGGGCGCGGGCAGGTCGCACACCAGCGCCGCATCGCCCAGCGGATGCAGGCGGGGCAAGGGGGTGGCGCTCACCTCAGCGCGAAGCCTGGAGCGGGCTCATTCCCTGCCCAGGCTGCGAACTTTGGCGGTGAGCTGTTGCTCGACGTTCGGCGAGACGAACTTGTTGACCTCGCCGCCGAGCATGGCGATCTCGCGCACGAAGGTGCTGGAGATGAACTGGTACTTGTCGCTCGGGGTCAGGAACACGGTCTCGACGTCGGGCATCAGCGAGCGGTTCATGCCGGCGAGCTGGAACTCGTAGTCGAAGTCGGTCACGGCGCGCAGGCCGCGCACCATGGCCTTGCCGCCGCGCGCGACGACGAAGTCGCGCAGCAGGCCCGAGAAGCTCTCGACCGTCACCTGGTCGCTGTAGGGCTTCACCGCCTCGCGGGCCATGTCCATGCGCTCGGAGAGCGTGAACAGCGCCTTCTTGTGGTGGCCCGCCGCGACGGCGACGATCACCTTGGAGAAGAGTTGGGTTGCACGCCGCACCACGTCCTCGTGACCGAGGGTGATGGGGTCGAAAGTGCCGGGATAAACCGCGATCACGTTGCTGGCCATGGTTGCTTCTTCCTCATGCTGCCGGTGCGGCTTGTCCGGCGGATTATGCAGGCAGGGGCGCGGCATGCCGCAGCAGATGGGCATGCACGGCGCCGGCCTTCAGGTAGCGGAATTCCATGAGGCCCAGCGCGGCGAGCTCCTCGGCGGCCCAGCGGCGCGGCGCCTCGAGGTAGATCGCGCCGTCGGCATGCAGCGCGCGCGCGGCCGCGCGCAGGGCCGGCTCGTAGAGCGCGAGGTTGTCGAAGGGCGGATCGAGAAACACCGCCTGCAGGCTGCCCGCCGCCGCGCGTTCGAGCGCGGTGACGCCGTTGCCGCGCTCCACGCGCACAGCCTCGGCCGAGAGCTTGGCCTTGGCGGCCTGCAGCTGGGCAACCAGCGCGGCGTCCTGCTCGCACAGCAGCACGTGGGCCGCGCCGCGCGAGGCGGCTTCGAGGCCGAGCGCGCCGGTGCCCGCGAAGGCGTCGATGCAGTGCCAGCCCGGCAAGGCACCGCCGCCCACGCCGGCCAGGCTCGCGAGCCAGTTGAACAGCGTTTCGCGCACGCGGTCGGGCGTGGGGCGCAGGCCGGGCTTGTCGGCCACGGCCAGGCGGGTGCGCTTCCATTCGCCGCCGATGATGCGGACCTCGCTGGGCCGCGACGGGCGCTTGGCGGCGGGGGCGCGCGCGACGGGCGCGGCGGCGTTCTTCTTCGGGGGCTTCTGGGGCATGCGGCGAGCTTAACGCCGCAGCTGGCCCCCCTTCACTCAGTAGCCCATGAACGCGCGACGGGCCAGCAGCGCGGCCAGCACGAGCATCGTGCCGCCGATGAGCGCATCGAGCATCTGCCAGGCGCGCGGCCGAGCGAACACCGGCGCCAGCAGCCGCGCGCCGAAGCCCAGCGCGGTGAACCACAGCACGCTGGCCAGCGTCGACCCGACCACGAACCAGGCCTTGAGCAGGCCCGGGTACTGCGCCCCGGCCGTGCCCACGAGCAGCACGGTGTCCAGGTAGACGTGCGGGTTCAGCAGCGTGAAGCCGGCGGCCTGCGCGACCACCGCGGCGCGCGAGCGCGAGGCGCCCTGCGACACCGTCTGCAGCGCGCCCGGCTGGCGCGAGCGCCACAGCGCGCGCAGGCCGTAGCCGCAGAGAAAGGCCGCGCCGAAGCCCGCGAGCAGCGTCGCCAGCATCGGCCGCCCCTTCAGCGCCTGCGCCATGCCGGCCACGCCCGCCGCGACCAGCACCGCGTCGCAGACGGCGCAGAACAGCACCACCGCGCTCACGTGCTCGCGGCGCAAGCCCTGGCGCAGCACGTAGGCGTTCTGGGCACCGATGGCGACGATGAGCACCAGGCTCATGAAGAGCCCGTTGAGGAAAGCGGTGGAGGCGTGAACGGCGGTCATGGTCCGAGCTTGCCGTCCGCTCGGCATTCAATCAAACTAAACTTTCTAACGCCGATTCAGTTTTACTTCATTCACCACCATGCTCGACTACGCCGCCCTGCACGCCCTTGCCGCCGTGGTGCGCGAAGGCAGTTTCGAGCGCGCCGCCCGCGCGCTGCACGTCACGCCCTCGGCGGTGTCGCAGCGCGTGAAGCTGCTCGAGGAGCGCACCGGCGGTGCGCTGCTGGTGCGCGGCCAGCCCTGCGTGGCGACCGAGGCCGGCCTGCAGCTGTGCCGGCACGTCGAGCGCGTGGGCATGCTGGAACACGAGCTGCGCGAGGCCCTGCCCGCGCTGGGCATGGGCAGCGGCGAGGCGCACGAGCGGGTCACGGTGCGGGTGGCGGTCAACGCCGACAGCCTCGCGACCTGGTTCATGGCGGGTGCCGCCGCCTTCGCCGCGCAGGCGCCCGACGCGCTGCTCGACCTCACGGCCGACGACCAGGACCACACGGCCGAGCGGCTGCGCAGCGGCGCCGTGCTGGCGGCCGTGACCGCGCTGGCCCAGCCGGTCACCGGCTGCAACAGCGAGGCGCTGGGCACGGTGCACTACGTGGCCGCCGCGAGCCCCGGTTTCGTGGAACGCTATTTCGCCAAGGGCGTGGGCGCGCGCACGCTGGCCGCGGCGCCGAACCTGGTGTTCGACCGCAAGGACCGGCTGCAGGCGCGCTGGGTGCGTCGCATCTGCCACCGCAACGTGGAGACGCCGCGCCACTGGGTGCCCTCGCCCGCCGCCTTCGTCGAAGCGGCCTGCCGTGGTATCGGCTGGGGCATGCACCCGACCAGCATGGTGGCCGATGCGCTGCGCGACGGCACGCTGGTCGAACTGGTGCCCGGCGCAACGCTGCCGGTGCCGCTGTACTGGCAGCACGCCCGCGCGGCGCCGCGCCTGCTGGCGCAGCTCGGCGCCGCGGTGCGCGAGGCCGCGCGCAACGGGCCGCACGCGCTGGCCTGAGCTTTTCTTTTCTTGCTTACTGCGCCGCGGCGGCCTGCTTGCCGCCCACCACCACCGTCACCATGCGCTGCGGCTGCAGCTTGCGGGCGAATGCGGCCTGGATGTCGGCGGCCGTGACGGCGTTCATGCGCGCGGTCCAGGTGTCGAGGTAGTCCAGCGGCAGGCCGTACCAGGCGATGTTGGCGACGTTGCCGATCAGCTTGCGGTTGCTGTCCAGGAGCAGCGGGAAGCCGCCGATCAGGTTGTCCTTGGCGGCCTTCAGCTCCTTCTCGGTCGGGCCTTCGGCCACGAACTTCGCGAGCACGTCGCGCGAGACCTTCGTCGCCGCCTCGGCCTGGTCGGGCCGGGTCTGGAAGCCGATGCGGAAGGCGCCCGCGTCGAGCCCCGGCGCAAAGCCGCTGTACACGCTGTAGGCTAGGCCGCGCTTCTCGCGCACCTCTTCGGTCAGCCGCGAGACAAAGCCACCGCCGCCGAGCACGTAGTTGCCGAGCGTGAGCGCGAAGTGGTCCGGGTCCTGACGCGGGTAGCCGGGCTGGCCGATGAAGACATGGGCCTGCGCCGAGTCGAACGCAATGCGCTCGTCCTTCGGCGCCGTGAGCGCCACCACCGGCGCGATGCCCGGCAGCGGTGCGCAGGCGCCGGGGCTGGGCAGGCGCGACAGCAGCGTGGTCGCGAGCGCCTCGGCCTCGGCGCGCGTGACCGCGCCCACGATGCTGAGCTTGGCGCGGCACGGCAGGATCAGCTGCTCGTAGCGCTGGCGCATGGCGGCGGTGTCGATGCGCGCCAGCGTGGCCTCGGTCACTTCCTGGCCGTAGGGGTGCGTGCCGTACACGGCCTGCGCGAAGGCGCGGCCGACGACGGTCGCGGGCTTGGTGTTGGCTTCCTTGATGGCGGCGTTGATGCGCTCGCGCTCGCGCGGCCAGATGTCGTCGGGGAACGAGGGCTCGCCGATCTCGCGCGCGGCCAGGGCCACGGCCTTGGTCAGCAATGCCGGGTCGGACAGCGTGCGCAGCGTGTAGCTGGTGCGGTCGGTGCCGGCGCTCACGTCGAAGCTGGCGCCCAGGTCGGCCCAGGCCTCGCCCAGCGCATTCTGGTCGAGCGCGGGCTCGCCGTTGCGACCGGCGCGCACGCCCTTCTCGACCATCGCGGCGCTGGTGCTGGCCAGCCCGGCCTGCGCGGCCGGGTCGCGCCGGCTGCCGGCGTCGAAGTCGATCTGCACGTCGACGATCGGCAATGCGTTGGTCGACACCAGGTACACCTTGGCGCCGTTGGCCAGCGTCCAGTGTTGGATGGGCAGCGCGGCCTGCGCGCTGCCCATGCCGAACAGCGCGGTGATGCCCGCCAGGAGGGCGGTGCTTGCAATCTTGTGGAGGTTCTTCATGAGGGGAATCCGGTGCCTTTCAGCGCATCTCGCCCACGGGGGCTGCGAAGCCGCGGCCGCGCTTGGGTTCGGGCGGCAGGGGCCGCAGCGTGGCGACCGTGAGCTGGTCGTCGCCGAAATACTTGGCGGCCACGGCCTGCACCTGCGCCGCCGTCACGGCCTGCAGCCGGGCGACGATGCGCTCGCTGGCGTCCAGCGGCAGGCCCTGGATCCAGTTGCTGCCGAGTTCGCGCGCCTGCGCCATCACCGAATCGCGCTTGTAGGTCTCGCTCGCCACCCACTGCGTCTTGACGCGGGCCAGCTCGGCTTCGCCGACGCCCTCTTTCGCCACGCGCGCCACCTGGGCGCGCAGCGCGGCCTCGACGGTCTCGGCGGTCTTGCCGGCGGCCGGCACGCCGTCGAGCATGAACAGCTGCGGACCGCGGCCGATGAAGCCCGCGTACGCGCCTGCCGAATCGGCCACGCGGCCGGGGCCCTGCGTGAGGGCTCGGTCGAGCCGCGCGCCGGCGTAGCCGTCGAGCACGGCCGAGAGCACCACCAGCGCCCAGGCGTCGCTGTTGGCGTCGTCGATGTTGGTGAGCTGCGGCACGCGGAAGGCGAGCGACACGTACGCCTGCTCGGCCGGGGCCTTGAACTCGAGGCGGCGGATGCCGCGCTGCGCGGGCTCGGTGCGCGGCTTGCGCTCCGGCACGGCGCGCGCGGGGATGCTGCCGTAGTACTTCTCGGCCAGCGCGCGCACGCGCGCCACGTCGACGTCGCCGGCCACCACGAGCACGGCGTTGGCCGGCACGTACCAGCGCTGGAAGAAGGCGCGCGCGTCGGCGGGCGTCATCGATTCGAGGTCGCTCATCCAGCCCACCACCGGGCGGCGGTAGGGCGACGCGGTGAAGACGGCCGCGCTCTGCTGCTCGCCGAGCAGGGCGCGCGGCTGGTCGTCGGTGCGCAGGCGGCGCTCTTCCTTGACCACCTCGATCTCGCGCTTGAACTCGTCGTCGGGCCACTGGTTGTTGGCGAAGCGGTCCGATTCGAGCTTCATCACCTGTTCGAGGCTGCCGACCGGGATCTGCTGGTAGTAGCCGGTGGCGTCGCGCATGGTGAAGGCGTTTTCCTGGCCGCCCAGCGCCGCCACGCGGCGCGAGAACTCGCCGGCCGGCACGCTCTTCGTGCCCTTGAACAGCATGTGCTCCAGCACGTGCGCCACGCCCGTGGTGCCATCGACCTCGTCCATGGAGCCGACCCGCACCCAGACCATCTGCACCGCCGTCGGCGAGCGCCGGTCGGTCTGCACGATCACGGTCATGCCGTTGGCGAGGGTGAATTGCTGGGGGCCCGGGGCCGCGGCGGTGGGGGCCGATGCGGCGGGAGCGGGGGTGGACTGGGCCTGCGCGGGCACGGTCCACAGCGCCGAAAGCGCCAGGGCCAGCACCGCACCAGACGCAGCGCGGCGTGGCGAGAGGTGTTTCATAGAATGGGTCGGATTGTAAAAAGCTCCCGATGTTCAGTTTCTTCAAGAAAAAACCACCTGCCGATGCCCCGGTGACACCGGCCCCGCCGCCGACCGCCGAACCCGCGCCCACCCCGGCCGCGGAACCCGCACCGGCACGCTCGGTGTTCTCACCATCGAGCTGGTTCGGGTCGAAGCCTGCGGCGGAAGCGCCTGTTCCCGCACCCACACCCACACCTGCGCCGGCCCCCGAGCCGACACCGGCCGCGCCCGTGGTGGCGCCGGCGCCCGCGCCAGTGCCGGTCGTAGCACCAGCGCCGATTCCTGCGCCCGCGCCCGCCCCCGCCCCCGTTCCTGCACCCGCTCCCGTCATTGCGCCACCGCCACCCCCTCCGGCGCCCGTGCCCGCACCGCCTCCCGCGCCGGTCGCCGTCGTCGCCGAACCGGCCCCCATCGCCACCGAGCGCAAGAGCTGGTTCGACAAGCTCAAGACCGGCCTGCGCAAGACCGGCACCGGCATCCAGGCCGTGTTCGTCAACGCGCAGATCGACGACGCGCTGTATGAAGAGCTCGAATCGGCGCTGCTCATGGCCGACACCGGCGTCAAGGCCACCGAGTTCCTGCTCGACGACCTGAAGGTGCGCGTCAAGCGCCAGATGGCCACCGACGCCTCGCAGGTCAAGCGCCTGCTGGCCGACGCCGTCACCGACCTGCTCAAGCCGCTCGAGAAGCCGCTGGTCATCGGCGAGTACACGCCCACCGTGATCATGGTGGCCGGCGTCAACGGCGCGGGCAAGACCACCTCCATCGGCAAGCTCACCAAGCACCTGGCCACCGAGGGCGCTTCGGTGCTGCTGGCCGCGGCCGACACCTTCCGGGCGGCGGCGCGCGAGCAGCTGCTGGTCTGGGCCGACCGCAACACCGTCGAGATCGTGAGCAACGAAGGCGGCGACCCGTCGGCCGTGAGCTTCGACGCGGTGAACGCCGGCAAGGCGCGCGGCAAGGACGTGGTCCTGGTCGACACGGCCGGGCGCCTGCCGACGCAACTGCACCTGATGGACGAGCTCAAGAAGATCAAACGCGTCGTCACCAAGGCCGACGCCACCGCGCCGCACGAGGTGCTGCTGGTGATCGACGGCAACACCGGCCAGAACGCGCTGGCGCAGGTCAAGGCCTTCGACGAGACGCTGGGCCTCACGGGCCTCATCGTCACCAAGCTCGACGGCACCGCCAAGGGCGGCGTGCTGTGCGCCATCGCGCGCGAGCGGCCGATTCCGGTGTACTTCATCGGCGTGGGCGAAAAGCTCGAAGACCTCGAGACCTTCAACGCCCGCGAGTTCGCGCAGGCGCTCCTGGGCTGACCGGCGCTTTCGCCGCCGTTCGCTTCGGTCAAAAAAAACGGTCCCCGACTCGCGCCGGGGACCGTCAGCTCCCTGTCTTTCTTTTTTCTCCCTTTGTATTTCCCCCTGCGTGTGTGCCTCTTCGGGAATCAGAAACCGAACAGTGACGTCGGGCCGCACACCGGGCTGGCGTTGCAGTCGGTCGGCGTGAAGTAGTAGGCCTTCTGCTCGCTGGTGCCCAGCGCCAGGTGACCGAGCAGCGCCGCCTTCTTGGCCCCTTCGGCGTTCGCCTGCTGGATGAGGGCCGTGGGGTTGGTGCTCGGTGCGAGCGAATAGAAGTTGAAGGTCGCCGACTGCGACAGGTCCTTGATGTAGACCACGCCGCCACCGTCCGAGAAGCCGAACTCCGTGCGGAAGCGGAAGCCGCGAGCGCCGCGCTCGTTGAACTGCGCGAGGTAGCCGGCGTGGTCGCCGATGGGATCGCCCAGTTCGTAGCCGAAGGTCGAATTGCCCACCGAGCTCTTTTCGTAGACGGCCGCCGTGCCCGCCGAGTCGCCGGTCAGGAACGCGATGGTGCGGTTGTAGAAGCCGCTCGCGCCCTGGCTGTTCGCCTGCGCCAGGTAAGCCGCCTTGCTGGCGGGCTGCAGCTCGACACGGTAGCTGTAGGTGGCACTGTCGGCGCTGCTCTTGCGATAGACGTTGAACATCTCGCCGCCGATCGACTGGGCGCCCACCCACTGGAAGCCCCGCGCGCCGGCTTCGTTCAACTGGTTCTGCAAGTCTGCGTTGGACGTGGCCGGGGCCTTCTTCTCGTAGCTGTAGGTGGCGTCGATCGTCTTCACGAACCCATCGATGTGCTCGAAGGTGGTGGGGCCGGTCGTGAAAGAGAAACCGCTCAGGAAACGGAACCCGCGCGCACCCTGCGCAGCGAGGCTGTCGAAGAAGGCCGACGCGGTGGTCGCAGCCGGCAGGCCCTCGTACAGGAAAGTGGTGGCACCCGGATTCGGTGCTGGTGCTGGTGCCGGGGCCGGGGCTGGTGTGGGCGCAGGCGCCGGGGCTGGCGCCGGTGCGGGCGGCGGCAACACGAAGCCACCGCCTCCACCGCCGCCGCTGCCCCCACCTCCGCACGCCGTCAGGGCCAGCAGCGCGGCCGTCGCGGCGGCCACTGCAGCAGGTTTGAAATTCATGGTCACTCCCTTGTCGATTCTTGTTCGGTGGCGACGCGGACCGCTGTCCGTCGACGCCGTGGAAACCCGAAATTACGACGGGGCCGATGTTCCCGGCAGTGCCAAAAGTCATTGCATGTGTGCCTATCCGAATCGATCGGCACGCAATGAACTACAACGTATTCACTTTCGACCGCAAGCTGTGTGCGGGACGCTACGACGCCGCTGCGAGCCCTGCCATGGCCTGTAGCAGCGCATCGGGCGCCACGGGCTTGAACAGCACGGGCACGCCCGACTCGCGCACGCGCTGCAGGCGGTCGGGCGAGGTCTCGCCGGTGATGAGCAGCAGCGGCAGTTCGGCGCCGGCATGCCGGCTCAGGCGCAGGCCGGCATCGAGGCCATCGACGCCGTCGGCCAGGCGGTAGTCGCACATCAGCAGGCCGAAGGGCCGGCCTTCGGCGCGGGCCTGGTGCAGCGCCTCGGCTGCGGCGGCCTCGTCGGCGACGGCGTGCGCATCGATCGCGTGCGAGCGCAGCAGGCCGGTCATGGCTTCGCGAATTTCAAGTTCGTCGTCCATCAACAGCACGCGACCGGGCAGCGTGGCCGCGCGCCGACGTGCAGCCAGTTCGACACTGCCGGCCGGAAACGGGCCCACGAGCGCGCTGACCTGCGGCGGCACGGTCGGCAGCACGACGCGAAAGTGCGTGCCCCGGCCCGGGCGCGAATGCATCTGCACCGGATGGCCCAGCAGGCGCGACAGGCGACGCACGATCGACAGGCCGATGCCCAGCCCGCGCGCGCGGTCGCGGCCCGGGTTATCGATTTGATAGAACTCTTCGAAGATGCGGTGCGACTGCTCGGGCGCGATGCCGATGCCGGTGTCGCGCACCTCGATCCACACCGTGTCGCCACGGTCGCGCGCCGTCACGGTCACGCCGCCCTGCACGGTGTACTTGAGGGCGTTGTCCATCAGGTTGGACAGCATGCGGTGCAGCAGCTGCGGATCGCTGCGCACCCACAGGCCGCTGGCGCGCACGCGCAACTGCAGCTCCTTCTGCTCCGCCTGCGCCGAGAAGGTGTGGTTGAGCGGCAGGAACAGCGCATCGAGCTCCACCGGCTGCGGCGACGGCGTGATGACGCCGGCGTCGAGCCGGGACACGTCGAGCATGGTGTCGAGCGAGGCCCCCAGCGCGTTCACGGCGCGCATCAGGCGCTCGGCGTTGCGGCTCTCGGGACGGCCGCGCAGTTCGTTCTCGAGCGCGGCGCCGAACAGCGCGATGGCGTGCAGCGGCTGGCGCAGGTCGTGGCTGGCGGCGCCGAGGAAGCGGGTCTTTTCTTCGCTGGCGCGCTCGGTGGCGGCGATCTGTTCGCCCAGGCGCGCGGCCAGCGCTTCGTTCTCGAAACGCAGCATGAGCGAGTCGGTCAGCAGCCGGTGCTGGCGCACGCCGGCGTGCAACGTGAGCATGAGGTAGGCCGAGCCGGCCGCGGCCAGGAACAAGTGCAGGCCGTCGCCCTGCCAGGCCAGCGCGATGATCATGCCCAGCGACATGGGCAGCGTGTAGCCGAACAGCGCGGGCTTGAGCGGCCACAGCGACTGCGCGGCGCGCGCGCAGCTGCCGACGATCACGGCCATCAGCAGCGAGGTCATGGGCAGGTTCTCGTGCGGCACGATGAACCACGGCACCACCGCCGTGATCATGCTCACCAGCGTGACCATGCGCGAGATCTTGCGCGCCCAGTACGGGCTCTCGGAGGCCGGCTTGTCGGGCGTCCAGCGCGGCGTGAAGAACACGTAGATGTCGACCGCCACCAGCGCCGCCATCCAGAACAGCAGGCGCGCATCGCTGAGCTGCGAGTAGATGATGCAGCCGAACACGATCACGAAGCCCAGGTGGGTCAGCGTGGAGATGCCGTAGGTGTCGTAGACCGAGCCGACGTGCTCGCGCAGCACACGCTGGCCCAGCAGCTGGCCGGCGGCGGCGTCGCCGCGGCCCGCCAGCGTGGCGCCGCTCAACGCAGCATGCTGATCAGCTGGGCGCGCGAGCGCATGCCGAACAGCAGCAGGATGGTCGAGACATGGTTCTTCACCGTGCCCTCGCTCAGGTTGGCCAGTTGCGCGATCTCCTTGTTCGCCTTGCCTTCGAGCACCCACTGCAGCACCTGCATCTGGCGCGGCGTGAGCTCCTGCCAGGCGCTGGCGTGCGCGAACTCCGCGTACCCCGACAGCGACTTGGGCAGCGCCGCCGGCGGCAGCGGCTGCGGCGGCGTGCCGTCGGCCTCGAACAGACCGCAGGCGCGGATGAAGCCCACCATCTCCTTCAGGTCGGCGGACTTGGGCAGGAAGGCGCTGGCCCCGAGCGCGAGCGCACCCTGCGCCAGCGTGCTGTTGGCGGTGCCCGAGAGCACCACGACCCGCGCCGCTGGAAAGCGCAAGCGGAACTCGGCCAGGCCGCTGAGCCCGTGCGTGTCGGGCAGCGCGAGGTCGAGCAGCACGAGGCCGATGGCGACCTCATGCGCCGCGTAGAGCGCGAGCGCGTCGGCGATGTTGCCGGCCTCGAACACCGCGATGCGCGCGCCCGAGGTGGCGGCCTGGGCCTGCACCAGCGCGCTCACGCCCAGGCGCAGCAGGTCGTGGTCGTCCACCACCAGGATCGCGCCGGACACGCCGACAGGCACACCGGTGTCGGTGAGGGGCGGCGGGGGTGCGGAGGGGGAGTCGAAAGAGGCCACGGATTTGATCTTAGCGGCGCAAGCCCCGCGCGACAGTGCCCTTAGTCATGGCGCCGGGACAGCGCTACTTGCCATGGTGCCGCACCGTGGGCACCATGGAAGTCCTGCCGCAACGCACGGCGCCCCGGAGACCTGCCATGACCCACACCGCCGCCGCCCCGCTCGCCACCAGCGAGCGCAAGGTCGACCGCCTGCTCGCCCACTACGAGGAGAGCCATCGCCACCCGACCAACGAGCTGATCCACTTCGTGGCCATTCCCGCGATCATGCTGAGCATCGTCGGGTTGCTGTTCGCGATCCATCCGTGGGTGGCCTACGGCTTCGTGGCGGCCAGCCTCGTGTACTACGCCCTGCTGCGCTCGCCGGCCTTCCTCGTCACCATGCTGGCGCTCACGGTGCTGGCGCTGGTGGCGGTGCATGCGATGGGCACCGCGGTGGCGCCGGTGTCGGCGGCGATCTTCGTGGTGGCGTGGATCTTCCAGTTCGTCGGCCACAAGATGGAAGGCAAGAAGCCGTCGTTCTTCGAGGACATCCAGTACCTCTGGGTCGGTCCGCTGTTCGTGCTGTCGAAGCTGTTCGTCAAGCTCGGCATTCGCTGGTAGCCCGGCAAGCCCGGCCACGCCGGTGCACAGCGTCCGCGCGCGAGGTCTCCTTCAAGGCGACGCGAGCGGCTCGGCCGCATGGGCCCGGTGCAACAGTTCCACGAAAGCCGGCGCTGGCGGCAACACCACGTCGCCGATGCGGTGCAGCGCCACGCCCGGCGTCCACGAATTCATGACCACGGCGCCGGCCAGCGCGGGCAGGTCGGCCATCCGCAGCACCTGGCTGCGCTGCGGGACACCGAGGCGTTCGAGCTGCCGGCGCACGATGCCCATCGTAGTGCCGACCAGGATCTCGGCCTCGGGCCACACCACCGCCTCGCCGTCCCAGAACGCCAGGTTCCAGATTGACGCCTCGCCGAGCCGCCCGTGCCGGTCGAGAAAGGCCGCGTCATCGAAACCCTGCGCGACGGCCTGGCGCAGCAGCTGGGTCTTGGCGCCTTCGCCGACGTGCTTCACGGCCGGCAGGAAGCGCTCGTGTTCGATCGCGGCCAGGGTCAGCGGGCCGGCGGGGCCGTTGGAAGGCGGGCCGGTGCGGACCAGCACCTCGGGCACCGCGTCAGCCGCGGTGAACTCGCCGGCCGGGGAGTAGACGGTGGCCGTCAGCGACAGGTCCGCCGGGCCGGCCGCGAGCGCCGCCCGCAGGTGGGCGCGCACCGTGTCGTCGGGCAACGCCTGGCCGAACAGGGTCTGCGAGGCGAAGCGCAGCCGCGCCAGATGGAGGTCGAGTCCGCGCACCCGGCCGCCGCGCACCTGCATGGCCGTGAAGTGGGCGTGGCCGGCGAAGGCGAGCGGCGCCAGGGCCTCGGCAGTTGCGGGTTGGCCGTTGCGTTGCACGACGAAAGTGGAAGAGGAAGGGACGCTGGCGGACATGGTTTCGTGGCTCCTGGAAGGGATGGATCATCAAGTTCCTGAACTATCCCGCGTTGACTTCCCTAGGAAAAACGAATAGTTTTTGGAAAATCATCAAGAACCATTTGAAGATCGATGCACCCCAGACTGCTCCCCGGCACCCGCGCCCTGCGCACCTTCGAGGCCGCCGGGCGGCACCTGAACTTCACGCGGGCGGCCGAAGAAGTCGGGCTGACACCGGCGGCCGTGAGCCACCAGATCAAGGAGATCGAGGAGCAGCTCGGCGTGGTGCTGTTCACGCGCACCAGCCGCAGCATCCGCCTGACGCCGGCCGGTGCCGTGTGGTTCGAGGCCACCGCCGACGCACTCGACACCCTGCGCCGCGCCGCCGGCCGCGCCCGGCGCATGGTGCGCGGGGCGGCGACGCTGCGGCTGTCGACCAGCGCCCGTTTCGCGACCAACTGGCTGCTGCCCCGGCTGCCGCAGTTCCGCGCCGCGAACCCGGGGCTGGAGCTGGGTTTTGATATTTCGGACGCGCTGCGGGATTTCGACGCCGACGACATCGACGTGGCGATCCGCTTCGGCACCGGAAAGTACCCGGGCACGCGCGCGCAGCGGCTGTTCGACACCGTCATCGTGCCGGTCTGCAGCCCCAGGCTGCTGGCCAGCGGGCCCCCGCTGACAACGCCGCGCGACCTGTTCCAGCACACGCTGTGCTACGTCGACTGGAAGACCGACGGCATGGTCTGGCCGAACTGGCCGATGTGGATGGCCGCGGCGGGCATCGAGGGCTTCGACGACAGCCGCTGCATCGGCTTCGCCGACTCGAGCGACGTGGTGCGCGCCGTCACCGAGAGCGGCATGGTCGGACTGGCCGACCTGGACATGATCGGCGCCGACCTCGCCCAGGGCCGGCTGGTGCGGCTGTTCGACATCGGCGTGCCCATGGCGGCGGGCTACGCCTACCACCTGGTCTACCCGGAAGGCAGCGCCCAGGACCCGCGCATCCTGGCGTTCCAGGACTGGCTGCTGGGGCAGGCGTCCAGGACTTGAAAAACGCCAAACGGCATACAAATATCCAACAAATCGCGACAAAAGCTATCGCAACGATAGAAACCCAAGGGAACCCTTGGCTTAGCACTCCCTCTAACCGAGTGCTAATATGACCGCCACAAAGGAGTTTCCCCTGATGACAACGCTGTCTGGAGTCTCTGCCAACCAGCTGGCCGTCGCCAACCCCTGGTCGATGGTCCCCCCGCTGGGCAACCTGGATGCCTACATTTCGGCCGCCAACCGCCTGCCGCTGCTCACGCTCGAAGAAGAGCAGGGCTTCGCACGCAAGTTGCGCGACCAGAACGACCTCGAAGCCGCCGGTGCGCTGATCCTGTCGCACCTGCGCCTGGTCGTGTCCATTTCCCGCCAGTACCTGGGCTACGGGCTGCCGCACGGCGACCTGATCCAGGAAGGCAACGTCGGTCTCATGAAGGCCGTGAAGCGTTTCGACCCCGACCAGGGCGTGCGGCTGGTGAGCTACGCCATGCACTGGATCAAGGCCGAGATCCACGAGTACATCCTGAAGAACTGGCGCATGGTCAAGGTCGCGACGACCAAGGCGCAGCGCAAGCTGTTCTTCAATCTGCGTTCGATGAAGCAGGGTTTCAAGGCCGACTCGGCCGCGGCCGACAACGGCACGCACCGCGAGACGCTGAGCCCCGACGAGGTCTCGCAGATGGCCACGCGCCTGAACGTGAAGCCCGAGGAAGTGCTCGAGATGGAAACCCGCCTGTCGGGCGGCGACGTGCTGCTCGATCCGGGTCCGTCCGATGACGGCGACGAAGGCTTCGGCCCCATCGCCTACCTGGCCGACGCCACGCAGGAACCGACCGCCTTGCTCGAATCGCAGCAGCGCGACCGCCTGTCCAGCGACGGCATCGCCACCGCCCTGGAGGCGCTGGACGACCGCAGCCGCCGCATCGTCGAAGAGCGCTGGCTCAAGGTGAACGACGACGGTTCGGGCGGCATGACGCTGCACGACCTGGCCGCGGTGTACGGCGTGAGCGCCGAACGCATCCGCCAGATCGAAGTGGCGGCGATGAAGAAGATGAAGAAGGCGCTGGCCGAGTACGCGTAAGCGTCACGACCGCCCTCCTCCACGAAAAAAGCCCGGCAGTGCCGGGCTTTTTTCGTGGAGGAGGGCGCTTCAGGGCGTCGACTTGGTCAGCGTGCGCAGCGCCCGCTTCGCGATGTAGCGGGTCTCGGCGACCGGCGACTCGGCCACCCAGCGCGTGCACAGCGTCTCGACCCACTCGGGCTGCGTCTTGCTCGCGTCGTTGAGCCAGTTGGCGACCGAGTTCTGCACGTAGCGATGCGCGTCGGCGCGCAGCGGTTCCAGCAGCGGCAGCGCCAGCCAGGGCTCGGCCTTCAGCGTCTCGATCTGCGCGCACCACACGCCGCGCGGACGCGTGAGTTCGCTGGCGAAGCGGCGCACGTTCGGATCGGCATCGGTCACCCAGGGCTGCAGCAGGGCCAGCGCCTCGTCGAGCGAATCGATGACGCTGTCGCGCACCGCCATCCAGGCGAACTCGCGCACGCCGAAATGCGGGTCGGCGGCAAAGCGGCGCACGGCGTCGAGCTGGGCCGCCAGCGGCAGGCCCGACAGCGTGATCCACTGCACCGCCCAGCAGCGCGCCACGTCGCTGGCGTGCGTGGCCAGCCGGTGTGCCACGGCATCGCGCTCGGCGTGTTCGGCCGTCATGTCGTACAGCGCCCTTGCGATGTGGCTGTGGCGCTGCATGGGCTTGAAGGCGGCCAGCATGGCGAGCGTGTCGTCCAGCCGTTCGTGCGCCGCGTCGAGGCCGACATGGCCCGCCACGCTGCGCGCGAGCAGCGGCAGTTCGAGCGCGAGGAATTCGTTGAGGTTGACGGTCTCGAGCAGCCCGCCGTTCAGCGCGCCCAGCACCTCGGGCGGAATGAGTGCGATGCGGAACGCGCCCTTGCGCGACTTCAGGTGCGCGACCGATGCGGCGTCCATGCCCCGGGCGCCCGGCTCAGGACGCGAGCAGCGTCTTCAGGTCCGACACCATCGCCGGCACGCCCGCGCCGTAGCGCGCGTAGAGCCGCAGGCGGCCCTGCGGGTCGTAGATGTAGCTGGCGGCCGAGTGGTCCATGGCGTAGCTGGTCGGGGTCTTGCCCTCGACCTTCTTGTAGTAGACCTTGAAGTCCTTCGCGACGGCGGCCAGCTGCTCGGGCGTGGGAATGAGCGCCACGAAGCTCGGGTCGAACGCGCCCATGTAGGCCTTGAGCACCTCGGACGTATCGCGCGCCGGATCGACGGTGACGAACAGCACCTGCAGCTTGCTGCCGTCGGCGCCGAGCTGCTGCTTGACCTGCGCCATCTCGGTCATGGTGGTCGGGCAGACGTCGGGGCACTGCACGTAGCCGAAGAACAGCACGACCGCCTTGCCCTTGAAGTCGGCCAGCGTGCGCACCTTGCCATCGGCGTCGGTGAGCGAGAAGTCTTTGGCGTAGTCGGCGCCCGTGATGTCGACCGCCTGGAAGCTCTGCTTCGGCTGCTCGCTGCAGGCCGAAAGGCCCAGGCCCAGCGTGGCCGAGGCGGCCACCCAGCCGGCCGTGGCGGCGATTGATTTCAGGGCATTGCGCTTGTTCATGGGCAGGTGAGGTCCGGTCAGCGGAGGTAATGGTCGACGAGCAGCGCCGCGAACAGCACGCTCAGGTGGATGAGCGAAAACCGGAAGGTCTTGCGCGCCAGCGTGTCGGAGTAGTTGCGCCACAGCGCGAAGGCGTAGCCGGTGAAGCCGATGCTCACGCCGATGGCGACCACGAGGTAGAGCCAGCCGCTCATGCCGTAGATGAAGGGCATCAGGCAGGCCGCGAACAGGATGAAGGTGTACAGCAGCACCTGCAGCCGCGTGAACTCGTTGCCGTGCGTCACGGGCAGCATCGGCAGGCCGGCCTTGCGGTAGTCCTCGACGCGGTACAGCGCCAGCGCCCAGAAGTGCGGCGGGGTCCACAGGAAGATGATGAGGAACAGGATCAGCGCCTCGGGGCCGACGTCGCCCGTCATGGCGGCCCACCCCAGCACCGGCGGCATGGCGCCCGAGGCGCCGCCGATCACGATGTTCTGCGGCGTCAGCGGCTTCAGGATGACGGTGTAGATCACCGCGTAGCCGACGAAGGTGGCAAAGGTGAGCCACATGGTCAGCGGATTGACCGTGAACCACAGCAGCGCCGAGCCGGCCGCGCACAGCAGCGCCGAGAACACCAGCGCCTGCATGTCGCTGAGCTGCCCGCGCGCCGTGGGGCGCCAGGCGGTGCGCTTCATCTTGGCGTCGATGCCCTTCTCGACCAGGCAGTTGAACGCGGCCGCCGCGCCGGCCACCAGCCAGATGCCCAGGCAGGCCAGCACGCCGCGCTGCACGTCGGCCCACGACGGCAGGCCGGGCACGGCCAGCACCATGCCGATGAGCGCGCAGAACACGATCAGCTGCACCACGCGCGGCTTGGTGAGCGCGTAGAACTGGCGCAGCACGTTGGCGGTGCTGGCGTGCTGAACTGGAATCGGGGTGCTCACGCGGTGGCTTTCTTCGGTTGGGGGGTGCCGCGCGCATTGTCGACGGCGCGCGGAATCGGTGCAGCGGCGGCACTTTCGCGCCGGCTCTCGCACAACGCCCAGGTCAGGACCACGGCCAGCGCCGCGGCGCCGCCGGTGTGGAGCACGGCGGCGGCCAGCGGCCAGCCGAGCAGCACGTTGCCCAGGCCCGTGGCCAGCTGCAGCAGCGCCAGCCCGAGCAGCCAGTGGGCCTGCGGGCGCAGCGCCTCGAGGCGGCGCAGGCGCCAGGCCAGCAGGCCGAGCGCCACGAACACGGCATACGCCATGAGGCGGTGCGCGTAGTGGATGGCGGTGAGCGCGGAAAAGTCGAGCGGCTGGCCGTCGCCGGTCACGCCGAGGTGGCGCCAGATCTCGAAGCCCTGCACGAAATTCATCGGTGGCCACCAGCTGTCCTGGCAGGTCGGGAACTGCGTGCAGGCCAGCACCGCGTAGTTGGTGCTGACCCAGCCGCCGAGCGCGATCTGCAGCACCAGCAGCACCGCCGTGGCGATCAGCCCGTTGCGCAGGGCCGGTGACACGGCCGTAGGCAGGCGCTGCGCCGCCACCTGGCGGTAGCGCACGGCCTGGATGCACAGCAGCGCGAGCAGCACGATGGCGCCCATCAGGTGCATCGTGACGATGGCGGGGAACAGCTTCCAGGTGACGGTCATGGCGCCGAAGGCACCCTGCAGGCAGACCCAGACCAGCGTGGCCGCGGGCCACCAGGCGCTGAGCACGACGTGGTGGTGCGCGCTGTCGACCGGCGGCGCGGGCTGGCGCCGCTGGCGGCGGCGCACGATCCAGGTGGCGCCCGCGAGCGTGAGGATCAGCACCCCGACGCCGGTCGCGAGGTAGCGGTGGACCATCTCGATCCAGGCCTTGCTGTGCGTCACCGGGCCGGTCGGCTGGGCCGCCTGCGCCATCGCGATCTCGTGGCGCGCGCCGGCCGGGCTGGCGTTGCCGTAGCAGCCGGGCCAGTCGGGGCAGCCCAGGCCCGAATCGGTGAGCCTCGTGAAGGCGCCGAACAGCGTGAGGTCGAAGGTGAGGAACAGCGTGAGCACGGTCAGCGCATGCAGCCGCCGCGCGGGGCCGGAGCCGGCGTTGCGGCGCCACACCCAGACCAGCGGCCCGAGCGCGAGCAGCACGCCGGCGCCCATCATCCAGGCGATCGGCGTGAGGTCGTAGAGGGAGCTCGTGTCCATGAGACGGTGGTGGTTCGCGCGGGCTCAGCGGCCCGCTTCGTCCCACGACGACGAGGCGCGCAGCAGGCGGTCGATGTCGCGCTTGGCGCGGCTCGCGCCGGCGGCGTCCATGCGGGCCGGGAAACGCATCATCCAGTTGCCCATCGGATCGACCACGTAGAGGTGCTCGGACAGCGCGTGCCCTTGCACGGGCGCGAGCCAACGGGCGAGTTGGTCGGCCGGCACGCGCAGCACGGTCGCGCCGTGCAGGCCGTTGGTCAGGCGCTCGGGCACGGGCGCCGCGTCGCTCACGAGCCAGACGCGGTCCAGGCGGTCTTTCTCGCGGCCCAGGCTCTCGCGCAGCTGGCGCTGCAGGTACAGCTGCTGCTCGCACAGCGCGTCGCAGGCCGCGTCGGCCACCGCCACCAGCAGCCACTGGCCCTTGAGCGTGGCCAGCTCGACCGGCGCGCCGCTGCGGTCGGTTGCCGTGAGGCGGGGCATCTCGCGTTGCGGATCGATCAGCTCGCCGTACACGCTGCGGCCCTCGGGCCGGATCACGTAGTAGGTGAAGTACGAGGCGATCACGGGTGCCGCGCACATCAGCAGCACGGCGATCATCTTCCAGCGCCCGTGCACGGTGCGGCGGTTCTCGGCCTCGTCCAGCGCCTGGCCCGGTGACGGCATCGAGTGCACGGTCAGGCCCAGCGGCTCGTCAGAGGCCGCGGCCATCGCGTGCGCGGCGCCGTGCGCGCCGGAAGGGGGAGATGAATTGGAACCAGACATAGAGGATGACAACGAGGGCCGACAGGCCGAACCACTGGAATGCGTAACCGTAGTGCCTCTCGAGGCCCAACGCCGGGGCCGGCCAGTCGCGCTGCAGGCCCTCGGACGCCGGCCCGCTCTGCTGCAGCGACACGTCGGTGCGCAGCGGCAGCTGGGTCTCGCCGCGGAATGCCTCCAGGTCGAGATTTTGCCGGATGGGGGAAGACCCCTGAATGCCCGGTGCCGGAGCGCTGGCGCCGGCAGCCGAAGGGGCCGGCGCAGCAGCCGATGCCGCGGGTGCCGGTGCGGCCGCAGTCTTCGCGCCGAGTTCGAACAGATGGCTCGGCGGCGACTCGATCAGCGCCGTGAGTTCGACGATGCCGGGCGGCGTCTCGACCACGCCGAGCTGCGTGCGGTCGACGAAATTGCGCTGCACCCAGCCGCGCTGGACCATCACGGCCTGCTCGCTGCCTTCGAGCGCGAACGGCGTCAGCACGTAGAAGCCCGGCGTGCCGTGCATCTGGCGGTTGTCCAGGTAGACCGTCTGCGCCGTGAGCCACAGGCCGCGCAGGCGCACCGGCCGGTGCATCTCGCCGGCGGCTTCGCCCAGCGCCAGGAACTCGGCCTGCGACAGCGGGGCTTTCAGCTTCTGCGCATCGATGCGGGCCTGCAGCGCCTCTTTCTGCGCGGCGCGCGACAGCTGCCAGCGGCCCAGCGACACGGTGGCGGCCAGCGCCAGCACGGCCGCCAGCGTCACGACCAGGAAACGGCCCCGGCCCGCGCGACGGCGCGGCGTGGCAGAGGAAACGAGAGGCTCGGAAGGCTCGGGGGTCACTGGAGCGGACGGGGCGTGCGGCCGATAATGCGGGTCATGAAATATTTCGTCGCCCTGATCTTTCTGGGCATCTTCGCGAGCCTCGCTTTCGCGCTCTACTTCATGTTGAAGGACGGTCGCGACGGGCAGAACAAGCGCGGCGGCATGGCCCGCGCCCTCACCTTTCGGATCGGCCTGTCGGTCTTTTTGTTCCTGTGCATGCTGCTGGCCTGGAAACTCGGCTACATCCAGCCCACCGGGCTCCCGCTCGGGAAGTAACAGATGGTGCTCGTTCCACGAGAACCATGAAAAAGGCGCCTTACGGCGCCTTTTTTCTGGAATGCCGTGAGGTTTTTCGCTCAAAGCCAATAGACCAGCACGTACAGGCCCAGCCAGACCACGTCCACGAAGTGCCAGTACCAGGCGGCGCCTTCGAAGCCGAAGTGACGCTCGGCGGTGAAGTGGCCCTTCTGCAGGCGCAGCGTGATGAACAGCAGCATCAGCATGCCGATGAACACGTGCAGGCCGTGGAAGCCGGTCAGCATGAAGAAGGTCGAGCCGTAGGTGCCCGAGCTGAGCTTGAGGTTCAGTTCGGTGTACAGGTGGAAGTACTCGTAGCCCTGCACGCCCAGGAAGATCACGCCCAGCAGCACCGTGAGCCACATGAAGCGGATGCACTGTGCGCGGTGGTCGGCGCGCAGCGCGTGGTGGGCGATGGTCAGCGTCACGCCCGAGCTCAGCAGCAGCGCGGTGTTGATGGTCGGCAGCCAGAACGGACCGACGGTCTGGAAGGGCTCGATGATGCCAGCCGGCGAACCGGTCACGCCGGCGGCGACGCTGGGCCACACGGCCTTGAAGTCGGGCCAGAGGATCGCGTTGTCCAGGCTGCCGAGCGTCGGCAGCGCGTGGGTGCGGGCCCACCACAGCGCCGTGAAGAAGGCGCCGAAGAACATCACTTCCGAGAAGATGAACCAGCTCATGCTCCAGCGGTACGAGAGGTCGATCTTGTGGCCGTACTGGCCGCTCTCGCTCTCGCCGACGGCAGCGCGGAACCACACGAAGAGCGTGCCGAGCCAGATCACCATGCCCAGCAGCAGCGACCAGGCGCCCCACTGGTGGCTGTTGATCCATTGCCCCGCGCCGAGGATCACGAAGAACAAGCCGATCGCGGACACGACCGGGTAGGCCGAGGGTCCGGGCACGAAGTAGTAGGGCGTGGTGCCGTGGGTGGTTGAACTCATATCAGCTCCTGGCTTTCTTTCTTCTCTCGATTCAATGATTCTGGAGATCGTGGTTTCTTATCTTCGGCTCAGCAGGCAGCGCTCAGGCGGCCGCGACCACATGCCGCACCAGCAGCACCAGCCCGACCACGAAGACGATCACTGCGGCAAACGCCACCACGATGACGTGCAGCGGATTGAGCTTGCCCAGGTCTTCCTTGTAGGCGCTGTTGCGGCGCACCCCGAAGAACGACCAGCCCACCGCCTTCATCGTGTCCCACAGCGTCGGCTTGCGGCGCGGGGCTTCGGGCGGCAGCGGCGAGGTCACGAGCGCGGCTCATCGGCGACAGCATGCGAAACGGTGGCCACCGGGGCCGGAGGCGTCTTGCCGCCCACCTCGAAGAAGGTGTACGACAGCGTGATGGTCTTGACGTCCTTCGAGATCTTCGGATCGATCACGAAGGCGACCGGCCACTGCTTCTTCTCACCCGCGTCGAGCGTGTACTGGTTGAAGCAGAAGCACTCGAGCTTGTTGAAATGCGCCGCGGCCTGCTGCGGCGCGTAGCTCGGGATGGCCTGCGCGGCCATGCGGCGGTTCTGCGTGTTCTGGAACTCGTACATCACCGTGTTCAGCTGGCCCGGGTGCACTTCGATGAAGCGCTCGGCCGGCTTGAAGTCCCACAGGCCGCCGCGCACGTTGGAGTCGAACTCGACCTTGATCGTGCGGGTCATGTCGACCTGCGTGTTGTCCGGCACGCGCACGTTCTTGGCGCCGCTGGCGCCGCCCGGCACCTGGAGCTCGGAGAGCGCAAGGATGTTGATGCCGGTCATCTCGCAGATGGCGCGGTACATCGGCACCAGCGCGTAGCCGAAGGCGAACATGCCGCAGGTCACGACGGCCAGCTTGCCGACCATGCGGACGTTGGCGCGGCGGATGCGTTGACCGAGGCTCATGCTGTTGCTTCCGTTCGGGAGTGCGATGCGGCGCGGTCAGCGACCGCTGAACCAGACCATGCGGACGATGAAGCCGATGAAGAAGATCACCGCGATGGAGGCCAACGTGAGCCCCATGCGTCGGTTGTTCCTTCTTTGTTCAGGCGTCGTCATCGTCGTGCGGTCGTTGTGCTTGTGCGGCGTGCGCGGGTGATCAGCCGATCACCTTGGTGGCGGTCACGTCGAGCTTGGGCGGGTTCTCGAAGGTGTGGAACGGGGCCGGCGACGGCACTTCCCACTCGAGGCCTTCGGCCGCTTCCCAGGGCTTCTGAGCCGCTGCTTCACCCTTGCCGCGCATCGAAGGCAGCACGATGAACAGGAAGAAGTAGACCTGCGCGAAGCCGAAGAAGAACGCACCCACCGAAGCGATGGCGTTGAAGTCGGCGAACTGCATGGGGTAGTCGGCGTAGCGACGCGGCATGCCGGCCAGACCCAGGAAGTGCATCGGGAAGAAGGTGACGTTGAACGAGATCAGCGACCACCAGAAGTGGACCTTGCCGCGCGTTTCGTTGTACATCACGCCGGTCCACTTGGGCGCCCAGTAGTAGAAGCCCGAGAACATGGCGAACAGCGAGCCGGCCACCAGCACGTAGTGGAAGTGGGCCACCACGTAATAGGTGTCCTGCAGCTGCGTGTCGATCGGCGCGACCGCGAGGATCAGGCCGGTGAAGCCGCCCATCGTGAACACGAAGATGAAGCCGACCGCGAACAGCATGGGCGTCTCGAAGGTCATCGAGCCCTGCCACATCGTGGCGATCCAGTTGAAGATCTTCACGGCCGTGGGCACCGCGATCAGCATGGTCGCGTACATGAAGAACAGCTGGCCCGTGAGCGGCATGCCGGTCGTGAACATGTGGTGGGCCCACACGATGAACGACAGGATGGCGATCGACGAGGTGGCGTACACCATCGAGGCGTAGCCGAAAAGCTTCTTGCGGGCGAAGGCCGGGACCACCTGGCTGATGATGCCGAAGGCCGGCAAGATCATGATGTAGACCTCGGGGTGGCCGAAGAACCAGAAGATGTGCTGGTACATCACCGGGTCGCCGCCGCCGGCGGGGTTGAAGAAGCTGGTGCCGAAGTGGCGGTCGGTCAGCGTCATCGTGATGGCGCCTGCGAGCACGGGCATCACGGCGATCAGCAGGTAGGCGGTGATGAGCCAGGTCCAGCAGAACATCGGCATCTTCATCAGCGTCATGCCGGGGGCGCGCATGTTCAGGATGGTGACGATGATGTTGATCGAGCCCATGATCGACGAGGCGCCCATGATGTGCATCGCGAAGATGCCGGCGTCCATCGAGGGGCCCATCTGCAGCGTGAGCGGGGCATACAGCGTCCAGCCGGCCGCGGGCGCGCCGCCGGGCATGAAGAACGAACCGGCCAGCATGATGGCCGCCGGGATCAGCAGCCAGAAGCTGAAGTTGTTCATGCGCGCGAACGCCATGTCGGATGCGCCGATCTGCAGCGGGATCATCCAGTTCGCGAAGCCCACGAAGGCCGGCATGATGGCGCCGAACACCATGATCAGGCCGTGCATGGTGGTGAACTGGTTGAACAGCTCGGGGTTCACCATCTGCAGGCCGGGCTGGAACAGCTCGGCGCGGATCAGCAGGGCAAGCACGCCGCCGATCATCAGCATCGTGAAGCTGAACAGCAGGTAGAGCGTGCCGATGTCCTTGTGGTTGGTCGCGAACACCCAGCGGCGCCAGCCGGTGGGCGCGTGGTGGTCGTGATGGTCGTCGTGTGCGTGGCCGCCGGGGGCGTGACCGTGGGGGTCGAGGACTGCGCTCATGTCGTTGTTCCTTGCAATTTCTTCTTCGCGGGGCGCCGTCGGATCACTTGCCGCGCAGGGCCAGCACTTCGGCCGGTTGCACCAGCTGGCCCGTCTTGTTCGACCAGCTGTTCTTGGTGTACGTGGCCACGGCCGCGAGGTCGGTGTCGCTCAGCTGCTTCCAGGCAGGCATGGCACCGTTGTTCTGGCCATTGAGCAGCACCAGCAGCTGCACCTTGTGGTCGGAATCGGTCACCTTGGCTGCGCCGTCGAGCGGCTTGATCGGGCCTGCGCCCTTGCCGTTGGCCTGGTGGCAGGCCGCGCAGTTGGCGGCGTAGACCTTCTCACCGCGTGCCAGCATGTCGGGCAGCGTCCAGACCTTGGTCGGGTCGTCGAGCTTGGCGGCGGCTTCCTTGCGCTTGGTGGCGACCCAGGCGGTGTAGTCGGCAGCCGACAGCACCTTCACGTGGATCGGCATGTAGGCGTGTTCCTTGCCGCACAGTTCCTGGCACTGACCGTAGTAGTCGCCCACGGTCTCGGCTCGGAACCAGGTGTCGCGCACGAAGCCGGGAATGGCGTCCTGCTTGAGGCCCAGCTGCGGCACGGCGAAGGCGTGGATCACGTCGTTCGCGGTGGTGATGATGCGGACCTTCTTCTGCACCGGCACGACCATGGGGTTGTCGACCTTGAGCAGGTAGTCGTCGGGCATCGCGCCCTTGGCACCGGCGTCGGACATGGCGCGCTGCGAGCTGTCGAGCGTGGAGATGAAGGCCAGGCCCTCGCCTTCGCCGTTCAGGTAGTCGTAGCCCCACTTCCACTGGTAGCCCGTGGTCTTGATCGTGAGGTCGGCGTTCGTGGTGTCCTTCTGGGCCACGAGCACCTTGGTGGCGGGCAGCGCCATCACGATCACGATGAGGAAGGGCACGATGGTCCAGATGACCTCGACCACCACCGATTCATGGAAGTTCGCGGCCTTGTGGCCCACCGACTTGCGGTGCTTCCAGATGGAATAGAACATCACCGCGAACACGGCGACGAAGATGACCGTGCAGATGATCATCATGATCGTGTGGAGCAGATGCTGCTCCTGCGCGATCTTGGTCACGCCGACCGGAAGATTCAGCTGGCGCACCGCGGGGCCGCCGGGCAGATCGTTGACTGCGTGCGCCGCGTTGCTGAACGCCGCGCCGGCCGCCAGCAACAGATTCGCCGGCCTGTACTTATTGCGCCAAATGCTCTTCATCGTGTTCACGTTTCTTCAATTTTTCGAAAACCCAACCGTGCAGCACCGCGCGAGCCCCCTCAGGCGCCACGCAACGCCATGCGAATCTCGCGCGCCAGTGCGGCTCGCAACTCCGGGCGTACATAGCGCCCCACCCTGACCGATCGACCTTGCCCCGAGACCTCGATCAGCGAACGATCGCCGGTCTGCGGTTCGATCCGCACCTGGTGCGGAAGAAATTCCGTGCGTTCGTAGTGCCCACCGTTCTCGAGCTCCACGACGAGGCGTCCGCCCTGCAGCGCGATCCGTTCGCCATCGGTGGCATGCCGCGCGTACATCATGAACGCAAAGCCCACCGCGGCCAGTTCGAGCCAGGCGAATGGCAAAACCAGCGGCGCACCGTGCAGCCAGAACACCATGCCCGTTCCCAGAGATACCACGCACAGCGAGGCGTAGAGCCAGCCCAGCTGGCTCGGCGTCACCGAGCAATTGCGTTTCAGGAACCAGTGGATGTTCTGGCCTGAGACGGTGGCAAAACGAAACACGGAATTCGACACGGGCGAGTTCAGCAAATCGGTGCGTCGATGGTGGCCAAACCCCTCGTACAAACAGGATCCGACACCCCTCGATCACGGGACAATACCCGCGAGTTTCACGCAACGGCGGATTGTAGCGGGTAGAGCGCGGCCCCCGCGCACCGAATGAGGGCTGCCGGGTCGCTCAGGCGCCAGGGCGGCCGCGCTGGAGCATCGATCGCATCTCGCGCAGCGAGACCGCGCTCTCGGGCGAGAGCGCCACGCGCGGCGTCGGCTTGAAGGCGTGGCCGTAGATGACCTCGAAGGTCAGCGCGATGCGGCCCTCGCCTTCCGCGGCCGGTGCCAACTCGGGCAGGGCCTGCTTGAGCGCGCGGTGCCAGGCCTTGCCGCGCAGCGCGGGGAAGCGCGCCGGATGCAGATTGCGCCCCAGCGTGCGCAGCTCGGCCAGGGCCGCCTCGGGGGTGGCCCAGGTGAGCACGATGCGCTCCATGTCCATCACGGGCTCGGCGAAGCCGGCGTGCACGAGCATGTCGCCCCAGTCGTGCATGTCGGTGTATTCATGGCCGGCGGCGGGCCAGCCGAGCCGGGCGTGCAGGGCGCGCAGCTCGCGCACGGTGTCCGGGCCCAGGCAGGAGAACATCAGGAAGCCGTTGGTCGCGACCAGCCGGTGCCACTGCGCGATCAGCGCTTCAGGGTCGGCCGCCATGTGCAGCGACATGTTGGCCCACAGCAGGTCGACACCGTCTTCGGGCGTTGCGTCGAAGCGGGCCTTGCCGCCTTGCCAGCGGCGCGCGCTCCACCAGGGCGCGGTCAGCGCCTCGCCGGTCCGGTCGGCCAGTGCGGGTTCGGATTCGATGACGAAGGCTTCGGCATCGCGGTAGCGGCGGGCCAGCAGCGCGTGCGCCTCGAGGCCGCCGCGCAGCGGCGACCAGTCGGCCCAGGTGCGGGGCTGGGCCTTGATCCATTGCAGCCGGTCTTCCATCCGGCGGCCGATTTCCTCGTGCAGCCAGGGCGAGCCCTCGGCGGGCGCGAGCCGGCGCCAGCGGTCGGCCGCCGTGGGATCGATGGTCGGCGGTCTTCTTGCGGGGTCGGTGGCCATGGGGCCGTGAGTATATTGAGGCATGCACAACCGCCGGGCCCTGAGGCCTTTCACCTCGCTGCTCGCGCGGCTGCCCAGCCAGTGCGAGGTCTGCCGCGCCTGGCCGGCGCAGCGCGTGTGCGACGCCTGCGTGGCCCGCTTCGCGCCGCCGACCCCGCGCTGCGGCGGCTGCGCCCTGCCGATGCCCGAGGGCGTGGCGCGCTGCGGCGAATGCATCAAGCACCCGCCACCGCTCGACGCCTGCCTCGCCGCCTGCACCTACGCGTGGCCGTGGCCCGACTGCATCGCCCAGTTCAAGTTTCGCGGCGAGGCGGGCTGGGCCGGCCCGCTGGCCACCCTGCTGCGCAGCGCGCCGTGGGTGGAGCCGGCGCTGGAACAGTGCGACCTCGTGCTGCCGATGCCGCTGGCGCCCGGACGCCTGGCCGAGCGCGGCTTCAACCAGGCGCACGAGCTCGCGCGCCGGCTGGCACCGGCCAAGACCGACGCCACCCTGCTGCTGCGCACGCGCGACACGCCCGCGCAGAGCGGCCTGCCGCGCGCCGACCGGCTGCGCAACCTGCGCGGCGCCTTCGCCGTGGAACCGCTGCGCGCCGACGGCCTGCGGGGGCGGCGCGTGGTGCTGGTGGACGACGTGATGACCAGTGGCGCCTCGCTGTTCGCCGCGGCCGCCACCTTGCGCCTGGCGGGTGCGGCGCACATCACCGGCGTGGTGCTGGCGCGGACCGACCCGCCGCGCTGAAGCCATCGACGGCGCCCGCGACAATCGGCGCATGTTCCATATCGTCCTGGTCCACCCCGAAATTCCGCCGAACACCGGCAACGTGATCCGGCTCGCGGCCAACACAGGCTGCACGCTGCACCTGGTCGAGCCGCTCGGCTTTTCGATGGACGACCGCCTGCTGCGCCGCGCCGGGCTCGATTACCACGAGTACGCCGAAGTCAAGCGCCACGCCGACTGGGCCGCGCTGCTGGCCACGCAGCAGCCGCCGGCCGAGCGCATGTTCGCGCTGACCACGCGCGGCACCCGCGCCGTGCACGACGTGCGCTTCCAGCCCGGCGACTGGCTGGTGTTCGGCTCGGAAACCGCCGGCCTGCCGCCCGCGATCCGCGACGGCTTTGCCGAGCCGCAGCGCCTGCGGCTGCCGATGCGCACCGGCCAGCGCAGCCTGAATTTGTCGAACGCGGTGGCGGTCACGGTGTTCGAAGCCTGGCGGCAGAACGACTTCGCCTGACGGCCCTTCGCGCGGCAGGGGCACATCCGATCGGTGCTGCGCGGCGTATGGGAAGGCATGCCGGTGATTCACACCGGCATCCGCCCCTCAACGCCAACTGCCAAGGAGTCCCGCCATGCACACCACCCTGCACCTCATCACGATCGCCGCCCTCGCCTTCGCCGGCGGCGCCCATGCCTTCCAGGGCGAGCAGAATCCGCTGCCGCCCGCGCCCTTCCAGTCGTCCCTGACGCGCGCCCAGGTCCAGCAGCAAGCCCTGCAGCCGCTGCAGATCAGCAACGGCGGCACCGGCGTGGCCCGCCCGACCGCGGGCAACGTCGACCGTGCGGCGGTGCGCGCGAGCGCCGTCGGCATCACCCGACAAGGCGCCGCCACCTACGGCGAAGTCACCGACCGCCGGATGTAAAGAGAAGAAGAAAAGAAAAACCGCTCAGGGAAAACGGCGCACCACCGACTCGGCGACGCACGCCGGCTTGGCGGCGCCTTCGAGTTCGATGGTGGTTTCCCAGGTCATCTGCAGGCCGTTGTTGGGAATCGGCTCGGCGCTCAGCAGCTTCATGCGGGCGCGCAGGCGCTGGCCCACCGGCACCGGCGACATGAAGCGCACGCGGTTCAGGCCGTAGTTCACGCCCATGCGCGACTCGACCACGTCGATCGCCGTCTCGAAGAACTTCGGCAGCAGCGACAGCGTGAGAAACCCGTGCGCGATCGGCGCGCCGAAGGGGCCGGACTTGGCCCGCTCCACATCGACGTGGATCCACTGGTGGTCGCCCGTCGCCTCGGCGAACTGGTTGACCTGCTGCTGCGTCACGCTGATCCAGTCGCTCACGGCGACTTCCTGGCCGACGCAGGCGGCGAGATCCTGAAGGGTCTGGAATGTCTTTTTGGTCATGCGGGGCATTCTGGTGCCAAGGGCACAAGGCTGGCTGTCGGACTTGCGACAACCGGGAATCGGGGAAATCCGGGATCAGTTCAGGCGTCGAGCCATTCGCAGATCGGCGCCCACTGGTCGAGGTCGCGCTGCACGCGCCCCGGCGCGATGTCGAACAGCGTGAGGCCGCGCGCGGCCAGCTGCACGTAGTTCTGCGTGTCGCGCAGCTCGCCCAGCACCGGCACGCCCAGGCCGGCGATGAACTCGTGCAGCCGGTCGGCCGCCAGCGTGCGGGCGTTCACGCGCATGCCGACCAGGCCGATGCGGGTCTTCTCGGCGCGGCGGCTTTCCAGCAGGCGGTCGAGGAAATCGCGCGTGGCGTAGATGTCGAAGATGCTCGGCTGCAGCGGCACGATCACGCGGTCGGCCAGCGCCAGCACCTCCTTGAAGCGCCAGCCGTGCAGGCCGGCCGGCGTGTCGAGCACCGCGTGGGTGGTGCCGCGCGGCGGGCGCACCACGGTGCTGTCGCCGGTGGCTTCCCAGGTGGCGATGGGGCGGGCCTGCGGCGGGCGCAGGCCGAGCCACAGCCGCGAGGACTGCTGGCGGTCCACGTCGCCGAGCATCACGGCATGGCCGCGGCTCGCGAAGTAGCCCGCGATGTTCGTTGCAATCGTCGACTTGCCCACGCCCCCCTTGGGATTGGCGACCAGAACCACCGGCATGAGGATCTCCTCCAGAACGAGAACAGGGCTGGATGGTAGTCGCCCCGGGTGGCGCGTCGGCGACGGCGGGCCGTCTGCGTTATGTTCGCCACATGACGACAACAACATCCACGGAGAACCCCGCCAGCATCTATGTGCTGGCGGCCCACCCCCACTGGCGCGACTCGCGCGTGAACCGCCGGCTGTTCGCCGCGGCGCAGCGCGTGCCCGGCGCCGAGGTGAACGACCTGTACGGCAGCTACCCCGATTTCGCCATCGACGTGGAGGTCGAACGCGAGCGGCTGGCCCGCGCCGACCTGGTGGTGCTGCTGCACCCGATCCAGTGGTATTCGATGCCGCCGCTGCAAAAGCTCTGGGTCGACGACGTGCTGGGCTACGGCTGGGCCTACGGCCCCGGCGGCACCGCGCTGCAGGGCAAGGACTGCTGGCTGGTCGCCACCACCGGCGGCCCCGAGCCGAGCTACCACCCGCAAAGCTACAACCGCTACTTCTTCGACGCCTTCCTGCCGCCCTACGAGCAGACCGCCGCGCTGTGCGGCATGCGCTTCCTGCCGCCGCTGCTGCTGCACGGCGCGCGCCGCGCCAGCGAGGCCGAGGTGGCCGCGCACGTCGAGGTGTTCGTGCAGCGCCTGGAAAGCTACCCGGTGTGGCCGGAGATGGACGAGCTCGATGCCTGCATCGCCTGCCCGGTGCCCGAGACCGACCGCCCCGCCGAATCCGACGACGTGGGCCAGGTGATGGCCGGCGCGTTCCACAGCGCGATGACGCACGGCCTGGCCGTCGCCAATGGCAGCAGCACCCACAAGGCGGCCTGAGCATGGAACACGCACCCGCCTGGCTGACCAGCAGCCTGATCTACCTGAGCGCCGCCGTGCTGGTGGTGCCGCTGTCCAAGGCCCTGGGCCTGGGTTCGATCATCGGCTACCTCGTGGCCGGCATCGCCATCGGCCCCTGGGGCCTGGGCCTCGTGTCCAGCGTCGAGGACGTGCTGCATTTCGCCGAGTTCGGCGTGGTGCTGATGCTGTTCCTCGTGGGCCTCGAACTCGAGCCCAAGCGCCTGTGGAGCCTGCGCCGCCCGATCTTCGGGTGGGGGTCGGCGCAGGTGCTCAGCTGCGCGGCGGTGCTGTTCGCCGTCGGCTGGGCCGTGGGCGCGCCGTGGCGCGTGGCGCTGGTGGCCGCCCTCGGGCTTGCGCTGTCGTCCACCGCCATCGCGCTGCAGGTGTTCGGCGAACGCAACCTGCTGAAGACGCCCAGCGGCCAGGCCGGCTTCTCGATCCTGCTGTTCCAGGACGTGGCGGCGATCCCGATCCTTGCGCTGCTGCCCCTGCTGGCCGGTGCGACTGCGGCCGAACAGTCCATCAGCGGCCTGGACCGCGCACTCGAGGCGCTGAAGATCGTCGGCGTGATCGCCGGCATCATCCTCGGCGGCCGGCTGCTGCTGCGCCCGATCCTGCGCTGGATCGCGCGCAGCGACACGCCCGAGATCTTCACCGCCGCCGCGCTGCTGCTGGTGGTGGCCATCGCGGCGCTGATGCAGTTCGTCGGCCTGTCGATGGCACTGGGCGCCTTCCTTGCCGGCGTGCTGCTGGCCGAAAGCGAGTACCGGCGCGAGCTCGAGACCGACATCGAGCCCTTCAAGGGCCTGCTGCTCGGGCTGTTCTTCATCGCGGTGGGCATGTCGATCAACTTCGGCGTGCTGCTGGCCAACCCGGGGGTCATGGCCTTGCTGGTGGTGAGCTTCCTGGTCATCAAGCTGGTCGTGATCTACGCGCTGGCCAAGGCCATGGGCCTGGCCTACCAGGAGCGGCCGGTGTTCACGCTGCTGCTGGCGCAGGGCGGCGAGTTCGCCTTCGTGGTGTTCCAGGCCGCCGGCCCCGACGTGCTGCCGCCGCAGACCACCTCGCTGCTGATCGGCGCGGTGGCGCTGTCGATGCTGCTGTCGCCGCTCTTGCTGGTGTTGCTCGACAAGTTCGTGCTGCCGCGCTACAGCCACGCGGGCGGGCCGCAGCTGGAGGAAATCTCGGAGCAGCAGGACGCCAAGGTGCTGATCTGCGGCTTCGGCCGCTACGGCCAGATCGTCGGTCGCCTGCTGATGTCGCAGGGCCTGCGCGTGACGGTGCTCGACCACGACGCCGACACCGTCGAAGGCCTGCGCCAGTTCGGCTTCCGGGTGTTCTACGGCGATGCCACGCGGCTGGACCTGCTGCGCACCGCGGGCGCCGGCACTGCGCGCGCCATCGTGGTGGCGGTGGACGACATCGAGCAGTCGCTGGACATCGTCGACCTGGTGCGCGAGAACTTTCCGCAGGCGCGCATCATTGCGCGCGCACGCAACGTGACGCACCTGTTCCAGCTGCGCGACCGCGGCGTGCAGGACATCGAGCGCGAGGTGTTCGAGTCGTCGCTGCGCAGCGCGCGCTCGGCACTGGAGGCGCTGGGCTGGCCGGCGGCCGAGGCGCGCGAGGCCTCGATGCGTTTCCGCCAGCGAAACCTCAAGCTCAGCGACGAGATCTACCCGCACTACAAGGACCGCGCCAAGCTGATCGCCGCCAACAAGGCGGGCCGCCAGCAGTTCGAGGAACAGATGGCCCGCGAGCGCGAGGAGCGCAAGCTGCGCTCGGGCCAGGACTGGGACCGGCTCGGCGAAGACGAACCAGCGGGCGACGCGAAGGCGTCCTGAGGCCCCAGGTCAGACGGGCACGGTCAGGTACACGCCCTCGCGGCCGATCACCGGCGCGCGGGTCGGCATGAAGATCGTGCAGCCGTCGCAGGGCGAGCGGATCTCGCGCCCGGCCTGCACCGCGATCAGTTCACCCTGGTCGAAGGTCTCGAAACCGAGCACCGGGCGCACGAAGGCGAAGTCGTCCGACGTGACCATGTGGACCTCGAGCAGCCGAAAGCGGCGCGCGGCCACCGGCACGCGCGGCACCGGGTCGACGAGCCCGAGGTGCGCCAAAAAGCGCAGCGACACGTCGGTGGCCAGGTCGGCCGCCGACTGCGCGAAGTGCTGGCCGCACTCGACCACCACCGCGCCGCCGTCGATGCCCGGCTCGCCGTGCCGGCCGTAGGCGGTGACGCCCGTGCCGGGCGCGGCGCCCACGGGCATCACGAGGTGCACCGCCGGGCCGCCGACGGCCTGCGCCAGGCCTGCATTGCGTTCGAACTCCGGGTAGACCCAGAAAGGCTGCACGGGCGCGCGCGTGGAATGAATGTCCAGCACGTAGTCGGCCGCGTCGAGCACCGGCCGCAGTTCGCGCGCGCGGCGCAGCTCGGGGCTGTGCGCGTCGCCGTCGAGCAGCTCGGGCGACCAGATGCGGTTCAGGTTGTGCACCAGCTGGCGGTTCTCGTAGGGCCGGTCGATGTCGAAGGCCTCGTAGGCCTCGACGTTCGCGAAGCTCACGGTGAGCGTGCCGATCTTCGGGCGCACGCCGGTGTCGAGCAGGTGCGTGGCCGCGACCATGCCGCAGATCTCGTTGCCGTGCGTGAGCGCGTTGACGAGCACGTGCGGACCCGGCTTGCCCGACGCGAAGCGGTGCACGTAGTCGATGCCGGTGTTGCCCTGGCGGTAGGCCGAGAGGTCGCGCGGCAGCACCTCCAAGGGTGCGGTGTCGGGAGCGAAAGTCGGCAGTGTCTGCGTCATGGAACCAGCCGCCCGCTCACTCGCCGCGGATGCCGGCGCGCTTGACCATCTCGCCGTACAGCGCGAGCCGCTCCGACATCATGGCCGTGAACTGCGCGGGCGATTGCGCCTCGGGCGCGAGCGAGCCGCGCGCCAGCAGCGCCTCGACCATCGTCGGCTGCTCGGCCACCGTGCGCACGGCCTTGTGCAGCGCGGCGATGACCTCGGGCGGCGTCTTCGCGGGCGCGGCCAGGCCAATCCACGAGGTGGTGTTCAGCACCGGGTAGCCCAGTTCGGTGAAGGTCGGCACGTCGGGCAGCGCCGCGACGCGCGTGGGCGAGGCCACGGCCAGCGCACGCAGCTTGCCGGCCTGGATGTGCGGCAGGAAGGGCGCGAGGTTGTCCAGGCCGAACTGCACTTCGTTGGAGATCAGCGCGGTCACCAGCGGGCCGCCGCCGCGGTAGGGCACGTGCGTGGCGTTGAGCTGCAGCTGCGACTTCATCAGCTCCACGTTGAGCTGGCCCATGCTGCCCGGCCCGGCGCTGCAGAAGTTGAGCTCGCCCGGGCGCGACTTCACCAGCGCGACGAACTCCTTGAAGGTCTTGGCGGGCACGGCCGGGTTCACCAGCAGCACGTTGATGGAGCGCGCGAGCTGGCTGATCGACAGGAAATCCTTGATCGGGTCGTAGCCCGGATTGGCCTGCGTCAGCGGGTTGGCCAGGTGCGAGCTCTGCGACGACACCACGAGCGTGTAGCCGTCGGGCTTGGCGCGCGCCACCTGCGCGCTGGCGATGGAGCCGCCCGCGCCGGCGCGGTTGTCGATGACCACCGGCGTGCCCAGCGCCTTCGACAGCGGCTCGGCGTACAGCCGCGCGATCAGGTCGACCGAGCCGCCGGCCGGGAACGGCACCACCAGCGTGACCGGGCGGGCCGGAAAGGCCTGGGCGCGCGCGGACAGGGGCAGCAGCGCCGCCGTCAGGCCGGCGCCGAGGATCTCGCGCCGACGCAGAGCGGGCACGGCGGGGGTGGTGGAACGCATGGCAAGGTCTCTCTGCAGAAGAAGCGGGCAATCGGGCGGACAGGTCCGGCCGAAATCGTGCATTCATTTTTGCAAGGAGGCCTAATTTTTGCAATACTCGTTGCAAACATGAGGTTTCTCCGATGCCGCACGCAGACACCCCCGCCGCCCCCAGCCTGACCCAGCGCATCTCGGGCTACGGCAAGAAGCTCACGAAAAGCGAGCGACGCCTCATCGAGGAATTGCAGGCGCACCACCCGCAGGGGCTGCTCGAATCTGCAACGAGCCTTGCAAGAAAGGTGGGCACCAGCGCCTCGACCGTGGTGCGGCTGCTCGCCAAGCTGGGCTACGAGAGCTACGCCCAGGCGCAGATGGAGGCGCGCGCCGAAGTCACCGCCCTGCTGGCCTCGCCCGCCACGCGCGCCGACGCCGTCATCGGCGACGACACCTCCGTGCGCAGCTGCCTGGACAACGCGCTGCTGCACGACCAGCACAACCTGGCCGCCACCTTCGCGGCGCTCGACGTGGGCGCGTTCGAGGCGGCGGTGAAGCTGCTCACGCAGCGCAAGGTGCGCGTGCACGTGCTCGGCCAGCGCAACGGCCTGCCGCTGGCCAGCCACCTCGCGCTGAACCTGAACCTGTGCCTGCCCGACGTGCGGCTGCTGGGCGGCGCGGGCGCGCTGCCGCTCGAAGACCAGCTGCTGCGCATCGACGACAACGACCTCTTGCTCACGCTCACCTTCCGCCGCCACTCGCTCGCGATCGCGCGCACGGCGGCGTACTTCCGCGAGAAGGGCGCGAAGGTCGTCATGGTCACCGACAGCCCCTCCGCGCCCGCGGCGGCCTCGGCCGATCACCTGCTGCTGGTGCGCACCTCCAGCGCGTCGCCCTTCGATTCGTACACGGCGGCGCTGTCGGTCTGCAATGCCTTGATCACCGCGGTGGCGCAGCGCCGCAAGAAGGAGCTGGCCGCCGTGTTCGAGCGCGGCGCGGCGCTGTGGGAGCCGCACTGGAACGAGGCGGCGCCGCGCGCCGCCTGAGCCTCAGGCCGCCGGGGTTCCGAGCCCCAGCAGGCGCACCGCGTTGTCCTTGAGGATGCCGGGCATCACCTCGGGCTTGAAGCCGGCGGCCTCGAAGTCCTTCATCCAGCGGTCGGGCGTGATCAGCGGGTAGTCGCTGCCGAACAGCACGCGGTCCTTGAGCAGCGTGTTGGCGTACTGCACCAGCTGCTTCGGAAAGTACTTGGGGCTCCAGCCCGACAGGTCGATCCACACGTTGGGCTTGTGCGTGGCCACGCTCAGCGCCTCGTCCTGCCAGGGGAAGCTGGGGTGGGCCATGACGATCTGCATGTCGGGGAAGTCGATGGCCACGTCGTCCAGGTGCATCGGGTTGCTGTACTCCAGCCGCAGGCCGCCGCCGCAGCGCATGCCCGAGCCGATGCCGCTGTGGCCGGTGTGGAAGATGGCCGGCAGCTTGTACTCGGCGATCACCTCGTAGATCGGCCAGGCCATGCGGTCGTAGGGGTGGTAGCCCTGCACCGTCGGGTGGAACTTGAAGCCCTTCACGCCGTGCTCCTCGATGAGCCGGCGCGCCTCGCGCGCGCCCATCTTTCCCTTGTGGGGATCGACGCTGCCGAAGGCAATCATGATGTCGCTGTTCTGCTGCGCCGCCTCGGCGATCTCCTCGTTCGGGATGCGGCGGCGGCCCATGTTCGACTCGGCGTCGACCATGAACATCACCAGCCCGATCTTCCTTTCACGGTAGTACGCCACGCTCTCGGCGATGGTGGGGCGGCGGTTCGAGCCGAAGAACTTGTCGGCCGCGCGGTCGTATTCCTCGCCGTAGTTGTCGAAAGGGTTCCAACAGCTCACTTCGGCGTGGGTGTGGATGTCGATCGCGATCAGGTTCCGTGGGTCCATGTCGTTGTCTCCGGTTCGGGTAAGTCCCTAGGTTTCGGGAGGCTCCAATGCCTTGAATTGATTATTTCTCATAACCATAATCCAACGCAACCCCGCACACCATCATGACCAATCCAGACCTCCACCTCGACATCCGCGACGACGTCGCCATCGTTCGTCTCACGCGCGGCGCCAAGCGCAACGCGCTGTCCGACGGCCTGATCCTCGCGCTGCGCGACACCTTCGAGACGCTGCCCGCCACGGTGCGCGCGGCCGTGCTCGACGGCGAGGGCCCGCATTTCTGCGCCGGCCTGGACCTGAGCGAGCTCAAGGAGCGCGACGCCGGCCAGGGCATGCAGCACTCGCGCCTGTGGCACAGCGCGCTCGACCTGATCCAGCACGGCCCGGTGCCGGTGGTGGCGGCGCTGCACGGCGCGGTGGTCGGCGGCGGGCTCGAGCTGGCCAGCGCCTGCCACATCCGCGTGGCCGACCGCTCCACCTTCTACGCGCTGCCCGAAGGCTCGCGCGGTATCTTCGTGGGGGGCGGCGGTTCGGTGCGCATCCCCAAGCTGATCGGCGTGGCCCGCATGACCGACATGATGATGACCGGCCGCGTCTACAACGCCGAGGACGGCGAGCGCGCCAACTTCGCGCAGTACCTGGTCGACGAAGGCACCGCCTTCGACAAGGCCCTGGAGCTCGCCAAGCGCATCGCCACCAACGCGCCGCTCACCAACTACGCGCTGATGCACGCCCTGCCGCGCATCTCCGAGCAGTCGGCCGACCACGGCTTCTTCACCGAGGCGCTGATGTCGGGCATCGTCCAGGCCGCGCCCGAAGCCAAGGCACGCGTGCGCGACTTCCTCGAAGGCCGCGGCGCCAAGGTGAGCAAGGGATGACCGCCGTCCGCTACCGCCCGCTGGCCTTCGGCGTGACGCGCGCGCTGCTGCGCGACGGCGCGCCGGGCACGCGCTACCTCACGGCCGAGACGCCGCTGCAGGCCTACCGCGAACGCATGACCGACCGGCTCGCGCACTGGGCGCAGGTGGCGCCCGATCGCACCTTCATCGCGCGCCGCGAGCGCCTGCCCGACGGCCGCACCGGCGACTGGCTGCGCGTGAGCTATGCGCAGGCACTGGAAGAAGCGCGCGGTATCGGACAAGCCCTGCTCGATCGCGGCCTGAACGCCGAGCGCCCGGTCGTGATCCTCAGCGAGAACGGCATCGAGCATGCGCTGCTCGCGCTGGGCTGCCTTTACGCCGGCGTGCCCTACTGCCCCGTGTCGCCGCCCTATGCGATCGTGAGCCAGGACTACGACAAGCTGCGCCACGTCATCGACACGCTCACGCCCGGCCTGGTGTTCGCTGCCGACGCCGCGCGCTTCGCCAAGGCCATCGCGGCCAGCGTGCCTGCCGGCACCGAGGTCGTGCTCGCCGAAGGCACGCTCGAAGGCCGCGCCACCACGCGCTTCGACGTGCTCGCCGCCACGCCGGCCACGCCCGCCATCGACGCGGCGATGCAGGCCACCGGCCCCGACACCATCACCAAGTTTCTTTTCACCTCGGGCTCGACCAAGATGCCCAAGGCGGTGATCAACACGCACCGCATGTGGTGCGCCAACCAGCAGCAGTTGCGCCAGTCGATTCCCGCGCTGGGCGACGAGCCGCCCGTGCTGGTCGACTGGCTGCCCTGGAACCACACCTTCGGTGGCAACCACAACGTGGGCATCGTGCTGGACAACGGCGGCACGCTGTTCATCGACGACGGCAAGCCCACGCCCGCCGGCATGGCCGAGACGCTGCGCAACCTGCGCGAGATCGCGCCCACCATCTACTTCAACGTGCCCACCGGCTTCGAGGCCATCGCCAACGCGATGGAGAGCGACGCCGTGCTGCGCCGCAACCTGCTGTCGCGCGTGAAGATGTTCTTCTACTCGGGCGCGGCGCTTGCGCAGCCCGTGTGGGACAGCCTGCACCGCACGCAGGAGTCGGAAGTCGGCGAGCGCATCGTGATGGGCACCGGCCTGGGCATGACCGAGTCGGGCCCCTTCGCGCTGTACGTGACCGGCCCCGACGTGAAGTCGGGCGACGTGGGCCTGCCGGCCGCCGGCATCGAGCTCAAGCTGATCGAGGTCGACGGCAAGACCGAGGTGCGCTACCGCGGCCCCAACATCACGCCCGGCTACTGGCGCGCGCCCGACGCCACGGCCGAGGCCTTCGACGACGAAGGCTTCTTCTCCACCGGCGACGCGGTGAAGTGGATCGACGACCACGACATCCACCGCGGCCTGCGCTTCGACGGCCGCATCGCCGAAGACTTCAAGCTCGCCACCGGCACCTTCGTGAGCGTGGGCCCGCTGCGCGCAAAGATCATCGCGGCCGGCTCGCCCTATGTGCAGGACGCGGTGCTCACGGGCATCAACCTGAAGGAAGTCGGCGCGCTGATCTTCACTACGCAGAAGGTGCGCCAGCTCTGCGATTTGCCCGGCGACGCCCCGCTGCAGCAGGTGCTCGAGAGCGCACCCGTGCAGGCGCACTTCCAGCAGGTGGTGGACACGCTCGCGGCCGGCGCCACCGGCAGCGCCAACCGCATCGCGCGGCTGCACCTGATGGCCGAGCCGCCGTCGATCGACAAGGGCGAAGTGACCGACAAGGGCTCGATCAACCAGCGCGCCGTGCTCAAGCACCGCGCCGCGCTGGCCGACGCGCTGCACGCCGACACGCTGCCTTTCACGCTCAAGCCCCGCTAACCCAATCAGGAGACAACCCATGAAGATCGAAGGACAAGCCGCACTCGTCACCGGCGGCGCCTCGGGCCTCGGCGAGGCCACCGCACGCGAACTCGCGCGCCTGGGCGCCAAGGTCGCGGTGCTCGACCGCAACGCCGCACTCGCCGAAAAGGTGGCCGCAGAGATCGGCGGCGTCGCCTGCGTCTGCGACATCACCGACACCGACAGCGTGAACGCCGCGCTCGACAAGGCGCAGGCCGCACACGGCCCCGCGCGCATCCTGATGAACGTGGCCGGCATCGGCAGCGCCAAGCGCATCGTCGGCAAGGACGGCAACCCCGCGCCGCTCGAAGACTTCGTGCGCGTGGTCAACATCAACCTGATCGGCGGCTACAACATGGCGCGCCTGTTCGCGGCGCGCTGCGCGAAGCTCGAAGCCCTGGACAACGGCGAAAAGGGCGTGATGCTCTTCACCGCCTCGGTCGCGGCCTTCGACGGCCAGGTGGGCCAGCAGGCCTACAGCGCCTCGAAGGGCGGCCTCGTCGGCATGACCCTGCCGATGGCGCGCGACCTCGCGCAGCACGCCATCCGCGTGTGCACCGTGGCGCCGGGCCTCTTCGCCACGCCGCTGCTGCTGGAACTGCCCGAGCCGGTGCAGCACTCGCTGGCCGCATCGATCCCGTTCCCGCCGCGCCTGGGCAAGCCGTCGGAGTTCGCCGAGCTGGCCTGCCACATCGTCACCAACGGCCACCTCAATGGCGAAGTGATTCGCCTCGACGGCGCCTTGCGCATGGCGCCGCGCTGATTCCCGCCCCCGCAGACAACCAGGAGACAAGACCATGACCACCCGACGCCAATTCACGGCGGCGCTCGGCGGCACCGCCGCGCTCGCCGCATTGCATCCCCTTGCCGCACTCGCCCAGGCGGTGCAGCAGCAGGTGAAGATCTACTACGGCTTCCCGGCCGGCAGCGCGGGCGACAGCGTGGCCCGCCGCGTGGCCGACAAGCTGGGCAACACGCCCTTCACCGCCACCAACCCGGTGGTCGAGAACAAGCCCGGCGCGGGCGGGCGCATCGCGCTCGACACGCTCAAGACCTCGCCGGCCGACGGTTCGGTGCTGTGCCTCGCGCAGGCTTCGGCGCTGTCGATCTACCCGCACATCTACACCAAGCTCAGCTACGCCATCCCAGACTTCGCGCCCATCTCCATCGGCGCCGTCATGACGCACGGCCTGGCCGTCGGCCCGATGGTGCCGGCCAGCGTGAAGACGCTGAAGGACTACATCGCCTGGGCCAAGGCCAACCCCGGCCAGGCCAGCTACGGCTCGCCGGGCGCGGGCTCCACGCCGCACTTCCTGGGCGCGCTGCTGGGCCTGAGCACCGGCACCGACCTGCGCCACGTGCCGTATCGCGGCTCGCTGCCCGGCATCAACGACGTGGTGGGCGGTCAGATCGCCTCGTGCCTGACGCCCGCCGGGGACTGCCTGCCGTTCGCCAAGGCCGGCAAGCTGCGCGTGCTCGCCACCTCGGGTGCGCAGCGCCCGGCCTACCTGCCCGACGTGCCGACCTTCACCGAGCAGGGCTTCCCCGAGATCGTGGCCGACGAGTGGTTCGGCTTCTTCGCACCCGCGAAGACGCCGGCCGCGACCATCGCCGTCGCGAGCACCGCGATCCAGGCCGCGCTGAAGGACAAGGCCGTGGCCGACGGCCTGCTGTCGGTGGGCCTGATCGCGCACGGCTCCTCGCCCGAGGAGATGAAGAAGTCGCTGCAGTCCGAGTACGAGCGCTGGGGCCCGCTGGTCAAGAAGATCGGCTTCACCGCCGAGTCCTGAACCCCATGCATTACCAGCCTCGCCCCGAAGACGTCCGCTTCCTGTTGAATGCGGTGCTCGATGCGCCCACGCGCCTGCGTGCCCTCGCGCCCTTCGCGGAGGTCGACGAGCCGCTGCAGTCGCAGGTGCTCGAAGAAGCCGCACGCTTCGTCGGCGAGGTGATCGCACCGCTGAACCGCGAGGGCGACGAGGTCGGCTGCCGCTTCGACGGCGGCGAGGTCGTCACGCCACCAGGCTTTCGCGCGGCCTACCAGGCCTTCGTGGACGGCGGCTGGCCTGCGCTCTCCGCCGCCACCGAAGACGGCGGACAGGGCTTGCCCGCGGTGCTCGAGGCCATCCTCTACGAATGGCTCAGCGCCGCGAACCACGGCTTCACCATGGCGCCGGGCTTGCTGCACGGCGCATACGCCTGCCTCAAGCACCACGGCAGCGACGAACTGAAAGGTCGCTATCTGCAGAAGATCGCGACCGGCGAATGGCTCGCGACCATGTGCCTCACCGAAGCGCATGCCGGCAGCGACCTCGGCCAGGTGCGCACGCGCGCCACGGCGCAGGCCGACGGCAGCGTGCGCGTGAACGGCGGCAAGATCTTCATTTCGGGCGGCGAGCACGACCTCACGTCGAACATCGTGCACCTCGTGCTGTGCCGCCTGCCCGATGCACCGGCGGGGCCCAAGGGCCTGTCGCTGGCGCTGGTGCCGAAGCGGCTGCCCGACGGTGCGCGCAATGCGGTGCACTGCGAGCGCATCGAAGAAAAGATGGGCCTGCACGGCAGCCCGACCTGCACGATGCGCTTCGACGACGCCACCGGCTGGCTGGTCGGCGAGCCCGGTCGCGGGCTGGCCGCGATGTTCGTGATGATGAACGCGGCGCGCCTGCACGTGGCGCTGCAGGGCATCGGCCTGCTCGACGCCGCCTGGCAGAAGGCCGACGCCTACGCCGCCGAGCGCCGCCAGATGCGCGCGCCCGGTGCCGCGCCCGCCAGCCGCGGCAGCGAGACAGCCGACCTGATCGCCGAGCACCCGGCCGTGCGCCGCATCCTCGACACCCAGCGCGCCTGGATCGAGGGCTCGCGCGCGCTGGCCTACCGCAGCGCGCTGATGCTCGACGTCGCCACGCACGACGCCGACCCCAAGGCCCGCGAGCGCGCGCAGCGCTGGTGCTCGCTGGTCACGCCGGTGCTCAAGGCCGCCTGCACGCACCAGGCCTTCCAAGGCGCGAGCGACTGCCTGCAGGTGTTCGGCGGCCACGGCTACGTGCGCGAATGGGGCATGGAGCAGGTGGTGCGCGATGCGCGCGTGACCATGATCTACGAGGGCACCAACGAGATCCAGGCCATCGACCTGCTGGTGCGCAAGGTGCTGCCCGACGGCGGCGCGGCGCTGTCGGCCGTGCTGCTCGAATTGCGCGACACGCTCGACGCCTCGCGCGAGGCCGATGCCGACGTGCAGCGCCGGCTGGCGCAGCTGCGCTACCTGGGCACCACGGTGGCGATGGCGGCGCACGCCAACCCCGTGCTGCCGTACGAGGTGGCAGACGACTTCCTGCGCGTGACGGCGCTCACGCTGATGGCGTGGGCCTGGGCCCGCATCGAGGTGGCCGCGCCCGACGATGCGGATCGCCTTCGCGCCGCGGCGGCCTTCCGGCGCTGGGTGCTGCCCGAGTTCGAGATGCGCCTGGGCATCGTCAAGCGGGCTTGTGAGGGTGTCGCACTGGCGCATTCCGCACAAGAGGCGTCACGCTAGTTGTTCGAGAAAGCAACGCGCGGTTACGCTCGCCGCATGCCTCCTCCCGCGAAAACACCGTCCGCCAAAACCGAATCCGCCGCCCTGCCGTCTCCCCGCACGGACCGGCTCGACGCCCGCGTGCTCGAAGGGCTGGTCGGCTACAACGCCCGGCGCGCCTGGCTGATCGTGAGCACCGTGTTCGCCGACCGCATGGCGCCCTACGGCCTCAAGCAGATCGACTTCTCGGTGCTCTCGCTGCTGGCGCACAACCCGGGCGCCACCTCGCGGCAGCTGTGCAACACGCTGGACATCCTGCCGCCCAATCTCGTGAGCCTGGTGGCCACGCTGGACGGCCGCGGCCTCATCGAACGGCGGCCGCATCCGCACGACGGCCGCGCCGTCGGCCTGCACCTCACGCCGGCCGGCGAGACGCTGATCCGCGAGGCCGAGCAGGCCGTGGTGCAGCTCGAAACCGAAGCCAGCAGCCGCCTGAGCACGCGCGAGCGCGAGACGCTCATCAAGCTGCTGCAGAAGATCTATCTCTGAACGCTGAGCGCGGCGACTACAGCCCGCGTTCCACCATGTCGATCAGGCGCTGCCCCAGCGCGTGCGTGGCCGCCGCGTCGACGCCGCGCAGCGGGCCGTCGATGATGAGCAACGCCAGCCCGTGCACCGCCGACCACGCGAGGTATTCGGCGCCCGGGCGCCGCGCCGGGTCGAGCAGGCCCGCGTCCACGAGCCGGTCGACGGCCGCGCCCAGCAACTCGAACGGGTTCATGCCGCTGGCGCCCGCGCCGTCGGGACCGACGTCGCCCTGCGCGTCTTCCGACACCACGAAGGCCGTGCGGAACAGCCCCGGCTGCGCCTGCGCAAAGCGCAGATAAGCGGTGCCGATGGCGCGCACCTGGGCGCGCGCGAAGTCGGCGGGCGGCTGGTCGCAGGGCAGCACGGCGAGTTCGCCCTCCATCGCCTTGGCCGCCTCCGACAGCGCCGCAGCGCGCACCGCCAGCAGCAGGTCGTGCCGGCTGGCGAAGTGGCGATACGCCGCGTTCGGCACCACGCCCACGCGGCGCGTGGCCTCGCGCAGCACCACGGCACTGGGGCCCCCGTCCCGTGCCAGTTCGATGCCCGCATCCAGCAGCGCACGGCGCAGGTCGCCATGGCGGTAGGTGCTGCGCGCGGGCGGCAGGCTTTCGGGAACGTTGTTGAGCTTCATCGCGACTCCATGTGGACACTGTCCATTATCTCTGCTATTCTTTGTGGACGGTGTACACAAAGTAATTCCATTGTTTTCGCGCAGACCCGTTGTGCCCGTGAACCAACCGAAAGGAAACGCCATGAAAGTCCAGTCTTACCTGTCCTTCGAAGGTCGTTGCGACGAAGCGATTGCCTTCTACAAGAAGGCGCTCGGCGCCGAAGTCGTGCAGCTGATGCGCTACAGCGAGGCGCCGGCCACCGGCGGCCCCGAGGGCAACCCCGAAGCCGGTTGCGCCGGCGGCATGCCCGGCCCTGACAAAGTGATGCATTCGGTCTTGCGCATCGGCCAGACCGAGCTCATGCTGTCCGACGGACGCTGCTCCGGCCAGGCCGAGTTCAAGGGAATCATGCTGTCGCTGTCGGCCGACAGCGACGCCGACGCCCGCAAGTGGTTCGACGCACTGGCCGACGGCGGCCAGGTGATGCAACCGCTGATCCCGACCTTCTTCACCACCAGCTTCGGCATGCTCAGCGACCGCTTCGGCGTGGGCTGGCTGCTGGTCGCAGACCCGGCCGCCGCGTGATGCGCGGGGGCTTGCTCTTCACTCTTCCCACACGCTTTTTTTCATCATGCTCAAGACCATCGTCCTCGCCGTCCTCGCGCTGATTGCCGCGCTGCTCATCTACGGCGCCACGCGGCCCGACAGCTTTCGCGTCGAGCGCACCACGCGCATCGACGCACCCGCCGAAAAAATCTTTCCGCTGATCGACGACTTCCACCGCTGGAGCGCGTGGTCGCCCTACGAGAAGCTCGACCCGGCCATGAAGCGCACCTATGGCGGCGCCGCCAGCGGCAAGGGCGCGACCTACGCCTGGGAAGGCAACAGCAAGGCGGGCGCGGGCACGATGGAAATCACCGAGTCGCAGCCGGCGTCGAAGGTTGCGATCAAGCTCGATTTCGTGAAGCCCTTCGAAGGCCACAACACGGCCGAGTTCACGCTGCAGCCGCAGGGCGGCGCCACGCAGGTCACCTGGGCCATGTACGGCCCGAGCCCCTACATGGCCAAGCTCATGGGCATCTTCTTCGACATGGATCAGATGATCGGCAAGGACTTCGAGGCGGGCCTGGCCAATCTGAAGAGCGCAACCGAAAAGTAAACGCCTCCTCCCCTCATCGACTCACCTCAATCATTCAAGGAACTCTCATGTCCCCCATCAACGCTTACCTCACGTTCGACGGCAACGCCGCCGAGGCCATGCGCTTTTACGAGAAGACGCTGCGCGGCACCATGCAGATGATGATGACCGTCGGCGAAGCGCCCGACACCGAGCAGATGCCGGCCGAGGCCAAGAAGCGGATCATGCATGCGTCGCTCACCTACGGCGAGGGCATCCTCATGGCCTCCGACACCATGCCGGGCCAGCCCTTCGAAGGCATGAAGGGCTTCGGCGTGGCGCTCACGCTCGACACCGTGGCCGAAGCGCGGCGCATCTTCGACGCCTTCGCCGACGGCGGCTCGATCGGCATGCCGTTCGAGAAGACCTTCTGGGTCGAAGGCTTCGGCATGGTGACCGACCGCTTCGGCACGCCGTGGCTCATCAACGGCGGCAAAGCGCTGGTCTGAGCACGGAGCCGCCTCTCTCTACTTTTTCCCTTCTTCGCAGGAAGCACCTTCCATGACCGAAACCCTCGACAACCGAAAGCGCTGGCTCGCCCTGATGGTGCTGTGCCTGGGCGTGCTGATGATCGTGCTGGACACCACGATCGTGAACGTGGCGTTGCCTTCGATCCGCACCGACCTCGGCTTTTCCGAGACGTCATTGGTCTGGGTGGTGAACGCCTACATGCTGACCTTCGGCGGCTTCCTGCTGCTGGGCGGGCGGCTGGGCGACCTGTACGGCCACCGCCGCGTGTTCCTCGCGGGCCTGGTGCTGTTCACGCTGGCCTCGCTGGCCTGCGGGGTCTCGACCTCGCAAGGCCTGCTGGTGGCGGCGCGCGCGGTGCAGGGCCTGGGCGGCGCGGTGGTGTCGGCCGTGGCGCTCTCGCTGATCATGAACCTGTTCACCGAGCCGGCCGACCGCGCCAAGGCGATGGGCGTGTACGGCTTCGTGTGCGCGGGCGGCGGCAGCATCGGCGTGCTGCTGGGCGGGCTGCTCACGAGCACGCTGAGCTGGCACTGGATCTTCCTGGTCAACCTGCCGATCGGCGTGGCGGTGTATGCGCTGTGCGTGGCGCTGCTGCCCAACGCGCGCGGCCATGCGCACGGCGAGAAGCTCGACGTGGCCGGCGCCATCACCGTCACCTCGTCGCTGATGCTCGCGGTGTACGGCGTGGTCAACGGCAACGAGGCGGGCTGGGGCTCCACGCAGACGATGGGCCTGCTCGGCGCGGCCGTGGTGCTGCTGGCCGTCTTCATCGCCATCGAGGCTCGCGTGCAGCATCCGCTGATGCCGCTGGGCCTGTTCAAGCTGCGCAGCGTGTCGGTGGCCAACGTGGTGGGCGTGCTGTGGGCCGCGGCCATGTTCGCGTGGTTCTTCATCTCGGCGCTGTACATGCAGCTGGTGCTGCAGTACACGCCGATGCAGATCGGGCTGGCCTTCCTGCCGGCCAACGTGATCATGGCGGTGTTCTCGCTGGGCCTGTCGGCCAAGATCGTGATGCGCTTCGGCATCCGCAAGCCGCTGGCGGCGGGCCTGTGGCTCGCGGCCCTCGGGCTGGCGCTGTTCGCGCGCGCGCCGGTCAACGGCAGCTTCGTGCTCGACGTGCTGCCCGGCATGGTGCTGCTCGGCCTGGGTGCGGGCATGGCCTTCAACCCGGTGCTGCTGGCGGCCATGAGCGAGGTCGACCCGGCCGACTCGGGCCTGGCCTCGGGCGTGGTCAACACCGCCTTCATGATGGGCGGCGCCCTGGGCTTGGCCGTGCTGGCCAGCGCCGCGGCGGCACGCACCACCGCCATGGCCACCGCGGGCGCGCAGATGCCGCTGGCGCTCACCGGTGGCTACAACCTGGCATTCCTGGTCGGCGCCGTGTTCGCGGCGGCGGCGGGTCTGATCGGGGTCCTGCTGCTTCGCCCGGCCTCGCCGGGACACACCCAGAACAACAACGAAGCAGCGTCGGCCCCGGGCGCGGCGGGCGAGACGGCGTCGTCGTGAACGCGACGGCGCCATGCAGCCCCCGCTTTTTCTTTTTCAACGTTTCTATCCCCTATTCAGGAGAACAGACATGGCTCGTTATGTAGACGGATTCATCGTCGCCATTCCCACCAAGAACGTCGAGGCCTACCGCAAGCTCGCACGCAAGGCCGGCAAGGTCTGGATGGAGTACGGCGCGCTCGAGTACGTGGAGTGCATCGCCGACGACGTGAAGCCCGGCAAGCTCACGTCGTTCCCTCAAAGCGTGAAGCTCAAGGCCGACGAGACCGTGGCCTTCTCGTGGATCACCTACAAGTCGCGCAAGCACCGCGACACGATCAACAAGAAGGTCATGGCCGACCCGCGCCTGGAGGCCATGATGGACATGAAGAACCTGCCGTTCGACGGCAAGCGGATGATCTTCGGCGGCTTCAAGTCGATCGTGGAACTTTGATGCTTTCTCAGGCCAGGAAGCCGTCGTAGACGAGCTTCAGGCCCGTGAGCAGCATGCCCAGATAGACGAAGCGATAGAACCACGTCGCATCGATGCGGCGTGCGATGCGGATGCCGATCCACACGCCCAGCGGTGCGATCGGCATCAGCACGAGCGAGGTGGCCAGCGTGCGAAAGTCGAGCAGGCCGAGCCACGCGTAGGGAATCCACTTGCTGAGATTCACCACGAAGAAGAAGTAGGCCATCGTCGCCGTGAACACCACGGGCTTGAGCTTCAGCGGGATCACGTAGGCATTGATCGGCGGCCCGCCCGCATGCGCGATGAAGCTGGTGAAGCCCGACACGGTCGTCAGCACCGCGCCCACCGCGCGCGACGGCAGCGGGTCGTTGGGCTTGGGCGGAAACAGCAGGCGCTGCGCCAGGAACACCAGCGTGAACACGCCCACGATGCCCGCCACAGTGTGGGCCGACAGCACGCGAAACAGCAGCGTGCCGATCACCGTGCCGACCAGCCCGAACGGAACCAGGAACTTGAGCAGCGAGCGGTCGAAGTCGCGCCGGAACGCGGCCAGGCCGAGCAGGTCCATGAGCAGCAGCAGCGGCATCAGGATCGCCGCCGCCTGCGGCACGGTGACGGCCAGCGCCATCATCGGCACGGCCAGCGACCCGAAACCGGCGCCGAAGCCGCTCTTGCTGATGCCGAGCAGCAGCACGGCGGGGACGGCGACCGCGTAGAACGACGGGTCGGTGATGAGGGGAAAAACCATGGGGAAACCAGCAGCGCAGAAAAAAGCCCGCCAGGGGCAGGCGGGCCGTCCGGGAGCGTAGCAGGAAGCCCGGTTTCCTGCCGACGGCCCACCCCGGCCACGCCTCGCGGGACAACCCGCTTGACAGCGTTTTCGAGATTTATGACATTTATGATCATAAATACCCGAAACGCAGATGCCCCCTTCCCAACCCAAGCCTTCGCTCACGCGCGACAAGCGCGTGAAGCGCTCCGACCAGGTGGTCGACAACATCAAGCGCTGGGTCGTGCAGACCCAGCAACAGGTCGGCAACAAGCTGCCGCAGGAGAAAGAGCTGATCGAGCAGCTCGGCGTGTCGCGCGGCACGGTGCGCGAGGCGCTGGCCGCGCTGCAGGTGCAGGGGCTGGTCGCGATCAGCACCGGCCCCAACGGCGGCGCCACGCTCACGCAGGCTTCGTACGAGCAGTGCCTGCAGGCGGTGTCGAACTTCCTGTACTTCCAGCCGGTCGACATCACGATGCTGTACGCGCTGCGGCGCGTGGTCGAGCCCGAGCTGGCCGCCAACGTGGCCACGCGCCTCACCGAGGCCGACCTGGCCGCGCTGGAGGCGCTGATCGGCCACAGCCACCCGGCCCACGGCGGCAGCGCCGACTGGAACGAGCGCCGCGAGGCCGACCTGCTGTTCCATGACCGCCTGGCCGAGGCCTGCAGCAGCCCCTTCCTGGCGCTGGTGTGCCGCCTGCTCAATGACGTGATCCGCCGCGTGATCATCGTGCGCAACGCGCTCACCGAGTTCGACCAGTTCGACGAGGAGATCGTCGACAGCCACACCGAGCTGCTCGACGCGCTGCGCGCCCGCGACCCCGCGCGCGCGCGCGAGGTCATGCGCGTGCACATGGAACACGCCGAAGCCCTGGCCCTGGAGGCCGAATCCCGCGTCGACCGCGGCAGCCTGCTCATGAAGAAACCGACCGGCTGACGCCTGCGCGGCGCGGGCTGATCCGCGTCGCCGCCGCCTTCTTCCCTGCTCTCTCTTGCCTTCACCCCGGTCGCGCCGGGGTGCGGGGTTTCCTTTGCCTGAACTTTCCCTGAGACCACCCATGACTGCATCCCCCGCCCTCTGGCAGCGCAGCGCCACCGACCTCGCCGACGCCGTGCGCCGCCGCGAGGTGTCCTGCCGCGAAGTGACGACCAGCGTGCTCGCGCGCATCGCCGAGCTCAACCCGCGCCTCAATGCCCTGGCCGAGGTGCTGGCCGACGAAGCCCTGGCCAGCGCCGACGCGGCCGACGCGCGCACCCTGCGCGGCGAGCCGCTCGGCCCGCTGCACGGTGTGCCGGTGAGCATCAAGGTCAACGTCGACCAGGCCGGCCACGCCACCACCAACGGCGTGATCCCGCTGAAGGACCACATCGCCCACGAAGACGCACCGGTGGTGGCGCACTGGCGCAGCGCGGGCGCCGTCATCGTGGGGCGCAGCAACACCGCGACCTACTCGTCGCGCTGGTTCACCGATAACGGCGTGCACGGCCGCACGCTGAACCCGTGGGACGCCGCCATCACCCCCGGCGGCTCCAGCGGCGGTGCGGCCTCCGCGGTGGCCAGCGGCATGGGCGCGCTGGCGCACGGCAACGACATCGGCGGCTCGATCCGCTACCCCGCGTACGCCTGCGGCGTGGCCGGCCTGCGCCCCACGGCCGGCCGCGTGCCGGCCTTCAACCCGAGCGCGACGAGCGAGCGCGGCATCACGCCGCAGCTCATGTCGGTGCAGGGGCCGCTGGCGCGCAGCATCGCCGACCTGCGCCTGGGCTACGAGGCCATGGCGCGCGCCGATGCGCGCGACCCGAACTGGGTGCCGGTGCCGCACGAGCTGCCGCGCCCCGCCGGCCCGATCCGCGTGGCGCTGTTCAAGCGCGCGCCGGGCATCCCGGTCGACCCGGCCGTCACGCAGGCGCTGGACGACGCCGCGCGCTGGCTGCAGCAGGCGGGCTACGCGGTCGACGAAGCCGAGCTGCCCTTCTTCGGCGAAGCCGCGGCCCTGTGGCGCACGCTGATCGTGGACGACACGCGCCGCAACATCATCGCGGGCGTCGAGCAGCACGGCGACGACCTCATGCGGCGCAGCCAGCGCTACCTGCTCGAAGGCATGGCCGCGACCGACCGCGACGGTTTTCTCGACGCCCTCGCGCGGCGCCAGGCGCTGCTGCGCAGCTGGTCGGTGTTCATGCAGACCCATCCGCTGGTGCTGATGCCCGTGTCGTGGCAGCGCCCCTGCCCGCAGGACGAAGACGTCGCCAGCCTGGAGCGCGCCCGCGCCCTCATCGACGCCCAGAGCCCGCTGCTCGCAACCGCCGCGCTGGGCATGCCCGGCCTCGCGGTGCCCACCGGCATGGCCGGCGGCGCGCCCATGGGCGTGCAGCTGCTGGCCTGGCGCTTCCGCGAAGACCTGCTGCTCGAGGCCGGCCAGGCGATCGAGGACGCGGCCCGCTTCACGCCGCTGGTCGCGCAGTGACCTTTCTCTTCCTGTTCTTCCAACGATTCCAACCACCCGGAGACTTTCGATGACCCCCTTCACCTTCCCCACCGGCCCCGCGCTCTCACGACGCGACCTCATCCGCGCAGCGGCGGCCACGGGCCTGGGCGGCCTGCTGCCGTACGGCGCGAACGCGCAGCCGGCGGTCAACCGACTGATCGTGCCCTTCCCGGCCGGCGGCCCGGCCGACTTCATGGGCCGGCTGCTGTCCGAAAAGCTCAAGGACGAGCTCGGCCGCCCGGTCATGGTCGACAACCGCCCCGGCGCCGGCACGCGGCTGGCGGCCGAGGTGCTGAAGAACAGCCCCGCCGACGGCACCACCATGCTGCTGGCGCCGGTCGACCCGATGTTCATCGGCCCCGCCATCTACGCCAACATGCGCTTCAACCCGGCCACCGACTTCAAGCCCGTGACCGACGTGAGCGGCATCCAGTTCGGCCTGGCCGTGAGCGCCGCCTCGCCGGTGAAGACGCTGGCCCAGTTCGTCCAGGCCGCCAAGGCCCACCCCGACCAGGGCTCGATCGGCATCACCACCGTGGGCTCGCTGCTGCACTTCCTGGCCATGGACTTCGTGGCCCTGTCGCGCAGCGGCGCCACCCTGGTGCCCTACCGCGGCGGCGCGGCCATGGTCACCGAGCTGATCGGCGGCCAGGTGGCCTCGGGCATGGACGCCACCACCACCCTCACCGAGTACCACCGCGCGGGCAAGCTGCGCGTGCTGGCCGTGGCCGGCGACAAGCGCGCCGACGGCCTGCCCGACGTGCCGACCTTCGCCGAGTCGGGCTACCCGACGCTCGTGGCCTCGTCGCGCTACGTGCTGTATGCCCACGCCAACACCGCGCCCGCCACGCTGGCGCAGTGGAACCGGGCCGTGCGCAAGGTGCTGGCCCTGCCCGACGTGCGCGAAAAGCTGGGCCGCGTGGGCTACGACCTGCTGCCCGGCGCCTCGAGCGAAGAGGTGGTGCGCTACACCGACGCGCTGGCCGCACGCTGGCTGCCGGTGATCAAGGCCTCGGGCTACAAGGGCGACTGAGGCCCGGCGGCCGCGACCCAACCGCCGAAAAGTGTGCGTAAACGCACCGACCGGCGGCGGCGGGGCTCTCACACTGGCATGGCAACCGCCGCAGTCCGCGGCGGCCTTCTTCCTTTTTTCTTCCACTCAAGGATTCGCCATGAACACCCAGGCTGCCCCGATCGCCTCCGCCGCTTCGGCGTCTTCCTCCTCGTCGTTCCTTGCCACGCCCGCTGCCCGCGACGACGCCGGTAAGCTGGTGCTGCGCGTGTCGGTCGGCGTGCTGATGCTGCTGCACGGCATCTTCAAGCTCTCGGCCGGCGTCGGCTTCATCAGTGGCATGCTGGCCAAGGCCGGCCTGCCGGGCGGGCTGGCCTACCTCGTGTTCGTGGGCGAGATCGTCGCGCCGCTGCTGATGATCGCGGGCGTCTGGACGCGCGCTGCGGCCGCCGTGGTCGTGATCAACATGCTCGTGGCCTTCGGCCTCGTGCACATGGCCGACCTGTTCGCGCTGACCAAGCAGGGCGGCTGGGCGCTGGAGCTGCAGGGCCTGTACCTGTTCGGCGCGCTGAGCGTGGCGTTGATGGGCGCCGGCCGCTACAGCGTGGCGGGCCCCAACGGACGCTGGAACTGATCTAGTCCCCGCGCACCTGCGAGACCATCAGCGCCAGGCGCTCGGCATCGGCCACCACCAGCGCCTTGCCGTCCTTGCGCAGCACGCCGCCGCGCACCAGCGTGTTGAGTTCGCGGGTCACCTGCTCGCGGTTGGTGCTGATCTGGCTGGCCAGCGCCGCATGCTTGGGCGCGGGCTCCAGCCGGGCCTCGTTGCCGTCGATGCCCGCCTCGCGCGCCAGGCGCAGCAGCTCGGCATGCAGGCGGTTCTGCACGCCCAGCGTGCTCAGGTCGATCACCCGCTCCGACAGCTGCCGCACCAGCGCGGCCAGCCGCTGCATCACGCGCTCGGCCACCAGCGGCTCCTCGCGCAGCAGCGCCAGGAAGGCCGCGCGATCCAGGCTGGCGACCACGCAGGGTTCGAGCGTGACCACGTCGGCCGAACGCGGCCCGCCGTCCAATGCGGCGATGTCGCCGAAATGCGCGCCGGCCTCCGAATCGCGGAACGTCACCTGCCGGCCATTGGCCGCGTAGGTCGTCACGCGCACGCGGCCCGACACCAGCAGGAACACCTCGCCCTGCAGGTCGGCGCGCAGCATCAGCGGCTTGCCGGCCGCCACGCTGTGCCACAGGCACTGGCGCGCCAGATGGTCGAAACGGTCGTCGGACAGGCCTTCGAGCAGCGCGATGCGGCGCAGCGCGAGGCTGGAGCGGGGGGTGGGTTCGGGTAGGGCCATGCCGGTGGTCATCGAGGCGCGCGCATTATGCTCGGGTGCCGCTTCGAACCCGTTCATGGACAGACGTTCCCCTCCTTCCCCTTTTTTGCTGAGAACGCCGACACGGCGCAACCTCCGCTGGGCGAGCGGGCTGGTGCTGATGGCCTACATCACGGCGCACCTGCTGAACCATTCGCTGGGCATCGTCTCCTTCGCCGCGGCCGAGACCGTGCTGCGCGGCGTGCAGAAGTTCTGGCACAGCCTGCCCGGCACGCTGCTGCTGTACGGTGCCGCCCTCACCCACCTCGCGCTCGCCGTGGCCGCGCTGTGGGAGCGCCGCACCCTGCGCATGCCACCACTCGAAGCCCTGCGCGTGCTGCTGGGCTTTGCGCTGCCGCTGCTGCTGGCCACCCACCTCACCGCCATGCGCGGCGCCTGGCTGGCCTACGGCATCGAGGGCTCGTACGTGCGCGTGGTCTGGGGCTTGTGGGACTTGGCCGGCGCGGGCGCGCAGCTGGGCATGATGCTGGCCGCCTGGGCCCACGGCTGCCTCGGCCTGCACTTCGCGCTGCGCGTGCGCCCGCTCTACCGGCGCCTGTTCGCGCCGCTGCTCGCGGTGGCCGTGCTGCTGCCGGTGACCGCCGCGATGGGCTTCGTCTCGATGGGGCGCGAGTTCCAGTGGACCGGCGTGCCGCCCGTCGTGCTGCCGACGCCCGAACAGGGCCGCGCGCTCAACGCCGCCGAAACCAACATCAAGCTGTATTACGCCTTGGCGCTGCTGGCCCTGCTCGCGGCCTACGCGGTGCGCAGCCGCCTGGCCCGGCGCGCGCGCGGCGCCACCGTGGCGCTGCGCTACCCCGACCGCACCGTGCACGTGCCGCCCGGCTGGAGCGTGCTCGAAGCCAGCCGCTCGCACGGCATCGCGCACGTGTCGATCTGCGGCGGGCGCGCGCGCTGCTCCACCTGCCGCGTGCGCGTGGGCGGTGCGCCCGAACACATCGGCACGCCGGGCCGCGACGAGCAGCGCACGCTCGAGCGCGTGCGCGCCCCGCACGACGTGCGGCTGGCCTGCCAGCTGCGCCCGCGCGGCAGCATCGAGGTGACGCCGCTGTTCGCGCCGCTGCCGCGCGAAGGCCGGCCCGCGCCGGTCGGCCGCTTCGGGCACGAGCGCGACGTGGCGATCCTGTTCGTCGACCTGCGGCGCTGGTCGGGCCTGTCGGAGCGGCAGTGGCCCTTCGACCTGGCCTACGTGCTCGACCGCTACTTCGCCATCGTGGGTGCCGCCGTGCGCGAGAGCGGGGGCGTGCCCAACCAGTTCATCGGCGACAGCGTGATGGCCATCTTCGGCCTCGAGAGCGACCTGCCCACCGCCTGCCGGCAGGCCCTGCACGCCACCCAGCTCATCGGCGAGCGCATGGACGCATGGAACATCGACTTCCAGGCCCAGTTCGGCCAACACCTGGACTTCGGCATGGGCCTGCACGCCGGGCGCGCGGCCGTCGGCGAGGTCGGCTACCTCGAGACCACCACCTTCACCGCCATCGGCGAAGTGGTCAACACTGCGAGCCGCCTGCAGGACCATTCGAAGACTGCTTCAGCGCGGCTCGTGGTCTCGCAGTTCGCGGCGCAACAGGCCGGCGCCGAAGCAACGCTGGGCCCGGTCGACACGCTGAACGTGCGCGGGCGCTCCGAACCACTGGCCGTGATGTATTCACGCGCCGGGAAAGCGGCCTGAGCACCACCTGCTGGATTCGGTGCGCAAACGCACAGCGCCTTCCGTGATGCGGTTTCACACTGCAGCTTGTGGCAACGACGACTGTCCGCCGCCCACAGACTCAAGGGAAATCTCATCATGAACAGCAAGCAACTCCTCGCCATTTCCGCCGCCGCCTTCGCCCTGCTGGGCACCGTGGGCGCGGCCCACGCCGAAACGTATGAAGGCGTGCACGCCATCACCTCGGCCGCCAGCCGTGCCGACGTGCGCACCCAAGCCGTCGCCGCCGCGCGCAACGGCAACGAATACTCCGACGCTGCCGCCGAAGGCACCGTGGCCGTGACCTCCACGCTCGACCGCCAGGCCGTGCGCGACCAGGCCGTGGCCGCTGCCCACAACCCGCTGCAAAGCCTGGACCGCCGCGCCTTCTACCGCGACGAAGTGCCCGCCGCCTACAAGAAGCCGGCCGTGAGCTTCACGCGCCAGGCCGGCCTGTAATCACGACGCCACCTGCACCCGCGCCGCGCGCGGGCCTGCGGCCTCGGTGATCGTGAAGCGCACCGGCAGGAAGCGCTCGATCACCGAGCAGTTCGTGCGCGTGTGCGGCGTCACTTCGCTGCAGGTGAACGCGCCCGCCTGCCCCCGTTGCCGGAACACCGCCAGCGCCAGCAGCAGCGCCAGCTGATCGGCCAGGTGCGGCCCCACGGCCGCGTCCTCGTGCTTCTGGAACGCGCGCACCTCCTTCACGAGGCCGTGCGCCACCTGCTCAGCGCTCAGCGTCTTCTCGCCGAAGGCCGTGAACACCTCGGTGAGGTGTGCGTAGGCCAGCGTCACCAGCAGCGCATTGCCCGGACCCTCGTTCTGGCGCGTCGGCACCGTGCGCAGCTGCTCGGCCTGCGCCGACCAGCCCATCGCCGCCCCCACCGTTTCGAGTTCGCGCGCCGCCACATGGCGCGGCAGGCCGGGCGCCAGGCACTCGGCATGGCACGACAGCAGATGGCCGCGTGACAGCAGGTCGAAAGCCTGCAGCCGCGCGCCGTCCGCCGCCGGCACGATCGTCGCGTCCACCTCGCCGCCACCGGCCGGATAGAAGCCGCAACGGCGCAGCACGAGCTGCAGGTCGCCGCCGAGGCGACGCACCAGCGGCGCGAACGCACGCTCCAGAAAGTGGAACGGCGGCGCCATCGGGTTGTGCGTGCCACCGCTCAGCCGCAGCCGGCTCACCTGACCCGCGGGTTGCAGCAGCAGCGGCGGCAGCACGGTCTGCAGCACCAGCATGCAGCTGCCCGCACCGGCGATCGCAAAGCGGTAGTCGCCCGCGCGCACCGGCCCCGGCACGAAGCGCAGCGACTGCGAACCCAGCTCGGCGCCTTCGACCTGCGCGCCGCTGATCTCCGCGGCCGCATGCACGCACGCCAGGTGCTGGCGCATCAGGCCCGGCTTGGCCCGGCCCGCGCGGATCTTCGCGATGGCCAGCGGCCGGCCCGTGACCATCGACAGCGCGAGGCCGGTACGCAGGATCTGGCCACCGCCTTCGCCTTGGGAGCCGTCGAGTTCGACGGCATCGAGTGCTCGTTGTTCTTCTTGTGCTTCCGTCATCGGGACACGTCTTTCTTTCTTGTTCAGTCGTTTGTCGTTGTTCTTGTTCGCGGCGTTCCGAGCCGGCATGCACGACAGCGCACCGCCGTGCTGTGGATGCTGCCGAGCGCCACCTCGTACCACCACTTCTGCTGCTTGGCCGTCCACACCTCTTGCGCGCCGCAATCGCGGCAGGTGAACGCCTTGTCGACGTAGAAGGTCGGCAGCGGGCCGTAGGTGTTGTTGTGCGCGGCCAGCAAGGCCGTGTCGGCCGCGACCATGCCTTCGGCGCGCAGCAGCCGTGCATCGGCCTGGCGCTGCTGCAGTGCCACGGCGCGCGCGGCGCGTTCGAGGCGGTGCGCCTTGATTTCGGCGCGGCGTTGCTTGTTGCTTTTCATGATCGCAATGTTCTTCAAATAATCCGAAAGGCACGCAGGTGGAGCTCCATCTCACTCGGGAAGCCATAGGGCAGAAGAGCGCGTGGACTTTCCTCGGACAGCAGTTCTTTTCTTCGGTTCCAGAAAGCAGCCACGGCCGCCTTCTGCGTTTCCTTTGGAGGCACGTAGCAATTGGCCATCGCCTTGCACCAGGAATCGACTTCAATGGTCACGGCATGGCAGAGATCGTTGGAAAGTTTCCCTCTCTCCATGAGTGCCATGACAAACAGCAAGCGATCCCAGGGCGATCCGGACCTGAGCATTGCCATGACTTCCGGTGCAACCTCCTGACGTTCCAGACCCATGCGCATCAGCGCATCCGGGCAAGGCAGCGATGCGCCGCGCCGGATGTGCTCGACCGCGAGGCGACGTACCTTCGGTGAAGCGTCTGCCAGGATCTCCATCAATTCCTTGTCGATCTCTTCGTCTTTCGCGGCACAGAGCACGAGCCATCGGGCAAGGCGCCGCAGCGGCACCACTTTCGACGCCTGCAACCCACGGGCATACCCCGTCGCGCGCGAGTCCTGCAGCAAGTGCAGCACGTGAAGGGCGGCCGTCTTTCGAGCGTCGATTTGGGGGAGTTCCAAGATCTCCGCCGCCCGACTGGCGAACTCCTCCCTGCTCACAGCCGACGAATTCACGACCAGCGAACGCACGACCGCGCTCGTGTCGAAGCACATGGACCGGACAAACCGCTGCACATCGAAGTCTTTCTCGCCCAGAAGCACCCGGGTGGCCGCTGCCCGCACACGCGGCAGGCATGCACGGGAAGCGCTCTCGAAAAACTTGCGCCTGTCCGCCGACGACTGCAGCCGGTCTGCCGCGTTGAGGCAGAGCTGCGCCGTCGGTGGGTCGCGTGAGAGCGCACCTTGTGTCAGCAGCGCCAGAAGCACTGGACCCGCGCTCGCCCGCTGGAGACGCAGCGTGAAGATCCAACGCCGCATGGCATCGTCGAGCACCGGCGCCTGACGCTCCAGCTCGTCGGTGTTGCGCGCAAGAAAATCCTCGATGGCGGCTCGCAGCGCGCGCAGGTCGATCCTGCGGATGCGATAAGCGAAGGCCAGTTCCGGCAAGGCATGCGCCCAATGGCCGATGAACTCGTCGCGCATGAAGGAGGCGAGGCCTTTCTTTGCAGCCTCGCCCACCCCCGGCACCCAGTCGTCGACACACACAAGAAGGATGGCGATGGCCCGTGGGTCCTGACGCCGCACCAGTTCGGCAACGACGGCTTCGCGCTGATAGCCGTCATAGGAACGTGCAAGCTCTTTCAATTCGCTGAATGCGAGCGCACTCGCATCCAGCGTCGGCACCGCCTCGGTTCTACTTTTCCACCATGTCATCGCAATGTCCTTTTCTCGGCGCCTGAAACTTGCGCCGCCTCCCTTTGTCAGGGCGATGATCGCGCCTGGCTCTACCCCTTCACACACACCACCTGCTTGAGCGTGTAAACCACCTCCACCAGGTCCTTCTGCGCCTCCATCACCGCGTCGATGTCCTTGTAGGCCATCGGGATCTCGTCGATCACGTCGGCGTCCTTGCGGCATTCGACGCCCTCGGTCGCGGCGATCTGGTCGGCGACGGTGAACAGCTTCTTTGCCTTCGTCCGGCTCATCTTCCGGCCCGCGCCGTGGCTGCAGCTCATGAAGCTCTCGGGGTTGCCCTTGCCGCGCACGATGTAGCTCTTGGCGCCCATGCTGCCGGGGATGATCCCCAGCTCGCCGAGCTTCGCGCTCACCGCACCCTTGCGGGTCACGAGCACGTCTTGCCCGAAGTGCGTTTCGCGGCTCACGTAGTTGTGGTGGCAGTTCACCGCTTCCACGTGCGCCTCGAACGGCTTGGTGATGACCTTGCGCGCGGCCGCGACCACGCGCTGCATCATCACTTCGCGGTTCGCCCGTGCGAACTTCTGGGCCCAGCCCACTGCGCGCACGTAGTCGCCGAAGTACTGGGCGCCTTCTTCGAAGTACGCCAGGTCCTGGTCGGGCAGGTTGCGCTGGTGCAGCTGCGCGTCCTTCTTCGCGAGTTCGATGAAGTGCGTACCGATGGCATTGCCCACGCCACGCGAACCCGAGTGCAGCATGAACCACACGGCGCCCGCTTCGTCCAGGCACACCTCGATGAAGTGGTTGCCGGTACCCAGCGTTCCCAGGTGCTTGTGGTTGTTCGTGTTCTTGATGCGCGGGTGGTCCTCGCAGATCAGCTCGAACTCGTCCACCAGCTTGGCCCAGGCGGCGTCGGTTTCATCGGGCGGCGTTTCCCACGAACCCTTGTCGCGGCCCATGCGCTTGGGGTTGCTTCCGTGCGGCACGGCCTTCTCGATCGCCGAACGCAGCGGGCCCAGGTTGTCGGGCAGATCGCGTGCGTTGAGCGTGGTCTTGCAGGCCATCATTCCGCAGCCGATGTCCACGCCGACAGCGGCGGGGATGATGGCCTTGAAGGTCGGGATCACCGAACCCACGGTCGCGCCGATGCCGTAATGCACGTCGGGCATGGCCGCGATGTGCTTGAACACGATGGGCAGGCGCGCGGCGTTCTCGAGCTGCTTCTGCGCCTCGTCTTCCACGGGCACGCCGTTCGTCCACATCTTCACGGGGACGCCGTTGGCGACTTCATGCAGTTTGTAGTTCGTCATTTTTCTTTCCTCTTCTCTCTATCTATCTATTCTTCACACTCGTTTGGTGGACACGGCGGGATTCGAACCCGCATCAATACGGCGACCGTGGTGTTTGAGTCCAGCGGCTCAGTCGACGATTGGAAACGCGCGCCAGTGACAGACCCGTCATCGGAGCCAGCACCTGCATCCTCAACCTTGCTCGTCAACCGACTTGCCCGCCGTACCTGGTCTTACCCAGGCTGCCGGCAATTTCAAACATTTTTGGCAGTGGCGCTCCCTTCTGTGCCTGCGTGCCCGTGTCTCTCTCTTTTCTCTACCGCTCAGGACCCGTTCGGCCGCAGCGTCACGAGCCCGTTGAGCACCTGGTCCAGGCCGCCGACCACCGAGATCTTGTCGATGCGCTCGGCCACGCGTTCCAGCGTCTCGAGTTCCTTCATGCGCAAGGCGACGGGGTTGCCCTCCATCACCTTGGCGGTGTTCAGCAGCGAGCGCGTGGCCGCGGTTTCCTCGCGGCGACGGATCACGTTGGCCTGGGCCGACTTCTCGGCCTCCACCACCTGCGCGAGGATGGTCTTCATCTCGCCCGGCAGGATGATGTCCTTCACGCCCACGCTCTCCAGCACCAGGCCCGAACCCTCGAGCCGCTCACGCACCTGCGCCAGCACCGTCTGGTCGATGGCCGACTTGTTCTCCAGCAGCGCGTCGAGCGTCTGCTCGCCCACCGCCGCGCGCAGGCCGAACTGCAGCTCGCGGTACACATGCTCGGCCGGCTTGGGCATCTGGGCCAGGGCCTGACGCACATCAGCAAAGCGCCACACCGCCGACAGGTTCAGCCGCAGCCCCACCTTGTCGCGGGTCAGGATTTCCTGGCCGCTCACTTCGGCGATCTGCGAGCGCAGGTCCACGCTGGTCACGGCCACCTGCCGGTTGAAGCGCCAGAAGCCGTGGTTGCCCGGCGGCAGCAGCGCCTGCATCTGGCCTTCGAGGGTCAGCACGCCGGCGTGGAACTCGGGCACCTGCACCAGCAGCACGCCTTCGAGCCCCTGCACCGCACGCGGACGCAGCGCCACGCTCTGCAGCTTGGCCAGCAGCTCGGCCGGCAGGCGTGCATCGGCGGCCACGTCGATCACGTCGACGCGCTGCTCGCGCAGGCCGCGCCAGTAGAGCTTGCGGGTGGCGGGCGGCAGCACCTGCACCAGCACGCCGTCTTCATGGCGCAGGCCGACCTCGGTCTCGCCCAGCGACACCTGCACGAACTCGCGCTGCACCAGCTGCGGCTCGCGCGCCAGGAAATAGTCGGCCAGCTCGTGCTCGAAGGCCGGCTCGGCCAGCGAGAAGCGCTCGAGCTGCACGGCGTCGAAGCCCGTGAACACACGGTACTTGCCGGCGGCATACAGGCCCTCGAAATCGCCGTTGCGCAGCAGCAGCACGCGTTCGTTCTTCTTCACGGTGAATTGGGTGAATCCCAGCATTTTTTCTTCCTCTCTCTTCTTCTTCGTTGCGGTTGTCGTTCGTCTACGTTTCGTGTCGGGGCCCACGAAGGGCAGGCGGCGGGCACCGTGGCTTGCGAGGTCAGCAGTACAGCGGTCGACGGGTCGGTGCGGTGGCTGCGCCATCGCCTCCTTCTGCGTCGATGGCTGCATGCGGTTCCTTGCAGAACGCGCGATGCGCAAGCCGCCTGCACTGGCACGGTGTCGCTCGGCCGGGCCCTGCCCTGCGCCTCGCTCCGGTGTGCCGGGGCGGTGGGGCTTTCGCCCCCATCAAAGCGGCGGTGCGAACACCGCCGAAGGTTGTTTGCGGGAATCGAACCCGCCACGCCGCGTGGTTAGCACGGTGCTCGACCATGAGCAGACTGGATCAAGTCCAGTGACCAGTGCAGTTCAACAGCGGCATACCGCGGACCCAAGAACAGGTCTGGCCTGCGGCACCGGGCCGCTTTCATGCGGCACCTGGGAGCGGATGAACTGCATCCGGACCCTTTCCCTATTGCAGCGAGCGTGCCAACTTGCGCGCACGGCGCCTGAAAACAGGGTGATGGCGATGCAAGTCATTGACCGGCAAGGGAAATTTCTTCTTCGCCCGATGTGACACGGCGCCCATCCCTTGCTAGCATTCGGATAATTTCTAGAATTTCAGCTAGTCTTTTATCCATGAAGCCCATCGTCGTCATCGGTTTCCTCGGCACCCAGCTCGATGCCGGCCAGGGCGCGGGCCGCTGGCACAAGTGGCGCCCCACGGTCTCGCTCGCGCAGCACGACGACATGGTGGTCGCGCGCATCGAGCTGCTGCACACGCGCAAGCACACGGCGCTGGCCGAGCTGGTGAAGGCCGACATCGCCGCCGTGTCGCCCGAGACACTCGTCAACCTCGTGCCCTTCGACCTCGAAGACCCGTGGGACTTCGGCGAGGTCTACACGCGCCTGTACGACTGGGCGCGCGCCTACCCCTTCCAGCCCGAGCGCGAGCAGTACTGGACGCACATCACCACGGGCACGCACGTGGCGCAGATCTGCATGTTCCTGCTGTCGGAATCGCGCGTGGTGCCGGGCGTGCTGGCCCAGACCTCGCCGCCGCGCAAGCAGCGCCAGGGCGACGCCGGCAAGGTCGCGCTCATCGACCTCGACCTGTCGCGCTACGACCCGATCGCGCGCCGCTTCGACGCCGACCAGCGCGACGCGGTCGCTTTTTTGAAGAGCGGCATCGCCACGCGCAACGCGCGCTTCAACGCGCTCATCGACGAGATCGAGCGCGTGGCCGTGCGCTCGCGCGCGCCCATCCTGCTGGTGGGACCGACGGGCGCGGGCAAGTCGTTCCTGGCGCGCCGCATGTTCGAGCTGAAGCAGGCGCGCCACCAGGTGACGGGGTCGTTCGTCGAAGTGAACTGCGCCACGCTGCGCGGCGACGGCGCGGCGTCCACGCTGTTCGGGCACAAGAAGGGCTCGTTCACCGGCGCAGCGAGCGACCGCGCGGGGCTGCTGCGCACCGCGCACCAGGGCGCGCTGTTCCTCGACGAAATCGGCGAACTGGGCCTGGACGAACAGGCGATGCTGCTCAAGGCCATCGAGGAAAAGCGCTTCTTCCCCGTGGGCGCCGACAAGGAGGTGGAGAGCGACTTCCAGCTCATCGCCGGCACCCACCGCGACCTGCGCCGCGACGTGGCGCAGGGGCGCTTTCGCGAAGACCTGTTCGCGCGCATCAACCTCTGGACCTACGACCTGCCCGGCCTCGCACAGCGGCCCGAGGACATCGAGCCCAACCTCGACCACCTGCTGGCCCTGCACGCGGCCGAGAACCACCGCGTGGTGCGCTTCAACGCCGAGGCGCGCACGGCCTACCTGCGCTTTGCGCAAAGCAGCGAGGCGCTCTGGCGCGGCAACTTCCGCGATCTGTCGGCCAGCGTGACGCGGCTCGCGACGCTGGCCGATGGCGGGCGCATTGCCGTCGCGCTGGTCGAGGCGGAGATCGCGCGGCTGCGCTGGCTGTGGAAGCACGAGGGCACGGGTGCATCAGCGGCTGCGGCGGGCGACGATGTCGACCTGGAAGCCCTGCTCGGCGAAGAGACGTTCGCCGCGCTCGACCTGTTCGACCGCCTGCAGCTCGAAGCGGTGGTGCGCGTGTGCCGGCCGGCGCGCAGCTTGTCGGAGGCGGGGCGCCAGCTGTTCCAGGCCTCGCGGACGCAGCGCAGCGTGGTCAACGATGCGGACCGGCTGCGCAAGTACCTGGCCAAGATGGGGCTGGACTGGGCGCGCGTTTCAGCCGATGCGCGACCCTGAGGGCGTGGGCTATCCTCCGCCCGATGCCCATCTCCGCATTCGCCGTGAAGGTTCCCGCGGCTGAACCCATCGCCGCAGACCTTCGCCGCCGCTTCGACCCCACCGTGGCGCTCGGCGTGCCCGCCCACATCACGCTGCTCGTGCCCTTCATGGACCCCGAGCGAATCACCGACGAGGTGCTCGCCCGCGCGCGGCGCGTGCTGCAACGCACGGCGCCGTTCTCGTTCGTGCTCGGCAAGGTCGGGCGCTTTCCCGAGACCGCCTACCTCGCACCGGAGCCCGCCGCGCCGTTCATCGAAATGACGCGTGCGCTGGTGAAGGAGTTTCCCGAGTTCCCGCCGTACGACGGCGCGCATGACGACATCGTTGCGCATCTGTCGGTGGCGCATGGCAACGCGCTGCATGCGGAGGAGGCGGCCATCGAACTGCAGGCGCGGCTGCTTGCATCGGGGCCGGTGCAGGCGCGCTGCACGGAGGTCGTGCTCATCGAGAACGCGTCGGGGCGCTGGATGGACATGCATGTCTTCCCCCTCACCGACCCCGCGACGATCCTTCGCCCATGACCGAGATCTACATCAGCACCGACGTCGAAACCGACGGCCCCATCCCCGGCCCGCACTCGATGCTCAGCTTCGGCTCGGCCGCCTACACGGCCGACAAGCAACTCGTTTCTACCTTCAGCGCCAACCTGCACACGCTGCCCGGCGCCGAGGCCGACCCCAAGACGGCTGCCTGGTGGCAGACCCAGCCCGAGGCCTGGGCCGCGTGCCGCACCGACCTGCAGGACCCGGCGCATGCCATGAAGAACTACGTCGCATGGCTCAAGGGATTGAAGGCGCGGCCGGTGTTCGTGGCCTATCCGGCGGGCTTCGACTTCCTGTTCGTCTACTGGTACCTGATGCGCTTCGCGGGCGAGAGCCCGTTCAGCCATTCGGCGCTCGACATGAAGAGCTTTGCGATGGCCCTGCTGAAGATCGGCTACCGCGACAGCACCAAGCGCGCGATGCCGCGCCGCTGGTTCGATGCCGGGTTGCCGCACACGCACGTGGCGCTGGACGACGCCATCGAGCAAGGCGCCCTCTTTTGCAACATGCTCGCCGAAAGCCGGCGGGCCGGCGGACCGCAGGCATGACGACCACCACCGCCGCACCTGCTCGCCGCTGGTGGATGCCGCTCGCCGCCCTGCCCCTCTTGTTGCTCGGCGGCTGCGTGCAGTCGATGTTCTATTACCCCGACCGCGTGCGCTACGAAACGCCCGACGCGCTGGGCCTGCGCTATGAGAACGTGCACTTCACCAGCGCCGACGGCACGCGCCTGAGCGGTTGGTTCATTCCCGCCGCGGGCCGGGCCGACCCGAAGGCGGCCAAGGGCACCGTGGTGCACTTCCACGGCAACGCACAGAACATGAGCAGCCACTGGCGCTTCGTGTCGTGGCTGCCCGCGCAGGACTACAACGTCTTCGTGTTCGACTACCGCGGCTATGGCGAATCGGACGGCGAACCCGAGCCCCGGGGCGTGTTCGAGGATTCGAACGCCGCGCTCGACCACGTGCGCGCCCGCGCGGATGTCGATGCGTCGCGGCTGTTCGTCTTCGGGCAGAGCCTGGGCGGCACGAACGCGATCGCGGCCGTGGGCTCGGGCACCCGGGCCGGCGTGAAGGCGGTGGCGATCGAGTCGACCTTCTATTCGTACCGCTCCATCGCCAACGACAAGCTGCCGGGTGCCGGCCTGCTGGTGCGCGACGACTACGCGGCCTCGAAGTTCGTCGCAGCCATCGCGCCGATTCCGCTGCTGTTGATCCACGGCACGGCCGATGCGGTGATTCCGCACCACCACTCGCAGCGCCTGCTGGCCGATGCGAAAGAACCCAAGCAGCTGATCGAAGTGCCGGGCGCCGGTCACCTCGAGCCGATGGCGGCGCCGCGCTTCGGCACGACGTACCAGCAAGCCCTCACCACCTTCTTCGACAGCGCCCCGGCGTTGCCTTCCCGTCCATGAAACACTTCGACGAAGCCGCCACCGCCGCACCCCTGGGTTTCGAGCAGCTGGTGCCCGCGCTGCGCGCCGCCTTCGCGGCCGAGGCACAGGTGCCGCCGCGCCACGTGCACAGCATCGAGACCAGTGGCGACGCGGCCACGCGCGGCACGGTGTTGATCATGCCGGCGTGGAGCGACGCGGGCTTCCTGGGCATCAAGACGATCAACATCTTTCCGGGCAACGGCGCGCGCGGCCTGCCCGGGCTGCACGCGACCTACGTGCTGTACGACGCGCGCACCGGCGTGCCGCTGGCGATGATGGACGGCAACGAGATCACGGCGCGGCGCACGGCGGCCGCATCGGCGCTGGGCGCCTCGTTCCTGGCGCGCACCGATGCGCGCAAGCTGCTGGTGCTGGGCACCGGCCGCATCGCGCGCATGCTGCCCGCGGCGCACGCGAGCGTGCGACCCATCGACGAGGTGTGGGTGTGGAACCACCGGCCCGAGGGCGCCGAGGCACTGGCCGAGCAATGGCGCAGTGAAGGATGGAACGCGCAGGCGGCCGGCACCGACCTCGAGGCGGCCGTGCGCAATGCCGACATCGTGAGCTGCGCCACGCTCGCGACCACGCCGCTGGTGCGCGGCGAATGGCTCGCGCCGGGCGCGCACCTCGACCTGATCGGCAGCTTCACGCCCGCGATGCGCGAAGCCGATGTGCAATGTTTTGACGGCACGCGCACCTTCATCGACACGCCCGAGGCGCTGCAGAAGGCCGGCGATCTGCTCGACGCGATCGCCGCCGGCACCTTGCGCGCCGACGCGGTGCAGGGCACGCTCGCCGAGCTGTGCCGCGGCACGCGGCCCGGGCGCACGGGCGATGCCGAGCGCACGGTGTTCAAGGCCGTGGGCAGCGCGCTCGAAGACCTGAGCGCGGCCACGCTGGTGTGGCAGGCGCGCACGGACCCCTGAGGTCCGCGCCGCCCGCCATGGCCATCGTCAACCTCAGAACGTCACGTTCGCCGACAGCCAGATCGTGCGCCCCGCCGGCGTGGTGCCCGCCACCGACGCGCCGCCCTGGAAGTACTCGTTGACCCAGGCCGAGGTGCCCGCTAGGTTCACCTGCTGGAACTTGCGGAAGTCCTTGTTGAACAGGTTGTTGATGTTGGCGTTCAGGCGCACGTTCTTCGACACCTGGTAGGAGCCACCGAGGTGGAACAGGTGGTAGGCCTTGATGTCGCCCACCGCGCGGTAGATCGCCAGGTTGTTGCCCGTGAGGCGCGCCGGGTCGCCGGTGAAGCGCGGGCTCTTGCCGCGGTATTCGCCGCGCAGCCAGAAGCGCCACTTGGCGTCGGGGTTCCAGTCGAGCTGCGCGTGCAGCAGGTGGCGCGCGGTGTCGGCCAGCTTGCCGTTCTTCACGCCGCCCTCGATCACTTCGCTGTCGGTCCAGGTGTAGCCCGCCTTCAGGCCCCAGGCCTTGGTGAGCTGCACGCGGCTGCTCAGTTCCATGCCCCAGGTCTTGGCCTGGTCGACGTTGACCGAGTAGTTGGCGGTGGGGTCGACGATGCAGCTGGAGATGCGCGCCACGCTGCAGTCGCCGCCGCTGGCGATCTTGTCCTTCACCTTGTTGTGGAACAGGGTCGCCGAGGCGGTCAGGCCCTTCTGGTTGTTGAACAGCGCCGACAGCTCGGTGCTGGTGCTGGTCTCGGGCTTGAGGTTCGGGTTGCCGATGTTGAGCGTGGCGCCCTGGCCGCTCACGCCGCTGATGCCGTCGATCAGCTGGTTCAGGCGCGGCGCGCGGAAGCCCTTGCTGACGCCGCCCTTGAAGGTCCACTGCGGCGTGGCGTCCCAGACCAGGTAGCCGCGCGGGCTCACGTGGCCGCCGAAGGCGCTGTGGTGGTCGTAACGCCCGCCCAGCGTGGCGGTGAGGCCGGGCGCGAGGCGCCATTCGTCTTCGGCGAACAGCGCCCACATGGTCTGGCTCTGCGAGCGCGGCAGCAGGCCGTCGACCAGCTTGGCGTCCCACCACTGGCCACCGACGGTGAGCACGTGGGCGTCGCCCACCGGCGCGACGAGCTTGCTGTCGAGCACCAGGTTGGTGGTCTTGAGTTCGCGCGCGCGGCCGCGGTCGGCTTCGTTCAGCCAGTACACGGTGCGGCGGGCCGCGGCATTGCGCGGAATGGCGCCGCCGGGAATCGTGCGGCCGACGGTTTCGGTGGTGGTGTGCATCAGGCTGCTTTCGACCGTGCCGAAGCCCAGGCGCCCGGTGTGGCCGATGGCGACCTGGTCGCGGTTGAAGCGCAGCGCGTCCAGGTAGCCGGGCGGGTTGTTGCCGGTGCGGTTGGGCGCGGCGGCGTCGCGCGTGCCCAGGCGGCCGTCTTCGTTGTCGTACCAGCTGCGGCCCGATTCCACGTCGAGCCAGATGTCGTGCTGGCGGTTGGGCGTGAGCATCAGGCGCCCGCCCACGCTGTGCTGGCGGCTCTCGGCCGGTGCCGGGTTGCGCGCCGTCGCGGGCTGCGCCTGGCCGGGGGCCAGCACCCAGTCGGCGGCTTCGCGGCGGTAGATGTTGCCGCGCAGGGTCAGGCCCAGCAGGTCGGTGGCCACGGGGCCGCTCAGGTAGACGCTGGAGCGCGTCTGCGAACCCCACTCGCTGTCCTGCGGAATGCCGGTTTCCATCGTGACCTGGCCGCCCCATTCGCGCGCCACCTTGCGCGTGATGATGTTGACCACGCCGCCCATGGCGTCGGAGCCGTACAGCGTGGACATCGGACCGCGGATGACCTCGATGCGCTCGATGGCCGCCAGCGGCGGCATGAAGCTGGTGTGCGCGGCGCCGAAGCCGTTGGGCGTCACGTCGCCGGCCACGTTCTGGCGCCGGCCGTCGATGAGGATCAGCGTGTAGTCGCTGGGCATGCCGCGGATCGAGATGTCCAGGCCCCCGGTCTTGCCGGTCGAGCCGCCCACGTCGATGCCTTCGACGTTCTGCAGCGCCTCGGCCAGGTCGCGGAACTGGCGCGTTTCCAGCTCCTGGCGCGTGATCACCGAAATGGACGCGGGCGCGTCCTTGAGTTCCTGCTCGAAGCCGGTCGCGCTGACGACGACCTCGCGCAGTTGTTGTTCAGCGGGCGTCTGGGCGAACAGGGCGGGAGAAAAAAGAGATGCGGCGGCCAGCGCCAGCACCGACGGACGCGGCCGACGGCCGCAACGCGAAAACAACATGCAAAAACTCCACGGGAAACGGCAGGAAAAACAGGGCCGCTCTCGGGATGCGTTGTTGTTGCGTACCAACTGATCAGCATCAATTCTATTGAGAATGAAAACAAATATTATTTGCATCCAGAACCATCGAAGGGACATTGCGAGAGGCCGATGGCGCTTCGTGTAGGCCCTGCTTCCGGCCACCCAGACAAACCCCATGTCAGCCGAAAGTTCATCTTGAATTCGGGGGCGGATACGTCATCTGGCGAATGGCAGCCCGCGAAGGGCGCTGTTACTCTGGAACAAGAAAAAAGAGAGGTCCGCCATGCTCACCATCCTTCAGAAAGCCGTGATCCTCGGGAAGGCCGGCGTCGATGTCCCGGCCCGTCCGCTGGACGACCTGTCGACGCCGATGGCCACCGGCTCGCCGGTGAAGGCGGAAGGCGTGTCGCAGAAGGCGCACGAATGGGCGCGGGCCGTCGAGACCCTGTACGTCACCTACGTCGCGGCGCGCGCCGCGAAGAGCCTGCGCGACGCCGAAGAGGCGCGGCAGTCGGCCATGCTGCGGCAACTGTCGGCCGCGGTGCAGGCCTGAGCACCATGGGACTGTTCGATTTCCTGAAGAAGAAAAAGCAGCCGGAAGTGGACATGCCGTCGACGCTCGAGGCCGGCATGGCCTCGCAGGCGGAAGACTTCATCGGCGCCTTCTCGCAACCCGGCGCGCCCATCGACAGCGCGGCGCTCGACTACTCCGAAGCCTCGCTGGTCCTGGTCGACCAGGTGCTCGAAGACTTCTTCCAGCAGCAGGCGCCCCTGCCCGACGACCTGCACTTCCTGGCCTCGGCCTACGTGTTCGAAACCGCACGCCGCGAGTTCGGCGGACGCTACCTGCGCGGCGACGACGACAACCCCTTCGTCCTCGTGATCGGCCCCGACAGCGCACAGGTCGGCGTCTGCGCGATGGCCAAGGTGCGCGGGCGCGCCGTCAACGGCCCCGAGGACAGCCTGGCGTTCTTCTACGCCGGCATCGCGCCCGTGGTGCAGCGCGGCGTGAGCGCCACGCTGATCTGACACAGCGGCAGCAGCGGGCGCCTCACGGCCCGCTGCCGCCCCCTGCCACCTCCCCTTCAGTCGAACTGCGTGGCGACCTGCCGCTGCGTGCCCAACCCTTCGATGCCCAACGTGACGACATCGCCGCGCTTGAGGTAGACCGGCGGCTTGAACCCCATGCCCACGCCGGGCGGGGTTCCGGTGGAAATGATGTCCCCCGGACGCAGGCTCATGAACTGCGAGAGGTACGCGATCAGGTAGCGCACGCCGTAGACCATGGTGGCCGTGGAGCCGCTCTGGCGCCGCACGCCGTTGACGTCCAGCCACATGTCCAGCTGCTGCGGGTCGGGCACTTCATCGGGCGTGACGAGCCAGGGTCCGATCGGTCCGAAGGTGTCGGCCGACTTGCCCTTGGTCCACTGGCCCTGGCGTTCGGTTTGAAAGGCGCGCTCCGACACGTCGTTGATCAGGCAGTAGCCCGCGACGTGGTCCATCGCATCCGCTTCGCTGACGTACTTCGCGGTCTTGCCGATCACCACGCCCAGCTCCACTTCCCAATCGGTCTTGGTGGAGCCGCGCGGAATTTCAAGCACGTCGTTCGGTCCACCGATCGCCGAGGTGGCCTTCAGGAAAACGATGGGCTCGGGCGGCACCGTGGCGCCCGTCTCGGCCGCGTGGTCCGAGTAGTTGAGCCCGATGCAGATGAACTTGCCCGAGCCGGCCACGCAGGCGCCGATGCGCGGAGTGCCTTCCACCAGCGGGAGAGTCTGCGGGTCGAGCGCGGCGATGCGCGCCAAGCCGGCAGGCAACAGCACATCCTGTGCGATGTCGTTCACGTGCGCAGAGAGGTCGCGCAAGCGCCCTTCCGCGTCGAGCATCGCCGGCTTTTCCTGGCCGACAGGCCCGTAACGCAACAGCTTCATTCGTCATTCCTTGGTTGTTTTTTGGTTGGCTATCTGGCGGCACTGCTGCGCGCCTTGCCAAGCTCGGAGAACAGCTCTTTCGTCAGCGCCGGATCGATCTGCTTGACGTGCTTGTCCGTGACCGGCACGAGCTTCTCGCGCAGGCGTTCGCGCTCGGCGGCGGGGAACTCGGTCAACACCATGCCCTGGCCCTTCAGGAACTCGGCGGCCCTGGCGTTGACGTCGCGGTTGGCGGCGCGCTGGAAGGGCTGCGTCTCCCGGGCCGCATCGAGAAGGATCTTGCGTTCGTCTTCCGACAGCTGCTCCCACCGCTTCTTGCTGAACAGCAGCACGACGGGGTTGAACACGTGCCGCGTGTTGGAGCCGTACTTCTGGATCTCGTAGTACTTCGAGGCTTCCACCAGCGAGTACGGATTTTCCTGGCCGTCGACGGCCTTCTGCTCCAGCGCGGTGTAGACCTCGGGCAGCGGCAGCGGCGACGGGTTGGCGCCCAGCGCGCGGAAGGCATCGATCATCACGGGGATCTGCATCACGCGCAGCTTCAGGCCCTGCAGGTCTTCCATCTTCGCCACCGGCCGCCGGCTGTTGGTGACGTTGCGAAAGCCGTGCTCGAAGTACGTGAGGCCGATCAACCCCTTCTCGGGCAGCTTGTCCAGCAGCTTGCGGCCGACCGGGCCATCGAGCACGAAGTCGGCTTCCTTCTCGTTGTTGAACAGGAACGGCAGGTCGAACAGCGAGAACTCCCGGGCCATGCCCGAGAGCAGACCCGGAATCGCCATCGTCATTTCCACCGTGCCGCCCTGCAGCGAGGCGATGACCGAGGCATCGCCGCCCAGCACGCCCGAAGGAAAGAGCTTCACCTTCATCTTGCCGCCGCTCTTTTTCTCGACGATCTCCGAGAAGCGCTGCGCCCCCATGCCCTGCGGATGCTCCTTCTGGTTCACGAAGGCGAACTTGAAGGTGCGCTCCTGGATGTTCTGCGCAGCGGCGAGGCCGGCCGCCAGGAACGCGCTCAGGACGAGGCAGGTGGCGGCCAGGCGATGCGGCAATTTCTTGGGCATGGGCGTCTCGGTGAAAGGGTGTGGCAACCCGCGCGCGATCAGACCGCGACGCGTTCGAACTGGACGCTGCGGCAGTCCATCTCGTACTCGAGGTCGACCACGGGCGGGCGGTTGTAGTGCCAGGTGAGCCCGTGCCGCGCGGCACCGCGCTTGACGATCTCGTCGGCGATGAAGGGATGGATGTCGTGCACCGTGTACAGCTGCGAGCCGGTGGTGCTGGCCCAGGTGAAGCCCAGCGACGCCAAGCGGCGTTCCATTTCGTCGAGCACCCACTGCGCCTTCTTCAGGATGGCGGGCGGCGAGGTGTCGCCCAGGCGCACGGCATGGTCGCGGTAGTGCCCCTTGCCTTCCGGCGCTTCGGCGCTGCCCGCCACCACGAACGACGCCGCCGCCTCGGCGTCGGGCACGGTGTAGCTGAAGGCATGGAACGAGGGCTCCGACGGCGGCGACAGCGCGGGGCACACGTTGCTTCGCGCCACCGGGTTCAGGTCGCCGATGAAGATGCCCCACTCCTTCAACGTGCCCACGTAGAGGTTGTTGAACTCGACGAAGCCCTGTTCAGTGAACGGTGCCGGGGACCGCAGTTCGCACGCGCAGAAGGCGGCCAGCGGACGCGAGGCCTCCTCCAGGATTTCCTTGATGCGCCGAAAGCCCTGCTTCAGGGGCAGGGGCTCCAGGAAGCGCACGCGCTCGATGCGAAACCCAGGTTCGGCGGCCACGCCAGCCGAGTACTGCTGGACGCCCGGAATGAACCGATAGCCGCCTGGGAGGGAGAGTTGGAGTGCCGACACGTGATTTCCTTTTTGGAGAGAGCGAGAGAAAAAGAGAGAGAACGGGCAGAAGAGCTCAGGGGATCTGGCTCCAGCGCTGGTTGGCCCCGCCATGGCAGGCGTAGGTGGACAGCGCCGTGCCCTGCGTGGTGGTCGAGCCGGGCACATCCAGGCACGCACCCGAAGACACCCGGTTGCGCAGCGTCGCCCCGACCACGCTCCACTGCGTGGCCGCGCCCGCCGTGCACGCCAGCTGCACCACCGGGCCGCCGCCGGCGTTGGTGTTGCCCTGCGCCAGGCACAGGCCGCTGTGCTTCGCGACGAACTGGCTGTAGCCGCCGCTGCTGTTGACGGTGAAGGTCTCGTTGGCGCCGTTGCCGCAGGCCCACTGCACCACCGTGGCGCCGCTGGCCGTCGAGCCGCCCGACACGTTGACGCACAGGTTGTTGCTCTCCGAGCGGATGCGCGTGTCGATCGCCGGTGCGGTGTCGAACGACTTCACGTACTCGCCCAGTGCCAGCAGGTCCGCCGCCGGCAGGCCCGAGGCATTGCCGTGGCCGCCCGCGAGCACGTCCTGCAGCGTGGCCTTCTGGCCGTTGTGGAAGAAGCTCGGGTTGCTCCAGGTGCCGTAGAGCGTCGGGGTGTCGAAGCCCACGCCGGACAGCGGCTGGTTGCTGCCCTTGCCCGACGAGAGCTGGATCGTGCCCACGTCGTGCCGCAGACCGTCGCGCAGGCTGCCGGCCGTGTGGCAGGTCGCGCACTGGGCCGTGTTGAACACGGTCTGGCCGCGCACCGCGTCCACGCTGAGGTTGCCGTCCGCCGCGCGGGCCGGGCTGCGCATGTACTTGTTCAGCGAGTTCAGGTAGGCCGCGAGATCGTCGAGCTGCGCGTTGCGGCCGGCCTTCGGCACGCCGAGCGGGTCGCCCGTGGCCGAGAAGTCGGCGTTGGTCAGGAAGCCCGTGCCGCCGAATTCGTTGCGGATGTCGTGCTCGAAGTCCTGCACCTCGTCGAAGTTGGCGGTCCAGTGCAGCTTGCCGTGGCCCGTGCCGCGCCGCCCTTGCAGGCTGATGGTGCGGCGCAGGCCTTCGCCGCGCTGCGTGAAGTCCCACACCATGCCGTCGTCGCTGCCATCGGCATGGCAGCTCGCGCAGGACATGTAGTTGTTCATGCTCATGCGCCGGTCGGACGCGTTGTAGAACACCTGCTTGCCGCGCAGTGCCGCGGCGGCCATCGGCTCCTGCGCGACCGTGGTGATGTTCTGCAGGAAGGCCGGGGCAGCCGACTCCGAGGACAGCACCTGCGCCACGTCGTGCACCGACACCGAGCGCGCCAGGAAGTTGTTGACGTACAGGCGCTTCCGCACCGCATCGAGGTACAGGCCGTGCGGCGCGCTGCTGGCGTTGATCTCGCCGCGCACCGAGCGGTTGTAGGCATCGACGATGGCGATGCGGTTGCCTTCCATCTGCGCCACGAAGATGTAGTCGCCGGCCGGCGAGTACAGCGCGGCGCGCGCGGGGGCGCGGTCGTTGAAGTCGAGCTGTTCGCTGAACACTTCCGCGGCCGTCTGCAGGTTCACCTGCGACAGGATGGAGCGCACGGTCTTGTCGTGCTCCAGCGGCAGGCCGTCGCGGAAGGTGCCGCGCACGATGTTGTCCTTCTTCGAAGGCAGGAGCGCACGCGCGCCGTCGGGCGAGATCACCACCTGGCTCAGGTAGTTGGGCACGCCGCGCGAGGCGGCCTCGGTGTCGACCGTGGTCGTGTCGACCGCCAGCGCGATCGGGGTGGCGCTGCTGAAGCTCTGCAGGTTCACCTTGTGCAGCTGGCCGCCCGTCATCTTCGACTTGAAGCGCGTCACGTAGGCCGACTGCGAACCCGCATCGACCGCGATGCCGCGCACCGCGCCTTCCAGGGGGAGCGTGCCGGTGGCAGCGCCGGTGGTCGGATCGAAGCTGACCAGGGCCGACTTGCTTTCCAGCGTCAGCAGGCCCTTGGTGCCATTGGGCGTGAAGACGACGCCGTAGGGGCCGCTGCCGTAGGCCAGCGGCACCGTCGTCGACAGCGTGCCGTCGGCCGCGTTGAGCGCCACCAGCTTGTCCTCGCCCTGCACCGTGACCCAGATGCGACCGTCCGGCCCCACGGCCAGCGTCTTCGGCTCGTCGCCCACGCGCACTTCCCAGCGCTTGGCGAAGGTCTGCGCGTCGATGGCGGCCACCGTGCCGCTGTCAGGGTTCACCGAATACACCGCGTTCGCATCGCCCGCGATGTTGGTCGTGTGCGTCGGCGCCGCCGCCGTGACGGGCGCGATCACCGTGAGGTTGTAGGTGTAGAAGGTCTCCTGGCCGTTCGCGGCCTTGACCGTCAGCGTCACGGTGTAGTGGCCGGGGCTGCTGTAGGTGTGCGTGATGCCGGGTTGCGAGGCGTACGCGCTCTGCGTGCCGTCGCCGAAGTTCCAGCGGAACTGCGCGCCGGTGGCACCGAGCGTGGCCGGGTTGAAGTTCAGCTGGCCGTTGACGATCTTCGGTGCACCCACGATGCCGGGATCGCCGATCACGGCCTGCGCCCGCAGCGCCGCCACGTCGGTGTCGCCGAGCACGCGGGCGTACACGCGCACTTCGGCCAGCGTGCCCTTGAAGAGCGCCGCATTGCCCTGGATCTGCCCCAGCAGCTGGAACCTGGTCGACAGGCCCTTGGTGCCGGTCGGGCCGGTCGACGTGGTCTTCACGCCATCGACGTACACCGCCTGCGCACCCGAGGCCGCGTCGCGCGTGAGCACGACGTGGTGCCAGTTGCCGTCGTTCACGGCGCTTTGCGAGCGCGTGCCCGCATGGTCGCCCACCGACAGCTTGATGTTGCCGGTGCTGTCGAGCCAGCCCCAGAACACGTCGTCGACGCCCGGCGACTGGTCGCGCCCGAAGATGCCGGGCGCGGTCCACGAACTGGCACTGCCCGCCTGCGTGGTCTTCATGTAGAAGCTCAGCGAGGCGGTGCCGCCCAGCGTGGTGGACACGCTGTCGTTCTTCAGTTGCACGCCCGTGGTGCGGTTCGCGAAGTTCAGGCCGATGCTCTCGAAGGCATCGCCGGTGGCGGGCGTGCCGTTGTTGGCGCTGATCTGGTCACCCAGGTTGCCCGTCAGCGCCCAGTGGTGCATCAGGTTGATGTCGTTGGCGTTGCCGGTGTTGAAGGTCGAGCGGTAGTCGGCCGCGATGGCGTTGCCCGCATAGTCCTTCAGGCCGTTGGCGGGCAGGAACACCTCGTAGGCGGTGCCCGGCTGCAGTGGCTGCGCGGGGTGGAAGTTGACGATGCCCAGCTGCACGCTGTAGGTGCCCGCCAGCGTGTTGCCACCGACCGGGCGCACGATGAAGGTGTTGGCGTTCACGCTCTCGGGCCGGATGCTGTCGGTCATGCCCAGGCCGATGCGCGAGGTGAGCGCCTGCTGCTTCGCACCGTTCACGGGCGAGACCTGCTTCACTTCGGGCTTGGTGGTGTCGGGGTCCACCGCATGCACGATGAAGCCGCTGCCCGAGCCGTGGTCGTTGCCGACGTAGATCAGGTTGCCGAACGGCGACACCTGGCCATGGTCGGAGCTCGAGAAATCGGGATGCGTCGTTGCGAACAGTCCGCCGCGCCCGACTTCGACGTGGTTGAGCGGGTTGCTCACATCGACCTTGTGGATGTAGTTCTGCGCGCCCTGGAACACGAAGTTGTCCTGCGTGCTGCAGTACAGCTGCTGGTTGATCACCAGCCGGTTGTCCTCGGCCACGAAGCGCGAGCGGTCGCTCAAGTCGTAGCCGTACATCTTGCCGCCGCTCTCCTGCGCCGAGGCGTAGACCTTCTTGCCGTCGAAGCAGGTGGAGTAGTAGCTGGCGGTGGACCCGGCAACGGTGTCGAGCACCTTGGGATTCAGCGGGTCCGAGATGTCCAGGCTGGCGAAGCCGCTGGTGTTGGTCATGGACGTCAGCACCATGTGGTTGCCCATGGTGAAGATCGGCCCCACGCGAAAGCCGCCGAGCTCGCCGGTCGGTATCGGGTTGGGCTTGCCGGCGCCGCGGTTCGCGAGCACTGCGTTCGCGGGGTCTGCGGCGTCGATGACGAACACGCCCTGCTCCGCCGCCGCCACGTACAGGTAGGGCGCCTGCCACCACAGCTGCCAGCTCACGTTGTTGTAGTCGCCCTTGTTGACGTTGGGCAGCACCAGCTTCTTCACCTGCTTGACGTCGTTGATGTCGGTGAAGTCCCAGAACTCCACGCCGAAGACGCTGGGCACGGCGACGTACTGCTTGCCGCCGATGGTGGCGATGCCGATGGAATGCGGCTCCCTCAGTTCCTTGGTGCGGCCGTCCGGCTCGTAGATGCGCTTGACGAGCCGCAGGTTGCGCGGATCGGAGACGTCGTAGAGCAGGAAGCCGCCGGGGCCCAGGCCGCCGTCGGGCGTGAACGTCGTCAGGAAGTAGCCGTTGATCATGAGGCCCACGTTCTGGCCGTAGTGGTACTTGGTGTACCCGGCGGTGGGGTGCGTCACGCTGCCCCCGGGGATCTTCGGCACGTCGGCGCCGGTGCCGGCTCCGACGCCGGTGTCGACCTCCTCCTTGATCATCGAGATGGGCTTGAACAGCTCGGCCTGCGTGTAGGTCAGGTTGCCCAGTCCGGGTCCTTGCAGCGGCAAGGGATCGGCCACCAGGTCAGCGGCCGCGGAGGCCATGCTGGTGGCGGCCTTCCTGATCGTGTCCAGGGGGTTCACCCCGGTGATCGCCGCATGCGTCAGCAACGCACAGCCGAACAGAAAACCTACCGCAAGAACTTTCTTGGTGCTCATTTTCATCCTCGCAAATTCGATCGGACGCCATCTTTCGGTGGGAAAAGATTCGACCGGAATCTAGCAGCGGATGCCTGCGCGAACGGCATTGAATTTCGAAGGGAGAGTTCGAATATTTAGATCATTGCTCAGGGTAAATGGTGATGTTTTGGCATAGGTTGTGCTTCAAAGTTCGGGCCTGAAAAAAGTGAATTCATTGCCCACCGATCGCCCATGAAGGAACACCCCATGTCTCACGCCGGTCTTGTCCAGCGCCTGCCCCGCCTGTCGAAGCGCAGCCTGCTGGGAGCTTCCCTGCTCGCGATGCTGTGCGCCGCACTGCCTCACCCCAGCGCCCACGCGCAGGGCCCGCGCAACTTCGCCACGCTGGCGATGGTGGCCGAGCCGCAGACGCTCGACCCGATGGCCTCCACGGCCGACCTGGTCGGAACCATCATGCAGCACGTGTACGAGACGCTGTACACCTTCGACGCCAAGTGGAACGTGGTGCCGATGCTGGCCGAGGGCATGCCCAAGATCTCGGCCGACGGCAAGACCTACGCCATCACGCTGCGCAAGGGCGTGGCGCTGCACAACGGACGCGAGCTCACGGCCGACGACGTGGTGGCCAGCCTGCAGCGCTGGATGGACCAGTCGCCGCGCGGCAAGGCCGTGGGCAAGGAGATCGAGAGCCTCAAGGCCAAGGGCCCGCTGGGCGTGGAGATCGTGCTGAAGGCGCCGTACGCGCCGCTGCTGTCGCAACTGGCATTGCCCAGCAATGGCACCGCCGCGATGATGGCCAAGGAATCGATGGCCTCGCCGCTGAAAGACTTCGTCGGCACCGGCCCCTACAAGTTCAAGGAGCGCCGCCCCGACCAGTTCGTGCTGCTCTCGCGCTTCGACAAGTACAGCGCGCGCAAGGAGCCCGCGAGCGGCTACGGCGGCAAGCGCGAAGCGGTCATCGAAGAACTGCGCTTCGTGCCCGTGCCCAACGCCAGCACGCGCGTCGAAGGTGCACTCGCCGGCCAGTACGACTTTGCCGACCTGCTGCCGGTGGAAGCGCTGCCGCGCCTGGGGAAGGCCAGTGGCAAGACGCTGCCGATCATCACGCCCGCGTTCGGTTTTCCGCTGGTGGTCTTCAACACCAAGGAAGGCCCGCTGGCCAGCCAGGCCGTGCGCCAGGCCCTGCAGACGGCGATGGGCCAGGGCGAGATGCTCGCGGCCGGCTTCGGCGACACGCGCTTCTTCATCGCGGAAGCGAACCACTTTCCCAAGAGTTCGCCGTTCTACTCGGCGGCGGGCACCGACCAGTACAACCAGCGCAACGCCACCAAGGCCAAGGATGCTGCCGCCAAGGCCGGCTACAAGGGCGAGCCAATCCGCGTGCTGACCAGCCGCCAGTACGACTTCCACTACAACATGTCGCTGCTGATGGCCGAGCAGCTCAAGCGCGCCGGCTTCAAGGTCGACCTCAACGTGGTCGACTGGGCCACGCTCACCCAGCGCCGCAACGACCCGCGGCTGTGGGAAATCTTCATCACCCATTCGGGGCTGTTCCCCGAGCCCATGCTGTCGCCACCGCAACTGGGCGACGGTGCACCAGGCTGGTGGGATTCGCCCGCCAAGAAGGCCTCGCTCAGTGCCTTCAACACCGAGAGCGATCCGGCCAAGCGCGGCGCGCTGTGGGGCAAGGTGCAGCAGGTGGTGTACGACGAGGTGCCCTACATCAGCGTCGGCAAGTTCAACGCGCTCTCGGCCAAGAGCCCGGCGCTGGACAACTACCAACCCACGAACTGGCCCTTCTTCTGGAATGTGAAGATCAAGTAGGAGGCGCGCTTGTTCCGTTTCATTGCCTCGCGCTTCGCCGGCATGCTCATCGTGCTGGCGTTGGTGGCCGTGCTGGTCTTCGTGCTCACGCGCGCCGCCTCGGGCGACCCCATCTCCGTGCTGCTGGGCGACCAGGCCACCGCCGCCGACATCGCCCGCGTACAGAAGGACTACGGGCTCGACAAACCGCTGCCCGTGCAGTTCGGCTACTGGCTGCGCGAAGTGCTGCAGGGCAACCTGGGCACCTCGATCTTCCTGCAGCGCCCGGTCACGCAGGCGCTGTGGGAGCGCGCAGAGCCCACCACCTTGCTCGCGCTGCTGGCGGTGGCCATCGCCGCGCTCATCGGTGTGCCCTGCGGCATCGTCTCGGCCGTGTTCCGTGGCCGCGTGGTCGACCAGTTCTTCACCGGCATCGCGATGCTGGGCGCGAGCATTCCCAGCTTCTGGCTGGGCATCGTGCTGATCCAGATTTTCGCGGTGTCCTTCGGCTGGTTCCCGGTGTCAGGCTACGGCGCGCCCGATGCGCCGTTTGCCGAGAGATTGCACGCGCTGGTGCTGCCGGCCACCGTGCTGGGCCTCTTGAACTCCGCACTCATCATCCGTTTCACGCGCGCCTCGATGCTCGACGTGCTGGGCGAGGACTACGTGCGCACCGCACGCTCCAAGGGCCTGAGCGAGAAGGTCGTCGTCTTGAAGCACGCGCTGCGCAATGCCTTGGTGCCCATCGTCACCGTGATCGGCCTCACCGTCGCTCTGATGATCGGCGGCGCTGTCATCACCGAGACCGTGTTCGGCCTGCCGGGCGTGGGCAACTTGGTGGTCAACGCCGTGCTGCGCCGCGACTACCCCGTCATTCAGGGCGCGCTGCTCGTGATCGCCGCGATCTACGTGCTCATCAATTTCTCGATCGACCTGCTGTACGCGGTGGTTGATCCGCGCGTGAAGGTCTGAACGATGCGCATGCCTCGAATGCTCCGCCAGCTGATGCACCGCCGCATCGTGATGGTCTCTGCCCTGGTGCTGCTGGTGATTGCCGTGCTCGCGATTGGTGCGCCGCTGTTCGCCTCAGCCGACCCCAACGACACAGCGGTGCTCCAGCGCCTGAAGGCGCCCAGCGCCGAACACCTGCTGGGCACCGACGAACTTGGGCGCGACATGTACTCGCGCATCGTGCACGGCGCCCGTTACTCGCTGGCCATTGCGGCACTCACCGCACTGGGCGCGGTCATCGCCGGCACCGTGCTGGGTTTGATGGCAGGCTTCTTCCGCCGCCTCGATGCACCCTTGATGCGCGTGGTCGACGCCATGATGTCCTTCCCCGACATCCTGCTGGCCATCGCGCTGGTGGCCATCCTCGGACCGTCGCTGATGAACACCGTGCTTGCACTGGTGCTGGTCTACACGCCCCGCGTGGCGCGGGTGGTGCGGGCCTCGACCTTGGTGGTGCGCGAACTGCTGTTCGTCGAAGCCGTGCGCGCTTTGGGCGTTCGCACCTCGCGCATCCTGTGGCGCCACATCCTGCCGAACCTGATGTCGCCGATCCTCGTGCAGGTGTCGTTCATCTTTGCGTACGCGATCCTGGCCGAAGCCGGCCTGTCGTTCCTGGGCGTGGGCGTACCGCCCGAGATCCCCACCTGGGGCACCATGGTCGCGGGCAGCCAGCAGTACGCGCACCAGGCCTTCTGGGTCGTGCTGTTCCCGGGCCTGGCGATCATCTTCACGGCGCTGTCGCTGCAATTGCTCGGTGACGGTGTGCGCGACTTGCTCGATCCGAAGCTCAAGAAGACCTCGTGATGACGAACGCCAACCAAACACCACGTCTCACGGTCACCAACCTGAGCACCAGCTTCCCCACCGAAGACGGCCTGATCCGTTCGGTGGCCGACGTGAGTTTCTCGATTCAACCCGGCAAGACCACCGCGCTGGTGGGCGAATCCGGCTCGGGCAAGTCGGTCACCAGCCTCACGCTGATGCGCCTGCTGCCCAAGACCGCCAACGCGCAGGTCAGCGGATCGGCTTCCTTCATCACACGCGAAGGCAAGACGCTCGACCTGCTGCAAATCGGCGAGCGCGAGATGCGCTCGCTGCGCGGCAACCAGCTGTCGATGATCTTCCAGGAGCCGATGACCAGCCTGAACCCGGTCTTCACCATCGGCGAGCAGATCGCCGAGAGCGTGCGGCTGCACAAGGGGCTGGACCGCAAGGCGGCATTGGCCCACGCGCTGCGCATGCTGGAGCTGGTGGAGATCCCGGCTGCCGCCCAACGCATCCACGAGTACCCGCACCAGCTGTCGGGCGGCATGCGCCAGCGCGTGATGATTGCGCTGGCCATGGCCTGCGACCCGACGCTGCTGATCGCCGACGAGCCCACCACCGCGCTGGACGTGACCATCCAGGCGCAGATCCTCGAACTCATGCGCCGGCTGCAGGCCGAGACGGGCATGAGCATCCTGTTCATCACGCACAACCTGGGCGTGGTGGCGCACCATGCCGACGACGTGGTGGTCATGTACTCGGGCCGCGTGGTCGAGCGTGCGCCCGTGCGGCCTCTGTTCGCGCAGCCGGAGCACCCGTACACGCAGGGCCTGCTGGCCTGCCTGCCGGGCAAGGCGCGCCAGCCCGGCCAGCCCAAGCCCAAGCGGCTGTTCGCCATTCGCGGGCAGGTGTCGAGCCCGCTGGCGCCGCCGCCGGGCTGTGCTTTCGAGCCGCGATGCGACCAGGCACTGCCCGAATGCCGAAGCGCGATGCCGCCGCTGATCGACATCCGCCAGGACCGCCAGGCGCGCTGCGTGCGCGTGCAGCCCGATGCCCAACTCGCGAGGGTCGCATGACCGCTGTTTCTGTTTCCTCTCCTCCTTCTTCCCCGCCCCTCATCGAAGTCCGAGGGCTCAAGAAGTACTTCGGCAGCAGCGAGCGCCCCGTGCGCGCAGTCGACGACGTGTCCTTCGCGATCCAGCCCGGCGAGACGCTGGGCCTGGTCGGCGAGTCGGGCTCGGGCAAGAGCACCATCGGGCGCACCGTGCTGCGCCTGGTCGAGCGCACCGAGGGCCAGGTGCTGTACCGCGGCGACGACATCGGCGAGCTCTCGGGCGAGCGCATGCGCAAGCTGCGCAGCAAGCTGCAGATCATCTTCCAGGACCCGTACGCCAGCCTGAACCCGAAGATGCGCATCAGCGCCATCCTGGGCGAGGCGCTGTCCACGCACGGGCTGCACAAGGGCGCGGCGGCACGCGACAAGCGCATTGCCGAACTGCTGGAGACCGTGGGCCTGCGCCCCGAGCACGCCAGCCGCTTCCCGCACGAGTTCTCGGGCGGCCAGCGTCAGCGCATCGGCGTGGCGCGCGCGCTGGCCGTGGAGCCCGAGTTCATCGTGGCCGACGAGCCGCTCTCGGCGCTCGATGTGTCGATCCAGTCGCAGGTCATCAATCTGCTGGCGGACCTGCGCGAGCGGCTGGGGCTGACCATGCTCTTCATCTCGCACGACCTCGATGTGGTCGAGTATTTGTGCGACCGCGTGGTGGTGCTGTACCTGGGCAAGGTGATGGAAGTGGCCACCACCGAGGAGCTGTTCGCGAACCCCTCGCACCCCTACACCCAGGCGCTGCTGGCTGCGAGCCCGAAGCCTGATCCCGAGCTGGCCACCGAGCGCATCGCCTTGAAGGGCGACATTCCCAGCCCGATCTCGCCGCCCTCGGGCTGCGTGTTCCGCACGCGCTGTCCGCATGCCATCGAGGCCTGTGCGCAGACGGTGCCGCCGCTCGAGGAGATTTCCCCCGCACACTACAGCGCCTGCATCCGCAAAGAACTGCTCCCCCACATCGCCGTTGCACGACCATGACCGACACCGTTTCTGCTACCCAAGACTTCATCGACCCGCTGCTGAGCGACCGTTTCAAGGGCTACCCGCGCACCCAGCCGCCGCGCCTGCGCAGTGAAGTCGGCGCCGCCGGCTGGAACGTGCTGGCCGGCGACCTGCCGCTGCCGCTGGCCGTGCTCAAGCGCGAGGCGCTCGAACACAACCTCCAATGGATGCAGGCACGCGTGCGCGAATGGGGCATCGACCTGGCACCGCACGGCAAGACCACCATGTCGCCGCAGCTGTTCCAGCGCCAGCTCGACGCCGGCGCCTGGGGCCTGACCTTCGCCACCGTCACGCAGCTGGCCGTGGGCGTGGCCGCCGGCGCGCGCCGCACGCTGATCGCCAACCAGGTCGTGAGCGACGAAGACCTCGCGGGCATCCAGCTGCTGCTGGCCGACCATGCGGATCTGCGTGTGGTGTTTCTGGTCGATTCGATCGCGCAACTGGCGCTGATCGAAGACTGGTCGAAGCGCCATCCCGCCAGCGTGCCTTTCGAGGTGATGCTCGAGATCGGCATCGACGGCGGACGCACCGGCTGCCGCACGCACGACGAAGCGGTCGCCGTGGCCAGCGCGGTGCGTGGCAGCAGCGCCGCGAAGCTGGTCGGCATCGAGAGCTACGAAGGCCTGAATGCCACCGGGTCCACCGAGCAGGACACCGCCTTTGCCAAGGCCCTGATGGACCGGATCGAAGCCGTGGCGCGCCACTGCGACACGCAGCAGCTCTTCGAGACCGACGAGGTGCTGGTCTCGGCCGGCGGCTCGGCCATCTTCGACCTCGTGGCGGGGCGGCTCAAGCCTGCGCTGGGCTCGCCCGTGCGCGGCCTGCTGCGCTCGGGCTGCTACGTGACGCACGACCACGGCTTCTACAAGCGCATGGTGAATGTGGCGGATGAGCGCATGGGTTGCGAGTGCGGCGAAGGGCTGACGCCGGCGATGGAGGTCTGGGCCAACGTGCAGTCGCGGCCCGAGCCCGGCCTGGCGATCCTTTCAGTCGGCAAGCGCGACGTCTCTTTCGACATGTCGATGCCCATTCCCATTGCGCTCGCAGCACGCGGTGCATTGCAATCGCACGCTGTGCCCGCCAGCTGGAAAGTCACGGCGCTGAACGACCAGCATGCCTACCTGCGTTGGGACGCGAGCGACGAAGCGCAGGCACCGGTCGTCGGCGACCGTGTCGGCCTGGGCATCTCGCACCCCTGCACCACCTTCGACAAATGGCACTGGATGCCCGTGGTCGAGAACGACTACCGCGTGAGCGATGCGGTCGTGATCCATTTCTGAGCAAGGCAACGCATCCCCCATGAACACACAGAAGAACAGCGCGACGCTGCTCGAAGCCGGCCTCGTGGTCGACGGCTCGGGCGGCCCTTCGTGGCCCGGCGACGTGCTGCTGCAGGGCGATCGCATCCTGGCGCTGGGCGACGGCCTGCGCACGCGGCTGCCTGCAGGGTTGAACATCGCCGACGTCGACGTGGTCGACTGCCGCGGCAAGGTGATCGCGCCCGGCTTCATCGACGCCCACACGCATGACGACGCCATCGTGCTGCGCGACCCGCTGTGCCTGCCCAAGGTGTCGCAGGGCATCACCTCCGTGGTCACGGGCAACTGCGGCATCTCGCTGGCGCCGTACCGCACGCCGCAGTCGAAGCCGCCGCTCACGCTGCTGGGTGCCGACTCGTTCAAGCACGCGACCATGGCCGAGTACCGCGCCGCGGTTGATGCGACGCAGCCCGCGCTCAACGTGGCCGCGCTCGTGGGCCACACCACGCTGCGCTTCGCGGCAATGCAGGCACTCGACCGGCCCGCGAACGGCGATGAACTGGCACACATGGCCGCACTGCTCGACGACTGCATGGCCGCCGGCGCGCACGGCCTGTCATCGGGCCTGTTCTACGAAGAGGCCTTTGCTGCGCCGGCCGAAGAAGTCACCGCGCTCGCGCGCGTCGTGGCGCGCCATGGCGGCGTCTACGCCACGCACCTGCGCAGCGAGATGCAGCAGATCATCGAGGCGATGCACGAGGCCGGCGACTCGGCGTTCGAGGCCGGCGTTCCCTTGATCATCTCGCACCACAAATGCGCAAGCCCCGCCAACTGGGGCCGCACGAAGGAGACCCTGCCGCTGATCGACGCGCTGTCGCAGCGCCAGGAGATCGCGATGGACGTCTACCCGTACGTCGCCGGCTCCACCGTGCTGCGCGAGGACATGGTGGACGGCGTCATCGACGTGCTGCTGACCTGGTCCGAGCCCCACCCGGAGATGACCGGGCGCCTGATCTCCGATATCGCACGCGAATGGGGCACGACGGAGCAGGAGGCCAGCCTGCGCCTGAAGCCCGGCGGTGCGTGCTATTTCCTGATGCAGGAAGAAGACGTGGAACGCGTCATCGCGCATCCGCGCAGCATGATCGGCAGCGACGGCCTGCCGCACGACCGTCATCCGCATCCGCGCCTGTGGGGTGCGTTCCCGCGCGTGTTTGCGCGCTACTGGCGCCAGCGCAAGCTCTTCACGCTGGAGCAGGCGGTGCACAAGATGACCGGCATGACGGCGCGCAACCTGCGCATCGCGGATCGCGGCCTGCTGCGCGTCGGCACCATGGCCGACGTGGTGGTGTTCGACCCCGAGACCATCACCGACACCGCGACCTACGACCAGCCGCTGGGCGTGAGCGAAGGCATCGAACGCGTGTTCGTGAACGGCGTGCTCGCGTACCGCGGTGCGAACGAGGCGCGCGTGCTCGCGCGCGCGGGGCGCATGCTGACACGGCAATCACGCGCCGCGAACTGAGCGTCGCCGCGCCCCTTCCCCGCCATCCCGTAGAGTGCACGCATGATCGAATCCACCACCCTTCGGTACTTCTACGAGGTCGCGGCCTTTGGCTCCGTGCGCGTGGCGGCGGAAAAGCTCTTCGTGGCCCAGAGCGCCGTGAGCCGGCAGATCGCGCTGCTGGAAGACGAACTGGGCGTGCCCGTCTTCGAACGCCATGCACGGGGCATGGCACTGACCGCGGCCGGCGAACTGCTGCTGCGCTATGCGCAGGACAACAAGACGCAGCTGGCCGACCTGAAGGGCCAGATCCACGAGTACGAGACGCTGGCCAAAGGTCACGTGCGGGTGGGGTGCGTGGAAGGCATCCTGCACGGCCTGCTCACCAGCTTCATGCCGAGCTTCATCCGCACGCACCCGGGCATCACCTTCTCGCTCGATCTCATGGGCTCGCATGCGGTGGGCGAGTCGGTGGCGGAGCACAAGTACGACCTGGGCATTTTGTTCGGCGCCTCGCCGCGCCCCGACCTCATCGAGCTGCAGAAGATCGAGCAGCCGCTGTGCGTGATCGCTTCGACGCAGCATCCCCTGGCACAACAGCGCAGCTGCACGCTCGCGGAAGTCGCCGACGCGCCGCTGGCGTTGCCCGACCGTTCCTTCGGCCTGCGCCAACTGGTCGACCGCGTCAGCTCCAAGGGCAAGTTCAAGCTGAACATCGCGGTCGAGACGAATTCGCTGTCCTTTGCGAGCCGGCTGGTCGCAGAGTCGGACCTCATCACCTTCCAGCCGAGCGACGTGGTCGCGCCGCTGATCGAAGCCGGCAAGGTGGTGGCCATTCCGCTCACCGATGCGTCGCTGCGCTCGGCGCGCGCCACGCTGGTCGCGAGCTATTCCCGGCGGCTGTCGCTTGCGGCGAATCACCTGTCGCAGTCGCTGATCGCCTACATGCAGGGGTGGCAGCGGCCCGTGAAGCCGGGGCGTGCCACCGCCGCTCGCACGCCCGCCAGGGGAAAGCCGGAGTAGTCCCCGCGCGCGGGATCGTCGGCATCGAAGGGCTCAACCCGGCAGCGTGACCGTGATCATCTTGATTTCGGTCATCGCCTCCAGCGTGTGCATGCCGCCCAGCCGGCCGATGCCGCTCTTCTTGCCGCAGCCACCGCCAAAGGGCAGGTGGATTTCCCACCAGGTGGTGCCCGCGTTGATGTTGACGATGCCGGCGGGGATCGCCTTGGCCATGGCGATGCCGCGGCCGATGTCTTGGGTGAAGACACCCACCGAGAGTCCGTAGTCGTTCTGCAAGGCCAACGCCAGGGCCTGCGCTTCGTCCTGGAAGGCGATGACCGGCACGACGGGGCCGAAGGTTTCTTCGCGGCACAGCCGCATGTCGGGCGTGACGTCGCGCACCACGGTCGGCTCGAAGAAGAGGTCGCTGCCCAGGTCCGGCCGCGCCCGGCCGCCGCACAGCACGCGCGCACCCTGTTCAACGGCCTCGTCCACATGCGCGCGCACCTTGGCCGCCACCTTGGCGTTGTTGAGCGGCCCCATGGTCGTGGCGGGATGCAGGGGATTGCCCGGCACCTGGTCGGCGGCCCGGGCGACCAGCTTGTCGCAGAGGCGGTCGACCACGCTGGCATGGGCCAGCACACACCCCGTCGCTGCGCACACCTGCCCCGCGTTGAAGAACGCGCCGCCCGCCGCTGCAGCGGCTGCCGCATCGAGGTCGGCATCTTCACAAACGATCAGGGGCCCGTTGCCTCCGAGCTCGAGCAGCAGGGGCTTTCCGGCGCCTCGCTCGGCGATGCGCTGGCCCGTCGCGGTGCTGCCGGTGAAGGCGATGGCGGTCACGTCCGGATGCACCACCACCGCGTCGCCCACGGTCGCGCCCTCGCCGATCACCAGATTGAGAACGCCAGCGGGCAGGCCAGCCTTTTCGATGGCCGCCATCAGCGCGCAGGCCACGAGTGCGGTGGACGGCGCAGGCACCCAGACGAGAGTGTTGCCGGTGGCGATGCCGGGGGCGATGTATTCCACCGGGATGTTGACCGGGAAGTTCCAGGGCGTGATGACGCCATACACGCCGCGCGGCTGCCGCAGCGTCATGACGAGCTTGCCCGGGTCTTCCGCCGGCAGCGTCTTGCCGCCCATCTGCTTGACGAGTTCGGCGGCAAGCCGGAAGCCATCAGCGGCCTTGGCGACCTCGCCCAGCGCCTCGGCCAGGACCTTGCCCTGCTCGCACGACAGCGTGTGCGCGAGGGCCTCGCGCGCGGCATCGATCTCGGCCGCGATCGCCATGCACATCGCGGCGCGTTCGAACACGGGCGTAGCAGCCCACGCGTTGGCCGCGGCCTTGGCGGCGGCGACCGCCGCGTTCGCCGTCTCGCGGCCCGACCGGGGCACGGTGGCGATGGTTTCGCCGTTGGCCGGGTTGACCACCGGCAGGGTGTCGACGGTGGTCGACCAGCGCCCGCCGATGTGGTTGCCCGTTTCGACTTCGGGCATACGGTTGCTGCTCATCGCCTAGCCGTACGAATACGCGATCGACGCGGCGTGGCGCGGGCCTTCGCTGCCGCCGGCACGCGAATCCACGCTGGACGCGGACGGCCTGTACCCGGCCGGCGCCGGGGCCGCGACGCCCACATGGCGCTCGGTCTGCGCATCGAAGCAATGGGTCGATGCGGCCTCGCGGACCTGCAGGTGCACGAGGTCACCGGGCTTGAGGGCCACGCGATCGTGCACGGACACGCACCAGGGCGTCTCGCTGCCCGCCACGGTGCCGTAGATCTGCGTCTTGTCGCCCGTCGACTCCGTGAGGATCACGCGCAACGCCAGGCCTTCCGGGGCCAGCTGCAGGTGCTCGGGCCGCAGCCCCAGCAGCACGTGCTGTCCATCGGCCAGCAGGGGTGTGCACCCGGACGTGGGCAGGTCCCAGGCCTGGCCGTCGGGCAGCGCGAGCCAGGTGCGGCCGTGTGCGCGATGCACCTGTCCCTGCGTGAAGTTCATGGCGGGCGAGCCGATGAAGCCCGCCACGAAGCGGTTGACCGGGCGGTCGTAGAGCTCGAGCGGCGCACCGACCTGCTCCACCCGGCCCGCGCGCATCACGACGATGCGGTCGGCCATGGTCATGGCTTCCACCTGGTCGTGCGTGACGTAGACCATGGTGTTGCCCAGGCGCTGGTGCAGGGCCTTGATCTCGGCGCGCATCTGCACGCGCAGCTGCGCATCCAGGTTGGACAGCGGCTCGTCGAAGAGGAACAGCGCGGGCTCGCGCACCACGGCGCGGCCCATGGCGACGCGCTGGCGCTGTCCGCCCGAGAGCGCGCGCGGCAAGCGGTCCAGGTACGGGGTGAGGTTGAGCAGGCCGGCGGCTTTTTCGATGCGCGGGCGGAAGTCGCTTTCTGCCTCGCCGCGCGTGCGCGGGCCGAAGGCGATGTTCTCGTAGACCGACAGGTGCGGGTAGAGCGCATAGCTCTGGAACACCATCGAGATGTTGCGCTTTTGCGGCGACAGGTCGTTGGCGCGCGCACCGCCGATGCGCAGCTCACCGCCGCTGATGGGCTCCAGCCCCGCGATCATGCGCAGCAGCGTCGACTTGCCGCAGCCCGAGGGGCCGACGAGCACGACGAACTCGCCGTGGGCAATGTCCAGGTCGATGCCGTGCACGACGGGCACGCCGGCGAAATCCTTACGCAGTTGCTTGAGTTGAACCTGAGCCATGGGGTCTCCTTGTCTTTGTGGAAGTGAGTCGCTGGCTCAGTAGTCTTCGACGGTGATCTCGCGGGCCATCGGCAGGATGCCCGCCATGAGGCCCGCATCCACCGGCAACGCCACGCCCGTGATGACGCGCGCGGCGGGCGACGCCAGGAAGAGCACGGCATCGGCCACGTCGTCGGGTGTCGCGAAGTCGCCCAGCGGATACCACTTCTTCAGTTGCTCGAACACCTGCGGGTTCTTGTCGGCCCGCGCCTGCCAGGCGGGCGTCTTGACGGTGCCCGGCAGCACGATGTTGGCGCGGATGCCGTAGGCGCCCAGCTCCATGGCAAGCGAGCGGGTGTAGCTGACCAAAGCGGCCTTGGCCGCGCTGTAGGCCGGGTGGCCGAGCGTGGTCAGCGCGTTGACCGAGCCGATGAGCACCAGCTGCCCGCTGCGGCGCTCGACCATGGCGTGGCGCACCGCCTCCACGCAATGGAACGCGCCATTCAGGTTGAGCTGGATGTCGGCCTGCCAGTCCTGCGGCGTGGTCTTTCGCACCGTCGGCCCGCGCGCGGCGCCCACGTTCGACACCAGCACATCCACCGGGCCGACAGCCGCAACGGCCGTGGCCACCTTGTCGCACAGGCCTGCGCAGTCGGTGACGTCCGCCACCAAAGGATGCAGCCGCGCCAGATCGTCAGCACTCACGCCCTGCCCGGCCAACACGGCCGCCAGGCGTTCCAGTGCGCCCGCGTCGTGGTCCAGCGCGATCAGCCGGTCGCCCGCCTGCAGCACGCGGCGGCACAGGGCCTGGCCGATGCCGCCCGCGGCGCCCGTGACCAGCGTCACGCGCCGGGACGGCGCGTGGGGATGAACCGAAGACGGAGTCGAAATTGATGTGTCCACGCAATGCGCCCTGTGAATTGCCAATACCTCTCCCGACCGGGCGGCAATGAATTACCGCGCGCAATTCGAGCTCGAATTTTGAAGCGTACAGGACGTCGCGGAAATTTGGCCTTCAATATTTCGCAGGCAGGGTTCTGTTTTTTAGAAATCGAGGGTTAGCTCTATCTATGGCGCCATTCGGCCGGCTCGTAAGATAAAAAAGCGCAATCATTGATCGCAGCAGATCCCGACGTGTATTCAATTAATTTTCAATCACTTCACGAGGAATTAAATATGAAAAAACGAAATACAACTCTATTGGCAGGAGCAATTCTTCTGGGTCTTTCCTCCCTCACGGCCCAGGCGGGAAATATCCGCATCGCCATGTCCAGCTACAGCGACAACACACGCCCCTGGCTGGAGGCTCTGGCCCGGGACTACGAAAAGGCCAACCCGGGAGACAAGGTCAAGGTCGAGGTGGGAAGCTGGGAGAACATGCAGCAGAAACTGCAGGCGGAAATCGCCAGCAACAACCCGCCCGATCTGGCCCACGTCGCGACCCGCTGGGTCGGCGATTTCGTGAATGACGGTCTGGTGGAGCCGGTCGACAATTACGCCAATGCGGCGTTCAAGGACCAATTCATTCCGGCCTTCCTGAAAGCCGGCAATATCAATGGAAAGCCTTATGCGCTGCCCATAGCGGCCAGCGTGCGCGCCATGTTCTATAACAAGGACATGCTGAGCAAGGCGGGCTTTCCCAATGGCCCCAAGACCTGGGACGACGTGATTGCCGCCGCGAAAAAGATCAAGGCCACGGGGGCCTACGGCTATGGCATCCAGGGCAAGGACCTGGATACCGACACTTATTTCTACTACGCGCTGTGGAGCATGGGCGGCGACGTGCTCGATGCGGGCAACAAGGCCGCCTTCAATTCGCCGACCGGCGTGAAAGCCGCCACGCTCTACAAAAGCATGATCGACCAGGGCCTGACCGAGCCCGGCGTGGCCGGCAACACGCGCTACGACCTGCACAACCTGTTCAAGCAGGGACGGCTGGGCATGGTCATTTCGCTGCCGCCGCTGGCCAAGGAAATCGCCAAGGACGCGCCGCAACTGAAATACGGCATCACCGGCGTGCCCAATGGCGGCAAGGACATCACCTTCGGCGTGACCGACTCGATCATGATGTTCAAGACCTCGAAGAACAAGGAAACCGCCCAGAAATTCCTGAGCTTCATGTTCTCGAAAACCGCGCGGCTGAAGTTCGACCAGGGCGAAGGCTTCATGCCGGTGACGCGCGAGGTGGCCAACGACCCCGTGTTCAAGGACGACCCGGTGCTCTCCGAGTTCGTGACCCTGCTGCCCAACGCACGCTTCGCCCCGCTGGTCGCCGGCTGGGAAGACTCGGCGCAGGCCGTCACCAACGCGCTGCAGGCCATCTACCAGGGCAAGGCGGAACCGAAGGCGGCGCTGGACAAGGCCGCGGCCGAAGCCAACACCAAGCTCAACAAGAAATAAGCCAGCAAGCCCCGGGGCGCAGCCCTGGGGCTGCGCCAGCTTTTCGCGTGTCGCACCACGCCCAACCACGCCTATCCGATCGAATCGACCTATGCAGAATCCCGTTCGAGGCCCTGCCCTGGCTTGGGGGCTGATTGCGCCGAGCCTGTTGCTCACCCTCTTCATCCTGGCCTACCCGCTGTCCACCCTGGTGTTCCAGTCGGTGCACGACATCTCGCGCTTCGGCCTGCTGCGGGCCTTCAACGGTCTGGACAACTTTCGCACCGTGTTCACCGACCCGGTGTTCGCCCATGTGGTGTGGCGCACGGTGCAGTGGACGGTGTGCGTGGTCGGCGGCGCGGTGCTGTGCGCTGTGCCGATCGCGCTCATCCTGCAGCAGGATTTCTATGGCCGGGGCGTGGCGCGCACGATCGTGATGCTGCCCTGGGCGGTGTCGCTGACGATGACGGCCATCGTCTGGACCTGGTCCTTCAACGGCCAGTACGGCATGGTCAATGCGAGCCTTGCCATGGTCGGGATCATCCGGGAGCCGATCAACTGGCTGGCCGACGGACAGCTCGCGTTCTGGGTCGAGGTGGGCGTGGGCATCCTGGTGTCCATCCCCTTCACCGTCACCATCTTCCTGGGCGGGCTGTCGTCGGTGTCGCAGGACATCTACGAAGCGGCCGGCATCGAAGGCGCGTCGCGCTGGCAGCAGTTTCGCCGGCTCACGCTGCCGCTGCTCAAGCCCTTCATCCACATGGCGATCGTGCTGAACGTGATCTACGTCTTCAACTCGTTCCCCATCATCTGGATCATGACGCAGGGCGGGCCGGACAACGCCACGCACATCCTCGTCACCTGGCTGTACCAGCTGGGCTTCCGCCTGGGCCGCCCCGGCGAGGCGGCCGCCATTTCGCTCGTGATGCTGGCCTTGCTGCTGGCCTTCACCGTGTTCTACCTGCGCCTGCAAAAGCGCCAGTCCGCGAAGGCCGCCGCATGATCCGCCCCGACAAACTCGTGCGCAGCCTCTGGTGCTGGCTGCTGCTCGCGCCGCTGGTGGCCGTGGTCGTCTTTCCGCTCGCGGTGATGTTCTTCACGGCGCTCAAGCCGGCGTCCGAGATCTACGTCTATCCGGCGCGCTGGCTGCCCCAGCAGTGGCAGTGGAGCAACTTCTCCGCCATGTGGACGCAGACCGGGTTCGGGCGCGCGCTGCTGAACAGCCTGCTGGTGTCGCTCTCTGCCACGGTGCTGACGATTGCCGTCAGCGTGCCTTCCGCCTATGCGTTGGCGCGCCTGAAGTTTCGCGGCCAGGGCGGCTACCGGCAGTTCCTGCTCATCACCCAGATGATCTCGCCCGTGCTGCTGGTGGTGGGCCTGTTCAAGATGGCGGCCAGCCTGCCCTGGTTCGAGGGCGGCAACATGACCGACTCGCGCCTGTCCGTGGTGGTGGCCTATGGCGCCTTCGGCATTGCCTTCGCCGTCTGGATGATGACCTCGTACTTCGAGACCATTCCGCGCGACCTGGAGGAGTCGGCCTGGCTCGAAGGCTCGGGCCCGGTGCGCACGGTCTGCAAGGTGTTCCTGCCGCTGGCGCTGCCGGCCATGGCGGTCACGGCACTGGTCACTTTCGTCAATGCGTGGAACGAGTTCGCCGTGGTCTACACGCTGATCCGCTCCACGGAAAAGCAGACGCTGACCGTGCTCGTCACCAACATGGTCGCGGGCCAGTACGTGGTGCAGTGGGAGCTGGTAATGGCCGCCGCCATCTGCGCCGTGGTCCCGGTCGCCATCCTGTTTGCGTGGATGCAGCGCTACATGGTGCAGGGCTTGACCGCGGGCTCGGTCAAATAGCGACCGCAGCGGCATCACAGCCCGCTGCTACCCGCTGCGCCCTCCCCCTTCGAATAATGCGGCGACGGCCGGCGCGCACCCTGCGCCGGCCGGTTTCGCCCACCTCATCCGAAGGAGACAAACCCGATGGCTCGCAAGATCCTGATGCTCTGCGGCGACTACGCCGAAGACTACGAAACCATGGTGCCGTTCCAGACCCTGCTGGCCGTCGGCCACACCGTGCACGCGGTGGCGCCCGACAAGAAGGCCGGCGACTGGGTGCACACCGCCATCCACGACTTCGAGGGCGCGCAGACCTACAGCGAGAAGCCGGGCCACCGCTTCACGCTGAACGCAACCTTCGACGAGGTGCGTCCCGAGGCCTACGACGCGCTCGTGATCCCCGGCGGCCGCGCGCCCGAGTACCTGCGCATGCACAGCCGCGTGGTCGAGATCGCGCGCCACTTCCTGGCGACCGACAAGCCGGTGGCCGCCGTCTGCCACGGCGCGCAGCTGCTCGCGGCCACGGGCCTCATCAAGGGCCGCAAGGTGTCGGCCTACCCAGCCTGCCAGGTCGAGGTGGAACTGGCCGGCGCCGAGTACATGGGCATCCCGGTCGACCAGGCCGTGACCGACCGCAACCTCGTCACGGCACCGGCCTGGCCGGCGCATCCGGCGTGGCTGTCGCAGTTCCTCGTGGTGCTGGGCACGCGCATCGAACACTGACCTGAACGGATGGACGCGGGCGGCGCTACAGTGCCGCGTCGCCCCGATTCACCCGCCTCTCGAGGAGATGGCCCATGTGCGAAGTCTTCATCAGCGCCGATCCGCAAAGCTACGACGCGCGCACGCGCTCGGTGCGGCTGCACGGCGTGGTCACCAGCATCCGGCTCGAGAACCTGTTCTGGCAGGTGCTCGAAGAGATCGCGCAGCGCGACGGCATGGCCGTGGTGCAGCTCATCGAGCGGCTGTACGACGAGCTGGTGGCGGCGCGCGGCGAGGTCGGCAACTTCGCGTCGTTCCTGCGCGTGTGCGCGCTGCGCTACGAGGCGATGGTGGCGCAGGGGCGGATTCCAGCCGACACCTCGGTCGCGATCCGCTCGCTCGACGCGAACGCCGTGCTGCATGAACTGCCGCAGGGTTGGGGTCGGCCATCACCTGCGCAGCAGCCGGGAGAGGCACGCGTGCACACGCTCCACGCCGGCGTACGGCGGCATGCGTAGACGCCGCCCTTGCGCGCCCCTTCACGAGATCACCAGCGCATCTTCACGCCGACGCTCGCATTCACCCCGCTCTTGATGCGCGAGTCGCCGCCGGAGCCCGCCCACAGCTTGCCCAGCTCCACATACACGCTCGTGTTCTCGGCCACCTGCAGCGTGGCCCCCGCCGCCAGCTCGGTGCTGCTGCCGCCGGTACGCGTCGCGATGTCGGTGAAGCCGGCCGGGCCGACGAAGCGGGTGACGTCGGTGCCGCGGCTGCTGCGGTGGAAATTGACCCGCACATAAGGCTGCAGCACCCCGGCGCTGGTGACGAACTCGCCCTTCACGCGCACGCCGGCGCGTGCCCGCCAGCCGTTGTGGCTGTTCTGCTGCACCAGCGCGCCGGAGATGCCCGTGTCGCCCAGGCTCACCCGCTGGTGCACCAATTGCACCTGCGGCTCGACGGTCCAGTTCTGCGCGATGGGAATCGACTGCCCCACCTCGATGGACGCCAGCAGGCTGTTGCCCTTGCCGCCCCGGGAGAAGCCCAGCGTGGGCCTGGCGGTGTAGCGGTGGCGCCCGGCCTGCAGCACGCCGTCGACGTACACGCCGCTGGCGTGCTTCCAGGTGGCATAGGCGCCCAGGTACTCGCTCTTCTGGTTGTTGGTGCCCACGCCGAGGTTCGCCAGGCCGCTGGCAAAGCCGTTCACGCGCATGTCGCCGTCGAGCTGGCCGACGTACACGCCCGCGTGCCAGTCGGGGTTGGCCCACAGGTCGGTGCCGGCCTGGAAGCCCGTGAGGCGCCCCTTGCTCGTGGGGCTCACGGTGCCGCCCTGCGCGATGGTGCGGTCGGTGCTGATGATGCGCCCCCACGCCTCGCGGTAACCCTGCGTGGGCTTGGCCGGGTTTGCGCCCGCTACAAGGTCCTCACCCATGCGCAGGCGCCTGTTGCCGAGCATCGCGAAGCTGGACTGGCGCAGCTGCTCGGGCAGCGCGGCGTACAGCGGCACTTCGGCGCGGTAGGTGGGCACGGCGAGCACGGGCACGACGCCGGTGCCGCCAGTGCCCGAGCCGCCACCGCCGGCAGGCGGCGTGACGGGCGGGACAGGCGTCACGGGCGTCACGGGTGCGGCGGTCGAGCGCAGGTACCAGTTCTCGCCCGCGCCGGCGGCATCGGCCGCATGCAGCCGGTACTCGTAGGCGCCCGCATCCACGTGCGTGCCGGCCAGCACGAACGCGCTCTTGGTCGTCTGCGCGGTGGTGATCGCGCCGTTGAGGGCGCTGATCACCTCGATGCCGTTGCCCGTGGTGAGCGCGCCCAGGCCGCCCAGGTTGGTGATCTGCACATTCGTCGTGCCGCTGGCGACGGCGGTGGCGCCGCTCAGGATGAGCCGGTCGCTCGCGCTCGCGCTGCCGCCCAGCGCGGTGCCCAGCCGCAGCGTGCCGCCGTTGCCCACCCAGGGACCGTTGACGGTGAGCGTGGTGCCGGGCACCGCGCCCACCAGCGAGACGGTGCCGCTGTGGGCCATCGACGCGAGGGTCTGGCTGTTGCCGGCCAGGTCGAGCGTCGCGCCGGTGGCCACGGTGAAGGGGCTCACGCTGCTGAGCACGTTGGCCGCGCCCGCACGCAGGGTGCCCGCCGCGACGTTGGTGGCGCCCGAGTGGGTGTCCGCACCGCTCAGCGTCAGCACGCCCGCGCCGATCTTCACGAGATCGCTGGCGCCGGAGATTGCGCCCGTCCACGTCAGGGCGTTCCCGTTGGTGTCGATGGTGCCCGTGCCGCCCAGCAGCAAGGCGTTGCTGACGGTGAGGCCGCCGGCGCCCGCGATGACGCTGGCGGTGGCGCCCGCGCCGATCGAAATCGCGCCCGTCATCGACGAGCCGGTGTTCAGCGTGAGGCTGTTGGTGCCGCCCGTGAATGCGACCGCCGCGGCGCGCGTGACGCCGTCGCCGCCCAGGCCGCCCGAGATGGTTCCGCCGTTGGTCAGCGCGAGGTTCGCGCCCGTCACCCCGACGCCGCCCACCCCGTTGGCACGGCTCGGTCCACCGTTGCTGTTGGCCCCGCCGACGCCGCCCGCCCCACCGGCGATGGTGCCGGTGTTGGTGACGGTTGCGCCCGCGCCGGTCGATGCGAGGCCCGCCCCGCCGTCGCCGCCAGCGCCCGGTGAGCCAGTGCCGCCCGCACCGCCGCCGGCCGCGCCGCCCGCGCCCCCGGCACCGCCCGTGATCGCGCCGGAGTTGTTGACGGTGACGGCGACACCCGCCAACGTCGCGCCGATGCCCCCTGCGCCGCCGCCGCCGCCCGAGGCGTTGGAACGGGCGGGCGCCAATTCGGCCCCGCCGGCGCCGCCCGCCCCGCCCGTGAGGGGACCGGTGTTGGTGAAGCTGAGCCCCGGGTTGGTCGCGTTCAGGTAGAACCCGCCGCCCCCGCTGCCGCCGCCGCCGCCCTGCGAGAAGGCGTCGCCGCCCTTGCCGCCGGCGCCGCCCGTGGAAGATCCCGTGGCCGTGTAGCTGCCGAGCGGGCCGCTGAGGATCGAGCCGTAGCCGCCCGCGCCGCCGCCGCCCGCGGCCCAGTACCCGTTGCCGCCCGCGCCACCGATGCCGCCGGTGTAGCTGTCGGACGAGTTGGCCACGTTGTTGGCGATCGACATCCCCTGGAAGCCGCCGCCGCCCCCGCCGCCATAGCCGTTGCCATTGCCCGGGTCGCCGGTCTGCGCCTGGCCCGCGCCACCGGCGTCGCCCTGGAACGCCCCGGGACCGGTGGGCGTGCTGGCCGCGCCGGCCGCGCCACCGGTGCCCGGCGTGGCACCACCGAAGCCGCCGATGCTGGCGTTGGCCCCCGCCGTGACGCCGCCCGGCGTGGACGATCCGCCCGCGCCGCCGAAGGCATTGACCGTGGTGTCATTGAGCCCGCCGCTCCCGCCCGTGCCGTCGCTGCCGCCCGTGCCCGCGTTCAGCGACGCGTCACCGACCGGCTGGCCGCCCGCGCCGCCGGCCGCGAGCACCGGCACGACGCAGACCCACAGGGCCGCCGTTGCCGCCGCTGCCGCCACCGCGCGCACGCCGCCCCCACTGCACGATCGCGCGTGGCCGCGCGCGATTTCCGGCGCGGCCACCCAGGTGCCGGCGGTGGGACTCCACAGGGTTCGGAAGATCTTGTTCATGACTCAACTCCCTCTTCGTTCACTGACTGAGCAGGTGGACCTCCGTGTGCAGCAGCAATGGCTTGCTCCTCCCCACGGCGACGATTTCGGATGTGCAAGTCAAAAATGTAAGAACGCGTGCCAGTTACGCGTATCCCTGCAAGGGGCTACCCTGAAACGGGAGCGACCGGCCCCATGCGGGGCCACTCCGCCTCTGTCAGGCCCTTCGGTAGACGGTCTACCCTGTCGCGTATCCATACGTAACATGTGACTTTTGGACAGCACAATCTCTCGCCTCGGGCGCGGCGCCCAAAAGAAAAGGCACCCTCGCGGGTGCCTTGTTCGTTGCGGATGCGCCCCGGGGCGCGCGCTGTCAGTCCAGCGACACGTTCGCCTTGCGGATCACGTCGGTGAAGCGCTTCGTTTCGGTCGCCACGAACTGGTCGAACTGCGGGCGCGTGGTCGGGAACGGCTCGTAGCCGAAGCTCTTGAACTTCTCCAGCACGTCGGGTTCGGCCAGGCCCTTCTCGATGTCGCGCTTGATCTTGTCGGTCACCGAAGCCGGCAGGCCCTTCGGCACGGCGATGGCGTTCCAGCCGATGACCTCGAAGCCCTTCGGGCCGCCCGATTCGCTCACGGTCGGCACGTCGGGGAAGGCGGCCACGCGCTGGGGCGCGGCAGCCGCCAGGAAGCGCAGCTTGTTGGCGCGCTGCAGCGGGCCGGCGGTGGCGCTGCTGCCCAGCGCAAAGGCCAGCTCGCCGGTGGCGACCGAGGTGTACAGCTGCGTGGTTTCCTTGTAGATCACGTGCTCCATCTGCGTGCCGGTGGCCGACTCGAACAGCTCCGAGCCCAGGTGCACCGGGTTGCCGACCGACCATGAGCCGTAGTCGAGCTTGCCGGGGTTGGCCTTGGCGTCGGCGATGAGGTCGCCCACGGTCTTGTACTTGCTGTTGGTCGCGACGGTGAAGAAGAAGTAGGTCTTGAACAGCGGCAGCAGTGCGTCGAAGTCCTTCGATGCGTCGTAGGGCAGCTTCTTGAACAGCGCCGGGTACGCGGCCAGGTGCACGTTGTCCAGCACGATGATGTCGTGGCCGTCTTTCGCACCGCGCTTGAAGGCGTCGATGGCGATGAAGCCGTTGCCGCCCGGGCGGTTCTCGACCACCACCGGCTGGCCCCAGGCGCGCGAGAGCTTGTCGGCCACGAGGCGGGCCACGCCGTCCGGACCACCGCCGACCGGGAACGGCGTGATGATGCGCACGGGCTTGGTCGGGAAGGCTGCGGGCTGCTGTTGTGCCGAAGCGGTCAGCGGCAGCAGGCCGCCGGCAGTCAACGCCAGCACGGCTGCAGCGATGGCGCGGCGCGAAAGCGACGAACGAAAGAAGGACATGAGGGAAGTCTCCGGTTTGATGAATCGTTGATGGGTGGGAAGCGGTGCGTCGCCGCTCAGTCGACCGACGCGCCCGAGGCCTTGACGATGCCGGCCCACAGCGCGCTTTCCTTCGCGATGAGCGCGGCGTACTCGGCCGGCCCGCCGAGCAGCGGCACGGCGCCTTCCACGTCCAGGCGCGACTGGAACTCGGCGCCGCCCGCCACCTGCAGCATCTGCGCCGACAGCGTCTTCACGAACGCGTCGGGCGTGCCGCGCGGCGCGAGGATGCCGTAGGTGAGCGTGCTCTCGAAGCCCGCGAGTTCGCGCAGGCCCGACTCGGCCACGGTGGGCACGTCGGGCAACGACGGCAAACGCTTCGCGCCCGTGACGGCAATCGCGCGCAGGCGCCCGCCCTTGACCAGCGCGAGCGCGGGCGGGATGACGCTGAACATCATCTGCACCTGCCCGCCCGCAAGGTCGGTGAGCGCGGGGTTGGTGCCCTTGTAGGGAATGTGATTGATCTTCGTGCCGGTGCGCTGCGCGAAGAGCTCGCCCGTGAGGTGGCCGCCCGTGCCGCTGCCGCTCGAGGCGTAGTCGAGCAGCCCCGGGCGCACCTTGGCCTCCTTGGCGAGGTCGGCCACGCTGCGCACCTTCGAGGCCGCGGGCACCACGAGCACGAGCGCGGACGAGGCGAACATGGCCACGGGCACGAGGTCCTTGCGGGCGTCGAACTTCAAGCCCTTGTACAGCGCCGGATTGATCGACACGGTGCCCGTGTGGCCCAGCAGCAGCGTGCTGCCGTCGGGCGTGCTGCGCACCACCTGCTCGGTGCCGAGGTTGCCGCCCGCGCCGGGCTTGTTGTCGACGATGACGCCCGAGGTGCGCACCTCGCCCAGGCCCTTGGCCATCTGGCGTGCGAACACGTCGTTGCCGCCGCCAGCCGCGAAGGGCACGACGATGCGGATCGGCTTGCCGTCGGCCTGCTGCGCATGCGCAGGCAGGCCCGCTGCTGCTAGCAGGCCCAGCAGCAGCAGCAGCTCGCGTCGGGCGAGCGCCATCAGACGCGTTCCAGGATCACGGCAATGCCCTGCCCCACGCCGATGCACATCGTGCACAGCGCGTAGCGGCCGCCGCCCTTGTGCAGCTGGTTCACCGCGGTGGTGGCCAGGCGTGCGCCGCTGGCGCCGAGCGGGTGACCCAGTGCGATGGCGCCGCCGTTGATGTTCACGCGTGCGTCGTCGTCCTTCAGGCCCAGCAGACGCAGCACGGCGAGGCCTTGTGCGGCGAAGGCTTCGTTGAGTTCGATGACGTCGATCTGGTCGAGCGTAAGGCCGGTGAGCGCCAGCACCTTCTGCGTGGCGGGCGCCGGGCCGATGCCCATGATGCGCGGCGCCACACCGACCGTGGCCATGCCGACCACGCGGGCGCGCGGCGTGAGCCCGTGCTTGGCGGCGCTGGCTTCGTCGGCCAGCAGCAGCGCGCAGGCGCCGTCGTTCACGCCGCTGGCATTGCCGGCGGTGACGGTGCCGTCAGGGCGCACGATGGGCTTGAGCTTGGCCAGCGCCTCCAGCGTGGTGTCACGCGGATGCTCGTCCTTGTTGACGATGAGGGCGTCGCCCTTCTTTTGCGGCACGCTCACGGGCACGATCTCGGCGTCGAAGAAGCCGGACTTCTGCGAGGCCACGGCGCGCAGCTGCGAGTTGAGCGCCATCAGGTCTTGCGCTTCGCGCTCGATCTTGTAGTCGGTGGCCACGTTCTCGGCCGTCTCGGGCATCGAGTCGACGCCGTACTGCGCCTTCATGAGCTTGTTGATGAAGCGCCAGCCGATGGTGGTGTCGTACACCGCGTTGTTGCGGCTGAAGGCGCTCTCGGCCTTGGGCATGACGAAGGGCGCGCGGCTCATGCTTTCGACGCCGCCGGCAATCATGAGGCCGGCTTCACCGGCGCGGATGGCGCGCGCGGCGGTGCCCAGTGCATCGAGGCCCGAACCGCACAGGCGGTTGATGGTGCCGCCGCCCACTTCGATCGGCAGGCCCGCGAGCAGCGCCGACATGCGCGCGACGTTGCGGTTGTCTTCGCCGGCCTGGTTGGCGCAGCCGTAGAGCACGTCGCTCACCGCTTGCCAGTCGACGTTCTTGTTGCGCTCGATGAGGGCGCGCAGGGGCACGGCGCCGAGGTCGTCGGTGCGCACGCTGCTGAGCGAACCGCCGTAGCGGCCGAAGGGGGTGCGCACGGCGTCGCAGATGAAGGCTTGATTGGTCATGTGAGTTGTCTCTCTGATTACTTGGATGGGATCAGGCGGCGATCGGCAGGCCGACCAGCTTTTCGAGTTCTTCGCGGCTCAGGCCCTCGACGGTGTCGACGAGCTTCAGGCCCTGCGGCGTGCACTCGAGCGTGGCGAGGTCGGAGTACACGCGCTTGACGCAGCCGATGCCGGTGAGCGGATAGGTGCACTCTTGCACCAGCTTGCTCGCGCCCTGCTTGGTGAGCAAATCCATCATGACCCACGTCTGCTTGGCGCCGATGGCCAGGTCCATCGCGCCGCCGACCGCGGGAATGGCGTCTTTCTCGCCCGTGTGCCAGTTGGCGAGGTCGCCGGTGGCCGACACCTGGAACGCGCCGAGCACGCAGATGTCGAGGTGGCCACCGCGCATCATCGCGAAGCTGTCGGAGTGGTGGAAGAACGAACCGCCCGGCAGCAGCGTGACGGGCTGCTTGCCGGCGTTGATGAGGTCGTAGTCTTCTTCGCCGGCCTCGGGCGCGGGGCCCATGCCGAGGATGCCGTTCTCGCTTTGCAGGATGACCTCACGGCCCTGCGGCAGGTGGTTGGCCACCAGCGTGGGCTGGCCGATGCCGAGGTTGACGACGGCGCCGTCGAAGATGTCTTGCGCGACGCGGGCTGCCAGTTGGTCTTTGGTGCGACGGGTGTATGCCATGGTCATGCTGCCTTCTTGAAGCCGCCGGCCTGCGTGGCCACGCGTTCGATGCGCACCACCTGGTGCACGAAGATGCCCGGGGTCACGATGCTCTCGGGGTCGAGGGTGCCGAGTTCGGCGATGTCGTGCACGGTGGCGACGGTCTTCTTCGCGGCCATGGCCATCACTGGACCGAAGTTGCGCGCGGCCTTGCGATAGACCAGGTTGCCCCAGCGGTCGCCGCGCTCGGCCTTGATGAGCGCCACGTCGCCGTGGATGGGGTACTCGAGCACGTACTGCACGCCGTCGATCTCGCGCGTTTCGCGGTTGCCGGCCAGTTGCGTGCCGTAGCCCGTGGGGCAGTAGAAGGCGCCGATGCCGGCACCCGCCGCGCGGATGCGCTCGGCCAGGTTGCCCTGGGGCACCAGCTCGAGTTCGATCTTGCCGCTGCGGTACAGGCCGTCGAACACCTGGCTGTCGGCCTGGCGCGGAAAGCTGCAGATGATCTTGCGCACGCGCCCGGCCTTGAGCAGCGCCGCCAGGCCCGTCTCGCCATTGCCTGCGTTGTTGTTGACGACCGTGAGGTCCTTGGCGCCCTGCTCGACGAGGCCGTCGATGAGTTCGCCTGGAATGCCGGCGGTGCCGAAACCGCCGATGAGCACCGTGGCGCCGTCTTGGATGCCTGCCAGGGCATCGGCGACCGAGCGCGCGATCTTGTTGATCATGAAGCCTGTCTCCGGGAGTGAAGAAAGAAACCGAACGGTCCGAACACCCTGCCGAATTCACGAATCCTCGCGAATCGCAATTTGTTCGCCTAAAGAACTTTTGTTCGTATAATGAATTTTAGAGAGGATCGCTCGCCATGGCAACCCACCCCGTTTCCGTCACTTCCACCGCCGACACGCCCGCCCCTGGCGACAGCTACGTGCAGTCTTTTGCGCGCGGCCTGCAGGTGATCCGCTCGTTCAGCGCGAGCGCACCGCACCAGACCCTGAGCGAGGTGGCGGCCGGCAGCGGCCTCACGCGTGCGGGGGCGCGGCGCATTCTTCTCACGCTGCAGACGCTGGGTTATGTGGTGACCGACGGCAAGCTCTTCACGCTCACGCCGCGCATCCTCGACCTGGGCTTTGCCTACCTGTCGTCGATGCCGATCTGGAACCGCGCCGAGCCCGTGATGGAGGCGCTGGTGCAGCAGGTGCAGGAGTCGTGCTCGGCCGCCGTGCTCGACGCGACCGACATCGTCTATGTGCTGCGCGTGCCCACGCAGAAGATCATGCGCATCAGCCTGGGCGTGGGCTCGCGGCTGCCGGCGTACTGCACCTCGCTGGGCCGCCTGCTGCTCGCAGACCTCAGTGACGACGAGGTGCGCGCGCGCCTCGAGGCCTCGAACCTCGAGGCGCTGACCAAGCACACCGTGACCGACATCGACGCGCTCATGGCCAAGGTGGCCCAGGCGCGCAAGCAGCAGTGGTGCCTGGTGAACCAGGAGCTGGAAGAAGGCCTGATCTCCGTGGCCGCGCCCATCGTGAACCGCCAGGGCCGCATGGTGGCCGCGCTGAACATCAGCGGGCAGGCGAACCGCACCAGCGCGAAGGTGATGCAGGAGACGATGCTGCCGGCGCTGATCGATGCGGCACGGCAGGTGTCGGCGCTGCTGTAGCCGCAGCGCGGTCGCGCTGGCACTGGCTCAGGCCTCTGAGCGAATGCCTTTCATGAGGATCACGCCGCCCAGGCGAGTGGTGTCGGCGCGCATGCGCTTGGCCAGCGTGTCGGGCGAACCGGGCTGCGCCTGCCAGCCGGTCTTGAGCAGCTCGCCGCTCACCTCGGGCGAGCTGATCACCTCGACCAGCGCGGCGTTGAGCTTGGTCACAGCCGCCGGCTTCATGCTCGCGGGCGCGGCGAGCGCGGTCCAGATCTCGAGGTCAGCACCGCGCACGTCGGCGTCGCGGATCGTCGGCAGCTCGTTGACCAGCGGGCTGCGCTCGGGCGAGGTCACGCCGATGGCCTTGAGCTTGCCCGACTTCACATGCGGCATCGCCAGGCCCGGCGGCAGCAGCGCCAGCTGAATCTCGCCCGCGAGGATGCCGGCGATCACCTGCGGGTTGCCCGTGTAGGGCTTGTGCTGCGCGGTGATGGCCGCGCGGCTCTTGAGCAGCTCCATGCCCAGGTGGCCCACGGTGCCCACGCCCGGCGTGCCGTACTTGCCGGCGCTGCCCAGGTTGCGCACCCACAGCAGCAGGTCGGCCGCGGTCTTGCCCGTGGCGCCGCCCGACACCACCAGCACCAGCGGCGCGGTGCCGATCAGGCCGACGGGTGCGAAGTCTTTCTCGGGGTCGAAGTCGAGCGACGGGTTCAGCAGCTTGGCGATCGTGAGGTTGCCGTTGATGAGCGCGCCAATCGTGTGGTCGTCCGTGGCCTTGGCCACTTCGGCAGCCACGAGGTTGCCGCTGGCGCCGGGCTTGTTCTCCACCGTCACCGGCTGGCGCAGGAGCTTCGAGAGCGGCTCCGCGATGGCGCGCGCCGCCAGGTCGGGCGAGGCGCCGGCCGGAAAGCCCACGAGGATGCGCACGGGCTTGGTTGGCCAGGCGGCATCGCCGCCTGCTGCGCGCTGGGCCCACGAGGCCGGCGTGAACAGCGAGGTGGCAATGGCTGCAGCGCCGCCTTCGAGCAGGCGGCGTTTGGTGATCTTCAAGACGGACTCCGGAGGGTTGGAAAAATCAGGGTAAACACGTGCATTTTGCTTACGAGACGTTACATGATGATGCTGCAGCGCACAAGTTCGGCACAACTGTGAATAGGGCCATCGCAGGGCTCCGTCAGCTTGGTATCCAGAGGTGACGGGCGCATTTACAATGCCTGCCGCATTCCCCTTCCCCACCAACGAGGTCTTGTCCGCAATGCCCAAGAGCCCCCGGCCTCGCGCCCGCTTCAGCTTCTCCCCCACCGTGCGCGCCCTGCTCCTGGCCGTTGCGGCCTGCGGCGCCGCGCTTCCCGCGCTGGCCGCGACCGAGCACGAAGAGGTCGACCGCCTGATGCAGTCCGGCAAGCTCGACGAGGCCATGACCAAGGCCGAGGCCTTCCTCAAGGACAAGCCGCGCGATCCGCAGATGCGCTTCCTGAAGGGCGTGATCCAGCTCGACACCGGCAAGCGCGCCGAGGCCATCGCCGCCTTCACCCAGCTCACGCAGGACGCACCCGAGCTGCCCGAGCCGTTCAACAACCTCGCCGTCATCTACGCGAGCCAGAACCAGTTCGACAAGGCCCGCAACGCCCTCGAAAGCGCCATTCGCACCAACCCCAGCTACGCCACCGCCCAGGAAAACCTCGGCGACGTGTACGCGCGGCTGGCCAGCCAGGCCTACAGCAAGGCGCTGCAGCTCGACCAGAACAACACCGCCGTGCAACCCAAGCTGGCCGTGATCCGCACGCTCTTCACCGCCCCGCCGGCGGCCGGCTCCAAGGGCTCGACCCTCGTGGCTTCGGCCACGACGACGCCCGCACCGGCACCGGCTGCGAAGCCTGCCCCGGCGCCTGCGCCCGCACCGGTCGCCAAGGCACCTGCTCCGGCCCCCGTGCCCGCGCCTGCGCCCGTCGCCAAGGCGCCGCCTGCGCCCGCGCCGGCACCTGCCGCCGCGCCTGTCGCACCACCCGTCAAGATGGCCGCAGCCCCCGCGCCGGTCGCCAAGACGCCTGAACCGGCACCAGCGCCTGCTGCAGCCCCGGCTTCCAACGCCGAGATCGAATCCGTCGTGCGCGGCTGGGCCTCGGCCTGGGCCAGCCAGGACATGGACCGCTACCTCGCCGCCTACGGCAGCGACTTCGTGCCCGCCGGCGGCCAGAGCCGCAAGGCCTGGGAAGAAGACCGCCGCGCCCGCATCGTCGGCAAGTCCAGCATCAGCGTGAACCTCGAGAACCTCGCGATCAAGGTCGACGGACAGACCGCCACCGCGAAGTTCCGCCAGGTCTACCGCGCCGACAACCTCAACATCGCGAGCCGTAAGACGCTCGAGCTGCAACGCTCCGGCAACCAGTGGCACATTCGCAAGGAAAGCGTCGGCGGCTAGTGGCAGACATCGTCCGGCACGGCCGGCTTCAGACCCTCCCGTTCCCGCTGCGGAGCGGGAAGCTGCTCGCGGCCTTGACGGCCGCTTCTGCGCTCCTGCTGGCCACGCCCGGCGCCGCGCTCGCAGCCAACAACAGCAACAGTTCCAGCAAGTCGGCCAACGCCAAGACCAGCGGCACCAAGGCCGCCAAGGCGGGCGGCAGCCGTGCGTCCGCCAAGGAAGCCCGAGGCGCCAAAGCCGGCAGCGGCGCCAGCAAGACGCAGCTGCAGGCCAAGGGCAAGCGGTCCGCCGTCGCAGCAGACAACGCGGGCGCCACGCGCCCGGCCCGCAAGACCGCCAGAACCGCCGCGCCGCTGCAGGAAGCCAGCGGCGCCGAGGCCCGCCTGATCGGCGTCTACGAACTGTTCGGCCGCGGCAAGACCCGCGAGGCGCTGGCCAAGGCCCAGACCCTCGTGCGCGACCACCCGAACTTCCAGCTCGCGCAGCTCGTGTACGGCGACCTGCTCGCAGCGCAGGTGCCGCCCTCGAACGCCATGCCCGACACCGCCGGCATCGCGCGCCTGCGCGGCAACCCGGCCATGGTCGAGCTGCACGAGGAATCGCGCCGCCGCCTGCAGGCCCTGCGCGAACGCCCGCCCGCCGGCACCGTGCCCTCGCAGTTCCTCACCCTCTCGACCCGCAGCCGCTTCGCCATTGCCGTCGACGCCTCGCGCTCGCGGCTGTACCTGTTCGAGAACTCCGACAAGGGCCTGAAGCTCGTTGCCGACTACTACATCTCCGTCGGCAAGTCGGGCACTGACAAGGCCGTCGAAGGCGACGCGCGCACCCCGCTGGGGGTGTACTACATCACCAGCAGCCTCGACCCGCGCTCGCTGAGAGACTTCTACGGCGCCGGCGCCCTGCCCATCAACTACCCCAACCCGTACGACGTGCGGCGCGGCAAGACCGGCAGCGGCATCTGGCTGCACGGCACCCCGCCCCAGCAGTTCGCGCGGGCGCCGCTGGCCAGCGACGGCTGCGTCGTCATGGCCAACCCCGACCTCAAGCAGCTGCTGCGCAAGGTCCAGATCGGCGCCACCCCCGTCGTCACCGCGCGCAGCCTGCAATGGATTTCGCAGCCGCAGGCCGAAAAAGAAACAAAGAAATTCGCCGATTCAATTACCGCCTGGAAAGACGCGCGCGCCAGCGGCAATGAAGCGCAATTGAAAAAATTCTATTTGCCGGATTTCCAGCGTGCCAGCCGCAAGCCCGTCGATGCCGATGCGGTACTCCGCGACGAATTGACCTACGCACAAGGTAAACGAGTGCAAATCAAGGACACGTCGTACCTGCACTGGCGCGACACCGAGGACACCATGGTCGCCACCTTCGGCGAGGTGTTCGAGGGCGAGAAGAACGGCCGCACCCGCCGCCAGTACTGGCTGCGCCAGGGCGGCGAGTGGAAGCTCTTCCACGAAGAAATCCTCGGCTGAGCCCACATCACCGAAGGGGTCTCGGCCCCAAAAGTGTGATTTATTGCCCAAACGGAGCCGCCTTGTCGAGTGTTACAAATTGCACTCCTAGGTACCGCGCTACGTAACACGTAACGGGCATGTTCCCGTAACGCTCAACGTCCGGACGTTCCCACGCCCGTAACGTGTTCCCCTCGTCCATGCAAGGCTGCATGCGGTTTACAGAGGGAAACGAACATCTCCAGACTGTGAATAAGTGACCTTTTCTGCCCCGTTGCGGGGGCCGAACGAGGCTGGCCGCCTTCCTGCTTTACCCCTCCGAGTAGCACATCCGGGACTCGATCCGGTGTGTTTCTCCTGTTGATACACGGAGTTACGCTGTATAACATCCACCGTGCCAGCCTTTGTTAACACTTCCTTTCAGGAGATCACCATGCTTAGTTCTATTACTCGTTTTCTGCGCGATGAAGAAGGTGCTACTGCAATTGAATATGGAATTATTGCGGGGCTGATGGCCGTCGTTTTGGTCGCTGCATTCAGTACAACCGGTGGTCTCGGCGACGAGCTGAAAAAATTGTTTGGCAAGATTGCAACCAAGCTCAGCAGCGTTACTTTGACTTGAACGTCGTATTCCTCCTCTGGCTGAGTTTTGCCGTGGTCTATGACTTCCAGAGGCGCCGCGTTCCCAACTGGTTAGTGCTCGCAGGCGCCACCCTTGCAATTGGGGCACTGGCCTTGGATGCAGGACCCCTCGGGCACGATTGGAAAGCGGCGCTTCTTGGCGCGGCAGCAGGCTTCGGCTTCCTCATCCTCTTCTACGCAACGGGTCTCATGGGAGCAGGCGACGTGAAGTTCGCCGGCGCCCTGGGACTGTGGGTCGGCCTGTCGGCCCTGATACCGATCTGGATCGTCGCCAGCCTGATGGCCGGCGCCCATAGCGTCCTCTGGCTCGCCCTTAAGCGCTGGCCCTTCTTCCCGCGACTTGCCTTCTTGCTTACCGGCCCGTCGCGAACAGCAGAATCCGGCGCCCCGACGCGGCGGCCTCGCATCATTCCCTATGCGGCCTATCTCGCGTTGGCCACGGCGGCATGGATGGCTTGGGGGCGACAGAGCTAGCCACAACTAGCTCTGCCCCGACTCGCAGGCACTTCATCTCTTTCATCGTGATCGCTTGCTCCCCTCCTTCAGTTCGCCGCCCATGATCAACCTCACCAAAATCATCGCTGCCGTTCTCGTGCTTCTGGCCTTTGCACTCGGAGGCTATGCATGGGTTCTCAGCCGCAAGGCACCGCCTCCGCCGCCAGCAGCCGCAAGCGCTGGCGCAGCGACTGCCAAGACTTCGCAGGCGCAGACATTCCCCGTGGTCGTCGCCTCCAAGCCGCTGCCAGCCGGTGAGGCGATACCAGTGGACGCGCTGCGTGTGGAACAACTGACGATCAATCCGACCGGGGCCTTCAAGGAGACCGCGTCTCTCGCCGGCCGCGTCCCGGTGATCGACCTGGGCGAAGGCTCGCCTCTGTTGGAAGGGCAGTTGGTTTCCGGTCTGGCTTTGCGCGTTGCCGAGGGCGAGCGCGCCGTGGCGATCAAGGCTGACGAGGTTATGGGTGTGGGCAACAAGGTCCAGCCTGGCGACTTCGTCGACGTGTTCTTGATGCTGAAGTCAGACAGCAAAGATATCGACCGCAGTCAGGCGCGCTTACTCCTGTCACGCAAGCGTGTGCTGGCCTTCGGCACTGCATCCATCGACGGCTTGCCTTCCAAGACCGACAAGAACGGCAACCCCCAGGCGCAGCAGCAACGCGCCGAGGCCGCACGCACAGTCGTGCTCGCGGTGCCGGTGGACGACGTCAATCGTTTGACGCTCGCCGAGAACAGCGGCCGCCTGCTGCTGGCGCTGCGCAATCCCACCGACATGTCGGAACCCGATCCAAAGCTGTTCGCCGAATTGCCCACCGCCCTGCAGCCCGTACAACCGAAGCGCGGCGAACCGCCGCGCGCCCCGCTCGAAGGCTTGGACCGCGCCCAAGCTGGCCTGACGGCTGCCGATTTCGTGACCGGCGGCAAGCCCGGCGCCCTGCGCGCGCCCACTGCCCCGGCACGGCCCGTCGCAACAACCAGCACCGGCGGCAGCCGCGGCGGACTCCCGGTCGAGGTCATTCGCGGCGATCGAAGCGAAACCATCCACTATTGATCGGCGTCACCCTCATGCACGCCCCGCACGAAAAAAACACCATGCCGCATCCTCCCCGCGCGAAACCTAACGCTCCAGTCCATGCCCTGCGCCCGACCTTCGTGGCGCTGTGCCTGCTGGCACCGGGCATCTGGCCTGTTGCGTCCTCGGTCGCCAATGCGCAAGCCGTCGCTTCGGGGGCGCCGATCCAATTCCGCGTCGATGCCGGTACGCAGAAGGAATTGCTGATCCCGAAGGGCATCGAGCGCATGGCCATTGCCGACGAAGCGGTGGCTGGGGTCGCGCTTACCCGCCAAGCGCCGAACTCACCGGCCGCACGCCTGATCGTGACAGGCAAGGTCGCAGGGCGGACCACGCTGATGGTCTGGGAAAAGGGCCAGTCGACCGCCACGGTGTATGCGCTCGAAGTACGGCGTCACGCTTCCACCGTCACCGGCTCACTCAGCAGCATGGATGCCCATCAAGAGGCGCGCGATGTTGCCTTGGCGAGCAACGGAGAAAAAACGCCCCTAATCGACCGCTCCATCGTCAACGTGCGCAGCAACACCGTGCAGGTAGAGGTGAAGGTCGTCGAGTTCAACCGCAGTGTGCTCAAGCAAGCGGGCCTCAACATCTTCAGCACGCGCGCTAATTCCAACGGGTTCAGCTTTGGCTCTTTCACGCCGGCATCACTCAAGTCCGCGACGTTCGCGCCGGATGGAAGCATCAGCGGCGAATACAGCAACCCGCTCGCACAAGCCTTCAGCCTGCTGTTCAACTTCGGCAAGGCCGGCATTGGACTGAACGTCGGCTTCCTCGAAGGCAATGGCATGGCGCGCGTGCTCGCCGAGCCCACGCTGGTGGCGCTGTCGGGCCAGAGCGCCAGCTTCCTGGCCGGCGGAGAACTGCCCGTGCCCGCCCCGCAGGGGCTTGGCTCCACGAGCATCGAGTACAAGCCCTTCGGCATCGGTCTCACAGTCACTCCCACGGTACTCTCGAACGAGCGCATCGTGCTGAAGGTCGCACCGGAAGCCAGCGACCTCGACTACACCAACTCGCTGAGCATCGGCGGTGTGGCCGTGCCGGCCATCACCACGCGCCGCGCCGACACCACGGTCGAACTCGGCGACGGCGAGAGCTTCATCATCGGCGGCCTAGTGAGCCGCACCACCACCTCGAACGCGGACAAGGTGCCACTGCTCGGCGACATCCCGGTACTCGGTACGTTCTTCAAACAGAACAGGTACCAGATGAGCGAGAAGGAACTGGTCATTCTCGTCACACCGCACTTGGTGAAGCCGATCGCACGCAACACCGACCTCACACCGTACCTTCCCGGCGGCGCCGAGCAGCGCGATGGCCCCGTGTGGCGCGCTCACCTTCTGGGGCCGGCCTCTGGCACAACAGTGCCGGGCTTCTCCCGTTGATGGAAACCAGCCGTTCGCGACCTGTGGCCGACGCCATGAATGCCCCCCGTGATCACCTTCCAGAGACCGGCGCGGAGACCTATCTCTTCGCCTCCCCCAACGACGGCCACATCACGTGGTTGACCGACGCCCTTGCCAGACTAGGTGCGGTGGTGATGCTGTCGCCCGACATCAAGTCGCTCGATGAGCGCATCGCTCTGCTCAGCCCGGCGGCCGTCTTTCTCGACTTCTCTGGTGACCACGCCGAAGCTGCAAGCGAATTGCACCAACGCCTCAAGCGTGACTGGGCAGCACTGCCTGTGCTGGCAACGGGCGTCTCAGTCGAGCCGGCGTCGATGCTGGCCGCGCTGCGTGCCGGCGTGGACGATTTCATCGACATGGCCGCACCGCAGACCGATGCGGTCAACACACTGCGCAAGCTGCTTGAGCGACGCAGCAACCTGTCGATCGGCACGCGTGGAAGCACCATCGCGCTGCTGGGCGCCCGGCCAGGCATCGGCGTGACCACGCTCGCGGCCAGCCTGTCGCTCGTGCTCAACGATCAACTGGCGCAGCCAGCACAAGCGTCGGCCAAGACACCGGGCCGTAGCGCGCGACATGGCGTGGCCCTGCTCGACCTGGGCCTGCCTGCACGCGACGGCCTGCTCTATCTCGACACGCAGAGCAGTTTCAGCTTCGTCGATGGCGTGCGCAACCTGCGCCGCCTCGACCAGACACTGCTGCAGACCGCTCTCGCGCATCACGCCAGCGGCATCGCGGTGTTGCCATTGCCCGCAAGCCTCGCACAGGTACGCGAAATCTCGCACGCCGACTCCGTCGCGCTGATCAAACGGCTGGGCGACTTCTTCGATTTCCAGATTGCCGACCTTGGCGGCTTCTCGACCATCGACTTCGTGGCACAGACGGTGAAGGAAGCCCAGCGTTCCTGGGTCGTGTGCGACCAAAGCATCGGCGCCATCGTGTCCACCGCAACCATGCTCAAGGAACTGCGCACACGCGGCATCGAGACCGATCAGCTGTCGCTCGTTGTCAACAAGTTCGACGGTCACGTGGGGCTTTCGGCCAAAGACATTGCCGAGCGGCTCGAACTGCCGCTTCGCCACGTGTTGCCGGCACGCAGCGCCCAATTGCTCGGCGCCGCAAGTCGCGGCGAGATGCTGGTTCGCATCGCGCGCAACGACCCGTATTCACAGGCGGTGACCAGCCTCGCACGCGGCCTGCACCAAGAGTGCGCGACAGGCACGGCGCCGGCGCCAGTCGGAACTACGCGCTGGACTTCGACGCTGATGTCGAAGGTCACTGGCTTCCGGAAGAGCCCTACCCAAGGTTGAACAGCCCATGTCCACTGATATCGAATTTGCCGACGACGACCAGGCGTTCATCAACTCCCAGCAGTTCCAGGACATCAAGAGCTGGACGCACGACCATCTGTTGAGTCGCATCGAAGAGCTAGGCGCGGAATTTGGCCGCTGGTCGCGCGCATCGATCCAGCAGTTTGTCGAACTGGAGGTCGACAGTTTCGTGCGCCTGCGCCGCGTGCCAATCAACGACCGCGAGATGCAGCTCATCGCCGATGCGCTGACCAAGGAGCTGGCAGGCTTCGGCCCGCTGGAAGATCTGCTGAACGACCCGGCCGTCGAAGACATCCTGATCAACGGCTACCAGAACGTCTATGTGTCGAGGCACGGCATGCTGGAGCGCGAAACGCTGCGCTTCGCGGATTCCGAGCACGTGATGCGGATCGTGCGTCGCATCCTGGCACCGCTGGGCCGTCGCCTCGACGAGGCCAATCCGATGGTAGATGCGCGATTGCCCGACGGTGGTCGCATCAACGTGATCATCGAGCCGTTGGCGATTGACGGACTCTCCGTTTCGATTCGAAAGTTCCGTAAGGAGCCGCTCACGCCAGCTGACTTGGTGAAACTTGGTACCTTCGATGCTGGCATGGCGCAACTGCTCGAGATCGCGGTGCGCGCACGCTGCAACGTCCTCGTGAGCGGCGGCACCAGTTCGGGTAAGACTTCGCTGCTCAACGCGTTGGCCAGCTTCATTCCGGCACGCGAGCGCGTGATCACCATCGAAGACACCGCCGAACTCTCGCTCAGCACCAGTCACGTGGTGCGGCTGGAAAGCCGCCCCGGCGGGTTCGACGGCACGGGCGTGGTCTCGATCCGTGACCTGCTTCGCAATAGCCTGCGCATGCGGCCGGACCGCATCATCGTGGGCGAAGTGCGCGGCGCCGAAGTCATCGAGATGCTGCAGGCAATGAACACCGGCCACGAAGGCTCGATGGGGACGATCCACGCAAGCTCGCCACGCGAATGCCTCTATCGCCTCGAAATGCTTGCAGGCTTTGCTGGCTACCAAGGAAGCGAAGTGAGCCTGCGGCGTCAGATCGCCAGCGCGATCGACTTCATCGTGCAGATCGGACGGATGTCGAATGGTCAGCGCCGCATCATCTCGCTGAGCGAAGTTACCGGCGTGAACGACAACGTGGTGGCGATGCAGGAACTGTATCGCTACGAGCCGATCATTTCACCCGACGGAGAGGAGCGCGACCGCTGGGTGTCTCTCGGCATTGCGCCGCATTCTCCGAAGATCACACGATTCCGGCAGTCGCTCGCACGCACACAGCAGGGAGAGCATCGTGCGTGAGGTCGTGCTGCTCGGTGTTGCCGTGGCTGCGTTGCTGCTGGCAGCGTGCGGGTTGTTCCTTTGGCAGTGGGCGAAGAAGCGGCAGACGCAACACGCTGTCGAGCGGCATCTCGATCAGCAGATCCAGGCTGGTACGGGCTCCTCGGCTCCAGCAGCCTTCTCTGCGATGCTGCCTACGCGGGCAGCCGAGCCAATCGGCAACCTCAGCTCCGGACTGACCACCGACCCATGGCTCGAGACCGAGGCTACTGCTGCAGCGGCTGCTCGGCCCAAGCGATGGCTCGACCGGATCATGCCCGGCTGGCTGGTTGGCGTGGTCGAGCCCCAGATACTCGTACTCGGCTTCTTGGCCGTTGTGGCGCTGTCACTGGTTGCCGGCCTCTTCGGTGGCTGGCTCGCCGCGTTCGCTGCACTGCTCCTGTTCGCGTTGGCTGGAACTTTCGCAATTTGGCTTCGGTTGCAAAAGATGCGCCGCAAGCTGGTTGGTCAGTTGCCCAGCTACATCGACGCCATGGTTCGCCTGATCACCATCGGCAATTCGACGCAGGCCGCCTTCCAGCTTGCGATCGGCAGCACGCAGGAGCCTCTGCGCGGTCACTTGGAGCGCTCGGCTGCGCTGGTGCGCGCAGGTGTCGACTTGGACAAGGCCCTGCACCAGACCGCCACCAATGTACGTGTCGAAGAGATGTTCCTTCTCTCGTCAATCCTCGGGCTGGGCGTGCGCTATGGCGGGCGGGCTGACCTGCTGCTGGAACGCGTAGGCAACTTCATGCGCGATCGCGAGCAAGCCGAGCACGAACTGGTGGCGATGTCATCAGAAACACGGCTTTCGGCCTGGATTCTGGGGCTGCTGCCTGTGGGGGTCGGCGCTTTCATGATCATGAATAACCCAAGCTATTTTCTTGGAATGTGGAACGACGGCACCGGCAGGGTGCTCGTCTTCACAGGCGTTGGGCTTCAGGCACTGGGTGGCCTGCTGTTGTACCGCCTTGCGAGGATCGCATGATGCTGACACCCAGTGTGTTGACCGCCATCAGCCTGGGTCTGCTGGCGCTCGGGCTGCTTTTGGTGGGCGGTACGTTGATTGCATCGGAGTTGCGCCGCGCGCGCAGCGGCCATGTGATTGGCAAGGCGATTCACCAAGGCACCATCTCATCGGCCACAGGCACCACCGAAGTCGACACGGAGTTCGGGGGGCAGTACAAGCCTGACGTCGAGTTGCCATTCCATTGGCTGGATTCGCGCCTCGGACGTGCATTCGTTGCTGACGAAGACCGCAACCTTATCGATCAGTGCGGGCTGCCTTCTCAACGCGCGCAGTTGGTATTTCTTGTCACTCGCATCCTGCTGGCGATCTTGTTGCCGTTGCTGGCACTGGTCTTCTGGAGCCCAGGGCACAAGCAAGGCACAGTCATCCCTGCGCTTGCCGCACTCTTCGTGATCGGCTTCATGGGTCCGAAATGGCTGCTGGGTCGATTTGCCGCAGGTCGGCGAATGCGGGTGGCCAGAGAGCTACCGCTCTTCGTGGATCTTCTGAGATTGCTGCAAGGCGTGGGCATGAGCCTGGACCAGGGCTTGCAGGTCATGGCCAGCGACTTCTCACATGTGCTGCGCGTGCTGGGGTACGAATTGACGCTGGCCAATCGGCAGTACGCGCAGGGCCGTACGCGTGAGCACTCGCTGCACCGCCTTGCCACGCTGCACAAGAACGAGAACTTGCGCAGTCTGGTTGGGCTACTGGTGCAAGTCGATCGTCATGGCGGTGCGGTCCAGGAGCCGCTGCGCGCTTTCAGCGACCGCCTTCGCGAGCATCGTCGCTCTGAAATGAAGGAACGCATCGGCAAGATCACCGTAAAGATGACCGGCGTCATGGTCATCACACTGCTGCCTGCGTTGCTGATCGTGACCGCAGGCCCCGGCTTCATCGCCATCTTCCGTGCATTGGGGAGCGTCGGCCAATGAGAGCACCCTTCAAGCTATCTGTACGCATCGCATGGCCATCCGTGGCCGTGGGGTTGGTTCTGGCTGTTTCCGGCTGCGCGGCCACCAAAGACCACTACGCCGCTAGCGAAGACGCCCAGCAGCGGCAAGCCTTCGAGGCCGCCAGCGAAACGAAAACTGGCGCCAATATCGACACTCAGGCGACCTACCTCAAGGTCGTCGGCCAGATGCAGCAACAGGGCTTGTGGTTCGCGTCGCTGGCACACATCGACGCGTTGGAGCAGCGCTGGGGCATCACGCCCGACTCCACCCGTGTGCGCGCCGACGCGCTGCGCCAGACCGGCCAGGCCGAACTCGCGGAGGTCGCCTACAAGCGCTTGCTGACCACGCCGCAGGAAAGCGCAGGCTACAGGGGCCTGGGACTTCTGGCCGGCGCACGCGGCCACTACGCAGAGGCAGTGCACCTATTCAAGCAAGCGCAGCGCCGCACGCCGACCGACGCATTGCTGTTGAGCGATCTGGGGTATGCAAGCCTGCGCGCCGGCCAGTTTGAGGAGGCACGGCTGCCGCTGATGCAGGCCTTGCAGCTGCAACCTGACAGCAAGCAGGCACAAGCCAATGTGGCGCTTTACCTCGAGGCCACGCATCAGCAGGAACAAGCCACGGCCCTGATGGATGCGAACCGCATGCCTGAAGCCACGCGCGCCGCCGTGCGCACAGCTGCGTTGCAGATGCGCGGCGTCGGGACCTCAGCCGCCTGGGCCCCCTCGGCGGCCACCACGGCACCGGCATCTGCCATCGCATCGACCGGCACCTCCACGACGCTGCTGCGTGATGAGCCCACCTCCGTCCCGCTCGCACTCAAGCCCACCCGCTGGGCTGGAATGGGCGGCGTACGCACCGCTAACCAGCTGAACCCGCCGGTCTCGACCGCAGACACGCCTCTTTCGCCCAATCCGACCTCACGAGGTACCCCATGAATAACAACCAGTCTGCCAACCGGATGTCCGCGCTGTCCGCGCTGTCCGTCTGCGCGCTGGCAGCGGCATTTCTCTTTGTGACGGCAGCGGCCTCTGCGCAGACCGCCAACGCAGGCGCTGGTCAAGGCGGCATCACTCCTAGTCAGGCATCAGCGGTGACCGGAGCCGGTCCCGCTGGGCCGACATCCTCTCCACAACCGGCGCAGGACACTCCAGCAGCCGAGGAGGGACAAGAGGCCTTCGATCTCCCACACCAGGTCGGCGATGCGACATTGAGCCTGCTTGCCTGGCAACGCAGCGGCGACATCGCATCCAAGACGCAGCGCCCTATTGCGGGCAATGTCGCGCAAAGAAGCTATGAGCGCTATCTGAAGAGCTTCGAGTACTCGATTCCGGAACGCATGAGCTCAACGGTCAAGACCACCACTGGCGGCGGGAAGTAAGGAGCCGTTTCTCCTACGCCTCTGACACTCCGAAAAGCACCATGAACGCGACCCGCGCTTTCACATCGCCGCGCTTCCAGCGCGGCGTGTACGCGATCGAGTTCGCGTTTGTCTTCTTGATCTTCTTCACCATCCTTTACGCCATCATCTGCTATGGCATGCTGTTCGCGTTTCGGATAGGGCTACAGAACGCTGCAGAAGATGGGGCACGAGCGGCGCTTCAGTACCAGAGCAACGTAGAGAAGCGGAGAGCGCATGCAGAAAAAATTGCAACCGTTCAAAGCGGTTGGATGCCCTCCGTTGTCACAGTAAGCGCGACGGCGAAAATTTGCTCGGCAAGCGACAACAAATGCGCGACCACTGCACCTTATCCGTGCGGAATCACATGGAGTCATCGCTGTCAGGTCACGGTCTTCGTGCAGGCAAGCAATCTGAATTTGCTTTTGCCCCCGCTGCCTAGCTTCGCGCTGCCAGCCAAGATCGCTGGCAGCGCCAGCATGCTGCTTGACATGAGGTCCGAGCCATGAGGACGGTGCGGCACCAAGCGTGTTGTGGACACCGCAAGCAGCGTGGTGTCGCAGCCATCGAGTTCGCTCTTGTCTTCATGACTCTCTTTCTCGTGATGTACGCGCTGGTGACCTTCGGTGCCGCGCTCTATATCCAGCAGGCCGTCTCACGTGCCGCCGAAGATGGCGCCCGTGCTGCGGGGCTCTTGCCGCACCCTCCAAATGCGGTCAATGTCAAGGAGGCTGTAGTCGAATCCCTGGCTCGCTCACTCGTCATCCCCGCTTCCGCAAACGCAGACACGGCGAGTCGGAAAAGCTGGATCTCAGGCCACGTCACCATCGAGCCTTGCACGGTTGCAGCGGGAGCGACCAGTTGTGTAGTGACCATTACCTACCCTTATACGGGTGACGCCCGCATCCTTCCCTCGATGCCGCTGCTGGGTGCTGGCAATTGGATCGAGCAACTGAAAGGCAGCGCCACTACGGCGCTCAGGACATCGTGAGAGCCCCAAACAAATGACTACAGGACTCACCCGTGCAACCGGAGGCTTTCTTACCGGGCGGCAACAACGAGGTTCAATTCTGATCAATACAGCCATCGCGATGAGCCTGATCGTCATCACGCTCATAGGGACTGAATTGGGGTACCTCTTCTTCGTAAAGAGAGAAATACAAAAAGCAACCGATCTGGCCGCTCTCGCTGGCGCCCAGATGATCGCCAGCGCTGATGGCTGCGCAGACGCGAAAACCGCGGCCAAACTCAGCGCCAATGGCGCAGGTGCCACAGACGCCAAGCGGAATCTCCCGGCCATGTTCTCTTTGGTCGATGGGGATATCGAATGTGGCCGATGGTCCCCCGACAAGGCGACGGTTGATCACTTCGAGGTTGCGACGACCGAGTTGAATGCAGTTCGGGTCACGATCAAAAGGACGCCAGTTGCTCTTCTGCCATTTTTTGAAGCAGATCGAACGATTCAAAGCAAGGCGGTCGCTGCCAATGATCCAATCGCCTCTTTTTCTCTTGGGACGGGCGTCGCCAGTCTCAATGAAGGCGCCGTCAATAAGCTCCTGAATGCCTTGCTCGGTACCGGTAATAAGATCAGTCTCAGGCTGGTGGACTATCAGGGACTAGCCATTGCGCAGATTCGACTGCTTGATCTGATCTCAGCCATGCCCGATGTTGGAACGGTGGATCAGCTTCTGAACACGCCCATCCAATTGAGCGACCTCATGCTACTCATGGTTAAGGCACTCGGAAATTCCAACACACTGGCGGTGCAGGCGCTCAACTCGATCATCTCCGCCAATGTGAAATCCGTGGAAATAAAGCTCGGAGATCTGATCAAAGTCACTACACCCTCTCCAGAAGGTGCAGCCAATGCGGCGATCAACGTACTGGATCTACTGACCACTTCGGCTCAGATCGCCAACGGAAAGAATCTCGTGAAGCTCGGCACGGCGATCGATCTGGGCGCGTTGGCCAAAGCAGATGTGCATCTTGTAGTTGTTGAGCCACCATCAATTGCCATCGGCCCTGCGGGCAAGGACAGCCACGACAACTGGCGAACCCAGGCACATTCAGCGGCGGTGAGACTGCTCCTTGATGTCACGCTGGTGGACACCAACGAAGTTCCTGGCCTTTCATGGCTGGTCAAGGTGACGCTGCTGCGGCTGCCTATCTACATTGAAGTGGCTCAAGGGAATGCTCGATTGGAGAGTATCAAGTGTGCGAGTAACTTGGCCGACTGTAGGGTAGGCATAGGGGCCAAGCCCGGGCTAGCGAGCGTCTGCATTGCGGGCGTCTCCGATGCCTTGATGTTGAATACGACCGCGCCAGTAAATTGCAGTGCGATGCCGCCCGTCAAGATCAGCGAGATCAGCCTTTTGGGGGGTCTCCTTCCCATTCTGCAGGTCAATGCCAAGGTACCTGTTCAAGCAGAAATTCCCGATACCGCTTACCAGACCCTTACTTTCAACGGCGTCATCGGAGACACCGATGATGTTCAGACCGTGAACTCCAATGCCGTCGGCTCGGTTCTCTCCAACACACTCGGCAACTTCACCAATGCCTCCAAATGGACATTGACGCCGGTGATTCTCGGCTTTCTTCCGCTGCCAGTAGGAGACATTCTGTCTCCTTTGCTGAGTTTTGTTCTGAGCATTCTGAGTCCGCTGTTCAGCCTGCTCGACGCGATCATCGTCCCCTTGCTCAACTTGCTTGGCGTTCAGCTTGGCTACAGCGATGTGCGCATGCTTTCTCTCGTATGCGGCGAGTCGAAGCTTGTCTACTAGCCCATTCCATTTGCCTTTCGATACATGAGTGCTCCCAGCTTCGACGAACTCGACCTCTTTGTCTGGGAAGGCAAAGCCGACATCCTCGACCGCATTGCGCGGTGCATGGCGAGCTTCGACGTGGAAGTCATCCGGGCCGATGGCCTGCCGCCACCTCAGCAGGACCGCGGTGTCGCACTGCGCCCTTCCGTTGCGATCATCAGCGTCACCGTCATCGATGGCGGCGGTCTTCCGCACGCGACCGAGCTGCTGCAAGGCATGCCCGTGATCTGGGTCGCTGCGGCCTCGCGCGAGCGCGACTCGCGCACGTATCCGCCCGAGTACCTGCACGTCCTGCCCTACGATTTCACCTGCGCCGAGTTGCGCACGATGGTGGCGAAGCTGGTGCGCCAGCTGCGCGCGCGCGATGTCGCGCCGCAGGCGCCCGACGTGCTGGTGGCGCATTCCGATGCAATGAAAGGGCTGCTCGCCGAAGTGGGCGCCTTTGCCGACTGCAACCATCCGGTGCTGGTGCGCGGCGAGACTGGCGTGGGCAAGGAGCGCATTGCGCAGCAGCTTCACATCGGGCACCAGCAGTACGGCAAGGGCGCGTTCGTGGCGGTGAACTGCGGCGCGATCCCCGACGGGCTGTTCGAGTCGCTGTTCTTCGGCCACACGAAGGGCTCGTTCACGGGTGCCGTGCATGCGCACCGCGGGTACTTCGAGCAGGCCACGGGCGGTACGTTGTTTCTCGATGAGATCGGTGACTTGCCTCGCTATCAGCAGGTGAAGCTGCTGCGCGTGCTTGAAGACAGCGCGGTCACGCGGCTGGGTGCGACGTCGCCGATCCGTGTCGACTTCCGGCTCGTGGCGGCGACGAACCGCAACCTGCGCGAGATGGTGGCGAGCGGCGAGTTTCGGGCCGATCTGTTCTACCGGCTCGCGGTCATCGAGCTGCATGTGCCGAGCCTCGAAGAGCGCGGCGAGATCGACAAGATCGCGATCTTCAAGGCGCTGCTGGCGAACGTGCTCGGCGACGAGCTCGAGGCCTTGGGCGAAACGCCGCACTGGCTCAGCGATGCGGTGGCCGAAACCTACTTCCCCGGCAACGTGCGGCAGCTGCGCAATCTCGCGGAGCGCGTGGGCGTGATCGCGCGGCAGTTGCACAGCTGGGACCAGAACCTGATCCAGCGCGCGATCGCGCTCACGCGCGGCACGCCGGCGCCCGCTGCGCTGGCCACCGACCGCAACGGCACGGGGGTCGCGCTCGACGCGAATGGCGACCGCAAGGGCTGGAACAGCAGCGAGCGCAACCGCATCATCGCGGCGCTCGAGATCAACGACTGGAAGCGCCAGGACACGGCGCAGCACCTGGGCATCAGCCGCAAGGTGCTGTGGGAGAAGATGCGCAAGTACCAGATCCTCGACGGCGAGCCCGGCATCCCAGAAGAGACTTAGCTCGCCCCCAGGCTGCGCGGCACTTCGTGTCCGCTTCTCCTTCCCCCTACCGGGGGCAACACCTGAGGCCCGGCAAAGCCGGTTCCTCGGTGTTTCACCAACGGGCTTCGCTGCGCTTGCCTCGAACGACTATTGGGTTCCGAGGCGCGTCGCTCTGCGCAGCGGCGGGTTCGCAATCGATGCGCCCGGTGCGCGGTCGACCAACGGTTCGCTCGCGCAGGTCGTGTTGCTCGAGATGCACAGCGCGCCCAGCAGGCCGTCTTCGGTCAGGACGTTCCGGCTCGGGGGGCCGAAGATGCGATCGATCCAGTTGTTGGCGCCGATGGGGTCGATGCGCAGTTCGCCGGTGGTGCGCGCCAGGCGCAGTTCCGAAATGCGCAGGTCGAACACGCCGTCGATGTAGTCGAACAGCAGGGTGTAGTAGTCGAGTTGGGCATCGAGCACCTGGGGCAGGGTCTCGCGGCCGAACTCCATGAGGCGGCGGCGACCGCGGAAGGCCTGGCCCGAGGTGCTGACAGCCTCCATCAACTGGCGCTCGCGTTCGCGGCCGGCCACGGTGCGGGACCACGACGATGCGGTGAGCTCCATCAGGTTGAGCTTCACGCCCTCCATCTTGGCTTCCTGGTTCGCCACTTCGGCCAGGGCGCCCTTGAGCTTGAGCTGGCGGTCGAAGCCGTTGCCGAAGTTCCAGTTGAGTTCGAAGGCGGCGCGCGTCGGGTCTTGCGGCGACACGCCGCGCGGGTCCTTGCTCTTCACGACGACGGCGTCGAGCGTGGGGTACAGGCTGGCTTCGGTCTGGTCGACCAGCGCGCGCGCACGCGCCACGCGGCCCTGGGCTTCGGCCAGTTCGGTGCTGCGCGCTTCGGCGCGGCGCAGCGCTTCTTCCTGCGAGCCGATGCGCCAGTGCGCCGGCGCGGCGAGCACGGGCAGCGATTCGGGCGCGGGCGAGAACTTGAAGTAGTTGCGGAACTTGGCCAGCGCCTCGTCGCGCTGGGCCTCGAAGTCGGACTCGCGCGCAGCCACGAGGGCGCGGCGCGAGGCGGCCATGTTGAGGTCGTTGTCGCCGCTCACGCCGAGCGCCACGCGGCGGGCCTCGGCCTTCGACAGGTCGGCCACGACTTCGGTGGCGCGATGCGCGATCTGCTTTTTCAGGTCGAAGCGCTGCACCTGCAGGTAGGCGGTGAGCGCGTCGAGCACCACTTTCTGCGACGTGGTGGTAACGGCTTCGTCGTCGGCCTGGTTGCCGAATTCGGCGGCGCGCTGCGCCGCGCTCATGGCGCCGCCGTCGATCAGGCTCACGCGCGCTTCGGCGGTGAGCACGGTGTAGTTCTCGCTCTTCGCGTCCTTGGCGCCGCTGCTGTAAGTGCCCGACGACGTGCCGACCTTGAAGCGCGGGTAGCGCGCCATGCGGGCCGCGTCGACGCCGAAGCTGCTGGTGTTGGCCGCGGCCTGCGCGGTCAGCACTTCGGGGTATTCCTGCGACAGCGCGATGAGCGCCTGCTTCACGCGCTGCGCGTAGCTGGCGGCGCCGAGGGACGGTGGCGACAGGCGGCGCGACAGTGCCAGCGCTGCAGGCGGCCCCTCCTGCTCAGGCGACGGTTGGGCGTAAGCGGTGGGCGGCAGCGCCATGCTGACGCACAAGGTCGCGCAGAGCACTCCCGGGGCGATGCGCGCGCGCCGGCCCGGCAACACGGGCTTGCTCATGGTTCGCGGAAGGCTTCGCGCCGCAGTTTGAGCACAGGCCGCAGGATGTACCAGATGAACGGATCGGTCCCCACGCGCAGGTCGACTTCGGACTCCATGCCGGCGGTGATGCGGTTTTCCGGCCGCCCCACGTGCGACTGCGACATGCTGATGAGCAGCCGGTAGTACGGCGCGCCGCTGGCAATGGCGGCGTCGCGATCGGCGTCGGCCGCCACGAGCTTGACCTTGCCGTCGACGGCGCCGTAGCGCAGGTAGTCGTAGGCGGTGATCTTCACGCGCGCCTCCTGCCCCACTTCGACAAAGCCGCGGTCGTTCGGGTTGAGGCGCGCCTCGACCATGATCTCGTCCTCGTCGGGCACCACCTCCAGGATGGATTCGCCGGGCTTCACGACCCAGCCGGCGCTGGAGCTGCGCAGGCCCTTCACGATGCCGTCGGCCGGCGCCTTCACCACCGTGCGCGAGCGCTGGGTGCGGGCGCGCGCGAGGTCTTCGCTCAGGCTGGCGAACTGGCGCTCGACGGTGGCGAGTTCGTCCGATGCGCGGCGGCGAAAGCGGCCCTCGGCCTCGGCCATCTTGGCCTGCGCCTCGGTGATGGCGGCCTGCGCCGAGATCACGCCCTGGCGCGCCACGGCGAGTTCGCTGCGCACGCCTTCGGCCTGGCGGCGCTTCTCGAGCACCTCGACCTGGCCGACGAGTTTTTCGCTCAGCAGCTGTTCGGAGATCTCCAGCTCTTTCTGCATCAGCGCGAGCCGGTCGTTCAGGCCCTTGGCCTTGGCCTGCTGTTCGAGCTGCTTGCTGCGCGCCTGCTCCAGGCCCGACACGGCGCCGGCCATGACGCCGCGCTGCTCGAGCGCGCGCGCCTGGTAGGCACCGATCTCGCCTTCGAGCACGGCTTCGTCGATGTCGGCATCGAACGAATCGCGCTTGAGCGGCTGGCCGCGGCTCTCGGCAATGAGCCGCACGCGCGTGGCCTGCGTGGCGGCGTAGCGCGCGGTGAGCTCCTCGAAGTTCAGGCCGCTGCCGCCCAGGTCGATCTCGACGAGCGACTGGCCCTGCTTGACCTTGTCGCCTTCTTTCACGAGCACGTTGCTGACGATGCCGCCTTCCAGATGCTGGATCGACTTCACGCGGTCGGAGGGGATCACGCGGCCCGGTGCGACGACGACGGTTTCCATCGGAAAGCCGAGCCCCACCGCCGCCAGCACCGCGACCGCGCCGCCGATGATCCACTGGCGCCGCCGGCCTTGCGGCGTGGTCTGCGCCGCCTGTTTCTCGCTCTCGCCCTGAAGCACCTGCGGCAAGTCTGGTTTCAAAATCCCGTTCCCCTGTCTCTGTCTGTCAGTCGGTCGATCCGTGGCAACCACGAATCACGCATCGCGTGGCCTTCTTGCTCACGCCATCGAGCGCGAGGCGGCCGGGACGCCTGCATTGTTGTTGCTGCTGCCGCTGCCGTCGTCGGTGCTGTCGCCCAGCGCCACCAGCGGCTTCTTCACGCCGAAGAGCTTGGGCACCATGACGGCGGCGGAGCCGATTTCCACATTGCCCTGGCCGGTGACGTGATAGACGGCGGAGGCCGCCGACACGATGCGCAGCGAGTGCGTGACCACGACCACGGTGCGCACCTTGGCCACCGCGAGCATGGTCGCGAGCAGGTTGCGCTCGCTTTGAAAGTCCAGGTCGTTGCTGGGCTCGTCGAGCACCAGCACCGAGGGCTTGCGCAGGAAGCTCATGGCCAGCGCGAGCTTGCGCCGCTCGCCCACCGAGAAGCCGGTGCCGCCCTCGCCCACCACGGTGCGGTAGCCGTCGGGCAGGCGCGAAATGAAGTCGTGCGCGCCCGAGAGCTTGCAGGCCGCGACGATCTGCTCGTCGCTCTGGCCCGGCGCGCCGCGGCGCATGGTGTCGACCAGCGGGCCGCCAAACCAGTACACCTCTTGCGAGAGGTAGCTGATCCAGCGCGACAGCTCTTCGCGGCCGAACTGCGACAGGTCGTACTCGCCGATGCTCACCACGCCGTGCGTGGGCGTGTACAGGCCCGACAGCAGCTTCACCAGCGTCGACTTGCCCGCGCCGTTGCGCCCGACGATCACATGCAGACCGCCGGGGCCGATGTCGAGGTCGACGTTTTCCAGCACGGGCTGCGGCGCGTCTTCGGTGAAGCTGAAGCTCACGTCTTTCAGCGTGACGCGGCCCAGCGGCTGCGGCAGCGCCATGCCGGTGGGCGCCTTCTCGACCGGCTCGCCGAGCACGGTCTCCAGGCGCTTGGCGGCTTCCTTGGCGGTGGCCAGCGCGCGCCAGTTCGACACCAACCCGGCCACCGGCTGCAGCGCCTTCAGCGCAAGCATGTTGGAGGCAACGAGGCCGCCCACCGTCATCCACTGCTGCATGACGGCGATGGCGCCGACGGTGACGACGATCACCGAGAACACGGTGAGCAGCACGGTGGTGCCGTCGCGCGCGGTTTCGATCTGGCCGTTCTTGCCGAAGCTCTCGCTGAGCCAGGCGTTGTAGGTCTGCTGCCAGACCTCGATGGTCGGGCCGTCGTTCGACTGCGCCTTGAGCGTCTCGCGCGCATGGCAGATCTCGGAGGTGATGCGATCCAGGCCGCGCCCGCGCAGCACTTCTTCGACGCGGCCGGCGCGCACTTCGTCGGCCCACCACCAGGCCAGGAACGCCATGATGGCCAGGAAGGCCGCCACCACGGGCAGCACCGGCAGCGCGACGATGCCGATCACGATCAGCGCGAAGATCGCCATCGGCAGGTCGAAGATCGATTGCGCGAGCCCGCCGGTGACGGTGCCACGCACCGCGCCCACGTCGCGAAAGAACAGCTGCCAGGACGAAGCCGGCCGCGCCTCGAGCGCGCGCAGCGGGCGCCCGAGCATGGAGTGCAGCAGCGCGCCCGACACGCCGTGGTCGACGGTGGCGCCCGCGTTGCGCAGCAGGCGCGAGCGGCGCGTGCGCAGCCAGAACTCGATGCACAGGAAGAACAGGATGCCGCTCACCAGCGCGGCGAGCGTGGAGACGCCGCTGCGCGAGAGCACGCGGTCATACACCTGCAGCAGGAAGATCGAAGGCAGCAGCCCGAACAGGCTGATGGGCAGCGACAGCCAGGCCGCGCTCTTGACGAGCGGGTAGGCCGCGCGAAACGCATCGTTCAGCGCACTGGCATACGGACTGGCGCCGGGGACTTCCGGCCTGTCGGCAACCAGCTGGCTGGGCAAGAGGAACTTGATCATGGAAAAAGACCGATCCGTCGGGCAACGACGCCTGCATCATTATCAACTGTTACCCGACTGTTACAAGGCAAAAATTCGCCTCTGACGCCTCTCAGCATCGGTGGGTGCGAACCTGCGCCGGACCGGTCGTTTCCGCGCCGCGCGTTCCTTGCGGCGCGGCGTTTTCCCTGAGCGTGCAATTCATCGTTTTGTGGGCATGGCCGTGGGTCGCGGTGCGGCCGGACGAGCCCGGCAGGCCTTCGGCAAAAACGAGGGCGATGTTGGCGCACAGCAGCATCAGCAGCACCCAGGCGCACAGCAGCTGCAGCCAGCCCAGCCACCAGCGCCGCGGGGGTACCTCGCGTTCGGATTCATAGGGGATGTGGACCAATGCGTTCCATCTCATGGCAGTGCTTTCAGGACCCGGGCGAGCCGGGAAAGACCGACACCGGCGGAGCTCTTGGCCAGCACCCAGTCGCCTGGTTGCAGCAGCCCGCCGAGTGCGGTGGAGAGGTCGGACACATCGACAAACCAATGGGAGCGGACCTTGGTGCGGATGCGCGTGTGAAGCGCCCGCATCAAAGGTCCGCACAGGAGCACGCGGTCAGGTTGCGACGCCAGCAACTCGGCCTCCAGATCGAGGTGATGGCGTTGCGCCGCGGGCCCCAGCTCCTGCATGTCGCCCAGGATGGCCACCCGGCGCGCAGGCTCGCAGGGGGCTTGTGACAGCAACTCAAGCGCCGCCCGCATCGAACTCGGGTTGGCGTCGTAGGTTTCATCGATCAGCTTGAAGCTTCCGCCGCCGATGTGAATGGTGTGCAGCGCACCGCGTCCGCCCGGCGGCTCGAAGTGCGCAAAGGGTTCGACGGCCGCGGCCAGCGGCAGGCGCAGCGCCTGCAGCGCGGCCAGCGCGGCCACGGCACTCGCGCCCATGTGGCGGCCCGGCGCGTTCAGGCGCAGCTGGAAGGGCTCGCCGGCCACCTCGGCCTGCACCTCGCCGTGGTCGAAGGCGAGCAGGCGCACGTCGGCGTCCTTGTGCTCGCCGTAGGTCACGATCTGCAGCTGGTGCGCCATGGCCGCTTCGGCGAAGGTGGCGAACTCGGGCATGTCGCGGTTGAGCACCACGCGGTCGCCCGCGGCCATGGCCTGGAACATGCGGCAGTCGAGCCGCGCGGCGGCCTCCGACGGGCCACGGTGTTTCTGCGACGCGGCCGACAGCCCCGTCACCACGATGAGCGAAGGCCGCATCAGCTGCGCCGAGGCCGGCATGTGCGAGGTCCCCATCTCGAGCACCCAGTAGGCGGCATGGCGCGGCATGCAGGTGAGGTTCCACGCAATACCCGACGGCAGGCTGATGTTGCCTTCGGGCTGCGCCACCTCGCCCCACACGGTGAGCGCGCCGGCCAGCATGGCGGCCACCGTGCTGCTGCCCGCGCCGCTGCCGAGCACGCCGCAGACGCGGCCGGTGAACTCGGTGCGCGCGTGGTCGCCCAGCTCGAGCACGGCCTGCAGCACGTTGGGCACCTGCAGCACGGGCACGCGCTTGTCCAGGTGCGGCTTGGGGTCGGTGCACAGCACGGCCGCGGCCGGCTGCAGCACGCCCTTGAGCGTGACAGCGGCCAGCGGCGTCTTCGAGGGCCGGGCCTGGTGTTCGAACACGACGCGGCCCTTGCGCATGAAGGTGCGCTGGGTCACGCCGGTGGCGCGCCAGCCGTCCTCGGGCTTGACCACCCACTCGCCGCCGGTGACGCGGGCCATCTCGCTGGCGGTCCAGACCGCGCCGTCGTCGCGCACGCCGCCACCACCGCCGCCGCCAGGACCCGCGCCGCCGGGCTGGCTGCGCCGGTCGAGCAGGTAGCGGTGGTAGGCCGCGAAGCCGGTCACGTACTGCTCGACGTCGTCGATGCGCACGCGGAACGAGTGATGCCGCACGAAGAAGGCGCCGACGACCGTGGACGGCCGGCGGAAGTACATCGCCATCTCGGGCCAGAAGAAACCGTTGAGCAGGTAGTGCGCGCGGTAGTCGAGCGCGCGGTAGAACTTCTCGGTGTCCAGCTCGTCGAGCAGGTGCCGCATGGCGGGCATGCTCTCCAGCCGCTGCAGCATCTGCTGCGCCGCCAGCATGAGGCTGAGCAGCGTGGGAAAGGTGGTCTTGCGATCGAGCACGAAGTCCAGGTAGCCCGCCACGTTCTGCAGCCCGAAGCGGAAGTAGCGCTCCTGCGGGCTCCACTGCGTGAGCTCGTTCACGCAGCCGCTGAGCCAGTGGTCGTGCGATTGCCAGTGCTGGCTCGCAATGAAGTGGTCGAAGGCTTTCTCGACCGCGGCCAGCCAGCGCGGATCGCGCGTGAGGCCGTACAGGCGCATGAGGCCGAAGGCCGCTTCGCCGTCGTAGAAGATGACGCGCGAGGCCTGCTTGAGCGACAGGTCGGCCGCGTGCAGCACGTGGTCGAAGCGCCCGCTGGCCGGGTCCTGCAGCGCCACGATGCCCAGCGCGAGCTTCTCCAGCAGCGGCAGCCAGTGGCGCGTTTCCATCAGCTCGCAGTAGCGCACGAACATGCGCACGCAGGCCGCATTGCCGCCCAGGCGGATCTCGCCGCCGGTGTCGACCAGGTAGGCCACCTCGCGGCCGTCGGGCAGCGTGTAGTCGCGGATCAGCGCGTCGGTGAGGTGGTCGATGGCGCGGTCGATGGCCGCGCGCAGCGTGTCGTCGCGCGTGAGCTCCCAGGCCTCGAGCATGGCGTGCACGGTGCCCGCGTGGCGCATCGCGTCGTAGGTCGGGATGCGGCGGTCGAAGCACGGAAAGTAGCCGTACACGAACAGGCCATCGCTTTGCATCTGGCGCGCCAGGTACGACGAGCCGCTGCGCACCAGCTCGAGCACGGCCTGCGGGTTGAGCGCCGGCAGCTGGCGGCGGCCCGCGTCGAGCCCCGTGCCCACGAGCTTGTGCACCACGCCGTCGGGCTGGCAGAACACGCCGACCGTGGCCAGCAGGTACACCGTGCGCTCCGACGACTCTTCCAGCGGCAGCGTGCGCTCGAAGCGGGCCTGCGCGTAGACGTCGAAGTTGCGCACGTTCACCACCGAGTGCGCGATGGTCGAATCGCCGCACAGCATGGCGTTGGCGTTGAGTTCCTGCTCGGTGAAGGCGAAGCCGAAGTCCTGGTCGAAGGCCAGACCGAGCCGGAAGTAGTTGCGCTTGACCGCGGTGAGCTGGGTCTTGAACTGCGTCCAGTCCATGGGACTGGCGCCCTCGACCCAGTCGATGCGCAGCCAGGGCGAGACGATGCCGCGCTCGCGCACCCATCGCTCGACGAGGTCGGCGCCTTCGCGCCAGGCGGTCTCAAAGTCGTCGGCCCGGGCATGCACGACGTGCGCACGCTGGGAGCCGTCGCTCACCGAGAAGAAGAGCGTGAAGGCCGGGTACGGGGCAGGCAACGCCGCGCACACGGACACCAGGCGCTCGTGGCAGGCGTGGAGCTGGTCTGAGAAGGACATCATTCGGCCCCGGTCGAATGCGGGCGAAGGCCGGTCGCGTCCGTCATCTGCTCTCGCTTGAATGACGTGATCGCGGACCGGAAGCCGCCCGTGAAATCATCGCGTGCTCCCGATTCAGCGGTAGCTGAACTCGGCGCGACGATTGAGCTGATGGCCCTCCTCGGTGGTGGCAAGCGATGCGGGCTTTTCAATGCCCCAGCTGACGGCTTCGATGCGTTCGCCCGGCACGCCCATCTGCGTGAGCATGCGTTGCACGGCCTCGGCGCGGCGCTGGCCGAGCGCGAGGTTGTACTCGCGGCCGCCGCGCAGGTCGGTGTGGCCTTCGATCACGACCCGGCTCGCCGGCCGGTTGCGCATGTAGCCCGCGTGCGCCTCGACGATGCTGCGGTCGCCCGTCCTGACGTCGTATCGGTCGAAGTCGAAGTAGACGATCTTGGCCGGTGTGTTCGGCGGCGGCGGCGGGGGTGCCGGCTCCACCTTGGGCACTTCGCGCACGCTCTTGTTGGAGTAGTAGTAGGTCGCGTCGTCGCGACCGCCCTTGGGCGGCACACCGCAGGCAGCGAGGCTTGCGCCCATTGCCACGAGGGCCAGTATCCGGAAATTCTTGTTCATGACGGTCCTTTCGCGGGACGGGCCGCTGACGGCCCGTCCCTGTCTGCTTGCTATCGAGGTTTCCCTTCCTCCTTCTTCGTGTCCTTGGATCAGCCCAGCAGGCCGTGCAGGATGTTCGTCACGGGTGCCAGGGCACCGCCGGCCGGGCTCTGGTCGAGCAGGCTGGTGATCGGGGTGAGCACGTTGTCGAGCACCGGGGCCACCGTGTGTTCGACGGTGTCCAGCACACCGGTCACGACCGCGGCCACCGGGGCTGCCGGCGTGCCGGCGAGGATGTCGGTCACCGGTTCGACTGCGTGGGTCACGGTTTCGACCACCGTCGAGACCACCGAGCCGGCCGAGCCGGCCGAGCCGTCGAGGATGCTCGTCACCGGTTCCAGGATGCCGGCCACCGGTTCGGCGCCACCCGTCAGGCCACCGAGCAGGCCGCCCACGAGACCGTCCGCACCGAGCAGGCTGCCGACCAGGCCGTCGTCACCGAGGACGCCGCCGAGCAGACCGCCTTCGCCGCCGCCGAGGACGCCGCCCAGGAGGCCGCCGTCACCGCCGAGGACACCACCGAGCAGGCCGTCGTCGCCCAGCACGCCGTCGAGCAGGCCGCCAGCGTCGCCACCGGTCACGCCGCCGAGGACACCGCCCAGCAGGCCGTCGTCACCGAGGACGCCGTCGAGCAGGCCACCGGCGTCGCCACCGGTCACACCGCCGAGGACACCGCCCAGCAGGCCGTCGTCACCGAGGATGCCGTCGAGCAGGCCGCCAGCGTCGCCGCCGGTCACGCCACCGAGGACACCACCGAGCAGGCCGTCGTCGCCGAGGATGCCGTCGAGCAGGCCGCCAGCATCGCCACCGGTCACGCCGCCGAGGACACCACCGAGCAGGCCGTCGTCGCCGAGGATGCCGCCGAGCAGACCACCGTCACCGCCGAGGACGCCACCCAGGAGGCCGTCATCACCCAGCACACCGCCGAGCAGACCACCGTCGCCGCCGAGGACGCCGCCCAAGAGGCCGTCATCACCCAACACACCGCCGAGCAAGCCGCCGTCACCGCCGAGCACGCCACCCAGAAGGCCGTCGTCACCCAGCACGCCACCGAGCAGACCACCGTCACCGCCGAGGACGCCGCCCAGGAGGCCGTCGTCACCCAGCACACCGCCGAGCAGACCACCGTCACCGCCGAGGACGCCGCCCAGGAGGCCGTCGTCGCCCAGCACGCCGCCGAGCAGACCGCCGTCACCGCCGAGCAAGCCACCCAGCAGACCGTCGTCACCCAACACGCCGCCAAGCAGACCACCTTCACCGCCGAGGACGCCACCCAGGAGGCCGTCGTCACCCAGCACGCCGCCGAGCAGACCGCCTTCGCCGCCGAGCAAGCCGCCCAGCAGGCCGTCGTCGCCCAGCACGCCACCGAGCAGGCCACCTTCGCCGCCGAGGACACCACCCAGGAGGCCGCCCTCGCCGAGCACGCCACCGAGCAGACCGCCTTCACCGCCGAGCAAGCCGCCCAGCAGGCCGTCGTCACCCAGCACGCCGCCGAGCAGACCACCGTCGCCACCGAGGACACCGCCCAGCAGGCCGCCGTCGCCACCCAGCACGCCACCCAGCAGGCCATCGCCGCCGATCAGGTTGGCCACGCCGTCGGTCACGAAGTCGACCTGCGTGTCCACCGCGTTCAGCAGGCCGTTCGTCGCACCGGCGCCGAGCAGCTGGTCGACCACCGGGCTGACCAGGCCGCCCACGCCGTCCGTCACGTCGTCGACGAGGCTGTCGGCCGGGTCGAGCACGTTCGGGTCGTTCGGCGTGAAGCTGGAACCGAGCACCGGTGCCAGCAGGCCGTCGACCGTGTCGGTCAGGCTGTCGGTCAGTTGCGAGACCGGGGCCAGCACGTCGCCCAGGCCGAGGTCGCCGAGCACGCCGTTGTTCAGGCCGTTCACCAGGCCGGCCACCACGCTGTCGGCCGGGTCGAGCAGGGCCGCGCCGGTGCCGGGGGTGCCGCCACCGCCGATGCCACCGAGCACGCCGCCCAGCAGACCGCCGACGAGGCCTTCTTCACCGAGCAGGCCGCCCACGGGGCCGTCTTCGCCCAGCAGGCCACCGACCACGCCGTCCGGTCCGAGCAGGCCGCCGACGCCGTCGCCACCGAGCAGGCCACCCAGCGGGCCGTTGTCGCCCAGCAGGCCGCCGAGCAGGCCGTCGTCACCGAGCAGGCCGCCGATGGGGCCGGTACCGCCGAGCAGACCGCCGACCAGGCCGTTGTCGCCGAGCACGCCGCCCAGCACGCCGTCGCCGCCGAGCAGGCCGCCGATGGGGCCGGCATCGCCGAGCAGGCCACCGACCAGGCCGTCGTCACCCAGCAGGCCGCCCAACGGGCCGTCGCTGCCGAGCACACCGCCCAGCAGGCCGTCGTCGCTCAGCAGGCCGCCGACCAGGCCGTCGTTGCCGAGCAGGCCGCCGATGGGACCGCCTTCGCCGATGACACCGCCGAGCAAGCCGCCCAGCAGGCCGTCGTCGCCACCGAGCAGGCCGCCCAGCGGGCTGTCGGCGAGCAGGCCGGAGATCGCGCCGTCCTGGCCAAGCAGGTTGTCGATGAGGCCGCCCTGGCCGAGCAGTTCGCCGGTGAGGCCTTCCGAGCCAGCCAGGCCGGCCAGTGCGCCGTCGCCGCCGAGCAGGCCGCCCACGAGGCCGTTGTCGCCCAGCAGGCCGCCGATTGCGCCGTCGTCGCCGAGCAGACCGCCCAGCAGGCCGTCCGCGCCGAGCAGGCCGCCGGTCAGGTTGCCGACGGCGCCGTCGCCGAGCAGGCCGCCGACCAGGCCGTCTTCGCCGAGCACGGTGTCGAGCAGGCCGCCGACGGCGGTGTCTTCACCCAGCAGGCCGCCGACGAGGCCGTCCGGTGCCAGCAGGCCACCGACCAGGCCGTCTTCGGCCAGCACGCCAGCCACGAGGCTGCCTTCGCCGAGCACGTTCTCGAGCAGCCCGCCGAGCGCGCCGTCGTCGCCCAGCAGCTGGTCGGTGACACCGCCCAGGCCGAGGGCGTCGGTGAGGCCGCTGACGATGCCGTTGTCGCCGACGAGGTTCTCGAGCCCGTTGTTGAGCGCGTCGGTCACGTAGTCGACCTGGCCGAGCAGGCCGTCCAGGATGGCACCGGCGGCGCCGGCACCGAGCAGCGGATCGAGCACCGGGCTGAGCGCTTCGCCGAGCGGGCCGGTGATGCTGCCGACGGTGTCGTCGATCGGGTCGAGCTGGTTCGGGTTGTTGGCCTGGAACTCTTCGCCGAGCAGTGGAGCGAGCACGTCGTCGACGACGTCGGTCAGGTCATCCACCACCCCGGCCACCGGGGTCAGCGAGCCACCAAGGCCGAGCGCGTCATCCAGGCCGTCGACCACGCCACCCACGATGCCGTCGGCTGGGTCGAGGAGGTGGTCGGCGTCTGCGTCGGAGTCGGAATCGCTGTCCGAGTCGGAGTCAGAGTCAGAGTCAGAGTCGGAGTCACTGTCCGAGTCCGAATCAGAGTCGCTGTCCGAGTCAGAGTCTGAATCCGAGTCACTGTCCGAGTCGGAATCAGAGTCGCTATCCGAGTCGGAGTCGCTGTCCGAATCCGAGTCAGAGTCCGAATCAGAGTCGCTGTCCGAATCCGAGTCGCTATCGCTATCGCTGTCGGAGTCGCTGTCCGAGTCGGAGTCAGAGTCAGAGTCCGAATCGCTGTCCGAGTCCGAGTCCGAATCGGAATCCGAGTCGCTATCCGAATCCGAATCCGAATCCGAATCCGAGTCAGAGTCGCTGTCCGAATCCGAGTCGCTGTCAGAGTCCGAGTCCGAGTCGGAATCCGAATCAGCGTCCGCATCGGACTCACCGCCCGGGCCGCCCACGAACAGGGGGAAGCCGGTGGTGCCACCGTCGCCGCCACCGCCGCTCAGTGCAGCACCCAGCGCCGCGGCGCCCAGGGCGCCCAGCGCGAATTCACCGAGGCCGATGCCGCTGCCGGCCGCGGTCTTCTTGGTCACTGCCAGGGCGGCCGCATCGGCGTCGCTGTCCGGCGGGGTCACCTGCAGGTCGCCCGAGGCGACGTCCACATTCACTTGTTCGAGGCCGCCGGGCAGCTTGGTCGAACCGATGGTCGCATCGGTGCCGCCGGTGAAGACGCCGGCCAGCGGCGCCTTGTTGGAGGCCGATCCGGGGAACAGCACGTTGGCCTGGCCGCCGTCCGGCACGATCACGCGGTCGCCGGCCATCAGGGTCTGATTGCCGTCCACCGGAATGCGGACACCCTCGCGCATCACTGCAACGCCGGGCGTAGCATTGGACAATGTGCCCACGCTGGGCGACGCCACGGCCGCAGGCGCGGCGGAGGCGCCGGCGCTGATGCCCGGCGTGCCGAGCGGCGTGACGGTGGCTTGGGCGAGAACCACGGGCGCGCCAGTGGCGGCGAGCCCTTCGGTCGAAACGGTCGATGCTTGTGGAGCGGTCATGGCAGCCTCTGTGACAAAAGATGCATCTACAGGGGCAACTTGCGTGCCGCTTTTCCGCCGCCGTGCCAACGCCGCGCCATCGGTGCCTCAAGTGATTGATTTGTATGGATATTTTTCTGAAAACCGCGCAACGCACCGACCTCCGAAACAGCCCGTAAGGAGGTCAATTCGCGATTCGTTACGTAACGATGTAACGCCTCGTACCCGGAACGTCGGGCGTGTCGCGCGCACTTTCCACAGCCCTGGCGCCCGCGCCGCGCCACCCGCTTTTTCTCTTTCCTTCTTCTCTCTTCTATATATGTTCAATCCCTCCCAGGAAGACGTGCGCCGCTTCTTCTGCGACGTGTACGCCAAGCACCGGCAGGGCCTGCCGATGGAGCCGCTGGAGACCATCGCGGCCGGCTGGATCGACGAGCACCCCGAGTACCACGAGGACCTGGTCGACGCCGACGCGGCGGTGGCGCGGGTCTACGACGGATCGAACGGCCGCGAGAACCCGTTCCTGCATCTGTCGATGCACCTGTCGATCAGCGAGCAGTGCTCCATCGACCAGCCGCGCGGCATCCGCCAGGCCGTCGAGCTGCTGGCCGCGCGCCGCGGCTCGCTGCTGCATGCGCACCACGAGGCGATGGATTGCCTGGGCCAGATGATGTGGGAGAGCCAGCGCGCAGGGCGCCCGCCCGATGGCGATGGCTATGTGGCCTGCGTGCAGCGCCGGGCCACGAAGGACTGAGCGATCAGCCGGCGGCGCGCGGCGTTCCCTTTCGCGCCGGCAATGCGCCTTGCGCTTTCGCCGCTTCGCGCAGCAGCCCCGCCATCGCGGCGCGCAGCGGCGACGGCTCGGCCTCGCTGCGCTGCAGGAGGCCGACCGGCTCCTCGGTGCCGGTGGTATCGATCGGCAGCCGCACCAGGCGGCCATCGGCCAGCTCGCTGCGGGCGGCGCCCAGGGGCGTGATCCACACCGCGTCCGACACCGCCACCAGCGCGCGCGCCACCGCCACGTCGAGCGTCTGCAGGGCATTGCGCGGCAGCGCCAGGCCGCGCGCCGACAGGAAGCTCTCGGTGTTGTGGCGCGGGATCGTGCCCTCGCCGTACACCACCAGCGGATAGTCGAGCACCGCCTGCACCGGCGCCGGCTTGAGCGCGAGCGGATGGCCGGCGCGCACGGCGAACACCAGCGGTTCGGTGTGCAGCAGCTCGAAGCTCAGGCCCCCCATCAGGCGCGGGTCGCTCATGCGGCCGACCACGAGATCGAGCTCGCCGGCGCGCAGCTCGTCGAGCAGTACGGCGTTGGCCGCGCTCTTCACCAGGATCTGCACCGCCGGCCAGCCTTCGCGCAGCCGCGCCAGCGCCACCGGCAGCAGCGCGGGCGCCACGCTGGGCAAGGCGCCGATGCGCAGGCGCTCGATGCGCCCGCCCGCGGCCGGCGCCACGGCCTGGGCGCTGGCGTCGAGCGCTTCGAGCACGCGCAGGGCATGGGCCAGCAGCTGTTCGCCCGCCGGCGTCAGGCCCTGCACGCCGCGGCGACCGGCCTGGCTGCGCTCGACCAGCCGGGTACCGACCACCGCCTCGAGCTCCGACAGCGTCTTGGACACCGCCGGCTGGCTCAGCGCCAGCCGCTCGGCCGCGCGCGCCAAGTGGCGCTCCTGCGCGACCGCGACGAAGGCGCGCAGGTGCCGCAGCTGCACGTTGCGCACGAAATCCTGGCGAAGCTCGGCGGGAGACTTTTTCAATGCCTTCTGGTTATTGAAACTGGAACAATCTTCAATTTACATCATTGATCGCGACTTCTACAGTGCGGGCTTCGGATTCGTCCCACGACAGGAGACAACGTACATGACCAAGACCAGCGGCGCCCAGCCCACCCTCACCCCGCGCGACTGGGACGCCCATCCCAGCTACATCTACCCCGGCTACAAGTCGACCGGCAAGCGCGGCCCGCAGAAGCCGCTCATTCCGCTGAAGGCCTCGCTCGGCGAGCTGCAGCAGCCGGTGTACGGCCACGACAGCATCGGCGAGTTCGACCACGACCTCACGCGCAACGCGCGCGTCAACGGCGAGCCGCTGGGCGAACGCATGATCCTCACCGGCCAGGTGCTCGACGAGCGCCGCCGTCCGGTGGCCAACACGCTGGTCGAGCTGTGGCAGGCCAACGCCTCGGGCCGCTACGTGCACAAGGTCGACCAGCACGACGCCCCGCTGGACCCCAACTTCCTGGGCGCAGGCCGCTGCCTGACCGACAGCGAAGGCCGCTACCGCTTCCTCACCATCAAGCCCGGCGCGTATCCCTGGGGCAATCACCCGAACGCCTGGCGCCCGCAGCACATCCACCTGTCGCTGTTCGGCCAGAGCTTCGCCAGCCGCCTCGTGACGCAGATGTATTTCCCCGGCGACCCGCTGCTGCAGTACGACCCGATGGTCACCGGCACGCCCGAGCGCTACCGCAACCGCCTCATTGCCGACTTCAGCCTCGACATCACCGAGGAAGGCTACGCCCTGGGCTACCAGTTCGACATGGTGCTGCGCGGCGCCGATGAAACGCCGTTCGAGAACCGCTGAAAGGAATTCCCCATGCCATTGATGACCGCACAGGAAGCCGACTTCGGCCAGACCCCCTCGCAGACCGTGGGCCCCTACTTCGCCTACGGCCTCACCGCCACGCAGTACGGCTACAACTTCAACCAGCCCTTCGACGCCGTGCTGGCACTGGACACCGCCAGCGGCCAGCGCATCCGCCTCGAAGGCCGCGTGATCGACGGCGACGGCAACCCGATCAACGACGCGCTGGTCGAGATCAGCCAGCCCGACGGCGAAGGCCGCTACCCGCAGACGCCCGACGAGGCGCGCGCCCTGGGCTTTCGCGCCTTCGGCCGCGTCGGCACGGGCACCGACGCGCAGAACCGCTTCGTGTTCCACACCGTCAAGCCCGGCGCCGAAACGCCCGGCGAAGCCCCGCACATCAACGTGATTGTGCTGATGCGCGGCCTGCTGCTGCATGCCTTCACGCGCGTGTACTTCAGCGACGAGGCCGAAGCCAATGCGAAGGACGCCGTGCTGCAGAGCGTGCCGGCCGATCGCCGCCACACGCTGGTCGCCGAGCGCGTGGAGCAAGGCGGCGCGGTGACGTACCGCTTCGACATCCGCATGCAGGGCGCGGACGAGACGGCCTTCTTCGACGTCTGACCCCCGGGAAAATCCGGACGAAAAAAAGCCCGCTGATGCGGGCTTTTTCTTTGGGGCACCAGTCTTTCGGACTGGCCCTGCTTACTGGGGCGCGTGATGCAGACGCGATTCAGGCACGACCTTCAGTTCGCCGGGCAGCGAGCTGATGTAGGTGGCCAGCGTCTTCAGCTCGGCGTTGGTGAACTTCTTGGGTTCGACCTGTGCGGCCATCACGGCGTTGGAGCGGCCCAGGTGGGGGTTGTTCTTCACGCGGTACGACTTCAGCGCCACGAACAGGTAGTCGGCGTGCTGGCCGGCCAGCTTGGGCACGGTGCCGTCGTTCGGCGTGTTGAAGTTGGCGCCGTGGCACTTGGTGCAGCTGTTGTCCTTGTCGCGCGCGATGAGCGCCTGGACGTTCTCGGACGCGGCCTTGGCCGGTGTGGCCGCAGGCGCGTCGCCTTCCTTCACGCCCAGCTGGCTGTAGTAGGCCGAGAGGTCGGCGATGTCCTGTTCGGTGAGGCTGTCGGCGATGGCGCGCATCGTCGGGTGCTTGCGGTCACCGCCCTTGTACGCGGTGAGCGCGGCCGAGATGTAGGTGGCGCTCTGGCCCGCGATCATCGGCACCTTGTGGATCTCGGGGAAGCTCGCCTGGTAGCCGATGATGCCGTGGCAACCCACGCACATCTGGACCTTCTTGGCTCCGTCCTGGGCCTTGCCAGTGACTTGTTGGGCTTGGGCCGAGACCGTCACGCAAGCGACAGCAAGGGCAAACATCGTGGTCAACAACTTGTTCATTTTGCGCGCACAATCTCGTGGAGATACAGTTTTTCGAATCAACATTCGATTATATGCAAGGGTCCCACGGGAACCTCGCGCGGGCTGCACAAGAGACTGCGCAATGCAGATCGAGTGTGTTCTTTTCTCCACCCTGCCTCCGCTCCACTCATGAAATTCAAGGGCTCAGACAACTACGTCGCCACTCAGGACCTGATGCTGGCGGTCAATGCGGCCATCACACTCCAGCGCCCCCTGCTCGTCAAGGGCGAGCCCGGCACCGGCAAGACCATGCTGGCCGAGGAAGTGGCGCAAGCGCTCGACATGCCGCTGCTGCAGTGGCACATCAAGTCGACCACCAAGGCGCAACAGGGCCTGTATGAATACGACGCCGTGAGCCGCCTGCGCGACTCCCAACTGGCCGACGTGGACGGCGGCCAGCGTGTGAAGGACATCCAGAACTACATCGTCAAGGGCGTGCTGTGGCAGGCCTTCACGGCCGACAAGCCGGTCGCGCTGCTGATCGACGAGATCGACAAGGCCGACATCGAATTCCCGAACGACCTGCTGCGCGAAATCGACCGCATGGAGTTCTACTGCTACGAGACGCGCGAGCTCATCCGCGCCAAGCACCGTCCGCTGGTGTTCATCACCTCGAACAACGAGAAGGAACTGCCCGACGCCTTCCTGCGCCGCTGCTTCTTCCACTACATCAAGTTCCCCGATGCCGAGACGATGAAGCACATCGTCGCCGTGCACTTCCCGAACCTGAAGCAGGAGCTGCTCACGTCGGCGATGAAGACCTTCTACGACGTGCGCAACCTGCCCGGCCTGAAGAAGAAGCCCTCGACCTCCGAGCTGCTCGACTGGCTCAAGCTGCTCGTGGCCGAGGACATTCCGCTCGAAGCCCTGCAGAGCAAGGACGACAAGGTCGCCGTGCCGCCGCTGGTGGGCGCGCTGCTCAAGAACGAGCAGGACGTGACCCTGTTCGAGAAGCTCGTCTTCATGCAACGCAACAACCGCTAGGCCATGAGCCGGCAACCGCATTCCACCAGGCAGCTGATGAAGCTGGGCATCGCCCAGGCGGTGCTGTTCGTGGTGGGCGCGCTGATCGGGCGCGGGATCGGGCTCTTGCTCGGGCTCGACGCCTTCGGCACCGACAGCAAGTACGGCACGCGCGAGATCGTCGGCATTGCGCTGATCGGCCTGGGCGGCGGCGCCGGTGCACAGGCCGCGCGTGCGTGGTACGTGCACAAGTACGGCGACCCGCGCGGCTGAGCCCCAGATCCACCGAGACCTGTACGGAGACACGGAGAGTTTGCACATGGCGTTCGTCGAACCCGTCACGCTGAAGGCCCGCGGCCTCGCGCTCGTGCCGCTGGCACTCACCCATGAAGACGGCCTGCGCGCCGCGGCCGCCGACGGCGCGCTGTGGAAGCTGCGCGTCACCTCCGTGCCCGAGCCGCAGGACACGCGCGCCTACATCGAGACCGCCCTCAAGACGGCCGACCGCTTCGCCTTCGCCGTGACCGACGAAGCCACCGGCACCGTGCTGGGCAGCACGAGCTTTCACGACATCCTGCCGGGCGTGAAGCGCGTCGAGATCGGCTACACCTGGTACGCCGAGCGCTGCCAGCGCACCCACGTCAACACCACCTGCAAGCTGCTGATGCTCACGCACGCGTTCGACACGCTGGGCTGCAACGTGGTGGGCTGGCGCACCGACAACTTCAACTTCGCCTCGCAGCGCGCCATCGAGCGCCTGGGCGCCAAGAAAGACGGCGTGATCCGCGGCCACGTGATGCGCCGCGACGGCACCATCCGCGACACCGTCATGTACAGCCTGCGCGCGGGCGAATGGCCCGAGGTGAAGGCCCAGCTGCAGTACCTGCTCGACAAGCCGCGCGACTGACGACGACACACAAGGAGCGCACCCCATGCTCATCGACTTCTTCTACACCCTGCGTTCGGCCAAGCTGCCGGTGTCGGTCAAGGAATACCTCACGCTGCTCGAGGCGCTCAAGTCCGACGTGGTGGGCCCGAACTCCGATGGCGCCTACGGCATCGACGACTTCTACTACCTCTCGCGCACCGCGCTCGTGAAGGACGAGAAGCACTACGACAAGTTCGACCGTGCCTTCGCCGCCTACTTCAAGGGCGTCGAGATGCTCACCGACTTCACGAAGGAAGTGCCGCTCGACTGGCTCAAGAAGACGCTGGAGCGCGAGTTCACGGCCGAAGAAAAGGCCAAGATCGAGAAGATGGGCTGGGACGAGCTCATGGAAACGCTCAAGAAGCGCTTCGAAGAACAGAAGGAACGCCACGAAGGCGGCAGCAAGTGGATCGGCACCGGCGGCACCTCGCCCTTCGGCAACGGCGGCTACAACCCGCAGGGCATCCGCATCGGCGGCGCGGGCAAGAACCGCAGCGCCGTGAAGGTGTGGGACCAGCGCGCCTACAAGGACTACGACGACACGCAGGAACTGGGCACGCGCAACATCAAGGTCGCGCTGCGCCGGCTGCGCAAGTTCGCGCGCGAAGGCCACGAGGAAGAGCTCGACCTGGACAACACCATCCACTCGACCGCCGCCAACGCCGGCTACCTCGACATCAAGATGCGGCCCGAGCGCCACAACAACGTCAAGGTGCTGCTGCTCATGGACGTGGGCGGCACGATGGACGAGCACATCCAGCGCGTCGAAGAACTGTTCTCGGCCGTGAAGACCGAGTTCAAGCACCTGGAGTTCTACTACTTCCACAACTGCGTCTACGACTTCATGTGGAAGAACAACAAGCGCCGCTTCTCCGAGAAGTTCGCGACCTGGGACATCCTGCGCAAGTACAACAAAGACTACAAGCTGATCTTCGTGGGCGACGCCACGATGAGTCCTTACGAAATCTTGCAACCTGGCGGCAGCGTCGAATACAACAACGAAGAGGCCGGCGCCGAATGGATCCAGCGCCTCACGCACACCTTCCCCAAGTTCGCCTGGATCAACCCCGAGCCCCAGGGGGTGTGGCAGTACCGCCAGAGCATCGCGGTGATGCAGCAGCTCATGTCCAACCGCATGTACCCGCTCACGTTGCGCGGCCTCGAAGAGGCGATGCGCATGCTGTCCAAGTAACCCGCGGCCCCGCACAAGTGGGGGGCAGCCGCCACACGGGTGCTGTCAGAATGCCCCCATGGTCAGGGTGGCATCCGTTCTTTCGCCGGCGTTGTGGCCGGCTTTGCTTTTTTCCGGCGTCCTGCTTTTGCAAGGCTGCAGCCTGCTGCCCAAAAAAGAGGCGGCGGACACGGGCGCGTCCACCGCGGGCGTGGTGCGCAGCGGCGACAGCAACGGAGACACCGCCAAGGACGACGACAAGGCCAAGGCCGACGGCCGGCGCAACGCCTTCAGCGTCGACGTGCGCGGCCCCGAAACCGAGCGCGACTACCTCGCGCGCCACCTCGAGATCCAGCGCTACCGCGAGCTCGACGACCTGGGCGTGACCGAGGTCTCGCGCCTCATGGTCGCGGCCGAGGCCAATGCGCGCGAGCTGCTGGGCACGCTGGGCTACTTCACGCCCACGCTCACGCTCGAACTCAACGAAACGCCCGACAGCACCGAGGCCCCGCGCGAGGTCGTCATCACCGTGGCGCCCGGCGAGCGCACGAAAGTGTCGACCGTGCAGATCCGCTACGCCGGCCAGATCGCCAACGACCCCACTGCCGAAGCGCAGCGCGACGCCATCCGCACCGGCTGGGCGCTGCGTGCCGGCGAGCCCTTCACGCAAGGCGCGTGGGACGACGCCAAGACCACCGCGCTGCGCAGCCTCACGGCCAAACGCTTTCCCACCGGCAGCGTGGAAATCAGCCGCGCCGAGATCGACGCCGACCGCCACGAGGCCCGCCTCGGCGTGACCTACCAGTCAGGCCCCGCCTACAAGTTCGGCCCGCTGGTGCTGCGCGGCGTGGAGCGCTACGACGCCGACGCCGCGCGCCGCATCGCGCGCCTGCCCACCGGCACCGACTACGACCAGCAGAAGCTGCTCGACGCCCAGCAGCGCCTGGCCAGCAGCGGCTACTACGACTCGGTGTTCCTCACGCTCGACACCGACAGCCACACGCCGCTGGCCGCGCCCGTGATCGCGCAGCTGCGCGAGGCGCCGCTGCAGAAGGTGGTGATGGGCGTGGGCTTCACCACCGACAACGGCCCGCGCCTGTCGATCGACCACACCCACAACCGCATGCCGCTGCTCGGCTGGCGCGCGGTGTCGCGGCTCTCGCTGGACAACGACATCCAGTCGCTGGGCACCGAGTGGAACGCCGTGCCCGACGACCGCGGCTGGCGCTGGTTCGCCGGCGGCGAACTCAAGAGCGAGCAGTCGGGCAGCTACGTGGTCGACAGCGGCCGGCTGCGCGGCGGGCGCAACAAGTCGAGCGACCACATCGACCGCAGCTACTTCCTGCAGTACGACTACGCCCACAACCGCGGCACCGACGCGCCGCCCTCGGCCTCGGCCGTCACCGCCAACTGGGGCTGGACCGGGCGCTACTTCGACGACAACGCGGCGCCCTCGCGCGGCTACGGCCTGGCGCTCGAAATGGCCGCGGGCTACACGCTCACCGGCCAGCAGGTGCCCTTCACGCGCACCTACGCGCGCTTTCTCGGCGTGCTGCCGCTGGGCGCGGCCGACGACAGGAACGCCCGCGCGCGCCGCAGCCGGCTGCAGATGCGCCTCGAGGCCGGCGCCGTCGCGGCCAAGGACAGCGCGCAAATCCCGTCCACGCTGATGTTCCTCACCGGCGGCGACACCACCGTGCGCGGCTACAGCTACAAGCAGATCGGCACCGTGCGCGCCGACGGCAAGACCGTGGCGGGCCGCTACCTGGGCGTGGCCAGCCTCGAGTGGCAGCGCCCCTTCGTCTACAAGGACAAGCTCACCGAATGGGAGAGCGTGGTGTTCGTGGATGCCGGCGCCGTGGCCGACAAGCCCGGCGAACTCAAGCCCAAGGTAGGCGTGGGTGTCGGCGCGCGCTGGCGCAGCCCGGTCGGCCCGGTGCAGGCCGACCTGGCCTACGGCGTCGACTCGAAGAAATTCCGCCTGCATTTCCGTCTCGGCTTCACCTTCTGACCCGCTTCATGCCGTCCACGCCCACCACAGCCACGCCCCGTCCCCGCTCGCGCACCCGCCGCGTGCTGCGCGTGCTGGGCTGGACGCTGGCGGGCCTGCTGCTCGTCGTGCTGCTGCTCGCCGCAGGCACCTGGTGGTGGCTCGGCTCGAACACATCACTGGCCTTCGCACTCGCCCAGGCCGCGCAGCGCCTGCCCGCGGGCCAGACGCTCGAGAGCCGCGACGTGACCGGCTCGCTGCGCACCGGCGGCCGCATCGGCTGGCTCAAGTGGCAAAGCGAGAGCCTCGCGGTCGAGGTGAACGACGCCACGCTCGGCTGGCAGCTCGCCCCGCTGTTCCAGCGCAAGGTGCAGCTCGGCGAGATCCACGCCGCAAGCCTGTCGATCGAGCGCCGCGGCCCGCCCAGCGACGCGCCGACCGAGCCGCTCACGCAGATCGCGCTGCCTGTCGAAGTGGCCGAGGTGCCCTTCCGCATCGACGAGGTGCGCTGGGCCGGACCGCCCGCGCTGGAAGCCAAAGGCCTCGCAGGCCGCTACAGCTACCTCGGCGCGCAGCACGCGCTGGACATCGAAGGCGTCGACATCGCCGACGGCCACTACAGTGCCCGCGTGCGGCTGCAAGGCCCGGCGCCGATGGCGCTCGACGCCACGCTCGACGGCCGCGTGAAGGCCCCGCTCGCCGAAGACCGCCACATCGAAGTGCAGGCCAAGGCCTCCGTGAAAGGCACGCTGGCCGGCCCCGAGGCGCGCCTGCAGGTCGCCGCCGACCTGCAGCCCACCGAGCCCGACGCCGAAGCGCCCATGGAAGCCAAATTGCGCGCGCAGATCGCGCCCTGGCTGCCGCAGCCCGTGGTCGACGCCAAGGCCGACCTGCGCAACGTCGATGCCGCCAGCCTCTGGCCCGGCGCACCCCGCACCCGGCTCACCGGCACCGTCGAACTCGCGCCCGACGCCGCCACCGGCCCCGCCGCGTGGAAGGCCTCGGCCGACATCCGCAACGCCGTCGCCGGCCCGTGGGACGAACAGAAGCTGCCGGTCGAGCAGGTCCAGGCGCAGGTCGGCTTCGACGGCACGACCTGGACCGTGCCCGAAGCCACCGTGCGCGCGGGCGGCGGCCGCATCGACGCCGAAGGCAGTTGGAGCCCCGCGCCCTCGCCCTGGCAGGTGCGCGCCACCGTGCGCGGTGTGCGGCCCGGCGCGCTGTACAGCGAGCTGTCGGGCGCGCCCGTCGGCGGGCAGATCAGCGCACGGCAGGCCGAAGACTCCGACACCCTCGTCTTCGACGTGGCCCTCCGCGCCGAAGGCAACGGCGGCGCCGGCAGCAAGGCGCTGCCCGGCTTCGGCCTGGACCGCGCACTGGCGCAGGGCCAGTGGAAAGACCAGGTGCTCGACCTGCGCACGCTGCGCGTCGAAGCGATGCGCGCCAGCATCGACGGCAAGCTGCAGGTGCGCGTGGCCGAGCAGGCCGCCAGCGGCAAGCTCGCCCTCTCGCTGCCGGGCGGCAGCGCGCAGCTCGACGGCCGCATCGCGCCCACCACCGGCGGTGGCGACCTCCAGGCACGCATCGACGACGCCGAGGCCCTGCAGCGCTGGGTGCAAGGCCTGCCGGGCCTCGCGGCCGTGTTCGCGAACGCCAGCGCCAAGGGCAGCGCCCGCCTCGACGCCAGCTGGCAAGGCGGCTGGCAGACCGTGCAGCGCCGCATCGAGAACCCCGGCGCCCCGGCTGCTCGCGGCAATGCCGAGCCCAGCCTCAAGGCCGCGCTCGCTGTACCGCGCCTCGATCTGAACCTGCCCGCCGCCCAGCCCGGCGGCACGGCCACCAATGTGCAATTGCGCGCACTGCAAGCCGACCTCGCCGGCAGCATCGCCCAGGCCACGCTGACGCTCAAGGGCGAAGCCACCACCGGCACGCAGAAGCTGGCACTCGACACCCGCGCCAGCGGCGGCCTCGCCAGCGCCAACCAGTGGCGCGCCACCCTCGCCAGCCTGCGCCTGCAGGCTCAAGACACCGCCACCGCGCGCCCCGGCCAAGGGCCCTGGGTGCTGGAGCTGGGCCGCGAAGTCACGGCCACCGTGCGCGCCGCCGACAACCGCCTCGACGTCGAGGCCTCCGCCGCCGACGCCACCCTGCGCGGCCCGCTGCCCGGCACCGTGCGCATCGACTGGCAGCCGCTGCGCTTCAACCAGAGCGGCGCCGCGCCCAACCGCGTGTTCCGCCTGCAATCCAAGGGCCAGATGCAGGGCCTGCCGATGGCCTGGGCCGGCGCGTTCGGCGCCAACGCCACGCTGAGCGAACTCGGCATCAGCGGCGACCTGCTGTTCAACGGCGACTGGGACATCGACGCCGGCGACACCCTGCGCGCCAAGGCCCGGCTCGCGCGCCAGAGCGGCGACATCCGCGTGCAGGCCGGCGAGGCCGCGCTCGTCACCCGCATCACCAGCACCGGGACCGGCACCGCGAGCGAACGCACCATGAGCTCGGCCAGCGGCAAGAACGAGGTCAACGGCGTCGACGTCACCGCCACCCCGGCCGGCCTGCGCCGCGCCGAACTGCAGCTCGACGCGCAAGGCGACGCCGTGCGCGCCACCCTGGCCTGGGACAGCGAACGCGCCGGCCGCCTCGACGCCGAACTCGGCACCCGCATGCAGCAGCGCAGCGGCGGCTGGCAGTGGGCGCCCGACGCGCCCCTGAACGGCACGCTGCGCGCCGCGCTGCCCAACCTGGGCGTGTGGTCGATGCTCGCGCCGCCCGGCTGGCGCATCGCCGGCACGCTCGACGCCAACGCCACCCTGTCGGGCAGCCGCACCGCGCCGCGCTGGAACGGCACGCTCGGCGCCGACCAGCTCGCGCTGCGCGCCCCGGTCGAAGGCCTCGACCTGCGCGACGGCCGCCTGCGCGCCTCGCTCACCGGCGACCGCCTGGAGATCACCGAGTTCACGCTCAAGGGCGGCGCCGGCAGCAACGCGCGCATCGGCGGCCAGAGCGGCAACCGCAGCACCGCCGCCAGCGAAGCGCGCACCGACGGCGGCTCGCTCACCGCGCGCGGCGACCTGAGCTGGGGCAGCAACAACAGCGCGACCAGCACCGGCATCCGCATGGCCCTGCAGGCCGAGCTGCGCGCCCTGCGCGTGCTCGTGCGCACCGACCGCCAGGTGTCGCTGTCGGGCAACCTGCAGGCGCGGCTGGACGACGGCCAGTTCAACGTGCGCGGCAAGCTCAAGACCGACCGCGCCGTCATCATCCTGCCCGACGAGACCGCGCCCAGCCTGGGCAGCGACGTCGTCGTGCGCTCGGCCGCCAAGGACAAGGCCGCCGCCGAGGCCGCGCAGCGCGAGTCCGCCAAGGCCGACGCCCAGGCGGCCAAGGCCGCCAAGCCCCAGACCGCCAAGCCGCCCGACATCGTCGTCACCTTCGACCTGGGCGACGACTTCGCCGTGCAGGGCCGCGGCATCACCACGCGGCTCGAGGGCGAACTCGAGATCCGCAGCACCCGCCTCGATGCGCCGCCGCGCATCACCGGCGAGGTGAAGACCGTCAAGGGCCAGTACCGCGCCTACGGCCAGCAGCTCGACGTCGAGACCGGCATCGCGCGCTTCAACGGCCCCTTCGACAACCCCGCGCTCGACATCCTGGCCATCCGCCCGAACATCGCGCAGCGCGCCGGCGTGCAGATCACCGGCTCCGCGCAGTCGCCGCGCGTGAAGCTCTACGCGGAGCCCGCGCTGTCCGACGCCGAGACGCTGTCATGGGTCATCCTGGGCCGCGCCTCAGCCACCAGCGGTGGCGAGTCGGCGCTCTTGCAGCAGGCCGCCCTGTCGCTGCTCGGCAAGATCGGCGGCACCACCACCGGCGGCAGCCTGGCCAGCCGCTTCGGTCTGGACGAACTCGGCTTCAAGGGCCCCGGCAACGGCGGCGACCTGCGCGAGTCGGCCGTCACGCTGGGCAAGCGGTTGTCCAAAGACTTCTACATCACCTACGAACGCAGCCTGGGCGGCACCTTCGGCACCCTCTTCATCTTCTACGACCTGACCAAGCGCCTCACGCTGCGGGGCCAGGCGGGGCAGACGAGTGGGGTGGACCTGATCTACACGGTGAAGTACGACTGAGGGCCGGGATGCCCCAAACTGGTAAAGTGCGGGCCGCGCTGCAGCAGCGGCGCACACCGTCTTCGTAGTTCAATGGATAGAACGGGGTCCTCCTAAGACTCAGATACAGGTTCGATTCCTGTCGAAGGCACCAGCAAGCCGTTGATTCTCAGAAACGCCTTGCTTGGCCAAACAGATCCAGGACACGTGGCCCTTGCTTCTCTTCCTGGCGTCGATCAAGCCCACTGGCTTTCCTCCTTGGCGCCCAGCCGTCCGGTAAACGCGTTCATCCACAAAAGCACCAGGTGCGACGTCGGGTAGCGCTCTTCAATACCCCGTCAAACGAATGAAGAGCATTGCAGGCGCCGTCGATAGATTGGCCGGCTGTTCAACAGCAACCAACGGCGATCATGAAGCTTTCAGTACCGCTTTTCCCATCTCGCATCCTTTGCGCCGTGCGCACAATCAAACCTCTCGCCATTGCGATGTCGTTAGGCCTCAGCTTTGGCATCGGGCCAACCTTTTCCGCACACGCCCAAGGGCCACAGAACTTTGCGTCGTCTCAGCGATTGATTGATCTGGACTTCTTTGCTGCAGGACTGAAGGAGAACACCAGGAATGTTCGTCCATTCATAGAAAAGATGGATGCGGCGATCCACGCCGGCGCCGACATCGAAGCTGCGAACGCTCACGGGAACAACCCGTTGTTGAACGCGACATATTGGGCAGCCTGGACGACGGTCAGTGACTCGGGGGTCAATGATGTCGTGGCCTTCTTGTTGGCGCGGGGAGCCAACCCCAACCGAGAACACTCAGGCATGGGCAACATGACACCCATGCACATTGCCGCCCACTCTCTTTGGCCCAACGTCGAGTTGGTGGAGCTGTTGTGTGCAGCGGGCGCAAAGGCCAACAACCTCATGGTGATACCCGAAGACAGCTTCCCAGGAAACGATGGACCGATCACGGTCTCGGGATTCCCGCAGGTTCAGGAGGCGATTCGAGCCTGCGCTCGAAAACAGTAAAGCTGGTTGCAAGGAGGCCCCATCTTGTCGATTCGAATCGAGCGGCAACCCGTCTCACGGCATTGGCCACGAAGCGAGGGCCCTCGCAGCGCTCCAGCACTCTGAGCCCCCTGTGGCTGTAGATCGGCGGAACAGAGGGTCATGCGCGTACGCCCCGCCCCGCGCAGGAAAAAGGCGCCCCTCTACGACCCGACGGCGCGCCGGACTACTTTTGGATGCACCACGTAACGGCATGCTGCCCTTCGTAGCAAGAGACAAACAACAGGGGGCAAGCGATGAACAAGACCGAGGCCTTGGCGGCCATGGTGGAAGTGGCACGGATCGGGCGCGGCATGACGCCCGCCGATGCACTCACGCAGCTGGGCGAGCTGATCGCGCAGGAGTCGCCGGACGATCCGGCGCATGACGTGAAGGTCGAGAAGCTGCTGCGCCTCGGCGCCTGCATCTGGTCGCTGCGGCGCGGGGTGTTCCTGCCCGAGCCGCCCGGGCGCAGCGACGAACCGGAAGCCCCGCCGGTGCAGCGGCCCCGCGAGATCGCACCCATCGGCACAGTGCCCGCGCGCGCATCGCACCCCGTCTCCCACCACCCGGTGATCCCGGCCCTGAGCACCTCGGTGCACTACGGGCTCGCGTCGGCCTTCACACCACCCGAAACTCCTCCACCACAAAGGCCGTGATCTCCGCCAGGAAAGTCTTGGCGTGCGCCATGGTGCGCTGGCCTTCGGGCGAAGCAAAGGCGGCGTTCAGCGTGTCGGTGTTCTCGAACCACAGTTCCACGATGCCGTCGATCGGCAGCTCGGCGTAGCCGCAGGGCGTGCCCTTCTCGAACTCGCGCGCGACCACCACGTTCTGGCGGTAGCCGGCCACGCCAGGCATGCGGCGCACGTGGTCGGCGTGCACCTTCCATTCGCGGCGGAAGTCTTCTTCCGACTGCGCGACCGGGCGTCGCAGGGTCGAGATGCGCTTGAGCATCGCCGGCCCCGCCGACGATGCGGGCGACGGCGGCGCGATGACCTCGGTCTGCTCGACCGTCACGATGTGCAGCCCGCCCAGGAAGTGGCGCTCGTCGGCGCGGATCTCTGCAGCCAGCTCACCCGTGTTGAAGGCCGCATCGGCCTGTGCCGCCGCATCGAACTGCAGCTGCGAGAAACCATCGAAGTCCCACGGTCCGCGCACGAAGTCGATGCCGCGCTGCAGGCGGTCGGTCACGCGGTTCTGGCGGTAGGCGCGCAGCGTGGGCAGCCGCGCGACGAGCGGGCCGTGGCGTTCGCGCCAGTGGCGGCTGAAGGCCTCGTCGGTCCAGCCGGGCTGCTTGCGGATCAGGCCCATGCGCAGGGTCGTCGTCGTGGGTTCGGTCATCGGTCGGTCTCCTTGTGGGGTTGCGCGTTCTGCGCTTCGGCGCGCGCACGCGCCAGGCCGGGCGCACGTTTGGCGAGCCACACGCCGTGGCGCACGGGCCAGCGCTGGTACTGCGGGTCGGCGCCGAGCGCGGCGGCCGCGTGGTGCGGCCAGTAGGGGTCGAACAGGGCTTCGCGGCCGAGCGCGACGAGGTCGGCCTGCCCGGCGGCGAGCACGGCCTCGGCCTGTTGCGCGTCGACGATCATCCCGACGGCCTGCGTGACCACGTCGGCCTCGCGCCGGATGCGCTGCGAGAACGGCACCTGGAAGCCCAGGCCGCGCGGCACGGGCAGTGCGCGCGTCTCTTCGGTGAGGCCGCCGGACGAGCAATCGATCACGTCGACTCCGCAGCGCTTCAGCTCGCGCGCGAGCGCCACCGAGTCGTCGAGGTTCCAGCCGTCGAGCGTGCCGTCCACGGCCGAGAGGCGGCAGAACAGCGGCTTGCCGGCGGGCCATGCGGCGCGCACGCGCTGCGCGATTTCCAAGGCGAGCGACATGCGGTTCTCGCGGCTGCCGCCGAGCGCGTCGTCGCGATGGTTGGCGTTGGGCGACAGGAAGCTCGCCACCAGGTAGCCGTGGCCGAAGTGCAGCTCGACCACGTCGAAGCCGGCCTGGTCGGCGCGCACGGTGGCATCGACAAAACGCTGCACGACCTCGGCCATGTCCTGCGCATCGAGCGCGCGCGGCGCCGACCAGCCCGGGCCGGCCGCGAGTGCGCTGGGGCCCAGGCGCTCCCAGGGTTCGTCGTCGGCCGCCATGCGCGCCGGGTCGATGGCCGCCCCACCCTCCCACAGCGGCTCGCTGCCGGCCTTGCGGCCCGCGTGCGCCAGCTGCACGCCGATGGCGCTGCCTTGCGCGTGGACGAAATCGACCACGGCCTTCAGCGGCGCGATCTGGCTGTCGTTCCACAGGCCGAGGTCGGCGGTGCCAATGCGCCCGCGCGGATCGACGGCGGTGCTCTCGGTGAGGATCAGGCCCGCGCCGCCGAGCGCGAACTTGCCCAGGTGCACCAGGTGCCACGGCGTGGCATGACCGCGCTCGGCGGCGTGCTGGCACATGGGCGAGATGACGATGCGGTTGACCAGCGTGAGCTCGCGCAGCTGCAAGGGCTGAAACAGCAGGGGAAGAGATGAATCAGGCATGTGAAGGAATCAAGGGGCCGGCGCAGCCACGGGCCGCGTGCCGAGCCAGGTGCCGCTCATCACCGCGGCAAAGCCGAACAGGTGCCACCACGTGAGCACTTCGCCCAGCAGCAGCGCCGCGAACAGCACGCCGAACACCGGCACCCAGTAGAGAAAGACGGCCGTGCGCGCCACGCCGATGACGGAGATCGCACGGTTCCAGATGAGGTTGCCCGCGGCGGTGGCCGCGATGCCCGAGAACAGCACCAGCGCCCACGGCCACAGGCCGGGAAAGAGCTGCGCCGCCCCGAGCCGCGACGGCCCGAGCAGGGTGTGCACCACGAGCATGAACGTGCCGATGAGGTAGATGACCCAGCTGATCGACAGCGGGTCGACCTGCCGCGCCAGCCGCTGCACGCCCGCGCCGCCGACCGCGAAGCTCACCACCGACAGCGCGAGCATCAGGTCGCCGATGCCGGCGCTCGACAGTCCCGCGCCCGGGTGGCTCAGCACCACCGCCGCCACGCCCGCGAAGCCCAGCGCCACGCCCACCATGCGGCGCGCCGTGAAGCGCTCGCCGAAGACCAGCGCGGCCATCAGCGCCGACACCAGCGGGCTCAGCGCCATGATGAGCGCGCCGTTGGTGGCGGTGGAACGCAGCAGCCCCTGCGCGAACAGGATCTGGTTGCCGTAGACCATGAGGAAGGCGCAGCCCGCCATCACCGCGAGCTGCCGCGCCGTGAGCCGGGGCACGCCGCCGCGCCGCCACAGCACGATGGCGCTGAGCGCGATGCACGCCACGCCCATGCGCAATGCCGCCAGCGGCAGCGTCTCGAAGGAGCCGGTGAGCGCCTTCACGGCCGAGACGTTCACGCCCCACACCAGCATCGCGAGCAGCATCCAGCCCTGCACGGACGCGGGCGTGGCGCCGTGCGAAGGCGCGGGTTGGTTCACCTCAGCTTTCGAGGGCGTTCCACATTTCGATGTCGCGCTCGGCCGTCCAGATGCGCGGGTGCACGTGGCCGGTGGCCTCGTCGTAAGCACGGGTCACGTCGAAGGGCATGCAGTGGTCGAAGATGACCCAGTGGCCGTAGGTCGGGCGCAGCGCGGCCACGGTTTCCTTGTAGATCACGTTGAGCGACTTGCCCTCGGCCACGCCGTTGTTCACCAGCGTGTAGACGTCGGAGATGAAGGCGCGCGTGGAGGCGATGGCCTTGCGCACGTCGGCGGCGTTTTCCAGTGCGGCGCCGCGGCCGGGCACCAGCTTCTCGAAGCCGAAGCCGGCCAGGCGATCCAGCGTGGTGGGCCAGTCGCGGAAGTAGCAGTCGCCCGCGTAAGCGGTGCTCTGGTATTCGACGAGGTCGCCCGCGAAGCAGATCTTCTGGTCTTCGAGGTAGGCGATGGTGTCGCCCTTGGTGTGGCCGCGACCCACCTGCGCGATCTTCACTTCGAGCTTCTTGCCCAGCCACACGCTCATCGTGCCGTCGAAGGTCATGGTGGGCCAGGTGAGGCCAGCGGGCACCGACTCGACGTTGCGGAACAGGCGCGGGAAGCGGCCGATCTCGCTGGCCTTGTCCTGCTCGCCGCGCTCGACGATCAGGTCGTAGGTGTCGCGGCTGGCCAGGATCTGCTCGGCGCCTTCCTTGAAGTACGCCGACGCGCCCAGCACGCGCACCGCGTGGTAGTGGCTCAGCAGCACGTACTTGATGGGCAGCGGCGTGACTTCGCGGATGCGGCGGATCACGTCCTGCGCCATCGCGGGCGTGGCCTGGGTGTCGACCACCATCACGGCCTCGTCGCCGATGAAGACGCCGGTGTTGGGGTCGCCCTCGGCGGTGTAGGCGTAGGCGTTCTCCGAGAGGCGGGTGAACGAGACCTTCTTTTCTTCGAGGTCGGCCTGGCTGGCGAATTTCTTGGTGGTCATGAGTGGTCCTTTGAAGTGAGAGGGAAAGTCAGTGCGTACCGAGGTACGCGGACTTCACCTTGGGGTTGTCGAGCAGCTCGCGGCCGGAGCCTTCGAGCGTGATGCAGCCGGTTTCGAGCACGTAGGCGCGGTCGGCCACGCCCAGCGCCTGCTTGGCCATCTGCTCCACCAGCAGGATCGTGAGACCCGAGCTGCGCAGCTGGCGGATGGCATCGAAGATGTCCTTGATGATGAGCGGCGCCAGGCCCAGCGAGGGCTCGTCGAGCAGCAGCAGGCGCGGCTCGCTCATGAGCGCGCGGGCAATCGCGAGCATCTGCTGCTCGCCGCCCGACAGCGTGCCGGACAGTTGGTGCGCGCGTTCCTTCAAGCGTGGGAAGCGCGCGAACTCGCGTTCGATGGCGCGCTCCACGAAGGCCTTGTCGCTGCGGCGCGAGTAGGCGCCGAGCATCAGGTTCTCGCGCACGGTCTGGTCGGGGAACACGCCACGCCCCTCGGGCGACAGCGCCACGCCCAGGCCCACGCGCTGGTGCGCGGGCACGTGCGTGCAGTCCTTGCCGTCGATGAGCACGCGGCCTTCGGCCACGGGCTCCAGCCCGACGATGCTCTTGAGCAGCGTGCTCTTGCCGGCGCCGTTGGCGCCGATGATGGTGACGACCTCGCCCGCGCGCACTTCCAGGCTCACGCCCTTGACGGCCTCGATGGCGCCGTACGAGACCTTCACCGATTCGATTTTCAACATGATGGTTTCGGTCCTCTGGCTCAGGCGGGCACGGCGGCCATGTCTTCTTCGTCGTCCACGCCCAGATAGGCCTCGACCACGCGCGGGTTCGACTGCACCTCGGCGGGCTTGCCTTCGGCGATCTTCACGCCGTAGTCGAGCACGATCACGTGGTCGGAAATCGACATCACCAGGTCCATGTGGTGCTCCACCATCAGGATGGACACGCCGCACTTTCCGATGCGCACCAGCAGTTCGCCGAGCTCGGCGGTTTCCTGCGGGTTGAGGCCGGCGGCGGGCTCGTCGAGCAGCAGCAGCTGCGGCTCGGTGGCCAGCGCGCGCGCCAGCTCCACGCGGCGCTGCAGGCCGTAGGGCAGGCTGCCGGCGGGCCAGTGCGCCAGGTGGCCCAGGCCCACGAGGTCGAGCAGCTGCAGCGCGCGCTCGCGCGTGGCGCGCTCCTGCTTGCCGGCTGTGGGCCAGGCCACGAGCGACGACAGGAAGCCGTTGCTCATGCGGCTGTGCCGGCCGAGCATCACGTTGTCGAGCACCGAGAGGTCGGCGAACAGGCGCAGGTTCTGGAAGGTGCGGCCCATGCCCAGGCAGCAGATGGTGTGCGCCGGCTGGCCCACGATGTTGCGGCCCAGGAAGCGGATCACGCCCGCGTCGGGTTCGACCACGCCGGTGAGCATGTTGATCATGGTGCTCTTGCCGGCGCCGTTCGGTCCGATGAGCGCATGGATGTGGCCGCGCTGCAGGCGGAACGACACGTCCTGCGCCGGCTTCACGCCGCCGTACGACTTGGTCACGCCCTGCACCACCAGCAGCTCGCCTTCGCCGCCGGGACCGATCCGGCCCGGCACGCCGTTGCCGGCCGCCCCTTCGCCGCGGTGGCGCGACTTCAGGAACCACTTGTTGAACAGGCCCACCACGCCGCCCGGCATCACGTACAGCGCGAACAGCAGCAGGAAGCCGTACAGGAAGTGCTGCGCCGAGGGCCAGCGCGCGAGCAGCGCGTCGGTCGCCGTGAGCAGCACCGCGCCCACGATGGGGCCGTACATCGAGCCCGCGCCGCCGAACAGCACCAAGAGCAGGATGAAGATCGACAGGTGGAAGGTGATGAAGTCGGAATTGATGTACTGGTTCTGCTGCGCCACGAGCGCGCCCGCGATGCCGCAGGTGACGGCCGCGACCACGAAGGCCATGACCTTGGCGCGGTACACGCGCACGCCCACCGACGACGAGGCGATCTCGTCCGCCTGCAGCGACAGCAGCGCGCGGCCGAAGCGGCCCTGCAGCAGGTTGCGCAGCAGCAGGTGCAGCGCGGCGCTGAGCACGATGCCCAGGATCACCCATTGCACGCTGCTCAGCGGCTGGCCGTTCCAGGTCAGAGGGCGAATGCCGTAGATGCCTTGCGCGCCGCCGAACACGTCAGTCCATTCGCCCACGAGCTTCTCGACCACGATGCCGAAGGCCAGCGTGACCATCGCAAGGTACGGGCCCTTCACGCGCAGCGAAGGCAACGCGATGAGCACGCCGCACACGCCAGAGACAACCGCCGCGATCACCAGCGCGAGCCACGGGCTCAGCTCGGTGCGCGAGGTGATGAGCGCGACCGCGTAGGCACCGGCTGCGAACAGGCCGGCCTGGCCCAGCGATTTCTGGCCTGCGTAGCCGACCAGCACGTTCATGCCGGCCGCGCACAGGTAGTAGACGCACATCATGAAGGCGATGCGCAGGTAGTAGTCGTTGCCGGACAGCGAGACGAGGCCGCACAGCACGGCCGCCACCAGCACCACGGCGGCGGGATGGGCGAGGCGCTTCATACCTTCTCCACCGTCGAGCGGCCGAACAGGCCCGTGGGACGGAAGGCCAGCACCAGGATCACGAGCGCGAACACCGCGACCTCGCGCCACTGCGCCTGCCAGAGGTTCACCATCGACTCGAGCACGCCGAGCAGGAAGCCGCCGATGACGCAGCCGCGCGGGTTGCTCAGCCCGCCGATCATGGCGCCCGAAAAACCCTTGAGCCCCACGGTCAGGCCCATGAAGAGCGAGGCCTGCGCGATGGGCGCAAGCAAGAAGCCCGACAGCCCCGCCAGCGCCGAGCTGACGACGAAGGCGCCGATCATCATGGCGTTGGTGTTGATGCCCATGAGGCTGGCCACATTGCCGTTCTGCGCCACGGCGCGCATGGCCTTTCCGATCATGGTGCGGTTCATCACGCGGTCGAAACCGATCATCACGACCACGGCCACGCCCAGCGTGAGCAGTTCCTGCGGGCGCACACCCACGCCGAACATGCGGATCACGGTGTCGCCCACGGGCGCGGGCACCACCACGGGCTTCGGGCCCCAGATGGCCAGGCCCACGCTCTGCAGGATGACGCCGAAGCCCAGCGTGCTCATGACCCAGGCCATGCCCGGGCGGCCTGCGAACGGGCGCACGCCGAGCACGTAGAGCAGCCAGCCCAACAGGCCCATCACGCCGAGCGCGGCGACCAGCGCAAACAGCTGCGCGCCCGCGCCGGGCACGGCATCGCCGAAGGTGGTGGAACTGAGCGGCTTGCCCAGCACGAGGAACAGCGCGCTCATGCCGATGAACGCACCGGCCGAGACGAACTCGCCGTGCGAGAAGTTCAGCGTCTTGGTCGTCGTGAACGTGATGCTGAATCCCAGCGCCACCAGCGCATAGGCACCGCCGACGGCGAGCCCGCTGATGAGCGCCTGCAGGAGCGCTTCAACCATGGTGTGTATCTCCGTTGCGGAACGAGGCGGTGCCCCGTTCCTTTTGTGTCTCAGACGTTTATTGCTTGAAGTCGGCCGGCTTGAGCGCACCGATCAGCGCGTCGCTGTAGGGCAGCAGCTTGCCGTCCTTCCAGCGGATCCAGACCAGGTCCTTGGCCGTCAGGGCTTCGTGGTTGGTCTTGCTGAAAGGCTTCTCGTAGGTCTTGAGCACGCCCTGCACCGGCGTCTTCAGGTCTTCGAGCGCGGCACGCACGGCGGCTCCGTCGGTGCTGTTGGCCTGCTTCATGGCCTGGGCCAGCAGCAGCACCGAGTCGTAGCCGTGCAGCGCGAACGAGAACGAGCCCGGTGCCTTCAGCTTGCTGCCGATGCGGTCGAACAGTTTCTGCTGCACGGGCGTGCGCGTCTCGCTCACGGTGCGCATGAAGATCGGCTTCTCGGCCAGGGCCTTGCCGGCTGCGTCGTAGAAGGTGATGTTGTCGGCGGCCCACGAGGTGAGCGTCAGTGGGAAGTAGTTGATCTTCTCCATGCTGCGCACCAACTGCGCGATGGGCGTGCCCTGCGCCCACACCACCACGGTGTCGACGTTGGCGGCCTTCATCTTCGAGAGCTGCGAGGTCATGTCGGTGTCGCCGACGCCGAAGCGCTCGGTGGCCGCGATCTTGATGTCCTGCAGCTTGGCGATTTCTTCCATGTCCTTCAGGCCGCCCTGGCCGTAGCCGGTGGTCTCGGCCATGAGGCCCACGACCTTGGAGCCGGCCGTGTTGCGCTTCACGTAGGCCATGAGCGCGGCGACCTGCTCGCGGTCGACCATCGAGACGCGGAACATGTAGTTGTCGGCGCCGGCACTCATCGGCTTGGTGATGTCGGTGCCCGAGCCCACGTTGCCCAGCACGGGGATCTTCTTCTGGTTGGCGATGTGCTTCCAGGCCATGGCGTTGCCCGAGTTGGTGGGGCCGAACACGGCGACGACCTTCTCGTTGTCGACCAGGTCGCTCATGTTCTGGATCGACTTCGGCGGCGCCGAGACGTCGTCGCGCGTGACCAGCGTGAACTTCCGTCCGAGCGCGCCGCCGGCGGCGTTCAGGTCGGCAATGGCCGCTTCCATGCCCAGCACCGCGGCCTGGCCGCTCTGCGCCGAAGGCGATGCCGAGAGGTCGCCGTTGTAGCCGAGCTTGATGTCTTGCGCGTAGGCGCCTGCCGAGAACGCAGCGAAGGCGGCGGTCGCGAGCAGGGTCTTGTACAGACGGATCGTTTTCATTCTTTGTCTCCTAAGGGTTGACGGACGGGGAACGGGAAATCGAAAAGGAAGGGGCGTGGCTCAGACGGCGAGGAAGCCGCCGTCCACCGGCAGCGTGATGCCGGTGACGTAGCGCGACATGTCGCTCGCCAGGAAGATCACCGGGCCCACCAGGTCTTCGGTCTGGCCGACGCGGCCCAGCGGGATGCGCGTCATGAACGACTCGAGGCGCTGCGGGTTCTCGCGCGTGGCGGCGGTCATGGGCGTCTCGATCACGCCAGGTGCCAGTGCGTTCACGCGCACGCCGGCCGGCGCGAGCTCCTGCGCCAGCGACTGCGTGAGCATCTTGATCGCCCCCTTCGAGGGCGAGTAGCCCAGGCTCGCGGCCTGCCCCGCGTAGGCGGCGATGGAGGCGATGTTGATGATCGAGCCCTTCGTCTGCTTGAGCACGGGGATGAAAGCCAACGTGGTGTTGAAGGTGCCGTGCACGTTCACGTCGATGGTCTTCTTCCAGTTGGCCGCGGCGTTCGGGCTGCTGGTGGTCTCGCGGATGATGATGCCGGCGTTGTTCACCAGCAGGTCGACATTGCCGACCTCTTGCGCCACGCGCGCCGCCAGCGCCTGGCAGGCCTCGGGCGCGGTGACGTCGAGCACGAACGACCAGGCCTCGCCGCCTTCGTTGCGCACCAGTTGCGCGGTCTCGGCCACGGTGGCTTCGTTCATGTCGGTGACGACGACGCGCGCGCCCGCCTGGGCCAGGCCGAGCGCGAGCGCGCGGCCGTTGCCCTGGCCGGCGCCGGTGATCAGCGCGAGACGGCCTTCGAGCAGGCGCGGTGCGACGTGAGGAGAAAAGGGCATGGTCGGCTCCTTGGGTTGAATATCGGAACGGGGATCAGGCGCCGCGCGGCACCGCCACGGCTTCGCGCTGCTCGACGTGCAAAGGCGCGGCGGCCTCGGCCTGCGCCACCTGCAGGCCCGCGACATAGCCGAAGGTGAGCGCCGGGCCGAGCGTGATGCCCGCGCCGGGGTAGTTGCCGCCCATCACGCTGGCCGCATCGTTGCCGACGGCGTACAGGCCCTTGATCGGCTGGCGGTCGGCGTCGAGCACGCGGGTCTTCTCATCAGTGACGAGGCCGGCGAAGGTGCCGATGTCGCCGATGACGAGCTTGATCGCGTAGTACGGGCCGTTGTCCAGCGGCGCGACGCAGGGGTTCGGCGTGACGTTGGCGTCGCCCTGGTAGCGGTTGTAGGCCTTGCTGCCCTTGCCGAAGGCGGGGTCGTCGCCGGTGCGCGCGCCCTGGTTGAACTCCTGCACGGTGGCTTCGAGCGCGGCCGGGGCGATGCCGATTTCCTTGGCCAGTTCGCCGATGCTCGCGCCGCGCTTGAGGTAGCCGGTCTTCAGGTGGCGGCCGATGGGCAGCGGCGCGGGCGCGACGCAGCCCAGGCCGTAGTCGCGCAGTGCCTTGTGGTCGCACAGCAGCCAGGCCGTGACCTCGGGCTCGCCTTCGCAAGCCTTGACCATCGCCTGCACGAAGTCGTGGTACGAGTTGCCCTCGTTGGCGAAGCGCTTGCCCTTGGGCGTGACCGCGATCACGCCGGGCTTGGCGCGGTCGATGAAGTGCGGCATGACGCCCTTGCTGCCGTCGGGCCGCGTGGTGACCGAGGCCGGCACCCAGGCCGCGGCATGCGGGATGGTGCCGTCGACGCGGCCGCCCACGGCCTCGGCCAGGCGCAGGCCGTCGCCGGTGTTCGTGGAAGGCGACGGCGAGTAGTGCTCCTTGCCGGTCGGCGCGTGCGGGAACAGCTGCTTGCGGCGCTCCACGTCGTAGGGGAAGCCGCCGCAGGCCAGCACCACGCCGCGCCTGGCGGTGATGCGCACCGTCTTGCCTTCGTGCTGCACCACGGCGCCCGAGACGCCGTCGTACTCGACCACGAGCTTCTTCACGGGCGACGAGAGCCACACGGGAATGTCCAGGTCCATCGCGGCCTTGGCCAGCCGCCCGGCCAGCGCGTTGCCGTTGGTCAGCGTCATGCCGCGGCCGTGGCGCACCACGTCCAGGAAGTGCCGGGTCAGGCGCTTGGTCACGTACCAGAACGAGGTCGGCGACTTGAAGGCCCGCATGAAGTGTTTGATCTCGGGGCCCGAGCCCAACATCATCCCGAACACCGTGAGTTCGGGCAGCGGCGGCGCCAGGTGCTTGATGCGCGCACCGAGCTCACGGCCGTCGAACGGGCGCGTGACCATCGAACGCCCGCCGGGCTGGCCGCCGGGCGCTTCGGCGTGGTAGTCGGGGAAGACGGCCGGCATGTCGAACTGCACGCAGGTGTTGCGCGTGAAGAAGTCGATGGCCTTGGGGCCCATGTCGAGGAAGGCGCCCACGCGCGCCGCATCGAAGTGCGTCGTGGTCTCGTGCTTCATGTAGTCGAGCGCCGCGCCGGGCGGCTCATGGATGCCCTGCTCCGTGGCCAGGCGCGTGCCCGGAATCCACAGCCAGCCGCCCGAGCGCGCGGTGGTGCCGCCGAAGCGCGGCTCTTTCTCGACCACCAGCACCTTCAAACCCTGCGACGCCGCCGTGACGGCGGTGGCCATGCCCGATGCGCCGCTGCCGACGACGAGGACATCGCATTCCCACGTGTTCTGTTCCATCTCTGCCTCTGTTCGCTCTCGTGTTGTGTGTACGACTTAAGTTGCGGCGGAGTGTAGGCAGCGATGTTGATATGGTCAAGTCGTTTAGTTACTATCAGATGATCAGTCATCGTCGATTGAACACGACAATATCAGTAGAAACCCTGATGGCTATACTCGCTCCCACTCTCAACCCCCACGCCGGGCGCCCCATGGAAAAGCCAAGACGTGGCATTCAATCCGTCGAAATCGGAACGCAATTGCTGGTCGCGCTCGGCCGGCACGTGGCGCCCATGGCGCTGCGCGATCTCGGCAAGGCCGCGGGCGTGCCGGTCGGCAAGGCGCACCCCTACCTGGTGAGTTTTCTGAAGGTCGGCTTCGTGGTGCAGGACGGCACCGGCCGCTACGAGCTGGGCCCGCTGGCCCTGCAACTGGGCCTGGCCAAGCTGCAGCGGCTCGACCCGATCAAGGAAGCGTCGCCCCTCATCGAGGCGCTCGCGTCCGAGACCGAACAGAGCATCGCGGTCGCGGTCTGGGGCAACTTCGGGCCGACCGTGGTGCGGCTGGAAGAACCGATCCACCCGCTGCACGTGAACCTGCGCACCGGCACCGTGATGTCGCTGGCCTACACGGCCACGGGCCGGCTGTTCGCGGCCTACCTGCCGCCGAAGGTGGTGGAAAAAATGATGCTCGAAGACCTGGCGCGCACGCGCCCGGCCGACGGGCGCGGCGCCAGCGAGGAGCTGTCGAAGTCGCAGATCGAGGCGCTCCTGGTCGAGACGCGGCTGCACGGCGTGTCGCGCACGCTGGGCCAGCCGATTCCGGGCATCGACGCCTTCTGCGCGCCGGTGTTCGACTCGACCAACAACCTGGTGCTGGGCATCACGGCCATGGGCCCCGAGGCCACCTTCGACAGCGACTGGAACGGCCGCGTGGCCGTGCCGCTGAAGGCCTGCGCACTCGAAATCTCGCGCCGCCTGGGCTTCGTGCCCACCGACGAAGCGGGCTGAACCGCCGGCCCGTGCCGTGTAGGCAGGCGCTCACGCGCTTGGTTTGCCTTATCCCGCACGCGCGGGCCGCAGACGCGGCCACCGTAGAGGCCTACCTACCTCACGGAGACCGGTCATGAAAAGCATCATCCTTTGGCTCTGCGGCGTCCCGCTGATCGTGATCATCGGGCTGAAGGTGTTCGGCATTCTCTGACCGGCCACGAGCCACGACGAACGATCCCGCTTCCTCCTCACGGCGCTTCTTGCGTCGTTACAGCGCCCCTCCCGGGGCGCTTTTTTTGCGGATCGATCCGGTCAGTGCCGCTCAGTGGGTATTGCGCCGCAGCTGCTGCACGTCTTCATGCAGCGAATGCGCCCAGCTGCGGCGCTCGCGGCTGTACGAGGGCTGCGGCTCGCCGAAGCGCACGATGGCCAAGAGCGGCGGCGCGCGCAGCGTGTTCCACACCGAGGCCAGCAGGCTGTCGTCGTCGATGTAGCGCGGCGCCTGGCTGGTCTCGCCGGTGGCGGCGTCGGCAAAGCGCAGCGCGGCCGGGATCACCGGCGCGCCCGAGGAAATCGCGGCCTGCAGCAGGTTGGCATGGAACGGCAGCAGCCCGCGCCCGTCGCTCGTGGTGCCTTCGGGGAACACGCCGATCAGGTCGCCGCCGCGCAGCGCCTCGGTCATGTGGTGCACCACGCGCATGGCATCGCGCCGGCGTTCGCGCTCGATGTAGAGCGTGCCCGAGCCCGTGGAGAGCGTGCCGATCACCGGCCACTGCTTGACGTCCGACTTCGACACGAAGCGCACATGGCGCGCCGCATGGATGGCGGTGATGTCGAGCCACGACAGGTGGTTGCAGATGAGCAGCGCCGGCCCGTGCGCGGGCGGCTCGCCCTGCACGCGCAGCGTGACGCCCATGATCTGCAGCATGCGCGCCGACCAGGCCTGCACGCGCGCGTTGCGCTCGTCCTGCGGCAGGCGGGGGAAGGTGAAGCGGATCGTCCACCAGCCCGACAGCGCATGCGAGGCCGCATGCAGCAGGCGCCAGCCGGCCTTCAACGAGTGCAGCATCTGGACGCGGGCCCTCTTCTTCTTTTTGACGACGTGCCGTGTGGCGGGCGGCTGTCGCTCAGCCGTGCACGACGCGACCGGCCACCAGCGTGTGGCGCGCGCGCCCTTGCATCGGGTAGCTGGAGAACGGCGTGTGCTTGCCCTGGCTGCGCAGCGCCTCGGGCACCACCTGCCATTCGAGCGACGGATCGGCGATGCACAGGTCGGCCACGCCGCCCTCGGCGATGCGGCCGATGCCGCTGGCCGCGTCGGCCGCGTTCAGCAGGCGCGCGGGCGCCGAGGTGACCACCTCGATGGCGCGCGACAGGCCCGCGCCGCTGCGCTCGCCCCACTGCAGCGCGAGCGGCAGCAGCAGTTCGAGGCCGGTGGCGCCGGGTTCGGCTTCGGCAAAAGGCAGCGTCTTGGCGTCGGCCTCGACCGGCGTGTGGTCGGACACCAGCGCGTCGATGGTGCCGTCGGCCAGCGCGGCCGAGAGCGCGTCGCGGTCGCCCTGCTGGCGCAGCGGCGGGTTCAGGCGCGCGCGGCTGTCGAAGAAGCCGATGTCGGTGTCGGCCAGGTGCAGCGAGTTGATGCTGACGTCGCAGGTGATCGGCAGGCCCTGCGCCTTGGCCTCGCGCACCAGCGCCACGCCGCGGGCGCTGGAGATGCGGCACAGGTGCACGCGCGCGCCGGTGCTCTTCATGAGCTCGATGATGGTGAAGATGGCGATCGTCTCGGCCGCCACCGGCACGCCGCCCAGGCCCAGGCGCGTGGCGAGCGCGCCGCTGGCGGCGACGCCCTTGCCCAGGTCGCGGTCCTGCGGACGCAGCCACACGGTGTAGCCGAAGGTGCTGGCGTACGACAGCGCGCGCTGCAGCACCTGCGTGTCGGCCAGCGGCACGTCGGCCTGGCCGAAGCCGATGCAGCCGGCCTCGGTGAGCTCGGCCATCTCGGTGAGCACGCCGCCAGCCAGGTTGCGCGTGAGCGCGCCCAGCGGGAACAGGCGCGCGCACTGCAGCTTTTCGGCGCGGAACTTGAGCATCTCGACCAGGCCGGGCTCGTCGAGCACGGGGTCGGTGTCGGGCGGGCACACGAGGCTGGTCACGCCGCCCGCGATGGCCGCGGCCATTTCGCTTTCGAGCATGCCTTCGTGCTCGTAGCCGGGCTCGCGCAGGCGCGCGGCGAGGTCGACGAGGCCGGGGGTGACGATGCAGCCCGTGGCGTCGAGGGTGCGCTCGGGCTTGAAGCCCGCCGGTGCGCGTCCGATGCCGGCGATCTTGCCGTCGGCGATGGCGATGTCGGTGGGCTTGTCGATGCCCGAGGCGGGGTCGATGACTCGGCCGTTGGTGATGAGGATGTTCATGCTTCGTTACCGGCGACGATGCTCATGACGGCCATGCGGACCGCGATGCCGAAAGTGACCTGCGGGAGGATCACGCTCTGCTTGCCGTCGACCACGGCGGAGTCGATCTCCACGCCGCGGTTGATCGGGCCCGGGTGCATCACGATGGCGTCGGGCTTGGCCAGCTGCAGCTTTTCCTGCGTGAGGCCGAAGGTCTTGAAGAACTCCTGCGACGAGGGCAGCAGCGCGCCGCTCATGCGCTCGTTCTGCAGGCGCAGCATGATGACGACGTCGCAGTCCTTGATGCCTTCTTCGAGCGTGTGGCACACGCGCACGCCCATGCCGGCCATGTCGGCGGGCACCAGCGTCTTCGGGCCGACCACGCGCACTTCGGCGCAGCCGAGCGTGGTGAGTGCGTGGATGTCGGAGCGCGCCACGCGCGAGTGCAACACGTCGCCGACGATCGCGACCGTGAGGTTCGAGAAGTCTTTCTTGTAGTGGCGGATCGTGTACATGTCGAGCAGCCCCTGCGTCGGGTGCGCGTGACGGCCGTCGCCGGCGTTCACCACGTGCACGTGCGGTGCGACGTGCTGCGCGATCAGGTAGGGCGCGCCCGACTCGCTGTGGCGCACCACGAACAGGTCGGCGGCCATGGCGCTCAGGTTGGCGATGGTGTCCAGCAGCGACTCGCCCTTGGTGGCCGAGGAGCGCGCGATGTCGAGGTTGATGACGTCGGCGCTCAGGCGCTTGGCCGCGATCTCGAAGGTGGTGCGCGTGCGCGTGCTGTTCTCGAAGAACAGGTTGAACACGCTCTTGCCGCGCAACAGCGGCACCTTCTTCACCTCGCGGTCGCTCACGCTCGTGAAGTTGGCGGCCGTGTCGAGGATGTGCGTGACGATGTCCTTGGGCAGGCCCTCGATCGACAGCAGGTGGATCAGCTCGCCGTTCTTGTTGAGCTGCGGATTTCGCTTGTAGAGCATTACGTGTTGTCCTCCACCTTGAGGCTGAAGGCGCCGTCGTCGGCGCGCGCGAGGGCTAGCAATTGGGTGTCGGGCAGCTTGAGCGTCGTTGCTGCGAAGTCGGCGGCGACGGGCAGTTCGCGGCCACCACGGTCGACCAGCACGGCGAGCCGCACACAGGCGGGGCGGCCGAAGTCGAACAGCTCGTTGAGCACCGCGCGGATCGTGCGGCCGGTGTAGAGCACGTCGTCGAGCAGCAGCACGTCGGCGCCGTTCACGTCGAAGGGCAGCGCGGTCTGCGCGCTGGCCGAAAGGCCGCGGCGTGCGAAGTCGTCGCGGTGCATGGCCGACGAGATCACGCCGGGAGCACCGGCCAGGCCCAGGTCTTTTTGCAGGCGCTCGACCAGCCAGGCGCCGCCGGAGGTGATGCCCACCAGTTTCGTCTCGGGGCGCATCAGCGCCTTCACGCCGGACAGCAGCGTCGTGTAGAGCGCTTCGGCATCGGGAATTGAACTCACGGGAGACTCCTCAAAAACTGTTCCAGGATGATGCAGGCCGAGGCGGCGTCGGCGTCGCGGGCGCCGGACGACAAGGCCTCGGTGGTGCTGTAGCGCTCGTCGACCTCGAACACCTGGAGATTGAAACGGCCGCGCAGCTGGCGCGCGAACTTCTGCGCGCGGCGGGTGTTCTCGTGCGGGGCGCCGTCGGGGTGGTAGGGCACGCCGACCACGAGCGCGTCGGGCTGCCATTCCTTGATGCGCGCCTCGACCTGGGCAAAGCGGGCGTCGGCGCCCTCGGCCTTGATGGTGGCCTGCGGGGTCGCCGTGCGCAGCAGCCGGTTGCCGCTGGCCACGCCGGTGCGCTTGGCGCCGAAGTCGAAGGCCAGGAAGCTCTGGAAATGCGCGGGAACGGCGGCGGGGACTGGAACAGGAGCGGATGCAGGCGCGTCGGACATGACGTCGCTCATGCGTGGCCCGCGTCGGGAGACAAGGTCCAAGCCTCGAGCCCCAAGAGCATCAACGCCTTGTCGTAGCGCTTTTCCACCGGCGTATCGAAGATCACGGCCGGGTCGGCCAGCACGGTGAGCCAGCTGTTCTCGGCCAGTTCGGACTCCAGCTGGCCCTCGCCCCAGGCCGAATAGCCCAGCGAGACCAGCACTTTGCGCGGGCCGGCGCCGGTGGCCAGGGCCTCCAGCACGTCTTTCGAGGTGGTCATTTCGAGCCCGCCGGGGATGGTCATGGTCGAGGCGTAGACCGATTCCTCGGGCTTCTCGGCCTGGGTGAACACCGGCTCGTGCAGCACGAAGCCGCGCTCGGTCTGCACCGGGCCGCCCTGGAAAACGGGGGCCTCGCCCAGCTCGGGGCGGGCCAGGTGCAGCTCGATCTTCTCGAACAGCACCTTGAGGTTGATGTCGCTGGGTTTGTTGATCACCAGCCCGAGCGCACCGCGCTCGCTGTGTTCGCAGAGGTAAACGACGCTGCGGTTGAAAGTTTTGTCTTCCATCCCCGGCATCGCGATCAGAAAGTGATGCGTCAGGTTCATCGGGGCAGAATCGGCAGCCATATGCCCCCGATTTTACTGGCCGTCGACAAGACCTATCCCAAAGGGCTCATGTGGTTTCGCCGGGACCTGCGGGTGGACGACAACGCGGCGCTTTACCGGGCCTTGCGGGCCTGCCGGCAGGTGGTCTGCGTTTTCGTGTTCGACCGGGCGATCCTGGACGCCCTGCCCCGCGCGGACCGGCGGGTCGAATTCATCCGCGAATCGCTGGTGGAGCTCGAAGCCGAGCTGCGCGGCCTGGGCAGCGGGCTCATCGTGCGGCACGCGGTGGCCGCCGAGGAGATTCCGGCGCTGGCCCACACGCTCGACGTGCAGGCGGTGTTCGCCAACCGCGACGACGAACCCGACGCCCTGGCGCGCGACGCCCGCGTGCTCGGCGCGCTGGCCAACACGGGCATCAGCTTCCACACCTTCAAGGACAGCACGGTCTTCGACCGCGACGAGGTCATGACCAAGGCCGGCCTGCCCTACACGGTGTTCACGCCGTACAAGCGGGCCTGGCTGGCGAAGGTGGATTCGTTCTTCCTGAAGCCGTACCCGGTGCGCAGCCACGGCGACGCGCTCGCCCCGCCGCCCCCGGCCCTGAACGGGCCCGTGCCCACGCTGGGCGAGATCGGTTTTGAAAGCACCAACCTCCAGACGCTGGAGATTCCCACCGGCACGCGCGGCGCGGGCGCGCTGTTCGAGGATTTCTTCGAGCGCATCGACCGCTACGACGAGGCGCGTAACTTCCCGGCCGTGCGCGGGCCCAGCTACATGGGCGTGCACCTGCGCTTCGGCACGGTGTCGATCCGCCAGCTGGCCAGCGTGGCGCACCAGCTGGCGCTGCAGGGAAACACCGGGGCCGCGACCTGGCTCAGCGAGCTGGTCTGGCGCGACTTCTACTTCCAGATCCTGGCGCACTTTCCGCATGTGCATGCGAACGGCGAGTCGAAGAGTTTTCGCCCCGAGTACGACAAGATCGCCTGGCACCACGGCAAGCACGCCGACCAGCTGTTCGACGCCTGGTGCGAGGGCCGCACCGGCTACCCGCTGGTCGATGCCGCAATGCTGCAGATCCGCCAGAGCGGCTACATGCACAACCGGCTGCGCATGGTGGTGGCGAGCTTCCTGTGCAAGGACCTGGGGCTGGACTGGCGGCGCGGCGAGCGCTACTTCGCGCAGCACCTGAACGACTTCGAGCTGGCCTCGAACAACGGCGGCTGGCAGTGGGCCAGCTCGACCGGCTGCGACGCCCAGCCCTATTTCCGCATCTTCAACCCGGTGACGCAGAGCGAACGCTTCGACCCCGAAGGCAAGTTCATCCGCCGCTACCTGCCGCAGCTCGCGGGCCTGTCGAACGTGGCGATCCATGCGCCGTGGATGGCGTCGCCGGTCGAGCTGGAGGCGGCAGGCGTCAGGCTGGGCGAGAACTACCCGAAGCCCGTGGTGGACCACGCGGAGGCGCGGGAGAAGACGATGCAGCGCTACGCGGCGGCGCGCGCCAAGGCCTTGCAAAAGCCGTAACCAAGAAAAAAGGGCCCCGAGGGGCCCTTTTCTTTTGCGCGCCGATTGCCGGCGCTGCCGAGGCCGGTCAGGCCACCGCCAGCGCGGCCGGCTCGCTCGTGTACGCACGCACCAGGCGCAACAGTTCCTCTTCCGAGTACGGCTTGCCCAGGTAGTGGTTCACGCCCAAGTCGCGCGCGTACTCGCGGTGCTTCTCGGCGATGCGCGAGGTGATCATGATGATCGGCAACTCGGCCAGGGCCACGTCGGCGCGGATGTTGCGGGCCAGGTCGAAGCCGTCCATGCGCGGCATCTCGATGTCCGACAGCACCACGGCCGGGCGCTCCTGCTGCAGGCGCTCGAGCGCCTGCAGGCCGTCGGCCGCGAGCGACACGCGATAGCCTTCGCGCTGCAGCAGACGCTGCGTGACGCGGCGCACGGTGATGGAGTCGTCCACCACCAGCACGAGCGGGATCTGCGGCACCACCGGGGCAAAGGCGGCCGGCGTCTGCGGCGCGCCGGTGTCCACCGAAGCGGCATGCGTCGGCGCGGCCAGCGCGGCGGTCTGGCGCGCACGCGCCTGGTCGCCGTGCACCGCGGCCAGCGCCACCGGGTTGTAGATGAGCGCCACCGCGCCCGAAGCCAGCACCGAGATGCCAGCCAAACCGGGCAGCCGCGCGAGCTGCGGGCCGAGGTTCTTCACCACGACTTCCTGGTTGCCCAGCACTTCGTCCACGTGCAGGGCCACGCGCTGCGCCGCGCTTCGCACGATCACCAGCGTGTTGTTCTTGGTGGCGGCGTGCTCGCTGCGGATGGAATGCTGCAGCAGCGCGCCGGCCCAGTAGAACGGCACCTGCTCGGTGCCGAAGGCGAAGCTGTGGTTCAGGTAGGCGGCCTCGAGGTCGGCACCGCTCACGCGCTGCACGAGTTCCACGAGGTTCGACGGCACGCCGATCGAAACCTCGCCCGCGCGCAGCATCACCACGTGCGTCACGGCGGTGGTCAGCGGCAGCACCAGCTTGAAGGTGGTGCCCTGGCCCGGCGTGCTGTGCGTTTCGATGCGGCCGCCGAGCGCGGCGATCTGCGCGCGCACCACGTCCATGCCGATGCCGCGGCCGGCCAATTCGGACACCTGCCCGGCCGTGGAGAAGCCGGGCTTGAAGATCAGCTCGGTGGCTTCTTCGGGCGACAGCTCCTGGTCGGGCCCGAGCAGGCCGAGGGCGCGGGCGCGTTCGGCGATGCGCTTCTGGTCGAGGCCGGCGCCGTCGTCGCGGAAGCTCACCGACACGTCGTTGCCTTCGTGGTGCAGGTCGATGACGATGAGGCCGCTGGCGTCCTTGCCGGCCTTCTCGCGCGCCGCCACATCCTCGATGCCATGCGCCACGCAGTTGCGCAGCAGGTGTTCGAAGGCGGGCGTCATGCGGTCGAGCACGCCGCGGTCCATTTCGATGGAGCCGCCGACGATGTCCAGGCGCACCTGCTTGCCGGTGTCCTTCGAGGCCTGGCGCACCACGCGGTACAGGCGGTCGGAGATGCCTTCGAACTCCACCATGCGCGTGCGCAGCAGGCCGCGCTGCAGTTCGCGCGTCTGGCGTGCCTGCACGCTCAGGTCGTCTTCCGTGGCCTGCACGGTCTTTTGCAAGGTGCGCTGCACGGTGGCCACGTCGTTCACCGACTCGGCCATCATGCGCGTGAGTTCCTGCACGCGGGTGAAGCGGTCGAACTCGAGCGGATCAAAGCTCTGCTGCGAATCCTTGGCTTGCGCCAGGCGCGACTGCATCTGGCTTTCGGCCTGCACCTCGATGTCGCGCAGCTGCTGGCGCAGGCGATCGAGGTTGCCCGTGAGGTCGGCGAGCGAGCCGCGCAGCTGGCCGAGTTCGGCCTCGAGGCGCGAACGCGTGATGATGACCTCGCCGGTCTGCGCGACCAGCCGGTCGAGCAGCTGGGTGCGGATGCGCACCGCCTGGCCCGAGGCAGCGCGCAGCGGCGCGAGCAGGGCCGGCGCGGGGCGCGGCAGCAGGGACGACGGAGCGTCAACGGCGGATTCGGCGGAAGCCGCTTCGGCCTGGTCGTCGTTCGCCGACTCGCGCACCTCGGGCGCCGCCTGCACGCGCTGGATGGCGGGTGCGGTCGGGCTGGCGGTGGCGATCAGCTGGGCCACTTCGACCTGGGCGGCGTCGTCGGCCGCGCGCAGGGCGTCGAAGGTGTGTTGCAGCGTGTCCAGGCGCGTGAGCAGCTTCTCGATGTCGGCCCGCTCGGCCCCCTGGGAGCCCAGCAGTTCGATCTCGGACTCCATGCGGTGCGCGCGCTCGCCCAGGCGCATGGCGCCGGCCAGCCGGGCACTGCCCTTGAGCGTGTGCAGCGTGCGCAGCACCGAGGCGCGCGGCGCGGCGTCGTCGGGGTGATGCGACCACTGGCGCAGCGCCTCGCCCAGCTGGGGCATCAGTTCGGCAGCCTCTTCCTCGAAGATCGGGAACAGGTCGACGTCGACCGCATCGGCCAGGTCGATGGCGTCTTCGTTGTCGTCCAGTACCACGTCGGCAAAGGCGTCGTTGGCGACGACCTGCTTGGGCAGCAGCGTCTCGAAACGGGCCGCGGCGATTTCGGGCGGCATCGGTGCGGCGGCGATTTCGCGCAGCGCCTGCAGCGTGGCTTCGGACGGGTCGCGCAGGAAGCCGACCGCGAACTGGTGCAGCAGGCGACGCAGTTCGTCGGCCGCGGCGACCAGCACGACTCCCTGCTCGCGCGTGCCGCTGCCCTGCATCTGCAGGTGCTGCAGCGCCGATTCGAGCAGGCGGGCCATGCCCGACAGGCTGTGGAAGCCGACGGTGGCCGAGCTGCCGGCCAGCGAATGCGCCAGCGCGATGGTCGAGTCGGGCAGGCGCTCGTGGGTTTCGAGCGCCCATTCGCCGACATCGGTCGCCAGCTGGCGGGACCATTCGTCGGCTTCGTTGAGGTAGACGTTGTACAGCGCGATGCCGATGCGCAGCGGGCCGATCACCTTGACCTGGTCTTCGGCGCTCGGGGCGATGGAAGACTCGGGCTCGGGAACCGCCTCGGCCAGCACGGGCTCGGGCTCCGGCACGGGTTCTGGTTCAGCCACGACGGCTGCTGGCAGCTCTTCGACGACAACGGGGGCCTCGGGGGCGACTTCGACAGTCGCCGACACAGGCTCCGGTTCCGGCTGCAGTTCAGCCGGCACTTCCAATGCGGGCAGTTCTTCGGCGGCCTCGATGACTTCGACAGGTGCCACCGTCTCGGCGACAGGCTCAGCAGCAGCAGCCAGCGGCAGCGGCTCCGGCGCCCATTCGAGATCGGGCAGGCCCGATGCGGTCGGCACCGTCGCTGCGATTTCCGGGGCGGGCTCGGGCTCGGCGTGCGACACGGCGGGCTCGGCCGGTGCATGCGTCTTCGGGGGCGCGAGGAAATCGAAATCGTCGCCGCTGGGCAGCGCTTCGAGCGGCGCGGGCGCTGTGCTCTGCTTGCCCTCGAAGTCGAGGAAGTCGGTGGAGGCGAAATCGTCGTCGGGCTCGGGTGTGACAGGCTTGGTCGGTGCGTGTGGCGCTTCTTGCGCCTGCTGCCAGTCGGAGAAGTCCAACGTGGCGTCAGGGGCTGCCACATCTTGCGGTGTCAGCGACAGGTCGGGGAGCTCAGGCAGCTCCGGCAGTGCGAGCGGCGCCGGCTCGGCGGCGATGTGGCGTGCGGCCACCGCGAGCGCTTCGGCGTCGGCCACGCGCACCGGTGCGGGCACGGGCTCGCCGGCCAGCAGCGCGTTGGCCACGCGGCTGAACGGTGCCGAGTGCCAGGTGCCTGCATCGCCGGCGGCGATGGCTTCGACCCACTGGCTGAAATCGCGCAGCATGCGCTCGGTGCTCGACAGCAGCTCGGGCGTGGCATCGCGCTGGTCGGCCAGCCAGGTGTTGAGCACCTGCTCGAGCGACCAGGCGGCGTCGCCGAAGTCGGTGAGGCCGACCATGCGCGAGCTGCCCTTGAGCGTGTGGAACGCGCGGCGCAGGATGGTGAGTTCTTCGGTGTCGCCGGGACGGTTGCCGAGCGCGGCGATGGCGGCCAGGCCGTTGCCCACGACTTCGCGGGCTTCGTCCAGGAAGATGTTCTGCAGGTCGTCTTCTTCGAGCTCGGTGACCTCGGTGTCGGGCAGCGCCGACGGGCCCGTGATCTTGGTGGTCCAGCTCTCGGCCTTGCGGCTGAATTCCTCCAGCGGCGACGGCTTGGTCTTGCGGTTGGGCGTGGCCAAGGCGGCAAGCTTGGAAGCGATCTGCGCGTCGACCTCCTCGATGCTGAGCACGGGCTCGGCGGCCGGTGCGGCAGCGCCTTCGGCCGGGGCCGCGGCATCGATGGCCTGGCGGCCCATCAGCGGCTTGAGTTCACCGGCTTCGGCGTCGAACACGAACAGGCGCTTGGCCAGTGCGGGCTGGTAGCCCAGCATGTCGATGAGGAAACCGAGCGCGCCCAGGTTGTTGCCGAGCGCGTCGAAGGTGGCCATTTCCTCGACGGGCGAGCGGTTGACCTGCAGCATCTGCTCGACGTCGTCGCGCATGCGTTGCACGGTGTGCGCGGCCTGCTCGAGCCCCAGCACCGAGAACACGCCGCGCATCTGCATGAGCTGGGTGGGCACGGTGCGCAGCAGCGGCTTTTCGGCCGGGCGGCGGAAATACTGGTCGAGCGACTTCTCGAGTTCGCTCAGGTGGCTGCGCAGCTCGTCGACCACGGTGCCCATGGTCTGGCGGTCGCTGACGCGGCGGTACAGGTCCTCCATCCACGGCTCGAGCGGCTCGGAACGGCCGCCGTCGCGCACGCGTTCGATGCGGCCGGCCAGCTGCAGCGTGCGGGCCGTGAGCTGCGGATCGCTGGGGTCGAGGTCTTCGAGCGCGGCTTCGAGGTACAGCACCGAGGTGGCGACTTCCATCGCCAGTTCGGTGTCGGGCGGCTGGCCGGAACGCACCGAGGCGTCCACGGCGTGCGTCAGCGCCTGCACCATCGGCTGGCTCGGCGGGTGCAGCTTCAGCAGCGATTCGCCGAGCTGCGCGAAGGTGTCGGCCACCTGGCGCGTGCGGGTGATGTCGCCGCCCGAGAGCGCCGACCACATTTCCTTGGCGGTCTCGATGCGCTTGCGCGCCTGCGAGAGCACCAGCGGATCGAAGCGGCCGAACTGCACCACGGTGTAGTCGACGCGCGGCTCCTGCGTCACGCCCCAGGCGCTGCGCACGGTGCGCAGCGTGGCGGCGTCGTCCTGCGCGCCCGGCACGGCCTGGGCGCAGAAGAAGAGCAGGTCCTGGCCGAGGCGGTCGGACACCACGCTGTCGCCGCGCGCCAGCGTGGCGTACTGCAGCAGCACGCGCGAGGCGGCGCGCTTGACGTAGGTGTCGGCGGGAATCAGGCCCAGCGCGAGGGCTTCGAAGAAGCCCGCGGCCAGCGTCCAGAAGCTCGCGACGCGCGGCAGCAGCGCGCCACGCCCGAGCCCCAGGCACAGCGCATGCAGCCGTCGCGCGGCCTGTGCGTCGCCGCTCTTGACCAGCTGCAGCACCTCGCGGTCGAGCCGCGAACGCACGGCCGGGTCGTAGGCCAGCGCCGCCTGCGTGAGGGCAGGCTTGACCTCGACCCAGCGCCACGCCGTGCTCCACAGGTCCGCCGGATGGACGCGCTCATTGCCGCCCAGCTCCAGCACGTCGCGGTACTGCGGAAACAGCGCCACCGACGACACGGCCTTGCCGGCCAGCAGTGCGCTGAGGAAATCGGTGACGGCAAAGCCGGCACGCTCGATCTTGTGCACGGCACTCTCGGTGCAGCGCTGCGGTTCGGCAATGAAGCCCTGCACCGCGAATTCGATGGTGCCCAGCACCAGTGCGGGCGAGCTGTGGCCGACCATCTGCAGCGCGCCGACGGCCTGGTGCAGTTGCTGGCGGGCCATCTGCAGCGGGCCGCTCTCGGGCTCCGTGGCACTGCCCACGTCGCGCACGAAACGCCGCAGCGACTTGCCGACACCGTCGAGGGATTTCTGGATTTCTCCCAGCACCCAGGCCAGCGGCCCGAGGTCTTCGGTGGCCGGCATGTTGCCGGCGAGGGGGGCCGTGGCAGGGGTTTGAATCGACACGTTGATTGCTCGCCGTTCTTTATCTGTCAGTTTTTCACTGGGCGCCACGCGCCCTCAATGCATCCAACCATCGCGGTCACTTCAAGGGACACCGCGGAACCGGCTTTGCCGGGCCGCTGGTGTCGCCCCCGGAAGGGGGTTGCCGAAGCGACACGAAGTGCGCGAAGGCTGGGGGAGAGCTTCATCACGCGATCTTGAAACGGGCCACCGAGCGACGCAGTTCTTCGGCCATCTGCGAGAGCTCGCGCACCTGCTGGGCCGTGGTCCGAGTGCCTTCTCCGGTCTGTTCCGTCACCGCAAAAATGTGCTGGATGTTGGCGGCCACCACGTTGGCCGAATCGGCTTCGCGGGAGGCGGACTGCGAAATCTGCTCGATGAGGTCAGCGAGTCGGCGCGACACGCGGTCGATCTCGGACAGCGCGGTACCCGCGTTGTCGGACAGCTTCGCCCCTTCGACCACACCCTGCGTGGAGCGCTCCATGGCGCCCACCGCATCCTGCGTGTCGGTCTGAATCGCCTTCACCAGCGCCGAGATCTGGCGCGTGGCGTCTGCGGAGCGTTCGGCCAGTCGCTGAACTTCTTCCGCCACCACCGAGAAGCCTCGGCCGGCTTCACCGGCGGATGCCGCTTGAATGGCGGCGTTCAGGGCCAGCACGTTGGTCTGTTCGGTAATGTCCGAGATCAGCTCGGTGATTTCGCCAATCTCCTGCGACGATTCGCCCAGGCGCTTGATCCGCTTGGAGGTTTCCTGGATCTGGTCGCGGATGGAGTTCATACCGCCGATGGCGTTCTGCACGGCCTGCAGGCCCGACGATGCGGCTTGCAGCGACTGGCGCGCCACCGTGGCGGACTCTTGCGCTTGCGAGGACACGCCGTTGATTCGCTCGGCCATGGTCAGCACCGACTGGCCGGTTTCGCGAATTTCGCGCAGCTGCTCGGTCGAGGCGGCGAGCAGTTCAGTCGAGGTGTTTTCCACCTGCGACGTCGTCTGCGCCACGCGGGTTGCCGTGTTCTGCACGTTGCCCACCAGCAAACGCAGTTCTTCCACCGTGTAGTTCACCGAGTCGGCGATGGCGCCGGTGATGTCCTCGGTCACGGTCGCTTCCTGCGTCAGGTCGCCTTCGGCCACTGTCTGCAGTTCGTTCATCAGCCGAAGAATGGCGGCCTGGTTGGCGTTGTTCACGCGGCCGGCTTCTTCAGACGCCTGCTCGGCAGCCAGACGCTCGCGTTCGGCGACGGCGGCACGTTCGCGGCCTTCGCGCACCTGCACGAAACCGATGGCGCCGGCCAGAGCCAGGGCGGCCAGCGACAGCACGAACAGCAGCACGATGGTGCCGGCGCCCAGGCCGGTGCGTGCCGAGAGCTTCTCTTGCAGTTCGCCCAGCGACTTACGCAGCGGCTCGCTGTCGGTCAGGATGGACGCCTGTGCTTCGCGCGCGGCCACCAAGCCTTGCAGGTTGCCCAGAATGGCCGAGGCCTGCGTGCGCATCTGTTCGTAGGTCTTCAGGATGGCTTCGAGCTGCTGGCGCGTCTGCGGGTCTTTCGAGCCGGGGAAGCGCTGCTGCGCGTTGCCGTCGAGCAGGCCGCGGGTGGTTTCCTGGAAGGTGTTCAGGTCCTTGCCCAGCAGGAACACGGCGTCGGGGTTCACACCCTCGACCGTGAAGAACTCGTTGGTCGACTTGCCGATGCGCTGCGTCAGCATCACGAGCTGGCCGGCGGCCGAGATCTCGGGCAGCGTGGCGTTCTGCTGCATCTTCAGCGACGCGACGGTTTCCGTCATTTCGAGCAGCGTGGACGACTGCTGGTTGATGTCGCGCAAGGCGGCACCCACCTGCGTCAGGATCTGGCGCTGGGCCAGCACGGCCTTGGCGCTCGCGTCGGCGCGGGCGACCAGCGGGTTGATCTTGTTCATCTCCTCGTCGTACTGGTTGCCGACGGCTTCCAGGCGCAAGGCGTCGTCGCCGTTGGTCAGGCCCTGCACGCGGCGCGAGAGGTCGTCGGCGCTGTCCTTCACTTCGACGAACGCCGAGGCGCTGCCGACGAGGGCCTGCGAGATCGACTTGGCCAGGCGCTGCGACTGCATCAGCGACTGGCCGGTGGCCGCCACCTGCTGCGCCAGGCGTTCCGCGCGAAGGATGGCGGAGCCGGCCACCAGCAACAGCGCCAGCACCACGATGGCCAGCATGATGGCCAGCACGCGCTGCTGCTTGGCGGGGTTGGCGCCCATGCCGCCCGCGGCGGGGGCCAGCGGAACCGCTTCGAGCGTGGCCGCGTTGGCGGCTTCGACGGACGCCGGGTCGCCCAGCGCGTCGATGCCGCCGAAGCCGGTGTCGGCCGTGGCGGCGGATGCGCCCTCGCCCTTCTTGGCGAGGCGGATCGTTTTTTCGTCCGGAACCTGAACCGTGTCGACATCGTCGAGCGATATCGAACCGGAGCCGTCGACGCGGGCCTTGTCGTTCCCGTTGGTCGCGGGGAGTAATTTCTTGAACTTGTCGGCGATCGAGCTCACGGTCGGTCCTTCAGGTGGTTGCCAGTGCCATGTGCCGAAGCACTACGCACCAATACTCAAAAACTGGGGTTGCTGCGAAAGCGCCTGCAGGTTGACTTCCTGCCAGCGCTCTCCTGCTGCGTCGGTGTACAGATGCCCGTGCCAGGCCGGGGCCTCTGCGCCCGGAGCGTCGGCGGCCGTGAAGGCCTCCGCACCCCGCAACCCCGCCAGTCGATCGACCAGCAAAGCGCAGTTGACTTCCAGCAGCTCGTTGAATGCCACGAGCCGCGATTGGATGCGTGCCGCCTCGGTGGCGGCGGGGGCGCCCGGCGCACCGGACGCAAACGCCGACAGCTGCACGACGCCGTACAGGCCGCCGCGCAGGTTGGCGACGCCGAGGAACCAGGGCTCCGTGTAGGGCACGGGCTGGGGCGGCGTCCAGGGAAAGATTTCGCCGGCGTGCGCCAGCGGAAAGAGGTACTTGCCCTCACCCGCCTCGACCGCCAGCCAGCTCGCGGCCACGCCCGTGGTGCGCGCGGCCTGGAGGCGGCTCGCAAGCCGGGACTGGAAGGCGCGCAGCGCGTCGCGATTCGCCATGGAGTGCGCAGGTTCCCGCTCAGGCGAGCGCGCTGATCTTGGACATCAGATCGGCCGCGTTGACCGGCTTCACGATGTAGTCGCGTGCGCCCTGGCGCATGCCCCAGACACGATCGGTTTCCTGGTTCTTGCTGGTGCACAGGATGATCGGGATGGCGGCGTACTTCGGGTCGCGGGCGATGGCGCGCGTGAGCTGGAAGCCGTTCTGGCCGGGCATGACCACGTCCATGAGGATCAGGTCGGGGTGGTCTTCCTCGAGGCGGCGCATCGCGTCGTCGGCGTTTTCGGCCGTCTTCACGGAGAAACCGTTCTTCTGGAGGAGGTCGGTCAGGAACACCAGTTCCGTCTTGGAGTCGTCGACGACGAGGATTTTTCGAATGGGCATTACTGCACTTCCTGTTGAACAATGCCAAACTGCTGCACGGCCTGCAGCAGCTGGTCTTTGGTGAATGGCTTGGTGAGATAGTCCTGGGACCCGACCATGCGGCCGCGGGCCTTGTCGAATACGCCATCTTTCGAAGACAGCATGACGACCGGGACATTGGAGAAATGCGCGTTGCGCTTGATGATGGCGCAGGTCTGATAGCCGTCGAGGCGAGGCATCAGGATGTCGCAGAAAATCAGGTGAGGCTTGTGGTCGTTAACCTTGGAGAGCGCGTCGAAGCCGTCTTCCGCGAGAAGAACCTCGTGCCCACCCTGCTTCAGAAAAATCTCGGCACTGCGCCGGATGGTGTTGCTGTCATCGATGACCAGCACCTTGTAACCAGATCCATTCGGGCCCATTGCAAACGCTCCTGCTCATGAGACTTGGATGCCCGCCGCGCCGAACATCGACGCAGATCGCGTAGCCCTATGCCATGCTTGTCAGATCTCAACCATTTCGAAGTCTTCCTTGCGCGCACCGCACTCAGGACAGGTCCAGTTCATCGGCACATCGGCCCAGGCCGTGCCTGCCGCGATGCCGTCTTCCGGTACACCAACCGCTTCGTCATAGATCCACCCACAAATCAGGCACATCCAAGTTTTCGTGTTCATCGGAGCTTAAAGTCCTTGTTCATTAAATGCAACGAGTGTATCTATGCGTATCTCACTGGCAGACCGTAAACGTCGCGCCTATGCCACCATCCAGGGGATTTCGCTAGGCGTATGACCATCTACTTACATCCAGACGAGAACACCCGCAAACCGGGCAATCTTAACGACCCCTCGCAGGACGACGAGGCGCTGAGCGAACGCGACCTGAATCCCCCCTGCGTGCTGGTGTTCAATGCCAGCGATCCGAGCGGCGCGGGCGGCCTGGGCGCCGACGCCCTGGCCATGGGATCGGTGGGCGCTCACATCCTGCCGGTGGTGACGGGCGCCTACGCCCGCGACACGGCCGAGATCTTCGACCACTTCGCCTTCGAGGAAGAGGCCGTGGCCGAGCAGGCCCGCGCCATCCTGGAAGACGTCGAGGTCCAGCTGATCAAGGTGGGCTTTGCCGGCACCCCCGAGGCGCTGAGCACCATCGCCGAGACCGCCGCCGACTACCCGGACGTGCCCGTGGTGGCCTACATGCCCAACCTGTCGTGGTGGGACGAGAACCTCATCGAGGCCTATCTCGACGCTTTTCGCGACCTCGTGCTGCCCCAGACCACGGTGTTGGTTGGAAACCACAGCACCCTGTGGCGCTGGCTGCTGCCCGACTGGAGCGGCGAGCGCCCGCCCGGCGCGCGCGACATCGCCAAGGCCGCCGGCGAGTTCGGCGTGCCCTACACCCTGGTCACCGGCATGGTGCTGCCCGACCAGTTCATCGACAACGTGCTGGCCTCGCCGCAGTCGGTGCTGGCCAGCGAGAAGTACGAACGGCTCGAAGCCGTCTTCGCCGGCGCCGGCGACACGCTCTCGGCCGCGCTCGCCGCCCTGCTGGCCAGCGGCACCGACCTCGTGGCTGCCACGACCGAAGCGCTCGCTTACATGGACCGCTGCCTCGACGCGGGCTTTCGCCCCGGCATGGGCCACGTGCTGCCCGACCGCCTGTTCTGGGCCGAGCCCGAGGACGACGAAGACGATGACGACGCGCCCGACACCCCTCCCGATTTCGCTTTACCCCCGCACGACACGCGACACTGATGACTGACCAGAACGACCTTCTTTTCGAGCGCGCCCGCGCCGTGATCCCCGGCGGCGTGAACTCGCCCGTGCGCGCCTTCAAGGCCGTCGGCGGCACGCCCCGTTTCATCCAGCGCGCGCAAGGCGCCTATTTCTGGGACGCCAACGACAAGCGCTACATCGACTACATCGGCTCCTGGGGTCCGATGATCCTGGGCCATGGCCACCCCGCCGTGGTCGAGGCGGTGCAGAAGGCCGTGCTCGAAGGCTTCTCGTACGGCGCGCCGACCGAGCGCGAGATCGAACTGGCCGAAGCCATCCTGGCCTTGGTGCCGTCGATGGAGATGGTGCGCCTCGTGAGCTCGGGCACCGAAGCCGCCATGAGCGCGCTGCGCCTGGCGCGCGGCGCCACCGGCCGCAAGACCATCGTCAAGTTCGAAGGCTGCTACCACGGCCATGCCGACGCGCTGCTGGTGAAGGCCGGTTCCGGCCTCGCCACCTTCGGCAACCCGACCTCGGCCGGCGTGCCGCCCGAGGTGGTGCAGCACACGCTGGTGCTCGAGTACAACAACCTGCAGCAGCTCGAAGAAGCCTTCGCGCTGCACGGCAAGGACATCGCCTGCCTGATGATCGAGGCGATCGCCGGCAACATGAACTTCGTGCGCGCCACGCCCGCTTTCGCGAAGCGCTGCCGCGAGCTGTGCACGCAGCACGGCGCGCTGCTGATCTTCGACGAAGTGATGACGGGCTTCCGTGTCGGCCTGCACGGCGCGCAGGGCGTGCTGGGCATCACGCCCGACCTCACGGTCCTCGGCAAGGTCATCGGCGGCGGCATGCCGCTGGCGGCCTTCGGTGGCCCGCGCGCCATCATGGAACAGCTCGCGCCGCTGGGCCCGGTCTACCAGGCCGGCACGCTGTCGGGCAACCCGGTGGCCACCGCCTGCGGCCTGGCCACGCTGAAGGAAATCTCGAAGCCCGGCTTCTACGAAGCGCTGGCCCAGAAAACCCGCACGCTGGTCGACGGCCTGAAGGCCGCCGCGGCCGCCGAGGGCCAGCCCTTCAACGCTGACAGCGAAGGCGGCATGTTCGGCTTCTTCCTCATGAACGAACTGCCGCAAAACTACGCGACGGTGATGACCACCGACAACGCACAGTTCAATGCGCTGTTCCACGGCCTGCTCGACCGCGGCGTGTACATCGCGCCGGCGCTCTATGAAGCAGGCTTCGTGAGCGCCGCGCACAGCGAGGACGACATCGCGGCCACCATCGCCGCGGCGCGCGACATCTTCAGTAAGCGCTGACGCGCACCCTCCCCGCTCAGGCGGGGTCGACCGCCGCCACCGGTCCGGCCTCGGCTTCGAGCACCTCGGCCGCGGCCAGGCACAGGTCTTCCCGGAAGCGGTCGCTCACGAGCTGCACGCCCGTGGGCAGCCCGTGGCGCAGCCCCATCGGCACCGACAGCCCCGGCAAGCCCAGGATCGCGGTGGACAACAGCGGGCTCTGCGCATCCAGGATCTCCCGCATCGCGGCGCTGCCGCGCTGGTCGGCGTCGACCGGGAACGGATGGCGCCACGACACCGGCATCAACAGCAGCGGATGGCGCTGCAGGAACAGCGCCCATTCGCGCATCAGCCCCGTGCGCGCGGCCAAGGCGCGCATGTAGCTGGCCGTGTCGAACTGCGGCGCGTGCGCGTCCATGGCGCGGTAGGCCTGGCGGATGGTGTCGTCGCCGTCGCGCATCAGCGCCTCTTCCACCAGCAGCCGGCTGTCGGCCATCGTCAGCGACAGCCAGAGGTCGGCCGTCTCGCGCAGGCGCGGCGGCTGCGCAGGCTCGACACGGTAGCCGGCGCGCTCCAGACGGCGTGCGGCGCGCTGCAACGCATCGGCTACTTCGGGGTCGCAGGCGTAGCCGGGCAACTCGGTACACAACGCCACGCTGACGGGCCCGGTCGACGCAGACTCCAGCGGCGCGGGCGCCCACCACGGGTCGCGCACATCGCGTTGCGCCATCGCGGCAAAGGCCAGCTGCAGGTCGCGCACGCTGCGCGCCAGCGGCCCCTGCACCGACGTGAGCTGGACCACCATCGGCCGCTCGCCCGCACCCGAAGGGTTGAAGGCCGGCACGCGGCCGAAGCTCGGGCGCAGGCCGTACACGCCGCAGGCGTAGGCCGGGTAGCGGATCGATCCGCCCTGGTCGTTGCCGTGCGCGATGGCGCCGATGCCCACCGCCACCGCCGCCGCCGCGCCACCGCTGGAACCGCCCGGCGTGACGTCGGCGTCGTACGGATTCAGCGTGCGCCCGTGCGCCGCGTTGTCGGTGAACCAGCGCATCGAGAACGCGGGCGTGTTGGTGCGGCCGACCACGATCGCGCCGGCGCGCTGCAGGTTCGCGACCACGGGGCTGTCGTCCTTCGCCACGACGCTGCGGTAAGCCTCCACGCCGTTGGTGGTGGCATGCCCGCGCTGGTCGACGTTGACCTTGATGGTGACCGGCACGCCGTGCAGCGGCCCGGTCGCCTCGCCCTTCGCGAGCACGGCATCGGCCTGCGCCGCCGCGCCGAGGGCCTCGTCGGCGCAGCCGTCGACCACCGCGTTCACCCGCGGGTTGACGGCCTCCAGGCGCGCCAGGCTGCTGCGCACCGCCTCGACGCACGAGACCTCGCGCGCCTTGATGCGCTGCGCCAGGTCGGCGGCTTCCAGTTGCCAGAGTTGCATGCGTTGTCTCCTTGGGAAAAATGAAATCGATCGATCGGACGCGTTAGTCGCCCTTGACGCCCGCGCGCCGCACGGCATCGGCCCAGCGCGGCTTCTCGCGCTTCATCAGCGCGCTGAGTTCCTCGGGGCTCGAGGGCAGCGCCTCGATCGACAGCGCGGCGTTGGCGCGCACCACGGCCGGGTCGGCGAGCGCGGCGCGCAACGCGGTGTTGAGCCGGTCGACTGTCTTGCGCGGCGTGCCCGCCGGCGCCATCAGCGCGCCCCAGGCCACCACCTCGAAACCGAGCACGCCGCTCTCGGCCACCGTCGCCACCTCGGGCAGCACCCCGGCGCGCCTGGCGCTGGTCACGGCAATCGCCTTGACCCGGCCTTGCTGGATGAACGGCAGCACCGCCGAGATGTTCTCGATGGTCACGTCGAGCTGGCCGTTGACCATGTCGCCGACCGCCTGCGTGCCGGTCTTGTAGGGCACCTGCACCATCGTCAGCCCGGTCTCGGCCTTCAGCAGTTCGCCGGTCAGGTGGCCCGCGCTGCCGATGCCGGGCGAGCCGGCCGAGAGCTTGCCGGGATGCTCGCGACCGTAGGCGATGAGCTCCTGCAAGTTGCGCACCGGCAGGTCCTTGCGCACGATCAGCACGTAGGCGTTGCTCGAGATCAGGCCGACCGGCACCAGGTCTTTCTCGGGCGCGTAGGGCAGCTTCGAGAAGAAGGCCGGGTTGATGCTCAGCGTGACGAGGTTGCCGTAGCCGACCGTGTAGCCGTCCGGCGCGGAGGTGGCCAGCGCCTGCGTGCCGACGATGCCGCCGGCGCTGGGGCGGTTGTCCACCGCCAGGGCCTGGCCCAGCTCGCGCCCCATGGCGTCGGCGACCGGCCGCACCGCGACGTCCACGCCCGACCCGGCGGCATAGGGCACGATGAATTTCAACGGGCGCTCGGGAAACTGGGCCGAGGCGCCCATCGAGGCGCCCAGGGCAACGGCGGCCAACCCGGCCAGGACGGTGCGGCGGGTCCACGCGAATGACAGTGCAGGCACGAAGCGATCTCCTGTGAGAGTCCCGCCGCTCACCATGAGACGACCGGTGCGCAAAGTCTAGAAATCGGCCGCGCGCCGGAAAAGACAATCGCTTGTCGCGATGACAACCTGCGTTTGTCTGGGGATCACCCGGTGGCGCCGGGCGGCAGAATGCGCCGCATGAAGGACCACCAGCTCAAGGCCTGGCTGCGGCTGGCCGACACCGGCAGCATCCGCGCCGCCGCGCGCAGCCTGCACCTGAGCCAGGCGGCAGTGACCAAGGCGATCCGCGAACTCGAGGCCGAGGTCGACGCCCAGCTGGTGCTGCGCAGTTCGCGCGGCATCGAGTTCACCGAGTGCGGCCGCCAGCTCACCGTGCGCGCGCGGCTGGCGCACCAGCAGCTCGAACTCGCGCGCCAGGACATCCGCATCCTGCAGGGCAGCCAGCACGGGCGCGTGGCCGTCGCCGTGACGCCAATGGTGTTCCTGGGCGTGCTGCCCGAGGTGGTGCGCGCCTTCCGCAAGGCCATGCCGCATGCGCAGCTCAAACTCTTCGACGGCCTGATCCCCCAGGTGCTGCCGCTGCTGCGCGAAGGCACGATCGACTTCGCGGTGGCGGGCCCGGTGGCCGCGGCGCTCGATGCCGACTTCGCGTTCGAACGGCTCGACATGATCGAGATGGCGGTGCTCTGCCGGCGCGGCCATCCGCTGAACCGCGCCACCCGCTGGGAAGAAGTGGCGGGCGCCGAATGGCTGATGCACCTGGCGCCGGGCAGCCAGCACACCTTCTTGCTCGAGCAGTACGCCGCGCAGGGCCTGCCGCTGCCGGAGCACCGCATCGAGGTGGCCTCGTTCGGCGTGAGCTGGGGCCTGCTGACCCGCAGCGACGCGCTGATGGTCGGGCCGGCCGGCATGCTCACCATGCCGCCGTATGCCGATCTGGTGGAGCGCGTGCCGCTCGCGATGCCGGTGCCGCCGCTGGAGCTGGGCATCGTCTCGCCGCGCGGCAAGCCGCTGTCGCTGGCGGCGCTGCGGCTGGCCGAGCTGTTTCGCAAGTACCTGGCGCGGCCCGCCTGAGCGATGTCATCGTTTTCGCGATCGCCGCGTGTATATTGCGCCGGCGTTCGCGGGGCCGTGCCCACGCACGCAGACCCAAGGGAAGCCGTCATCGCAGCCACCATCGAAGCCGCGAGACAGACCAATTTCAGGATGCCCCGCCCATGACCCCCTTGCGCATGCTGCCGCTGCTGAGTGCTCTTCTTTTGCCGGGCCTCGCGCTGGCACAGTCCTTCGAGCCGAAGAACATCTGGATCAACCCCGGCTTCTACTCGGCCCACTTCGACAGCAGCAAGGGCCTGGAAAACGCCAACCCGGGCCTGGGCTTCGAGTACCCGCTGAACGACACCTACCGCGTCACGGCCGGCACCTTCCACAACAGCAACCGGCGCCAGTCGCACTACGTCGGCCTGTACATCCTGCCCTTCGAGTTCTACGGCGTGAAGTTCGGCGCGGTGGTGGGCGGCTTCGACGGCTACCCCGACTACCGCAACGGCAACTGGTTTCCGGCCATCATTCCGACGGCCGCCATCGAGGGCAAGAACTGGGGCCTGAACATCGCCTACGTGCCGACGATCAGGAATCGCCTCTACGGCGCGATCAGCTTCCAGCTCAAGTACCGCTTCGGCACGCACGAGTAACGACGACGATCACAAAAAAGGCCAGGGCCGCGTAAGCGACCCTGGCCTTGTGTGCGAAGGCCCCGCAGGGCCGCAGGCTCAGTGCCGGAAGTGGCGCACGCCCGAGAACACCATCACCACGCCGCGCTCGTCGGCCGCGTCGATCACTTCCTGGTCGCGCATCGAGCCGCCCGGCTGGATGACGCAGCCCGCGCCCGCGTCCACCACCACATCGAGGCCGTCGCGGAACGGGAAGAAGGCGTCGCTCGCCACCGCCGTGTCCTTGAGCGACAGGCCCGCGTGCTCGGCCTTGATGCTGGCGATGCGCGCCGAATCGAGGCGGCTCATCTGGCCCGCGCCCACGCCCATGGTCATGCCGTCGGCGCAGAACACGATCGCGTTGCTCTTGACGTACTTCGCGACCTTCCAGGCGAACAGCAGGTCTTGCAGCTGCTGCGGCGTGGGCTGCTTCTTGCTGACCACCTTGAGGTCGGCCAGTGCCAGCTCGTGGTTGTCGGCGGTCTGGATCAGGAGGCCCGAGCCGACGCGCTTGACGTCCATCGCGTTGCGGCCGTTGTCCCAGTCGGTGGCGCCACCCTGGGGCAGTGCGATCTCGAGCACGCGCACGTTGAGCTTGGCCTTGGTGGCCTGGAACACTTCCAGCGCCTCGGGCGTGTAGCCCGGTGCCATCAGCACTTCGACGAACTGCTTGTTGACGGCCTGCGCGGTGGCGAGGTCGACCGGGCGGTTGAAGGCGATGATGCCGCCGAAGGCCGAGGTCGGGTCGGTCTTGAAGGCCTTGCTGTAGGCCTCGAGTGCATCGGCGCCCACGGCCACGCCGCAGGGGTTGGCGTGCTTGACGATCACGCAGGCGGGCACGTCGAAGCTCTTCACGCATTCCCACGCCGCATCGGCGTCGGCAATGTTGTTGTAGCTCAGCTCCTTGCCCTGCAGCTGCTTGGCCGACACGAGCGAACCGGGCGCCGGGTACAGGTCGCGGTAGAACGCGGCCTGCTGGTGCGGGTTCTCGCCGTAGCGCAGGTCCTGCACCTTCACGAAGCGGCCGTTGCTCTGTGCCGGGAACAGCGAGCGCGTGGGCGCGGGCTGGCCGATGCTGGCGTCGAAGTCGATGGCCGAGAGGTAGTCGCTGATGGCGCCGTCGTAGTCGGCGATGCGGTTGAACGCGGCCACCGAGAACGCGAACTTGGTCTTGTCGCTGAGCTTGCCGTCGGCCTTGAGTTCGGCCAGCGCCACGGCGTACTGCGAGGCGTCGGTGAGCACGCCCACGTCCTTCCAGTTCTTGGCGGCGCTGCGCACCATCGCCGGTCCGCCGATGTCGATGTTCTCGATGGCGTCCTCGAGCGTGCAGCCGGGCTTGGCCACGGTGGCTTCGAACGGGTACAGGTTGACCACCAGCAGGTCGATGGTGTCGATGCCGTGCTCTTTGATGGCGGCGACGTGCGCGGGCAGGTCGCGGCGCGCCAGCAGGCCGCCGTGGATCTTCGGGTGCAGCGTCTTCACGCGGCCGTCGAGCATTTCGGGAAAGCCGGTGTGGTCGGCGACCTCGGTCACCGGCAGGCCGGCGTCGGCCAGCAGCTTGGCGGTACCGCCGGTGGACAGCAGCTTGACGCCCAAGCCATGCAGGGCCTGCGCGAATTCAAGGATGCCGGTCTTGTCGGAAACGGAAAGGAGTGCGGTCTGAGCCATGGGATATGCCGTGGAGTTATTTCAAAAGTTTGTGCTCGACCAATTTCTTGCGGAGCGTGTTGCGGTTCAGGCCCAGCCATTGGGCGGCCCGGGACTGGTTGCCTTCGGCGCGCGTCATGACGACGTCGAGCAGGGGTTTCTCGACCACGCGCACGAGCATCTCGTACATGCCGTCGGGTTCGGTGCCCCGCAGATCGCGAAAGTAGCTGTCCAGACTGCTGCGAACGCAGTCCTCGATGTGTTTCTTGCTCATTGCTTCTTCTCTTTTTGTCTTCGCTCAATCGACGGCGCAGGCCGTCTCCTCTTCTCCCGCCGGCTCCTCGTCTGCCGTCGGGGCGGGCATGCGGTCCATGCGGTCCGCAAGCCCCTGGAAATAGTCGTCGACCGCGCGCAGCTGGCCGGCGCAGTCTTCGATGGCGTTCATGCGTGCGCGGAACGCCTCGCCATCGGGCAGCGCGCGCACATACCAGCCGATGTGCTTGCGCGCCGTGCGCACGCCGCTGAACTCGCCGTACAGCGCGTAGTGCTCCACCAGGTGATCGAGCAGCAGCCGGCGCACCTCGGCCACCAGCGGCGGCGCCAGGTGGGTGCCGGTGTCCAGGAAATGCGCGATCTCCCGGAAGATCCACGGCCGGCCCTGCGCGGCGCGGCCGATCATCACGGCGTCGGCGCCCGTGGCCGCGAGCACGTCGCGCGCCTTCTCGGGCGAGCGGATGTCGCCGTTGGCCACCACCGGCACGCGCACCGCGGCCTTCACGGCGGCGATGGTGTCGTACTCGGCGTGGCCCTTGTAGCCCTGCTCGCGCGTGCGCCCGTGCACGGTGAGCATCTGCACGCCGGCCGATTCGAAGTCGCGCGCGAGCTTCACCGCGTTGCGGTGGTCTTCGCTCCAGCCGGTGCGCATCTTGAGCGTGACCGGCACGTTGAATGGTTGCGCCGCATCGACCACGGCCTGCACGATCTCGAGCGCCAGCGGCTCGTCGCGCATCAGCGCCGAGCCGGCCCACTTGTTGCAGACTTTCTTGGCCGGGCAGCCCATGTTGATGTCGATGATCTGCGCGCCGCGCTCGATGTTGTAGACCGCGGCCTCGGCCATCATGGCCGCGTCGGTGCCGGCAATCTGCACCGCAATGGGGCCCGGCTCGCCGTCGTGGTTGGCGCGCCGCGAGGTCTTCAGCGTGTTCCAGAGTTCCTTGCGCGAGGTGACCATCTCGCTGACCGCATAGCCCGCGCCGAGTTCGCGGCACAGCATGCGGAAGGGCCGGTCCGTCACGCCGGCCATGGGCGCGACGAACAGCCGGTTTTCCAGCGTGTGGGTGCCGATCTGCAAGGTCATGGGAAGGAGTGCTGTGCGGGTCGGCTGCTGAAAAATGAGGCACGATTGTAGCCACGTGGCATTTCAGCGACTGAAACGATTTACGCCTTTTTGCGCTTGCGACACAGGCGTAAACACCAGTATTTCGCGGGGCCTTCTCCCACGCGCTTGCGACGTGAGCGCTGCCTATACTTCGCCGACCTTATGCAAGCCTGGCTCGACGCACTCCTGGCGCTCCTCGCGCTCCCCCAGTACGGACTTTCGACGCTGTTCATCGCGGCCTTCGTATCGGCCACGCTGCTGCCGGTGGGCTCCGAACCGATCTTGTTCGGCCTGCTGAAACTCAACCCCGAGATGTTCTGGCAGGCCATTGCCGTGGCCACCATCGGCAACACGCTGGGCGGCGCGGTCGACTGGTGGATGGGCTACGGCGCGCACAAGGTGGCCGACAAATACTCGCACTCGAAACACCACCTGCGCGTGCTCGGCTGGCTCGAGCGGCTGGGCCCGAAGGCCTGCCTGCTGAGCTGGCTGCCGATCGTGGGCGACCCGCTGTGCGCGGTCGCGGGTTGGCTCAAGCTGCCGTTCTGGCCCTGCGTGGGCTACATGGCGATCGGCAAGTTCCTGCGCTACGTGACGATGACCTACGCGCTTCTATACGTCTTTCCGTCATGAAGCGCGTGGTCGAAAAAACTCAGCTCAGCAGTTCGTAGGGGCCGCCGCGTTCCAGCGCGCGCTGGTAGGCCGGGCGCGCATGGATGCGCTCCAGGTAGGCCATGAGCTTGGGCCGCCGCGCATCGAGCCCGCCGCGCGCCTGCGAGGCTTCGACCACGAAACTCATCTGGATATCGGCGCCCGTGAATTCATTGCCCGCGAACCACTCGCTGCGGCCGAGTTCGGCCTCCATGAAATTCAGATGGCCCGTGATGTTCGGATGAATGAAGGCCGACTTCGCCTTCGCCGCGATGGCCTTGGCGATCGGCTTGGCGAAGAAGGGCATCTTGCTCGTCTCGATGCGGTCGAACACCAGCTTGAGCAGCAGCGGCGACATCGCCGTGCCTTCGGCGAAGTGCAGCCAGTAGCGGTAGCGCAAGGCTTCGGGCGAACCCGGCGCGGGCGCGAGCCGGCCCTGGCCGTAGCGCTCGATGAGCGACTCGATGATCGCGCCCGATTCCGCCAGCGTCGCGCCGTCGTCGGTCGTCACCACGGGCGACTTGCCCAGCGGATGCACGGCCTTCAGCGAAGCGGGCGCCAACATGGTCTTGGGGTCGCGCTGGTAATGGACGATCTCGTAGGGCAGCTCGAGCTCTTCGAGCAGCCAGAGCACACGTTGCGAGCGCGAGTTGTTCAGGTGATGGACAGTGAGCATGGCGAATGAAGGCCTTCCGGCAGAGGATGCAGCGGGCGCGCAGTCTAACCACAACACGTGCGGGCTTCAGGCGCCCGCTGCGACAGCGTCATCGCCTACGGCAAACCGTAGGGCCGCTTCCTACACTGACCCGGATGGCCCCTCACTCCACGCGGCGCCGCCGCATCTCGCTGTTCATCACCGGACTCTGGCTCAGCCTCGCGGCCTGCCAGGCCTGGGCACTCACGCCCGAGGAGGTGTTCCGCAAGGTCGCGCCCGCCGTCTGGACCGTGAAGGGCGAACGCGGCAACAACCAGACCGCCATCGGCAGCGCGGTGGCCGTGACCCCGGGTGCGCTGGCCACGGCCTGCCATGTGGTCGACGGCGCCGTCGCCGTCACCGTGGAGCAGGGCCCGACCACGCTGCGCATCGCCCGCATCGTGCGCGACCCCGACCCGTCGCGCGACCTGTGCGTGCTCACGAGCGAAACGCCGCTGCAGTTGCCCGCCGTGCAGATCGTGCCCGCCAGTGAACTGCGCGTCGGCCAGCGCGTGTTCGCCGTCGGCAGCCCGCACGGCCTCGAACGCACGCTGAGCGAAGGCCTGATCTCCGCGCTGCGTCCGCGCGCGCCCGGGCAACTGCCGATCGTGCAAACGTCAGCGCCCGTGTCTTCAGGCTCCAGCGGCGGCGGGTTGTTCGACACCGAGGGCCGGCTGGTCGGCGTGAGCGACAGCGTGGCGCCCGGCGGCGCGAACCTCGGCTTTGCCTATCCGGCGCAATGGGTGATGGAACTGCCTCAGCGCGTGACCACGGAGCTGGCGACATGGCGCGATCTGCTGAAGACCACCGGCGTGGTGTTCGGCCCCAACGGGGAACCCGCGCCGTCCGGCCACGCCGAGCTGTCGGACCTGCAGGCCCTGCCGCCCATCGGCGCCGACCCGACCCCGGTGCGCAATGCGTACCGCCAGTTCCTGCTGCAGGCCCGGCCCCGGATCTTCCTGATCACCGGCGATCAGAAGTTCGGCACTGCCACCAGCTCGGCCGCGCTGACCGAGCATCTGAAAGGCTGCACCGAACGCAAGGTGACGTGTGCCGCCTATGCGGTGGACGACACCGTGGTGTGGGGCAAGCAGAAGACCAACTGATCGACGAGGCAAGCGACAGCGAAGCCCCTTCGTGAAACACCGAGGAACCGGCTTTGCCGGGCCTCAGGTGTTGCCCCCGGTAGGGGGTTGGCGTAGCGGACACGCAGTGCCGCGCAGCCTGGGGGCGAGCTCAATTACGAGCTGAACAGGAAGTTCATCACGTCGCCATCCTTGACAACGTATTCCTTGCCTTCCGACCGCATCTTCCCCGCATCCTTGGCGCCTTGCTCGCCCTTGAAGGCGATGTAGTCGTCGAACGCGATGGTCTGGGCGCGGATGTAGCCCTTCTCGAAGTCGCCGTGGATCACGCCGGCAGCTTGGGGGCCGGTGTCGCCGATGTGGATGGTCCAGGCGCGCACTTCCTTCACGCCGGCGGTGAAGTAGGTCTGCAGGCCCAGCAGCTTGAAGGCCGCGCGGATCAGGCGGTTCAGGCCCGGTTCTTCCTGGCCGATTTCGGCCAGGAACATCTTCTTGTCTTCGTCGTCCATCTCGGCCAGGTCGGCTTCGATCTTGGCGCAGATGGCGACCACGGGCGCGCCCTGCTTGGCGGCGTACTCGCGCAGGCGGTCCAGGTAGGGGTTGTTCTCGAAGCCGTCTTCCGACACGTTGCCCACGAACATGGCGGGCTTGGCGGTGATCAGCGTGAAGCTCTTCACCAGCGGCAGCTCTTCCTTCGTGAACTCGAGCGCGCGCACCGGCGTGTTCTCGTTCAGCGCGGCCTGGCAGCGTTCGAGCAGGCCGACGAGCTTCTGCGCGTCCTTGTCTCCCGAGCGGGCCACCTTGGTGTGGCGGTGCAGCGCCTTCTCGACCGTGGCCAGGTCGGCCAGGCAGAGTTCGGTCTGGATCACCTCGATGTCGGAGATCGGGTCGACCTTGCCTGCCACGTGGATCACGTTCTCGTCGTCGAAGCAGCGCACCACGTTCACGGTGGCGTCGGTCTCGCGGATGTGCGCCAGGAACTTGTTGCCCAGGCCTTCACCGGTGCTGGCACCGGCCACGAGGCCGGCGATGTCGACGAACTCGACGATGGCGGGCACCACGCGCTCGGGCTTGACGATCTCGCTCAGCTGGTCGAGCCGCGGATCGGGCACTTCCACCACGCCCACGTTGGGCTCGATGGTGCAGAACGGATAGTTTTCCGCTGCGATGCCGGCCTTGGTCAACGCATTGAAAAGGGTGGATTTACCGACGTTGGGCAGGCCGACGATGCCGCATTGCAAACTCATGGGAGGTCCTCTTGGGTAACCCCCGATTTTAGGCTGACCGGGTTCTCCCCCGGGTCGGGCGCCCTTCCCGCCACGCCGGCGCGCCCTTTTCCCGACGCGCTCGACCCTGCGCGAAAGCCCTCTGGCAGCGGCTTCGAGGCCCGAAAGGCTCAGGGTTTGACCCGACTGGCAAACGTTTGCGCAAACGTTTCCCTCGATTAACATCGGAGCCCCCGGCACAGACCGGCGTTCCGCTCTGACCCCTCATTTCAGGAGACATCCACCATGAAGTTCACCCGCCGTACCCTGCAAAGCGCTGCCGCACTGACCTTGCTGGGCGCCATCGCCGGAACGCCCGCCTTCGCGCAGGACAAGCCGAAGGTCGCGCTGGTCATGAAGTCGCTGGCCAACGAGTTCTTCCGCACCATGGAAGACGGCGCCAAGGCGCACCAGAAGGCCAACGCCGCGCAGTACACGCTGGTGGCCAACGGCATCAAGGACGAGACCGACACCGCCGCCCAGATCAAGATGGTCGAGCAGATGGTGGCGCAGAAGATCAACGCGCTGGTCATCGCGCCGGCCGATTCGAAGGCGCTGGTGCCGGTGATCAAGGCGGCCATCGACAAGGGCATCCTGGTCGTGAACATCGACAACCGGCTGGACGCCGACGCCCTGAAGGAAAAGGGCATCCAGGTGCCCTTCGTCGGCCCCGACAACCGCGCCGGCGCCAAGCTGGTGGGCGACGCGCTCGCCAAGGAGCTGAAGTCGGGCGACAAGGTCGGCATCATCGAAGGCGTGTCGACCACCTTCAATGCACAGCAGCGCACGCTGGGCTACCAGGACGCCATGAAGGCCGGCGGCATGACCGTGGTCGGCGTGCAGTCGGGCCAGTGGGAAATCGACAAGGGCAACACCGTGGCCGCCGGCATGATGCGCGAGCACCCCGACCTGAAGGCCCTGCTGGCCGGCAACGACAGCATGGCGCTGGGCGCCGTCGCCGCCGTCAAGGCCGCGGGCAAGACCGGCAAGGTGCTGGTGGTGGGCTACGACAACATCGGCGCCATCAAGCCGATGCTGAAGGACGGCCGCGTGCTCGCCACCGCCGACCAGTTCGCCGCCAAGCAGGCCGTGTTCGGCATCGAGACCGCGCTGAAGGCCATCGCCGACAAGAAGAAGCAATCGGAAATGCCGGCCGAAGTGAAGACCGACGTGGTGCTCGTCACCAAGTCGTCGAAGTAAGCCGCTCCGCTCCCCCAAAAAAGAAGAAGACCTCGTTTTGACCGCCGCACCCGACGCCGCCATGAATCCGCCCTTACCCACCGCCGTGCTCGCCCTGAGCACGGTCGGCAAGGATTACGCGGCGCCGGTGCTCGACGGCGTCTCGCTCGAGCTGCGCGCGGGTGAGGTGCTCGCGCTCACGGGCGAGAACGGCGCGGGCAAGAGCACGCTGTCGAAGATTGTCTGCGGGCTGGTGCAGCCTACGCGCGGCGGCATGCAGCTCGATGGCCAGCCCTTTGCGCCGGCCTCGCGCCGCGATGCCGAGCGGCTGGGCGTGCGCATGGTCATGCAGGAACTCGGCCTCGTCACCACGCTGTCGGTGGCCGAGAACCTGCTGCTCGACCGCCTGCCGCACAAGAGCGGCTGGATCCGCCGCGCCACGCTGCACGAGCTGGCCGAGCGCCAGCTCGCCAAGATCGGCCTGGACGGCATCGACCCGGCCACGCCGGTGGCGCGGCTGGGCATCGGCCAGCAGCAGATGGTCGAGATTGCGCGCAACCTGCAGGACGACACGCGCGTGCTGGTGCTCGACGAGCCCACCGCCATGCTCACGCCGCGCGAAACCGCGCACCTGTTCGAGCAGATCGAGCTGCTGAAGCTGCGCGGCGTGGCGATCGTCTACGTGTCGCACCGCCTCGAAGAGCTGCAGCGCATCGCCGACCGCGTGGCGGTGCTGCGCGACGGCAAGCTGGTCGACGTGCGCGCCATGGCCGGCGTGCGCGAATCCGAACTGGTGCAGCGCATGGTCGGGCGCGCGGTGCACGAGCACGAAGGCCGCGCGCGCCGCGTGGCGGGCCCGGTGCTGCTGAGCGCGCGCGGCATCGGCCGGGCGCAGGTGGTGCGCGACGTCGATCTCGAACTGCGCGCGGGCGAAGTCATGGGGCTGGCCGGCCTGGTCGGCTCGGGCCGCACCGAGCTCGTGCGGCTGCTGTTCGGCGCCGACCGCGCCGACCGCGGCGAGGTCGTGCTGCACGACGGCACGCCGGCCGCACAGCCCGTGCAGCATGCGCGCAAGGGCTGGCGCTCGCCAATGCAGGCCATTCGCGCGGGCATCGGCCTCGTGACCGAAGACCGCAAGTCGCAGGGCCTGCTGCTCACGCAGCCGATCCGCGTCAACGCCACGCTGAGCGACCTCGGTGCGATCTCGCATGCCGGCTGGCTGCGCCGCGCCAAGGAGCGCCAGATCGCGCGTCGGCTGGTCGAGCTGCTGCGCATCCGCTCGCGCAGCATCGAACAGCCCGTGTCCACGCTCAGCGGCGGCAACCAGCAGAAGGTGGTGTTCGCGCGCTGGCTGCACCGCGAATGCAAGGTGCTGCTGCTCGACGAACCCACGCGCGGCGTGGACGTGGGCGCACGCGCCGACCTGTACGCCGAACTCGACCGCATGACCGACGCCGGCAAGGCGCTCCTGATGGTGTCCAGCGACCTGCGCGAGCTGATGGCCATGTGCGACCGCATCGGCGTGATGAGCGCCGGCCGGCTGGTCGCGGTGTTCGAGCGCGGCGAATGGAGCGAACAGTCGCTGCTCGCCGCCGCCTTCAGCGATGCCACGGGCCGCGTGCCCGGCTCCCCGGCGGATTCCACCGCCCCTGCCCCGACTTCTGCCGACGCATGACGACCATGAACGCCGCCTCCCCTTCTTCTTCCGCTGCCACCAGCAAGCCGCCGTCCGCACTCAAGGGCCAGCTCGGCACCTACCTCGGCCTCACGGTCGTGCTGCTGGGCATGATCGCGCTCTTCGGCTCGATGAGCGAATACTTCCTCACGCGCGAGACCTTCATCTCCATCGCCAACGAAATCCCGGCGCTGGCCGTGATGGCGGTGGGCATGACCTTCGTGCTGATCATCGCGGGCATCGACCTGTCGGTGGGCTCGGTGCTCGCGCTGAGCGCGGCCGTCACGGCCGCCGCCATCCTCGAATGGAAGCTCTCGGTGCCGCTGGCCGCCCTGCTGGGACTGGCCACCGGCCTCATCTGCGGCACGGTGACGGGCGCGGTGTCGGTCGCCTGGCGGCTGCCGAGCTTCATCGTCTCGCTGGGCATGCTCGAAGCCGTGCGCGGCGGCGCCTACCTGGTCACCGACTCGCGCACACAGTACGTGGGCGACGCCATCTCGGGCCTGGCCGCGCCGTGGATCGGCGGCATCTCGGCCGCCTTCGTGCTCGCGGTGGTGCTGGTGGCCGTGGGGCAGCTGGTGCTCACGCGCAGCGTGTTCGGCCGCCATGTCGTGGGCATCGGCACCAACGAGGAAGCCATGCGCCTGGCGGGCATCGACCCGCGACCGATCCGCATCATCGTGTTCGCCGTGACCGGCCTCTTGGCCGGGCTCGCGGGCCTGATGCAGTCGGCCCGCCTCGAAGCGGCCGACCCGAACGCGGGCGTGGGCATCGAGCTGCAGGTGATCGCGGCCGTGGTCATCGGCGGCACCAGCCTCATGGGCGGGCGCGGCTCGGTGGTCAACACCTTCTTCGGCGTGCTGATCATCGCGGTGCTCGAAGCCGGCCTGGCCCAGGTGGGCGCGAGCGAACCAAGCAAGCGCATCATCACGGGCGCGGTGATCGTGGTGGCCGTCATCATCGACACCCTGCGCCAGCGCCGGGCCGATCGTCGACTGGCTTGAGAAGGTGTGAACGAACCCGCCATGCCCGCTCATCCCACCCAGACACGGCCCCTCTGCGTTGCAAATGCTCGCCATAGCCCAAGCTATGGCTGCGCTTTGCGCCTTGAGGGGACGCGCCTGGGCGGGCTGCTCGGCCGCGCCGGATTCATTCACACCTTCTGAGCCTCAAGGAACCCACACAACCATGGCCACCATCAAGGACGTCGCACTCCAGGCGGGCGTTTCCGTCACCACCGTGTCGCACGTCGTCAACGACACGCGCCACGTGAGCGCCAAGGTGCGCGAGCGCGTCGAGCTGGCGATCCGCGAACTGGGCTACGTGCCCAACGCGATGGCGCGCAGCCTCAAGAGCAACACCACCTCGACGCTGGGCATGCTCATTCCCAACAGCTCGAACCCCTACTTCGCCGAGATCGTGCGCATCGTGGAAGACCGCTGCTTCGGCGCCGGCTACACGCTGGTGCTGTGCAACACCGACGACGAGCCCCGGCGCCAGAGCGTGTACCTGCAGGTGCTGGCCGAGCGCCGCATCGACGGGCTCATCGTGGTGTCGACCGGCGCCGACGAAGACGACTCGCTCGCCACCCAGCTGCGCGGCCTGCGCATTCCCACCGTGCTGGTCGACCGCGAGATCGCCGACCCCGCCTGCGACCTCGTGGAAACCGCCCACATGCAGGGCGGGCTGCTCGCGGTGCGGCACCTGCTGTCGCTGGGCCACAAGCGCATCGCCTGCATCGGCGGGCCGCTGGGCGTGACCTCGAGCGAGCAGCGCATCGAAGGCTGGCGCATGGCGTTGGCGGAAACCGGCTCACCGCCGAACGCCGACGCGCTGCTGTGGCGCGGCGGCTTCACCAGCCAAGGCGGCTACGAGGCGATGCACGCCATCCTGCGCACCGAGCAGAAGCCCTCGGCCGTGTTCGTGTGCAACGACCTGATGGCCATCGGCGCGCTGCGCGCCGCGCACGAAAGCGGCGTGCGCGTGCCCGACGAACTGTCCATCGTGGGCTTCGACGACATCGAACTGTCGGCCTACACCAGCCCGCCGCTCACCACCGTGGCCCAGCCCAAGGAGCGCATCGGCGCGCTGGCGGTCGACATGCTGCTGGAGCGCATGGGCGGCAAGCGCCGCGACGCCCGCAAGGTCGTGCTGCAGCCCGAGCTGCGCGTGCGCGCCTCGACCGCGCGCCACGCGGGCTTTCGCGAAGCCGGCGTGACGCCCGCCGCTTCCCCTACCGCCACATCTTCCAAGTCCCGCACCTCGTGAGCCTTCAGCCTCTCTCTTCCTCCACGCCACCGCGCATCGTGGTGCTCGGCAGCCTGAACATGGACATCGTGCTGCGCGTGCCCCACGCGCCGGCCGCGGGCGAAACCCTGCTGGGCCGCTCGATCGACGCCATCCCCGGCGGCAAGGGCGCCAACCAGGCCGTGAGCTGCGCACGCGAAGGCGCGCAGGTGCAGATGATCGGCTGCGTGGGCGACGACGCGCATGGCGCGGCCCTGCGCGATGCGCTCGCGCGCGACGGCATCGACACCGCCGCGCTGCGCACCGTGGCGGGCGAGCCGACCGGCACGGCGCTGATCCTCGTGGAAGACAGCGGCCAGAACCGCATCGTGATGATCCCCGGCGCCAACGCGCGCGTCGCCATCGACGAGGCTTCGCTGACGCAGCAGGTGCAGGGCGCGGCCTTCCTCGTCGCGCAGTTCGAGACCCCGATGGACCAGGTGACACGCGCCATCAACGCCGCGCACGACGCGGGCTGCGCGGTGATGCTCAACCCCTCGCCGGTGCAAGCCATCGCCGAGGCGCTCTGGCCCCGCATCGACACGCTGGTGGTCAACGAGATCGAGGCGCAGACCCTGTCGGGCCAGAACGCCGACAGCCCCGAAGAAGCCGCGCAGGCCGGCCAGGCACTGCGCGCGCGGGGCATCGCCCGCGTGGTCGTGACGCTGGGTTCGCGCGGCGCCGTGGCGGTCGACGCCGACGGTGCGCGCCACCATCCCGCGCCGAAGGTGCAGGCGGTCGACACCACCGCCGCCGGCGACACCTTCCTGGGCGCGCTCGCCGTGGCGCTGGGCGAAGGCCAGTCCTTCGACGAGGCCGTGCGCCTGGGCATCCGCGCCGCGGCGCTGTGCATCCAGCAGCCCGGCGCCCAACCCTCCATCCCGCTGCGCGACGCCGTGCTGCGCAGCCCCCTGCCCCCCGACTGGATCACGCTGTGAAACGCTCCCCCCTGCTGCACGCCGAACTCTCCCACGTGATCGCCTCGATGGGCCACGGCGACATGCTGGTGATCGGCGACGCCGGCCTGCCCATTCCCGACGGCCCGCGCCGCATCGACCTGGCCGTGGCGCGGGGTGTGCCGGGGATCAGCGATGTGCTGAAGGCGGTGCTGTCCGAGATGCAGGTCGAGGCCATCGTCGTGGCCGACGAAGCGCTGCAAGGCGATGCGAAGGCGCTGCCAGACTGGTACCCGCAGACGCTGGGCATCGCACCGCAGACGGTGCCGCACGAAGAATTCAAGCGCCGCAGCGCGAAGGCTCGCGCCATCGTGCGCACGGGCGAATGCACGCCCTACGCGAACATCATCCTGATCGCCGGCGTGAAGTTCTGAGGCTCTGAGCGACTGCCCACGGTCTGTCTGGGGTCAGATCGGGCATTGTTCGGGGCGCGCTCCCGCCGACGGGGCACCTTGCTCCGCGAATGTCCTCCGGCCTTCGGCCTCCCCCTTGATTTCGCTGCGCAAGGCACCCCATCAGCGTGAGCGTTGTTCGCAGCGGTCGTTGATCGTCCGCAAACGCAGAGCGTGCCCTCGTGCGCAGGGCATCGGGTGCTCCCCGCAGCGAAATCAAGGAGGAGGCCGCAGGCCGGGGGACATTCGCGGAGGGGAGTACCCGGTGTCCTGTGCACGCACCCCGAGTTGACCGCACGCCGCTCAGGCGCGCGCCATGCCCTTCACTCGAAGCGGTAGTTCGCGCCCACCACCTGCCCCACCTTGAGCATGTGCTCCACGCCCCGCACCACGATGCAGTTCATGCCGAAGGTGATGCCGCCATCCACGCGCGCGTCGGCGCGGTAGGTGCGCAGCATGTCGCCAACCTCGGGGCTGCTGAGCGCGGTGGCCGGGTCGATGTCGGGAATGGGGCAGCGCGTGCAGGGCTTGACCGGGCGCAGCTCGGCCTCGCCTTCGCCGGTGGTGACGTGCAGCGCGTCGACCCGGTCTTCGTCGTGCGACTCGATGCCGGCCAGCACGATGTTCGGGCGGAAGCGCTCGATGCCGACCGGGCCGTGGCCGGCCGCCGCCAGGCGCTCGTTGAGCTCGGCGATCGAGCCTTCGCTGGCCACCAGCAGCGGAAAGCCGTCGGCGAACTGGTTCAGTGCCTCGACGCCGTCGGTCCACTTCAGGCTCGACAGGCGCTGGTGCTCGGGGTCGAAGCGCACCAGGCGCAGCGTCTGCGGCTTGCCGGGCTCGGAAAGAAAGTCGCTGAACCACTGGGCGGCGATGTCGCCCATGTCGTAGGCCGCGACTTCGTCCTTCCACACGCGCACGCGCACCGGCTGCTCGACGCGGTCGAAGGCCAGGTGCAGCGCCAGCATGCCGGGCGCGCGCAGCACGACCTCGGTGTGCTTCATCTGCGGCTGGATGAGCGCCATGCGCGGCAGCTGCCGCTGGGTGACGAACTCGCCCTGCGCGTCGACCACCATCCAGGCGCGGTCGAACTCCAGGCCGGTTTCGGTGAGCAGCATCTCGTCGAGCTCGACGCCGGCACACGACTTGACGGGGTACACGAACAGGCGGGCGATGGTGGCCTGGAGATCGAAAGCGGGCGGCTGCGACACGGTGGGGGGTTCCTTTGAAATCGCCGGCCATTCTCCTGCATGAACGGGTATCGGCGCCCGCGCGCGAGGCAACTCCTACAATCATCCGATGGCCCTTTCTCCCGAAGTTTGTATCCGCGGCGCCGGCATCGTCGGCCGCACGCTGGCGCTGCTGCTGGCGCGCGAACGCGTGCGTGTCGCGCTGGTGGTGCCGCCGGCCCCGCCGGGCAAGGAAGACATCCGGGCGTACGCGCTCAACGCGGCGTCCCGCACCATGCTCGAATCGCTGCGCGCCTGGCCCGACACGGCCCATGCCACGCCGGTGCACGAGATGCAGGTGCATGGCGACGACGGCGGCCGCGTGCAGTTCAGCGCCGCGCGCCAGAAGGTCGAGGCCCTGGCCTGGATCGTCGACGTGCCCGCGCTCGAGCAGCAGCTGGCCGACGCGGTGCGCTTCCAGCCCCTGATCGACGTGGTGACCGAGCCCGTGGCCGCGCCGCTCACGGTGGTGTGCGAAGGCAAGGCCAGCGCCTCGCGCGCGGCGCTGGGCGTGAGCTACGAGGTCACGCGCTACCCGCAACACGCCATTGCCGCGCGGCTCGAGGCCGCGCACACGCACGACGGCATCGCACGCCAGTGGTTCAACGACCGCGGCGAGGTGTTCGCCCTGCTGCCGCTGGGCGGCGTGCACGGCAAGACGCTGGCGCTGGTGTGGTCGGTCGACCAGCTGCGCGTGCCCGAGCTGGTCGCGCAAGGCGTCGACGAATTCAGCGCCGCCGTGAGCGAGGCCAGCCACGGCGAGCTGGGCTCGCTGCGGCTCACGAGCGAACGCGCCGTGTGGCCGCTGTCGCGCGCCATCGCCGACCGCTGGTCCGGCACGATGCCCGGCCAGCCCACCCAGTCCTGGGTGCTCGCGGGCGACGCCGCGCACACGGTGCATCCGCTGGCGGGCCAGGGCCTGAACCTCGGCCTGGCCGATGCGGCCGCGCTGGCCGACGTGATCCGCACCCGCGACTACTGGCGCAGCGTGGGCGACGCCCGGCTGCTGCGCCGCTACGAACGCGCCCGCCGCGCCGACGTGCTGCAGATGAGCCTGGCCACCGACGGATTGCAGCAACTTTTCTCGCACAACCTGGGTCCACTGCCTGCGTTGCGCAACTGGGGCATGCGCGGTTTCGACCGCACGCGCTTCGTGAAGCACTGGATCACCGCACAAGCCATGGGCCTGAAGGCCTGACGCCCCGCGCCCACCAGCCCTCCACCTTTTTCCCGAAACCTTCCCGATGACCTTCGTCCGCCACCTTCTCGTCGCCGCCTGCGCGCTGCTCACGCTCTCCACCGCCGGCGCGGGCGAGGCCGAGATCCGCAAGAACCTGCCGACGCACATCCCGCAACTGCCGGCCATCGAGGAAGTCACCAAGACGCCCGTGCCGGGCCTGTACGAAGTGCGCGTCAACGGCAGCCAGATCCTGTACACCGACGAGCAAGGCGGCTACCTGTTGCAGGGCAGCCTGATCGACGCCAAGACCCGCCGCAACCTCACCGAGGAACGCGTCGAGAAGCTCACCGCCGTCGCCTTCGACAAGCTGCCGCTGAAAGACGCGATCAAGATCGTGCGCGGCAACGGCAAGCGCAAGGTCGCGGTCTTCGAAGACCCGAACTGCGGCTACTGCAAGCGCTTCGAGAAGGACATGAAGAAGGTCGACAACGTGACCGTCTACATGTTCCTGTACCCCGTGCTCGGCCCGGATTCGACCGCCAAGTCGCGCGACATCTGGTGCAGCAAGGACCCGGGCAAGGCCTGGGCCGACTGGATGGAAGGCAACGTCAAGCCCGCCGCCGCCGCCGCCAGCTGCAACGTGACGGCGCTGGAGCGCAACGTGGAGTTCGGCCGCAAGTACAACATCACCGGCACGCCCACGCTGATCTTCACCGACGGCAGCCGCGTCCCGGGCGCCATTCCCGCCGAGCAGGTCGAGAAGCAGCTCGCCGCTGCCAACTGATCCGATGGCGACGACCTCCGCTTCCCGGCGCGCAGCCGCGGCTGCAACCGCCACGCCCGCCGTGCATTGCCGCGTCGAGTGCGCCGACCTGCATGCGCGCCTGTTCGCCGTCACGCTGACCATCGCCGCGCCCGCCGCGCAGCAGCGCGTGGCGCTGCCGGTGTGGATTCCGGGCAGCTATCTCGTGCGCGAGTTCGCCAAGAACCTGCAGGGCCTGCGCGCCACGCAGGGCCGCCGCAAGCCGGTGCTGACGCAGCTCGACAAATGCGGCTGGCAGATCGACTGCGTGCCGGGCCAGCCGCTGGTGCTGCACTACCAAGTGTGCGCCTACGACAACTCGGTGCGCACCGCCTGGCTCGACGCCACGCGCGGCTTCTTCAACGGCACCAGCGTCTGCCTGCGTGTCGAAGGCCAGACCGAGGCGCCGCACGCCCTGGAAATCGTGCCGCCCGCGCTGCCGGCCGACGCCGCGCGCTGGTCGTGCGCCACCGCGCTCGTGCCGACGAAGACCGACAAGCACGGCTTCGGCAGCTACCGCGCCGCCGGCTACGACGAACTGGCCGACAGCCCGGTCGAGATGGGCGCCTTCTGGAGCGCCGAGTTCGACGCCTGCGGCGTGCCGCACCGCTTCGTGATCGCGGGCGCCGCGGCCTCGTTCGACGGCGATCGCCTCATTGCCGACACCAAAGCGATCTGCGAAGCCGAGATCCGCTTCTGGCACGGCGACAAGGCGGGAAAGCGCGGCGGCCCGAAGCTGCCGATCGACCGCTACGTGTTCATGCTCAATGCGGTGGACGACGGCTACGGCGGGCTCGAGCACCTCCATTCCACCGCGCTCATCTGCAACCGCCGCGACCTGCCGCTGCGCGGCGAAAAGAAGAAGCAGCCCGAGGGCTACACCACGCTGCTGGGCCTCATCAGCCACGAGTACTTCCACACCTGGAACGTCAAGCGCATGCGCCCGGCGGAGTTCGCGAGCTACGACTACAGCCGCGAGAACTACACGCAGCTGCTGTGGTTCTTCGAGGGCTTCACGAGCTACTACGACGACCTGCTGCTGCGCCGCGCCGGCCGCATCGACGACGCGGCCTACCTGCGCCTGCTCAACAAGACCATCAACCAGGTGCTGCAGACGCCCGGCCGGCTGGTGCAGCCGGTGGCCGACGCGAGCTTCGACGCCTGGGTCAAGTACTACCGCCAGGACGAACAGACGCCCAACAGCACCGTCAGCTACTACACCAAGGGTGCGCTGGTGGCGCTGTGCTTCGACCTCACGCTGCGCCAGGAAGGCAAGGGCACGCTCGACGACGTGATGCGCCACCTCTGGACGCACAGCAACGGCGGCCCGATCAGCGAGGCCGACATTGCCGCCGCGCTCGACGCCGTGGGCGGACGCTCGTACGCCCCCGAGCTCGCGCGCTGGGTGCATTCGACCGATGAACTCCCGCTGGCCGACCTGCTGCGCGCCCACGGCGTGGCCACGCTCGACGACCCCTCGCAACCCGCGCAGGCGCTCGGCTTGCGCGTGGCCGAAACTGGCGGCAGCGTGCAGATCAAGGTGGTGCTGCGCGGCGGCGCCGCCGAAAAGGCCGGCTTCTCGGCCAACGACGAATGGCTCGGTATCGAGTTGCCGGCCGTCGGTGGTCGCGGCAAGGGTGCGTCGCAACCCGCGCAGGCCTGGCGCCTCACGAAGCTCGACGACCTGGCGCTGTACCTTGGCGATGCCACCAAATGCACCGCCCTCGTCGCGCGCGACCGCCGGCTGCTGCGCCTGCCGCTCACGCTGCCGACAGGCTCGACCACGTGGCGGCTGTTCTCGCACGACGCGGCCAAGATCACGGCCTGGCTCGCCGCCAAGCCTTGATTTCTTCCGTTCAGGCCAGGTGATCGACGGCCGCCGCCAGCGGCGGCCGCACGAACAGCATCGGCTGCGGCTCGCCCACCAGCACGCAGGGCTTGCCGGTGCGGCGGCAGTGGTCCTGCACGCGCCAGTAGGCGCCGTGGCTGACGCAGCCGGTCTGGCAGATCACGAGGTCGGCGGCGCGCAGGCCCGCCTCGAGCGCCGTGGGGTCGTCGGCCTCGTCGCCGCCGTCGTGGTGCAGGTAGTGGCCACCGGCAATCTCCACGAGCTGGCGCGCCAGCGAAGGCGCCTCTTGCGCCGCTTCCGAACGGCCGACGCACAGCACCGACTTGGCCCGCAGGTCGGCCGGCACCTGCGGCCCCGGCGGCAGGGCGTGGTGGCGCCGGCCGCCCGGCGCCAGCAGCGCATGCAGGCGCTGGGGCAAGGCAGTGCCCTTGGCCGCGCGCGCCGCCAGCTCTTCGCGCACGATGGCAATCGCCGAGTCGCGCGCCACCAGCGCACCGCGCAGCCGCACGATCTGCGCCTCGAGCCGCTCGACCCGGGCGGCCTGCTCCATCAGCAGGCGCGAGCAACGCTCCTGCACCCGGGCATAGGCCCGCAGCAACACGGCATGTTCTTGCATCGGGAAGTCCATGGCGGCCATTCTAGATGAGAACAATTCTCAAATGAAACACCCGCGCGTCAGCGGGCCCGAAGCCATGCTCGGTATAGTGGGACGCGTTTTTTTCCCCACCTCCCCCGGAGACAGCGACACCATGAGCTACGAAAACATCGACGTGCGGACCGAAGCAGGCAAGGTCGGCATCATCACCCTCAACCGCCCCAAGGCCCTCAATGCGCTGAACGACGCGCTGATGACCGAGCTGGGCCAGGCGCTCAAGGCCTTCGACGCCGACGACGCCATCGGCTGCATCATCCTCACGGGCAGCGAGCGCGCCTTCGCGGCCGGCGCCGACATCGCGGCGATGGCCAAGTACAGCTTCATCGACACCTACAAGGGCGACTACATCACGCGCAACTGGGAAACCATCCGCTCGATCCGCAAGCCGGTGATCGCGGCCGTGAGCGGCTTCGCGCTGGGCGGCGGCTGCGAACTCGCGATGATGTGCGACTTCATCATCGCGGCCGACAACGCCAAGTTCGGCCAGCCCGAAATCAAGATCGGCGTGATCCCCGGCGCTGGCGGCACGCAGCGCCTGCCGCGCGCGGTGGGCAAGAGCAAGGCCATGGACATGGCGCTCACCGCCCGCATGATGGACGCCGCCGAAGCCGAGCGCGCGGGCCTCGTGAGCCGCGTGGTGCCTTTTGAAAAGCTGGCCGACGAGGCGCTGGGCGCTGCGCTGATCATCGCGGGCTTCTCGCAGATCGCCGTGATGGCGGCCAAGGAATCGGTCAACCGCGCCTTCGAGAGCGGCCTGAGCGACGGCGTGATGTTCGAACGCCGCCTGTTCCACGCGCTGTTCGCCACGCAGGACCAGAAGGAAGGCATGGACGCCTTCCTGGCCAAGCGCCAGCCGGATTTCAAGAACGCCTGATCAGGCTGATCGTCGCGGGCCCGGCGGCCGCAGCAGCGGTTGCCGTCAGCGGGCTCGCAACAGCGCCGTGCGCAGCGCCTCGAGCGCCTGCGCCGGCGGCGTGCCGATGGATGCGGGGCCGCCCGGCTGCGGCGTCCACCGCACCTGGTCACCCGCGATCTCGAGCACGGCCAGCAACGCGCCGTCGCGCCGCAGTTCGATGCGCGCCTCGACCGGCGCACCCCATTCCCCGCCCGCCACGGTGGCCGCGCGCGCCACGGTGTTCACCAGCGCCGCGAGGCCTTCGGTGTCGCCGCGCGCCTGGCGCGTGGTGGCGCCGGCGCGCGTGATGTCGAGGGTGGTCCAGCGGTCCAGTGCGGTGAAGCCGCCGCTCACCACGGCTTCGGTGGCCGCGCGCGGCGCCGCCTTGGCGGCGGCCGACGGAGCCGGCGCGGCTTGCACGGGAGCGGCCCGACGCTGCATGCCGGCGACATTCGCGCTGGCACCGCCTTGCGCGGCAAGCGACGGGGCCGTGTCTGCGGACTCGCGCTGCATCGGCGCTGGCGCTGCAGGCGCTGCAGGTGCTACGGCCGGCGCCGGCGGTGCGGCTGCGTAGGGCATCGGACTCTGACCGACATCGGCCATGGGCGGCGCGGCCGGCATGGGCGCGGACGCGATGGCCGGTGCGGCGGGTGCAGGCGCAGTCACGGGCGCCGGGGCTTGCACCACCGGGGCCGCGGGCGCCGCCTTTTCCATCGCCCGTGCTTCGTCCTTCTGGACCGACGCCGCCGCCGCAGGGGCTTCGCGCCGCCGCGACGCTTCACGCGTTTCCTGCGTCTCGCGCTGCTTCAGGGTTTCTTTCGCATCGCGCGCCGCTTCGCGGCGCTGCGCAGCGGGCGGTGTCATGTCCGCCGTTGCGGCCGGTTCAGCGGCTGGCGCAGGCGCTGCGGCCACTGCCGGTGCTTCGGCGGATTGCGCAGGCGCAGGCGGTGCCGACGCCGGCGCGGGCGCCCCGGCCACTTGCGCCTCGCCATCGAGCCGCGCGTCGGGCACCGGCTCGCGATGCCACAGCACGGTGACGAAAGTCGCCACGAGCACGGTCACGAAGGCCGCGTTCCACGGCATGCGCGAACGCGGACTGCCGCCGCCGAACAGGCGTCGCCACCACGGCGCGGCCTGCACCGCAGGGCCGGCCGCCGGCGCGGAGGCCGCGGCGAGGTTGTGCGCCATCTTCAGGATCGCCTCGCGCGTGTGGGCCGCGGGCACGGCGTCGCGGTCGGGCGCGTGGTCCAGCGCGCGACGCAGCCGCGGGTCGTGCAGATCGTCGTCGTCCATACCGGTGCTCATGCCCGCTGCTCCAGCACCGACAGGTAGCGTTCCATGCAGCCGCGCAGCTTCTGCAGCCCGTAGCGCAGGCGGCTGCGCACGGTCTCGAAGCCGATCTCCAGCCGGGCCGCGAGCGCGTCGACGGTCAGGCCGTCTTCATGGTGCAAGAGAAAAGCCGCGCGTTGCTCGGCCGGCAGTTCGTCCAGGCAGGCCAGCAGCCGACGCCCGGCGGCACGCCAGAACGCCAGCTCTTCGGCCGACGGATGCGCCGACAAGTCGGTGGCCCCGTGCACGCCGCGGTCAAGCGCGGGCACCGCGTCGCCGTCGTCGTCCGTTGCATGGCCATCGAGCGTCACCTCGCGCCCGCTCACGCGCAGGCGGTCCATCGCGAGGTTGTGCGCGATGGTGAAGGCCCAGGTGCGCCAGGTGGCGCCCTGCGGCGAGAAGCTGCCGCGCGCCGAGATGATCCGCACCCAGGTGTCCTGGAACACCTCGTCGGCCTGCGCGGCCAGCCGCGCGCCGAGCAGGCGCTTGACGAAGCGGAACAGGCCGCCTTCGTGGCGTGCGTAGAGCACGTCGAAGGCGGCGGCGTCGCCGTGGGCGTAGGCCAGCATCAACTGATCGTCGGGCATGGCGTCGCGCTCGGTGGCGGTGCGGGCAGCAGCAGAAGGGGCGCGTGGCAGCGCAGACATCGCAGGATTGTCACCCGAGCTTGTACGGCGCACGGAGGCGATCGGGGTTAAGTCGCGATGCGATCCGACGCATTCGATCGCAGAAAAATCGAGCTGAAAACGCCGGGAGTTGAACTGGGCCCAAAGCCTGGGCTATAATTTTGGGCTCGGTGCTGAATTGCACTGACGGCTCTTTAGCTCAGTCGGTTAGAGCGATGGAATCATAATCCACAGGTCCGCGGTTCGAGTCCGTGAAGAGCCACCAACACAGCCTCCCCGCCCCGGCGGAATGGCTCAAAAAGCCCTAAGTTTTCAACGACTTAGGGCTTTTTTCGTTCAGGCGTTCGGTGCCGTTTCGCCCACCGGCACCCGGTCCAGCCGGAACGCCTCGGGCTCGCAGTGCACCAGGCGCCAGCCGTGGGCGCCGTGCAGCTGCAGTTCGTCCATCACGTCCGTCAGCGTGCCGATGAGTTCGTTGCCCCAGAACCTGCGCGCGCCGCGCACGGGGTTGAGCATCTGCCGCAGCCGCGGAATCGACAGCACGCGCTCCGCGTTGAAGAAGAACTCCAGCGCCAGGTCGAAGGTGACCGGGTCGACGCGCTGCGTGCGGCCCGGGAAGCTCACGCTGCGGTCCATCGGCTGGAAGCTGTAGGCGCCCCACACGAGCGGCGCCGGCATCGCGCACGCCAGGCCGCGCGTTCGGAGCGACAGCAGGATGGAGCGATAGAAGTCGTCGAACGCCGGTGCCGCCGCGGGCGGGCGCCCCCGCAGGTGCCGCGTGGGCGCGGGCGCCTCCTGCGCCAGTGGAACGACTTTCGTCCCCATCAACGACAGCACGTCCGGCGCCTCCTCGCTCGCTGCCTCGGGCACGTCGGCCAGGAACAGCAGGTTCAGGCGGTCGCCCAGCGTCGCCAGTTCGTCGATGCTGGTGAACACCAGCGGCGCCACGCCCAGTGCGCGCAGCACGCGCCGCGCGTACTCGCGCTCGCGCAGCGCATGGCCGAGCACGCCGATGCGTCGGGCGGGGCGCGCCAGGGGCTCCGAAGGTGCAGCGAAGAAGCGGCTCATGCGGGCGCCCCTTCACAGTCCGCTGCGGCAACAACATGCCCGAGGCAATGCTTTCGGGGGCTCGGGCCGCGGTTCGCGACCCCGGTGATCAGGACCGGCATGGGTGCTCGAAATTCTCAAAAGAATGAATGAAGCCGCGTCCGCTGCGCCCGCGCTTCATGCCGCATGCGATGCGGCACAAGGCAGCGGGCCCACTGAGGCAACCCGGCGCTCACCCATCCTAGGAAGGCCCGCACGGCCCGTACATAGGACTGTTCCGAAAAGCCGCGCCTTTCGCGCCCCTCAGAGCACCTTTGCGCCGCGCAGCCAGTCCAGCAGCATGGCCGAGTCGGCGCGCATGCGCAGGTCGGCGGCCTCGGCGTCGAAGCGCGTCGTCACCTGGGCCGACTGGTTGTTGTAGTGATCGCTCTCGGCGGTGAGCACGTCCAGCAGCGTGCGCTTGCCCAGGTGGTACCACTGCTCGTAGAAGATCTTGCGCACGCGGTCGGTTTCCTGGATCAGCTCGGTGTACTCGCCGGCACGGCTGGCCGCCGCGTCGCGCTGCTCGGCCGAGGTGCGCAGCCGGTAGGCCAGGTCGCGCGCCGAGGCCTCGGCCTTTTCCTCGCCGGCCGCCGCGCGCTCGAAGGCCGCGCGTTCCGACGCGCGCCCCGAGCCGCCCTGGAACGCGTTCCACTGCAGCGACAGGCCCGTGGACCACGGCTGCTTGTTGCCCGCCGAATCTTCCTGCGTGCTCTTGCCGACCACCCAGTTCAGCTGCGGCAGGCGCCCGGCCTTCACCGACTCCGCATACAGGCCCGCGGCCTTCGCCTCGGCCCGCGCCTGCTGCATCGCCGGATGCTCGGCGCCGGCAATCAAGGCGTCCTGCAGCGCGACCGGGCGGATCTCCCATGCCAGGTCGGCCGGCCACTGCACCTCTTCGCCGACCAGCTTCACGAGGTTGACCTGCACCTCGCGCAGCTTGGCCACGATGGTGTCGCGGCCGGTCACGGCCTGCAGGCGGCGTGCGCGCGCCTGCGTGAGTTCGCTGGCGCGGCCGCGGTCGCTCTGCACGATCTGGCTCAGCATGTCGACCAGCTCTTCCATGCGCTTCACATAGCCCTGGCTGGCCTCGAGCGCCGCCTGGTGGCGCCGCTGTTCGAGCAGCGCCGACACGGTGTCGTAGGCGATCTTCTGGCGCACCTGCTGCGCCGCCTGGTAGGCCGCCTTCGAGGTCTCGGTGCGGCTGTCGATGGTGGCGCTCAGGCGCCCCCAGTCGTACACCGGCGTGGTGATCGCGAGGTTGATGGAATGGTCGCCCTCCTTCAGGTCGGTCGACGGCGTGAAGGTCCAGGCGCCGTTCTCGTCCACTTCGGTGGTGCCGATCACGGTGTCACCGTCCTTGATGACGATGGTGTCGCCCGGCGTGCCTTCGCCATGGAACTCGGGCTGGCGGTCGTCGGTGACGCCACCCGGCTTGATGGGGCCCTGGTACTCGCCCATGTTGTCGTTGGCGCCGCCCACCTGGGGCTGCGCGGGCGGGGTGATGTCGACGACGAATTCGAACGGGTCGGAGGGCTTGCTCTCGTTGCCCGCGGGGTCGCGCTCGACGATGGTGATGGAGTGCTCGCCCTCGCTCAGGTCGGTCGGCGGCGTGAAGGTCCACACGCCGTTCCCGTCCACTTCGACGCGGCCGATTTCCTTGCCGTGGTCCAGCACGATGATGGTGTCGCCCGGCGTGCCCTGGCCGTCGAAATCGGGGCGCTGGTCGTCCGTCGCGCCGCCCGGGGGCACGCGGCCCTTGATGGGGCCCACGTCGTCGATGACGGCGCCGGGGCCTTCGCTGCTGCCGCCGTTCCACTCGGGCTTGGTCGGTGGCGTGGTGTCGACGGCGAACTCGAACGGATCCGAAGGCTCGCCTTCACGGCCGGCCGGATCGCTCTCGGTGATGGTGATGGAATGGTTGCCCTCGCTCAGGTCCTTCGGTGGCGTGAAGTGCCACGCGCCGTTGCCGTCCACAAGGGTCTTGCCGATTTCTTTGCCGTTGTCGTACATGGTGATGGTATTGCCGGGGGTGCCGGTTCCGAAAAAATCTGGGCGCGTGTCGTCGGTCTGGCCGCCGGGTTGGATCTGGCCCTTGATGGGGCCGACGTCGTCGTAGGCACCGCCGATGCCGTCGAAGCCGGGCTTGCCGGGGGGACGCACGTCGGGCGGGGGCATCACGGGCGGAAGGCTCGGCGCGGTATCGCCGTCGCTGCCGCTGGCCGCGGCAATGGCGCCGAGGCCGAGCGCGGCCAGGCCGCCGGTCATCAGCAGGGGCAGCATGCCGCCGAAGAAATCGTTGCCACCGGCCGCTTCGGTGCCGGCCAGGTACGGCGCACCCGCGCCGTACGAATCGCCGCCCAGCGCCACGGGCGCCGACTGGCCTTCGGCCAGCGCGTAGATGTCGCCCGCGCCATCGGTGCGCGCGTAGGCGTACAGCTGGCCGTCCTCGGCCACGCCGTACAGGCCCACGGGTTCCGACTGCGCGTAGTAGCCCTCGAGCACCAGGCCCGGGCTCGTCTCGCCTTCGAGCGTGATCTGCAGGTCGTTGCCCACGCGCGTGAGCGTCACGTTCTCGGGCGCAAAACCGTCGTCGCCCTTGAGCAGGTACTTCGCACCCTTCTGGACCTTGATGCGGACCGGCGCCTTGCCGTTCGCTGCCGCTTCCACCGTGTGATCGATGTTCCTGCCGTTGCTGTTGACGACGACCTTCGTCTTCTTCGTTGCCATGTGATTCCTAGTGCTTGCTGAATGAAAAACGGGACCGCAGCGGCACGCGCACGCGCGGCGCCAGCTCATACGGTTTGTTGACCGATGACTTTAGGAAGACGGTCCCGTTCCATCCATCGGACGAGTCCGAAAGCGGGTGCGACAAACATAGGCACAGGGCGAAACTGTGAACAAAGCCCCCAGGAGTTCGTACAAAGCACAAGGCCCTCGCGAGTCAGCGACTCGCAAGGGCCTTGAAGAAGACAGCGCGGCAGCGCGAAGCGGTCAGCGTCCGAGGTCTTTGGCGGACACGCCGCCGATGCCCCAGTTTTCCTTGGGCATGTCGTGCAGCCACACGCGCACGTTCTCCTTCGGCGCGTCGACGGCCTCGACGATGGCGCGGGTCACTTTCTCGATCAGCGCGCGCTTCTGTTCTTCGGTGCGGCCTTCGATGAGGTAGATCTGTGCAAAGGGCATCGTGTACTCCTGTTCGGTGCTTCAGTGCTTGATGCAGATCAGACGAAGCGCAGGCCCACGCTGCCCATGCCCTGCACCTTCAGCGTGACGGCATCGCCCGCCTGCACGGCCACGGCCTCGGTGATGCCGCCCGACAGGATCAGCGTGCCCGCCGGAATCTCCTCGCCGCGCGCGCCCAGGTGGTTGGCCAGCATCGCAATGGCCGCGGCCGGGTGGCCGAGCACGGCGGCGCCCGCGCCGAAGGCCACGGGCTGGCCGTTCTTCTCGAGCACGATGCCCACGGTGCGCAGGTCGACCTCGCTCGCGGGCACGGCGCGCCCGCCCACCACGAAGCGCGAGGCGGAGGTGTTGTCGGCCACCACGCTCTTCAAGTCGAACTTGAAGTCGCGGTAGCGGCTGTCGATCACCTCGATGCCCGGCAGCACGAAGTCGGTGGCCGCGAGCACGGCGCCGATGTGGCAGCCCGGGCCGCTGAGCGCGCGCTTGGTGACGAACGCGATCTCGGGCTCGACCTTCGGGTGGATGAGCTCGCTCACCTTGCATTCGCCGCCCTCGGGCAGCGCGTAGTTGTCGGCCATGAAGCCGAAGACCGGCGTGGTCACGCCCATCTGCTTCATCTTGGCGTGCGAGGTGAGCCCGGCCTTCAGCCCAATGATGCGGTGGCCGCGCGCGAGCTTGCGGCGGCGGATCTCGTTCTGGATGGCGTAGGCGTCGTCCCAGTCCATTTCGGGATGCTCGTCGGTGATCTTGGGCGTGTCGCGCGCCTCGAGCTCGCAGGTCTCCAGGTGCTCGGCGAGCGCGGCGATGGTGTCTTGGCTGAGCTTCATGCCGCCACTCCTTCCTGTTGTTGCTGCACGGCCTGGCGTGCGCGGGCCAGCGTGATGGCCGTGTCTTCGATCATGTCTTCCTGCCCGCCGACCATGCCGCGCAGGCCCAGCTCCACCAGGATCTCGCGCGCGGGCACGCCGTACTTCTTCTCTGCGCGCTTGGCGAACAGCAGGAAGCTCGAGTACACGCCCGCGTAGCCCAGCGTGAGCGAGTCGCGGTCGACGCGGATCATGTGGTCCATGATCGGCACGACGCGGTCCTCGGCCACGTCCTGGATGCGGAACACATCGACGCCGGTCTCGATGCCCATGCGGTCGCACACCGCCACGAACACCTCCATCGGCGTGTTGCCCGCGCCCGCGCCCAGGCCTGCGGCGGCGGCGTCGATGCGGTTGGCGCCGGCCGCAACGGCCGCGACCGAATTGGCCACGCCCATCGCGAGGTTGTGATGGCCATGAAAGCCCAGCTCGGTGTCGGCCTGGAGCGCCGCGCGCACCGCGCCGATGCGCGCCGTGACATCGTCCGGCAGCATGTGGCCGGCCGAGTCGGTCACGTAGATGCAGTTGGCGCCGTAGCCTTCCATGAGCAGCGCCTGGCGCACCAGCGTCTCGGGCGAGGCCATGTGGGCCATCATGAGAAAGCCCACCGTGTCCATGCCGAGCCGGCGCGCCATGGTGATGTGCTGCTCGGACACGTCGGCCTCGGTGCAGTGCGTGGCCACGCGCACGGTGTGCACGCCCAGGCCGTGCGCCATGCGCAGGTGGTCCACGGTGCCGATGCCGGGAATCAAGAGCGCCGACACCTTGGCCTGCTTCATGAGCGGGATCACGGCGCCTAAATACTCCTCGTCGGAATGCGCGGGAAAGCCGTAGTTGACCGAGCTGCCGCCCAGGCCGTCGCCGTGCGTCACTTCGATCAGCGGCACGCCCGCTTCGTCGAGCCCGCTGGCGATGTGCGTCATCTGTTCGAGCGTCATCAGGTGGCGCTTGGGGTGCATGCCGTCGCGCAGCGTCATGTCGTGCAGGGTGACGCGGCGGCCCTGCAGGTGGGTGTTCGTGGGGGTGGTCATGGGGGTTGCTCCTAGGCCACGGCGGGCTCGGTTTGCGGGAGGCTGGCGAGCATCGCTTCGGCGAACATTTCGGCCGTGCGCGCCGCGGCGGCGGTCATGATGTCGAGGTTGCCGGCGTACTTGGGCAGGTAGTCGCCCAGGCCTTCCACCTCCAGGTAGATCGACACGCGGTGACCGTCGAACACCGGCCCGTTCACGAGCTTGTAGCCCGGCACGTACTTGCGCACCTCGGCGATCATCTCGTGCACCGAGGCCGTGATGCGCGCCTCGTCGGGCGCGCCTTCGGTGAGGCAGTGCACCGTGTCGCGCATGATCAGCGGCGGCTCGGCCGGGTTGACGATGATGATCGCCTTGCCCTTGGCCGCGCCGCCCACGCGCTCGACCGCACCGGCCGTGGTGCGCGTGAACTCGTCGATGTTCTTGCGCGTGCCCGGGCCGACCGAACGGCTCGACACGGTGGCCACGATCTCGCCGTAGGCCACGGGCTGCACGCGCGACACGGCCGCCACCATCGGGATGGTGGCCTGCCCGCCGCAGGTGACCATGTTGACGTTGGCCGGCCGCGCACCGCCTTCCATCAGCAGGCTCTTGAGGTTGACCGGCGGCACGCAGAACGGGCCGATGGCCGCGGGCGTGAGGTCGATCATCAGCACGCCCAGCGCGTTGAGCTTGGCGCTGTTCTCGGCATGCACGTAGGCGCTGGTGGCGTCGAACGCAATCTGCACGCCGTCGGCCTGCACATGTGGCAGCAGACCGTCCACGCCCTCGGCCGTGGTCTTCAGGCCCATCTCGCGGGCACGCTTCAGGCCGTCGGATTCGGGGTCGATGCCCACCATCCACACGGGTTCGAGCACCGGGCTGCGCTGCAGCTTGGCGAGCAGGTCGGTGCCGATGTTGCCGGGGCCGATCAGCGCGCACTTGATCCTGGTTGTTGTCGTCATGGGGTTGTCTCCTTCAGTGGAAGCGCACCGAGCAGCCGCCGAGGCCGCCGATCGAGACGCGGAAGTTGTCGCCGGCCTTGGCGGGGAACATCGCTGCGAGCGCGCCCGACAAAATCACCTCGCCCGCCTTGAGCCCGATGCCCAGCGCGCCCAGCGTGTTGGCCAGCCACGCGACCGCATTCACCGGCGAGCCGAGCGCAGCGGCGCCCGCGCCGGTGGCGATGATTTCGCCGCTCTTCTCGAGCACCATGCCGCAGGTGGCCAGGTCGAGGCGGCGCGGATCGACCGCGTGGTCGCCCAGCACGAACACGCCGCAGGAGGCGTTGTCGGCCACGGTGTCGGCGATCTGGATCTTCCAGTCGCGGATGCGCGAATCGACGATCTCGAAACAGGGCATCACGCACTCGGTGGCGGCCAGCACGTCGGCGTTGCCGATGCCGGGGCCCATGAGGTCGCGCTTGAGCAGGAAGGCGATCTCGCCCTCGGCCTTGGGCTGGATGAGCGTGGTGCTGTCGATCGACTCGCCCTCGCCGACGACCATGCCGTCGAGCAGGTAGCCGAAGTCGGGCTGGAACACGCCCAGCATGTTCATCACGGCGCGCGAGGTGACGCCGATCTTCTTGCCGACGATGCGCTCGCCGGCGTCGAGGCGGCGCGCGATCATGCGCTGCTGGATGCCGTAGGCGTCGGCGATGGTGATGCCTTCGTGCCGGCTGGTGAGCGGCTCCACGACGCTGCGCTCGCGCAGCGCGTCGTAGAGCTCGTCGCCGAGCCGCTGGATGAGGGTGGGGTCCATGGTGGGTTCTGTCCTTTGCTCTGTCTCGGGTGAATCAATCAATCGGTCGATCGGCTTCGTTCAGGAAGTCGCCGACCAGGCGGGCGAAGCGCGCGCTGTGCTCGATCTGCGTCCAGTGGCCGCAGCGGCCGAACACATGCAGCTGACTGCGGGGAATCCACTGGCTCAGCGTGAGCGAGGTGGCCAGCGGGATCACCTGGTCTTCGCGGCCGTGGATCAGCAGCGTCTCGTGCGGCAGCGCACGAATGGCGGCCTCCGGGCTCGCCATGGCATCGACCCAGCGCTGGCGCGGCGCCGGGAACATCGCGCCGAAGGTCTCCTGGAAACCGGGCCGCATGCTGGCCTCGTAGCGCAGCTGCGCGAGCTCGTCGGTGACGAGGGCGCGGTCGAACGCGAACACGTCCATGATCCGGCGCATGTTCGCGAACGAGGGCGTGTAGCCCCACACGGCGTCGAGCCCCGGCGTGATCGCGAAGGGCACGCCCACGCTGCCCATGAGCACCAGCCGGCGCACGCGGTGCGGCGCGCGGATGGCCAGCGCCAATGCCAGCGCACCGCCGAAGGAGTTGCCCACCACGTCGGCGCGTTCGATGTCGAGCGCGTCGAGCAGGTCGAGCGCCTGCTGCACCCAGGCGTCCATCGTGTAGGCCGCGCCGGGCACGCGCTCGGTGAAGCCGAAGCCGGCCATGTCGGGCGCGATCACGCGGCGCGTCTGCGCGAGCACCGGCAGCACCAGCCGCCAATTGGCCCACGCGCTCACGCCCGGGCCCGAGCCGTGGATGAAGAGCACCGGCGCGCCCTCGCCCAGGTCGTGGACGTTGGTGTGGAAGGCGCCGGTGCGCACGCTGTTCGCGATTTCGGGGTTGCTCACCGCCGGGCCCTCACAGCTTGATGCAGACGTTGCGAAGTTCTGTGTAGAACTCGAGCGAATGCACGCCGCCTTCCCGCCCGATGCCCGACGACTTGGCGCCGCCGAACGCGGTGCGCAAATCGCGCAGGAACCAGCTGTTGACCCAGCAGATGCCGACCTGCACCTGCTTGGCCACGCGGTGGGCGCGGCCCAGGTTCTCGGTCCACACGGTGGTCGCCAGGCCGTAGTCGGTGGCGTTGGCCAGCGCGATGGCTTCTTCCTCGGTGTCGAAGGGCGCGATGTGGCAGCAGGGGCCGAAGATTTCCTCGCGGATCACCGAGGCCGTCTCGGGCAGGCCGGTCCAGATGGTGGGCTGCACCCAGTGGCCCTCGGCCAGCGCGCCGGACATCGACGGCACGCCGCCGCCGGTGACGACGGTGGCACCTTCCTTCACGGCCTTCGCGTAGTACGACAGCACCTTCTGCTGGTGCTCGCGCGAGATCAGCGGGCCGATGCCCACGCCCGCTTCCTCCGACGGGCCCGGCTTGAGCGCCTCGGCCTTGGCCTTGAGCGCCGCGACGAACCTGTCGAAGATCGGCCGCTGCACGTAGACGCGCTCGGTGCCCAGGCAGACCTGGCCGCAGTTCTCGAAGGCCGAGCGCGTGATGCCGGCCACGGCCTTGTCGAAATCGGCGTCGGCGAACACGATGCCGGCGTTCTTGCCGCCGAGTTCGAAGGACACGGGCCGCACGCCCTTGGCGGCCGCGCCCATGATGGCCTCGCCGGTGCGCGTCTCGCCGGTGAAGGTGATGCCGTCCACGCCCGGGTGCGTGGTGAGGAACTCGCCGGCCGAGTCGGGCCCGAAGCCGTGCACCACGTTGTAGACGCCCGGCGGGATGCCGACCGCGTTCATCACCTCGCCCAGCAGCGTGGCGGTGGCCGGCGTTTCTTCCGAAGGCTTGACCACCACCGTGTTGCCGCAGGCCAGCGCGGGCCCGACCTTCCAGGTCATGAGCAGCAGGGGCAGGTTCCACGGGCACACGACGCCGATCACGCCCAGCGGCGAGCGCACGGCGTAGTTCAGCGCCTGCCCGCCGTCGGGCGTGGCCATCTCGAAGCTCTCGGTGGGCACGTTCTTCACGATGTCGGCAAACACCTTGAAGTTGGCCGCGCCACGCGGGATGTCGACGTGCGAGGCCAGCGCGTGCGGCTTGCCGGTGTCGGCCATCTCGGCGGCCAGGAAGTCGTCGAAGCGCCGGTTGATCTCGTCGGCCACGGCATGCAGCAGCTCGACGCGGCGCGCGACGCTCATGCGGCCCCACTCGCCGTTGAGGGCTGCACGCGCGGCGCGCACGGCCGCATCGACCTCGCTGCGACCGGCCTCGTGGACCTTGCCGATGACGCGGTTGTCCACCGGCGCGCGGTTGTCGAAGGTCTTCGTCGTGGCGACGAACTCGCCGCCGATGAAGTTCATGAACTGTTTCATCGCACCGTCTCCTTCAGGTCACCACGCTCAGGAAGTTCTCGTTGAGCTTGCGGTCGTGATAGAAGATCGCGCGCCCGAGTTCGTCGTCGGTCCACACCAGCGGCGGCTTGTCGGGGTAGAAGATGTAGCCGCCCGAGAACACCTCGTTGCGGTTGCCGCTCGGGTCGAAGAAGTAGATGGTTTCGCCGCGCGTGATGCCGTGGCGCGTGGGGCCGATGTCGAGCGACACGCGCTTCTTGGTGATGATGTCGGCCGCCTTGAGCACCTCGCCCCAGTTGTCGAGCAGGAACGACGCGTGGTGGAACTTGTTCTTCTCTGGGTGGCGGATGAACGCGATGTCGTGCGGCTTGGTCGAGCAGGTGAGAAAGGCCGCGATGTACATGCGCTCGGGGCCGGCCACCACGCTCTCGGCGAGCTGGAAGCCCAGCACCTCGGTGAACAGCTTCATGGTGCCGTCGAGGTCGTCGCCGTACAGCAGGCAGTGGTCGAAGCGCGAGGGCGCCATGCCCTTGAGGTCGTCGGGATAGACCTCGGGGTTTTCATACGGCATGCCGTTGCCGACCTTCTCCTTCTCGGCGAAGAGCTCGATGGCGTGGCCGGTGGGCACGGTGAAGCGAAAACGCTTGCCGGTGCGCAGGTGCTCGCCGGCGGCGATCCATTGCGTGTCGGTGGCCAGGCCGCTGGCCTTGAGGTCGGCGGCAAGCTTGTCGAGCGTGGCGGGAGAATCGACGCGAAAGCCCATGAAGTCCATGCCGGCCTCGTCGGCTTCGCGCAGCACGACGCTGTGGTGGTCGTGCTCGTCCCAGGCCTTGAGGTAGATGCGGCCCTGCGCATCGCGCCCGGTTTCGATCAGGCCCAGCACGTCGCGGTAGTGCGTGAGGGCGGCCCCGAGGTCGAGCACGCGCAGTTGCACGTGTCCGGGGCGAATGACGCCAGTGAGTGCCATGGAAGTCTCCTTTGGTGGGTGAGGGAAAAGTTCAGGTGGGGGAACGGGGAACGGCGGGCTGCGGCGCGGCCAGGCGCCGCTCGATGCAGCGCGCCAGCTTCTCGACGGCGCGCAGGGCCAGGTCGCTCTGCGGGTACGCGCGGCAGGCCAGCACGTAGCCCTGGGCTTCTTCTTCGGCGCTGACGTGGCAGCGGCTCATGCGCTCGCGGCGCACGGCGCCCGACTCGATGCGCACCTTGCACACGCCGCAGCCGCCGCCGCGGCAGCCGACCGGGATGCCCTTGCGGCCGAGCTGCTCCATGCCGCCGAGCAAGGTCTGGTCGGCGCGGCATACGTAGTGCTCGTGGGTGTTGCCGATGGCGACGGAAAAGCGCATGACCGGCTCCACGTCACAGTGCCTTGAACAGCGGGCTGCGCGGCGCTGCAGAGGCCGCATCGGCGGCGGTGAAGAATTTCTCGGTGTAGATGTCGCGCTCGAACAGCCGCCCCTGCATCAGCGTGGCGATGCAGGCCTCGGTCATCGGCGGCGGCCCGCACAGGTAGGCCTTGTGGCCGCGGAAGTCGTTCGCGAAATGGGCCTTCAGCGCCTCGTGCGCAAAGCCGCGCGCCCCATGCCAGTCGCTGCCGGCCGGCAGGTCGGACAGCACGGGCACGTAGGTGAAGTTGGGGTGCCGCTCGGCGAGCTGCTCGAAGAGCTCGCGGTAGTACAGCTCTTCGGTGTTGCGCGCGCCCTGCACCAGCGTGATCGGCAAGGTGCAGCCTTCGGCCAGCAGGTCGAGCACCATCGACTTCGGGCTCGACAGGCCCGAGCCGCCAGCCACGAAGATCATCGGCAGGCCGGCCGACTTGCGCACGAAGAAGCGGCCGTTGGGCGCGGTGAAGCGCAGGTGCTGGCCCAGCTGCAGTTCGTCGTGCAGCCAGCCGGTGGCGCGGCCGTGGGGCACGCGGCGGATGTGCAGCTCGACGAGGTGGTCGTCGGGTGCGTTGGCGATCGAGAAGGCGCGTGCGCCCTCCACGCCCGGCACGTGCAGCATCACGTACTGGCCGGCCTGGAACGGCGCCGGCCGGTCGGTGCGCAGCCACAGGCCGCGGATGGTGGGCGTGAGCATGCGGGCCTGGACCAGCTCGGCGTCGAAGTCTTCCAGCGGCAGGAACTGCGCGTCGGGGTCTTCGTCGATCTCGGCCTCGATGACCAGGTCGGCCTGCGCCATCGCGCAGCACGCGAGGATCTTGCCGTCGTCGCGCTCGAAGTCCATGAGCGCGAAGTTGGAGGCGTCGCCGTGCTCGCATTCGCCTTCGAGCACCTGCACCTTGCAGGTGCCGCACACGCCGTGGCCGCAGGCGTGCGGCAGCCACACGCCGGCGCGCAGGCAGGCGTCGAGCACGGTCTGCCCGTCGCGCGCCGCCACGACCTGGCCGAGCGGCTCGATCATGATCTGGAAGCTCATGGCAAGGCCCTCCGGTACTCAGCTGAACGAGCCGTCGATGCCCGTGAGCCCGGGCGTGCGAAAGCGCAGCGCCGACTTGTGGACCAGGCCGTTGTCGGCCAGCGACTTCGACGCGTCGGGCGCGAAGGGCTTGCCGGAGTCGAACCATTCGACCTTCGACCAGTCGACCTTTTCGAAGTCGGGGTGGCTGCCGTACACGCCGGGCAGCACGTCGCTGACGAGCGCGCCGAAGGGCATGGCCGCGGGCAGCGGCAGGCACACGGGGGCGCAGAAGAGCAGGTGGTCTTCCCAGCCGATGTAGAGCAGGCGGTTGCCATGGAAGCGGTCTTCGCTGTCCATGACGGTGCCGGTGTAGCCGGGGGCGAGTGCAACAACAGACATGTCGGTCTCCTTGTTTCGGGGTGAGCGCCGCCCGCGCCGTGCGTGGGGCACGGCGGGAGCGCGGGGTCGATGAGGGGTGGTGGGGCCTGGGTGCTCAGGCCACCTTGGGCTCGGCCGCCGACAGGTCCTGCCCTGTCCAGCGTTCCCAGTTGGCCTTGTCGGGCGAGGTGTTGAACTCGCCGTTGTCGGCGCCGACGTTGATGTGGTAGTAGTCCAGCACGGCCGCCAGCGGGTTGAAGCCTTCCACCGTCGGGTCGGTGCCCTCGGGGAAGCAGTTGCCCTGGTAGATCTGGTGCACCGGCAGCCAGGCCTGCACGTACTTCTCGGGCTCGCCGTCGAACACGTCCTTGCAGCCGTCGGAGCAGAAGTGGTACTTCATGCCGTGGTAGCTGCTCTCGCGGTAGCAGATCTTGGTCGGGTCGTCGGGCTCGGTGAAGGCCATCGGGATCTGGCAGGTCTGGCACAGCATGGGCAGCGTGTTGTTGAACCAGCGCTTGCCCTGCTTCTCCTGCTCGGCCAGCCACTCGAAGCGCGGGCGGTACAGGGTGTCGAAGGTCTCGGGGTACTTCTCGGCCAGCCAGCTCATCTCGTCGGGCTTGGGTGCCCAGACGTTGAAGTTGGCGGCGTGGCCGTAGTTGTTGAAGATGGCCCAGGCCTCGTGCGAGATGCGGCTCTTTTCCTTCGAGGCCACCTCGTGGTACTTGGGCATGCGGATGCCGTAGCGCGCCAGGTCCTCGAACAGCGCGCCGCCGTTCTTCTCGAAATACATCTCCCAGGCCTCGGACCAGCTCATGACGCGCTTGGGCAGCATGTAGTCCATCATCATCGCCACCAGCGTGAGCAGTCGGTAGCCGCGCCAGAACCACTTGTCGACCCACTTCTGCACGATGGGCACGTTGTCCGGGTCCTGCTCGAGGATGAACTTCACCACCTCCAGGCCCAGCGTCATGTGGCGCGACTCGTCGCTCTGCGCCGAGAAGCCGAAGGTGACGGTGGCCATGTCGCCGTTGTAGGCGGCGCCGCTCATGAAGGGCATGAACAGCAGGTTGGTCAGCACGTACTCGAAGGAGAACGAGATGGCGGTGATGAACTCGAAGGGCCCCGCGCTCATCGCGTCTTCGAAGTAACTCTTGGGCACCGACAGGTACCACACCCGGTCGTGCATGTGCTGCGGGTCGTGCAGGCCGTTGAAGTACTTGTTGAAGTGGCTGATGGTGTGGAACTGCGTCTGCGCATGGCGCAGCTCGTCGATCGACTGCATCTGGCAGGCCACGCGCGCGCCCACGCCGCGCAGCGAGCGCCCGGCCATGGCATAGCCGCGATGCGCCGCGTACTCCAGCGGCGAGACGCCGGTGAGGAACAGCTTGAGCGTGTTCAGGTAGCGCGGGTCGCTGATGTTGAACTGGCCGTTGTTCTGCTGGAACGCATCGATGATGGCGTAGAGTTTTTTCTCCTTCTCGCCCTGGAACTTCCAGTAGGCGTCCATCGTGAGGCGGAACGGGTCTTCCCACTTATCCCAGTCGTGGATCTTGATGCCCTCGAACTTGTCGAAGGGAAACACGTCGTCCATCGACTGGTAGGTGGTCTCCCAGCCGAGGCCGCGCGTCATCATGGCGTAGCGTTCCTTCAGGCCGAGGCGCGGGGTCGTGGAGGTCTTTGCTGCTGCTTGGGTGGTCATGGCGTGGTCCTTGGTCGTGGTCCGGTGGGGGCTGGGCTCAGGCGCCCCAATGGAGGGTGAATTCGTCGTCGGTTTCTTCGATGCTTCCGGACAGCGAGATCAGGCTCAGGTGCAGTTCCTGCAGGTCCCAGCGGCGCCCGACCAGGGCTTCGACGCTCTCGCGGCGGATCACGAGGCGGCCGGGCGCATCGATCTTCACCATCGCGGGGTACTCGGTGACGGTGGCCCCGGGGTTGTCGGCCACGATGGCCTCGACGATGGCGCGCGCGGCCTCGCCGGTCTGCAGCGCGATGAAGACGGGCGGTCGGGACACTTCGGCGGTGGCGGTGGTCATGGGGTGGTCTCCTTGGTTCGATCGATTCGGTCGTCAGGCGGCAGCGCCGGTGCGCACCAGGCGGGCCACGCGCGCGTCGAGCGCGGCGTGCAGCGTCTTCAGCACCTCGGCGCCCTGTGCGCCCAAGGCCAGCGCGGCCAGCGGCGCCAGCGCCTGCACGGCCTGGTCGCGCCAGCTCGCGTACCACTGCGCAAGCAGTTCGGCGTTGGTGGGCGACTCGTCGGCGGCGGTCTTCAGCGTGGCGTCGACCCAGCGCACGTTCTCGTCGAACCACTCGTTCATGAACTCGGTCAGCATCGCCAGCGCGTTGCCGGTGGCGGCGCTGTGCGCGTTCACGTAGTGGCGGTAGACCAGCGGGTACAGCAGGCCGTCGAGCACGAGGTTCTGGGCCACGAACACCTCAAACCAGTCCTTGGTGACGAACAGGTTCTCCATCAGGCGGCGCACGCCCTGCCAGGCCGGGTGCGCGAGCCAGGCCTGCTTGCCGGCGTCCAGCGCGCGGCCCGAGTTGGCGTCGATCTGCAGGCCGACGCGCGAGAGGTACTGCGCGATGCCCAGGCGGTCCATGGCCGCGTAGATGAAGGGCTGCGTGATGGCCGTGCCGTAGCCATAGCCGCAGCAGTAGCTGTGGTTCATGTTGGCGCCCCACTCGTAGTGGCGCAGCGGCACCAGCACCTGCTGCAGCGACTCGCGCACGCCGGCATCGGCCTGGGCCAGCAGCTGGCGCTTCTCGGCGAATTCGAACTGGCGGTCGGCGCCTTCCCCCTGGCGCGCGCGGGTCATGGTGTACACGCCGTAGTAATAGTGGCGCGGGTCCTTGAAGCTGTACCAGTCGGCCATCACGAGCGCCGTGCGGCGCTTGTCGTACAGCGCGTGCTGCGGGTCCCACAGCGGCCGGTAGTGGAAGTTGGCGGTGGGCTGCATGTCCAGCGTGGCCTCCTGGTAGCGCGAGGCCGGCTTGTCGCCGAGCCGCCGCGCCACATGCGAGAAGGTCTGCCGGATCGGCCGGATGTCCGAGGTCTTGATGTCGACTTGCACGGGGTGTCTCCTTGGTTGTCGCGGGGAAAAAATGCGGGGTCGTCAGTGGTCGATGCCGGGCGCGCCGAAGCGCCACTTCATGCGCTCGAAGTCCAGCCGCGCGCCCTCTTCGGTGCTCAGGTGGCGCACCGCGTGGCGCGCGCAGAACTCGCGGAACTGGTCGAACTGCAGCACCAGCTCCACGGCCAGCTCGGGGTCGCCGATGGCGAACTCGAACTCCACGAAGCGCGTGCCGCGCGTGCCGGTGACGCGCACGAAGCACGGCTGGCCGGTCATCTGTGCGGCGCTGCCGCTGCGGGGGTCGGGCTGCATCGAGGGCATCACTTGTTCAATCCATCAACAGGTAGACGGCACCAGCGCCGCCCGGCCTGATAAGGGCAACGGGCGTGCCAGCGTGGCTAAGTGATTGATTTGCATGGGCCCGCTGCGCCTGCGGGCCCGAAGCACCGGGAAGTCCCGGATGCTGGTTTGATCATTTGCTGCGGTGCAGCTTGATCAAATGGTGAAAACCGGAAAACGCCGGCCGGCGTCCGCTCAGGACGTCGGCAGGCCTTCCTTCTTGAGCCGGTAGGCCAGCTGCGGGCGCGTGATGCCCAGCAACCGAGCGGCCTGCGACAGGTTGCCCTTGGCGCGCTGCATCGCGGTCTGCATGAGACGCTGCTCGAGCGAGGCGATATCGATGTTCTGTTCCAGCACGCGCTGGCACAGCGCATCGAGCTCGCTCGCATCCGCGCCCGAAGCCGACGCGCCCGTGGCGACCTTGCCGCTGGCGTCGAGCTGGTTGTCGGGCGGCGCGCCCGGCGGCTGCATCCACAGGTGGCAGGCCTCGATGTCGCCGTGGTCGGGCGCCAGCAGCACGGCGCGCTCGATCACGTTCTCGAGCTCGCGGATGTTGCCGGGCCAGGCGTGCTTGTGCACGTCGAGCGCGGCCTTGTCGGTGAGGCCGCGCAGCTTCTTGCCGTACAGCGCGCTGTACTTCTCGACGAAGCGCGCCACCAGCGCCGGGATGTCGGCGGTGCGCTCGCGCAGCGGCGGAATCTGGATCGGGAAGGTGTTGAGCCGGTAGAACAGGTCGGTGCGGAACTTGCCGGCCTGCATGGCCTGCTGCAGGTTGACGTTGGTGGCGGCCACGATGCGCACGTCGACCTGGGTCGGCTGCTCGGCGCCCAGGCGCTCGACCTCGCCGGTCTGCAGCACGCGCAGCAGCTTGACCTGCGCGGCCAGCGGCAGGTCGCCCACCTCGTCCAGGAACAGGGTGCCGCCGTGGGCGCGCTCGAAGCGCCCGGCGCGCGCATGGTGGGCGCCGGTGTAGGCGCCCTTTTCCACGCCGAACAGCTCGGCCTCGATCAGGTCGGCCGGGATCGCCGCGCAGTTGACGGCAATGAAGGGCTGCTTGCCGCGCGGCCCGTTGTCGTGCAGCCAGCGAGCGAACACTTCCTTGCCCACGCCGGTCTCGCCGAGCAGCAGCACGGTGATGGCACTGTCGACCGCGCTGCGCATGAGCTCGAAGGCGGCACGGAAACCCGGCGACACGCCGACCAGCTTCTGGTCGTACTCGCGGCGCGGCTGCAGGCGGCGCAGGTGCTGCAGGCCGAGGTTGAAGTCGATGAGCTTCTCGGCCACATGGTGCTGGCGGAAGTACTCGAGGTAGTGCTCGTCGTTCCACGCCTCGGCGGCCTGGCCGACGATGCGGCAGCGGCTGTCGCCCATGCTGGTGCATTCGACTTCCTTGAACACCACCAGCCGCCCCATGAAGGCGGTGGTGTAGCCCGAGGCATAGCCGATCTGCGACCAGCACTGCGGGTCTTCCCCGTAGCCGAAGTCGGCCACGTGGGCTTCGCATTCCCAGGAGTTCTCCCAGAGGAATTCGCCGTAGAAATGCTTGGTGGCCACGTCGAGGTCGACCTGCACCTTCTGCACCGAGACGATGCCCTCGATGGAATGCAGGCGCGGCCCGAGCATGAAGGCGTCTTCGGCGCGCATGCCGGCAAGGCGCTCGCGCACGGCCACCTCACCGTCGCGCAGGCCGGAAGCAAAACCCATGCGCACCAGCAGGCCGCGCGCGCGCTCGATGCCCAGCGAGTCGAGCAGTTCGCGGCGCAGTTCGGCGAAGGCCCGGGCATGCATGAGCAGCATGCGCTGCTCGTCCAGCCAGATGTGGCCCGAGCCGGCGCTGAAGCGCAGGAGAGAAAGAAGTTCTCCCACCATGTCCCCTTTACTTGTCTGGAATCCGTTCCTCCTACATTCTCCTGCAAGGACGGACGACAAGGCTGCTCAATCAACAGGCAACGTGGTGCGAAGCCGCGCCAATGCTCGTTCTGCTGGCTCGCCTCCTCAGGCAACCCACAGAGTTATGCACAGAAAGAACGAACAACTGTCATCAAGTTGACTTGGCAGCGACGTAGCCCTTGAACTGCTCGCGCAGCTTGGTCTTCAGCAGCTTGCCGGTGGCTGTATGCGGCAGGCTGTCGACGAAAGCCACGTCGTCGGGCAGCCACCACTTGGCCACGCGCTGCGAAAGAAAAGTGAGCAGTTCCTCGCCCGTGACCTCTGCGCCTGCACGCTTCACGACGATCAGCAGGGGCCGCTCCTGCCACTTCGGATGCGCGATGCCGATCACCGCCGCCTCGGCCACGGCCGGGTGCGCGCTGGCGGCGTTCTCCAGGTCGATCGACGAGATCCACTCGCCGCCCGACTTGATGACGTCCTTGGCGCGGTCGACCAGCTGCACATAACCGTCGGCGTCGATGTTGGCCACGTCGCCGGTCGGAAAGAAGCCCTCGGCATCGAGCACGTCGCCGCCTTCGCTGCGGAAGTAACCGCTCGCAATCCACGGGCCGCGCACATGCAGGTGGCCGAAGGCCACGCCGTCGTGCGGCAGGCGCTGGCCGTTCTCGTCGACGATCTTGAGTTCCACGCCCCACACGCCGCGGCCCTGGCGCATCTTGACCGTGGTCTGCTCATCTTTCGGGAGCGCGAGGTGCTTGGGCAGCAGGTTGCCGATCACGCCGATGGGGCTGGTCTCGGTCATGCCCCAGCCTTGCACGAAGTCGGCGCCGAAGTCGCGCTCGAAGCGTTCGATCATGGCGCGCGGCGTGGCGGCGCCGCCCACGCCGATGCGCTTGAGGCCGATGGCGCGGGTGTCGATCTCGGGGTGGGCGTCGAAGTACTGGAACAGCATCAGCCACACGGTGGGCACGGCCTGCGAGAAGCTCACTTTCTCGTCGCGCATGAGTTCGTACAGGCTCTGGCCGTCCAGGTGCGGGCCGGGCATGACGAGCTTGGCGCCCACCATCGGCGCCGAGTACGGCATGCCCCAGGCGTTGGCATGGAACATGGGCACGGCCAACAGCAGCGTCATCTGCGAGCACACGCCGAAGGTGTCGGGCGCGCATTCCATCAGCGAATGCAGCACGGTGGAGCGGTGCGAATACAGCACGCCCTTGGGGTTGCCCGTGGTGCCCGAGGTGTAGCACAGCGACGACGCGGTGCGCTCGTCGAACTCGGGCCAGGTGTAGTCCTCGCTCTGCGCGCCGATGAGCTCGTCGTAGCACAGCAGGTTCGGCACGTCGATGGCCGGCATGTGGGCGCGGTCGGTCATGGCGACGAAGGCGCGCACGCTCTTGAGCTTGGGCGCGAGCTTCTCGACCAGCGGCGCGAAGCTGGTGTCGAAGAACAGCACCTTGTCTTCGGCGTGGTTGACGATGTAGTCGATCTGCTCCGGAAAGAGCCGCGGGTTCACCGTGTGCAGCACCGCGCCCGAGCCCGACACACCGTAGTACAGCGCCAGGTGCCGGTACGTGTTCCACGCCAGCGTGCCCACGCGGTCGCCGGGCGCCACGCCCAGCGCCTTCATCGCATTAGCCACCTGCTTGGAGCGCCGCTGCACCTCGCGGTAGTTGGTGCGGTGCACCGGGCCTTCGACGGTGCGCCCGACGATCTCGACGTGAGGGTGGAAGGTGGCCGCGTGGTCGATCAGCGACGAGATCAGCAGCGGGCGGTCCTGCATCAGTCCGAGCATGGTGTGTGTCTCCTGTGGTTCTTTTGAGCGTGCTTCTGCGAAGGCTACTTCACGGCGATCGAATCGCCCATGGGCTCGAACTCCTTGCCGTTGAACTGCACCAGCTGCAGCGTGTTGAACGGAAAGTAGTCGGTGGCCGAGGTGTTCAGCGCAATGCCCGGCAGCAGCATGCCGGTGCGCATGTTCTTGAGCGTGGTGGCCTGCTTGAGCACGTTCTCGCGCGTGAGGTTGTCGCCCGAGGCCTTGAGCACGGTCTCCATGGCCTGCGCCACGCCGTAGCCGTACACGCCGGCGGCGTTGTTCACGTCTTCGTTGGGTGCGTACTTCTTCATGAAGGCCAGGAACTCCTGCGTGGCCGGGTCGTTGGCCCAGCGCGGCTGCGCGGCGTCCTTGAAGAAGGCCATGGCCATGATGCCCTTCGACTTCTCCAGGCCCGCGGGCTCCAGCGTCATCTTCACGTAGGCCGACACGTAGGTGAGGTACTGCTGCTTGGGCTTCCAGCCGATGTCCCAGGCCTTGCGGATGGCCTGCGCGGCAAAGCGCGCGGTGGCGAAGTTGACGAACACGTCGGCGCCCGACGACTGCAGCTTGATGATCTGCGAATCGACCGTCGGGTCGGCCACTTCGAACGAGGCCTCGGCCACCACCATCGAGGCCTTGTCGCCCAGGCCTTTCTTCAGGCCCTTGAGCAGGTCCTTGCCGAAATCGTCGTTCTGATAGAGCACGGCGATCTTCGCGTTCGGCATCGTCTTCAGGATGTTCTTCGCGTAGAGGCTGCCCTCGCCTTCGTAGCTGGGCATGTAGGGCGTGGTCCAGGGGTAGGTCTTGGGGTCGTTGAAGCGGTCGGCGCCCACGCCCAGGAACAGGTGCGGCACCTTCTTGGCGTTCATGTAGCGCTGGATCGCGGCATTGGAGGCCGAGCCCAGGTTGCCGTACACGGCGAGCACTTCGTCCTGCTCGACCAGCTTGCGCACCACCTCGGTGGTGCGCGGCGGCGTGTACTGGTCGTCATAGCTGATGAGCCTGACCTTTCGGCCGTTGATGCCGCCCTTGTCGTTCACCATCTTGAAGTAGGCCTCGTTGACCTTGCCGACGATGCCGTACGACGACACCGGGCCGCTGTAGGGCATGGCCATGCCGAGCTTGATCTCGGTGTCGGAGGCGCCGGTGTCGTACTTCTTCTGCGCAAGGGCCGCGCCGGCGGTGAACAGGAGGGCCGCGCCGCCCAGGGCGGCGGCCAGTCGAACGATGGAGGTCATGGAAGCTTCAATGAAAACGAAAAGAGGGAAATGAAAAGCGGGCCAGCGGCGTGGCCCGCGTGACGTCAATCAATCGCCGAGCACTTTGCCGAAGGGCTCGTAGCGCGTGCCATTGAAGCGCACCAGCTGCATGCGCTCGATCGGATAGAAGTCCGTCGGCGAGGTCTTCACCTCGATGCCCGGGTAGAGCATGGGCGGGCTGTACTGCAGGTTGGCCGCCACCTTCATGATGTTGGCGCGCGTGAGGTCGTCGCCCGCCTTGCGCAGCACCTGCTCCAGCGTCTGCGCCGACGAGTAGCCCAGCACGTTGAGCGAATCGCTCAGGTCGCCCGAGGGGTAGTACTTGCTGAACCAGGTCTTGTAGTCCTCGTACTCCTTGGCGCCCTTCCACATGTCGTCGGCCGGGTCGCGCAGGTAGGTGGCCGAGATCACGCCCACCGCGTTCTCGGGGCCGGCCGGCTTGATCACCGCCGACACCGAGACCGACACGCTCGACAAATACTGCGTGGGCTTCCAGCCGATGTCGGCCGCCTTGCGGATCGCCTGCGCCGCGAACTTGGGCGTGGTGATGCTGAAGAAGGTGTCGGCGCCCGAGGCCTTCAGGTTGACCATCTGGCTGTCGATGGTCGGGTCGGTCACCTCGTAGGTCGACTGCGCCACGATCATCGTCTTGGCCTTGTCGCCCAGCGCCTCGAGAAAGCCCTTCAAAAAGTCTTTGCCGAAGTCGTCGTTCTGCATGAGCACGGCGATCTTCGCGTTGGGCTTGGTGGAGAGGATGTGCTGCGCGTAGATCTTGCCTTCGGTCTGGTACGTGGGCTGCCAGCCCATGGTCCAGGGGAAGGCCTTCGGGTCGCCGAAGCGCGTGGCGCCCGTGGCCACGAACAGCTGCGGCACCTTCTTGGCGTTCATGTAGCGCTGGATCGCAAGGTTGTGCGCCGTGCCCAGCGGGCCGAAGAGCACCAGCACCTCGTCCTGCTCGACCAGCTTGCGTGCCTGCTCCACGGTCTTGGAGGGGTTGTAGGCGTCGTCCAGCGAGATGAACGTGACCTTGCGGCCGTTGATGCCGCCTTCGGCATTGAGCTTGGCGAAGTAGCCCGCCGCGGCCTTGCCGATGGTGCCGTAGGCCGACACCGGGCCCGAGTACGGGACGATGTGGCCGATCTTGATCTCGGTGTCGCTCGCGCCCGGGTCGTAGCGCTTCTGGGCCTGCGCCGTGAAGGTCGCGGCGAGGCCTAGCGTGGCCGCCAGGCCGGCGCCCAGCAGGCGGCGGCGCGTGCCGGGGCGGGCGGAAATGAGGGAACGTGTCATGGTGTTGTCTCCGTCGTTCTTGTGAAAAAGAAGCTGCGGCCGCGGGCCTCTTGCCGGCCTTGCATGGGTCTCTTGCGGACCTCGTGCGGCATTCGGGCTGGATGGTAGGCAGCGCCCCTTGCGCGTCACATCGTCGGAACGGACGATTGAGAGCGGCTGAGGGTTGCCCCTAGCATGGGCCTCGACACGGAGACACACCCACCGCCGCGCAACGCGGCGCGCACCGAAGGCAAGCACCGCATGGACCTCACGCTCAATCCCCGCTACGAAGCCTTTCGCGACGAGCTGCGCGCGTTCCTGGCCACGCACGGCCACCGCTCGGCCTTCGCGCGCACCGCCGAGCGCCCCGACGCCGACGCCCTCGCATGGCAGCGCCTGCTGCTGGACCACGGCTACGCGGGCCGCACCGTGCCGCGTGAGTACGGGGGCCACGGCGCGGTAGCCGATGTGATGGCGTCGCACCTCATCACCGAGGAGTTCGCGCGCGCCGGCGTGGCGCCACCGCTGGGCAACCAGGGCATCTCGATGCTGGTGCCCACCCTGCTCGAGCTGGGCAGCGAGGCGCAGCGGCGCGAATGGATCGGCCCCACCTTGCGCGGCGAGGTGGTCTGGTGCCAGGGCTACTCCGAGCCCGGCGCGGGCTCCGACCTGGCCTCGCTGCAGACGCGCGCCACCGAAGACGGCAGCGACTTCGTCATCAACGGCCAGAAGATCTGGACCTCGACCGCGCACGTGGCCGACATGATCTTCTGCCTCGTGCGCACCGAGCCCGGCGCCGCGAAGCACGCCGGCATCAGCTACCTGCTGTTCTCGATGAAGACGCCCGGCATCGAGGTGCGCCCGCTGAAGACGATGACGGGCCACGCCGAGTTCAACGAAGTCTTCTTCACCGACGTGCGCGTGCCGCAGCACCAGATCGTGGGCCAGCGCGGCGACGGCTGGAAGGTGGCCAACGCCACGCTCAAGCACGAGCGCGGCTCGCTCGGCAACCCCAACCTCACGACCCAGCGCTACCAGGAGCTCGCCACGCTGATGCAGGCCGAGACCGTTGACGGCACGCGCCTCATCGACCAGCCCGTGCTGCGCGACCGCCTGATGCGGCTGCAGGGCCAGGTGCTGGCGCAGAAGTGCCACGGCCTGCGGCTGCTCACGGCCGCGGCCAACGGCGAAGACCCCGGCCTGGCCGCGCTGGTCGTGAAGCTGCAGGGCTGCGAGCTGCGCCACCAGCTGGCCGCGCTCGCCATCGACGCGCTGGGCGAGCTGGGCCTCCTGATGCCCGGCAGCGCGCACCTGCGCGCACAGGCGCTCTGGCAGGAGCGCTACATGTTCGACCTGGGTTTGATCATCGGCGGCGGCACCGCGCAGATCCAGAAAAACATCATCGCGGAGCGCGGGCTGGACATGCCGCGTGAACCGCGTCTTGCCTGATCGACTGGAAGGAACTGCTCCATGGAATTCGCCCTCTCCGCCGACCAGAAGCTGCTGCAGGACAGCCTGCGCCGCGCGCTCGAACGTGCGTGTCCGCTCGACCGTGTGCGCCGCGTCGCGGCCGACGACCTGCCGCTGGACCGCGAGGTCTGGCACACGCTGTGCGAAGTCGGCGTGCCGGCCCTGCTCGTGCCCGAGGCCTTCGGCGGGCTCGGCCTGTCGCTGCTCGACGCCGCGCTGGCCGCAGAAGAACTGGGCCGCCATGTCGCGCCCTCGCCCTTCCTCGGCACCGCCGTGCTCGCACCGCTCGCGCTGCGCGAAGCCGGCAGCGCCGCGCAACAGGATGAATGGATGCCGCGCCTGGCGGCCGGCGAATGCATCGCCGGCGTGGCCATCGCCGAGGCCGTGGCCGGCGCGCGCGATGGCGCCGGCGTGACGGCCGACACCAACGGCACGCTCGACGGCAGCGCACTCTTCGTGCTCGACGCGGGCGCCGCCGATGTGTTCATCGTGGCCGACCGCGCGGGCGGCCTGCACCTCGTGCGCGCCGATGCGCAAGGCCTCACGCGCGGCGCACTGCGCAGCATCGACGCCACGCGCCCGCTCGGCGAATTGCACTTCGCACAGGTGAAGGCCGAGCGACTGCCCAACGCCAGCCCCGCCACGCTCGCGCGCCTGCGCAGCGCGGGCTGGGCCCTGCTCGCCGCCGACACGCTCGGCGCGGGCGAAGCCATGATCGGCCAGGCCGTGGCCTACGCCAAGGAGCGCCGCCAGTTCGGCCGCGTGATCGGCTCCTTCCAGGCCGTGAAGCACCTGTGCGCCGAGATGGCCGCCGCGCTGGAGCCCGGCCGCGCGCTCGTCTGGTACGCGGCCCATGCCTTCGACGCATTGCCCGAAGAAGCCGCGCTGCTCGCCGCGCACGCCAAGTCGCACCTGAGCGAAACCGGCACCTTCGTCGCCCGCACCGCCACCGAGGTGCATGGCGGCATGGGCATCACCGACCTGCTGGGCCTGCACTACTGGTTCAAGCGCATCGGCTTCAACCGCCAGCTGCTCGGCGGACCCGAGCGCGTGCGCCACCTCGCCGCCGAGATCCAGGGCCTCGTCGCCGCATGACCTCCCATCCCATGACCACACCATCCACCGCCCCCCGCATGCTCGAAGGCCTGCGCATCGTCGACCTCACCACGGTGATCTTCGGCCCCTACTGCACGCAGATCCTCGCGGACCTCGGCGCCGAGGTGGTCAAGGTCGAGCCGCCCGAGGGCGACAGCATCCGCATCATCGGCACGCCGCCCGTCACGCCGCTGATGAGCCCCGTGCACCTGCGGCTGAACCGCGGCAAGCGCTCCGTCGTCTGGGACCTGAAGAGCGAGGACGGCCGCGCCGCGATGCGCCGCCTCATCGAGACCAGCGACATCTTCATCCACAACGTGCGCAGCGACGCCATCGCGCGTGCGGGCCTCTCGTACGACGACGTGCGCGCCATCCGCCCCGACATCGTCTACGTGCACTGCACCGGCTTCGACCAGCGCGGGCCGTACGCCGCGCTGCAGGCCTACGACGACATCATTCAGGCCGCCTCGGGCATTGCCTCGCTGCCGCCCAAGGTCGACGGCAACCCGCAGCCGCGCTACGTGCCGATGACCATGGCCGACAAGGTCTCGGGCCTGCACGCGGCGTATGCCGTGCTCGCCGCCGTGGTGCACCGGCTGCGCACCGGCGAGGGCCAGCAGGTGGAAGTGCCGATGTTCGAGTCGCTCGCCAGCTTCAACCTCGTGGAGCACCTGTGCGACAAGACCTTCGTGCCGCCCACCGGCCCCGCGCTGTACCCGCGCCAGATCGACCCCATGCGCCAGCCCATGCGCACGCGCGACGGCTACATCGCCATTGCGCCCTACCTGGACGACCGCTGGCTGCGCTTCTTCGAGGCCGCCGGCCACCCCGAGGTGCTCGAGGCGCCCGAGCTGGCCGACAAGGCGCTGCGCCGCAAGCACATGAGCCGCATGTACGAGGCCGCCGCCGCGATCCTGCCCGAGCGCACCACGGCCGAGTGGCTCGACATATTGAAGAAGGCCAACGTGCCCGCGATGCGCGTGAACGACATCGCCGACCTGCCCGACGACCCGCAGCTGCAGGCCGCCGGCCTTTTCCGACAGCGCACGCATCCGACCGAAGGCGAGTATCTTGAGGTGCGCCCGCCGGTGCGCTTCTCGGGCTATGCCTACGCCGACCTTTCGCACGCCGCGACGCCCGGCCAGCACAGCGCCGAAGTGGCGCGCGAGCTGGGCGTGACCCTCATGAACGAACGAAAGAACGCCGCATGATCATGACTGTCTACGACGCCGTCGCAAGCCGCCGCTCGGTGCGCGAATTTCTCGACCGCCCCGTGCCGCCCGACACCATTCGCCGCGTGCTGCAGGCCGCGTTGCGCGCCCCCTCGGGCGGCAACCTGCAACCGTGGCACCTGCACGTGGTGGGCGGCGAGCGGCTTGACGAACTCAAGGCCCTCATGCGCACCCGCGTGCAGGAAACACCCGGCGGCGAGGGCAGCGAGTACGACATCTACCCGCGCGAGCTGGTCGCGCCCTACCGCGACCGCCGCTTTGCCGTGGGCGAGGCGATGTACGCGCGACTGGGCATTCCGCGCGAGGACAAGGCCGCGCGTTTGAGATGGTTTGCGCGCAACTTCCAGTTCTTCGGCGCGCCGCTCGCGCTCTTCTGCACCGTCGACCGCCGCATGGGCCCGCCGCAGTGGTCCGACCTGGGGATGATGTTGCAGAACGTGATGCTGCTGCTGCGCGCCGAGGGCCTGGACAGCTGCCCGCAGGAGTGCTGGGCCATCTACCCGCAGACCATCGGCCGCTTCATCGACCTGCCGCCCGAACGCATGCTCTTCACCGGCATGGCCATCGGCTACGCCGACCGCGACAAGCCCCTCGACGCCCTGGAGACCGAGCGCGCGCCGCTGGACGACGTGGCCGAGTTCATCGGCATCTAGGAAGGTAATCACCGATGGACGATTGGGAAAGCGCCTGGGCGCCGATGGTGGCGCGCGTGGGCGAAGACTTCGCGAACGGCGTGATCCGCTGGGGCGTCGATGTGATCGAGGCCGGCGCGGTGCGCCGCTATGTCGAGGTGCTGGAGTTCGACTGCCCGCTGCACCAGGGGCCCGACGCGGTCGCACCGTCGACCAGTCTCGCCAGCCTCACGCTGCCGCCCATGTGGGCCCCGGGCCAGCCGCCCGTGTTCACCAGCGACGCCCGCAACGCCGAACCCGAGCGCAGCCCGCTCAAGGGCACGCGCCCCGAAGGCATGCCGCCCACCACCGCCTACATGGCGACCGACTACGAGGTCGACTATCTGCAACCCGCGCGCCTGGGCGACCGCTTGGGCCGGCGCGGCAACCGGCTCGTGCGCTGCGAACCCAAGGCCACGAAGGTCGGGCGCGGTGCGTTCACGACGTGGGAGTACGACATCGTGAACCAGCGCGAAGAAGTCGTGGCCCGCTGCCGCTTCGGCATGTACCACTACCTGCCGCACTAGAGAACAGACGCCCGACGCCGTGCGGCCTCCCGCACTGGCGCGCTGCGTCCCGTGCGCAGGGCATTGGGTGCTCCCCGCAGCGAAATCAAGGAGGAGGGGCGAAGCCCCGGGGGACATTCGCGGAGGGGAGTACCCGATGTCCTGTGCACGCGCCCTGAACAAAGAAAGCAAAAAGATGAACTGGCAAGAACAACGCCACTGGAACGAAGTCAACGAGGGCGACACCCTGGCCCCCGTGCCCTTCCCCCTCACCGTCTACCGCCTCGTGATGGCCGCCGGCGCCAACCGCGACTTCAACGCCATCCACCACAACACCGAGCACGCCCAATCGACCGGCGCCCCCGAGATGTACGCCAACGTCATGCTGCTGCAGGGCATGTGGGAGCGCGCGATTCGCGAGTACATCGGCACGGCCGGCGTGCTGCATGCCATCCGCGGCTTTCGCATGAAGTCGTTCAACACCGCGGGCGACACCGTCACCGTGCGCGGCCAGGTCGAGCGCAAGTGGATCGACGACAGCACCGATGCCGCGCATCGCCACCGCCTCGACCTGCGCCTGTGGAGCGAGAACCGCCACGGCGTGTCGGTCGGCCCCGGCATTGCCGTCGTGAGCCTGCCGCCCTGACATCGCGCCCAGACAGAAAAACCATCGGAGACAAGACAGACATGCACAACAGCAGATTCACCCGCCGCCACGCCCTCGCGCTGGCCGCCGCCCTGGCCACAGGCAGCGCCTTCGCGCAACAGCCAACGACCACCTGGCCCGACAAACCCATCCGCATGATCGTGCCCTACGCCGCCGGCGGCGGCACCGACGTGTTCGCGCGCATCGTCGCCGAGGGCCTGGGCAAGCGGCTCGGCCAGAGCGTCATCGTCGACAACCGCCCCGGCGGCAACGGGCAGATCGGCATCACCGCCGTGCAGCGCGCACCGGCCGACGGCTACACCGTGCTGTTCTCGCTGACCTCCATCATCCAGAACCCGCTGCTGTACCCCAACGCCGGCTTCGATCCGTTCAAGGACTTCGTGCCCGTATCGGAGGCGGGCCGCCTGCCCATCGTCTTCACCGTGAGCAACAAGCTCGGCGTCGACACCCTCGACGGCTTCGTCAAGCTCGCGCGCGCCGCGCCCGGCAAGTACTCGTACGGCTCCTACGGCAACGGATCGAGCGCCCACCTGTACGCCGAGGTGCTGCAGGACGCCGCGGGCATCCAGCTGCTGCACGTGCCCTACAAGGGCGAAGCGCCGGCCATCACCGACCTGCTCGGCGGCACCGTCGATGCCGTGTTCGTTTCGGCCAAGGGCGTGGGCCCGCACGTCGCGGCCGGCAAGGCGAAGTCGATCGCCGTCGTCGGCACCGCACGCGCCCCGCTCGCGGCCGGCGTGCCCACCTTCAAGGAGCAGGGCTTCGCCGGCATGGAGTCGGTCGGCTGGTTCGGCATCTACCTGCCCGCCGGCACGCCGCAGCCCATCGCGCAGCGCCTGTCGACCGAAGTGGCCCAGGTGGTGCAAAGCCCCGAGCAGGCGGCGCGCATCGAAGGCCTGGGCGTGATCCCGGTCGGCAGCACGCCCGCGCAGCTCACCGCCACCATGCGCGCGGACCATGCGCGGTGGAAGCAGGTGATCCAGGCCAAGAACATCAAGCTCGATTGAGACCGCACGCCATGACACGTCTTTCCTCCACGCTCGGCCTCGCACTCGCAGCCTTGCTCACGCTGCCCGCCGCCGCGCAACAACCACCGGCCGACTACCCCTCGCAACCCGTCACGCTCGTCGTGCCCTTCCCCGCCGGCGGCATCACCGACAACATCGCGCGGCTGGTCGCACAGGAACTCGGCACCGCCTGGGGCAAGCCCGTCGTCGTCGACAACCGCGTGGGCGCCAGCGGCACCATCGGCGCCGCCGCCGTCGCGCGCGCCCCGAAGGACGGCCACACCGCCCTCTTCACCATCACCACGCACGTGCAGATGCCCGCGCTGCAGCGCAAGCTCTCGTACGACGCGGTGAAAGACTTCGCGGCCGTGTCGCAGATCGGCATCTCGACCTCGGCATTGGTCGTGACGCCCGACGTGCCCGCGAAAACGCTGGCCGAACTCGTCACGCTGCTCAAGGCCGAGCCCGGCAAGTATTCGTACGGCTCCACCGGCGTGGCGACCACCTCGCACATCTACGGCGAACTGTTCAAGAAAGAAGCCGGCGTCGACATGCCGCACGTGCCCTACAAGGGCGCCGCGCCCATGGTGACCGACCTGCTGGGCGGCCACATCCGCGTGGCCGTGCTCGACACCGGCACCGCCCTGCCCTACCTGCAAAGCGGCAAGCTGCGCGCGCTGGCGGCACTGGGCACGCAGCGCTCGGCCACGCTGCCGCAGGTGCCGACCTTCCAGCAGGCGGGCTACGCGGGCTTCGAGCCCTATGCGTGGATCGCGCTGTTCCTGCCGGCCGGCACGCCGCAGCCGCGCGTGGACAAGATGTCGAAGGCCGTCGCCGCCATCATCGCCAAGCCCGAGGTGCAAAAGAAGATGCGCGACATGAACATCGAACCCGTGGGCAGCACGGCCGCCGAGTTTGCCGTGGTGCTGCGCCAGGACGCCGACACCTGGAAGCGCGTGATCGACAAGACCGGCATCCGCCTGGAGGACTGATCGATGACGCCCCCTCCACTTTTTCGCGGCGCCCTCGAAGGCGTCAAGGTGCTCGACCTGTCCTCCGTGGTGCTCGGCCCGCTGGCCAGCCAGATGCTGGCAGACATGGGCGCCGACGTCATCAAGGTCGAGGCGCCGCAGGGCGACCTGGCCCGCTCGGTGGGGCCCGCGCGCCACAAGGGCATGTCGTCGCTGTACCTGTCGTGCAACCGGAACAAGCGCAGCCTCGTGCTCGACCTGAAGCAACCCGCCGCGCGCGAGGTGCTCGACACGCTGGTGCGCGGCAGCGACGTGCTCGTGCACTCGGTGCGCACCGACGCAGCGGCACGCATCGGCATCGACGCGGCGCGGCTGCATGCGCTCAACCCGCGGCTGGTGAGCGCGCACGTCAAGGGCTTCTCGGACGAGGGGCCGTATGCGGGCCTGCCGGCCTTCGACGACATCATCCAGGCCGCGTCGGGCCTGGCGCAGCTGCAATCGATCTACACCGGCGAGCCGCGCTACATGCCCGCGCTCGTGGCCGACAAGACCACGGCGCTGTACGCGGCGTACGCCATCGTCACCGCGCTGTTCCACCGCGAACGCAGCGGCCAGGGGCAGGCGGTCGACGTGCCGATGTTCGAGACCATGACCGCCTTCAACATGGTGGAGCACCTGTGGGGCCACACCTTCCAGCCGCCGATCGACGACATGGTGTACGGCTCGATCCGCTCCGGCGTGCGCAAGCCCTTTCGCACGGCCGACGGCTACATCGCGCTGGTGCCCTACACCGACGCGCAGTGGCTGCGCTTCTTCGAGGTCGTGGGCCGGCCCGAGCTGCGCGAGGACGAACGCTTTGCCACACTGGCCGCGCGCGTGCGCAACCACACGGTGGTGTTCGGCGAACTCGAACGCGCCACCGGCGCACGCACCACGGCCGAATGGGTGTCTGCCTTCCGCCAGGCCGACATTCCGGCGATGCCGATCCAGACACTGCAGCAGCTGCCCGACGATCCTCAGCTGAAAGCCAGCGGCCTGTGGCACGACGCCGAACACCCGACCGAAGGCACGCTGCGTTTTCCCGGCGTGCCGTTCACGCTGTCGGCCACGCCGGGCGGCGTGCAGCGGCTTGCGCCGTCGCTGGGCGAGCACACGGACGAGGTGCTGGAGGAGTTCGGGTTCGAACGCGCGGCGGTCGATGCGCTGGTGACCGCCGGCGTGGTGGCGCGGGCCTGAGGTCTATTCAAGCTTCAGGTTCATGTCCTTGATGAGCCGCGACCACAGCAGGTTCTCTCTGCGCACCGCCGCCATCAACTCACCCGGCCCTTCACCCGAAGGCTCCAGCCCCAAACCGATCATCCGTTCCTGAAGATCAGGCTGCGCCACGGCCTGGCGCACCGCACCGGCGAGCTTGTCGATGGCCGGTTGCGGCGTGCCGGTGGGCGCGAAGAAGCCCCAGAAGCCGCCGTGCTCGTAGCCCTTGAAGCCCTGCTCGGTGAAGGTGGGAATCTGCGGCGCGAGCGGCATGCGGCGCGTGCCGAACACGCCCAGCAATTTCGCGCGGCCCGACTTCGCGTGCGGCAGCGCCTCGCCCATGGTGACGAAGCCGCCCTGCACCTGGCCGCCGAGGATGTCGATCATCAGCGGCGCGCCGCCCTTGTAGGGCACGTGCGTCATCTGCAGGCCCTCGTCGCGCATGAGCTTCTCGCCGTAGAGGTGGCCCGACGAGCCCTGCCCCGCCGAGCCGAAGCTCAGCTTGCCGGGCTGCGCCTTGGCCATGGCGACGAACTCGCGCATGCTCTTGGCCGGCACGCCCTCGCCCACCGCGAACACGAGCAGGCCGTAGTTCGACAGCGACACGGGCGCGAAGTCCTTGAACACGTCGTAGCCGGGCTTGGCCATCAGCAGCGGCGCGAGCACGAAGGAGTTGACGGCGAACAGCAGCGTGTAGCCATCGGCCGGCGCCTTGGCCACGAAGGACGCGGCAATGGCGCCGTTGGCACCCGGCTTGGGGTCGATCAGCACCGGCTGGCCCAGCGGCTTGGCGATGCGTTCGCCGATGGTGCGCGCGATGCCGTCGACCAGCCCGCCGGCCGCCGACGACACGATGACCTTGATCGGCTGGGTCGGGTAGGCGTCGGCCGCCTGCGCCTTCGGCAAGGCACCGAGCGCGGGGGCCAGCAGTCCGCTCGCGCCCCATTGCGCGAATCGACGTCGTTGCAGCATGGAAAAAGTCTCCTGTTGGTTTTCTTGACGATGAAAGTCGTTCAGCCCGCCGCGCCCCACACGGCCAGCGCATCGAGCGCCTCGACCGTGCGACCGTCCACCCGCAGCGGGTTGACTTCGAGCGAGACCAGTTCGGGGCCGAGCGCGAGCGCCGCGTTGCCGATGGCGGCCACGGCTTCGGCGATGGCGTCGCGGTCGGCCGCGGGTGCGCCGCGCCAGCCGTCGAGCAGGCGCGCACCGCGCAGCTCGGCCAGCATGTCCTTCACCTCGGCGGGCGTCACGGGCAGCAGGCGCAGGCTGGTGTCGCGCAACGCCTCGACCCAGATGCCGCCGAGCCCCACGGCCAGCGCCGGGCCCCACTGCGGATCGCGCACGGTGCCGACGAAGAGCTCGAGCCCACCTTGGCGCATCGGCGCGACGAGGATGCCGTCGATCTCGGCTTCGGGCCGCGCCGCGCGCACGCGCGCATCCATCGCCTGCCAGGCGGCGCGCACCGCGTCGGCGCCCTGCAGGTTGAGGGCCACGCCGCCGACCTCGGTCTTGTGCGCGATCTGCGCCGAGGCGATCTTCAGCACGACCGGGCCGCCGAGTTCGTCGGCGAAGCGCGCGGCCTCGTCGGCGCTGCGCGACAGCCGCACGGGCACCACGGGCACGCCGCGCTGCGAGAGCCACTCGAGCGTCTCGCGCTCCGAACGCAAAGGCTGCGCGGGCGGCGTGGCCGGCACCGCGGCAGCGACACCTTGCGCGCCTTGACGCCGGCGCAGCGTTTCGGACCACCGGCGCACCGCACCCGCCGCGCTCATCGCGTGGTGGATGCCGCAGGCGATGTGGCGGATGCCGGTCTCGGCGATGAGCTCGCGCGACCGCTCGCTCACCTGCATCACGTAGTGGCTGCAGACGATGGCGGGCACCGGGCTGGCGGCCAGGCCGCGCGCCACCTGCGCCAGCACGGCGCGGTTCAGCGGCGTGTCGTTGGCCGGCGCGTTGGGCACGTCGGCCACCACGATGGCGGCGCCCAGCGCGGGGTCGCGCACCAGCGCTTCGAGCGCGTTGCCGAACAGCTCGGGCTGCAGCATGGCGGCGCCGGTCACGTCCAGCGGGTTCTGCGGCGTGCCGTAGCCCGGCAGCACCTCGCGCAACGCGGCCTCGGTGGCGGGCGCGAGCGGCGTGAGCGCCAGGCCTTCTTCCTCGGCGCGCTCGGCAAAGATCTCGCACATGCCGCCCGACATCGACACCGCCGCCAGCCCGCCGGCCGCGAAGGGCCCGGTCATGCTGGCGAAGGCGGCGGTGAACACCAGGTCTTCAATGGAACGCACGCGCATCAGGCCCAGGCGCTGGCACATGGCGTCGAACACGCGGTCGTCGCCCACCAGCGAGCCGGTGTGGGCCTGCGCGGCCTGCGCCGTGATCTCGCTGCTGCCCATCTTCAGCACCACGATGGGCTTGGCCACGGCCAGCGCGCGCTCGGCCGCGGCGGCAAAGCGCTGCGGGTCGCGCACGGTCTCGGCGAACACGGCGATGGAACGCGTGTGCTCGTCGTCCACCAGGTAGTCGATGACCTCGGCGATGTCGATGTCCGACTCGTTGCCGGTCGACACCATGCGGCTCAGGCCGATGCCATGCACCTGCGCCATGAACGACAGCTGCCCCGCCAGCGCGCCGCTTTGCGACACGATGCCCAGCGTGCCCGCCGGCAACGGCTCGCGCAGCGAGGCGGTCCACACGGCCGAGCGGTCGACGAAGTTGACGAAGCCCAGGCAGTTGGGCCCGAGGATGCGCAGGCCGCGCGAGCGTGCCTTGGCCGTGAGCTGGCGCTGGCGCTCGCGGCCTTCCTCGCCGGCTTCGGCAAAACCCGAGCTCAGCAACACCGCGTTGCCGATGCCCGCGCGCTGCAGGTCGGCCAGCGCGTCGTCGAGCGCGTCGGCCGGCACCATGAGCAGCGCCGTGTCGACCGGCTCGCCGATGGCCTCGGCCGAGGTGGCCGCCGCCATGCCATGAAAGCTGCCGCCGCGCCGGTTGACCGGGTAGAGCTGGCCCGCGTAGCCCAGCGTGCGCAGGCTGGCGAGCGCCGCGTTGGACCACACCGAGCGCTCGGTGGCGCCGACGAAGGCGATGGCCTTCGGGTGGAGGAAACAGTGAAGAGAAGAAGAGGAAGAAGAAGTCATGGCAGCAGGAAGAAAGGTCGGGTTCAGTCGTCGAGCTTGATGCGCAGGTCGCTCACGAAGCGCTTCTCGTCGGCATAGGTCTTGTGCGCCCAGGCCGTGTAGGCGGGGCTGTCCATGTAGAACCTGACGTAGTCGTTGAGGTCGAGCGTGCGCAGGAACTCGGGGTCGTCCACGGCCTTGCGGAAGGCCTCCTGCAGCGCCTGCACCACCTTCGGGTCCATGCCGCGCGGGCCGGCGATGCCCCACGAGCCGTTGGCCACCACGTCGTAGCCGAGCTCCTTCACGGTCGGCACGTTCAGCCGCGTGGGCGAGCGCGCCTCGTTGAAGGTGGCCAGCAAGCGCACGCGCCCGCCCGCCACGGCGGCGCCGAAGCCGGCCTCGGAGACCGCGTCCACATGGCCGCCCATGAGCGCGTTGTACAGCTCGGCCGCGCCCTTGAAGGGAATGAAGTTGAACTTCACGCCGGCCAGCGCCGCCAGCCGCTCCATCGACACGTGCGAGGTGCCGCCGCGCCCGGTGGTGCCGTACGACACCTCGCCCGGTTTGGCCTTGGCCGCGGCCAGCAGCGCGTTCAGGTCTTTCCACGGCGCGTCCTGGCGCACCGTGATGCCCAGCGTGGCGGCCGTCACGTTGGCCACGTAGGTGAAGTCGGTGGCCGGGTCGTAGCTCACCTTCTGCAGGTGCGGCAACCGGTACAGCGAACTCAGCATGAGCGACAGCGTGTAGCCGTCGGGCGCGGCCTTGCGCGCCATGGTGGTCGGCGCCAGCGTGGCGGCCACGCCGGGCTGGTTGAGGATCACGATCTGCTGCTTCAGCTCGCGCGAGGCCGCCAGGGCCAGCGCGCGAGCCTGCACGTCGGTGGCGCCGCCCGCGGGGTACGGCACCAGCAGCGTGATCGGCTGCTTGCCGAACAGGCCCTGGGCGCGTGCCAGGAAGGGCAGCGCGGTGCCCGCGACGGCGAGCGCGGCGCCGTGGATCAGGCGGCGGCGCGCCGGGTCGGTCGGGAAGGAATGCATGGCTTGTCTCCGGTCGGTCGAACAGTCGAATCTGTCGTTCTGCGGCGATGGTCGCGCGCAGCCCTTGGCCGGTCACCGTCGCTTCGGACGACTTTGGCCGCCACGGCGCATTCGATCCCGTCGCTTCCGACGATGCCGGCGCGGCGCGCCCCTTCCATACTCGGCGCACGACAACGAACCGACCGACGGAGACCACAGTCCATGGACCTCACCCAGCCCCTGCACAAGGCCCTGCAGGAACGCCCCGGCGCCACCGCCCTCGTGTGCGGCGAGCGCCGCAGCACCTTCGCCCAGTTCGTCGACCGCGTGGCGCGGCTGGCGGCCGTGCTGCAGTCGCTGGGCCTGCAACCCGGCGACCGCGTGGGCCTGCTGGCGCTGAACTCCGACCGCTACGTGGAGTACCTCTACGCCACCTGGTGGGCGGGCGGCGTGATCAACCCCGTCAACATCCGCTGGAGCGCGCGCGAGGTCGCGTACTCGCTGGACGACTGCGACACGCGAATCCTGCTGTCGGACGCGCACTTCGGCGCCGTGGCGCAGCAGCAGCGCGAACTCTCGCGTTCGCTGAAGACGCTGGTGCACTTCGGCGACGGCCCCGCGCCCGACGGCATGGCCGATGCCGAAGCCCTCATGGTGCGCACGCAGCCCGTGCCCGACGCGCGGCGCGGCGGCGCCGACCTGGCCGCCGTGATGTACACCGGCGGCACCACCGGCCTGCCCAAGGGCGTGATGCTCACGCACGGCAACCTCTACACCGGCCAGCTCTCGGCCAACATGGCCGCCACGCGCCCCGCCGAGGCCGTGGGCCTGAACATGGCGCCCATGTTCCACGTGGGCGGCACCGGCCTCACGCTGCAGCTGATGATGCGGCTGTGCACGCAGGTCATCATTCCGGCCTTCGACGAAGTGAAGGTGCTCGAGGCGATCCAGAACGAGCGCGCCAGCGAGACCTTCATGGTGCCCACCATGCTCAAGCGGCTCATCGAGCACCCGCGCTTCGGCGAATTCGACACCACGCCGCTGCAGCTGGTGCTGTACGGCGCCGCGCCCATCGACGACGCGCTGCTGCTGCAGGCCATCGACAAGCTGCCGCGCGCGGGCTTCTGCCAGCTCTACGGCATGACCGAGCTGTCGCCCGTGGTCACCGTGCTGCCCACGTGGTGCCACCAGCCCGACCAGCCCGCCGCGCGCCGCCGCTCGGCCGGGCGGCCCGTGCCCATCGCCGAAGTGCGCATCGTCGATGCCGAAGGCCGCCCCGTGCCAAACGGTACCGTCGGCGAGATCGCCGCGCGCGGGCCGATGGTGATGGCCGGCTACTGGAACAAGCCCGAGCAGACCGCCGAGGTGCTGCGTGACGGCTGGATGCACACCGGCGACGGCGGCGTGATGGACGCCGACGGTTTCGTCTACGTGGTCGACCGGCTCAAGGACATGATCGTGAGCGGCGGCGAGAACATCTACTCGGCCGAGGTCGAGAACGCCATCACCCAGCTGCCACAGGTCTCGATGTGCGCCGTGGTCGGCGTGCCCGACGACCAGTGGGGCGAGCGCGTGCATGCCGTGGTCGTGCTGCGCGCCGGCGAGGCCCTGAGCGCCGAGGCGCTGGTGGCGCACTGCAAGACGCTGATCGCCGGCTACAAGTGCCCGCGCAGCGTGGAGTTTCGCGCCGAGATTCCGCTGTCGCCGGCGGGGAAGATGCTCAAGTACAAGCTGCGCGAGCCGCACTGGGAGGGGCGCGCGCGCAAGGTGGGGTGACGCGCCGGCGGGTGTGTACGGGTGTGTTTCACCTGCTTGGGGTATGGTGGCGGGCCGCCACCTGCACCCACTGCGACATGCACCGCCGCCTCCTCGCTCTCGCCCTGCCCTGCTTTCTGCTCCTTGGCCTGTCGCCCGCCTTTGCGAACGGCAGCCTGCAGTGCGACGGCCGGCCGTACGCGGTCGAGATCCAGTTCAGCCTCTCGACCGGCCAGCTGACCGAGCTGATCGTGGCGAACACCGCCTCCGGTGCCGACGAGACCGAGCGCTTCAGCCTGCAGCAGCGCTTCGTCGACCATCGCCGCCAGTTCATGCGCGCGCGCGGCACCGGCCTGGACCGTCCGCAGGTGGCCGTGGCGCTGCGCGTGGCCGGCGCGACCGGCACGCTCAGCTACCGCGGCGCGCAGTACGAGCTGCGCTGCAACTGGACCGCGCTGGGCTGACCCACCCTGTCGTGCGTTCACGCTTCGCATGCCGCAAGACCGCACCCTTCTCTATGCCGGACGTGGGTTCGAGGTGGCGCATGTGCGCCTGCACGCGCCGCAGGGGCCGGCGTGGAGCGACCTGTACACCGTGGCCTCGCCGCGCGTCGTCTTCCCCATCGGGCGCACGCGGCTCGACGTGCGCTCGGGCGATCACACCTGGCTGACCGACGCGCTCACCGCCATCCGCTTCGGCGACGCCACCGCCTACCGGCTGCGGCCCGAGACCGCGACCGTGCGGCACAGCCTCGTGGTCAGCGGCCACGCGTCGGTGAGCCCGGCCCACGGTGAAAGCGCGGCGGGCGTGAGCGTCTGCCTACTCACCCCGCAGGCGCTGTACCGCATGCACGCGGCGCGGCGCCAGCTGCCGGACACCGACAGCGCACGGGCCGCGACCCTGGTGGCCGCGCTCGTCGCCGAGCTGGGCAGCGCGCCGCACCAGGCACCCTGGCACGGCGCCGTCGCACGTGCGCGGCAACTGCTGCTGTCCGAAGGCAGCGGCCCGGGCACGCGGCCCCCGCTCTCGCTGGACGAGCTGGCCGAGGCCGTGTCGCGCTCGCCCTTTCACCTGGCGCGGCGCTTTCGCCAGCAGACCGGCCTGAGCCTGCACCAGTACCGCCAGCACCTGCGGCTGGCGGCGGCGATGGAGCGGCTGGCCGACGGCGAGCGCGACCTTGCGGGCCTCGCGCACGACCTGGGCTACTGCAGCCAGAGCCACCTGGGCGCCGTGTTCCGGCGCGGCGTGGGCGTCACGCTCGGCGAGGCCCGCCGCGTGCTCGGGCCGGCCGGCGCAGGCGCACGAATCTGATAGCTTTCGCGCCGGCCGGGCCACAGACTGGCCCGATGACGACATCGCCTCGCACCCTCTGGACCGGCGCGCTCGCCGCGCTGGCCGCAGCCCTCATCGGCAGCGCCTGGCAGCTGCTGTCGCGCCACGGCGTGACCGCCACCGCGCTCGGGCCGATGGACCTCGCCCTGCTGCGTTACGGCATTCCCGCGCTGCTGCTCAGCCCGTTGTGGCTGCGCGGCAGGCTCGTGCCGCCGGGTGCGTCGCGCGGCGCGCTCGTGCTGCTCGTCGTCGGCAGCGGCCTGCCCTTCGGCCTGCTGGTGCTGGCCGGCGCGCAGTGGGCGCCCGCCAGCCACATGGGCATCTTCATGGCCGGCAGCCTGCCGCTCTTCACCGCGCTGGGCGCGTGGGTCTATCGGGGCGAGCGCGTGCACGGCCTGCGCCTGCTCGGGCTGGCCGGCATCGCCGTCGGCATGGCCGTGTTCGCGGCGGGCAGCTTCGGCGAGGGCTTGCGGCAACAGCACTGGCGCGGCGACCTGCTCTTTCTGCTGGCGGCTTTGCTGTGGACCGTCTACTCCCTGGCCTTCGGCCGCTGCGGCATGAGCGCGTGGCAGGGCGCGGCCTTTGTCAACGGCGCGTCGACCCTGCTGCTGTTGCCGCTGCTGTGGCTCGCCGGCCCGCCGCGCCTGTTCGCCGCGCCATGGACCGACATCGCGATGCAGGCCGCAGGGCAAGGCGTGGTCGCCGGCCTGCTGGGGCTGGTCGTCTACGGCGTGGCAATCACGCGGCTGGGCGCCGCACGCGCCGCGCTGTCGTCCGCGCTGGTGCCCGTGCTCACCACGCTCGGTGCGGCCTGGTGGATGAACGAACCCGTCACGCGCCCGGCGCTGCTGGCGCTGTCGTTCGTGGTGCCCGGCGTCGTGCTCGCGAGCGGCGCGCTGCGGTGGCCGGTGCCGGCGCCACGCGACAGCGAGCGCAAGACCCCGGAGGAGAATGCGACGACGCCGTGAGGTGGTGTGACGCCTCGGTGCGCTAACGGCGCAGATCGGCTGCTGCGGCGTTCAGTTGGGCGATGAAGTCAGGAAGGGGAATGCGTGAGCCCAGGCTTCCGTCTTTCGCGGGGAACGCAACGCAGAGCTGGTCCCGGCCTTCCTCGCGGTCGAGCAGCAACAAGAACTGACCGTCGAAACTCAGTTCCGCGACGAGGTGCTCGTACGTCGTGTCGCTCAGGATGGTGGTTTCCCATTTCTCGTTGTTCATGTCTGCTCTGCGGAAGAAAGATGACGATGCCGTGCGCTGTGGGTTGAGGCCCGACAGGGCCGGATGATAGGTCTGTAGGTCTGCAAATCCAGCCTCGCACGAGCAGCACTGGCCATGGCTATACTGCGCCGGTCACGTCAACACAGGGCGTGATCGGGCTTGGACTCCCGTTGAAATCACTGCGACGTAAAAGCCGCAGCCGCCCCGCAGGGTCTGCGGCTTTGTCGTTCGTGCTTCCTGTTTAGGCGGCTCGATGGGCGGGCGCGAGCCCGGCCGGTTTCACGCAAGTGGTTTCCCGGTAGTCCAACCCGTCGAGCCGCCGCCCCCGCTTGGACTCGGGCGCGTCGGTTTCAGCAAACCGAAACCCTTGGAGGCCATTCATGGCTGCATCTGCATCTCCCCGCGCGTGCGCGCACGCGTCTTCGCTTTCTCCATCTTCCGAAACCGCCAGTGCCGAATCGCTCGCGCTGCAGGCGTGTGATGACGTCGACAGTCTTCATGCGGTGCAACGGGCCTATGCGTGTATCGAGAAGCTCATCGTTCCGCAGCGTGTGGGGGATACGGAGGAAGTCTTTCCGACACGCACGGAGTTGGGGGCGTTGGTGCGGTTGGTGAATGAGGAACTGCAGCGGCGGATCGATGCCGCCGATGTCACGACGCAGTCGCTGCGTGCGGCCCTTGGTGAAGATGGTGTGCAATGAGCGCGTACCGTCACGACTGCCCCTCCAAGTGGGCATCGATCCATGCGTCAAGCGCGGGACCGCTCCGCACAATTCCACGCTCCGTATGCACGTGCAGGCCTGATTCAAACCTCCACGGTTGGCCCCGGCCTCCGTTCTGCTGCAGCCATGCCGCCACGACGCCAGGGTCGTCCGAGCCGAAAAGGCACTTGTCTATCAACCAGTGCGCCTGAATGACGCGAAACTTCGCGACAGGCTGCCGCGCGAATTTGAAGAACGACAACATCGACAGGCCTTCTACCGTTGGCACGCGTGCTCGGCGCCGAATACGTCACCGCAGCCCTTCACTTTGCACCGATGGGCGGGGCTGCGTAGATGGCGTCGCGTGCCCATTGCATCACCACTTCGAGGTCCTCGGGAACCGGTCGGTCGTCAGGCCGTTCGCGGCAGTCCACATAGGGCGCAAGGGTGTGAACATTCATTGTGATTCTCCGGCCGATGTAGACCCTCACGCGAGGTTGATGCACGCGGAGTTCCATCTTCGATGGACCGATGGGTCGCAGGGACAAGACAAAGTTCGAGGATATCGCCGCCGGCTTGCCGTTCACCGTGTACGCGCTTGTTTGCCAGTGCGCCAATGTGGCCACGTCCGTATTCGTATGCGTATACGGCTCCAGCCCGTACTGGCGCTCGCCCGGCTCGAGCGGGCGCTGGATCGGTTCATCGTCAGGCGATGCCCCAACGTTGCCACCACGACGTGTAGCTGCGCGCGCCCTGATCGCGGTTTGATCTTTCAGCGAAAACTGACCGCGCTCCGGGACCAGGACATTCCCGACAGCATAGGGACTGTCGTACCGTCCCTTGGTTGCCGAAGCGCGCAGCCCTCGCTCTGCGTCTGCAACCGAAACCGGCAATTGGGCGACGAGGAATTTCGAACCGTCCGTCGAGTGATATTGCACAGCAAGGCTTCCTCGCATGGGAAGCCCTTCGCACGGGGCCGTTGGCGTGTCGCCTCTTCTTGCGTGGCTTGCGCCCCAGGCACTTCCCGCCATCGCGCAACCGACGAGCAATGCAATGCAGCCGCGCTGGAGGGCGCGAGGGGGCAGGTCAAACCCCATCAGGCTTGCCAGCACGACGCCGCCTCCAAATCACGGCGTCCGCCAAGTAGTGATGGAAGTTCAAGACGAAGTGCGCGATAAGAATGGTCGGAAGCCCCAGCCAAAGAAGACTTTCGCCAACACGATCGGCAGCCACGAACAAGACAGCGCCCACGATTGAACACGTCAGAAAAAATGTCGCCGGCGACTTCAGAACCTCAACCAACGACTTGCGACGCACCGAAGCGCTGTCTGATTCTTCGCTGCCTTGTCCCGCCATGACTTCGGGCCGCCGTTGGCGATACACGAATATCAGGTACTGGATGTTGTGCCAGACGTTGACCACCAACCAGCCCACCGTGATGTCGCTGATCCAGACATAGCCAACCAGCGAAATCACCAGGTGCGAGAGCACGAAGCTGTTGAAGGGCTCATTCGCCGGCTTCTCGCTCCTGGCATGCATCATCAGGCGAGCGAACCAGAACAATGCACCGGCGATGGCTGCGACGCCCACCGCAAAGGCCAACTCCTGCGGAATGGGAGGAAACCAGATGGGGTACCCCAGGAAGCTTTGGGGCGCCTGCGCGCTGCGATGCAGGTACCCCCACGCGGGAAACAAATAGACCAGCAAGTAGGGCAGGTTTCGATAGGGCACCTGAAGCCGGCGGTCATGGCGTCTGGCGATTCCATAGCTCTGGCGAGCAACATGGAACGTCTGAAGCACGAAATACAGGGCGAGCAGCCCGGCTGCTTCATAGGCCAGCGCGATGACCGTCAAAGCCGCCAATATCAAGAGAGGTGCGACAACGATCAGGACCCAACGCAAGCGAAGGCGCGAATAGATCGCGCCGATGCGCGTGTAGGTCGCAACCAGATGCGGGTTCGCCAGCAGCCATACATTGATATAGAGAATGGCCAGCATCATCGGCGCGGACCACAATGCCAGCGCCCCAGCCGACAGCGCCACGAACAGGTTGCCAAAGATGAACCAATGCTCCTGGCGCATCGCGGCGTTGGTGCCGCTCCCAGCCGCAAGCTGCGCGTGGGCGGTCATGTCGCCGCAACCGGCATGGGCGGAGGACGTGGCGACCCGAGGGGCGCTGGTTTGGGCGGCACCGAGAACACGGAGCGAGGCCGCAGATAACGTTCGAGGTCGGTACGCATGCTTTCGTATGCCGCGTTCCGCGCTGCCGTGAATCTCGACTCGAGGCTCGCGCGGCTCACGACGCCAGACAGACCCGCCGGGGGAAGTTGCTGGTGCGGATCGAAGTACTCAATGACCTCGCAGGGGTAGCAATGGCCGTCCGCGTCGTACTGGCTGAGGACCTTCACCTTGTAGACCACCCCGCCCTCCTTGGCCGGATCCACGGGAAAGCTGAAAGCCAGAGTGAGCTCGGGGGCCTTCGGAGGAGCCTCGCCTTCAATGGGCTGGAAGCCAGCGCGCTGGTAAGCGCGAACAATGTTCTCCTTGAGGCTGGGCAAATTGAGGCCAACGAAGGCGTTGCCGAACAAGGTCTTTTCCCCTTCCCATTGCCGCTTGTAGTCGAACCGGAACGCAGGGTCGATATGTTCGCGCCCGGCAGACTCGATCGTCGCGTACGCGTTGTCGATCGCCGGCAAGAGCCGCGCGCTCAGGTCGTACTGAGCCATCCACGGGAGCGCCTTGACCTCTGGCGCGTTTTTTATCTCGAAGAATCTCAAGTAGCATGGATTGCACTTCTTCTTTCCATCGAGCAACTCCTCGGCAGATACGAGAACTGTCGGTACGAACCGCCACTTCGGATCCGCATTGAATTTGAACTCGAAGATCGTCGACTTGTTCTTCTGCTGGCCCACAGCCACAAGAGAGAAGTCCGACTTCTGGAACGCCTTGTTCACCATCGACCTGAATTCCGCCCCGCTGATATTTCGGTAGGCGGCGACCGGAAGAGCGGGCCTTGCACTCTTGTAGCTGAGATCCAGAACGCTTCGATACAGCTCCGGCTGGGCGAAAGCAGTCAGTCCGACCAGCAAGAAGCATCCACCAAGCAAAGCTTTGCGAATGCCGGAAGTAAATGCCATGTGTGCTCCCTGTAACAGCGCCCGTGTGTGCGTGGACTCGCCATTGGCGCCAATTGATTTTTTGACGAATGTCCAATACCGGCCGATAACGCGGCCCCGAATCGTCGCATGGAACCTCTCTGCGAAATAGGCACGGCCTTGGTTAAACGCCTCAGACAAGCATCCATCGGCACGATGGAATTCGGCGTTTAGCGAAAAAGTTCCGAGACCCATTGGGGGCTCAAACACCTGTTGCCCGCAAACGACGGCTTCCGCCTACAGAGCGCCCCCTCCATTTGTGTCCCCAAATTGAGCACAATCCCCCCATGCCAAACATCGCCTCCATCCTCAAAGCCGAAATCTCCCGTGTCGCTCGCAAGGAAGTGCGAGCGGAGATCGAAACCCTCAAGAAGGCCTCCGTCGCGCACCGGGCATCGATTGCCGACTTGCGCCGTCAGGTGAGCGCGCTTGAAAAAGAACTGCGCAAGGTCGCCAAGGGTTCCGCGCGTCAGGCACCGGCCGCCGCCGGTGCTGCGGGCGACGACGCCGATGCAGGCGGCCCGAAGCGCCGCTTCAGTGCCAACCGGCTGGCCGCGCACCGCGCCAAGCTCGGGCTTTCTGCAGCGATCTATGGGCAGCTGGTCGGCGTGTCGGGCCAGACGATCTATCACTGGGAACAAGGCAAGGCGCGCCCGCGCGCGGCGCAGCTGGAGCGACTGGCCACGGTGCGCGAACTCGGGGCGCGCGAGATTGCAGAGCGGCTGGAAGCGCAGTAAGCAAGTCACCCGCCGCACACCATGAAGCTCGGCTACACCATCGTCTACGTTCCCGACGTCGCCCAATCGCTGAAGTTCTTCGAGCAAGCCTTCGGTCTGCCCACGCGCTTCCTGCACGAATCGGGCACTTATGGCGAACTCGAAACTGGCGAGACCACGCTGGCGTTCGCTGCACACGCGCTCGGCGATTCCAACTTTCCGGGCGGCCATGTCGCCGCCTCGGAATCCGCGCAACCGCTGGGCATGGAGCTGGGCCTCGTGACGCCCGACGTGCCCGCCGCGCACAGCCGCGCGCTCGCGGCCGGCGCCACGCAGCTGTCGGCACCGGTGACCAAGCCCTGGGGGCAGGTGGTCTCGTACGTGCGCTGCCCCGACGGCACGCTGGTCGAGCTGTGCTCGCCCATCGGCGGCTGACGGGCGCCCTGCCCTGCACCAGCCGGTTCGCTACCGGCTAATCGATCAACGCCACCGCCCGCCGCGCAAACCCCGCGGCCTGCGCGCCCACCTGCACCGCATCTGCCGCCGCCGCGCTGCCGCTCTTCGCACGCGCCGCGATGCCTTCGAGGATCACGGCGAAGCGGAACAGCGAGAACGCCAGGTGGAAGTTGGTCACCGGCTCGGCGCAGCCGCCGGCCTGCTGGTAGTGGGCGATGTACGCGGCCTGCGTGGGAATGCCTTCGGCCGCGAGGTCGATGCCCTGCATGCCTTCGAACTCGTCGGCGCCGGTGTGCCAGGCCATGCAGTTGTAGGCCACGTCGGCCAGCGGGTGGCCCAGGGTCGACAGCTCCCAGTCGAGCACGGCGATCACGCGCGGCTCGGTGGGGTGGAACATGAGGTTGCCGAAACGGAAATCGCCGTGCGCGATGGTGGTCTGGTCGCCCGGCGGCAGGTTGGCCGGCAGCCAGGCGATGAGGCGGTCGATGTTGGCGTCCTCGCGGGTGCGCGAGGCTTCCCACTGCCGCGTCCAGCGCGCGATCTGGCGCTGGAAGAAGTTGCCGGGGCGGCCGTAGTCGGTGAGGCCGACAGCCGCAAGGTCGACCGCGTGCAGGCGCGCCAGGGTCTCGGCCATGGCGAAGTAGTAGGCGCGGCGCTCGGCGGGCGCGATGCCGGGCAGCGCGTAGTTCGACAGCACGCGACCCTCGAGCTTCTCCATCACGTAGAAGGGCGTGCCCACCACGGCGCGGTCGTCGCAGTACAGCACGGTGCGCGGCACGGGCACGTCGGTGGCGGCCAGTGCGCGCAGCACGCGGTACTCGCGGTCGACCGCGTGGGCCGAGGGCAGCAGCTCGCCGGGCGGCTGCTTGCGCAGCACCAGCGCGCGGTTGTCGAAGTCGACGAAGAAGGTAGGGTTCGACTGCCCGCCGCCGATGCGCGCCAGGCGCATCGGGCCTTCAAGCGCGGGCAGTGCCTGCCGCAGGTGGCGCTGCAGGCGGTCGGCGTCGAACTCGATGCCTGCGGTGGCGGTGTCTGCAGCTGTGCTCATGGCCGGCGGAACACGGGCTCGCGTTTTTCCAGGAAGGCTTTCACGCCTTCGGCGAAGTCGGGCCGGTCGATCAGCTCGCGCTGGCGCTCGGCCTCGTGGCGCATCTGGCCGACGAGCGACTGGCTCGCAGCCGACTCGTACACGGCGCGGATCTCGTGCGCGGCGTGTGCAGGCAGGCGCGCGAGCCGCTGCGCAACGGCCACGGCCTGGGCGCGCAGTTCGGCGTCGTCCACGCAGGCCCACACGAGGCCCCATTGCGCGGCCTGTTCGCCCGACAGGCGCTCGCCGAGCAGCGACATGCCGACGGCACGCGCGCGGCCCACGAGCCGTTCGAGGAACCAGGTGGTGCCCAGGTCGGGCACGATGCCCAGGCGCGGCATGAAGGGCAGGTAGAAGTAGGCCGATCGCGCCACCAGCACGACGTCGGCGGCCAGTGCCACGCCCACGCCGGCGCCCGCGGCGGGGCCGTTGATGGCGCTCACCACGGGGAAGGGCATGCTGCGCAGGTCTTCGATGAGGCGGTTCGACATCGCCTCCATCGCGTCGGCCGTGCGCTGGCCCAGGCTGCCGGGCGCGGTTGCGTCCATGCTGCCCAGGTCGGCGCCCACGCAGAACGATTTGCCGACGCCGGTGAGCACCACGGCGCGCACCTCGCCTTCGTCGCGCAGCTGTGCGAGCCGCTGGCGCAGGGCCTCCTGCAGCGGCTGGGTGAGCGGGTTGAGGCGCTTGGGAATGTTGAAACTGAGGATGGCGACGTCGCCGTCGCGCTCGTACAGAAGGGGGTCCTGGTCGTCAGGCTGGCTCATGGGTGGGCTCCGAAAGGCATGGGTAGGCAAAGGGGGTTCACTTCATGTTCAGCGCGGGCCCGACCGGGTCGAGGTCCACGCCGTTGAAGCGCACGGGCTGCATGGAGGCGTAGGCGTGCAGGTCGGCGGCCGAATTGGCCATGGCCACGCCGGGCAGCAGCATCGAGATGCGCGGGCTCTTGAGGGTGCTGGCGGCCACGCGCACGCTCTCGCGCGTGGGGTTGGCGCCGGCCTCGCGCAGCACGTGGGCCATGAGTTGCGCGACGATGTAGCCCGACACGCCGCTGCCGTTGCTCGGGTCGACGCCGCTGGCGTGGGTCTTGAGCAGCTCGAGGTACTCGAGCACCTCGGGGTCGCGGCTCCAGCGCGGGCTCATGGGCTCCTTGTAGACGGCGAGCGCGACCACGCCCTTGGCCTTGTCGGCGCCCGCGGGCTCGAAGGCCATCTTCACGGAGGCGGCGGCAAAGTTGAGATACCGGTCGGGCGTCCAGCCCACGTCGGCGACCTTGCGGATGGCCTGCGCGGCGGTGCGCGCGGTGGCGGCCATCACGAGCACGTCGGCGCCCGACGACTTGAGCTGCACCACCTGCGAATCGACGGTGGGGTCGGTCACCTCGAAGGTGGCCTGCGCCACGATCTTCGCCTTGCCCTGCTTCGACAGGCCTTCCTGCAGGCCCTTGAGCACTTCGCGCCCGAGGTCGTCGTTCTGCATGAGCACGGCGATCTTGGCGTCGGGGCGGTTGTCGATGATGTGGCGCGCGAACACGCGGCCCTCGCCCTGGTAGCTGCCGAGAAAGGGCACGGTCCACGGGTACTTGGCAGCGTCGTCGAACTGCGAGGCGCCCGACTGCACGAACAGCTGCGGCACCTTCTTGGCGTTCATGTAGCGCTGGATCGCCATGTTGGGCGCGGTGCCCAGGTTGCCGAAGATGGCGAGCACCTGGTCTTCCTCGACGAGGCGGCGCGCCACCTCGACGGTCTTGGGCGGCGAGTACTGGTCGTCGTAGATCAACAGGCGCACCTTGCGCCCGTGGATGCCGCCCTGCTCGTTGAGCTTCTTGAAGTAGGCCTCGGCCACCTTGCCGACCACCGAGTAACCCGACACGGGCCCCGACAGCGGCATGGGCATGCCCAGCACGATCTCGGCGTCGCTCACGCCGGCTTCGGGCTTCTTCTGGGCCAGGGCCGGCAGGCTGGTGCAGAGCGTGGCAAGGCCAGCCACCAGGGCGGTGCGGCGGGAAAGCGGATGAACCATGTCGCGTGTCTCCTTCTGTGTTGCTGAGTGGCCGGGTGGCCTGCGTCGTCAGTCGTCGTCGGAAAGCGGTTCAGGCCGTGGCCCGGTTCGGCCCCATGTAGCCGAAGAGGTGGCCCGCCACCTTGCGCATCTGGATCTCTTCGGAGCCCTCGGTGATGCGGTAGCGGCGGTGGTGGCGGTAGATGTGTTCGAAGGGCTTGTGGCGCGAGTAGCCGATGCCCCCGTGCACCTGCATCGCGCGGTCGGCGGCCTCGCACACGAGGCGGTTGGCCCAGTAGTTGCACATGGAGACCTTGTCGGACAGCTGCTTCTCGACCTGCGGCTTGGGCATCTGGTCCATCTGCCACGCGGTCTTGCGAATGAGCAGGCGCAGCATCTCGACCTGCGTGGCCAGCTCGACCAGCGGAAACTGGATGCCCTGGTTGCGCGCCAGCTCCTCGCCGAAGGGCTTGCGCTCGCGCGCGTACTTGACGCTCTCGCGCACGCAGTAGTCGGCGGCGCCCAGGCTCGACGCGGCCTGGCGGATGCGGTTCTCGTGCACGAAGTGCTGGGCAATGGCCAGGCCGCCGTCGAGCGGGCCGAGCACGGCGTCTTCGGGCACCCACACGTTCGTGAAGCTCACGCGCGGGTGGTCGGTGGGCATGTTGAAGGTCCAGAGGTACTCCTCGATCTTCACGCCCTCGGCCTTCGCGGGCACGAGCAAGGCGCTGATGCCGCGCGCGTCGCCGTCGCGCCCGCTCGTGCGCGCGAACAGCACGCAATGCGTGGCGGTGTGCATGCCGGTGGTCCACATCTTTTCGCCGTCGATGCGAAAGCCGGCGCGGCCGTGGCGTGCCTCGGGCACGGCGCGCGTTGCCATGTGGGTGGCGTCGGAGCCGTGCTGCGGCTCGGTGAGGCCGAAGGTCAGGCGCACGCGCTCGTCGAGCATGCCCTGAATGAGTTCGTCGCACTGCGCGGGCGTGCCGAAGTCGCGAATGGCGAGCACGAAAGGGTTGTTGGCGACGATCGAGTGTTCGTTCTGCAGGTCGTTGTGCAGGCCCAGGCCGCGCGCCGCAAAGTGCTCGCGGATCACGGCCATCCAGAGGTTGCTGCCGTCACGCCCGCCGAATTCGGCGGGCAATGCAAAGCGCAGGTGGCCCGCGCGGTCGGCGCGGTGGCGCGCCTCGGCCAGCAGCGCTTCCCACTCGGGGCGCGGCAGGCCGCCGTTCTCGAAGTCGGTGCGGGCCCATTCGCGGCGGTGGTCGAAGAAGCGCTCGTTGTCGTCCTGCGCCTGCAGCGGCGCGATCTCGCGGTCGATGAAGGTATCGAGCTCGGCGAGGTAGTCGACGAGGTCGCGGGGCAGGTCGAAGTCCATGGCTCAGTCTTTCTTCTTCGTGCCGGCGGCATAGCCGGGCTGGTCGATGGCGAGCTTGTCGCGCGTGGTCTGGCGCAGGTGGTCGATCAGGCCGGAGGTGGCGGCGTCGAGTTCGCCGGTGGCGATGCGGGTGCAGAGCAGGCGGTTGGCTTCGGCCAGGTCGGCGGGTGCGCCGGGGCCCAGCAGTGCGTGCAGTCGCGTCAACTCACTGGCCTGCGCGACGGGGCCGAGCTGCACTTCGCGCCGCACGATGTCGAGCGTGTTCGCGGCCACGCGCGCATGAAAAGCGACCTGCCCTTCGGTCGCCGGCACCACCTGCTCGCGCAGGAAGGCGGCAACGGCCTCGAGCAGTTCGGCGATGTCGGGGCGGTCCTGCATCAGGCGGCCTCTTCCTCGGGGGCGAGCAGCGCCAGCAGGTCCGACTCGGCCTCCGACGCGCGGCGGCCGATGGCGGCCTTCTCGACATCGCGCTCGCGGCCGCTGAGCCACGCATGCACCATGGCTTCGCAGACGATGCCCCACTTGAGCGTGCCCAGCACCTCCCACCAGCGCACGCGCCCGGCATCGACCTGCCCGCCTTCGGCCGTGTAGCCCTCGAACAGTTGCTCGCGCGTGCCGAAGCCGCCCACGGGCAGCGCACCGTGGCCGAAGCGCCAGGAACGCACGCACATCCAGCCGAGGTCTTCCATCGGATCGCCGAAGTGCGCGAGTTCCCAGTCGAGCACGGCGCGCAGGCCCTCCTCGCCGACCATCAGGTTGCCGTTGCGGAAGTCGCCGTGCACGAGCACCGGCGCGGGCACGTCGGCCGGCGCGTGCGCGCGCAGCCAGCGGAACGCGAGTTCGAACACGGGGCGCGCGGTGCCGTGGCTGCGGTGCAGGCCGATCTGGAAGTCGAGCTCCGCGCGTGCGGCGGCCGTGCGCAGTGGTGGCAGCTGGTGCGCGGGCAGGCGGTGGATGCGCGCCATGGCCGCGCCGCACTGGCGCGCCAGCACGCGGCGCGCGCCGGCCAGGCGTTCGTCGCGCACGATGCGCCGGCCCAGGGTCTCGCCCTCGATGCGGTCCATGACGAAGCCTTCGCCGAGCCCGTCGGCCGGCTGCAGCACATGGCGCACGCCGGGCACGGGCACGCCGCCTGCGCGTGCGGCCTCGATGAGTTGTGCTTCGGCTGCGAGACCTGCAGTGCCCAGGGCGCGTGCGCCGCTGGCATCGGCCGCGCGGCGCAGCACCAGCGGCCGGGCCGGGCCCGCGCCGCCTGTCGTCACATCGAAAGCCCAGGTCTGCTGGCTGGCGCCGCCCGAGAGCCGGCGCACGGCCTGCACCATATGGCCGTCGGGCACGAGCCGCCCGGCCAGCCGCTGCAGTGCGTTCGCGATCAGCGTCGCGTCATCGTGCACGGGCGAAGCGTGCCTGGAGCTTGCGCAGCAGCCCGACCACGCCGCCGGGCATCGCGAACATGAAGGCGATCAGCACCACGCCGTACACCGCCCAGGGCGCGGCCTTGGAGACCTTCTCGGCCAGCGAGGGCACGAACATGATGAAGATGGCGCCGAAGATCGCGCCGTACAGCGTGCCCACGCCGCCCACCACGATGCCCACCAGCAGCGAGATCGACAGGAAGAGCGTGAACGAATCGGGCGCCACGAACTGCACCGCAATGGCCGACAGCGCGCCGCCCACGCCGGTGTACGCGGCCGAGACGCCGAAGGTCATCGCCTTGTAATGGCTGTTGTCCACGCCCATCGCCTCCGAGGCCATGGCGTGGTCGCGGATGGCGCGCATGGCCCGGCCGCTGCCGCTTTGCAGCAGGTTGTGGGCAATGAAGAACATCACGACCGCGACGAACAGCGAGAACAGGTAGAGCCACTGGTCTTCGTTCAGCGGCAGGCCGAAGGGCGCGGCAGGCTTCATGAGCACGATGCCCTGCACGCCGCCGGTCCAGGCCTCGAGGTGCTTGTACTTGAGCAGCTGCGGCATCGCCACGCCGAGCGCGAAGGTGGCCAGCGCCAGGTACAGCCCTTCAAGCTTGAGCGCGGGCCGCCCGAACAGGTAGCCGACGATCAGGCACACCACGGCCGCCGCCGGCACCGTGAGCCAGTAGGGCACGCCCGCGTGCTCCATGAGGATGCCGGTGGTGTAGGCCCCAATGGCATAGAAGGCGCCGTGGCCGAGCGAGATCTGCCCGTTGTAGCCCGTGAGAATGTTCAGGCCCAGCAGCGCGATGGCGTACGAGATCACCATGGTCGCCTGGAACAGCTGGTAGCCGCGCGCCACGAAGGTGATGCCGATGGCCAGCACGATCAGCAGGCCGACCCACAGGAGCGGCGAGCGCGAGCGCTTGGCGGTGGCGCGTGCATCGGTCGACCCGGCGAGCGGTGCCATGGCGGTCGGCAGGGAGGAAGCTTGGGGAGAGTTCATGCGATCAGACCCGGGTGACCAACTTGCGGCCCATGAGGCCGGAAGGCTTGACGATGAGCACGCCGACGATCAGCACCAGCGCCACCGACAGCTTGAGTTCGGTGCCCACCACGTAGGTGCCGATGAGGTTCTCGAGCACGCCGACGATGAAGCCGCCGAGCACGGCGCCCACGGGGCTGTCGATGCCGCCGATGAGCGCACCGGCAAAGGCGTAGAGCAGCACGCCGGTCATCATGTGCGGGTCGAGGAAGACCACGGGCGCGACCATCATCCCGGCCACCGCGCCGATGGCACCGGCCAGGCCCCAGCCCAGCATCAGCATGCGCCCGACGTTGATGCCCACCAGCCGCGACGAGGCCGCGTTCTGCGCCGCGGCGCGCATCGCCAGGCCCAGCGGCGTGAAGCGGAAGAACGCGAACAGCAACAGCACCACCAGCAGCGTGACGCCGATGGCGCCCATCTCGTGCGCCGACATCATGGCGCTGCCGAACCACGCGTCCGACGGGAACGGGCTCGGGAACTGCTTGATGGTGTAGCCGAAGAGCCAGCCCGCCAGGCTGTGGAAGATCACCAGGAGGCCGATGAACACCACCACCACCGACAGCGCCGGCTTGTCGTGCATGGGCCGGATCACGGTGAACTCCACCACGGCCGCGAGCACGAAGGACAGCGCCACGGTCGCCACGAAGGCGGCCCAGTACGGCAGGCCGGCCTGCATGAGGCTCCAGGCGATGAAGGTCGAGAACATCGCCATCTCGCCCTGCGCGAAGTTGATGTGGTGCGTGGCCTGGTAGATCATCACCAGCGCCAGCGCAACGCTGGCGTAGATGCCGCCGGTGGCCAGGCCCGCCAGCAGTTGGTGCAGGAATGCGTTCATCGGTGTGAGGCCCTTATTCGCCGAGGTAGGCTTTGCGCACGGCGTCGTTGCGGCGGATGTCGGCGGCGCTGCCCGAGAGCACGATGCGGCCGGTTTCCAGGAGGTAGGCCGAGTCGGCCAGGTCGAGCGCGAGCTTGGCGTTCTGCTCGACGAGCAGGATCGACACGCGCTCTTCCTTGTTGATGCGCCGCATGATCGAGAAGATGTCCTTCACGATGAGCGGCGCGAGCCCGAAGGACGGTTCGTCGAGCAGCAGCAGGCGCGGCTTGCCCATGAGCGCGCGGCCGATGGCCAGCATCTGCTGCTCGCCGCCCGACAGCGTGCCGGCCTGCTGGGCGCGGCGCTCGCGCAGGCGCGGGAAGTAATCGAACACGCGCTCCATGTCGGCGTCGATGCCGTCCCTGCTCGCGCGGGCATACGCGCCCAGGCGCAGGTTTTCTTCGGTCGTGAGGCCCAGGAAGGTGCCGCGCCCGTCGGGCACGTGGCCCACGCCGGCTTTGGCGATCTGCTCGGTGGAGCGGCCGTCGATGCGCTGGCCGGCCAGCATGATGCGGCCCTCGGTGCTCACCATCATCTGGCACAGCGCGCGCAGCGTGGTGGTCTTGCCGGCGCCGTTGGCGCCCAGCAGCGCCACGACCTGGCCGGTGGGAATGTCGAGGTCGATGCCTTGCAGCACGCGCGTCGGGCCGTACGCCGCATGCAGCCCGCGCACTTCGAGGATGTTGGTCGTCATGCCATCGCCTCCGCTTCTGCCTCTTCGCCCAGGTAGGCGCGGATCACCTCGGGGTGCGCGCGCACCTCGGCCGGCGTGCCCTCGGCGATCTTCTTGCCGAAGTTCAGCGCCACCACCTTGTCCGACACGCCCATCACGAGGCTCATGTGGTGCTCGACCAGCAGCACCGTCACGTTCAGGCGGTCGCGGATGTCGCGGATCAGCGTGCCCAGGCTTTCGAGTTCTTCGTGGTTCAGGCCGCAGGCCGGCTCGTCGAGCAGCAGCAGTTGCGGCTCGGCCGCCAGTGCGCGTGCCAGCTCGACGCGCTTTTGCGTGCCGAAAGGCAGGTCGGCCACTTCGCGCTCGGCCACGGCCTCGAGGTCGAGAAAGTGGATCAGCTGGTCGGCCCGCGCCCGCGCCTGCGACTCGATGGCCGCCACGCCGGGCAGCCGGAAGGCGTTGCGCAGAAAGCCCGCGTGGTGCTTGCTGTGGCAGCCCACCAGCACGTTGTCGCGCACGGTCATCGTGCGAAACAGCGCCAGGTTCTGGAAGGTGCGCCCGATGCCCAGGCCCGCCATGCGGTGACGCGGCAGGCGCGTGAGCGGATGGCCGTCGAACTCGATGCGGCCGGCGCTGCACTCGTACAGGCGCGAGAGACAGTTGAACAGCGTGCTCTTGCCCGCCCCGTTCGGCCCGATGAGGCCGCAGATCTGGCCCCGCCGCACGTCGAACGAGACGCCGTCGAGCGCCACGATGCCGCCGAAGCGCACCGACACCGCGTCGATGCGCAACAGGGGGGTGTTCTCTTTGTCTCCGCGATCGGTGTCATGAATCATGCGTCGATCTCTTTTTATGGAGCCGCGGTCGATGGCCGCAGCGTTCTCTTATCCAGAAACACCGCGGAACCGGCTTTGCCGGGCCGCAGGTGTTGCCCCCTGCAAGGGGGTTGGAGGCCACACGAAGTGGGCAAGCCTGGGGGTGTGCCTGTCTACAGCCGTTCGATGATGGTCACATTCGCCATGCCGCCGCCTTCGCACATGGTCTGCAGGCCGTAGCGCTTGCCGCGCTGGCCCAGGGCGTTGACCAGCGTGGTCATCAGCTTGGTGCCCGAGGCGCCCAGCGGGTGGCCCAGCGCAATGGCGCCGCCGTTCACGTTGATGCGGGCCGGGTCGGCGCCCAGTGCCTTGAGCCAGGCGATGGGCACGGGCGCGAAGGCTTCGTTGACTTCGTACAGGTCGATGTCCTCGATCTTCATGCCGGCCTTTTGCAGCGCGCGCTGCGTGGCGGGCAGCGGGGCCTCGAGCATGATGACCGGGTCGTGGCCCAGCACGCTCATGTGGTGGATGCGCGCCAGCGGCTTCACGCCCAGCGTCTTCAGGCCGCGCTCGTTCACGACCATGAGGCCGCTGGCGCCGTCGCAGATCTGGCTGGCGGTGGCCGCGGTGCAGCGCCCGCCTTCGGCGATGAGCTTGACGCCGGCGATGCTCTCCAGCGTGGCGTCGTAGCGGATGCCCTCGTCGGTGGTGTGCAGCTCGCCGGTCTCGGTGCCGTCGGCCATGCGCACGGCCACGGGCACGATCTCACGCTCGAAGTGACCGGCCTTGGTGGCGGCGATGGCGCGGTGGTGGCTTTCGAGCGCGTAGCGGTCGAGCGCGTCTTTCTCGATGCCGTAGTTGCGCGCGATCATCTCGGCGCCCGTGAACTGGCTGAACTGGATGCCGGGGTAGCGCTTCTCCATGCCCGGGCTCACGTAGAAGCCCAGGTTGTTCTTCAGCGGCAGCGTGGTGGGCAGGCCCATGGGCACGCGGCTCATGCTCTCGACGCCGGCGGCGATGACGATGTCCATCGTGCCCGACATCACGGCCTGCGCCGCGAAGTGCAGCGCCTGCTGCGACGAGCCGCACTGGCGGTCGACCGAGGTGGCGGGCACCGACTCGGGCAGGCGCGAAGCCAGCACCGCGTTGCGCGCCACGTTGGAGGCCTGCTCGCCGGCCTGGCCGACGCAGCCCATGATGACGTCCTCGATCAGGGCGGGGTCGGCGTCGGTGCGCTCCACGAGGGCGTTGAGCACCTGTGCGGCCAGGTCGGCCGGGTGCCATCCGGCGAGGCGGCCGTTGCGGCGGCCGCCGGCGGTGCGCGCGGCGGCGACGATATAGGCTTCGGGCATGTGAAATCTCCGGTGATGGGTTCGGTTCAACAGTCCAGCGCATTGTTGGCGCCGCGCCGCCGCACAGCGTCGTCGGAACCGACGATTTTGGGCGGCGGCGCCTTGCGCCCCTACGCTCTCAGGCCTTGGCCAGGCGCTTGGCCATGCTCCAGCGGTGCACCTCCGACGGGCCGTCATAGATCCGGAAGGCCCGCATGTCACGGAAGATGCGCGCGGCCACGGTCTCGTCCGAGACGCCGCTCGCGCCCAGGATCTGTACCGAGCGGTCGACCACGCGCCACTCGGCCTCCGAGCACAGCACCTTGGCCACGCTCGACTCGTGGCGGCCCTTGCCGCCCTGGTCGAGCACCCACGCGCAGTGCCAGATGGTCAGGCGCGAGACGTGCAGGTCCATGTCGTTGTCGGCCAGCATGAAGCCCACGCCTTCGTGCTCCACCAGCGCATGGCCGAAGGCCTGGCGGCGGCGGGCGTAGTCGGCGGCGAGTTCGTGCACGCGGCGCGCGGCGCCGAGCCAGCGCATGCAGTGCGTGAGGCGCGCGGGCGCCAGCCGCACCTGGGCGTAGCGAAAGCCCTCGCCGATGGCGCCCAGCACGTCGGTGGCCGGCACGCGCAGGCCGTCGAAGCGCACCACGCCGTGGCCGCCGGTGAAGCAGCTGTCGAGTGCGTCGATCTGCCGCTCGATCACGATTTCGGGCTGGTCCATGTCGGCCAGGAACATGGTCGACGAGCCGTCTTCCATGCGCGCCATGATGATCGCGAAGCCCGCGCCGGTGGCGCCGGTGATGAACCACTTGCGCCCGGTGATCACGTAGTGGTCGCCGTCGCGCACGGCCACGGTCTGCATCATCGACGGGTCGGAGCCGGCGCCGGGTGGCGGCTCGGTCATGCAGAAGCACGAGCGCACATGGCCGTCGATGAGCGGCTGCAGCCAGCGCGCCTTCTGCGCCGGCGTGGCCACCACCTCCATCAGATGCACATTGCCTTCGTCGGGCGCGTGGATGTTGAGCGCCACCGGGCCGAGCGGCGAGTAGCCCGCCTCCTCGAACACGATGGCCTTGTCGACGTGCGACAGGCCCAGCCCGCCGTGTTCCTTCGACGCGTGCGGCGTGAGCAGGCCGGCGCGGCGTGCGCGTGCCACCAGCTCGTCGCGCAGCGCCTCGGCGGGGCCGTGCGAATCCTGCCGGGGGTCGGATTCGAGCGGAATCACCTCCTCGGCGATGAAGCGGCGCGTTCGTTCCTGCAGGTCGAGCTGGGCCGGGGTGAGGCTGAAGTCCATGGTGGGACGCTCCTTCTTTCTCTCAGTGGATTCAAGGACGGATTGAAGACAATGCGGCGCATGGTGCCGACGCGGGCACGGGTTTCGAGTCGTGAGCGGGACAAGCCTGCCGGATTCGTCCGTTCCGACGATGCCGCGGCCCGGCCTGCGCCCAACACTGACACGCCATGAACACAGCTGCAACCAACAACGACGACAACATCCTCCTGCTCACCCGTCCGCAGGACGGCTGCGCCTGCCTCACGCTGAACCGCCCGCAGGCCATGAACGCCCTGTCGCTCGCGCTGCGGCGCGCGCTGGTGCGCACGCTCGACACGCTCGCGCAGGACGACAGCGTGCGCGTGCTGATCCTCACCGGCGCGGGCCGCGCCTTCTGCGCCGGCCTGGACCTGCGCGAGATCGACCCGGGCGCCATCACCGGCGACGCCGGCACCGACGTGGCCACCGCGCTCGCGAACTTTCCGCGCCCGGTGATCGGCGCCGTGAACGGCGCGGCCATCACCGGCGGCCTCGAGGTGGCGCTGGCCTGCGACCTGCTGATCGCCTCGAGCGAGGCGCGCTTTGCCGACACCCACGCGCGCATCGGTGTGATCCCGGGCTGGGGGCTGTCGCAGCGGCTGTCGCGGCTCATCGGCATCGCGCGCGCGAAGGAAATGGCCTTCAGCGGCAACTTCGTCGGTGCCGAGCAGGCCGAGCGCTGGGGGCTGGTCAACCGCGTGACCACGCCCGGGCAACTAATGCCCGAAGCGCTGGCCCTGGCCGCCGACATCGCGAGCGCACTGCCCGAGATGCTGCCGGTCTACAAGCGCCTGATCGACGACGGCCATGCGCGCAGTTTTGCCGAAGGCATGGCGCTGGAGCAGGCCGCCGCGCGCGAGTGGGCCGCGTCGCTCACGCCCGAGGTGCTGCGCGCGCGCCGCGAGGCGGTGCAGGCGCGCGGGCGGGCGCAGAAGGGCTGACGACGGCCCTTCGCACTGGCGTCAGCGCGGCGCCATCCGGATCGCGCCGTCCAGCCGCACGCTCTCGCCGTTGAAATAGCCGTTGGTGATCATCAGCTCGGCCAGCGTCGCGTACTCGGCCGGGTTGCCCAGGCGCTTGGGGAAGGGCACCGAGGCGGCCAGTGCGGCCTTCACGTTGTCGGGCGCGCCCTGCAGCAGCGGCGTGTTGAAGATGCCCGGCAGGATGGTGTTCACGCGGATGCCCTCGCCCATGAGGTCGCGCGCGATGGGCAGCGTCATGCCGACCACGCCGGCCTTCGAGGCGGTGTAGGCGGCCTGGCCCATCTGGCCGTCTTGTGCCGCGACCGAGGCGGTGTTGACGATGGCGCCGCGCTCGCCGTCTTCCAGCGCATCGAGCGTGAGCATGCCGGCCGCCGACTTGGCGATGCAGCGGAAGGTGCCCACGAGGTTGATCTGGATGATGCGGTCGAAATTGGCGAGCGGAAAGTGCTTGATCTCGCCCGAGGCCTTGTCGCGGCTCGCGGTCTTCACCGCGTTGCCGGTGCCGGCGCAGTTGACCAGCACGCGCTCCTGGCCGTGCGCGGCGCGCGCCTTGGCGAAGGCCGCGTCGACCTGCTCTTCCGACGTGACATCGACCTTGCAGAACACGCCGCCCAGCTCCTTGGCCAGGGCCTCGCCCTGTTCCACGTTGAGGTCGAACAGCGCGACCTTCACGCCGTGGCTGGCCAGGCGGCGCGCGGTGGCAGCCCCCAGGCCCGAGGCGCCGCCCGTGACGACGGCGGCAATGCTGGAATCGAGTTGCATCTCTTGTTGTCCTTGGATAGAGAGAGAAAGGAAGAAAGAAAACCGAAAACGCCTGCCGTTCAGACCGGGTAGTAGCGCAGCTTGCGCGCCGCCATCTCGCGCATGCGCGCCGTGGGCACATACGGCGCGCCGAGCGCCGCATGCTTGTCGCACAACGCGACCACGCGGTCCAGCCCCAGCCAGTCGGCGTACTTGAGCGCGCCGCCCGCATAGGCCGGAAAGCCCACGCCAAGCAGCAGCGCCATGTCGAGCTCGGCCGGCGTGGCGACCACGCCGTCTTCGAGCGCGTGCGCGGCCTCGACCACCATCGGCAGCATCATGCGTTCGACGATCTCCGCGTCCGCGAAATCGCGCCGGCCCTGCGGCTGCAGCGTGGCAACCAGCGCATGCGCCTCGGGCGCGGCCGACTTGCGCGGGCGGCCCGTGGGGTCGTTCTCGTAGCGGTAGAAACCGGCGCCGTTCTTCTGGCCATAGCGCTTGTTCGCCACCATCAGCTTCACGGCGTTGCGTTCGAGGGCCGGCATGCGCTGCGGGTAGCCCGCGGCGATCACGTCGCCCACGTGCGCGCCCACGTCCATGCCCACCACGTCCTGCAGGTAGGCCGGGCCCATGGGCCAGCCGAAGGCTTCCATCGCGCGGTCGACCGCTTCGAAGTCGGCGCCATCGGCCACCAGCTGCACGAAGGCGTTGATGTACGGCGTGAGGATGCGGTTGACCAGGAAGCCCGGGCAGTCCTTCACCACGATGGGCGTCTTGCCCATGGCCACCGCATAGCCCACGGCGGTGGACACGGCGGCGTCGCGCGTCTTCGCGCCCTGGATCACTTCCACCAGTTGCATCACCGGCACGGGGTTGAAGAAGTGCATGCCGACAAAGTCTTCGGGCCGCGCGAGCGGCTGGGCGATGTCGTCGATGCGCAGGCTCGAGGTGTTCGAGGCGATCACGGTGCCGGGCTTCACGCTGCCTTCCAGCGCGGCCAGCACCTTGCGCTTGACCTCGAGGTTCTCGACCACGGCCTCGACCACGCAGTCCACGCTGTCGAAGCCGGCCTCGTCGAGCTGCGGCACGATCGACGCGCGGATGGCATCGGCCTTGGCCTGCGCGAGCCGGCCGTTCTTCACCTGCTTGGCGAGCTGCTTGCCGGCCTCGGCCATGCCCAGGTCGAGCTGCGGCTGCGCGATGTCCTTCATGCGCACCGGCGTGCCGCGCAGCGCGCTCGTGTAGGCGATGCCGCCGCCCATGATGCCTGCGCCGAGCACGGCCGCCTGCTTCACCGGACGGCCTTCGCGCGCGTGGCGCTTGTAGAGCTTCTTGAGCGCCTGGTCGTTGAGAAAGGCCTGCACCAGCGAGGCGGCGGCCTGCGTCTTCGCGACGCGGCCGAAGGCGGCCGACTCGAGGTCGAGCGCGCCCGCGCGGTCGCGGCCTGCGGCCTCGGCCATCATTTCGAGCGCGATGATTGCTGCGGGCTGGTGCTTGCCGCTGCGCGCCGCCACCTGCGTGCGCGCTGTCTCGACCAACGCACCGGCCTCCTGCGCCGACAGGGCCAGCGGCGTGCGCTTGCGTTGCTGCGCGGCCTGCCAGTCGATCTCGCCGCGCACCGCGCGCTGCAGCAGCGCGAGCGCACGGTCGCGCAGGGCCTCGGGCGCGGCGACCTCGTCGGTCACGCCCGCGGCCAGCGCGGCCGGCGCCTTGGCCGGCTTGCCGCTCGCCACCCAGTCGATGGCCGTGGCCAGGCCGGCCAGGCGCGACAGCCGCACCGTGCCGCCGAAGCCCGGGAACAGGCCCAGCTTCACCTCGGGCACGCCGACCTGGGCCGTGTCGGCCATCACGCGCAGCGGCGCGAGCATCGCCAGCTCCAGCCCGCCGCCGAGCGCGAAGCCGTTGATGGCGACCACGCTGGGCACGGCCAGGTCTTCGAAGGCGTTGAACAGTTCGTTGCTGGCACGCACGCCGCGCGCGATGTCGGCCTCGGCCTGCTGGAAGGTGGCACCGAACTCGGTGATGTCAGCGCCGACGATGAACACGTCTTTCGCGCTCGTCACCAGCACACCGCGCACATCGGGCGAGGCCGCGATGCGTTCGGTGGCCTGGCGGAACTCGTCGACGGTGCGCGCGTCGAGCTTGTTGATGGCCTCGCCGCGCCGGTCGAAGCGCAGCTCCACCAGCCCGTCCTGCAACGGCAGGACTTCGATACTTTCGCCTTGGAACAAAGGGGGTCTCCTCGCGGCCGGCGACACGCCAGCCTGTGGGAAAAAGTTTAGGGACGCGCCCTGCGCGCAGGCATCGTCCGAAGCGACGATTACAGGCGGCCGCGCGCCTGCAGGTAGTCGCGCACCGCCTCGGCGGCGGGGTCGCCGACCACGGCGAATTCGTCGGTGAAGAAGATCGGCGAGGCCGCCAGGTCGATGAAACGGCGCTCGTCCGCGAGCAGCTCGGCGCTCGCGCGGCGGGCTTCTTCGCGCCGCGCACCGGTGCGCGCCTCGAGGCTGTCCCACCACAGCTCGGCCACGCCGTCGAAGGGCGCCGGGCTGCCGCGCGGCACGGCCAGCGGCAGCACGAGTGCGTCGTCGAGCGTGTGCGACTGCACGTAGCGGCGCAGGCCCAGCACCTCGGCGCGCTCGGCGACCAGCGGTGCGTGCACGTGGCGCCAGTGGTGCTGGAACTGCGCGCGGTCCAGGTGCGGCAAGCGCCGCAGGCAGAAGACGAGCTTGATCATCGGCGCACCCGGATCAGCCCTTCCTGCGCCACCGAGGCCACGAGCCGGCCGGCGCGGTCGAACAGCGCGCCGCGGCAGAAGCCCCGCGCATGCTCGGCCGAGGGCGAGTCGGCGTCGTACAGCAGCCAGTCGTCGCAGCGGAAGTCGCGGTGGAACCACATCGCGTGGTCCAGGCTCACGCCCTGCACGCCGGGTTGTTGAAACGCCAGGCCGTGCGGCTGCATCGCCACGCCCATGAAGCTGTAGTCGGAGGCGTAGGCCAGCATCGCCTGGTGCAGCAGCGGATCGTCGGGCAGCGCATCGGCGGTGCGCAGCCAGAGCTGGCTCTGCGGTGGGCGCGGGCCGGCCGTGACCGGGTCGCGCGGATCGACGTAGCGGAACTCGATCGGCCCCTCGACGCGCACGCGTGGGCCGGCGCGCGGCGTGAGGTCTTCGGGCGGCGGCGCCTCGGGCATGGCGCACTGGTGCGACACGCCCTCTTCGCGCCGGTGGAACGAGGCCGACATGTGGAAGATCGGCTCGCCGTGCTGGATGGCGACCACGCGCCTCGTGGTGAAGCTCGCGCCGTCGCGGATGCGGTCCACGTCGTAGACGATGGGCGCGGCCTTGTCGCCCGCGCGCAGGAAGTAGCCGTGCAGCGAATGCGCCGCATGCCCGTCGACCGTGCGGGCCGCCGCCATCAGCGCCTGCCCGAGCACCTGGCCGCCGAAGACGGCGGGCGCGCCGATGTCGGTGCTGGTGCCGCGAAACAGGTTCTTCTCGAGCTGTTCGAGCTGCAGTTGGGCGACCAGCGACTGCAGCGCTTGCGCGCGGCCTGAGCTCACGCGGCGTGCTCCGTAAGATAGAACGAGGTGTTCGATTGCGCGCGCTGGCGCAGTGCGGCCGTGGGGCGGAAGCGCTCGCCGTGGCGCAGCACGAGTGCGTCGCAGCGCGCGACGAAAGCCGTGAGGCCGACGGTCTCGATGTACGAGAGCGTGCCGCCGGTCCAGTCGGGGTAGCCCAGCGCGAGCACGGCGCCGAGGTCGGCCTCGACCGGCTGCTTCAGCACGCCTTCTTCGAGGCAGCGCGCTGCTTCGAGCGCGAGCAGCGACAGCAGGCGCTCGCCGACGGCGCGTGCGTCGGGTTGCGACGCAGTGGCTTGTTCCGCCGTTGCATCGGCGGTCAACGGACTCTCGCCCAACCCGGCCTGCCGCGCAGCGTTCGCGATGAGCGCAGGCGACACGCCTTCACTCAACAGCGCCACACCTTCACTGCGGTACAGCTGCCGCAGCCGTTCGACATACGCAGCATTGACCGTACTCAAGTCACCCTTGCGCCGCAGCGCCGCGCCCCGGTTCACGAACAGCGTGCGCATCAGGTTGCGCGCCACCGGGCCGGCCAGCAAGGGGCCGAAGCACTGCGCCTCGACCGCCAGGCCCGCGTCCATCGGCAGCTGCGTGCCTTCGTACACGGCCGACAGGATGGCCAGCGGCGCCGGCAGGTTGTCGTGCGTGTCGCGCCGCACCTGCGCCAGCGTGGCGCCGAAGCTGGCACCCGCGTGCGGTGCGAGCGCGCCCGCGCCGCCCGGCACCTGGAAGCCCTTCACGTCCCACGGCTGCTGGCCGGCGTCGGGGTGGTCAAGCACCCAGCGACGGGCCACGGCCACGAGCTGGTCGGCCGGGGCGAGCGCATCGACCATGCCCAGCGCCAGCGCTTCGGCCGGCGCCACATGCCGGCCCGACAGCAGCAGCGGCAGCGCGCGCGCAATGCCGACGAGGCGCGGCAGCCGCTGCGTGCCACCGCCCACGGGCAGCAGGCCGACCGTGACCTCGGGCAGCCCGACCACCGCGCGCGGCTCGTCGAGCAGCACGCGGTGATGGCAGGCCAGCGCCAGTTCGAAGCCGCCGCCCAGCGCCACGCCGTTGATCGCCACCGCCACGGGCTTGCCGCAGCGTTCCAGCTCGCGCAGCGCGCGCCCGCCGGGTGCGATCGCCTCGATGGCCTCGGCCGCGCCGCCGCCCGTGGCATGAAAGCCCACGAGGTCCTTCAGGTCGGCCCCGGCCATGAAGCCGCTGGCCTTGCCCGAAGTGATGACGGCGCCGCGCACGTCGGCGCGCTGCGCGATCTGCGCCACGGCCTCGCGCAGTTCGGCCGTGAAGCCGGGCGTGAACACGTTCATCGGCCGCTCGGGCACGTCGAGGGTGAGGAGCGCGACGCCGTCGGCATCGACCTCGAATCGGATGTGGGAAGGCATAGAAAAAATGGAAGAGAAGACGTGCTGCTCAGACGCGCTCGATCACCAGCGCGGTCGACTGCCCCGCCGCGGCGCACAGCGTGACCAGGCCCAGGCGCGCGTCGCGCCGCTCCAGTTCGTCGAGCAGCGTGCCCGTGAGGATCGCGCCGGTCGCGCCCAGCGGGTGGCCCAGCGCGATGGCGCCGCCGTTCACGTTGATGCGTGCGGGGTCGATGTCGAAGTGGCGCGCATAACGCATCGGCACCACCGAGAAGGCCTCGTTCACTTCGAACAGGTCGATGTCGCCGATGGCCAGGCCGCAGCGTGCCAGCAGGCGTTCGGTGGCGGGCATCGGGCCGCCCAGGCTCAGCAGCGGCTCGTCGGCGCACGAGGCGCTGCCGACGATGCGTGCGCGCGGCACGAGGCCGTTGCGCGTGCCGTAGTCGCGGTTGCCCAGCAGCACCGCGCAGGCGCCGTCGACGATGCCGCTCGAGTTGCCGCCCGTGTGGATCGCGTCGATGTGCGACAGCTGCGGGTAGCGCTGCAGCAGGATCGCTTCGTAGCCCTGCGCGGCCACGCCGGCGAAGGCGGGCTTGAGCTTGGCCAGGTCGGCCATCGTGGTGCCGGGGCGGTTGGCCTCGTCCTTCGCGAGCACGGTGCGGCCGAGCCGGTCGCGCACGGGCACGAGCGAGCGGTCGAAGCGGCCCTCGGCCTGCGCCACGGCGGCGCGGCGCTGGCTTTCCACGGCGTAGGCATCGACCGCCTCGCGGTCCACGCCGTCGAGCATGGCCATGAGGTCGGCCGCCACGCCGTTGGGGATGTAGGGGTAGCGCTGGCCCACGGCCGGGTCGGTGTAGACCGCGCCGCCGTCGCTGCCGATGGTCACGCGCGACATCGACTCCACGCCGCCGCCGATCACCGCGTCGGCCTGGCCCGAGGCCACGAGGCCGAAGCCCATCTTCAGCGTGTCGAGCGCCGAGGTGCAGAAGCGGTTGAGCTGGAAGCCCACCACGCTGTCGCCGTAGCCCGCCGACAGCAGCGCGACGCGCGCGATGTCGGCGCCCTGCTCGCCCACGGGCATCACCACGCCCAGGCCCACGTCCTCGATCTGCGCGGGGTCGAGTGCATGGCGTTCGCGCAGCGCCTGCAGCACCTGCGTGGCCAGCTGCACCGGCGTGATGGGGTGCAGCGCACCGTCGGCGCGGCCCTTGCCGCGCGGCGTGCGCACGTGGTCGTAGATGAAAACGTCGTGGGTCATGGGCAGGGCGCCGCCCGGGTGCGCAAGGCCACCGGATGCAGGGGAATTCAGTTTGTCTGCGGCCAGTTTAGGAAGCAGAATCGGTTGCCGGAATCGTCGGAAGCGACGGAATTTCCAGGCACTCACTCCCCCTTCGCGATGCCTGCTCCAGCCCCCGTTCCCCCTTCTTCGCTCCGGATTCTCGAGACCAAGCTGAACCCGCCGGCCTTCGTGGCCACGCAGGTGCCGCGCACCGCCATCAGCGAAGAAATCGCGGCCGCGACCGTCAAGCTCGTGCTGGTGCGTGCGCCCGCCGGCTTCGGCAAGACCACCGCCATGGCGCAGATCCGCGAGCGCATGGACGCGCAGGGCATCGCCACCGCCTGGCTCACGCTCGACCGCGCCGACAACGACGTGTCGCGCTTTCTCAACTGCCTGGCCGAGGCCGTGCAGCGCATCGGCGTGGACGAGCCCGCAAGCCACGCGCCCTTCGACGCCGTGGCCGCGCTGGCCGCGCACGACTCGCCCTTCACGCTCTTTCTCGACGACTTCGAGGTGGTGCAGGAGCCCGCCGTGCTGGGCCTCGTGCGCGAGCTGGTGGAGCACCTGCCGCGGCGCGGGCAGATCGTGATCGGCTCGCGCAGCCTGCCCGACCTCGGGCTGGGCCGGCTGCGCGCACGCGGCCAGCTCATCGAGATCGACACCGACCGGCTGCGCTTCTCGCTGGAAGAAACCAGCGCCTTCATCGGCCTGCGCCAGGCGCATGCGCCGCACGCCGCCGCGCAGCCGCCGCAGGCGCTGCCGGCCGACCTGCTCTCGCAGCTGCATCGCAAGACCGAAGGCTGGGTGGCGGCCATCTGGCTGGCGTCGATGGCGCTGGAGCGGCACGGCATCGAGACCGGCTTCATCGAACGCTTCTCGGGCTCCGACCGCGCCGTGGCCGACTACCTGGCCGAAGACGTGCTTGCGCACCAGCCGCCCGAGATCCACGACTTTCTGCTGCGCACCAGCATCCTGCGCCAGCTCGACGCCTCGGTGTGCCAGGCGCTCAACCCGCGCGGCGACAGCGCCGTCATCCTCGAGCAGCTGGCCGCCGCCAACCTGTTCCTCACACCCGTGAGCGGCGATGCCGGCGGCGAGGTGCGCGCGTGGCGCTACCACAGCCTCTTTGCCGACTTCCTGCGTGCGCAGCTGGCGCGCGAGCGGCCCGGCGAACTCGCGCGGCTGCACCTCGCGGCCTCGGGCTGGTACGAATCGCACGGCCGACCCGTGCCCGCCATCGACCACGCCATCGAGGGCGGCGACCATCCGCACGCGCTCACGCTGCTCGACAGCTACGCCGAGCAGTTCCTCGAGCAGGGCCGCATGCGCATGCTGGCGCGCTGGTTCTCGGCCATCCCTGAGCATCAGCTGCGCGAGCACCCGTTTTTGCAGCTCATCGCGCTGTGGGCCACCTGCTTCACGCACGGCCCGTGGGACGCCATGCGCCTGCTCGAACAGTCGGGCTGCCTCGACAGCCCCATCCCCGAGGTGCGCGCCAACGCCCACACGCTCATTCCGCTGCTGCTGGCGATGGAAGACCAGCACGACGCCGCCTATGAGGCCGGCCGCGAAAGCCTCGCGCGCCTGCCCACCGGCCTGGCCTTTGCCGAGGGCGTGCTGCTCAACGCCATGGCCCACATCCTCGCGGTGCGCGGCGACCAGCGCGAGGCGCAGCGCCTGCTCGAGGCCGCGCGGCGCGAGCAGGGCAACAGCACCTTCAACCGCATGTACACCGAGTCGCTGGCGGGCCTGTTCGACCTCACCGAAGGCCGGCTGCGCCAGGCCACCGCGCGGCTGCGCATGGCGGTCGATTCCACGCATGCCGTGTCGTACAACCACAGCCACGGCAACGCCTGGGCCGGCGTGCTGTACGCGGGCGCCGTGTACGAAACCAACCAGCTGGTGCAGGCCGAGCACCTGCTGAACGTGTACCTGCCACTGGCGCGCGACGTGGGCCTGCCCGACCACATGATCCTGAGCCACGTCATGCGCTCGCGCATCGCCTTCCACGCGGGCGACATCGACGCCGCGTTCCAGGCGCTCACCGAACTCGAATACCTCGGCCACCACCGCCAGCTGCCGCGCGTGGTCGCGGGCGCCAAGCTGGAGCGCGCGCACATGTTGCTGCTGCAGGGCAACGGCCCCGCCTCGCGCGACGAGCTGCAGCGCGCCGACGACCCCGAGCTGTGGGAACGCGAGCGCCGCCAGCGCCTGCCCGCGCACGACCTCGACTACCTCGCGCTGGCGCGGGCGCGCTGGGACATCGCCTTCGGCGACGCGCGCGCAGCCCTCACCGTGCTCGACGCCGAGCTGCACGCCGCCGTCGCCGCCAACCGCAACCGCCGCGCGCTCAAGCTGCGCGTGCTGCGCGCGCTGGCGCTGCAGCGCGCAGGCGACCTCGCCACCGCCATCGAAGAAATCGGCGCCGTGCTGCAGGCCGCGAGCCAGGAAGGCTTCGTGCGGCTGATCCTCGACGAAGGCCCGGCCGTGGGCACGCTGGTGCACCGCTATGCCGCCGCCATGCAGCAAGAAGCGGGTGCCGTCGCGCCCGTGCTGCGCAGCGACCCGATCCTGGCCGACTACCTGCAGCGGCTGCTGCAGGTGCTGGGCCCGCCGCCCTCGCCGATCGACGCCGAGGCGCCCTCGGGCGACGCCACCAAGGAGCCGCTCACGCGCAAGGAGATCCGCGTGCTGCAGCTCCTGGCCGAGGGCTACTCGAACAACGCCATGGGCGAGAAGCTGTTCGTGTCCGAGAGCACGGTGCGCACGCACCTGCGCAACATCCACATGAAGCTGGGTGCCAAGCGGCGCACGGAGGCGGTGGCGATTGCGCGCAAGCTGGGCGTGATCCGCTAGCAAAAAAAAGGGCCCGCCCGCCGACACATGGCAGACGGGCCCAAACCCTCGCCTTTCGTCAGAACGACACGTTCAGATTCGCCTTCACCGACTGGTCGCGCGCCTTACCGCCGAACTGGCCACCGTACGACACGCCGAAGGTCGCGCGCGGCGAGAACGCGAAGTCCATGCCGAGTTGCAGCACCGCCGCGTTCTTCGCCACCGCCACGCCCGCGATGTCCGAGAAGCCGGTGGCGCCCGGCAATGCGACGCTGGTGAACGGCGTCAGGTCGCCGTAGGCGCGGCGCCAGCCGACCATGCCCTTGAGCGTGGCGTCGACGCTGCCCAGACGCACCGCGGTCGATGCGCGCAGGCCCAGCGTCGACAGGCCGACGTTCGCGCTGCCGCTGCGCGCCTGCAGCGCCGCCCACGTGCCGCGCTCCGAGAACGCGTCGGTGTGCAGCGTGACATGCGCGAGGTTGGCGAAAGGCTCCAGTGCCACGTCGCCGGCGGCCAGGCTGTAGCCCACTTCGCCGAAGACCTGCGTGGTCGATGCATCGTGGTTGCTCTTGAGCGAATCCGCCAGGCCCGCCACGCGCGCCTGGCGTGTGGTGTCCACGTCGTGCCGCGCGTAAGCTGCGCCGGCGCGCAGGGCCCACGGGCCGAGCGTGGTGCCGCCGTACAGGCCCAGGTGGTAGCTGGTGGCATCGCCCGAGGACGAACGCGCGTCCACGTCGAACTTGCTGCGGCTGTAGCCGCCGGTCACGCCCAGGCGCCCGTTGTCGCCCACGCGGGTGTCACCGCCCATCAGCAGGCCGTCGACCGAGCGATCGAGCCGTGCGGCGTTGCCGTCGCCGCGCGCACGGCCGGTCGAGTGCAGGGCCTGGCTCCAGAAGACCGTCTCGCCCGTGGTTGGTGCGGCCATGTGCGACTGGCCGGCGCCGTCGTTGATCTTGACCGGCGCCGTGGACGCGCCCGCCGTGCCGGCCGAGGCGCGCAGGCGCTCCATCGCGGCCTCGCGCACGAAGCGGCTGTCCTCGATGAACGCGGTCTTCGCGGAGGTATGCGCTTCGCCCGACAAGCTGTCGAAGGCCGTGCGCGCGGCCGGCACGCTCTCCAGCTGCAGCGCGGCGGCCAGCGCCGGGCTCCACGCGGCCGCGCCATCGAGGTTCGCCCCCATCGCGCGCTGGTTGCCCGACTGCGCGACCGACGCGAACGACACGTTGTTGCGCATGGCTTCCGTGTAGACCTGCGTCGCGGTGTAGCCCAGCTTCGGCGAGAGGAAGAGGTAGTCCTTGGCCACGCTGAAATCGGCGAAGGTGCCGCTCACGCCGCCTTCGGCGTTGAGCAGCGTGTAGCGCGCACCCAGAACGTAGCCGCCGAGCACGCGGACCGTGCCACCGTCGAGCGTGGCCTGCCCGCTGACGTCGAGCCGGTCAGCCTGCGCATCGGTGCCGCTCAGTTCGGCCTCGAAGGTCGCGCCCGGCGCGAAGCGTGCGTTGCCGGCCACGTGCAGTGTGCCGATGGAGTTGCCCGGCGCCACGACACCGCCCGCCGCGATGGTGGTGCTGCCGACCGTGCCGGTGCCCTGCAAACGCCCGCCCGACCACACGGCCATCTCGCCGCCCAGCGTGCCGTTGACCGACAGCGTGCCCTGCGCCACCGCGGTCTTGCCGGTGAAGGCACCGGAATCGCCGGTGAGCTCGAAGCGGCCCGCGCCCACCTTGACGAGGCCGCCGTTGCCGCTGAAGCGGCCCGCGAACTGCGTCGAACGGTCGTTGCCGCCGGTGGTCAGCGTGCCGGTGCCGACGGCCACATCGCCCGCGCCGGCCAACGAACCGATGGTCGCGTCGAAGCCGTTGAGGTCGAGCTTCGCCTTGCCGGCCACCGTGAATGCGCTGGCGTTCGACAGGCCCGTGGCCGAGCCCGCGCGCAGCGTGCCGCCCTGGACCCAGGTCGCACCGCTGTAGCTGTTGGCGCCGCTCAAGGTGGTGACGCCTTCGCCGGTCGTGCCGCCCGTGGTGCGCAGGTCGCCCGCGCCGGTGATGTTGTAGGTGAAGTCGTAGGCGTCGCCGCGGTCGATGGCGAAGCTGGCGCCCGCGTCGATGGCCACGTGGCTGGTGATGGAACCGGTGGCACCGCCCTCGCCCAGGGCGAGTTCGCCGGCCTGGACGCGCGTGTCGCCCGAGTAGGTGTTGGTGCCCGTGAGCACCAGCCGCCCGGCGCCGGCCTTCACGAGGCTGCCGCGGTAATCTTCGTCGGTCTTGCCGCGCAGGTGGGTCAGGCGGTCCCATTCGACATTGATCGCTCTTGCCCGATCCTCGACCGTGGCCATGATGTCGTCTGTGGGAACCACCATGTAGGGAGGGAGTTGGGTCCACAGGGGGTCTGCGGGCCCGACCTGTTGGCGCAGGCTCTCGAACGTCTCGGCGGTGCCCTTCGCGAGCGGGTTGGCCTTCGCTGCGGCCAGGGCGTCGGCAAAGTCACCACCCGACAACATGGCCGTGCGCAGCGCCTGAAGCAGCGCGACGGCCTCATCACCCAGGGGCTTGAAGGCGTCCGGGGCAATCGGCCCCTTCACGAGCGCACCCAGGCGCACGATCTCGGCGGCTTCTTCCTGCTTGCGCTGGACCAGCCCCGTTTCCGAGATGTCGTTGCGCCACGTGTCGGAGGCACCGCCGGGCATGTCGATGACCGTGCGCTTGAGCAGCTGGCCCGGCCCCTTCATGGCGTTCTCGAGGTTGACAAGGCCCCAGCCGATCACCGCGTCGGGCGCCGTCTGGCGCGTGCCGTCGAGCCTGGTGGCCGTGGTGAGCAGCACCTGCAGCGCCTGCTCGTTGTTCATGTACGGAAAGCGTTCCATGATGATGCCCAGGGCCCCTGTGGCATGCGGCGCCGCCATTGAGGTGCCGGTGTAGGTCCCATAAGCCCCGTCGAGCACCGTGCTCGTGATCTTGGTCCCCGGGGTGGCCACGCACCAGTATTTGGCGATGCCGCACTTGTTGAGGGAGCTGTTCTGCTGGTAGCCCGTCTTCGCCTGACTGACCCCCGTCACTGTCAGCCAATGCCCCTCCACATCGGGCCGGAAATAGGGCAGCGCCCCGCGCGCCGCCGGATTGGCCTGCCCCTGGTTGTCGGCGGCGAACACCTGGATGACCCCTTCCTTGCCATCGGCCTGGGGCTTCGTGGCGTCGATCGCGGCATCGACCCAGGACGGTCCGCGCAGGTACTGCAGGTAGTCGGCGGTGACCGCATTCTGTGTGCTGAAATTCCGATTGCTCGGATTGCCCCAGCTGTTGTTGATGACCCGCACGCCCGCGTCGCGCATGCCCTGGTAGAGGTTGCGGAAGTTCTCGGTGGTGGCGTGGCGGTAGCTGTCCGGACTCAACCCGGCACTCGACTTCAGCGCGTCGGGCGCATTGGTGTTGCCCACGACCACGCTGGCATTGAACGCCACGCCGTGCATGTTGTTCTGGACGTCCTGCCCGTCCCGGCTGGCGCCCACGGTGCCGGCCACGTGGGTGCCGTGAAAACCGGTACCCGACGCTGGACCATTGAGCCTGGAACCATCCGCCGCGAACTCGCTGTACGCCCCGTTGGACGTCGCCGTCACCAGCGCCGTGAAGCGACCCAGCGGCAGCTCGCGCGTATGGCGCACATCGAACCCCGAGTCGACAACCCCCAGCTTCACGCCCTTGCCGGTGAAGCCTGCCGCGTAGGCGTACTCGGTCTTCATCGCCCCGAGCCCCCAGTCGGCCAGGAACTCCTTCGTGCGCCAGCTGGCCGGGTCGCCGATCATGCCGGGGTCTCCCGGATAGGCCTGTGCACCGGCCGCGGAGGCCAGCATCGAACCCAGCACACACACGGCGGCGCGGGCCACGGCCCTGCGCTTGAACTTCGGTGATCTCGTCATGACGGAACGAACCCTCTCTGTCTTGGTATGGAATGAAAAGACCGTCGCCCTGCCGGTGAAGCCACGTCGTGAAGACGTCGCGCACGGGCCGGTTAACGGTCGTTAAATTCTGGAAAGAGGGGTCGTTCTTTGTGATCTCGTCGGGGCTTGTTCCGATACTTTGAAATCCTGACGCTGGAGTTTTTCCCTAGGTTGCGGCGCTTCAGGCCGCCAGCCGCTGCCGCTTGTCCTGCGCGTCGCGCCCCGCGATGTGCTCGCGCGCGCGTTTCCAGTCTTCGTCCTGCCACTGCGACATGCGCGAGAAATTCCCGCCCGTGGCCTGGAACTGCGCGCCGTCGATGGCGATGGTCTGACCGTTGACGTACTCCGAGCCCGGGCCGAGCAGGTAGGCCGCGAGGTTGGCCAGCTCGGGCATGCGGCCGTTGCGCTCCATCGGGTTGCGCTCGGCCTTGTGTTCGCCGCCGCCGGGGTTCAGCCGCGCGCTCATGCCCTCGGTGGGGAACAGGCCCGGCGCGATGGCGTTGAAGCGGATGCCGCGTCCGGCCCACTCGACCGCGAGCGACTGCGTCATGGCGTGCAGCCCGGCTTTCGACATGGCCGAAGGCACGGTGAAGGGCGAGCCGTTCCACACCCAGGTCGTGAGGATCGACAGCACCGACGCGGCCTTGCCTTCGGCCAGCCAGCGCTTGCCGCATTCGAGCGTCATGCAGAAGCTGCCGCGAAAGACGATGCTCGAGATGGCGTCGAAGGCGCGCGGCGACAGGTCTTCGGTGCGGCTCACGAAGTTGCCCGCGGCGTTGTTGACCAGGCCGTCCAGCGCGCCGCCGTCGGCCCAGATTTCATCGAGCATCTCGGTGATCTGCGTGTCGTGGCGGATGTCGCAGGTCTTGGGCGTCACGCGCCCGCCGTGCAGGTGCATCAGCTCGGCCGCGGTTTCTTCGAGCACGGGCGCGCGGCGCCCGCAGATGTAGACGTGGGCGCCGAGCAGCAGCAGCGCCTCGCTCATCACGCGGCCCAGGCCGCTGCCGCCGCCGGTCACGAGGTAGCGGCGGCCGGCCAGCAGGCCGGGCTTGAACATCAGGTCGTCGAGGGTCATGGGAATCCTTGTGTGCGGTCCGTTGAAGTTCGGGAATGAAGCTCAGCGCCCCGTGTAGACGGGCGCGCGCTTCTCGAGGAAGGCGGTCATGCCTTCGCGGAAATCGCGGGTCTGGGTGCACAGCACCTGGTTGCGGTCTTCCATGGCAATCACCGCTTCCATGCTGCCGGCGTCCACGGCGAAGCCCAACGCCTCCTTGGTGAGGCGCAACGCCACGGGCGTCGCGTTCAGCATGTCGTCGGCCAGCGCCTGCGCCTCGGCCTGCAGCGCGGGCAGTGCATCGACGCGGCTCACGAGGCCCAGTGCGTAGGCGCGCTGCGCGTCCATGAAGCGGCCGGTGAGCATGTACTCGGCCGCGACCGAGCTGCCGACCATGCGCGGCAAAAAGTAGCTCACGCCCACGTCGCAGGCCGACAGGCCGATGCGGATGAAGGCGGCGTTCATGCGCGCGTCGGGCGTGGCCAGGCGCACGTCGGAGGCCAGCGCGAGCGCAAAGCCGCCGCCGCTGGCCGCGCCCTGCACCACGCACACGATGGGCTGCGGGCAGCGCCGCATGGCCAGCATGATGTCGCGGATGCCCTTCTGCTGTTCGAGCATGTCGGCCACGCCGAGGTCTTCGCCGCCCACCTGCTCCTTCAGGTCGAGCCCGGCGCAGAAGGCGCGGCCCGCGCCCTGCAGCACGACCACACGCTCGGGGCTGCGTGCGTTCAGGCCTTCGAAGTACTCGCGCAGCGCGCGCACCAGCACCGGGTCGAGCGCGTTCAGGCGTTCGGGGCGGTTCAGCGTGAGCCAGGCGACCTCGCCGCGTCGCTCGATCTGCAGCACGTCGTTCATCGCCGTCACAGCGCGCGCGAGATCACTTCTTTCATGATCTCGTTGGTGCCGCCGTAGATGCGCTGCACGCGCCCGTCGGCGTACATGCGCGCGACCATGTATTCGGTCATGAAGCCGTAGCCGCCGAAGAGCTGCAGGCATTCGTCGACCACGCGGCCCTGCGTCTCGGAGGCCCAGAGCTTGGCCATCGAGGCGGTGGCGGTGTCGAGCCGGCCGGCCACGAGGTCTTCCACGCAGCGGTCGATGAAGGCGCGGCCGACCTTGATCTGCGTGGCGATCTCGGCCAGCTTGAACTTGGTGTTCTGGAACTCGGCGATCGGCTTGCCGAAGGCCTTGCGGTCGCGCACGTAGTCGAGCGTGGCCTGGTAGGCGCCTTCCATGGTGGCGAGCGCGTTCACGCCGATGATGGTGCGCTCGTACGGCAGGTCGCTCATGAGCTGGAAGAAGCCCTGCCCTTCCTGGCCGCCGAGCAGCGCGTCGGCCGGCACGTGCACGTCGTCGAAGAAGAGCTCGGAGGTGTCCTGAGCCTTCATGCCGATCTTGTCGAGCACGCGGCCCACGCGGTAGCCCTCGCAGCCCTCGGTCTCGACGATGAGGATGGAGGTGCCCTTGGCGCCCTGCGTCGGGTCGGTCTTGGCCACGACCAGCACCACGCCCGCGAGAAAACCGTTGGTGATGAAGGTCTTGGAGCCGCGGATGCGGTAGCTGCCGTCGGGCTGCTTCTCGGCGCGCGTGCGCACGCCCTGCAGGTCGGAGCCGGCGCCGGGCTCGGTCATGGCGATGGCGCCGACCAGCTCGCCACGCGCCATGCGCGGCAAATAGCGTTGCTTCTGTTCCTCGGTGCCGTGGTTCAAAAAGTAGTGCGCCACGATGGTGTGCACCGAACTGGCCATGCCGCTCAGCGCGCGGCGCGCCTTCTCTTCGTAGAACACGGCCTCGTGGCGGAAGTCGCCGCCCGCGCCGCCGTAGGCCTCGGGAATGTCGGAGCACAGCAGGCCGAGCGCGCCGGCCTTGCGCCACACCTCGTGGCCGACGTGGCCGCGCTTGCGCGCCTCTTCGTCGTGGGGCACGACTTCGGTCTCGACGAAACGCACCACGTTGTCGCGGTACAGCTCCAGTTCTTCGTCGCTCCACGAGCGGCGGAAATCGATGGGCATGGGGTGTCCTTCAGTGTCTTGGAATGTGGGGAATGGGGTCAGCCGACGCGACGTTCCTTGCCCGCCCAGAAGGGTTCGCGCAATTGGAATTTCTGCAGCTTGCCGGCCACCGACAGCGGCAGCGCATCGCGGAACTCCACGCTGCGCGGGCACTTGTAGTTGGCGATCTGGTCGCGGCAATGCGCGATGACGTCGTCGGCCGTGAGCGGCATGCCTTCGCGCAGCACGATCACGGCATGCACGCGCTCGCCCCACTTGTCGTCGGGCACGCCGATGACGGCGGACATCAGCACCTGCGGCATCTGGGCGATGGCGTTCTCGACCTCGGCCGAGTACACGTTCTCGCCGCCGCTCACGATCATGTCCTTCATGCGGTCGACCACGAACAGCAGGCCGTGTTCGTCCATGTAGCCGCCGTCGCCGGTGTGCATCCAGCCGCCGCGCAGCGCCGCCTCGGTCTCGGCGGGCTTGTTCCAGTAACCCTTCATGACCATCGGGCCGCGCGCGACGATCTCGCCGACCTGGCCGGGGGGCAGCTCGTTGTCCTCGCCGTCGACGATGCGGATCTCGGCCACGGGCACCGGCGTGCCGGCCGCGCGCAGCAGGCGGTTGCGGTCGGGGCCGGGCAGGTGGAAGTGCGGCATCAGCACGGCCACGGTGGGCGACAGCTCGGTCATGCCGTAGGCCTGCGAGAAGCTCGTGACCGGCAGCGCGGCCATGGCCTGCTCGAGCAGCGCCACGTCGATGGGCGCGGCGCCGTACAGCAGCATCTGCAGGCTCGACAGGTCGAACTCGGCAAAGCGCGGATGCTCGATCACGCGCTTGATCATGGTGGGCACGAGGAACATCTCGGTGGCGCGCGCGGCCTGGATGGCCTGCAGGATCGCCACCTCGTCGAACATCGGCACCACGTGCTGCGGCACCAGCCGCAGGATGCTCTGCAGCGAGAGCCCGCAACCGGCCACGTGGAACATGGGCACGGCGATGACCACGGCGGCGTTGCGCGTCTCGCGCGGCACCGCGGCCACCGAGCTCAGCGCGTTGATGTAGAGGCTGCCGTGCGTGAGCATCACGCCCTTGGGCCGGCCGGTGGTGCCGCCGGTGTACATGATGGCGGCCAGCTCGTCGGCGCTGTGCGGCGCGTCGTCGATGGGCTGCGCGTCGGCCAGCAGCGCCTCGTAGCCGACCATGCCCTCGGGCACGGGGCCGTCGCCGCAGTACACCACGGTGCGCAGCGACGTCGAAAGCTTGCGCAGCTCGCCGGCCATGGGCGCGAACAGGTCGTCGACCAGCAGGATGCGCGTGTCGCAGTCGTCCAGCGAGTAGGCGACCTCCTTCGGGTTCCAGCGGATGTTCACCGGGTTGATGACGCCGCCGCCCCACCAGGTGCCGAAGAAGAACTCGACGAAGCGGTGCGAGTTCAGGCTCATCATGCCGACGCGGTCGCCGCGCGCCATGCCGAGCTGCTGCAGCACGGCGCCCAGGCGCGCCACGCGGTCGGTGAGGGTCGCGAAGTCGAGGCGATGGGCGCCGCAGACCACGGCGGTTTCGCGGGCCTTCTCGCGGCGGCCCTTGTGCAGGGGCTGGGTGAGGAACATGGGTGTCGTCTCCTTGGTGATTGTCTTCAGGCAACCTTGCGCGCGCGTCCGGCCCAGTGCGGCTCGCGCAGGCGGTACTTCATGACCTTGCCGGCGCCCGAGATCGGCAGCGCGTCGACGAACGCCACGCTGCGCGGGCACTTGTAGCCAGCGATCAGTGCGCGGCAGTGGGCGATGAGCGCCTCGGCATCGGCCTCGACATCGGTGTTGGGCTTGCGCACCACCACCGCATGCACGGCCTCGCCCCAGCGCTCGTCGGGCACGCCGATGACGGCGGCGGCGGCCACGGCGGGGTGGCGCGCGAGGGCGCCCTCGACCTCGGCGCAGTAGATGTTCTCGCCGCCGCTCACGATCATGTCCTTGTAGCGGTCGACGATGAAGACGAAGCCGTCGTCGTCCATGCGGGCAGCGTCGCCGGTATGCATCCAGCCGTCGCGCAATGCGGCCGCGGTTTGTTCGGGCAGGTTCCAGTAGCCCTGCATCACGCACGGGCTGCGCACCGTGAGTTCGCCGACGGTGCCACGCGGCACCTCGTGGCCGTCGCCGTCGCACACGCGCAGGTCGATGCCCGAGAGCGCCTGCCCGGCCGAGGCCAGCTTGCCGAGCTTGCGGCCTTCGGGCGAGTGGTAGTGGCGCGTGAGGTAGCTCACGCCGGCCGACAGCTCGGTCATGCCGTAGCCCTGCGCGAACTCGGCCTGCGGGAAGGTGGCGAAGGCGCGCTCCAGCAGCGCCTCGGTGATGGGCGAGGCGCCGTAGCCCACGAAGCGCACGCTCGACAGGTCGGCCTGCGCGGTGCGCGGGTCGTCCACCAGCATCTGCAGCATGGCGGGCACGGCCATGAGGTTGGTGGCGCGGTCGCGCTCGATGGCGGCGAGCATGCCGTCCACCGAGAAGCCCGGCAGGATGATCTGCGCGCAGCCCATGAGCACGCCGCGCAGCAAGAACGACAGCCCCGCCAGGTGAAAGAGCGGCGCCACCTGCAGCAGCCGCGCGCTGTCGTCGAAGAAGGCGCCGAGCATCGACACCTGCGCGTTGATCACCAGCGCCGCGTGGCTGAGCATCACGCCCTTGGGCCGGCCGGTGGTGCCGCCGGTGTAGAACACGCCGGCCAGGTCGTCGCCGCCGCGCAGCGCGTCGGGCACGGGCTCGCTCTCGCGGACCAGCGCTTCGCCATCGGTCATGCCCGTGGGCGCCTGGCGCTCGCCCATGTAGACCCAGGTGGTGACGGCGCGCGCGGCGGCGCGCAGTTCGTCCGCCGTCGCCAGGAACTGGTCGTCCACGAACAGGATGTGCGTCGCGCAGTCGTCGAGCGAGTGCGCCATCTCGGCCACGCTCCAGCGCGTGTTGACCGGGTTGACCACGCCGCCGGCCCACCACACGGCCAGGTAGTACTCCAGCGTGCGGTCGGCGTTGAGCGCGAGCACGCCCACGCGGTCGCCGGGCTGCACGCCCAGTCGGCGCAACCCGCCCGCCAGGCGCGCGACACGCTCGCCGAGTTCGCCGTACGTGCGCGTGCGGCCCTGGAACACGGTGGCGACGGCGCGCGGGCTGCACTGCATGGCGCGGTGCAGGGCCTGCGTGAGGTACAGCGGCGGTGGCGTGGTGGGCATGGACAAGGCTCCTGTCGGTGCGGTGCGGAAATGCCATGCATGCGCGAACGCGCATGCCCGGAAAACAAGGACGTCAGCGTGCTTCGGCCACGGGCGCTGCCGCGCCCCAGCGCTTCAGCAGCGCGGGCCCGTCGTCGGGCGACACGGCCGGTGGCACGACCGGCGCGGTGCGGCTGAAGCGCGGCGCGGGCGCGGGCTGCACCACGCCGCCCACGGTGGCGAAGGTGCCGCGCGCCACGTTGTGCGGGTGCTGCGGGGCCTCGTCCCAGTCGAGCACGGGCGCGAAGCAGGCGTCGCTGCCTTCGAGCAGCACGCACCACTCGTCGCGCGTGCGGGTGCGGAACACGTCGGCCAGGCGCAGCTTGAGCAGCGGCCAGCGGTCGGCGTCCATCTGGGCATCGAAGGCGGGGTCGTCGACCAGGCCGCAGCGCTCGCGCAGCAGGGCGTAGAACTGCGGCTCGATGGAACCGATGGCCACGTACTTGCCGTCGGCGCAGGCGTAGGTGTCGTAGAAGTGGGCGCCGCCGTCGAGCAGGTTCTCGCCGCGCTGGTTGCTCCACTGGCCGGCCGACTTGAAGCCGTACATCATGGCCGACAGCAGGGCGGCGCCGTCGGTCATGGCGGCGTCGACCACCTGGCCCTGGCCCGAGGCCTTGACCTCGTGCAGCGCGGCCAGCAGGCCGAAGGCCAGCAGCATGGCGCCGCCGCCGAAGTCGCCCACGTAGTTCAGCGGCGGCACGGGCGCCTCGCCCGAGCGGCCGATGGCGTGCAGCGCGCCGCTGATGGCGATGTAGTTGATGTCGTGGCCGGCCGCGTGCGCCAGCGGGCCGTGCTGGCCCCAGCCCGTCATGCGGCCGTAGACCAGGCGCGGGTTGCGCGCAAGGCATTCGGCCGGGCCCAGGCCCAGGCGTTCCATCACGCCGGGGCGAAAGCCCTCGATGAGGATGTCGGCGCGCGCGATGGCGTCGAGCACCGGCGCGGCGGCGTCGGGGGCGCGCAGGTCGACCTCCCAGGTGCTGCGCCCGCGCGCCAGGATGTCGTGGGGGTCGCGCCGCGTGCCGGGGCGCGTGATGCGCAGCACCTCCGCGCCCATGTCGGCGAACAGCATCGCGCAAAAGGGGCCGGGGCCGATGCCGGCCATCTCGACGACCCGAAGTCCTTTCAGGGGTCCTGCCATGTGTGTCTCCTCTGGCGCGCACCCGGCGGCCTGTTGTGTGAAGGCATCTTGGCGCGCGGGCGCCGGCGTCGCATCGTCGGAAGCGACGAAAGCGCGGAAAGACGGTTCAGCGCCCCGTGAAGACGGGCGCGCGCTTGGCCGCGAAGGCGGCGGCGGCCTCGCGGAAATCCTCGGTTTTCAGCGCCAGCACTTGGGCGCGGTTCTCGACCTCGAGCGCGGCGTCGAGGCTCGGCGCTTCGAGGTTGGTCCACATGAGCTGCTTGGTGTGGCGCGTGGCGTAGGGGCTGTTGCGCAGCACGTCGGCGGCCAGGGCGAGCGCGCGCGGCAGCAGGGCCTCGTCGTCCACCAGCGCGGCGACCAGGCCGATGCGCTCGGCCTCGTCGGCCGGCACGGGGCGGCCCGTGAGCATGAGTTCGAAGGCGCGCGAGGCGCCCACCAGCCGCGGCAGGTGGTAGCTGATGCCGCACTCGCCGGCCGTGAGGCCGATGCGCACCGCGCCCACATGGAACGACGCGGAGCGCGCGGCCACGCGGATGTCGGCGCCCAGCGTGAGCGCAAAGCCCGCGCCCACGGCCACGCCGTTGACGGCGGCGATCACCACCTTGTCGAGCGCGCGCAGCCGCCGCACCATGCCGGCGAACAGCTCCTGCCCCGCCATCAGGTCGGCCACCGAGGGCTCGTCGTCGAGCGGCTGGTCGTCGCGTCGCGTGAGCGGCGTCGTGAGGTCCCAGCCGGCGCAGAAGCCACGCCCGGCGCCGGTGAGCACCAGCACGCGCACGCTGGCGTCTTGTGCCAATGCGTCGAGCGCTGCACACAGGCGCCGCACGGTGGGCTGGCTCAGTGCGTTGAGGCGCGCCGGGCGGTTCAGCGTGAGCAGTGCGATGCCGGCGCGGCTGCGGTCGATGAGGATGTCGTCTGCTTCGCTGTCGGGCATGGCTGTCTCTTTCTCGGCGTTCAGCGCCCGGTCCAGCGCGGCGCGCGCTTTTCGATGAAGGCACGCGGGCCTTCCTTGAAGTCTTCGCTCGCGGCCACGCGCTCGAAGGCGTCGCGCGTGAGGGCGCGCAGCGCGGCTTCGTCGAGCCCGCTGTTCGCCTCGCGCGCCACGCGCAGGCTCTGGCGCACCGCCACCGGACCGTTGCGTGCGATCTCGGCGGCCAGCGCCAGCGCCGCCTCGCGCAGCCCCTCGACGTCAGCCACGAGGCGGTTGACCAGGCCGAAGCCGTGCGCGCGCTCGGCATCGAGCTGCCCCGCCGTGAGGATCAGTTCGAGCGCGATGTTCGGCGGAATGGCGCGCGGCAGCCGGTACAGCCCGCCCGCCGCGGCGATCAGCCCGCGCAGCACCTCGGGCAGCCCGAAGGCGGCCTGCCGCACGGCCACGACGAGGTCGCAGGCCAGCACGAGCTCGGTGCCGCCGGCCAGCGCCTTGCCGTTGACGGCGGCGATCCACGGCTTGCTGCGCTCGCGGTACACGAAGCCCGCGAAGCCGCCGCGCTCGGTGCGCAGCGCGCTGCCGCGCCCGGCTGACACTTCCTTCAGGTCGGCGCCCGCGCAGAAGGCCTCGCGGCCGGCGCCGGTGAGCACCACGGCGCGGATGTCGTCGTCGGCCTCGGTGGCATCGACGGCGGCTTCGAGCCCCGTCGCCACGTCGCCGTTGACGGCGTTGCGTGCCTCGGGGCGGTCGATGGTGACGAGGGCGACATGGCCCGGCAGACGCTCGACGGTGACTGCGCTCATGACACGCTCCAGTTCAGAAGATCGTCCGCACCGGCCGTCACCGTGCCGCCGCAGCCGACAGGGCTGCGGTCCAGGTCGGTCAGCACCTTCAGCGAAGCCGCATCCGTGGCCTCGACGCGCGCCATGAGCCGTTCGCCGGCCGGCGTGCGCGCGATCACGATGCCCTGCGAGGGCTGGCCGTCGCGCCCGTAGACCACGGTGAAGGTCTCCAGCGTGGCGGCGCCCGCGTACTGCAGCACCAGCGGCGGCACCGGGCCGCGCCGCGCATCGGCGGCAGCCTGCACGTCGTAGTCGGGCTTCGGAAGCCCTTGCGGCGGCGGGCTGGAGCCCAGCACCAGCGCGTGGTGCTTGGTGACGTACTCGCCCTGCCCGTAGAGCAGCGCGGCCTTGCCCTTCGGCGCGGCGCGCAGCGCGCGCACCAGGCCGGCGGCGGCGTGGGTCATGTAGTCGTTGAGCGGCGCGCCGAAGAAGCTCAGGCCGCCGGTGGAGGTCATGCGCGCCTCGGGTGCGAGGCCCAGCGTGCGGCGCGCCATCTTGGGCACGATGGGGAAGCAGCTGTACAGCTCCAGCATCTCGAAGGCCGAGGCGTCGCCGCCGACTTGCGCGAGCACGGTTTCCATCACCAGGTCCTGCGCGTGCGAGCGGTGGTACTGGTCGCGCTGCAGGTAGTCGCGCGGCTCGCGTGCGGCGGCGCCGTCCCACACGTAGACCCAGCGGTCTTCGGGAATGCCGAGTTCGCGCGCATGGCCCACGCTGGTGAGCAGCACGGCCGCGCCCATGTTGACCAGCGGATTGGCCACCATGTGCTTGGTGTAGGGCCAGGCGATGAGGCGGTTGGCCGCGTCGACGCGCGCGATGTCCTCGGGCGTGAAGGGCTTGCGCAGCCAGGCGTAGGGGTTGGCGGCGGCCACCTCGGAGTAGCGCGCCCACAGGCGCGACGACTCGTCCTGCGCCTGGCGCGGCGTCTGGCCCCAGTGGGCGAGCGCGGCGTTCTCGTAGAACGGGTAGATGGTGGTCGGCATGGCCGCGCCGAGCTGGATCGCCACGGGGTGGCAGATGTCGGTGCCGCGCACCAGCTTCACGCTGTCGTCGCGCGGGGTCCAGTCGAGCGCGATGCCGAGCTTGGCGGCGGCGTCCACCGTGTAGCGCGCCTCGGCGCCGGTGATGGCGGCCACTTTGCTCTCGCCGCGCGCGATGCGCAGCGCGGCTTCGTGGATGTAGCGCACCGGCGCTTCGCCCCCGGTGACGCCGTAGACGCTGCGCGCCGGGCTGCAGCCCAGCCGCGCGTTGAGCAGCGCGGGCGCGTCGGTGTAGGGCCACGAGTACTCGCAGACGACGTCGAGCGAATCGAGGCCGGCCAGCAGCGCGGCGGCGCCGCTGTCCTGTGCGGCCGCGCGCATGGCGCGCGCCATCAGCTCGATGGGTTCGAGGCCCTCGGCGGCCTCCTTGGTGCGGTGTGTGATCTCGCCGACGCCGACGATGACCGGCGTGCGGTCGTCCAGTGCTGTCATGGGGTTAGTGCTGTGAGAGGGTTTGTTGTTGCTGCAGCTGCGCCACGCGGCGCAGGTGCCACGCGGGCGGGCCGAACTGGCCTTCGATGAGGGTGGCGCGGCGCACGTAGTGGCCGACAGCGAGCTCCTCGGTCATGCCCATGCCGCCGTGCAGCTGCACCGCGCCCTGCCCCACGGCGCGGCAGGCCTTGGCGACCGCGACCTTGGCGGAGGACACGGCGCGGGCGCGCGAGGCCGCGTCGGCGCCTGCGGCCAGTGCCTCGCCCACGCTGGCGGTGAGCGCGTCGGCCTGCTCGAGCGCCATGTGCATGTCGGCGAGCCGGTGCTGCAGCACCTGGAAGCTGGAGATCGGCACGCCGAACTGCTTGCGCTGGCGCACGTAGTCGAGCGTGTCGCGCATCAGCCGGCGCAGGATGCCGATGGACTCGGCGCAGACCGCGAGCGTGGCTTCGTCGAGCGCCTGCTCGATCTGCGGCAACGCTGCGCCTTCCTCGCCGAGCAACGCATCGGCGTTCAGGCGCACCGCGTCGAAGGCGATGTCGGCCGCGCGGCCGCCGTCGCGCGTGCGGTAGGCACGCAGCTGCACGCCGGGCGTGTCCTTGGGCACGACCAGCAACGACAAGCCCTTGTCGCTGCGCGCCGTGACGATGAAGTGGCTGGCCCACGGCGCGGCCTGCACCACGGCCTTGCGGCCGTCGAGCTTCAGCCGGCCGTCGGCCTCGCGCACGAGCGTCGTGCGCACGTCGTCGCGTGCATGGCGGCTGTGCGGCTCGTCGTGCGCGAAGGCCAGCACGGCCTGCCCGGCGACGACGCGCGCGAGCAGCGCATCGGCCTGCGCGCCCGGGTGGCGCTGCAGCAGGCCGGCGCCGATCACCAGCGTCGAAAGATACGGCTCGGCCGCGAGCGCGCCCCCCAGCGTGGGCATCAGCGCAAGGTGCGCGGCCAGGCCGAGGCCCAGCCCGCCCTGCGATTCGGGCAGGGCCGCGCCCAGCAAGCCGAGGTCACTTGCCAGGCCTTGCCAGAACGGCGGCGGTGCATCGTCGGCGGCGGCCAGCGCATGAAGCCGCTGTTCGAAGCCGTGCTGGTCGTCGAGGTAGCGCGCGAGGCTGTCGCGCAGCATCGCGAGGGTGTCGTCTTGGTCGGTGAGGGTGGTCATGGAGAACGGGGCCTCAGCGTGATTGCAGCAACTGCGCCGCGATGATGTTGCGCTGCACTTCGTTGGAGCCGGCGTAGATCGACGCGGCGCGGTCGTTGAGGTAGGCGGACATCGAGAACACCGCCTCCTCGGGCACGGCGAGCGCGCCCTGCAGGCCGTCGTCCAGCGGCAGGTCGGCCGCCGCGTAGTGCGCGGCAATTTCCACGCCGAGTTCGGTCAGGCGCTGGCGCAGCTCGGAGCCCATCACCTTGCCCATCGAGGGCCGGATGCCGTGCGGCTCGCCGCGGGCCTGGGCGCGCAGCGACTGCAGCTCGGTGGCTTCGACCGCATCGATGGCGCAGTCCATCTCGGCCAGGCGCAGCGCCATCTCGCGCGCCTCGTCGGCGGCGGACTCGCTCGCGGCGGCGAAGGCGCTGTCGGCCGCGGCGCGCAGCCGGCGCAGGCGCGCGCGCAGCATCGGCGCCCAGGCCCCACCGCGCTCGTGTTGCAGCAGGTACTTGGCCACCGTCCAGCCCTGGTTCTCTTCGCCGATGAGGCCGCTGGCGGGCACGCGCACGTCGTCGAAGAACACCTGGTTGAGCTCGTGGTCGCCCGAGATGCTGATGATCGGGCGGATCGTCAGGCCGGCCTGGGGGATGTCGAAGCACAGGAAGCTGATGCCCTGCTGCGCCTTGCCGCCCGAGGCGGTGCGCACGAGGCAGAACATGCGGTTGGCGTACTGCGCGTGGGTGGTCCAGATCTTGGTGCCGTTGATGACGTAGTCGTCGCCGTCACGCACCGCCTTGCATTGCAGCGAGGCCAGGTCGGAGCCCGACTGCGGCTCGGAGTAGCCCTGGCACCAATAGTCCTCGCCCGAACGGATGCCGGGCAGCCAGGCCTGCTTCTGCGCCTCGGTGCCGAAGGCGATGATCACCGGCGCCACCATGCCGGGGCCCATGGGCGCGCGCGGCGGTGCGTCGGCCGCGGCCAGCTCGCTCGCGAAGAGGTAGTGCTGCATCGGCGTCCAGCCGGTGCCGCCGTGTTCCACCGGCCAGTGCGGCACGCTCCAGCCCCGTTGGGCCAGCACGCGGTGCCAGCGGTTGCCGTCGGCGTAGTCGGTGAAGATGCCGGAGCAGCGACGCCCTGCGGCGCGCAGCTCAGGCGTCAGCTCGCGCGCGAGAAAGTCGCGAACCTCGTCGCGAAACGCGGTCTCCGCCGCGCTGAGGGTCCAGGCCATGGTGTTGTCTCACAGGGTTCACACCCGGCAAGTGTGTGACCTGGGAGGGCCTGACGGTATCGTCGGATCGGACGAACCTGATTGCGGATGGTGCTTGCGCGGGGAGAGGCAGCCAAACGCCCCAAAACCCTGCGCATGTCGGGCGGCTCTGGACAGCGCTGGTCGAAAGCAAAACGCCGCGCCGGTACTCCCGCTGTACGGGAAAAGGCGCGGCGTTGTGGTTGTTGTCGCGTACGGCCTGCCTATGCGGTGTTGATGTTGCTGTTCCTGAACTCCGAGTTCTCGAAGAAGCTGCCGTAATAGACGACTTTCTCCCCCTTGACTCCCTCGCCCTGGATGCCATCGCAATGGCAGTCAAGAATGTCTACCCCGGTCCACTGGCAGTTGATGAAGCCCAGATTCTTCCAAGTACAGCCTTGGAACTTGCATCCTGCCCACTGAGTACCGGAGTACACAGCCCCCGTCAGCGTTGCACCCGTGAAGGTGCAACCCGACATGCCCGCTCCGCTCATGTCACAGTCGCTCATGCTCCCGCCGCCACCACCGGTGCAATCCGACATCTGCGAGTCCTTCATCATGCATTTGTCGTAGTTGCAGCTTTGGAGATCGCACCCTGTCATCTTCAAGCTCTGCATGTCGCAGTTGCTGAAGGTGCAATTGGTGAAAGTGCACCCCGTGATGCCCAGGTTTTCCATGTTGCAGTCGGTGAAGCGAACCCCCGTGAACTGGCTTGACGACCAGCTCGCGTCCTTGAAGGTGGTGGACGCGAAGCTGCTGCCGTTGAAGCAGGTCGACGTGATGGTGATGAAGTCGAGATCGAGCCCCGAATAACTGTCGCCATCGCTCTCTCCAGACAGGCCTGCTTGCGCGCCGCCCGCGCCTTTGCGCCACTTGTCGTGGTCTTTGATGATCTGATTGGCGCTCATTGAAACAACTCCTGCACTGTGCCTGCAAGCTTGCCTGGCGGCACGCGCCCCCACAGCAGGCTTTCGATTACATTCCAATGCGCCACCGGCACATCGTCGCCTCGGCACGAACGCACGGTTGAAAAGAGCGTGTGGCGGATGTCATCGAGTACGCGCTTGCCGTTGATAGCCTTGCGGTACAGGCCTTTGAACCCGAGTGCGATGACGATCAACAGGAGTTCCAGCAGGTCAATGTGCTCGGCTGGGTTCTTGATCAGGGCCGCCATGAGTTTGAAGACGTTTTCTCCGCCCCGGGCATCGCCATGAAATTGAACCGCCAGTTGTCGTTCGGCCCATAGGTTGACGCCCGCCATGGCGTCCATCGACCGGGCGGCCAAACCTGCCGCCTCATCCAGCGCTGTGCAGAGTGTGTAGCTCGCGCCAGCGATGTACTCCTGACGAATCAGGCCATCCGCGCACACCGACTGGAAGCTGGTCACTTGGCTCATCAGATCGCTGTGCAAGGCGCTGGCGTGCTCCGGATCAAGCTGCCACGGCATATGAGCCATAGCAAGCAACAGCGGGCGAGAAGCTTCGAGTAAAGGGATACGAGCAGCTTGAATGGCGACCAAGCGATCGGGCTGCGGGGAGCCGCGTGCAAGGCTCTGCTGACTTTTCAAAAGAGGCTGAGACTGTGGTTTGGGAGCGCTCCGCACGACAAGACACTGAGCAAGTTGCTCGAAGTGGTCGTAAGTGGCGCGTCTGAAATCTTCGCGAAGGGACATGAGAGTTCTCACTCGTTGGACGGAGAAAAATGTCGACCACCGTCAGGAGTCCATCGATCCGAACTTCGACCAAAACTCCGTCGTAGTTTTCTTTTCACGCGGCCGAGAAAGTTTCGCCGATCACAAGTGCGGGGGGCGAAGACCTCAGAGTTTCGTGAAGAGCGAGGCGTCCTTTTCTCCCCGGCGCTTGGCATTGCACTGCGATCTAGGAACCGGTGGCATTCAAGACCTTCTGCATTCATTTTTTACTTCCTTTTTATGGGTCTTTTTTTTGCGCCACGCGTCGACGATCGTCAGCCACCCTTCGCTTCAGCTTCTGCCAACGCCTCGGCTGTGCCGTAGTGCCTGAGCAGTTCAACCTCATCCTCCCTGCTCAATCGTCCCTGTGCTCGGTAGACCAACGCCGTCATCACAGCCCCTGTTTGCACCGGCCTGTCTTCAGGTTCACCCATGCCACTATCACTTTGCCACTCTTTGGGAAAGCGCGGCCAGCTACAGGTGATCTGGCTGCTCATGTGAAAGAAAGTTTCCATGAAACCGGGCCTGCATTCCAGCTTGTACTGACGGCCGTCGGGCAGGCCGCAATAGGTGGTGTAGTCTGGATGAAGATACCGCGCGATGCCTTTGAAGTTAGCCGGCGCATCGAGTGGAATTCGGTCGATGGTCGGGCCTGTCTCCATGTACTGTCGGATGTATTCCCACAGGTGCGACGCACCTTCGGGACCGGGAACAGCGGGCCCCACGAACAGGCAATCTTCACCTAGGGCCACTGGGTCGTCGGCACCGAATGGCGGATGGTACAAGGCCAGCATCGCAACGTCCTGCTTGTCCCAGCGATTAGTGCTTTGAGGGTCAAACAGGGCGACCAGTCGCTCCCATTCAAACACCGCATTGCCTCCACAGTACCCAGGACGCAACACGTACACCTTTCGAGTGAGTCGATTGAAGCGAATACGGCCCCGCGCGAACGTGAAAAAGCATGTGCGCATGCCCATCCTGGCAAACCACATGTAGATCAAGAAGGCGGAGGCCAGGGCTAGGGGAAAAAGCAGGAGCCAGCCAAAAACAAGATAGGGCCAATCATCGGCTCCGTAGGCGATGGTGGGCCAAAAGAAGATGATCTTTCCAAAGAGTAGAGGGTGTAACGCAAACCCGTACCAAGCCCAAATAACAAACAACGCCGGCAAGATCACATAGATATTCCCTATGCCCGCGCGCCACTGCAGACTCCATCCTGGATTGCACAATTCCAGATAGGCCTCGTTCTGCGCAAACGCGCCACCGTTGGGCATCGTGACTCCCCGCGCACCTGAGCGTCTCGTTGACCATTGCGTTTGACCATCCAGATTGATGTGTTCACGGCTCTTTTTAGTAGAAAATTTTTGCAGACGGGCATAGCCTTCTTCGCGGATAAACATTGAAGGACTTTCTCAATTGGCTTTAATCTCGTTCTGGGCATTCGCCAACTCTTGCAACATCTCTCGTACGTTTTCGTGTATTGGCTTCTGCCCCCTCCGCTTTTTATTCAGTGGAATGTCTAGCAACCAAGTGATCCACTTTTCCTCGCTTAAGCCCACAACGAAGATCGCACCGCCAATGGCCAAGAAGGCCCCCACCAGGCTCAACGTCACCGCAACTGCACTCCACAGCACCGCGCCGACCCCAACCCCCGCCGCGAAGACGCCAGCGCCAGTGCCAGCAATAGTGAAGATGGTTCCAACGGCGCTCGCTGCCTGCGCAATTGCCAAACCTCTTTGTTGACGTTGAGCAGACTTCCAAGCGTCCATCCCGTCCAGCACCGCCGAAATAGCCGCCGCCGGCGCCAAAAAATTTGAATGCCGTCAGGCGCAAGCTCTTGAGATGCAACGCATTAATGTTGTCAAGCCCGTCCCTCAGCGCCTTGTATTTGTAGACGTCGTGCGCCTTCACTCCCTTGAAGATCGTTTCTTCATATACCTTGGCGCGCCAGTCATACAGGCTGCCGATGCCTTGCAGCAATTGACCCGTGAGATCGAAGGCGCTGCGCCCATCGAGCTTGGTGCCGAACTGGTTACCCTTGATGACGGCACTGCCCAGGTCCATCAAGGCACCCAGCATCGCCGCGCGTGTGTGGGGTGCGGCGCCGCGCGCGCGTTCCAACGCCGCAGCCTTGCCCGCGCGCGCGGCCGGGTTGGCAACAGACTCCAGCTTCTTGGCCCGTAGCGCGAGACGCTTGGCGTTCTCGGCCACATCGCTTTGAAGTCTTTCCACCGCCTTTTGCACGGTACTTCCCATGGTGCTCATTCCGGCCAAGGCAAGGTGCTGTACCAGCCGGGCTTCCAATTTCGACGTCGGCAGTTCGTTGATACCGGTCATGGCACGGGTAGAGAGCAACGAGAACACATGGCCGACCCAAGCTGCCTTACGCAGCTTCTCATGCGCATGGTCCGCTTTTGCCTCCTCGATAAAGGCCAGTGCCTTGTCGCCCAGCGCCAGTCTCCCGGCGATCAATTTGAGTTTTGTCGCCAACGCGTCGGCCATGGCGGTTTCGGGCTCAGCCGCGGGGGTGGTTGTGGCGGGCTTGGCATCTTCGAGGTCTTTGTATGTCGCCCGGAGAGTCACGCTGTTGAAGCACAGCAGGCGCGATAACAAACTGTCGTCCCACGGATTCATCGTTTGCAGTGCCTGGCGCCCAGCTTCATGGGTTGCCATGCCAGCCAGGCACTGTGCAAGTTGCAAGCTCAATGCGGCGCCGCCGCCGGGTTTGTTGATCTTGACATCTTGGTTGCTAAAGCGGCCAACGGCCTTGAGCAAAGTTCCACTGAAAACCCAGTTGTTCTGGTCTCTCCCCAGCGCGGCCACCTTTTCTTGTGCCTGTCTTTGCCGCGCCTTTTGCTCCAGCAAGATGTCGCGCGCGGCAGCCTGATCGAACAGCTGGGTAAAGGCGGCATGAACAGCTGACTGAGCACTCTTCAATTGGCCCGCGTGATTGACCGCACGCGCTGCGGTGCGGCGCGCGCGCTCCTTCACCGCCTCCTGAGGATCGTGCGGCAGCGGGGCATGGACAAGCGCCGATTCTTCGAAACCTCGGTCAACCCGCGCGACGGCACCTTGCTGCGCAATCTCCATCAGGCCTTGCACCCCAATGGCCGCCTGGAATACCCATTCGTTATTCACATCCCTGTGATGCCCTATGGCACTGGACGCCTGCCAATGGCTATATGTAGTTTGCGCTTCCACCTGCAGGTGCCCCAGTTCCTGCGCAATGCCAATCGCATCTTCGCATGCAACGATGGCGCCACCGTTATCGGTCAGAAATTTGGCGACCTTCTGCAGGCGCCGCCCATGGGCACCAGCGTAATCCAACTGACGGACCGTGGAGAACTCCGCGGTCGAATATGTCCCGACATACTCGCCCATGTGAGTGTGCTCAGGGTTTTCTACGATCCTGGTTTCTTCGTAGTCACCCCACTCGCGCTCTATCGCATTGCTGCCCATCAGGCCGTACAGCTGCGGTTCCAGCGCATTGCGCACGGCTTCGTCTTTCAGTGCCCTGAACTCGGCCACACTCGAGCTGCCTTCGTCAACATTGGGCACCGCGGTGTCGGCCCCCGTTTTGACACCGTTCGCCCAACTGGCGACATCGAAACTTTGCGTGTACTTTGCCAGATCACTATCAATGACCTTGTTCAAGTGTTCGGCGTCAATCGGGTCCGGATGGAACATGTAGTTCAGCTTCGTGACGTCCTTGGCGCCCTTGATCCATACAAGGCTTCTGTTGGCCCCCCATTCCTGCGGACTGCAAGCAGCAAGACCTTCCGCTTCTTCCGGATGATGGATATCGAAGCGGGTCAGGTACCCGTGCGGATGCACGGCATAGCCGAACCACGCGGGGCGCCGGCAGACGGTTTCGATGCGAATGTACAAATAGCCCGCGCGCAGCATGCGCACGTTGTACTTGGATGTCTGGAGCGCAACACCGCCTGGCTGGGACTTCAAGTTCCCGTGGGGCTTGAGACCCTCCAGTGCTGCTGCGCCTTTTTCAGTGATGCTGTAAGCGACAGCGTAGCGCGTGAAAAGAATCGGCATTCCCGTTTGGGAACACTGTGAGCAGGCTGTTCTACAGACCATGGCTTACCTTTTTTGAGACTGGATGACTTGGTTCAGTAGCATCGAAAAACTGGCATCGGGCTGATCGCGTCGCCGGTCTTCAATCCGGCTCAATGTCGACACCAGATGTGTCAGGCGCCAATCCATGGCCCGCGCCGGGCCTTCTTTGGGGGCATGCATCCAGCTGATCCAGACATAGTCTTCAAGATCGAGATCGCTCAGCTTCATGCGCGCGGCGTCGGCCAGCATTTGCAGCAAGCTGTCCGGTTCGGGCTGGGCCTCTGGCGGTATGTTGTGTTTGGCATAGCTGCGCCAGATCGAATTGGCGTCTGGAGAGACACCGGAGAGGAACCACTGCGCTTCGTCGAATAGATCGCGGGGCGATCCCCCCGCTTCCGATCCTGCATGCAGCGCTGGCGCTTTGGCACGAAACCACTGAGCAGGTGCGGGCTTGTCGCCGAACGGGCCCCATGGCTGCATCAGCGACCACCACTGCGTGACCGGCCCAAGCCAACGGCTTTGCTGCGAGGGGCTCAGACTGGGCCAGACACGCTGCATGACACGTGGGTCGTGGTAACGAAACAGCACGCGATCCTCTTTGTAAGGCGGTCGTTGATCGCCCAGTCCAACCCAGTGCTGGGTGATCGCCTGCTCGGACACAGGACTGATGACCACACCGCAGAGGTCTTGCTTCGTGACACGCGCATTCACTTCCCGCGCCGTGACTTCCAGACAGCGCACCAACCATGCGCGGAAGTCTCTGGTTTTGAACCCAGAGGCGGAGGCAACCAACTCCTCGGGCAATTCCAGCAAACAAGGCGCGCGCTCTTTGCGGTGCTCAAAGTAGCTGTCGGGCACGCTGACGCGGTCGCGCGCCCATTTGGGAAACTGCTCGCTCAGTTCTTGCCCCAGTGAGTTGCCTTCCCAGCGGTTGAACAACAGGTAGGCACGCTGGGGAATCGGTTCTTTCTTGACCTGGGGTGCGTCCCCGGACTTCCTGGGCGAGTGCACGGTCAGAGCACCCCAGCCTTGAATCAACGCTTCGAGCAGTTCTTCGCAATGAGCCGTTTCCCCTTCATTGCAGGTGTCGTCAGCCATCAACGTGACACCGCGTTGCCGCCGTTGTCTGCAGCGTGCTCCTTGGTGACACAGGCCTCACCGTTCACGGGCCGGGTGGGCCTTGAGTCTCCTGGAATGTTGGTGTGAACAGTGGCGTGGTTGGTGTACTTTCCGGTAGTTCCTTTGGTGATTTTTCCTGATCTGTACTCACCGTAGCTGCCACCGCCATTGATCGTCAGTCGGGTCTTCGCAGTGATATTGATGATGTCGGCGGTCAGCTCGATCTTGTCTTTGGCCATCATCCTGATGGAGTTCTTCAGCGCCTTGATCTCGATGTCGGCCTGAGCGGCAATCACCTCCATACCGTTTTGCATGGCATAGACCTTGAACGCCTCCAGCGCGACTGCGATCAGGCTGCCGCCGCTGTTGACGCTGGTGTGCTTGGAACTGGTAATTTGCGTGTGCTCGACGCTGGCGATGTGCGTGGAGCCACCCGACGTCACGGCGACACCACTCGGGCTGGCGAGCACGAGATGAGGATCGACCAGTTCTGGAAACTGGCCTTCTTGCGGGTTTCCGCCACTGCCCTTGATCGTGTCGTTCTGCTTCTTGAGGGCCTTGGCCACGGCATCCTGGTCGCCTTTGACCTGGGCTTCGCTAGTGCGGGCCGCATCGGACTGGCCTTCGATCAGATCGCGGGCCTGCGTGAGTCGCGAAATGGCTTCTCCCAGGTCTTTGGCATACCCTGCGGCATCCATGCGGGCCTCGGTGGTGATGAGCATGCCATCGGCTGCTCGCATGACGCCATGGCCGTCGGTGCGCAGCTCGTAGCCTTGGCCTCGCGGATCTTTGCGACCCGCGTTGTCTTCAACGCGGGTGATGAACCCGAGACTCAACGAACTGGATTGATGATCGCTTTTAAGTTGCGTCTGGATCTTCCCGGCCGTGTCGTCCAGAACCAGTTGGTTGCTGCGCCCCGAAGAAGCGTTACCGCCACCACTGACGAGTTCGCGCGAGCGGAACCCTGACAAGGCAGCCTGATCGGGCAGCTTGAACGGCGGCAGGTTCATCTGGTTGTAGACACGACCTGTGCAAATCGGCAGGTCGGGGTCCCCGCCGAAGAACTCGATGACCACCTCTTGGCCAATGCGTGGGACGTGCATCGCGCCGAGCTGATTGCCCGCCCATGCCGCGCTCACGCGCACCATGCAGGAGCTGTTCTGGTCGAACTGACCGTCCCGATCCCATGGAAACTGGACCTTGATGCGCCCGTACTCGTCGGTCCAGATGTTCTGGCCGGCAGGGCCGACGACAACTGCGTTCTGCGGGCCACCCGTCTTGGGCTTGGGACGCGTAAGCGCGGGGCGCAATGCCTCTGCGATCGGATGCGCAGTGAATTCGACCTGTACCGTCCAGCGTTGCGAGCGGCCGGAAGCCACGTCCTTGACTTGACTTTCTTGCCCGACGTCCTCGATCACGAAGTCCGTCTGCAGGATCAAGTATTCGGCGTTGACACTCTCTCGAGGATGCTCGTGCATGCGAAACGTGCAACCCGGCACCATGCCCCGCAGGTTGCCCGTGGCACGCGCGCGAGCGCCGTGGGTGCGCAGATGCTGCATGCGCAGGCGGGCGAAGGCGCGTGCCTCGGTGGAGGGATCATTGGGCCCCGCGTCGCCAGCTTCCGGCTGCACGAAATGACTGCCACCGACACTTGCGTGGTACTGATACACCTCGCCATTGGCCTGGCTTGTCGGGCGCGGGGCGCTGTTCTGACCGATCAGCTGAGCTTTGCTGCGCGTGTAGTCGTAGTCTCGGGTGACGTAGGCGCCGCTGGTGAGCTGGTTGTATGGAGCAAATTGGTGGATGTACTCGGCGTCGGTCTTGTAGCCCGGGGTATGAAACTCGACGTTCGCGTAGGCAGCACTGGGGCACTCCCGGTAAGCGGCCATCGCATCCGACAAGACTAGGCGATGGGCACCGTCGCTGTGCTCGAAGTGGTAGCTGATGCCGTACTCCTGGCACAGACGCTCGAAGAACTCGAAGTCGCTTTCGTTCCATTGCACGCAGTAGTCACGAATCGGATAGGTCTCGTACAGTCGCTTTTCCACGGGAAACGAGTAGTTGCCCAACACCTGATCGAGCGTGTCTACGACAGTCTGGTCCTGATAAATCTTGCAGTCGCAGTTGAGCGTTGCCAAGTGCAGCCAGGGTCGAATGACGAAGCGATAGACGACATGGCGCCCCGCCTCTCCTTCCATGGCGGCCTCCGTCACGATGCCGCTGATCTGCCGAATCCCGGCACCGATGCCGCTGTTGCCGGGCCCTACAACGCCGGAGAGGATTTCGCCGGCCCCATCCAACTCGATCGCACACGTGATTTCGTGCCCGATGAATCCGTCGAGATCGAAATCAGCCGCTTCGCTGGCGCCCAGATTCAGCGCATCGGGGGTCTTGAGAAGGAGTTCGTACGCAAACAGGCCGTTCAGGCCCTCACGGCCAGAAAGCCGGACGGGCATCAATACGGGCTGCCCCAGAACCAAGGGGATGGCTGTGCTTGTGACAGAGAGGGTTTGGGACATGTGCGACAGACCTGGTGGATGGCAATCCCAAAAGTCTGGGCCACGCAAGACCTGCACGTTCGCAAACAATGGTCAAACGACCAGCCCTGCAGAAACTGACACGCAGGAATGTCGAAAATTCACGCACCGCAAGCGCCGCGCGATCGCAGCGCTGCGTTCATGTCGCCGCTCAGGCCGCGACAGCCTCGCGCGCCGGCGCCGCCTTGGCCGCCACCGGCATGTGCTGCGCCCAGTCGATGATCTCGAGCGTGCCGTCGGCATGCTCGGCCAGCGCCGTGAGGCTTTCCACCCAGTCGCCGTCGTTGCAGTACAGGATGCCGTCGATGTCGCGCATCTCGGCGTGGTGGATGTGGCCGCACACCACGCCCTGCGCGCCGCGGTTGCGGGCCTCGCGGGCCACGGCGTTCTCGAAGTCGCCGACGTAGCTCACGGCGCGCTTGACCTTGCCCTTGAGGTACTTCGAGAGCGACCAGTACGGCAGCCCCATGCGCGCGCGCAGCGAGTTGAGGTGGCGGTTGAGCTTGAGCGTGAACTCGTAGAGCGAGTCGCCCACGTAGGCCAGCCACTTGGCGCACTGGATCACGCCGTCGAACAGGTCGCCGTGGATGATCCACAGCTTGCGGCCGTCGGCCGTCTCATGAATCCACTCGTCGGCCACGTCGATGCCGCCGAAGTTGTGGTTCAGGTACTTGCGGGCGAACTCGTCGTGGTTGCCCGGAATGAAGATCACGCGCGTTCCCTTGCGCGCCTTGCGCAACAGCTTCTGGATCACGTCGTTGTGCGCCTGCGGCCAGTACCAGTGGCGCTTGAGCTGCCAGCCGTCGATGATATCGCCGACCAGGAACAGGGTCTCGCACTCGGTGTGCTTGAGAAAGTCGAGCAGCGCCCGGGCCTGGCAGCCGGGCGTGCCCAGGTGCAGGTCGGAGATCCAGAGGGTGCGATAGCGCAGCGCCGGACGCGCCGCATCGTCGTCCTCCGGCTCGGGAGGCTGGATCGCGGTGTCGCGCCAGGCGCGAAGGAAAGCGTCGTCGCGTTGCATGGTCCGGCAGGTTCGCATCCGCGCATGACCGCACGATGGCGACTCCGTGACATCCCGGTGACGCGTGGCACCGGGGCAACGCCACAATCGGACGATGCGCTCTGGCCAGATCATCGTTCTCGTGTCCCCCGTGTTCTTTTTGCTGATCGCGATCGAGTTCGCGGTCGGCCGCGCGCGTGCCCGGCGCGGCACCGGGCAGGACACCTACCGCCTGGCCGATGCCGTGAACAGCATCGGGCTGGGCATGCTGAGCCAGATCAGCGCGGTGCTCACGGGGCTTCTGCGCATCGGCATCTACACCGCCGTGTATTCGGCGGTGGCGCTCTTTCCGCAAGAGGCGGCGCGCGAGTTCTGGACCACCTGGTACGGCTGGCTGCTGGCGCTGGTGTTCTACGACTTCTGCTACTACTGGCTGCACCGCATGGGCCACGAGTCGGCCGTGCTGTGGGCCGCGCACGTGGTGCACCACCAGAGCCAGCACTACAACCTGTCGACCGCGCTGCGCCAGACCTCCAGCGGCGCGCTGCTGGGCTGGCTCTTCTACCTGCCGATGGCCGTGGCCGGCGTGCCGCCGCTGGTGTTCGTCGTGGTGGCGCTCATCGACCTGCTCTACCAGTTCTGGGTCCACACCGAGCAGGTCGGCAAGCTGGGCTGGTTCGACCGCTGGTTCTGCTCGCCCTCGAACCACCGCGTGCACCACGCGGTGAACGACACGTATCTGGACCGCAACTACGGCGGCGTGCTGATCGTGTGGGACCGTCTCTTCGGCACCTTCCGCGAGGAGGACGAACGCTGCGTGTACGGCACGCGCGGCGAGCTGAAAAGCTGGGACCCGCTGTGGGCCAACGCCGAGGTCTACTGGGCGCTCGCCAGGGATTCATGGCATGCGCGCCGCTGGTCCGACAAGCTGCGCGTGTGGTTCAAACCGCCCGGCTGGCGCCCCGACGACGTGGCGACGCGCTACCCGAAGCCCGCCTTCGACCTCGCGAAGGTCACGCGCTACGAGCCCGTGGTGAGCCGCGGCGTGCAGTGGTTCGCAGGCCTGCAGTTCCTCGCGCTGCTGGCCGGCGTGACGGTGTTCCTCTGGTACTCCGACGCCGTGCCGCTGCCGCAGGCCGCCGTCTGGCTGGCCGCGCTGACGGCCGGGCTGTGGGCCGTGGGCGCGGTGCTGCAGGGGCGGCTCTCGGTCACCGAGGTGCTGCTGGTCGAGGCCGCCGCACTGGCCACGGCGAGCGCGGCCTTGGGCATCGGCTGGCTGCACCTCCTCTTCAAGCCATTGGCGCTGACCATCGCCATTGCCTTCGCAGCCCGCCGCGCGCAACGCCAGCCCGGCGGCATGACGCGCTTCGATGCGCTGCTGCTGGCGGGCCTGGTCTTCTCGCTCGCGGGCGACGTGTTGCTGATGGGACCGGCGAGCCTCTTCGTGCCCGGGCTCGTGTGCTTCCTGCTCGCGCACCTGGCGTACATCGCGCTGTTCCGCATCGGCGTCGGGCTGTTTCCGCGGCCCCGCGCGCTCGCGGCCACCTTGCTGATCGGCGCGGGCATGTACGCTTTCCTGTGGCAGGGCGGCCTGCCGGTGGCGCTGCGCATCCCGGTCGGCTTCTACGTGGTGGTGATCGCCTGCATGGCGGCGCAGGCCATCGGGCGTGCGGCGGTGCTGCGTTCAAGCGACCCGGCCGCGCTGTGGGTGGCGGTGGGAGCCTGCTTCTTCATGCTGAGCGATGCGCTGCTGGCGATCAACCGGTTCGTGGCGCCGCTGCCGTTGGCGTCGCTGTGGGTGCTGTCTACCTATTACGTGGCGCAGATGTTGATCGTGCGGCACGTCCGGCGGCCGACGGCCTGACTTGCTTCTGAAGGCGCAGCCCGGCCTGCTAGTCGGCCGGGCGCCCCATCGTCGGCGGGCCGATCTCGAACGATGCCGTCTGGATGAGGCCCTGGCGGACCACGTAGACGCACACCATCTCCACGGTGCCGATCCCCTCCGGGAAGTTGCGCGTCACCACCTCGTGATCGACAACGACATGCCCCATGACCGAGCGCTGCAACAGGCGTGCATGAAGGTCAGGCTCGGCAAAGCGAATCGCGGTTCGGGCGCGCAACTCGGCGTGGCCGGCCGCCAGCAGCTTGCCTGCCAGTTCGAATTGCTTGGCGTCCTCGGCGTAGGTGGCCAGCCACGCGTTGAGGTCCCTGGCGTTGTAGGCGGCCAGCTGGCGCTGCACCACGGCTTCGGGGGACGCATCGAGGGTCATGGATTCCAGCCTTGGTTCGACAAAGCAACCCGGCGTCTCAGTCCGTGCAGCGCTGGATTTCGACTGTCGAGTGCCGGATCTCCTCGTGCATCGAGAAGCACGCCCGCACCTGGTCCGCCGTGAGCGTGGCCGAATGCGTCACCACCGTGAGCGCGCAGGCGTACGCATCGCGGCCGACGCGCCAGACGTGCAGGTCGGCCACGCGGGTTTCGGAGTCGGCCAGCATCGTCTCGACGCCTTCGCGGATTTCGGCGGTGACGGGGTGGTCCATCTCGCGGTCGAGCAGGACCTTGCCGGTTTCCTTCAGCAGGCCCTTGGCCCAGACGGCGACGAGCACGGCGCCGACGATGCCCATGGCCGGGTCGAGCCAGGACCAGCCGTAGAACCAGCCGCCCAGCAACGCCGCGATGGCGAGCACCGAGGTGGCGGCGTCGGCCACCACATGCAGGTAGGCGGAGCGCAGGTTCAGGTCGTGGCCATGCGCGTGGTCGTGACCGTGGTGGTCATGGCCGTGCCCGTGGTCATGGCCGTGATGGTCATGCGAATGCCCCAAGAGCCGCGCGCAGACCAGGTTCACCACCAGGCCCAGCACCGCGATCGAGATGGCTTCGGGGTAGTGGATGGCCACGGGCGACCACAGCCGCTCCAGCGAACCGACCACCATGAGCGCGGCGACGCCGAGCAGCAGCAGCGCGCTCGCGAAGCCGCCGAGCACCTCGATCTTCCAGGTGCCGAAGGCAAAGCGCGGGTCGCGGGCGTAGCGCCGCGCGGCGGCGTAGGCAAAGGCGCTCAGGCCGATGGCCAGCGCGTGCGAGCTCATGTGCCAGCCGTCGGCCAAAAGCGCCATGGAGTTGAACCACCAGCCAGCGCCGATCTCGACCACCATCATGGCGGCGGTGATCCACATCACGAGGCGGGTGCTGCGTTCGGCGGCGGCGTTGCCGGCGCCGAAATGATGGTCGTGCTGCCAGGCGCTCAGGTCGTGGGTGTGCATGGGATTCTCTTCAGGCGCCGAAAAGGTCCGGGCCGTCGGCGCGGCCCGAGGGCGGCACCACGCCCAGGTGGCGGTAGGCCGCGAGCGTGGCGATGCGCCCGCGCGGCGTGCGTTGCAGGTAGCCCTGCTGGATGAGGTAAGGCTCGATCACGTCCTCGATGGTGTCGCGCTCTTCGCCGATGCTGGCGGCCACGTTGTCCAGGCCGACCGGGCCGCCGTCGAAGCGGTGGATGACGGCCTCGAGCAGCTTGCGGTCCATGAGGTCGAAGCCCTGCGGGTCGACGTCGAGCATGGCCAGCGCCTTGTGCGCGATGTCTTCGGTGATGCGGCCGTTGCCCTTGACCTCGGCGTAGTCGCGCACGCGGCGCAGCAGGCGGTTGGCGATGCGGGGCGTGCCGCGCGAACGGCGCGCGATCTCGAAGCCGCCGGCGGCGTCGGTCTCGACCTTGAGCAGGCCCGCGCTGCGGCGCACGATGAGCGCCAGTTCTTCGGGCGTGTAGAACTCCAGCCGCGCCACGATGCCGAAGCGGTCGCGCAGCGGGTTGGTCAGCATGCCGGCGCGGGTGGTGGCGCCCACCAGCGTGAAGGGCTGCAGGTCGAGCTTGATGCTGCGCGCCGCGGGACCCTCGCCGATCATGATGTCGATCTGGTAGTCCTCCAGCGCGGGGTACAGGATTTCCTCGACGACCGGGCTCAGGCGGTGGATCTCGTCGATGAAGAGCACGTCGTTGGGCTCGAGGTTGGTCAGCAGCGCCGCCAGGTCCTTGGGCTTTTCGAGCACGGGGCCCGAGGTCTGGCGCAGGTTGACGCCCAGCTCGGCCGCGATGATGTGCGACAGCGTGGTCTTGCCCAGACCCGGCGGGCCGAACAGCAGCACGTGGTCGAGCGCCTCTTTGCGCTTGCGCGCCGCGCCGATGAAGATCTCGAGCTGCTCGCGCACCTTGGCCTGGCCGACGTACTCGTCGAGCAGCTTGGGCCGCAGGGCCCGCTCGATCGCCTCCTCGTTGGGCGAGGCGGGGGCGGCGGACACCACGCGTTGCGGGGCGGGGGCGAAATCGTCGGTCTGGATGGTCATTGGGGGTGGGTCTTCGGGGGCAAGTTTAGTCCGAGCGCTGCGCCGGGCCGCCCCCAGCGAGCGAGCGCCCCCTCGGGGGGCCGCGAGAGCGCGAAGTGCCGAGCGTGGGGGCCATGTTTCACACTGGCAGAATGCCTGCAGAACATAACAAGAGAGGGAAGTCAGAACGTGTCCATCTACGAACTGAAACCGCGTTTCCAGGCCTTGCTGCGACCGCTCGTGGTCCGGCTGCATGCGATGGGCGTGACGGCCAACCAGGTGACGCTGGCGGCCTGCGCGGTGTCGGTCGGGCTCGGGCTCTGGCTGTTCTTCGCCGCGCCCTCGCTGGCGGCCTTCGGCCTGATCCCCGCCTGGATGTTCCTGCGCATGGCCTTCAACGCCATCGACGGCATGCTGGCGCGCGAACACCACCAGCAAAGCCGGCTGGGCGCCTTCCTCAACGAACTCACCGACGTGGTCTCCGACGCCGCGCTCTACCTGCCTTTCGCGCTGGTGGCGCCGTTCGCGCCGTTCTGGGTCGGCACGGTCATCGTGCTGGCCGGGCTGAGCGAATTCGCCGGCGCGCTGGGCCCGACGGTGGGCGCCTCGCGCCGCTACGACGGGCCGATGGGCAAGAGCGACCGGGCCTTCGTGTTCGGCGCACTCGGGTTGTATGTCGCCCTCGGCGGGCCGCTGCCGGGCTGGACCGCCCTGCTGATGCCGCTTGTGGCCGCGCTGGTGGCCTGGACGGTCGTCAACCGCATCCGCCGCGCCCTGGCCGAAGCCGAAGCGCCCGCCGCCTGAAACACCCCCATACAAATAAATAAAGAAGACCCTTCTTCATGACCCTTTCCACACCCCGCGTCGCCGCCGAGCACCACTTCCGCACGCACGACGGCGAATCGCTGTTCTACCGCTACTGGCCGGCCACGGGCGCCGCGCGGCGCGGCGCCGTGCTGCTGTTCCACCGCGGCCACGAGCACGGCGCGCGCATGGCGCACCTGGTGGACGAGCTGAACCTGCCCGACTTCGACTTCTTCGCCTGGGACGCGCGCGGCCACGGCCTCTCGCCGGGCCAGCGCGGCTACAGCCCCAGCTTCGGCACCTCGGTGCGCGACGTGCAGACCTTCGTGCAGCACATCGCCGCCGCCCACGGCGTGCCCGAGCACGACATCCACGTGGTGGCGCAGAGCGTGGGCGCGGTGCTGATCGCCACCTGGGCGCACGACTACGCCCCCAAAGTGCGCGGCCTCACGCTGGCCTCGCCGGCCTTCAAGGTCAAGCTCTACGTGCCGTTCGCGCGGCCGGGGCTGGCGCTCATGCACAAGCTGCGCGGGCTGTTCTTCGTGAACAGCTACGTGAAGCCGAAATTCCTCACCCACGACCCCGCGCGCATCGAGAGCTACAAGAACGACCCGCTGATCTCGCGCCCGATCGCCGTCAACATCCTGCTGGGCCTGTACGAGGCGGCCGACCGCGTGGTGGCCGACGCCAACGCGATCACGCTGCCGGTGCAGCTGCTCATCTCGGGCGCCGACTGGGTGGTGCACCACAAGCCGCAGCACCAGTTCTTCGAGCGGCTGGGCAGCGCCGTGAAGACGAAGACGGTGCTGCCGGGCTTCTTTCACGACACGCTGGGCGAGAAAGACCGGGCGCCCGCGGTGGCGTCGATCCGCGAATTCATCCTGCAGCGCTTCGACGAGCCGGCCGTGCCGGTCGACCTGCGCGAGGCGCACCTGCGCGGCAACACGGCCGACGAGTCGCGCGCGCTGGCCGAACCGCTCTCGCCGCTGTCGCCGCGCGGCGCCTACTGGGCGATCACGCGCGGCGGGCTGCGTGTGGGCGGCGCGCTGTCCAGCGGCATCGCGCTGGGCCACGCCACCGGCTTCGACTCGGGCAGCACGCTCGACTACGTCTACCGCAACCAGCCGCAGGGCAAGGGCGCGCTGGGCCGCTCGGTCGACCGCACCTACCTCGACTCCATCGGCTGGCGCGGCATCCGCCAGCGCAAGATCCACGTCGAGGAGCTGCTGCGCATCGCGATGGAGCGGCTGGTCGAGATGCACCGCGAGGTGCGGCTCATGGACATCGCCGCCGGCCACGGCCGCTACGTGCTCGACGCGGTGCTGGCCAGCCCGGTGAAGGCCAGCTCGATCCTGCTGCGCGACTACAGCGACATCAACGTGCGCGACGGCACGGCCCTGATCGCCGAGAAGGGCCTGGAAGACGTCGCCCAGTTCGTGCAGGCCGACGCCTTCGACCGCATCAGCCTGGCGAGCGTGACGCCGCGGCCCACGCTCGCCGTGGTGTCGGGCCTGTACGAGCTGTTCCCCGACAACGAGATGGTGCGCCGCTCGCTGGCGGGCGTGGGCGACGCCGTGGAAGACCGGGGCTACCTGGTCTACACCGGCCAGCCCTGGCACCCGCAGCTCGAAATGATCGCCCGCGCGCTCACCAGCCACCGCCAGGGCGAAGCCTGGGTGATGCGCCGGCGCACGCAGGCCGAGATGGACCAGCTGGTCGAAGAAGCAGGCTTCCGCAAGATCGACCAGCGGGTGGACGAGTGGGGCATCTTCACGGTGTCGCTGGCGGTGCGCGTCGCGCAATGACCGCCCGGCGCGCGCCCCGGCCGTGGAAACGCGCCGCCGCGTGGCTGGTGTTTCTGGGGCCGCTGTTCTACGCCACGTATGGCTTCGCCAACTGGTGGGCCACCACGCGCGCCAGCGTGCCCTCGATGGCCTTCGACTGGGAGCGGCAGGTGCCCTTCTGGGCCTGGACGATCTTTCCGTACTGGACCATCAACGTCTTCTACGCACTGTCGCTGTTCCTGGCGCGTGACCGCCACACGCTCGACCGGCATGCGCTGCGGCTGGTGAGCGCCACGCTCATCGCCTGCACCTGCTTCATCCTCTGGCCGCTGCACTTCAGCTTCGGCCAGCCGCCGGTGGAGGGCGCGCCGGCCTTCCTGTTCAACGCGCTGCGCGGCTTCGACCAGCCCTACAACCAGGCGCCCTCGCTGCACATCGCGCTGGCCGTGATCCTGTGGGACTGGTACCGGCGCTTCATCCGGCCGCTGTGGGCGCGGCTCGTGCTGCATGTGTGGGCCTTCGCGATCTGCGCCTCGGTGCTCACGACCTGGCAGCACCACTTCATCGACATCCCGACCGGCGCGCTGCTGGGCATCTTCTGCGTGTGGCTGTGGCCGATGGCGCGCCGGGTGTCGATGCTGCGCGCGTGGCGCCTGGCGCGCGATCCGCAGCGGCTGAAGCTCGCGGGCTTCTATGCCGTGGGCGCGGCGCTGTGCCTGTTCGCGGCGCTGGCGACCGGCGGCGTGGCGCTGTGGCTGGCCTGGCCGGCGGCGGCGCTCGCGCTGGTGGCGCTCAACTACCTCGGCTTCGGCGCGCGCGGCTTCCAGATGGACGGCCACGGCCGCATGGGCTGGGCGGCGCGCTGGCTGTTCGCGCCCTACCGCCTGGCCGCGGCCTTCAATGTGTGGCTCTGGACGCGCAAGCTGCCGGCCTCGGTCGAGGTGGTGCCCGGCCTGCGCCTGGGCCGTCGCCCCACACAGGCCGAATGGCTCGCCGCCGGCCAGCCCCGGCTCGTGAGCCTGTGCGCCGAGCTGCAACTGCCGGCCGGCGTGCCGCTCGCCCGTGCGCGCTGCGTGCCGCTGCTCGACCTCGTGGTGCCGCCACCCGTGCGCCTGCGCCGTGCCGCGGCCGTCATCGAAGGCCAGCGCCGCGCGGCGGCGGCCGACGGTTCGGCCGTGTGGGTCTGCTGCGCGCTGGGCTTTTCGCGCAGCGCCGCCGCCGTGGTCGCCTGGCTGGGCCGCGACAACGGCCTGGCACAGGCCGAAGACGCCGTGCGCCGCGCCCGCCCGCAGATCGTGCTGCACGCCGCCTGGCGTGCCGCGCTCGCCCCCATGCCTGACTCAGCCCCTTCCCGCCATGACTGACAACGAACGCGCCACCTGCACCACCCTGGCCGGCCTGCTGCGCGCGGCGGCCATGCTCGCCCTCTGGGGCTTCGCGCTCACCTGCATCGCCGCCCTGGTGCTGGCGCTCACGCTGCGCGGGCTCTCGAACACCGCCATCCTGGCCTTTGCCGCGGTGATGGTGCTGGGTGTGCTCGAACGCTACTTCGCCTTCCGGCTGCGGCTGGACCAGGCGCTGTTCGAAGGCCTGGCCAACGGCCAGATCGCCTCGCTGGGCGCGATGGACAACGCCCTGTCGGTGCTCGGGCTGCGCGACCCGCCGCCGCAGCCCAACGCCCGCGCGCTCGCCGACCGCGTGCAGGGAACCCGCCAACTGATGCAGCGCCACGCCATCGTGATCGCCTGCCAGAACGCGCTCTTCCTGCTCGCCCTCATGACACAGGAACTCGCTTGAACAACGACAACGGCAACAACAAGAACGACAGCAGCAGCAATGGCGACGGCAACGACAGCGCCCGCCCCGGCGCCATCGTGCGCCGCGGGCTCGCGGTGGTGGCGGGCCAGCTCATCATCGGCGCGGCCGGCCTTTTGACCGGCGTGCGCGCCATCTGGGCGGGCACCACGCCCAAGGCCGAGCAGACGCTGTACTTCGCCAACCACACCAGCCACGGCGACTTCGTGCTGCTGTGGGCCACGCTGCCCTCCGACCTGCGCGCGCTCACGCGGCCCGTGGCCGGCCAGGACTACTGGGAGGCCTCGAAGCTGCGCAACTTCATCGGCAAGGACGTGTTCAACGCGCTCATGATCCGCCGCGACGGCTCGGGCCAGGGCGGCAACCCGGTCGACCAGATGAAGGAGGCGCTGGAAGGCGGCGACTCGCTCATCATGTTCCCCGAGGGCACGCGCAACACGGGCGACGACATCCTGCTGCCGCTGAAAAGCGGCCTCTTCCACCTGGCGCGCGCCTGCCCCACCGTGCGGCTGGTGCCGGTATGGATCGAGAACCTCAAGCGCGTGCTGCCCAAGGGCACGCTGGTGCCGATCCCGCTGGCCTGCACGGTGCGCTTCGGCGCGCCGATCCAGCTCGAGGAAGGCGAAGACAAGGTCGCCTTCCTTGCCCGCGCACGCACGGCCATGCTCGACCTGCGCCCGGAGTACGACCGCATCGAACCCAACGGAGGGACCGCCTCGTGATCGAAATGTCCCCCTTCGCCTGGACCACCTTCAAGCTCTTCGGCGGCGTCTTCGGCGTGCTCGTGCTGGCCTCGGCCATCGGCGCGCTGCTCAAGTGGCGCGTGGCGCACGGCCAGCCGCACTCGGTGATCGACAACCTGAACTCGCGCGTCAATGCATGGTGGGTGATGGTGGCGGTGATCGGCCTGGCCTTTGCCTTCGGCAAGGGCGGCGTGATCGTGCTGTTCTACCTGATCTCGTTCTATGCGCTGCGCGAGTTCATCAGCCTGGCCTACACGCGGCGCGGCGACCACGGCGCGATCGCGCTGGCTTTTTTCGTGGCGCTGCCGGGCCAGTACTTCCTGATCTGGATCGACTGGTACGGGCTGTATTCGATCTACATCCCGGTCTACGCCTTCCTGCTGCTGCCCATCCTGGCGGCCGTGGGCGGCGACACGCAGCGCTTCCTGGAGCGCACTTCGAAGATCCAGTGGGGCCTGATGGTGTGCGTGTTCTGCATCAGCCACGTGCCGGCGCTGCTCACGCTGCAGATCCCGGGCTTCGAGGGCCGCAACCTGCTGCTGATCGCCTTCCTGGTCATCGTGGTGCAGGGCAGCGACGTGCTGCAGTACGTGTGGGGCAAGCTCTTCGGCAAACGCAAGGTGGCGCCCGAACTCTCGCCGTCGAAGACCTGGGAAGGCCTGATCGGCGGCGTGGCCAGCGCCACCGCGATGGGCGCGGCGCTGTACTGGGCCACGCCCTTCAACCCGTGGCAGGCGGCGCTCATGGCCTTCATGATCTGCCTCCTGGGCTTCTTCGGCGGGCTGGTGATGTCGGCCATCAAGCGCGACCGCGGCGTGAAGGACTGGGGCTCCATGATCGAAGGCCACGGCGGCATGCTCGACCGGCTCGACTCGGTGATCTTCGCGGCGCCGATCTACTTCCACGCGCTGCGCTACTGGTGGGTGCCATGAGCCCGGCGGCGAAGAAGACCGCGGTCAAGACCGACCGCATCGTCGACGACACGCCGCTGGAATGCGCCGACGCCGCCGCGCTGCTGCGTTGGTACAAGAAACACCATGCGAGCCACGCCGGCGTCTGGCTGCGCATCGCGAAGAAAGCCAGCGGCATCGCCTCCGTCGACCACCCCGAGGCGCTGGAGATCGCGCTGTGCTTCGGCTGGATCGACGGCCAGCGCAAGAGCCAGGACGCGCAGTTCTTCCTGCAGCGCTTCACGCCGCGCACCGCGCGCAGCATCTGGTCGAAGATCAACCGCGACAAGGCGCTGAAGCTCATCGACGACGGCCGCATGCAGCCCGGCGGCCTGGCCGAGGTGGAGCGCGCCCGCGCCGACGGCCGCTGGGAGGCAGCCTACGACGCCCCGAGCGTGGCCACCGTGCCGCCCGACCTGCAGGCCGCGCTCGACGCCAACCGCAAGGCCAAGGCCTTCTTCGCCACGCTCGATGCGCGCAACCGCTTCGCGGTGCTGTTCCGCACCCAGGGCGCGAAGAAGCCCGAGACGCGCGCCCGGCGCATCGCGCAGTTCGTCGAGATGCTCGCCAAGGGCGAGAAGATCCACCCCTGAGCCTGCGCGCGGCGGTGCGCGCCGCTCACTGCGGCCCGGTGCCGGTCGCGATGACCGCGAGCTGGTCGGGGTCCACGATGCGGATGCGCTTGTAGCTCATGTCGATCACGCCTTCCGCGACCAGCCGCCCCAGCTCCTTGTTGATGGTCTGGCGCGACAGCCCCAGCATCGCCGCGAGGTCGTTCTGCGACAGCCGCACCGGCAGGCTCGCCGCCGCCTCCACCTGCATGCCGTAGAAATGGATCACGCTCATCAGCGTGGCGGCCACGCGCCCGCGCACCGAGTTCAGCATCTGGTTCTGCAGCAGCACCACGCTCAGCCGCTGGCGCTTCAGGCCCAGCCGGGCCACGCCGCGCCACAGCGCGGGCTCGGCGTCGAGCACCGCGATCACGGCGTCGCTGGGCAGGTGGACGATCACCGAGTCTTCGTGCGCGTGGTAGTCATAGGGCAGCGGCACGTCCTCGAGCAGGCGCACCAGCGGCGCCACCTGGCCGGGCCCGAGCAGCGCGTTGACGTACTTGCGCCCCTGCGGGCTCATGCTGCTGATCTCCAGGCAGCCTGACACCACCGCCAGCAGCTCGCGCTTGTGGCGGTCGCGCGCCAGCACCTGCGTGCGGCGGCGGTAGCGCACCAGCCGCGCCGACTTCATGAGCTCGGCGCGGCGCGCGTCGGGCCATTGGGAGAACAGCTCGTTCCAGCGCAGCGCGCGGTCGAGCAGCTCGGCGCTGTCTTCGGCGTCGGGAGGGGTGGTTGCAGGTGGTCGGGTCAGCGGGTTCTCCCTGCCCTGGTGTTCACGAATCTGTCAAAGCGTTGACAGATTCGGGGGCCCTTCATTTCTATCGTAAGCCCCGGACATCGACAAGCACACAGGCGGCACCGCCCTGCACCCGCAGGCGACCGGCCACACCGGAGACAACCCAAATGAAGAAGACAGCCACCGCGGCCCTCGCGCTCGCGGCCTGCGCCCTTGCGTCCGCGCAAAGCACCGTGAGCGTCTACGGCACGCTCGACCTGTACGTGGCGCACGCCAGGTCGGGCCCCGCCTCCTCCACGCGGCTGGAGGACGGCGGCCAGACCGCCTCGCGCATCGGCTTTCGCGGCACCGAGGACCTGGGCGGCGGCCTGGGCGCGCACTTCACGCTGGAGAGCGGCTTTGCGCCCGACACCGGCAACGGCACGCTGCCGGGCCCCGCGATGTCGTTCAGCCGGCAGTCCTTCGTCGGGTTCTCGGCGCCGTGGGGGCAGATCGACGCGGGCCGCATGTACACGCCGATGTTCTACGCGCTGTTCAAGGCCGACCCCTACGGCCTGAACTCGGTGTTCTCGCCGATCAACCTGGTGGCCGCCACCGACGCGCAACCGGGCCTCACGCCCTTCGCGGCCCGCGCCAGCAACATGGTGCGCTACCGCACGCCGGCCAGCATGGAGTTCTTCGCCGACCTGGCCTACGCGCCCGGCGAATCGAGCGCGCCGAGCCACCAGAGCGGCAACGTCTACGGCGGCAACATCGGCTGGGCGCGCAAGCCCTACTACATCGCCTATGCCTTCCAGCGCGCGCGCTCGGGCTCGGCGGCGGCGCCCGTGGCCTCGCCCGCCACCACGACCTACCAGGCGCTGACCGGCTCCTACGAGCTGCCCTCGATCGGCCTGCAGCTGTACGCCAGCTACGTGCGCAACGCCTCGAGCCTGCCCAACGTGCCGACCGCGAAGCTCGTGAACCTGGGCGCCACCTACAACGTGACGCCGGCCTCGAACCTGATCTTCGGCGCCACGCAGCGCAAGGTGACCGAGAGCGAACGCTCGCAGCTGGCCTGGACGCTGGGCTACGACTACTACCTGAGCAAGCGCACCGTGGTCTATGCGCGCTGGCTGCGCCTGCTGAACCGGCACGGCGCCTCGGCCTCGCTCGCAACCATCCCGGTGGTGGCCAACAGCGGCAACGACGTGCGCGTGCTCGCCACCGGCATCCGCCACAACTTCTGACTTCCGAACCCTCCGCCATGCCCATGGACTTCTTCTCTTCGCAAGCCGAATCCCTCTCGGCGCTGTTCGCGCCGCGTTCCATCGCGGTGGTCGGCGCCTCGTCCAACGCGCAGAAGATCGGCGGCATTCCCGTCGACTACCAGCGCCGCTTCGGCTTCGAGGGCGCGCTCTACCCGGTCAACCCGAACGCCGACCGCATCCAGGACCTGCCGGCCTTCCCCAGCCTGCGCGCCATCGGCCAGCCGGTGGACCTGGCCATCCTCGCGGTGCCGTCGGCGCTGGTCGACGGCGCGCTCGACGACGCCATCGCGGCGGGCGTGAAGGGCGTGGTGCTGTTCTCCTCGGGCTTCGCCGAAGTGGGCGCCGAGGGCGCGGCGGCGCAGGCGCGGCTGGGCGACAAGGCGCGTGCCGCGGGCGTGCGGCTGGTCGGCCCCAACTGCCTGGGCTTCATGAACATCGCGCGCCACGTGTACGCCACCTTCTCGCCGGCGCCCGGCGTGGGCCGCGTGATGCCGGGGCGCATCGGGCTGGTGAGCCAGTCGGGCGCGTTCGGCGCCTATGCCTACGCGATGGCGCGGGCGCGCGGCGTCGGCCTGTCGCTGTGGGCCACCACCGGCAACGAGGCCGACGTGCAGGTCGCCGACTGCCTGGCCTGGCTCGCGCAGGACCCCGACACCGACGTGATCATGGCCTACATGGAAGGCTGCCGCGACGGCCCCCGGCTGCGCGCCGCGCTGGCCCTGGCGCAGGCCAACGGCAAGCCGGTGGTGATGGTCAAGGTCGGGCGCACCGCGCTGGGCGCGGAGGCCGCGGCCTCGCACACCGCCGCGCTGGCGGGCGACGACGCGGTGTACGACGCGGTGTTCCGCCAGTACGGCGTGCTGCGCGCGCGCAACCTCACGGAGTTCTTCGACCTGGCCCACAGCGCGGCCGTGGCGGGCCGCCCGCGCGACCGCTCGATCGGCCTGTTCACGCTCTCGGGCGGCGTCGGCGCGCTGATGGCCGACGAGGCCTCGGCCCAGGGCCTCGATGCCCGGCCGCTGAGCGAGGCCGCGCAGGACACGCTGCGCCGCTGGGTGCCCTTCGCGGCGCCGCGCAACCCGGTGGACATCACGGGGCAGGTCACCAACGACATGACGCTGATCGATCGCACGGCCCGCGTGATGCTGGACGACCAGGGCTTCGCCTCGTGGATGGGCTTCCTGGCCGCCGCGGGCGCATCGGACGCGTTCTGGCCGGTGCTGCGCTCGCTCGTGGCGTCGTTGCGCGAGGCCTATCCCGACACGCTGCTGGCGGTGAGCACGCTGCTGACGCCCGAGCGCCGCGCCGAACTCGAGGCCATGCGCTGCCTGGTGTTCGCCGACCCGTCGGACGGCATCCGCACGATCGCCGCGCTGGCGGGGCTGAAGCCTGCGGCTGCGGTGGCTGCAACGCCCGCATCAACCAAGGCGCCGTTGACGCTCGCGCCCGGCACGATGTCCGAGCCCGACGCGCTCGCACTGCTGGCCGATGCCGGCGTGCCCGTGGTCGCGCACCGCGTGGTGCGCAGCGCCGACGAAGCCGCGGCCGCCGCCGAGGCGCTCGGCGAGGCGGTGGTGGTGAAGATCGTCAGTGCCGACATCCCGCACAAGTCGGACGTCGGCGGCGTGGCGCTTGGCCTGCGCGGCGCGGCGCAGGCGCGCGCGGCCTTCGAGCGCACGCGCGACCACGCACGCACGGCGCGGCCCGAGGCGCGGCTCGACGGCGCGCTGGTGGCGCGCATGCTGACGGGCGGCGTCGAGTGCATCGCGGGCGTGCACCGCGACCCGGTGTTCGGGCCGGTGCTGATGTTCGGCCTGGGCGGCATCCACGTCGAGACGCTGCGCGACGTGTCGCTGCGCGCACTGCCGATCACACGCGACGACGCGCTGGCCATGGTGCGCGAGCTGCGCGCCTTCGCGATCCTGAACGGCGCGCGCGGCCGGCCGCCGGTCGACCTCGATTCGATCGCCGACGCGCTGTGTGCGCTGGCCGACTTCGCGCAGCGCGCGGGCGACTCGCTCGACAGCGCCGAGATCAACCCGCTGATCGCGCGCCCGCGGGCCGAGGGCGGCTGCGTGGCGGTCGACGCGCTGGTCGTCGGCCGCGCGCCCTGAAGCACAACAACCACCGGAGACATCGCATGACGACATCGAAGAACGGACTCGGGCGCGCACTCGGCGCGGGCGCGGCACTGGCGCTCGCGGCCGGCGCGGCGGCGGCAGCCACGGAGGCGCCCTTCCCCTCCAAGCCCGTGCGCATCATCGTGCAGTACCAGGCGGGCGGCTCGACCGACATCCTCGCGCGGCTCGTGGCCGAAGGGCTGTCGAAGCGGCTGGGCCAGCCGGTGGTGGTCGAGAACCGCAGCGGTGCGGGCGGGATCATCGGCACCGACTACGTCGCCAAGAGCCCACCCGACGGCCACACGCTGCTGCTCACGGTGCCGGGCCCCGTCACGGCGAACCTGGTGCTCTACAGCAAGCTGCCCTACGACCCGCGCACCGACCTGCGCATGGTGTCGGACATCGCCACCACGCGCACCGTGCTGGCGGTGCACCCGTCGGTGCCGGCCACCGACTTCAAGAGCCTGATCGCCGCCGCCAAGGCCGCGCCCGGCAAGTACTCGATGGGCTCGTGGGGCCCGGGCACGCAGCCGCACCAGGTGCAGGTCTACATGGACAAGGCCTACGGCCTGCAGACGATGCACGTGCCCTACAAGGGCGAGAGCCCGATGGCGATCGACCTGATCGGCGGCGTGATCCAGATGACCGTGGGCTCGGTCACCACGCTGCAGCCGTACATCAAGGCCGGCAAGCTGCGCCCGCTGGCCGTGGCCGGCCCCCGGCGCGCCCGCGCGCTGCCCGACGTGCCGACCTTCGCCGAGCAGGGCTACGCCGACGAGGTCTACGCCATGACCGGCCCGACCTCGCTGATGGCGCCCGCGAAGACGCCCGACGCCATCGTCGAGCGCCTGGGCCGCGAGGTCAGCGCGGTGGTGCGCCAGCCCGAGGTGAGCCGGCGCATCGAGGAGCTCGGCGCCGAGCCCGTGGGCAACCTGCCGCCCGAGGCCGCCGCGGCCTACAAGGCCTTCCTGCCCGTGACGCTGAAGCTCACGCAGGCCACGGGCGTGAAGCTCGACTGAACCGCCTTCCCTTCTCCCTTTTTTCGAACCCCGAGGTCTTTCCCATGAACGCTCCCGCTCCCGTGCCCGACATCGCCGCCGCCCGCAAGGCGCTCGCCCGCTCCATCGGCCTGGCCGCCTTCGTCTACGGCTATCCGCTCACCGAGACCTACCGCACCTGCGCCATGCAGACCGCGCCGCGCGCCGAACGCCGCAGCGGCGCCTCGGCCGGCTCCGACGTGCGCGCGCCGCTGAACACGCTGCACCACGCGCCGCGCCCGTCCACCCACGAAGACCGCGACGTGGTCACGCCCGCCAACGACCTGCTCTACACCATGGCCTGGCTGCACTTGGCGCACGGGCCGATGCTGCTCACGGTGCCCGCGTCGGCGCGGCATCCGGGGCGCTACTTCGTGCTGCCGCTGTACGACGCCTACACCGAGAACTTCGAGAACCTGGGCCCGCGCAACTGCAACCCCGAGGGCGAGACCGTGGTGCTCGTGGGCCCCGGCGGCACGGTGCCGGAATCGCTCGCCGGCCACCGCGTGGTGCGCTGCCCGACCGATCTGGTCTGGCTCATCGGCCGCATCCTGGTGGGCGACGAAAGCGACTGGCCGGCGGCGCGCGCGCTGCAGTCGGAGATCCAGCTGACACCCGCGCCCGGCACCGTGCTGCAGGGCCGTCCGGCCGCCATCGAACAGTGGGCCGGCCCGCACGAAGACGCCATGGCCGCCGCCTTCGAGCACGGCGAGCCGGCCGCAGACGTGGCGCCGCGCTTCTTCACCAACGTGTGCCATGCGCTGGCCGAAGCGCCGGGCCGCGTGGAAGACCGCGGCCTCGTCGCTTGGTTCGGCCAGGGCGGGCTGCTGGCCAACGCCGCGTTCTCGTGGGACGCACTCGAAGCACCGCTGCGCGAAGGCCTCATCGAAGGCTTCGCCGAGGGCGTGCAGCTGGTCGGCGCCGTGGGCCGCAACCGCAGGCCCAAGCCCTGGTCGATGACGCCGGCCACCGGCCGCTACGGCAACGAGTTCCTCGGCCGCGCGCGCACCGCCTACCTGGGCCTGGGCGCGCTGGCCACCAGCGAGGCGGTGTACGCCGCCGCGCACCACGACGCCACCCAGGAGCCGCTGGACGGCCAGCGCCGCTACACGATGCGCTTCGAGGCCGGCGACCTGCCGCCCGCGGACGCCTTCTGGTCGGTCACGCTGTACGACAGCGACCGCTTTCTCTACCCCAACGACATCCGCCGCCACGCCATCGGCGACCGCACGCCCGGGCTGAAGCGCAACGCCGACGGCAGCCTCGAACTGGTGGTGGGCCACGCGCGCCCCGCCGACGCCGCCAACTGGCTGCCCGCGCCGGCCGGGCGCTTCTACCTGATCCTGCGCATGTACTACCCGCGCGAGGGCGTGCAAAGCTGGCGCATCCCGGCCCTGCAGGCACAACAGGGCTGAGCACGATGCAGCCGCACACCGACCCCCTTCACGCCCTGGCCGAAGAGGCCGTGGTCTACGCCTACCCGCTGTACGAGATGTGCCGCATGCGCGCGGCCACCTCGCCGCAGCGCACCGACGCCGCCGGCGAGGCGCCCAAGCCGCTGCGCTGGTGCAACGTGTTCACGCACGCGCGCCAGCTGCTGGGCGCGGGCAAGAGCCGCGTCGTCACGCCGAACAACGACACGCTCTACACCAATGCCTGGCTCGACCTGGGCGAGGGCCCGCTCGTGATCGACGTGCCCGACACGGCCGGGCGCTACTACGTGCTGGGCCTGCTCGACTTCTTCACCAACCCCTTCGCGCACCTGGGCCAGCGCCTCACGGGCACGGCGGCGCGCGCCTTCGTGGTCACGCCGCCGGGATGGCGCGGCACGCTGCCCGCGGCCTTCGACGCGCCGGGCGCGCGCATCGAGGCGCCCACGCGCTGGCTGTGGATCATCGGACGCCTGCTGGTCGACGGCCCGCAGGACGTGCCCGCCGTCAACGCGCTGCAGGACGGCTTTCTCGTGCGCACGCTGGCCGACTGGGAAGCCGGCCGCCGCTCGGCGCCGCGCGCCTTCGACCCGGCCTGCGATCCGAAGGCACCGCTCACCGCCGCGCACTTCGCCGCGCAGGTGAACGCGGCGCTGCGCGACAACGCACCGCCGGCTGACGATGCCGCGCAGCTCGCGCGCTATGCGGCGCTCGGGATCGGGCCTGGCGCAGGCGCGCTCGACGACGGCCAGCGCGCCGCGCTGCAGGCCGCGCTCGACACCGTGCTGCCGCGGCTGCGCGAGGCGCAGTCGGGCCGCACCACGGCCTCGGGCTGGGTGCAGATGCCGCTCGTGGAAGGCTCCTTCGGCGACGACCACCTGGCGCGCGCGCTGATCGCGCTCAAGTACATCGGCATGCTCGAAAGCCGCGAGGCCACCTACCCGATGGCCTGGCACGACGCCGCCGGCGAGGCCCTCACCGGCCAGCGCCGCTACACGCTGCGCTTCGCGCCCGACGCACTGCCGCCGGTCGACGCCTTCTGGTCGCTCACGATGTACGACACGCGCGACTACATGCTGGTCGACAACCCGATCGACCGCTACGCCGTCGGCGACCGCACGCCGGGACTGCGGCGCGACGCGGACGGCGGGCTCACGCTGCACATCCAGCACGCACGCCCCGAAGGCGAGGCCGCATTCGCCAACTGGCTGCCGGCGCCCGAAGGCAGCTTCTACCTGTGCCTGCGCGCCTACGTGCCGCGCGCCGAACTGCTCGACGGCCGCTACCAGCTGCCGCCCCTCACTGTCACCAAGGATTCCGCATGAGCGCCACCGCTGAAAAACCAAAAGCCACAGAAGAAGAAAAACCCTTCCTCATCGTCGGCACCGGCACCGAGACCGTCGCGCCGGGCCTGCACATCCTGCGCGGGCAGGGCCAATCGTTCGTGGCCGAAACCAACGTGGGCCTGGTCGTGATCGACGCCGGCCCGGGCGGCTCGGTGACGCAAGGCATGATCGACGCGCTGCGCCAGCTCAGCGACGCGCCGGTGCATGCGCTGTGCTTCAGCCACGGCCACATTGGCTACAACGCCGGCGTGCCGATGTGGCTGGCCCATGCCGCCGCGCGCGGCGATGCGCCACCGCGCATCATTGCGCACCGCAACGTGCCGCGCCGCCTGGCGCGCTACCGCGAGACACTGGCCCTGCAGCACCGCATGGCCGAGATCCAGTTCAACCGCCCCGCCGGCTTCTTCGACCACCGGCTGGTGACGCACCCGCCCACCGAGACCTTCGACGACGTGCTGCAGATCGGCAGCGGCGAGCGCCGCATCGAGCTGCGCTGGGCGCCCTCGGAAACCGACGACGCGATCGCGCTGTGGAGCCCGGCGCAACGCGTGCTGTACGGCGGCGCGGCGCTGATCGACTCCATTCCCAACATCGGCACGCCCTTTCGCACGATGCGCGACACGGTGCGCTGGGCCGACACGCTGGAGGCGCTGGCGGCGTTGAAGCCGCGCAAGGCGGTGCGCGAATTCGGCGCCACGCTCGAGGGCGAAGACCAGGTGCAGCACGTGCTCGTGCACACGGCCCGCGCGCTGCGCTGGGTGCGCGCCGAGGTGGTGCGGCTCATGAACGAGGGCCTCAACGAGCGCGACATCCTGGCGCGCATCCGCTTTCCCGACGAGCTGTTCGCGGTCGAGTGGATGAAGCCCACCTACGGCGACCCGGGCTACATCGTGCGCGACATCTACCGCTCGGAGAACGGCTGGTGGGACCGCAACCCGACCTCGCTGCACCCGGCCGCACCCGAGGCCATCGGCCGCGCGGTGGCCGACGCCATCACCGACAAGCGCGGCGTGATCGACCAGGCACGTGCGCTGGCGGCAAACAAGCAGTGGCAGCTCGCGCTGCACGTGATCGACCTGCTGGCCACCGCCGAGGGCGAGGCCAGCGAGATCGCCGAGGCGCGCTCGCTCAAGGCCGAATGGCTGCGCGAGCGGGCACGCGAAGTGCCCAGTTACGTCTCGCGCAACCTGTATCGCGTGGGCGCGGACATGATCGAACAAGGCACGCAGGCGCGCTTCGGCATCCGCTGAAGCCTTTCCATCGGAGACACGGACCATGACAACGACAACACCATTCCGCTTCGGCCTGCGCATGCTCGCCGCCTGTTCCCTGGCCGCACTGGCAACGGCCAGCCACGCACAACAGGCCGACAGCTACCCCGACAAGCCCGTGACGCTGGTGGTGCCCACCGCGGCGGCCGGCGGCACCGACACCATCGCGCGGCTGATCGGCGACGGCCTCGGCAAGATCCTGAAGCAGCCCTTCGTGGTCGACAACCGCCCGGGCGCCAACGGCATCCTCGGCAGCGAGGTGGTGGCGCGTTCCACGCCCGACGGCTACCGGCTGCTGTTCACCTACGCCGCGACGATGGTGGTGAACCCCAGCCTCTACAAGAAGCTGCCCTACGACCCGCTGGAGGACTTCATGCCGATCGCCCAGGTCGGGCGCGGCGGCAACCTGCTGCTGGTGCGCAAGGACCTGCCGGTGAAGACGATCCAGGAGTTCGTCGCCTATGCCAAGGCGCGCCCCGACAAGCTCAGCTACTGCTCGTGGGGCAACGGCTCGGGCGGCCACCTGGCGATGGAAAGCCTGAAGAAGCAGGCCGGCCTGGTCATGACGCACGTGCCCTACAAGGGCAGCGGCCCCTGCGTGCAGGACCTCGTGGGCGGCCAGGTCGATGCGGCCTTCGCCGACATCTCCTCGACCGTGGAGATCGTGCGCGCCGGGCGCATCCGGGCGCTGGCCAACAGCGGCCCCTCGCGCATCCCGATGCTGCCCGACGTGCCGACCATGACCGAGAGCGGCTACCCCTTCACCACCTACGCCTGGTACGGCCTGCTGGCGCCGGCCAAGACGCCGCCCGCCGTCGTGAAGAAGCTCAACGAGGCCGTGAACCAGGTGCTGCGCGACCCCGCGGTGGTGCGCCGCATGTACGAGCTGAACTTCAACGACCTGCCGCAGAACACGCCCGAGCAGTTCACCGCCACCATCCGCAGCGACCTGCGCGACTGGGGCGCGCTGGTGAAGGACATCGGTCTGACGCTCGAATGAACGCCTGAGCGGCCCTGACCAAGGGTAAGCAACATGGTCGGGCGGCGGCGCTTCCCACACACTGCGCCGTGACAGGCACGGTTTCTGCTCATCGGCTGCGCGATGGCAACTGCGCCAGCGCGCACCATGACCGAGCTTCTTCACTTCAGCCGACAACTCACCGCCGAAGCCCAGGCGCAGGCCTCGGGCGTGGGCGCCTGGGACCAGCACTACGAGCAGCTGTCCAACGGCCGCTTCGAGGGGCTGGCCGAAGACCTGCACCTGGACTTCGTGCAGGTCTTCCACGAACGCGCCAACCAGACCGTGCTGCAGCGCGGCCGGGGCCGCCCCGGCGCCATCGCCTTCGCGCTCACGGAGACGGCCGCCCCGGGCAGCTGGTACTGCGGCCACGACCTGGGCGGGCGCCAGCTCAGCGCGCTGCCGCCGCGGGGCGAGTTCGAGCTGCTGGCCGGGGCCGGCATGGACCTGATGGCCGTGTGCGTCGACACCGAACCGCTGGCGAAGCTGGCCACCACCCTGTTCGGCCCCGACTTCGAGCTGCGCATGCCGGCGCCCGCGCCGGTGCAGCACCCCGGTTTCGACGAGACCGCCTTCACCCGCCTGCTGGGCGCCGCCCTGTCGCTGGCACGCGACAACCTCGCGCAGCTGGAGCAGCCGGCCGCGCGCCACATGCTGTCGCTGTCGCTGGCCGACGCGGTGCTGCAGTGCATGGGCTCGAAGGCCTTCGAGGCCCGGCTGCCCGCCAGCACGGCGGCGCGGCGCCACATCGTGGCCAAGGCGCGCGAGTACATGCAGGCGCACGCCGACGAGCCCATCAGCGTGCCCGACCTGTGCGCGGCCACCGGCGTGTCGCGCCGCTCGCTGCAGTACGCCTTCGAGGACGTGCTGCACCTGAGCCCCGTCACCTACCTGCGCGTGATGCGCCTGAACCGCGTGCGCTGCGAGATGCAAGCCTGCCGCGAGGACACCATCGGCGACATCGCCGCGCGCTGGGGCTTCTGGCACCTGTCGCGCTTTGCCATCGACTACGCGCGCCTGTTCGGCGAGCTGCCGTCCGCCACGCGCGCGCGGTGGTTTGCCAAATCTTGATAACGCCCGCGCCGGCGGCGCTCTTACCTTCGCGGTTGTCCACCACAACACGCGAAGAAGGATGCAGCCATGCGCAGCAGCTACCACCGAACGCCCGGCCGCGGCGCCGCACGGCGTCTCCTGGGCACCGCCCTGGCCTCTGCCCTGGCGCTCGCCCTCGGCCCCCTGAGCACTGAGCCGGCGCTGGCCCACGGCGGCGCGGCCCACATGGTGCCGCTGAAGAAGACGGTGGAAGACTTCGGCGGCACGCTGCGCTGGGACAGCTTTGCCAACGTGTTCACCGTGGCGCGCAACGGCACGCTGGTGCGCCTGAAGCCTGGCTCGAAGACGGCGCTGGTCAACGGCCAGCCGATGCAGCTGGACGTGCCCGTCGTCATGCGCAAGGGCGCGGCCTACGTGCCGCACGATTTCGTGAACCAGGTGTTCCAGTCCAGCCTGGACAAGACCTTCGTGGTCGAGCGCGTGCCCAACCCGCTGAACCCGCTCACCGAGGCCGAGATCCAGGCCACGCTCGAGGTGCTCAAGGCCTCGGGGCGCCACAAGGCCGGCCTGCGCTTCACCGAGATCAGCGTGAAGCGCCCGCCCAAGGACGAGGTCTGGAACTTCGCGCTCACCGGCCAGCCCGTGCGCGCGCCGCGCCAGGCGGCCTTCGTGGCGCTGGACGGCAAGAAGGTCATCGAGGGCACGGTCGACCTCGCGGCGCGCACGCTCACCGCGTGGAAGCCCATCGAGGGCGCGCACGGCATGGTGCTGCTGGACGACTTCGCCACCGTGCAGAGCGCCATCGAGGCCAGCCCCGACTACGCCAAGGCGCTTGCCACGCGCGGCATCGCCGACGTGAAGAAGGTGGTCGCCACGCCGCTCACCGTGGGCTACTTCGACGGCAAGGATTCGCTGCGCCAGGAAGACCGCCTGCTGAAGGTGGTGAGCTACCTGGACGTGGGCGACGGCAACTACTGGGCGCACCCCATCGAGGGCCTGGTGGCGGTGGTCGACCTGGAACAGAAGAAGGTCATCAAGATCGAGGACGGCGGCCTGGTGCCCGTGCCGCTCAAGCCCACGCCCTACGACGGGCGCGACCGCGCGGCCACGCCCGCGCCCAAGCCGCTGGAGATCACCGAGCCCGAGGGCAAGAACTACACGATCACCGGCCACACGATGCACTGGCGCAACTGGGACTTCCACGTGCGGCTCGACTCGCGCGTGGGCCTGGTGCTCTCCACCGTCACCTACAACGACAAGGGCACGAAGCGCAAGGTGATGTACGAAGGCTCGCTGGGCGGCATGATCGTGCCCTATGGCGACCCCGACACCGGCTGGTACTTCAAGGCGTATCTCGACTCGGGCGAGTACGGCATGGGCACGCTCACCTCGCCCATCGAGCCCAACAAGGACGCGCCGCAGAACGCCGTGCTGCTGGACGCCACGCTGGCCGACTACACCGGCGCCCCCACCAAGGTGCCACGCGCCATCGCCGTCTTCGAGCGCTATGCCGACCCCGAGTTCAAGCACCAGGAGATGGGCAAGCCCAACATCAGCACCGAGCGGCGCGAGCTGGTGGTGCGCTGGATCAGCACGGTGGGCAACTACGACTACCTGTTCGACTGGGTGTTCGCCGAGAACGGCACCATCGGCATCCACGCGGGCGCCACCGGCATCGAGGCCGTGAAGGGCGTGAAGTCGCGCACCATGCAGGACCCGACGGCCGCCGAGGACACGCGCTACGGCACGCTGCTGGACCACCACATCGTCGGCACCACGCACCAGCACATCTACAACTTCCGCCTCGACCTCGATGTGGACGGCGAGCAGAACACACTCACCGAAGTCGACCCGGTGGTGCTGCCCAACACGCGCGGTGGCCCGCGCACCAGCACCATGCAGACGGTGCAGCGCACGGTGCGCACCGAGCAGCAGGCGGCGCAGAAGTTCGACCCGTCGACCATCCGCCTGCTGAGCAACCCGGCGAAGAACAACAAGGTCGGCAACCCGGTGTCCTACCAGCTCGTGCCGTACGCGGGCGGCACGCACCCGATTGCCAAGGGCGCCAACTTCGCGAAGGACGAGTGGATCAACCACCGCCTGAGCTTCATGGACCGCCAGCTCTGGGTGACGCGCTACGACCCCGAGGAGCTGTTCCCCGAAGGCAAGTACCCGAACCGCTCCAACAAGGACACGGGCCTGGGCCAGTTCACGGCCGACAACCAGGAGATCGTGAACACCGACAACGTGGTGTGGCTCACCACCGGCACCACGCACGTCGCGCGCGCCGAGGAGTGGCCGATCATGCCGACCGAGTGGGTGCATGCGCTGCTCAAGCCCTGGAACTTCTTCGACGAGACGCCGACGCTGGGGCTGAACCGGCCTGCTGCGAAATGACTACAACCGACGAGGCCATCGGCCGCTACGAAGACCTGATGACGCTGGCGCCCGCGCTGCAGGCGCCGACCTACCGCCAGATGGACCGGCTCTACGCGACGCGCGCGATCCGGCGCGGCACGCACGTGCACCCGCTGCCCGAAGGCACGCCCCTCGACGCGCAGCGCTTCGGCATCGACGCGTTCATGGCGCGCAACCACACGGCCGGCCTGCTGGTGATCAAGGACGGCCGCGTCGTGCTCGAGCGCTACGCCATGGGCAACGACGCGGCGACGAAGTGGCTGTCGTTCTCGGTCGCGAAATCGCTGACCTCCACGCTGGTTGGCGCGGCCGTGAAAGATGGCCACATCGCCAGCCTCGACGACCCGGTGGTGCGCTACCTGCCCGCGCTGGGCGGCTCGGCCTACGACGACGTGACGGTGAAGCAGGTGCTGCAGATGAGCTCGGGCGTGGCCTGGAACGAGGACTACCTCGACGCCGGCTCCGACCGGCGCCAGTTGATGCGCGTGCAGCTCACGCGCGAAAAGGGCGCGGTGCTGGCGTTCATGGCACAGCGCCCGCGCGTGGCACCGGCGGGCACACGCTTCAACTACAGCACCGGCGAGACCTGCCTGGTCGGCGAGATCCTGGCCAGCGCGATCCGCCGGCCGATCAGCGACTACCTCTCGCAAAAGATCTGGGCGCCCTTCGGCATGGAGGCCGACGCCTACTGGCAGCTCGATGCGGTCGATGGCCAGGAGTTCGCCGGCAGCGGCGTGAACGCCACGCTGCGCGACTTCGGGCGCTTCGGCCTGTTCGTGCTCGGCGGCGGCATGGCCGACGGCCAGCAGGTGCTGCCCGACGGCTGGGTGGCCGATGCCACGCGCGTCGATGCAACCAGCCACCTCGCGCCCGGCACGCTCGCGGGCTTCGAGCCGATGGGGTACGGCTACCAGTGGTGGACCTTCCCGACCGGCGCGAAGGCACTGCCCGAACTCGACGGCGGCCTGTTCGCCGCGCTCGGCATCTTCGGCCAGCAGGTCTACATCCATCCGAAGGAACGGCTCGTGGTCGCGATCCACAGCACCTGGCCGGCGCCGATCCATCCGCCGAGCCTGGTCGAGACCGATGCGCTGCTCGGCGCACTGACCGCCGCGCTGCGCACCTGAACAGAGCGTGGCGCACGCCACGCTCTGCAACGCGTCAGGAGAAGATCACCTGCGCGTCGGTGTACTCCTTCAGCCCTTCTTCCGCGAACTCCACGCCGAGCCCCGATCCCTTCACGCCGCCGAAGGGCGCGTTGGGCTGGATGGCGCCGTGCTTGTTGATCCACACCGAGCCGCACTCCAGGCGCGAGGCGATGCGCTTGGCATGCTCGATGTCCTTCGACCACACGGAACCGCCGAGGCCGTTCTCGCTGTCGTTGGCGGCGCGGATGGCCTCTTCGACGTCGGTGTAGCGGATGACGGGCAGCGCGGGCCCGAACTGTTCTTCGTCGACCAGCGCATCGCCGTTCTTCAGGCCCGCAACAATGGTCGCGGGGAAGAACAGGCCCTCGCCCGGTGCGCCGCCCGTGAGCACCTGGCCCTTCTTTTTCGCGTCGGCCACGAGCCGCGCGACCTTGTCGAACTGCATGCGGTTCTGCACCGGGCCGAGCACGTTCTTCTCGTCCATGCCGTCGCCCATCGGCACCTGCTTCGCAAAGGCCGCGAGGTGCTCGCACACCTCGTCGTGGATGCTGGCGTGCACGTACAGCCGCTTCATGGCCGCGCAGGTCTGGCCGTTGTTGAGGAACGCGCCCCAGAACAGGCCTTCGGCAATGGCCTTGGGGTCGGCATCGGGCAGCACGATGCCGGCGTCGTTGCCGCCGAGCTCGAGCGTGAGCCGCTTCATGGTGCTGGCGGCCGACTGCATCACCTTCTTGCCGGTGGCGCAGGAGCCGGTGAACACGATCTTGCGGATGACCGGGTCGCTCGCCATGTCGGCGCCGAGGTTGGAGGTGCGGTCGTCGCAGCTCACGCTGTTGACCACGCCTTCGGGCAGCACCTCGTTGAGCAGTTCCACGAAGCGCAGCGTGGCCAGCGGCGTGTACGGCGAGGGCTTGATGACGACGGTGTTGCCCGTGCGCAGCGCCGGCAGCACGTGCCACACGGCGATCAGCACGGGGAAGTTCCACGGCGTGATCGAGCCGACCACGCCCACGGGCTTGCGGAAGATCTCGACGTGGCCCTGCGCGTTGTCCTGCAGCACGCGCGGCGGCAGCGACAGCGCCGCGGTGGCGCCGGCCCAGGCCGCGGCGCCGCCCAGCTCCCAGCGCGACCCCAGGCCATTGAGCGGCTTGCCCTGCTCCAGCGTGAGCAGGCGCGCCAGCTCTTCGGCGTGCGCGCCGATCTTCTCGGTCACGGCGCGGCAGGCGGCGGCCAGTTCGTCGTCGGACTTTCGCGACCAGCTCGTGAAGGCCTTCTGCGCGGCGGCCACGGCGGCGGCGAGGTCGTCGCGCGAACCGTTCGGCGCGGTGCCGATCACCTGACCGTTGGCGGGGTTGCGCACTTCGAAGGAGGCCGTGCCTGGCACCGCGCGACCGCCGATCGTCATTCTTGTCTCTTGCATTGCTTTGTCCTGGTTGGGTTGACGCTGGCGCGCGCCGCCGCAGGGCGGGCGCGCCAGGTCAATGTAGGAAAAGCAGGGGCCGGCGTCTTGGAGCCAGACGTCAGCGAATGGACTCAGGCGTCAGTGCGTCAGGGGTCCAAGTGCCAGGCGCCCCGGCGGCACGCCGTAGCGCTTGCGGAACTCGCGGTAGAAGAACGACAGGTCGTTGAAGCCGCAGTCGTACGCGACCACCGCGATGGCCGGCGCGGGGCCGCCCTGCCGGGCCGCCGCATCGAGCGCGGCGCGCGCCGCCGCCAGCCGGGTGTCGAGGATGTGGCGGCTCGGCGAAACGCCCAGCGCCTCGAAGGCCCGCTGCAGCAGCCGCGGCGACACGCCCAGGTGGCGCGCCAGTTCGCCCGCGTGGAAGGCCGGGTCGTAGAACTGCAGCGCCACATGGTCCATCGCGCGGCGCAGCACGCCCTCGCCGGCGTTGCGCGACAGCAGCGCAGGCGCCTGCCGCGCGCGCTCGACCAGCACCGAGCCGAACACGCCGAGAAAGGCCTCGACCAGGTGCGCGTCGTCGGACTGCCCGCTGTCGAGCAGGCGCGCGAGGATGGCGCGCATCGCGAAGCCCAGCGCGTCGCCGCGTCGCACGCACACGCCGCCCTGCAGCGTGGGGCCGAAGCGCGCGAGCATGTCGGCGCGCGGCAGGTGCACCGACACCTGCTGCGAGCTGGCGCCGTCGTAGACGAACTCCGAGGGCCGCGCCGAATCGATCAGCACGATGTCGCCGGCCTGCACCGCGATCTGCTGCGCGCCCTGGCACATGAGCGCGCCGCCGTGGTCCTGGAACACGAGGAAGAAATGCTCGCGGTCGTCGCGCCGGATGGCCTGCGCATCGCGGTGCACGCGCTGCAGGTTCTGGCCGATGAGCGCCACGTCGACCCCGCCGGCGCGCCGCACCTCGATGCCGCCCGAGACGGTCTGCTGGCGCGGCATGGGCACGGGGGTGAAGTTGCCGCACACGGCCTGCAGGCGCGGGCCGACGAGCTCGAACGGCATCTCGGCGCGCATCCGCGGCGTCAGGGGGCCGCCGCTAAGGTGCGCGGGCGAATCGAAGAAAGAAGCGCTCACAGAGGGTGTCTCCTTGCAGGGCGCCGGGCCAGCGCTCAGTCCTCGTCCATGACCCGCGAGCGGCCGAACCAGAAGCCGAGCACCAGGCCGACCGTGCCGGCACCGATGCCGCCCCACAGGCTCAGGAAAGTGTAGACGTTGTAGCGCCCCGGATGCTGCGCGAGCGCACTCGCCAGTGCGGGTTCGTTCAGGCCGCCGAGCCCGCGCGCGGCGGCGTAGTCGAAGCCCGCGGCGCCCAGGAAATGCGGCGCCACGAGGATCGGCAGCGCCGTGAAGAACGGAAACCACGCGCCGCGCATCCGGCGCCAGCGCATGAAGATCGCCGCGACGAGCAGCACCGCGCCGACCGCGACGGTGCCGAGCGCGAAGGGCTGGCGCGCGAGCGGCAGCAGCCAGGGCCAGATCCACGGCAGCGGGTACAGCGGCCATTCGGCGCGCGGCGCCAACCCACCCGGCCGCGCGACGACCGACCAGCCCAGCGTGTCGAGGCCGCTGAACACCAGCGCCGACACGCAGGCCACGGCCGCGACAAGCAGGCACACGCTGCGAAACGGGAACGCGCTGCCCTGCAGGAAGCCGGGCGACGGCTCGGGCGGCAACGCCGGCGACCGGGGCCAGCCCGACTGCCAGTGCCGCACGACGATCGACGTCGGCACCGGCGGCGGTGCCAGGTCACCGCGCACCAGCCAGTCGATGAACAGGATGCCAACCGCGAAGGCCATGACCGCCGTGAGCCATGCACAGACGCCCGGCATGTCGACGAAGCCGGCCGGCGTCAGCATCGGCAGCTGGCCGTAGGCCACGCCCGCAAAGCCGTAGAGCCAGATGATCGGCACCGACAAGGCCATGGCCGTGTGCATCAGCACGGCGTCGGTCTCGGCCGACTCGTGGCGCAGCGCCTGCGCGCGCGACCACGCCTCGCGCCAACTCACTTCGCCAGGGCTTTCAGTGCCATCTTGATGCCGTCGCTCACGCTCGCGTCCTTCGGCAGCGCCTTCAGCGCGAGCGCGGCTTCCTTGTCGCTGTAGCCCAGCGCCACCAGCGCCTGCAGGATGTCGGCCTGCGCGTCGGACGCGGCATGCGCCGGCAGGCCGATGTCAGCGCCCAGCTTGCCCTTGAGCTCCAGCAGCAGCCGCTCGGCGGTCTTCTTGCCGATGCCCGGGATCTTCACGAGCCGCCCCAGCTCCTGCGTGGTGATGGCCTGCGCCAGCTCGCCCACGCTCATGCCCGAGAGCAGGCCCAGCGCGGTGCGCGGGCCCACGCCGGTGATCTTGATGAGCTGGCGGAAGGCCGCTCGCTCCTCGGCGGTGCCGAAGCCGTAGAGAATCTGCGCGTCTTCGCGCACGACGAAGTGCGTGAGCAGCGACACCTTCGCGCCGACGTTGGGCAGGTTGTAGAACGTGCTCATCGGCACGTCGACCTCGTAGCCGACGCCGTTGCAGTCCACCACCACCTGCGGGGGGTTGCGCTCTGCGAGCGTGCCGGTCAGTTTGCCTATCATGGGTGCCCTTTTTCCTTGAAATGTCCGGCGTGATTCTGCGACACACCTTTACCCCCCTGAACAATTCGCGCCTCGGCCACCTGTGCGGCCCGCTGGATGCGCATCTGCGCCGCATCGAGGACGCCCTGGGCGTGAAGATCGCGCACCGCCACGAGCAGTTCAAGGTCGACGGCCCCAAGGCCCCGGCGCAGCGCGCCATGGAGGTGCTGCAGGCGCTGTACGAGATCGCCCAGCGCGCCATCGACCCGGCCGTGGTGCAGCTCACGCTGGCCGGCGACGGCTCGATGAGCGACGAGGACGCGGCCATGCTCGTCACACGCCGCGCCGACCTGCGCGCGCGCACGCCCACGCAGGCGCTGTACCTGGACAACATCGCCAAGCACGACATCACCTTCGGCATCGGCCCGGCCGGCACCGGCAAGACCTACCTGGCGGTGGCTTGCGCGGTCGATGCGCTGGAGCGCGCGGCGGTGCAGCGCATCGTGCTCACGCGCCCGGCCGTGGAAGCGGGCGAGCGACTGGGCTTTCTGCCGGGCGACCTGACGCAGAAGGTCGACCCGTACCTGCGCCCGCTGTACGACGCACTGTACGACCTCATGGGCTACGAGAAGGTGCAGAAGGCCTTCGAGCGCAACGTGCTCGAGATCGCGCCGCTGGCCTTCATGCGCGGACGCACGCTGAACAACGCCTTCGTGATCCTCGATGAAGCGCAGAACACCTCGGTGGAGCAGATGAAGATGTTCCTCACGCGCATCGGCTTCGGCGCCAAGGCGGTGGTGACGGGCGACGTGAGCCAGATCGACCTGCCCAAGCAGCAGCTCAGCGGCCTGATCGACGCCGAGCGCGTGCTCAAGCGCGTGGCCGGCATCGCGACCACGCACTTCACGAGCGCCGACGTGGTGCGCCACCCGCTGGTGGCGAAGATCGTCGATGCCTACGACGGCCAGCGCAAGCGCTCGGGAGGCCACTGACATGGCGGCCTCCTTGCTTCCTGCCCTGTCGCTGTCGCTGCAGTTCGGGCGCTTCAAGGGCGTGGAGCGCCACCGCGCCGCGCTGCCGCGCCACAGCGTGAACCGATGGATTCGCCATGCGCTGGACATCGACGGCGAGATCACCGTGCGCATCGTCGATGCCGAAGAAGGCCAGCGCCTGAACCGCGAGTTCCGCGGCAAGGACTACGCCACCAACGTGCTCACCTTCGACTATGCGCAGGGCCCGGTCGTGATGGCCGACCTGGTGCTGTGCGCGCCCGTGGTGGCGCGCGAGGCGAAGGAAAACCGCAAGACGCTGGCCGCGCACTACGCGCACCTGCTGGTGCACGGCACGCTGCACGCGCAGGGCTGGGACCACGAAACGAGCGAGGCCGACGCGGACGAGATGGAAGCGTACGAAATCGAGATCCTCGCGGGCCTGGGCATTCGCAGCCCGTACGGGCGCTGAGCGGAGGCCGCGATGGCGTCGGGCACCGATCCCTGGCTGCCGCGCTGGCTGCCGCTGCTGCGCGCATGTGCCGGCGACGGGCCGGTGCTCGAACTGGGGTGTGCAGCGGGTCGCGACACCGCCACGCTGGTCGACGCCGGCTTGCGGGTGGTGGCGGTCGAGCTGTCGTCCGACGCACTGGCGCAGGCGCGGCAACGCGTGCCCGCAGGGGCCGAGTTCCATTGCGGCGATTTCCGCGACGCATGGCCGCTCGCGGAGGGCGCCACGGTCGGCGCCGTGCTCGCGAGCCTGTCGCTGCACTACTTCGCGTGGGACGAGACGTTGGCGCTGGTGCGGCACATCCACCGCGTGCTGCGGCCGGGTGGCGTGCTGCTGTGCCGCCTCAATTCGGTCAACGACCTGCACCACGGCGCGCGCGGCCCGTCGGCCAGCGGGCGGGACGAAGATGTCTTCTACACGGTGGACGGCATTCCCAAGCGCTTCTTCGACCGCGCCGCGGTCGAGCGGCTGTTTGCCGACGGCTGGCAGCTGCAGCACCTCGAGGAGGTGCGCGTGCTGCGCTACGACGAACCGAAGGTGGCGTGGGAAGCGGTGATCCGCCCCGCGCCGTTCACGCCGTCATCTGCAACGGGATCGTGACCGGCCCGTCGTTCAGCAGGTGCACCTGCATGTCGGCACCGAACTCGCCCGTCGCCACCACCGGGTGCGCGCCGCGCGCCTGCGCCACGAAGTACTCGTAGAGCCGGCGGCCCTCGTCGGGCGGCGCCGCGAGTGTGAAGCTGGGGCGGTTGCCGCCGCTCACGTCGGCGGCCAGCGTGAACTGGCTCACGACCAGCAGGCCGCCGCCGATGTCCTGCACGCTGCGGTTCATCTTGCCGGCCTCGTCCGAGAAGATGCGCAGCTTGAGGATCTTGGCGAGCAGGCGGTCGGCCACGTTGTCGGCGTCGCCGCGTTCGGCGCACAGCAGCACCAGCAGGCCGGCCTCGATGGCGCCGACGGTCTGGCCCGCGATGTCGACGCGGGCGTGGGCGACGCGCTGGAGCACGGCTTTCATGAATGGTGGTCCTCGAGTCGGGTGGCGCGCGCTTCCATGGTGAGCGGCAGCAGTTGGATGGTCACGCGCAGGCCGGGCACGGCGTCCATGAGCGACTGTTCCAGCTCGTCGCGCAGGTTGGCGGCGCGCTGCAGGGTCCAGTCGCCGGGCACGTGCATGTGCAGGTCGGCAAAGCGGCGCTGGCCGGCGCCGCGCGTCACCATGTCGTCGAAGCGCAGCCGGTCGCCCTCGGCATGGTTGGCGGCGAAGGCGTCGAGGGTGGCGCGCACGGTGGCGAGCGTCTCGGCGTCGAGCGCCTCGTCCATCAGGCCCTGCGACGAGCGCCACACGAGCTTGAAGCCCTCGCGCACGATGTTGAGCGCCACGCCGATGGCGATCAGCGGGTCGAGCCAGAGCCAGCCGCTGAAATGCACGGCCACGATGCCGACCAGCACGCCGACCGAGGTCCAGACGTCGGTCATCAGGTGACGCCCGTCGGCCTCCAGCGCAATGGAGCGGTGCGCGCGCGCCGCGCGGAACAGCACGAACGCCAGCGCCGCGTTGAAGCCCGAGCTGATCACCGACAGCGCCAGGCCCCAGCCCAGTTGCTCGAGCGGCTGCGGCGCCATCAGCCGCAGCACCGACACCCACAGGATCGCGATGGCGGCGGCCACGATCAGCAGGCCCTCGAAGCCGGACGAGAAGTACTCGGCCTTGTGGTGGCCGTAGGGGTGGTCTTCGTCGGCCGGGCGCTCGGCGATGGTGACCATCGCCAGCGCGAACATGGCGCTGGCGAGGTTGACGCAGGACTCCATGGCGTCCGAAATCAGGCCCATCGAGTTCGTCAGGTAGCCGGCCCATCCCTTCAGGAGGATGGTGATCAGGGCCACCGCGACAGAGACGCGAAGCAGCGTTTTAGGGGTCAACGTCATGCAGAAAGAACAAGATCAGGTAAAAAGGGCCTGTGCGGGCGGGCATTACGTCGCAGGAATCGGCTGAATTATCAGCCGCGTGACCATATGTAACGCCTTCGCCTTAATATTTGCGCTCATTGCGAAGCAATCAGTCACAGAGAGGCAAATGATGAAGAAATTTTTGACCGCCGCCCTCGGGCTCGCCATCGTCGGCGCAGCCACCCTGGCCCAGGCCCAGGCACCCGCTGCGGCGCCCGCCGCAGCAGCGGCCGCGCCCCAGCAGGCCGGGTTCGTGAAGACGGTGCGCGGCAACGTCCAGCTGCTCGACAGCGCCGGCGCCACGCGCACGGCGGCCCCCGGCGACGCGCTGGGCGCGGTCGATCGCATCGTGACCGGCCCGGATTCGTCGGCCGCCGTCGTGCTGCGCGACAACACCACGCTGATGGTCGGCCCGTCCTCGCGCATGGACCTGAAGGAATTCCACTTCGACGGCACCACCCGCGACGGCGGCATGCTCGTGTCGCTGCTGCGCGGCTCGATGCGCATGATCACCGGCCTCATCGGCAAGACCAACCCCGACGCCGTGCGCGTCGAAACCCAGACCGCCACCATCGGCATTCGGGGCACGGACTTCATCGTGCAGACCGACGGCCAACCCTGAAAAGATGCAGACACCGCCACGCCGCTCCCCCCTTCTTCCTGCGACCGCGCTGGTCGCCCTTTTGTTGGCCGCCTGCTCCTCGCCGGGCACGCGCGTGGTGCTCCTGCCCCAGGCCGACGGCACGCCTTCCGCCGTGGTGGTGCGCGCCAAGGACGGCGAAGAAGTGCTCTCCAAGCCCTACCAGCGCGCCACGGCCGCGGTGGGCGCGAGCGGCGCACCGGTGGTCGACCAGGCCGATGCGGCCAAGGTCCAGGCCGAGAACAAGCCCCTGTTCGACATGCGCCCGCCGCTTCCGCAGCGCTACACGGTGTTCTTCGAAGTGGGCACCACCACGCTGACGGCGGCGTCGCAGCAGATCATGACTGAGGCGCTGGCCGCCGCGCTGGCCCGCAGCGGCGGCGACATCGTGGTGACCGGCCACACCGACACCAAGGGCGCCGGCGAGCAGAACGACCAGCTGTCGCGCCGCCGCGCGCAGGAAGTGGTGCAGCTGTTCGTGGAGCGCCAGTTCCCGGCGAACCGCATCGAGGCCGTGGGCCGCGGCGAACGCGACTTGGCCGTGCCCACCGCCGACGAGGTGGACGAGCCCCGCAACCGGCGCGTGACCATCGAGGTCCGCTGACCCCCACACGCTGACTCCCATTGAAAAAGGCCCCGAGGGGCCTTTTTTTGTCGATCAGCTCAGGGTCACGCGCGCAAACTTGCGCTTGCCGACCTGCACCACGTAGCTGCCCGCGGGCAGTTTCAGGCCCTTGTCGGACACCACGACCGAATCGATGCGCACGCCGCCGCCGTCGATCAGGCGGTTGCCCTCCCCGGACGAAGCCGCCAGGTTGGCTTGCTTGAGCAGCTGGCCGATGCCCAGCGGGGCGCCGCTCAGTGCCACCTCGGGAATCTCGTCGGGCACGCCGCCCTTGCTGCGGTTGATGAAGTCCTGCTCCGCCGCGTCGGCCGCCGCCGCGCTGTGGAAGCGCGCAGTGATTTCCTTGGCCAGCGCCACCTTGGCGTCCTTCGGGTTGCGCCCGGCCGCGATCTCGGCCTTCAGCGCCTCGATCTGCGCCACCGACTGGAAGCTCAGCAGCGTGTACCAGCGCCACATCAGCGTGTCGGAGATCGACAGCACCTTGGCGAACATGCTGTTGGCGTCTTCGCTGATGCCGATGTAGTTGCCCTTGCTCTTGGACATCTTCTCGACGCCATCGAGCCCTTCGAGCAGCGGCATAGTAAGTATGCACTGCGGCTCCTGGCCGTATTCCTGCTGGAGATGACGGCCGACGAGCAGGTTGAACTTCTGGTCGGTGCCGCCCAGCTCGAGGTCGCTTTCGAGCGCCACCGAGTCGTAGCCCTGCATCAGCGGGTACAGGAACTCGTGCACCGAGATCGACTGGCCGGCCTTGAAGCGCTTGTTGAAGTCGTCGCGCTCCATCATGCGCGCCACCGTGTACTTGGCCGCCAGCTGGATCATGCCGCGCGCGCCCAGCGGGTCGCTCCACTCGGAGTTGTAGCGGATCTCGGTCTTGGACTCGTCCAGCACCAGCTTGGCCTGGGCGAAGTAGGTCTCGGCGTTGGCGCGGATCTGCTCGGCCGTGAGCGGCGGGCGGGTGCTGTTGCGGCCGGAGGGGTCGCCGATCAGGGAGGTGAAGTCGCCGATCAGGAAGATCACGCGGTGCCCCAGGTCCTGGAGCTGGCGCATCTTGTTGAGCACCACCGTGTGTCCGATATGAATATCCGGTGCGGTCGGGTCCAGGCCCAGCTTGATGCGCAGCGGCTTGCCGCTGGCTTCCGCCTTCTGGAGCTTCTTGACCCACTCGTCCTGCGGCAGCAGCTCGTCAGCGCCTCGGAGGGATATTTCGAGGGCTTGTCTTACACCATCGGAGAGGCTGGTGGATGTAACAGATTCGGCGTTCATGGGCTTTTTTGGCGGTTTTTCCGGTGGCCGAAGCTATACTCAGCCCGACTTTTCAAGCGCCGGATTCTAAGCGGCGCTTTTTTTCCGCACCGTCTCCTGCCGCCCTGAACGCACTGGGCCTTGCAGCACGGACCTGCAGAACCTGAGTTGGAATCCACAGTTTGATCAACGGCATTCTCGCCGCCGAGGAGCTTCTCGCTTCCCGCGTGGCCTACACATTCCGGACGTACCCCAAGCAGATCACCGCAGCGATCGCTGCGATGCTGCTCAGCGCCGGCACCCTCGCGGTCGCCTCGCTCGGTCCCGACGCGTCCGACCTCCCCATCCAGCAAGTGCTCGAAGCCACCGCGCCGGTGTCTTTCGCCGACCAGTCGGCGTCGCTCGAGAACTTCAGCTTCACGCTGTTCCGCACCGACGTCTCGCGTTCGAGCGACACGGCCGATACGCTGATGAAGCGCCTGGGCATTTCCGACCCCGCCGCCACCGCCTTCGTGCGCGGCAACGCCGAAGCGCGCATGGCGCTGTTCGCGCGCGTAGGCCGCACCGTGACGGCCGAAGCCACGCAGGAAAACCAGCTGCAAAAGCTCAGCGCCCGCTGGATTCCCGACGCCGACGGCGGCTTCAAGCGTTTCGTCGTCGAGCGCACCCCCACCGGCTTCGTGGCCCGCACCGAGCGCGACATGCTGACGCCGGGCACGCGCCTGGCCAGCGGCACCATCCGCAGCTCGCTGTTCGCCGCCACCGACGACTCGCGCATTCCGGACGCCGTGGCGAGCCAGCTGGCCGACATCTTCGCGGGCGACGTCGACGTGCGCTCGCTGCGCAAGGGCGACCGCTTCGCCGTGGTCTACGAGACCTTCGAAGCCGACGGCCAGGCGCTGCGCAGCGGCCGCGTGCTCTCGGCCGAGTTCGAGAACAACGGCAAGGTCCACCAGGCCGTCTGGTTCCAGCCCCCGGGCGCGGGCCAGAAGGGCAGCTACTACCGCCCGAACGGCGACAGCCTGCGCAAGGCCTACCTGGCCACGCCGGTCGAGTTCTCGCGCGTCTCCAGCGGTTTCGCGATGCGCATGCATCCGATTTTGAACAGCTGGCGCCAGCACAACGGCATCGACTACGCGGCGCCCACGGGCACCGCAGTGCGCACGGTCGGTGACGGCACGGTCGATTTCGCCGGCACGCAAAGCGGCTACGGCAACATCGTCATCATCAACCACCGCAACAACCAGCAGACGGCCTACGCCCACCTGAGCCGCATCAACGTGAAGGCCGGCGAGAGCGTGAGCCAGGGCCAGACCATCGGCGCCGTCGGCTCGACCGGTTGGGCCACAGGCCCGCACCTGCATTTCGAATACCGCGTCGGCGGGGCCTACCAGGACCCGACCACGATCGCGCAGGAAGGCGGCGCACCGATCACCGCGGCCCTGCGCCCGGCCTTCGAACGCATCGCCGTGGGCGCCCGCACCGAGCTGGCTGCCGCCTTCTCGGTGATCCAGGCCAGCGCCGACTGAGCCTCGCGCCCCCAGGCATGGCCGCCGCACCGCAGCCGCCGCAGCAACGCTTCATCGGCCTGATGTCGGGCACCTCGCTCGACGGGGTCGACGGCGTCATTGCCGATTTCTCCGACGATGGCCACCTCGCGGTGATCGGCCATGCCAGCGCCGACTTTCCCGCCCCGCTGCGCGCCGAGCTGATGGCGCTCAACACCCCCGGCGACAACGAACTGCACCGCGCGGCCCTGGCCGGCAACGGCCTGGCACGGGTGTATGCCGACGTGGTCGCGCAGCTGCTGGCCAGCACCGGCACGGCACCCCACGCCGTCACCGCCATCGGCGCCCACGGCCAGACCGTGCGCCACCGGCCGCTCGAATTCGACGGCACGGGCTACACGCTGCAGGTCAACAACCCCTCGCTGCTGGCCGAACTGAGCGGCATCGACGTGGTCGCCGACTTCCGCAGCCGCGACCTCGCGGCCGGCGGCCAGGGCGCCCCGTTGGTGCCGGCCTTCCACCAGGCCCTGTTCGCCCGGCCTGATGCCCCCGTCGCGGTGCTGAACCTCGGCGGCATCTCCAACCTGAGCCTGCTGCCCGCCACGAGCGCGCCTGCTGGCACTGCCTCCCTGCTGGGCTTCGATTGCGGCCCCGCCAACGCGCTGATGGACCACTGGTGCCAGCGCCACCTCGGCCAGCCCTTCGACCGGGGCGGCCAGTGGGCCGCCAGCGGGCGCGTACTGCCCGAGCTGCTCGCCCGGCTGCAGGCCGAACCGTATTTCGCCAAGGCGCCACCGAAGAGCACGGGGCGCGATTTATTCCATCCGGACTGGTTGACCGGCCACCTGGGCACGGCCGCCTGGGCGCCTGTCGATGTGCAGGCCACGCTGGCCGAGCTGACCGCCAGCACCTGTGCGGCAGCGCTGCGTAGCTATCAAAAAGAGAGCGCCTTGCTGATCGTCTGCGGCGGCGGTGCGCTCAACGACCACCTCATGGCCCGCCTGCGCGCCCTGCTGCCCGGCGTGCAGGTGCAGGCGTCCTCAGAACACGGCCTGCCGCCCCAGCAGGTCGAGGCTGCCGCATTCGCGTGGCTGGCCCGACGCACCGTCCGGCGCGAACCCGGCAACCTCGCGAGCGTGACCGGCGCGCGCGGGGCGCGGGTGCTCGGCGCGATCTACCCGGCCTGATCTGCGTCAACCCTGGCCGGAGACTTCCGGCTGCGCAGGCTGCGCCGCCCGCACTTCTGCCGGCAGATGCCAGAAGATCAGCGCCGAAGCCACCGTGATGAGCCCCATCGTCGCGAACGTGGCCTGGAACGCATCGAGCGTCTGCACCGCCGTGGCCGTGCCGAACACCCCGTTGTAGCCCGCCAGCACCGCGCCGGCGGCGGCCACGCCCAGGCTCATCGCCAGCATCTGCACCATCGACAGCAGGCTGTTGCCGCTGCTGGCCATGCCGCCGTCGAGGTCCTTCAGGGTGATGGTGTTCATGGCCGTGAACTGCAGCGAATTGACCGCGCCGAACACCAGCAGCTGCAACAGGTGCAGCGCCACCGGCTGCCCCGGCGCCGTGAGGCCGAAGCTGGCCATGGTGCAGCCGACCAGCACCGTGTTGGCCACCAGCACGCGGCGGTAGCCGTGGCGCGTGATCAGCGGCGTGGCAAAGCGCTTCATGGCCATACCGGCCAGCGCGACCGGCAGCATCATCAGCCCCGCGCGCACCGGCGAATAGCCCATCGACACCTGCAGCAGCAGCGGCACCAGGAAGGGCATGCAGCTGCTGCCCAGGCGCGAGAACAGGTTGCCCAGCAGGCCGATGCTCAGCGTCGGAATGCCGAACAGCGCGGGCGAGAACAGCGGCTCCGGCGTGCGTGCCGCGCGCAGCCAGTAGGCGACCACGCTGGCAAAGCCGAAGATCAGCACCGCCATCACCCCGCCCTGGCGCAGCCCGAGCCCCGACACGCCGTCGACCGCCAGCGAGATCGCCACCATGCCGAAGGCCAGCAGCGCGTAGCCCACGCCGTCGAAGCGCTTCTGGAGGGCGCCGCGCAGGTCCGGCATGTAGCGCAGCGTGGCGATGCAGCCGGCCAGCCCCACCGGCACGTTGATGAGGAAGATCCAGTGCCAGGAGGCGTACTGCACCAGCCAGCCGCCCAGCGTGGGCCCCAGCAGCGGCCCGATGAGCCCCGGAATGGCCACGAAGCTCATCGCCTGCAGGAACTCGCCGCGGGGCACCGTGCGCAGCAGCGCCAGGCGCCCCACAGGCAGCAGCAGCGCCCCGCCCAGGCCCTGCACCACCCGCGCCGCCACGAGCTGCCCCAGCCCCTGCGAGAGCGCGCACAGCACCGAGCCGGCGGCAAACAGCACGATGGCGCAGAAGAAGATCCGCCGCGTGCCGAAGCGGTCGGCGATCCAGCCCGAGGCCGGGATCAGCATCGCCATCGTGAGCGCGTAGGCCACCACCACCGACTGCATGCGCAGCGGGCTCTCGCCCAGGCTGGCGGCCATGGCGGGCAGCGCCGTGTTGATGATGGTGGCGTCCAGCGTCTGCATGAAGAAGCCCACGGCCACGAGCCACAGCAGGCTCTTGCGGGCGGGATCGACGGGGACGGCGGTTTCTTCGGGACTCATCGGGAAGGCGTGGACTCGGGAAAACGACGGGCAGCAAAAAGCCGCCCGGAGGCGGCTTTTTCGAGGGGGCTGGTCAGCAGCATCCAGGCATCAGGCCGAGAAGCTGGAACCGCAGCCGCAGGTGCTGGTGGCGTTCGGGTTCTTGATGACGAACTGGGCGCCCTGCAGGTCTTCCTTGTAGTCGATCTCGGCGCCGAGCAGGTACTGGTAGCTCATGGCGTCGATCAGCAGCGACACACCGTTCTTGGTCATGGTGGTGTCGTCTTCGTTGGTGATCTCGTCGAAGGTGAAACCGTACTGGAAGCCCGAGCACCCGCCACCCTGCACGAACACGCGCAGCTTCAGGTCGGGATTGCCCTCTTCGGCGATCAGGTCGGCGACCTTGGCGGCCGCGCTGTCGGTGAAGACGATCGGCTCGGGCATCTGGGTCTGGATGTTTTCGGCAACAGCGCTCATGGGGTGAAACTCCTTGGGGGGCCGCTTGGGCGGCCAATGGGACGGATGCTACTGCAATGCCGCATTTTCGGCAGGCCGACTGTGGCGAGCACCCATCGCAAGTGGGGTCGGGCGCCGCATCCACCAGGGGCACCTGGGGGACGCGGCCACGAAAAAGCCGCCCGAGGGCGGCTTCTTGTCTCGCAACGAGCAGGGGATCAGCGCTTGCTGAACTGCTTGCGGCGACGGGCGGAGTGCAGACCGACCTTCTTACGCTCGACTTCACGTGCGTCGCGCGTCACGAAGCCGGCTTGGCTCAGGACGGGCTTCAGCGAAGCGTCGTAGTCGATCAGGGCACGGGTGATGCCGTGGCGCGTGGCGCCGGCTTGACCCGATTCGCCGCCGCCGTTCACGTTGACCATCACGTCGAAAGCTTCGAGGTTGTTGGTCAGCGCCAGGGGCTGCTTGGCGATCATGATCGAGGTTTCACGGCCGAAGAACGCTTGGATGTCCTTGCCGTTGACCGTGATCTTGCCGGTGCCTTTTTTCAGAAACACGCGGGCGACGCTGGATTTGCGACGGCCGGTGCCATTGTTCCATTCACCAATCATTCTCAAGGCTCCTTACAGTTCCAGCACTTTGGGCTGTTGGGCGGTATGCGGGTGCTCAGCACCACCGTACACCTTGAGTTTCTTGATCATCGCGTAACCAAGCGGGCCCTTGGGCAGCATGCCCTTGACAGCCTTTTCCAGGGCGCGGCCCGGGTGCTTGTTCTGCATGTCGCGGAAGTTCGTCGCCGTGATACCGCCCGGGTAGCCCGAGTGACGGTAGTACACCTTGTCGATCGACTTGGCGCCGGTGACGCGCAGTTGCGCGGCGTTGATGATGACGATGTAGTCACCGGTATCGACGTGAGGCGTGTAAATGGCCTTGTGTTTGCCGCGCAAACGGAGAGCAACTTCGCTGGCTACTCGTCCGAGGACCTTGTCGGTCGCGTCAATCACAAACCACTCGTGCGTCACGTCAGCGGGCTTGGCGCTGAACGTTTTGGTCATGAGTTTTTCTCTTGAAAGAGGGTTTGGCGAGCCCTTTTCCACGGTCGGCGTTCCTCTGATGGGAATCTCTTAGGTGGGTTTTCACGCCTTCCGCCCAATGAACGGGCAGCTGGCATGCCTTCGCCGCGGGGCTACAAAAACGCTGCGAAGCCCGCGATTATATGAAGAAATGGCCAAACGGCCAATTTTCGGGCTTCCGGGGGCCTCAGCGCTGGATGCGGACGAGTTCCAGGCTCTCGTTGGCCCCCGAGGAGACCCCGCGCTGGTATTCGCCCTCGAAACGGACGACCCGGCCCAGCTCGGGGCTGTACCAGGCGGCGCCCCGAAAGCGCGTGCTGGCGCCGGTCAGCGGCAAGCTGGTGGTGCTGGAGGCGAAGATCCAGCCCTCGTAGCCGATGCGCATCACGTTCAACTCCACCCCGTCCACACGCATCGTCTGCTCGCCGCCCACCGAGGCGGTGAGTTCATGCCGCAGCCGGTCGCCGGTGGTCGTCACGTAGTCGAGCTGCCAGCGCATGCCGGGCTGGATGTCGTCCTTGCGCAATGCCCAGCCGCCCGGCGGCGACGCGGTGTCGAACAGGCCGCCGGCCGGCGACGTGATGGAGACCACCTGCCCGTTGGTCTTCTCGATCCGGCTGCCGGCATTGAACGACACCTCGTCGCCGCTGACCCGGTCCACCCGGTAGATCACCGGCGCCCGGTTGCCCGTCAGCCGGTCCGTGCGCACGTACTCGAGCGCGTCGCCGGCGCGCAGCGGCTCGGTCAGCGGGATGCCCGCCCCACCGGCGTCGGCCACCCGTCGGGCGGCAGCGCCCGCAGGCTCCCGGGCCCGCGCCGCCAGTTGCGCCTGGGCGCGGGCCGGCAGTTCCGCCAGGAACTCGGCCGGCATCGCGAAATTCAGGTTGCCGCCGTCGCGGGCAGAGAAGGTGGTGATGCCCAGCAGGCGGCCGTCGCTGTCGAACAGCCCGCCGCCGCTCGACCCGGGGGCGATGGCGGCCGTGGTCTGCAGCAGCCGCGCCTCGCCGTCGCCACCGCGCAGGCCCGACAACAGGCCTTCGCTGAGCGTGTTTTCCAGCCCGCGCGGGTTGCCGATGGCGTACACGCGCTGCCCCACCCGCGCACCGCCGGCGGGCGCCAGGGTCACCGGGGTTGCCGTGAAGTTGGCGACCTTGATCTGGCACAGGTCGCGCCCCGGGTCCGGGTATTCGAGCGTGGCGCCGTAGGTGACGTTGTCGCGCTTGACCACGAAGTTGCTGGCCTTGGCGAGCACGTGGCAGTTGGTGACGAGCCGGCCGGGCGCGATCACCACGGCGCTGCCGGCGCGCAGCGGGCGCTCCTGCGCGTCGAAGGTGCGCACGGCCCAGACGCTGCCGGTCAGCTTGGCGAACAGGGCGTCGGGTTCCAGCGCGGCGGCGGGGCCGGCGGCCAGCAGGGCGCCCGCGGCGCACAGCCACGGCGCGGCGTTCGTCCAGATCGGCTTCACGGCTTGGCGGGCAGCAGGCCGCGCAGGTCGTCCATCGAGACGCGGGCGTCGGGCGCGGCGGGCGGCACTGCGGGCGCAGGTCGCACCGGAGCGGGCGGTGCGACCGCCACGGGAGGCGGCGGTGGCGCGACCACGGCCGGCGCGGGCGCAGGCACAGGCGCTGCCACGGCCGTCTTCGGCGCCGGCGCAGCCGCCATCTCGGTCGTGCCGATCTTCATGCCGACCGTCGCCTCGTCGCCGGTCTGCGCGCTGCGGTCGAAACTGCGCACCTCGCCGAAGATCAGCTGGATCCAGCTCGGGTAGTTGAAGCCCGCGCCGGTGCCGGTGTCGATCGCCACGCCGACCAGGCCGCCGATCATCACGTTGCCGACCAGGCCCACGTTGACGCGCGAAATCGCCTGGCCGCGGGCCGGCGGCAGGCCGGACTGGGTGCATTCGATGTTCAGGTTCTCGCCCGAGCGCCGCACCGGCAGGGTCAGGCCGGAGCGCACCACCGCATCATTGCGGTCGTTCGAGACCCGGCAGCGGGCGCCGTCGACCACCTTGCCCTCGGGCGACAGGGTCTCGACCTTCACGTTCTGCGTGGTGCCGTGGGTCACGGAGGCGCAGCCCGTCAAAATAGACAAAACACCCGCGCCGACGCACAGGCCCCAAAATCGCCATCCGGCTCCTCGCATTGCTGCCCCTCGTTGTGTTTTGTAAATCAATGTAGCGCCGCGCGAGTCTAGCGCTCCCCTTTCCACTTTTTCAGGCCTCATTCCATGTTCAGTTACCGCCACGCGTTCCATGCCGGCAACCACGCCGACGTGCTCAAGCACACGGTCCTGATTGCCACCCTCGACCACCTGCTTGAAAAAGACGCCGCGCTGACCGTCGTCGACACCCACGCCGGCGCCGGCCTGTACCGGCTCGACGGCGACTACGCCGGCACCAGCGGCGAAGCGGCCGACGGCGTGCTGCGCTTCTTCACCGAACCGGAAAAAGCCCCCGCCACACCCGCCCCCGCCGCCAAGTCGACGGGCAAGAAGCCCGCAGCCCCCGCCGAAGAAAAGCCGGTCGCCGAAGCCATCGCCCGCTACCTCAGCGTGATCCACGACTTCAACCCCAAGGGCGGCGCCCGCGTCTACCCCGGCTCGCCGTTCATCGTGCAGCACCTGCTGCGCGACCACGACAAGCTCAAGCTGTTCGAGCTGCACCCGACCGACGCCCGCACGCTGGACGCCAACATCGCCCAGCTCGAGGCCGGCCGCCGCATCGCCGTGCTGCGCGACGACGGCTTCGGCAGCGCCACCAAGTTCCTGCCGCCGCCCTCGCGCCGCGCGCTGGTGCTGATGGACCCGAGCTACGAAATGAAGACCGACTACGGCCGCGTGCTCGACTTCGCGGCCGAGGCGCTCAAGCGCTTCGCCACCGGCACGTATGCCGTCTGGTACCCGATCATTCCGCGCCCCGAGGCGCACGACCTGCCGCGCCGCCTGAAGACGATGGCGACCAAGGCCGGCAAGCCGTGGCTGCACGCCACGCTGACGGTCAAGTCGAGCAAGATCACGAAGGACGCCGCCTCGGGCGAAACGCAGCGTCCGGGCCTGCCGGCCAGCGGGATGTTCCTGATCAACCCGCCCTACACGCTGAAGGCGCAACTGGCCGAGGCACTGCCGCAGCTGGCCGAGCGCCTGGCCCAGGACCGCAACGCCGCCTACTCGCTCGAGAGCGGCGGCTGAGGCAGGCCGCTCAGCGACGCTTGCGCGGCGGCACGATCACCCGCTTGCGCGCAGGTGCCGGCGCGCGAACGCGCGACGTCGGAGCCTCGGGCAACAGCGCGGGCTGCAGATCTTCCGCCGCCACGGCCTGGCCGCCGCAGCGCATGCCCTCGCGGTCGATGACCGACAGCGCCACCTGCTTGATGCCCATGCTCGTGAGACCGATGCGGTCGGCCGCGGCGCGGCTCAGGTCGATGATGCGGCCCGGCGTGAAGGGCCCGCGGTCGTTGACGCGCACCAGCACCTCGCTGCCGTTGACCAGGCTGCGCACGCACACGCGCGTGTTGAAGGGCAGCGTCTTGTGGGCCGCCGTCATGGCGCCCATGTCGAAGCGCTCGCCGTTGGCGGTCTTGCGCTGGTGGAACTGGATGCCGTACCACGAGGCCCCGCCGCGCTCGAAGATCTCGCGCGGTTCATCGCCGGGCACGCCGTCGTCCAGCGACTCGCCGGTGCCGGACACCGCGAGGTCGTAGCGCACCGACGGCACGGCCGAGCGCGGGGCGGCGCCGGGCGGCACGGCCAGGCCGCGTCCCAGCGGCTGCAGCCGCTTGCCGGACGCCGCCGGCGTGGCGGTGGTGTCCGCGTCTTTCTCCTGCGTGGCAGGCGGCATGGTGCACCCTGCGAGCACGCAGGAGACCGCGACGGCGACCGCGCGCAGCCCTCTCAATCCAGGCGCTCCAGGATCGCCAGCGTGGCCGCCGACTGGTTCATCGTGTAGAAGTGGATCGCGGGTGCGCCGCCCGCTTGCAGGCGCGCGCACAGGTCCGTCACCACGTCCAGGCCGAAGGCCTTGATGGAGGCCGTGTCGTCGCCGAAGCCCTGCAGCCGCAGGCGGATCCAGCGCGGAATCTCGGCACCGCAGGCGTCCGAGAAACGCATGAGCTGCGTCGAGCTCGTGATGGGCATGATGCCCGGCACGATCGGCGTGTCGAGCCCCAGCTTGCGCGCGTCGTCGACGAAGCGGAAGTAGGCCTCGGGGCTGAAGAAATACTGCGTGATGGCCGAATCGGCGCCGGCCTTCATCTTGGTCGCGAAGGCCTGCAGGTCGGCTTCGGGCGAGCGCGCCTGCGGATGCACTTCGGGGTAGCAGGCCACCTCGATGTGGAAGTCGCGCCCGGTCTCCTCGCGGATGAAGGCGACCAGGTCGCTCGCGTACTGGAACTCGCCGCCGATGCCGTAGCCGCTGGGCAGGTCGCCGCGCAGCGCCACGAGGCGCTTGACGCCCATGGCCTTCAGCTCGGCCAGCTGCTCGCGCACGGTGGCGCGCGTGGCGCCGATGCACGAGAAATGGCTGGCTGCGTCCACGCCCTCGGCCAGGATCTCCTGCACCGCACCGAAGGTGCCCTGGTGCGTGGAGCCGCCCGCGCCGTAGGTGACGGAGCAGAACTGCGGCTTGCGCGCATACAGCTGCTGGCGCACGGCGCGCAGCTTGACCGCGCCTTCGGACGTCTTGGTCGGGAAGAATTCGAAACTCAGCGGAAGGCGCACCTGCGTCTCCTTAGGAACCGTCGCCCGCCTTGGCAGCAGCACGAACGGCGTGAATGAAAAACTCGCGGTTGCCGTCGCCCCCGGCGATCGGGCTGTCGAACCAGCGCAGCACCTTCAGCTCGAGCGCCGCGCAGGCGTCGTGCAGGCGCTTCTCGACCACAGCGTACATCGCCTCGTCGCGCACGATGCCGCCCTTGCCGACCTGGCCGGGCTGCAGCTCGAACTGCGGCTTGACCAGCATCAGCAACTGGCCGTCGTCGGCCAGGAACTGCACCACGGCCGGCAGTACCAGCGTGAGCGAGATGAAGGACAGGTCGCCGACGATGAGGTCGAAGCGCGGTTCAGGCGGGGCTTCGACAGCTTCGACCGCCTCGCCAGCTTCTGCGTCTTCTTCATCGTCCACCTGCAGGTCAGCCGGCGACAGCGCCCGCGCATTGACGCCTTCGATGGCGACCACGCGTTCGTCCTCGCGCATGCGCGCATGCAGCTGCCCATGGCCCACGTCGACGCCCACCACCTTGGCGGCGCCATGCTGCAGCAGGCAGTCGGTGAAGCCGCCGGTCGACTGGCCGACGTCCAGGCAGAGCTTGCCGGTCGGGTCCACGCCGCTGGTCTTCAGCGCGCCTTCGAGCTTGAGGCCGCCACGCGACACGTAGCGCGCCTCGGCGGCGTCGGCGAGCTCGAGCTCGGCCGACTCGGGCACTTCGTCCTTGTTCTTGGCGACGTTGCGCCACGCGTCGCCCGTGCCCGCGTCACGCCAGCGCATGCCGCCGGCGATGAGCCGCACGGCTTGCGAACGCGACGCGGCCAGGCCGCGCTCTACCAACAGTTGATCGGCGCGCACGCGGATCAATAGCGGTAGGTGTCCGGCTTGTAAGGGCCGTTCTTGTCCACGCCGATGTAGGCGGCCTGGGAGTCGGTCAGCTCGGTGAGCATGGCGCCGACCTTCTTCAGGTGCAGGCGCGCGACCTTCTCGTCCAGGTGCTTGGGCAGCACGTAGACCTTGCCGGCCTGGTAGGCGTCGGGCTTGGTGAACAGCTCGATCTGGGCGATGGTCTGGTTGGCGAACGAGGACGACATCACGAAGCTCGGGTGGCCCGTGCCGCAGCCCAGGTTCACCAGGCGGCCCTTGGCCAGCAGGATGATCTTCTTGCCGTCGGGGAAGGTGATGTGGTCCACCTGCGGCTTGATCTCTTCCCACTCGTACTTCTCGATCGACGCGACGTCGATCTCGTTGTCGAAGTGGCCGATGTTGCAGACGATGGCCTGGTCCTTCATGGCGGCCATGTGCTCGTGACGGATCACGTCGCGGTTGCCGGTGGTGGTCACGAAGATGTCGGCCTTGTCGGCGGCGTACTCCATGGTCACGACCTTGTAGCCTTCCATGGCGGCCTGCAGGGCGTTGATGGGGTCGATTTCGGTGACCCACACCTGCGCCGACAGTGCACGCAGCGCCTGGGCCGAGCCCTTGCCCACGTCGCCGTAGCCGGCCACGCAGGCCACCTTGCCGGCGATCATCACGTCGGTGGCGCGCTTGATGCCGTCGACCAGCGATTCGCGGCAGCCGTAGAGGTTGTCGAACTTGCTCTTGGTGACCGAGTCGTTCACGTTGATGGCGCGGAACAGCAGCGTGCCCTTGGCGCTCATCTCGTTCAGGCGGTGCACGCCGGTGGTGGTCTCTTCGGTCACGCCGATGATCTCGGCCGACTTGCGGGTGTACCAGGTGTCGTCCACGGCCAGCTTGGCCTTGATGGCGGCGTACAGAATGCGTTCTTCTTCGCTGGTCGGGTTGGCGAGCACGCCCAGGTCTTTTTCAGCGCGCTGGCCCAGGTGCATGAGCAGCGTGGCGTCGCCGCCGTCGTCCAGGATCATGTTCGGGCCTTCGCCCTTCGAGCCCTTGGGACCGAAGTCGAAGATGGCGTGGGTGTAGTCCCAGTAGTCCTTCAGCGACTCGCCCTTGATGGCGAACACCGGGGTGCCGGCGGCGGCGATGGCGGCGGCAGCGTGGTCCTGCGTCGAGAAGATGTTGCACGAGGCCCAGCGCACTTCGGCGCCCAGGGCTTGCAGCGTCTCGATCAGCACGGCCGTCTGGATGGTCATGTGCAGCGAGCCCGTGATGCGCGCGCCCTTCAGGGCCTGGCCCTTCGAGAACTCTTCACGGATGGCCATCAGGCCGGGCATCTCGGTTTCGGCGATCTTGATTTCCTTGCGGCCCCAGGCGGCAAGGGACAGGTCGGCAATCGCCTGGTCGGCGGTCGAGACGGGGGTGGGCTTGAGTACAGCGCTCATGTGAACTCCAAAACTGGTTTGAAAGATGCCACTGCGTACGGGGAAGAAAGACTCACCGCGAGAACAGCGGGTGAGCGTGGTTGCGATGTGGTCCGAGCCTCACGCCTGACGGCGCTGCAACGCTCCTCGGAGCGCCGGATTGTAGTCGCGGCCGCCCGGCCCGCCAATCGACCGGGGCATCCCACATCACGGAAAGCGCGGACACCCGCCAGGCCGGGCCGTGCGGCGCGGGCCACCCCGGGAAACTCCGCAGGCAAATCCGCGCTTGGAGCGCCCTGAGCCGCGCCGGCCCGGCGTATCGTGGCGGCGGGCCCCGGCCGCCCGGCCGCTGCCTGCATCCACCCGTTCGATTGTTTTCATCACCCGACACAGGAGATTCCGCACCATGGCCACTGCCAAGAAAGCCGCCGCGAAAAAAACCACCGCCAGCAGCGCCGGCGCGAAGCAGGCGGCGCCGTCCGCCGCGGACATGCTCGATCCGATGAAGAACCTCAAGGGCATGGCCGAGCGCCTGCAGAACCTGAACCTGACCGGCGGCGCCGGCAAGCTGCTCGACAGCGGCCGCAAGGACCTGCAGGCGCTGATGCAGGCCAACGAGAAGTCCTACCAGGGCCTGCAGACCGTGGTGCAGCGACAGACCGAAATGATCAAGACGGCCATCGCCGAATGGCAGACCGCCGCCAAGGCGATGCCGGGCAAGGACCCGAAGGAAAACCTCGCCAAGCTCGACGAGCTGGGCCGCCAGTCGTTCCAGCGCGCCGTCGACGACATCAAGGAGCTGGCCACCCTGGCCGCCAAGTCGCAGGCCGACGCCTTCGACGTGGTGCGCCAGCGCATCCAGGCCAACGTGGACGAGGTCACGAAGCTGCTGCAGCGCAAGTAACAAGAAGAAAAGAAAGGCCCGCATGACCGCCGTCGCGCCCCGCACCGAACGGCGCACCCGCGCCAACGGCATCGAACTGGCCTGGGACAGCTTCGGCGACCCCGAGGCGCCGCCGCTGTTGCTGGTCATGGGCCTCGGCGCCCAGATGGTCGCCTGGGACGACGCGTTCTGCGCCGCCCTGGCGCAGGCCGGCGGCCACCATGTGATCCGCTTCGACAACCGCGACATCGGCCACTCCACCCACCTGCCGCACGCCGGCGTGCCCGACATCCAGGCGCTGATGCTGCAGGCCATGGCGGGGCGGCCGCTGCAGGTGCCCTACACGCTGCGCGACATGGCCGACGACTGCGCCGGCCTGCTCGATGCGCTGGGCATCGCGCGCGCCCACGTCGTGGGCGCGTCGATGGGCGGCGCCATCGGGCAGGAGATGGCCGTCCATCACCCGGGGCGGATGCGCTCGCTCACCAGCATCATGTCGAGCACCGGCGACCCGGCCCTGCCGCCGCCCACGCCCGAGGCGCTGGCGGTGCTGTTCGCGCCCGCGCCGACCAGCTTCGAGGCCTACCTGCCGCACCACGCCAAGCTGTGGCGCGTGCTGCGCGGCCCCGACGCCTTTCCGCTCGACGAGGCGCGCGACGCCGAACGCGCGCAGCTGGCCTTCCTGCGCGGCCTCAACCCGGGCGGCGTGGCGCGGCAGCTGGCGGCCGTGTTCGCGTCGGGCAACCGCAAGCCGGCGCTGCGCGCGGTGCAGGTGCCGACGCTGGTGATCCACGGCGATGTCGATCCGCTGGTGCCCGTGGCCTGCGGCATCGACGTGGCCGAGGCCATTCCCGGCGCGACGCTGCTGCGCATTCCGCGCATGGGCCATGCGCTGCCGATCGCGATGTGGCCGCAGATCATCGAGGCCATCGCCGCGCACACCGCACGGGCGGCGCGGCGCGACGATCACTGAAGAAAAAGAGACAACGACAAGAAACCCAGACGGAGGTGTTTTTCATGAACCAGTTTCCGTCCCTCGATCCCATGGCCCTGTGGCGCGAGCTCACGGCCCAGTGGGAAAAAAGCACCAACGAATTCGCCAACGAAGCCATGGCCTCGGACCCGTTCCGCCAGGGCATGCACGGCGGCATGAACGCCTCGCTCACCGCGCAGAAGGCGGTGGGCGACCTGATGGCGCGCTACCTCACGCTGCTGAACCTGCCCACGCGCGCCGACCTGCAGGCGCTGGGCGAGCAGCTGCACCGCATCGACGACCACCTGGCGGGCATCCGCCGCGCGCTGGAAGGCGGGGCCGGGCCGGCCGCGCGGACCGCCGATACGGCCACTGCACCGCCCCGGCCGCGTCGCACCAAGCAACCGCCGGCGGCGGCAGTGCCTGCACCGGCAGCCAAGGCCGCCGCCCCCAGGAAACGCACCGCTGGAAAGCGCCGCCCATGAGCGCGCCGCCCGACACCTTCCAGCTGCCCGACATCCGCGGCGAGATCGAGCGCACGATCCAGCGCAACATCAAGGGGCTGGACTTCCTGACCTCGACCGCGCCTGCCGTCGGCCTCACGCCCAAGGACGAGATCCACCGGCGCGGCACGCTGAGCCTGTACCACTACCGCCCGATGGTCGACGAGATCTACCGCGTGCCGGTGCTCATGGTGATGGCCACCACCAACCGCGCCTACATCTTCGACCTCGCGCCGGGCCAGAGCATGGTCGAGTACCTGCTGCTCAAGGGCTACGACGTCTACGTGATGGACTGGAACGCGCCGCGCCCCGACGAGAAGCGCCTGCGCATCGAGGACTACGTGCTCGACTTCATTCCCGACTCGATCCGCCGCGTGCAGGAAGACTCGGGCGAGGACGACGTGACCATCGCCGGCTACTGCATGGGCGGCGTGCTCTCCACGCTGTATGCGGCGCTGCACCCCGGCGGGCCGATGAAGAACCTGGCGCTCTTCACCACGCCGATCGACTTCAGCCGCATGAAGCTCTTTCATGCGTGGTCCGACCGGCGCTACTTCGACGTCGACCGCCTCATCGACACCGTGGGCAACGTGCCGCCCGAGATGCTGTTCGCCTCCTTCGACATGCTGCGCCCCGCGGGGCGCGGCGCCGGGCTGGTGCAGCTGTGGGACAACATGGCCAACGACGAGTTCGTCAAGTCGTACCGCATGTTCGACCGCTGGGGCGCCGAGATGCTGCCGCTGGCCGGCGAGTACTTCCGCCAGACGGTGAAGGAACTCATGTGGGACAACAAGCTGCACAAGGGCGAGCTGGTGCTCGGCGGGCGCCCCGTGCTGCTGAAGAACATCACCGTGCCGGTGCTGCACGCGCTGGCGCAGCACGACCACATCGTGCCCTACGAGGCGGGGCAGCCGCTGATCGCCGGCATCGGCTCCACCGACAAGGAAGAGGTGGTGCTCAAGGGCGGCCACGTGAGCCTGGCGGCCGGCACCAACGCCGTGCGGCGGCTGTGGCCCAAGCTCGACGAGTGGCTGGGCGTGCGCTCCACCTGACGAACACAACCCTCCCCCTACGCTCATGACCGCATCTTCTTCCCGCACCTACCCGCGCACCGTTTCCCACGCGGACGGCGACATCGCCCTGCGCCTGATGACCGGCGCCGACGCCCCCGCCGTGCTGGCCTTCGCGCAGGCGCTGCCGGCGCACGACCTGCTCTTTCTGCCGCGCGACATCACCGAGCCCAAGGTGATGGCCGCCTGGGTCCGCGCCATCGAGCGCGGCGACATCGACAGCGTGCTCGCCGTGCGCGACAGCGCCGTGCTGGGCTGCGCCGCCGTCATCCGCGACCCGCATTCGTGGTCGGGCCACGTGGCCGAGCTGCGCGTGCTGGTGTCGCCCGCGCTGCGCGGCGGCGGCCTGGGCCAGCAGCTGGCGCAGGAAGGCTGCGCGCTGGCCTTCGCCCACGGGCAGGAAAAGATCGTCGCCCAGATGACCGTCGACCAGCGCGGCGCCATTGCCGTCTTCCAGGCCCTCGGCTTCCGGCCCGAGGCCCTGCTGACCCGCCACGTGAAGGACCGCGAGGGCAAGGCGCACGACCTCGTGGTGCTGAGCCAGGACGCGGCGCAGGTCGAGGCGCAGATGCGGGCGTACGGGGTGACGGAGGCGTTTTAGGGCATAAAGCGGGGATGAACCCGCACGCGTCGAAGAAGCCGCTCTATCGCAAGGTCAACACCAAGGCCCGAAACGTACATCACGATTTCGGCGGCGACTACCGGCATGAGCGGAACACGAAAAACAACGAACGTTCCGAAGAGACGCGACGCGCCATGCACGGAAAGCACTTGCGCGGACTCGACTACACGCCCCTGTGCCGGTTTCTCTTGTCCAAGGTCGGTGCCGACTGGGACCAAGTCCACAGCGAAGCCGTGGCGCGGCTCGACCGTCCCGAACCGATCTTCTGGCTGGTAGCCCTGCGCGAAGACGAAAAAAAGGACGTCGTCAGGATTGGCGACGCCAGCTACTACAGCGGGTTGTTTGTCGATGCCGAAGGCAAGTTGCGAGTGGTGAATCCGGCGCTGGGTCCCGAACACATGACACCGACCTGCCCTTGCTGCACACACACCTTTAACGGCATCCGCATCGCCGGACAAAGCAAGGAAACCAGCTCGAATCCGCCGGTCAGCCCGGGCGCGCCGTCCCGTTCCGGCACGGCCTCCTAAAATCGGGGGATTCCCCTGCAGATTGCCCACCTTGTCTTTTCTCGCCGAAACCCGCCGCCGTCGCACCTTCGCGATCATTTCCCACCCTGACGCCGGCAAGACCACGCTGACCGAAAAACTGCTGCTGTTCTCGGGCGCGATCCAGATCGCCGGCTCGGTGAAGGCCCGCAAGGCCTCGCGCCACGCCACCTCCGACTGGATGGAAATCGAGAAGCAGCGCGGCATCTCGGTGGCCTCGTCGGTGATGCAGATGGTGTACCGCGAGCACGTCATCAACCTGCTCGACACGCCCGGCCACAAGGACTTCTCGGAAGACACCTACCGCGTGCTCACCGCCGTCGACTCGGCGCTGATGGTGATCGACGCGGCCAACGGCGTGGAAGCGCAGACGCGCCGGCTGATCGAGGTCTGCCGCCAGCGCGACACGCCCATCATCACCTTCGTCAACAAGATGGACCGTGAAGTGCGCGAGCCGCTGGACATCCTGGACGAGGTGGAGCGCGAACTCGGCATGCCCTGCGTGCCCATGACCTGGCCCGTGGGCCAGGGCAAGAGCTTCCGCGGCATCATGAACCTGCGCACGCAGGCGATGACGGTGTTCGAGTCGGGCAGCGAGCGGCTGCCGCACGACTTCGAGACCATCCCGCTGAGCGAGCGCGACACGCTCGTCAAGCGTTTCGGTGCCGACTTCGAGCACGCCATGGAAAGCATGGAACTGGCCACCGGCGCCTCCCCCACCTGGGACCGCGAGGCCTTCCTGGCCGGCAAGCAGACGCCGGTGTTCTTCGGCTCCGGCGTGAACAACTTCGGCGTGATGGAAGTGCTCGACGCGCTGGTCGACCTGGCGCCCTCGCCGCAGTCGCGCACCAGCACCACGCTGGTCAACCGCCAGCCGGTGGTGAAAGAGATCCAGCCCGAGGACAAGGACTTCGCGGGCGTGGTCTTCAAGGTGCAGGCCAACATGGACGCCAACCACCGCGACCGCATCGCCTTCGTGCGCATGGCCTCGGGCAAGTACACGCCGGGCATGAAGCTGAAGGTGCAGCGCACCGCGAAGGAACTGCGCCCCACCAGCGTCGTGACCTTCATGAGCCAGCGCCGCGAGGCGGTGGAAGAGGCCTACGCGGGCGACATCGTGGGCTTCACCACGCACGGCGGCGTGCAGCTGGGCGACACCATCACCGACGGCGCGAACCTGCAGTTCACCGGACTGCCCTTCTTCGCGCCCGAGCTGTTCATGACCGTGATCCTGAAGAACCCGCTGCGCACCAAGCAGCTGCAGCAGGGCCTGGCCCAGCTCGGCGAGGAAGGCGCGATCCAGGTGTTCCGCCCCGAGGTCGGCGGCCCGATGCTCTTGGGCGCGGTCGGCCAGCTGCAGTTCGAAGTGGTGCAGCACCGCCTGAAGGCCGAGTACGACGCCGACGTGCGCCTCGAAGGCTGCCAGTACACGGGCGCGCGCTGGATCACGGCGGACACGCCGGCCGAGCTGCGCGAGTTCGTCCACGCCTACCCGGTGCGCATGGCCAAGGACGCGGCCGACACGCTGGCCTTCCTGTGCACCTCGCCGTACGACGTGCGGCTGGCGCAGGAGCGTTTTCCGAAGATCCACTTCCATCCGCTGCGCGAGCACGCGGGGCTGGCGCTGCAGAGCGCCGGCTGATCAGCTGCCCGACGAGGTGTAGTGGCGCAGCCCGAGGCGCCACGCACCGAACGCCGCCGCGAGGAACACGAAACCCGCGAGCGGTGACACCCACCCCACCCAGGCCGGCGCGCCCAGCGGATCGGGCTTGCCCAGGATCGCCAGCACCGGGTAGTACGCCACGCAGGCCAGCGGCACGATGAAGGTCAGCACGCGGCGGAACCACTGCGCATAGAGCGCCAGCGGGTACTGCGCCGCCTGCACGCCGCCGTAGGTGAGCACGTTGGCGATCTCCAGGCTTTCGACGGTCCAGAACGACAGCGTGCCCTGCAGCACGAGGATGCCGAGGAACAGCGCGATGCCACCGGCCAGGGCGAACAGTGCGATTGCCAAGGCGCTGGGGGTCCATGCGATGTCGGCCTGCACGGTCGCGAAGGCCAGCACGAGCAGGCCCTGCAGCAGACGGCCGAGGCGACTGATGCGCACGTCGTGGCCCATGAGCTGCAACGCGAGCGGACGTGGGCGCAGCAGCAACCGGTCGAAGGTGCCGGTGCGCAGGAACTCGGTGCCCAGCACGTCGAAGCCGCGGCCCAGTGCATCGGCAAGGGCGAACATGCAGTTCACGAGGCCGTAGAACAGCGCGACCTCGCCGATGCCCCAGCCCTGCACTTCGCCGAAGCGATGGAACAGCGCCCAGACGGCGACGACCTCGATGCCTGTGCCCAGGAACTGGCCGAGGGTCAGCAGCAGCGCGGACGCGGGGTACCTGGCCTGGCCGCTGAGGGAGGCGGCCATGAGGCGGAAGAAGAGAGGGAGGGCGCCCATCTTCAGTGGTTCTCTCGTTTTGTTGCGCCGTGGTTCAGGGCGCGTGCACAGGCCACCGGGTACTTCCCTCCGCGAATGTCCCCCGGGCTTCGCCCTCCTCCTTGATTTCGCTGCGGGAAGCACCCAGTGTCCTGCGCACACTGAGCGCGGTCGTGGTGCGGGTCGGTCCACCGCTGTGCGGGTTGCGTCATGCCACTCATTGCTCGTAGCAGATGTCGAGCCGGATCAATGCGCCACGGGCATCGATGCGGTCGGCTCGGAAGTAGAAGCGGCCGCGGTAGCTGTCGAGGTGAAGGGGCGCGGTGACCGGGTCGCCCCAGCTCGTCACCGAGAAGCCCTGCCCTTGCAGCCACCGCAGCACGGTATCCAGGCGCTGCGGGTCGGCGTCGACGCGGATGTCGGCGTCTGCGGGCGGAGGGCCCTGTGGGTCCTGCTGCCAGCGCGCGAAGCTGCCGAACAGCGTGAAGGCGTGTCCTTCTGCGCGCATGGCCTCGAGCAGCGCGGCGGTGGCTGGCAGGTCGATGCGCTCGCGCTGCTTGCGAAAGACCAGCGCGTGTTCGTGGCGCCGGTCGGTGCGGGCATCGGTGTCGTTGTCTTCCGCGTCGTGCGGATAGACCAGCACGCGCTCCTCCTCCATCGTGAAGAGCGAACCCAGGATGCGAGCGAGATCGAAGGCCAGCGGCAGCACGCGATCGCCGATCCGGAGGTTTTCCACCATCGCAATGCAAGCGCCGCCCTCGCGCAATCCGGCGCGGACACGATGGAAGACGTTGCGCAGGCCATCGAGGTGCTGCGCGTAGCTGGGGCTGTCGTAGAGCTGGGACGTTGCCTGCGCACCGGTCCAGCGGCAACCGAAGTAGGGGACGTTCGTCAGGCACAGGTCGAAGGGCGGGAGCGCGGCGTCTTCGAGCGCATCGCACGAGGCGTGCAGGAGCGTCGTGCCGTGGGCGAGGCCGTGGCGTGCCAGCCGCTCGCGGATGAGGTCGATGCGGCCTGCATCGACTTCGCAGCCCAGGGCCTGGCGCTGCTCGAGGCGTGCCGCGAGCAGCGTCGTGCCGAAACCGGCGAACGAGTCGAACACCGTGTCGCCCGGTTGCGAGAACCGGCGCACGAAGGGCAGCATCTGCTCGACCCATCCGCAATCGCGCCCGCTCATCGGGTCCCGCGCGCGCAGGTCGTCCGGCAGCCGGTAGCGCGGCGATTCATGGTCGAGCATCAGCCAGCTGTGACTGCTCATGGACAGGCCTTCGCGGTGCGCGTGTCGAGCAGCACGTCGTGCCCCGGCTCCCAGCCGGCGCAGAGCTGTCCGTCGGCAAAGTAGACGAGCTTGTAGACATCGCCGGTCGCGTGGCGCGCGTGCATGGCGCCGTAGTCGGCGCTTTCGAAGACGACCGTCAGGCCGCTGTCGGTGCGCAGGCGCAGGTTCCAGAAGTAGTAGCCCTCGGTGAGGCTTTCGAGGGTCCACCCGCGCGAGATGTCGGGGTCGTCGAGGCAGGCCGTCAGCAGCGCGTCCATCGAGACCCGCTGCGTGCGCAGATAGCGCGCGGTGGCGTTGTCGCGATAGCCGTCGTCGAGCCGCGAGAACTCCCGGAAGACGACGGTCCCGGCGCCGCATTGCCGTGCCCACGCGAGGTACGCGGCCACGTCGGTCGGCTGCGCGACGCCGCCGCGCTGGAGGATGCACACGAGCCGCAGCGCCACCGCATCGGCGAGCTGGCGCGCGGTGCGTTCGAACACGGCGGCGTCGCCGATGGCCACCTCGGGCCGGAACCGCATGATGGCCTGGTTGACCGCGCCGTCGTGGTGGTGGCGGGACAGCTCCAGCCAGCTCATTCCGAAGCCTTGCAGCGCGCGCCGCAGCACCTCGCCCTGCGGGCCGGCAAAGCCTGCGCCGTTGGTATAGAGCACACGGTCTTCGACCACCGGGCCTTCGCTTTCGCCCGCGGCCAGCGTGTGCAGCAGCCGGAGCATCCAGTCGGCGTCGTCGCTCGTTTCCAGGCCCGAGAGCGACCACGACAGCGGCACGCCGCGCAAGGCCCGCAGCGCGCGGGACAGGCCGTCGAAGTAGTCGGGCGCCGGACGCAGCCGGGACGCCGAGGTTCCGCCGTCGGTCTTGCGCAGGTTTTCCGAGCAGAAGCCGCAACGTGCCGAACAAGGCTTCACGGAGGCGTACGGCGTGAACGTGAGGGGCTGCGCAAGGCGCCGGGCGACGCCGCCGATCGTGTGCGTGTGCCAGCGCGCGGCCTCGTTCGAAGGCGGCGTGCGAAGGGTCACCCCGCGCACGGAGCGGCGAAGGCGTTCGAAGAGTGGGGAGCTGGCGCTGCGCGGCAGATCGGCCACGGCGATCTGGTCGATCGCGCAGGTCACGGTCCGCACGGCGAGGGGCGTCGGCGCATCGGCTTCAACGGGAATGACGGGGCGCATGGCAGGGGCGGGGTTGTCGCACCCGCCACCATACGACAGCGCTGCCTCCGAGGGCGGGAGTGACTCCCTGCGCGCGCCCGTCACCCTAGCCACCTTGCACCTGCAGACTGCGCATCGTGCGCCCCATCGCCACCCGCCCGAACGCGACCAGCGCGACGATCCAGAAGCACTGCAGCCCCAGTGCGCCCAGCGCATGCGCGCCGCTCAGCTGTCCGAAGTACAGCCGCGCCGGAATATCGAACAGCCCCGCCAGCGGCTGCACCAGCAGCGCGGTCTGCCAGGCGTCGGGCAGCAGCGCCAGCGGCAGCAGGTTGCCCGAGAACACGATGACCACGGGCGTCGCCACCGCCTGGATGCCGCGCTCGTTGAGCGCCGCCGTGGTCGCCACGTTGAGCAGCATCACCATCGCAGTCGAAAGCAAGAGGCCCAGCACCACCGACAGCAGGAACGCCGCGCCGGCCATCGCGCTCGCAGGCAGCTGCCAGGCCCAGTCGCCCAGCCCCACCAGCGGCAATACCACCGCCGCGAAGGCCGCCATCAAGGCCACGCGCGGCAGCAGGCGCGCCGCGATCCAGCCGGCCGTGCGCGCGAACCACAGCGCGTAGGCGTCCACCGGGCGCAGCCGGTCGTAGGCGACGGCGCCGGTGCGCGCGGCCTGCGCCACTTCGGGATCGCCGAGCCAGGGCATCAGCACCAACAAACCTTGCGCGAGCCAGGTGTAGGTGATGGCCTGGGCCAGCGACATCGACGAGGCCGCGCCCGCGATGGCGCTGCCGCTGTAGAACGCGGCGAACACCATCACCTTGATGCCGCCCCACCAGCACTGCGTGGCAAAGCCCGCGAGCGCCGCGGTGCGGTACTGCAGCATCTGCAGGAAGCGCGAGACGAACGCCGCGACATACGGCCGGGCGAGGTCGCGCGGGCCCATGGCCGGCCTCACGCCTCGGCCGCTCCGTGCATGGCGTAGAAGCGCGCGATCACGGCTTCGATCGCGAGGCCTTCGAGGCGGATGTCTTCCACGGCGTGCGCGCCGGCGATGCGCGCGATGAGCGCGGGCGCGGGGGTCTGCTTGGGGTCGAAGTCGAGCACCAGCGTCTGGCCGTCGCGCGAATGCACGGTGGCGCCGTCGACCTGCGCGGGCAGCGTGGCGTCCTGTGCAAAGTCGACCACCAGCCGGCGCTCGGCCATCACCTGGGCGCGCAGCGCTTCAACCGGGCTGTCGGCCAGCACGCGGCCGTGACCGATGACGATCACGCGCTGGGCCAGGGCCTCGATGTCGTGCATGTCGTGCGTGGTCAGCAGCACGGTGGTGCCGCGCTCGCGGTTGGCGCGGCGCACGAAGTCGCGCACGGCGAGCTTCGAAGGCGCGTCAAGGCCGATGGTCGGCTCGTCGAGGAACAGGATGTCGGGCTCGTGCAGCAGCGCCGCCGCAATCTCCGCGCGCATGCGCTGGCCCAGCGAGAGCTGGCGCACCGGCTGGTCGAGCACGCGCTCCAGGTGCAGCAGCGCGACCAGCTCGTCGCGCGTGCGGCGGTAGCGCTGCGGATCGACGCGGTAGATGTCGCGCAGCAGGTCGAAGCCGTCGCCCACGGGCAGGTCCCACCACAGCTGCGTGCGCTGGCCGAAGACCACGCCGATGCGCGCCACGTGCCGTTCGCGGTCGGCAAAGGGGTCGCGCCCATCGACTTCCACGCGCCCGCCATCGGGCCGCAGGATGCCCGAGAGGATCTTGATGGTGGTCGACTTGCCCGCGCCGTTGGGCCCGATGAAGCCCAGCAGCTCGCCGCGCTCCAGCGCGAACGACACGCCCGACAGGGCCTCCACCGTGCGGTGGCGGCGCTGCAGCAGGCCGCGCAGCGCACCGCGCAGACCGGGGTCGCGCTCGGACACCCGGTAGGTCTTGCGCAGGTTGTCGACGAGGATGTGAGGCATGGTGGAAGGTGCCGCGCCGGCCTGAAAGCGCGGCGGGGGCGGGATGCTACACGAAAGCGCCGGTACGATCACGGGCCCTTCCGAGAATCCTGTCCATGTCTTCGCCTCCCCTGCCCGCCTCGCCCCACCACCTGCTGCCGCTCACGCGCTGGCCCGCCGACGCACGCGCGGCGCTGGTCGGCGTGTTCACCGACATCGACGACACGCTCACCACCGATGGCGCGATCACGCCCGATGCGTTGAAGGCGCTGGCCGACCTGAAGGCCGCCGGCCTCGCGGTGGTTGCCATCACCGGCCGGCCCGTGGGCTGGAGCCTGCCCTTCGTGAACAGCTGGCCGGTCGATGCCATCGTGGCCGAGAACGGCGCGGTGGCATTGCGGCCTGCGACCGATGGCGGCGTCGAAAAGCGCTACCAGCAGGACGCCGCCACACGCGCCGCCAACTTCGCGCGCATGCAGGCCGTGCTGGCGCGCATCGAGCGCGAGATTCCGGGCGCCGGGCGCGCCACCGACTCGCCCGGGCGCGAGACCGACATCGCCATCGACCACAGCGAATTCGTGACGCTGAGCGACGACACCATCGCGCGCGTCGTCGCCCTGATGCGCGGCGAGGGCATGCACGCCACCGTGAGCAGCATCCACATCAACGGCTGGTACGGCGACAACGACAAGCTCGAGGGCGCGCGCTGGATCGTGCGCGAGCTCTGGGGCCGCACGCTCGACGACGAGATGGACCGCTGGGCCTACGTGGGCGATTCCACCAACGACCAGCTGATGTTCCGCAGCTTCGCGCACAGCATCGGCGTGGCGAACGTCGCGCGCTTCGTGCCGCAACTGGAGCACCTGCCGCGCTACGTGACGCAGGGCGAGCGCGGCGCGGGCTTCGCGCAGGCCGCGCAGGCGGTGCTGTCGGCGCGCTGAGCCGCGCGCCGCGCGGGCGTCGTGCACGAAAAAAAGGCCCGCGCAGGGCGGGCCGAATGGACCGGTTGAACGACCCTTGGAGAAACTTGCAGTGGTGAGGGTCGCGCGATGCGCGACCCTTCAGGACATCAGAACGTGTGGCGGATGCCGAATTCGTAGCCCATCGAGCTCTTGGCCTGCAGCGCCGTGCGGTTGAACGTGGTGGCGTACGACGGGCCGGCGCCCACCGTGAGCCCCGCGCCGTTCTTGTTGCTGACGCGCGCGACCGTGCCATACAGCGCGGTGCGCTTGGACAGGTTGTGCACGTAGCCCAGCGCGAGCTTGCTGGCCTTCGGGTCGGCGTTGTTCACGCCGAAGACCGGCACGCGGTTGAAGTCGTACTTGACCTGCGAATACGACGCGCGGATCACGCCCGGGCCGATCGGCACGGTCACGCCCAGCAGGTAGCCGGTGAGGTCCACGTCCTGGCCGGGCGTGAAGATGTTCAGCGCGTTGCGCTCGTCCTTCGAACGCGAGATCTCGCCGAACAGCTTGGCCACGCCGAAGTCGTAGGTCGCGCCGAGGTTGAAAGTCTTGACCTTGCCCGGGCGTGCCACGGCGGCGGCGCCGCTGCCGGTCGTGAAGCTGGTGTCGTTCTGCGCGTAGCTGGCGGCGATGTCGAACGGGCCCGTCGTGTAGCCCAGGCGACCGCCGATGTGGCGGCCGGTGTTGGTGCTGGCGGCGGTGTCGGGCGACAGGCGCGTCTGCTCGGCCAGGCCGTAGGCCACGTTGCCGTAGAAGCCGCCCAGGCGCGGCAGGAAGTACTGCACCATGTTGCTGGCGCGCTTGTAGGTGCCGTTGCTGCCGTAGCCGCTGCCCGGCACGCTGGCTTCGTTGGCGTCGATGATCAGCGAGCCGCCGATGCCGGTGTCGCCGAACGGATCGAACTGTTCTTCGTTCATCACCGTCGCGGTCTTGTCGCGGCCCAGGCGCAGTTCGCCGAAGCTGCCTGCCAGGCTCACGGTCGAGCGGCGCGTGAAGTTCGACACGCCGGTGGCGCCGTCGTCATTCGTGATCGGGGCTTCGAGCCAGAAGCTGGCCGACAGACCGCCGCCCAGGTCTTCCACGCCGCGGAAGCCGAGGCGGCTCGAGCTCAGGCCCGAATTCGCCAGCTCGCTGCGGCTGGCCTTCACGCTGTAGGCGGGGCCGAAGGGGGTGGTCGAAACGCTCTTGTTCGCTACGTTGCGGTAGGCGGCATCGACCACGCCGAACAGGGTCACGGTCGATTGCGCCGACGCGGCGCCGCAGGCTGCGATGGCAGCCAGAACAAGCAGGGATTTTTTCATTGGTGTCACTCCAGGAGGGGGATGTCGCTGCGCCGAGACCGGGCGCGACTTTGGGACGTCCGGGCCTTGTTGCCGCGAGACTGGGTCCGAGTTTTCCTTCACTGGAAGACAAAGGAATTACATAGGGTTAACGCCTAGATTACGGAGGGGCATAGGGGGTGAGTTCAGGACAACGGTCGCGGATCGGGGTAGGCGCCGCGCACGCCTCCCCTTTTCCGGCGGGCGCTTACTTCTCCTTCGCCAGCCCCAGCTTGTCGATGATCACCTTCTCGCGCACCACCGTGTCCTGCGCGAACTTGGTGTACGTGGCCGAGCTCATGTAGTTGGGCAGCATGTCGTAGCGGCCGAGCGAGGCCACGTAGCTCGGTTCTTCCATCGCCTGCTTGAACGCGTCGTGCAGCTTCTTCACGACCTCGGGCGGGGTGCCCTTGGGCGCGCCGATGCCGAAGGGCGAGTTCTGCACCACGTCGTAGCCCAGCTCCTTCAGCGTGGGTGCGTCGGGGAACTTGGCCAGGCGCTTCTCGCCCCAGGTGTTGAGCACGCGCAGCTTGCCGGCCTCGACCTGCGGCGCGAAGCCGGTGCTGTCGGCCGCGGCCATGAGCTGGCCGCTGACCACCGCGAGCATCAGGTCGGCGCTGCCCTTGTAGGGCACATGCTGCAGCTGGATGCCGGCCTTCTGCGCCACGATCTCGGTCGTGAGGTGCGGGCTGGTCAGGTTGCCGGTCGAGCCGTAGGTGAGCTTGCCGGGGTTGGCCTTGGCGTAGGCGACGAAGTCGGCCCAGGTCTTGAAGGGGCTGTCGGCCGGCACGACGATGCCGAAGGCATAGCCGGTGACGTTCAGCACGTAGCTGATGTCCTTGAGCGGGTCCCAGTTGATCTTGGTGGTGTAGCCCAGGCGGAACACGCCCAGCGGAATCTGCGCGACGGTGTAGCCGTCGGGCTGCGCGGTCTGCAGCGCCTGCGCGGGCAGCGTGCCGCCGGCGCCGGGCTTGTTGTCGATGATCACGGGCTGGCCCAGGATCTTGCTGGCGTTGTCGGCCAGCTGGCGCATGGTGATGTCGGTCGGGCCGCCCGCGGGAAAGGCGATCACGAGCTTGATGGGCTTCGCGGGAAAGGCCTGTGCAAGCACCGCCAGCGGCGCGGCGAGGCCGCAGGCGGCCAGCGTGGCGGCACGGAGAAGGGAACGGCGAAACATGACGGAAGGCTCCTGAAGCGTGGATCGAGCCGCGCATTGGGCCCTGCCCCGCCCGGTGCAGCAATCGGGGCTCACCCGACTGCTGTCGCCAGGGCTACTCGCCCCCTCAGCCCGCGGCTTGCGCGAAGCCTTCGAGAACGTTGACCGCGTTCACACCCACCTCGGCCACCGCATAGCCGCCCTCGAACACGAACACCGTCGGCAGGCCGGCGCGCGCGAGGTCTTCGCCCAAGCGCAGGTAGTCGTCGCTCTTCAGCTTGAAGCCCGAGATCGGGTCGCCCTCGAAGGTGTCGACGCCCAGCGAGACCACGAGCGCGCCGGCCTTGACCTTCGCGATGCCGTCGAGCGCTGTGCGCAGCGCCGTGCGCCAGGCCGTGAAGTCGGTGCCGCGCGGCAGCGGCAGGTTGTGGTTGAAGCCCTCGCCCGCGCCCGCGCCGCGCTCGTCGGCATGGCCCAGGTAGTACGGGTAGTCGGTCAGCGGGTCGCCGTGCAGGCTGGCGAAGTGCACGTCGCTGCGTTCGTAGAAGATGGCCTGTGTGCCGTTGCCGTGGTGGTAGTCGACATCGAGCACGGCCACGCGTTCGACGCCCGCATCGCGCAGCGCCTGCGCGGCGACCGCGGCGTTGTTGACGAAGCAGTAGCCGCCGAAGAAGTCCGCGCCCGCATGGTGGCCCGGCGGGCGCGTGAGGGCGAAGGCGCTGCGCTCGCCGCCGAGGACGCGCTGCGCTGCCGTCCACGCACAGGCCGCGCCATGGCGCGCAGCGGCCCAGCTGCCCGCCATCAGCGGCGTGCCGGCGTCGAACGAAAAAAGGCCCAGGCGCGCGGGAAAGCTCTTCGGCAGAACATCGGTGCGCATGCCGCGCGTGGGCCAGTACGAGGGCAGCGCGTCGCGCGTGGCATTGGCGGCATCGAGCGCCACCCACTCGTCCCAGGCATGGGCGATGAAGTCGAGGTAACGCGGCGCATGCACCTTCGCCAGCAGCGCGTCGTCGAACGCGTCGGGCGCCTGCAGCGGGCCGAGGCCGCGCCGCTCCAGTTCGTGCCTCACATGGTCGACGCGCGCGGGCACCTCGAAGCAGGGCACCAGCTCGCCCCGGAACATTTCGACTTGGCCTTGGTGCAGGGCGTGCTGGTCGTTGTAGATGGTGAGCATGAAGCGGCGAAGGGCGTGACGACAGGGCCTGCCATCATGCCGCACGCCGCAGCACCGCCCGGCGCCGCCCCGAGGCGGTGAGACCGAACAGGTCCTTCGGATCGTCGAGCTCGGGCACCAGCGCGATCTGCCGGCCCACGCCACGCTCCAGCGCCAGCTGCTGGATGCAGCGCAGCGCCGTGTAGTCCTCCAGCGCGAAGCCGACCGAGTCGAACACCGTCACCTGCTCCGGCCGCTCGCGGCCCGGCACTTCGCCCAGCAGCACGCGCCACAGCTCGTGCACCGGGAAGTCGGGCGCCAGCTGCTGGATCTCGCCCTCGATGCGGGTCTGCGGCTCGTACTCGACGAACACGCGTGCGCCGCGCAGCACGTCGGGGTGCAGCTCGGTCTTGCCGGGCGAATCGCCGCCCACGGCGTTGATGTGCATGCCGGGCTCGATCATGTCGGGCGTGAGCACGGTGGCGTGGCCCTGGTAGGCGGTGATGGTGGTCACGATGTCGGCGCCGCGCACCGCCTCGGCGGTGGAGTCGGCGCGCACGATCTCCATCGGCGTGCAGGCCGCGAGGTGGCGCACCAGCTTGTCGGTGGCGCGCGGGTCGATGTCGAACACGCGCACCTGCTCGATGCCCAGCAGCGCATGGAAAGCCAGCGCCTGGAACTCGCTCTGCGAACCGTTGCCGATGAGCGCCAGGCTGCGCGCGTCGGGCCGCGCCAGCGCCTTGGCGGCCATGGCCGAAGTGGCGGCCGTGCGCAGCGCGGTGGTGAGCGTGAGTTCGGACAGCAGCACGGGGTAGCCCGTGTCGACCTCGGCCAGCACGCCGAAGGCCATGACCGTGGGCAGGCCGACCTGCGTGTTGTGCGGGTGGCCGTTGACGTACTTGAAGGCATAGGCGCCGTCGTCGGCCACGGGCATGAGCTCGATCACGCCCAGGTGCGAATGGCTGGCCACCCGCGCCTTCTTGTCGAACTCGCGCCATCGCAGGAAGTCGTCGCGCAGCGCGTCGGCCAGCGTGACGAGGAATTCCGGGACGCCGGTCTCATCCACCAGGCGAACCAGGCTGTGAACATCGATGAAGCGGGTCATGGCACGGCTCCTTGCGTAGCCCCCGGCACGGCGCTTCATCCGTTCACACGGTCTCCACCATGGCTGATTCAGGATGCGCCTGCGCCAAGGGTTCAAGCCATTGTGCGCCTGCGCGCGTCAACGTGCCAACACGGCCTTAAGAGCTACGCCAGTGTGCGTACCCAATCGCACCACCTCCTCCGGCGGCGCCGCCGCCACGATGCGTCCGCCGGCGTTGCCGCCCTCGGGTCCGAGGTCGAGGATCCAGTCGGCTTCGGCGATCAGGTCGAGGTCGTGCTCGATCACCACCACGCTGTGGCCGCCGTTCACCAGCCGATGCAGCACGTGGATCAGCTTCTCGACGTCGGCCATGTGCAGGCCCACGGTCGGTTCGTCGAGCACGTACAGCGTGTGCGGCGCCTTCTGGCCGCGGCGCGTGATGTCGTCGCGCACCTTGCTGAGTTCGGTCACCAGCTTGATGCGCTGCGCCTCGCCGCCCGACAGGGTGGGCGACGGCTGCCCCAGCGTGAGGTAGCCCAGGCCCACGTCCTTCAGCAGTTGCAGCGGATGCGCGATGTTGGGCATGCTGGCGAAGAACTCGACCGCCTCGTCGACCTCCATCTTCAGCACATCGCCGATGCTCTTGCCGCGCCAGCTCACGGCCAGCGTCTCGGGGTTGAAGCGCGCGCCGTGGCAGACCTCGCAGGGCACCTTCACGTCGGGCAGGAAGCTCATCTCGATGGTGCGCACGCCCGCGCCTTCGCAGCCCGGGCAGCGGCCTTCGCCGGTGTTGAAGCTGAAGCGCGCCGGGCCGTAGCCGCGCGCCTTGGCCTCGAGCGTGTCGGCGAAGAGCTTGCGGATGGTGTCCCAGAAACCGATGTAGGTGGCGGGGCAGCTGCGCGGCGTCTTGCCGATGGGGGTCTGGTCGACCTCGAGCACGCGGTCGATGACCTCGTAGCCGTCGACGCCGCGGCAGCCGGTCCAGGCCGGGCGCTTGCCCGCGGCGTCGGCGTCGCGGCCGGCCTTGGTCATGCGCTGCACCACGATGCCCTGCACGCTGGCCAGCAGCACGTCGCGCGCGAGCGTCGACTTGCCCGAGCCGCTCACGCCCGTGACCACCACGAGGCGGTGCAGCGGCAGCGTGGCGGTCACATCCTGCAGGTTGTGCAGGTCGGCGCCGTGCACGGTGAGCCAGTTGCCGCTGTCTTCCGCCTTCGGATCGGGCGAGGGAATGAGGCGGCGCGCCTGCAGCGGGTGCTTGATGGCGTCGCGCAGGTAGCGGCCGGTCTGCGAATCGCCGGCCTTCTGGATGTCGGCCACCGTGCCCTCGGCCACGAGGCGCCCCCCGCGCTTGCCGGCGCTGGGGCCGATGTCGATGATGTGGTCGGCGCGCCGGATGGTGTCTTCGTCGTGCTCCACCACCACCAGCGTGTTGCCCTTCTCGCCGAGCTTGTGCAGCGCGTTCAGCAGGATCTGGTTGTCGCGCGCGTGCAGGCCGATGGTCGGCTCGTCGAGCACGTAGCACACGCCCTGCAGGTTGCTGCCCAGCTGCGCCGCCAGGCGGATGCGCTGCGCCTCGCCGCCCGAGAGCGTGGGCGCGCCACGGTCGAGCGTGAGGTAGCCCAGGCCCACCTCCTCGAGGAATTCGAGGCGGCTCTTGATCTCGGGCACGAGGTCGCGGGCGATCTCGGCTTCGCGGCCGTTGAGCACCAGCCCCTCGAACCACTGGCGCACCTCGGTCACGCTCATACGCGCCAGCTGCGTGATGCCGATGCCGCCCGAACCGTCGACCGCGGTGCCGAAGCCCACGGCGCGCGCGGTGGCGTTCAGGCGCGTGCCTTCGCAGGTCGGACAGGCCACGTCGGCGAGGTCTTCGACCTCGGGCTCGGCGAAGGTCTGCTCGCGGCCCTTGCTGTCGTCGTCGCGGATCGAATCGTCGAAGACCTTGCGCTGGTCCTTGCTGAGCTTCACGCCCGTGCCCACGCAGTCGGGGCACCAGCCGTGCTTGCTGTTGTAGCTGAACAGGCGCGGGTCGAGCTCGGCATAACTGGTGCTGCACACCGGGCAGGCGCGCAGCGTGGAGAACACCTGCACGCGGCCGATGCCCACGGCGGACACGCCGGCCATCATGGCGGCGCGCAGGCCGTCGAGTTCGCTCAGCACATGCACCACGCCCTTGCCATGCTCGAGCGCCCTGGTGAGCGCCGCGCGCAGTTCGTTCTCCTGCGAGGGCAGCACGTCGAGGCTGGCCACGGGCAGCTCGATGCTGTGTTCCTTGAAGCGGTCGATGCGCGGGAAGCCCGTGGTCGGCAGAAAGTCGCCATCCACGCGCAGGTGCGTGAAGCCGCGCGGACGCGCCCAGTCGGCCAGCTCGGTGTACACGCCCTTGCGGTTGCTCACCAGCGGTGCGAGCAGGCCGATGTGCTGGCCCTTGAAGTTGCGCATCAGCTGCGCGGCGATGCTGTCGGGCGTCTGCGGCTGCACGGCGGCGCCGTCGTGAATGCAGTGCTGGATGCCCAGCTTCACGTACAGCAGGCGCAGGAAGTGCCACACCTCGGTGGTGGTGCCCACCGTGCTCTTGCGGCCGCCGCGCGACAGGCGCTGCTCGATGGCCACCGTGGGCGGAATGCCGTACACCGCGTCCACCTCGGGCCGGCCCGCCGGCTGCACGATGCTGCGCGCATAGGCGTTGAGCGATTCGAGGTAGCGGCGCTGGCCTTCGTTGAACAGGATGTCGAAGGCCAGCGTCGACTTGCCCGAGCCGCTCACGCCCGTCACCACGCTGAACTTGCCGCGCGGAATGTCGACGCTGAGGTTCTTCAGGTTGTGCTCGCGCGCATTGACGATCTCGATGGCGTTGCCGCCGGGCGCGGTCTTCGCATTGGCGATGTAGCGCCGCGCGGCGCGCTCGGCCACCTTGTAGGCGCCCGGACCGACGGCGAGTTCGTAGTCGGCCAGCGCCGCGCCAGTGAGCGAGGCGCGGTTCTCGCGCAGCTGCTCGGGCGTGCCCTCGGCCACCACCTGGCCGCCGGCGTCACCGCCTTCGGGGCCGAGGTCGATGAGCCAGTCGCTGGCGCGGATCACGTCCAGGTTGTGCTCGATGACGATGAGCGAATGGCCCGCGTCGAGCAGCTTGCGCAGCGCGCGCATCAGACGCGCGATGTCGTCGAAGTGCAGGCCGGTGGTCGGCTCGTCGAACAGGAACAGCGTGCCCTTGCGCGCCACCATCTGGCGGCTCGCGGTCGCGCTCTTGGCCGCCTCGGCCAGGAAGCCCGCGAGCTTCAGGCGCTGCGCCTCGCCGCCCGACAGCGTGGGCACGGGCTGGCCGAGCTTCACGTAGTCCAGGCCCACGTCGACGATGGGCTGCAGCACGCGCAGCACGTCGCGGTCGGTGTCGAACAGCGCCGCGGCCTCGGCCACGGTGAGCTCCAGGATGTCGGCCACGTTGTAGCCCTTGGCCTTGCGCTCGATCTTCACTTCGAGGATCTCGGGCCGGTAGCGCTTGCCGTCGCAGTCGGGGCAGCGCAGGTACACGTCGGACAGGAACTGCATCTCGACGTGCTCGAAGCCCGAGCCGCCGCAGGTCGGGCAGCGCCCGTCGCCGGAATTGAAGCTGAACTTGCTCGCGGTGTAGCCGCGCTGGCGCGACAGCGCCGCGGTGGCGAAGATTTCGCGGATGGCGTCCCACGCGCCCACGTAGCTCGCGGGGTTGGAGCGCGCGGTCTTGCCGATGGGCGACTGGTCGACGAAGACCACGTCGCCCAGATGATCGGCGCCGAGCATGCGGTCGTGCGCGCCCGGCGTCTCGGTGGCCTTGCCGAAGTGGCGCATGAGCGCGGGCGCCAGCACGTCCTGGATGAGGGTGGACTTGCCCGAGCCGCTCACGCCGGTCACGCACACGAGGCGCGCGAGCGGAAAGTCGACCGTGATGTTCTTCAGGTTGTGCTCGCGCACGCCTTCGAGGATGAGCCGGTGCGTGTTCTCGCTCACGAGCCGCTTGAAGCCCATGCCGATTTTCTTGCGCCCGCCCAGGTACTGGCCGGTGAGCGTGTCGGCGTCGCGCAGCTGGTCGGTGCCGCCGTCGAACACGATCTGCCCGCCGCGCGCGCCGGGGCCGGGCCCCATGTCGATCACGCGGTCGGCCGCGAGCATCACGGCCGGGTCGTGCTCCACCACCACCAGCGTGTTGCCGGCATCGCGCAGGCGCAGCATGGCCTCGGTGATGCGGTTCATGTCGCGCGGGTGCAGGCCGATGCTGGGCTCGTCGAGCACGAACAGCGTGTTCACCAGCGAGGTGCCCAGCGCCGTCGTGAGGTTGATGCGCTGCACCTCGCCGCCGCTGAGCGTGCGGCTCTGGCGGTCGAGCGTGAGGTAGCCGATGCCCACGTCGTGCAGGTAGCGCAGGCGGGTGGTGATCTCTTCGAACAGCAGCTTCAGCGCTTGGGCTTCCCCTTCGCTCGCGGGGCTGCCGTTGCCGTGGTGCTCCACGCGATCGAAGAACTTGCGCAGCCGTTCGATGGGCAACAGCATCAGGTCATGCAGGCACAGGCCGGGCAGCGCCTCGAGTTGCGCGCGGCTCCACTTCGCGCCGGTGGGCAGGAAGCGCTTTTCAGGCGGCAGCACGGCGTCGGCGTCGTCCTTGCTGCCGATGCGCCACAGCAGCGGGTCGAGCTTCAGGCGCGCGCCGCTGCACACGGGGCACGGCGTGTAGCTGCGGTACTTCGACAAGAGCACGCGGATGTGCATCTTGTAGGCCTTGCTCTCCAGGTAGCCGAAGAAGCGGCGCACGCCGTACCACTGCTTGTTCCAGTTGCCGTCCTTGTAGTTGGGCGTGCCCTCGATCACCCAGTGCTTCTGCTCCTCTGTGAGCTTGTTCCACGGCGTGTCGCGCGGAATGCCGGCGGCCTCGGCGTGGCGCATGAGGTCGTCCTGCGCCTCTTTCCACGCGGGCGTCTGGATGGTCTTGATCGCGCCGGCGCGCAGCGTGAGCTTGTCGTTCGGGATCACGAGCCCCAGGTCGACGCCGATCACGCGGCCGAAGCCGCGGCAGGTGTCGCAGGCGCCCACCGCCGAGTTGAACGAGAACATCGACGGGATGGGGTCGGTGTAGCGGATGTCGCTCTCGGGGCAGTGCAGGCCGGTGGAGAACTTCCACACGTCGGTCGGTGCGTTTTCCTCGGCGCCGGTCGCATGCACGGTGACCCGGCCGCTGCCGCGCTTGAGCGCCACCTCGATGGCTTCGACCACGCGCGCGCGCTCCGCGCTCGAGATGCGGAAGCGGTCGGCCACCACGTCGAGCACCTTGCGCGGACCGGTGGGCGTGGCCACCTCGCGTTCGGCCTGCACGCGCGTGAAGCCGCTGGCCGACAGCCACTGCGTCACTTCGTCCGCCGTGGTGCCGGCCGGCAGCTCGACCGGGAAGGTGATGACGATGCGCGGATCGCCCGCGGCCGCCGCGCGCTCGGCGATCTGCGCATAGATGCTGTCGGGCGAGTCGTGGCGCACCGGCAGCGCGGTCTCGCGGTCGAACAGCTGGGCCGCGCGCGCGTAGAGCAGCTTCAGGTGGTCGTTCAGCTCGGTCATCGTGCCGACCGTGGAGCGCGAGGAGCGCACCGGATTGGTCTGGTCGATGGCGATGGCGGGCGGCACGCCCTCCACCTTGTCGACGGCGGGCTTGTCCATGCGGTCCAGGAACTGGCGCGCATAGGCGGAAAAGGTCTCCACGTAGCGGCGCTGGCCTTCGGCGTAGAGGGTGTCGAACACGAGGCTCGACTTGCCCGAGCCGCTGGGCCCGGTGACCACGGTCATCTCGCCGGTGCGGATGTCGAGGTCGAGGTTCTGGAGGTTGTGCTGGCGCGCGCCGCGAATCCGGATGGAGCCCTGTGTCATGAGTGCCTTGGGGGGTGGGGCAAACATTCTAGGGAGTGCTTCGTGACGCTTTCGCCCACCCCGGCGCATGGGCGGCGCCCGCGCAGGGGTTTGTCTGGATGCGTCCAAAGACACTTTATGAAACAAATGCGACATTTGTTTTCACAATTGTTCAGCGAGTCTCCCGAAGGCTCCGAAAGGCTTTCATGACGAAGAAGAAAGTGGCAGGTTCACGGCACGCGATCGGCGTGGCGGCCCTGCTGGCGCTGTGCGCGATGGGCGCCTCCGCCCAGATCGTGATCGGCCAGACCGCCGGCATGACCGGCTCGGTGGCCGCCAGCGTGAACGAGACCATCGGCGGCGCGCAACTGGTGATCGACGCGGCCAATGCCCAGGGCGGCATCCACGGCGAGAAGATCGAGGTCATCCGCATGGACGACGCCTTCGACGTCAAGCGCGCGGGCGATAACGCGCGCGTGCTGATCGAGGACAAGAAGGTGCTCGCGCTCTTCATGAGCCGCGGCACGCCGCACTCGCAGGCCATCATCCCGTACCTGGACAAGAACGAGGTGGCGCTCATCGGCCCCTCGACCGGCGCGATGGTGCTGCACAAGCCACTGCAAAAGCACGTGTTCAACGTGCGCGCCACCTACCAGCGCGAGGCCGAGAAGGCGGTGCAGCACCTGCTGACCATCGGCCTGACGCGCATCGCCGTGGTCCACGTGACCGACTCGTTCGGCGCCGACGCGCTGCAGGGTGCGATGAACGGCTTCACCAAGGGCAAGGCCCAGCCGATCGCGACCGTGCCGGCCGACCGCGAGAAGCCCGACTACAAGACCATCGTGCCCGCCATCATGAAGGCCGACGCGCAGGCGGTGGTGTGGATCGGCTCGGGCGTGGCGGTGGTCGACGGCATCAAGGCGCTGCGCGCCGCGGGCTCGGCGGCGCAGGTGGTCACGCTGTCGAACAACGCCTCGTCGGGCTTCATCAAGCAGCTGGGCGACGCCAGCCGCGGCGTGATCGTGACGCAGGTGTTCCCCAGCGAACGCTCGATGGGCCAGCCGATGGTGAAGGAGGCGCTGACGCTGGCCCGCGCCAAGGGCCAGGGCGAGCTGTCACCGGCCGCGCTCGAAGGCTTCGCATCGGCCAAGGTGCTGGTGGAGGCATTGCGCCGCGCGGGCCCCAAGCCCACGCGCGCCAAGGTGCTCGCGGCGCTCGAAAGCCTCAAGGGCTACGACCTGGGCGGCGGGCTCGAGGTGAGCTACTCGCCGCAGGACCACAGCGGCATCGACTTCGCGGACCTCGCGATCATCAGCGAAGGCCGCTTCAAGCGCTGACGCGCGCCCCGTTGCGTTACTTCGCGGCGGAGGCCGCGGCGGCCGGGGCCGACGCGCCAGGCGCCGGCGTGGCCGCCGGTGCGGGGGCGTGCGTCGTGTCGCCGCCGTGCTTCTCGCCGGACATGTCGATCTTGTCGCCGCCCATCGAAATCACATACAGGGCAATGGCGGCGAAGATGACGAAGCCGACTACGATTTTCCACATGGGTACTGTCTCCTGAGAAGGTGAAACGGGGGATGAAGAGGGTTCAAGAAAAAGGCCTCATGCCGCGGGGCATGAAGCCTCTTTGTTGAACGGAGGGCAGCCGCCGCGCGGCCCCCTCCAGATGCCGCCGAGGATCAGTCGTTGGCGTAGATGTCCACGTCCTTGGTCTCGCGGATGAACAGCGTGCCGATCACCAGCGTGATGCCCGCGATGATGATCGGGTACCACAGGCCGTTGTACATGTTGCCGGTCGAGGCCACGATGGCGAAGGCGGTGGTCGGCAGCAGGCCGCCGAACCAGCCGTTGCCGATGTGGTACGGCAGGCTCATCGAGGTGTAGCGGATGCGCGTGGGGAACATCTCGACCAGCATCGCGGCGATCGGGCCGTAGACCATGGTCACCAGCAGCACCAGCCAGAACAGCAGCACGATGGTCAGCACCTTGTTGATCTTGGCGGGGTCGGCCTTGGACGGGTAGCCGGCAACCTTCAGGTCTTCGGCCACGCCCTTCTTGAAGGCGGCGATGGCCTTGACGCTGGTCTCGTCGAACTTGGAGTTCGCGACCACGCCGGTGGGCGCCTCGACGGTCTTGTCGCCGATCTTCACGACGGCCGCGGAGCCGGGTGCGCCGGCCACGTTCTCGTAGCTCACCGAGTTCTGCACGAGGTAGCGCTTGGCGATGTCGCACGAGCTCTTGAAGTCGATCTCGCGGGCCACCGGGTTGCCCTGGAACGAGCAGGTCTTCGGGTCGGCCGTCACGGTGACGCCGGCCGTGGCTTGCGCGCGGGCCAGGTCGGGGTTGGCGGCTTCGGTCAGCATCTTGAAGACCGGGAAGTAGGTGACCACGGCCAGCAGGCAACCGGCCATGATGATCGGCTTGCGGCCGATCTTGTCGGACAGCGTGCCGAACACCACGAAGAAGGGCGTACCGAGCAGCAGCGCGGCGGCGATCATCAGGTTGGCCGTGGTCGCATCGACCTTGAGCTGCTGCGTCAGGAAGAACAGCGCATAGAACTGGCCCGAGTACCAGACCACGGCCTGGCCGGCCGTGAGGCCGATCAGCGCCAGGATCACGATCTTCAGGTTCTTCCACTGGCCGAAGGATTCGGCGAGCGGTGCCTTCGAGGTCTTGCCCTCGGCCTTCATCTTCTGGAAGGCCGGCGACTCCGACAGCGTCAGGCGGATCCACACCGAGATGGCCAGGAGCAGGATGGAGACCAGGAACGGAATGCGCCAGCCCCACTCGCCGAAGGCCTGCTCACCGAGCCAGGTGCGCACGCCCAGGATCACGATCAGGCTCAGGAACAGGCCGAGCGTGGCCGTGGTCTGGATCCACGAGGTGTAGGCACCGCGCTTGCCGTGCGGCGAGTGCTCGGCCACGTAGGTGGCAGCACCGCCGTACTCGCCGCCGAGCGCCAGGCCCTGCAGCATGCGCAGCGCGATCAGGATCACCGGCGCCGCGACGCCGATGGTCGCGTAGCTGGGCAAGAGGCCGACGATGAAGGTCGACAGGCCCATGATCAGGATGGTCACCAGGAAGGTGTACTTGCGACCGATCATGTCGCCCAGGCGGCCGAACACGATGGCGCCGAACGGACGCACCAGGAAGCCGGCGGCAAACGCCAGCAGCGCGAAGATGAAGGCTGCGCCCGCATCCAGGCCGCTGAAGAACTGCTTCGCGATGATCGCGGCGAGCGAACCGTACAGATAGAAGTCGTACCACTCGAACACGGTGCCGAGCGAGGAGGCGAAGATGACCTTCTTCTCCTCCGCGGACATGGGCCGGGGGGCCGGATGCGGCACTCCCCTTGAATCTAGCGTGGCTGCCATCGTCGTCTCCTGGTGTGTATGTATGCGTCCATCGGTTCCCGGCATTCGGGACCGTGGGGCATTCTTGGAGGCGCGACTGACCCGAGGCTTTCGCGAAACTGAACGGGCGCTTACGGTTTAGGGTGAAACCCGCGCTGCTCGTTTCAGCTTGTAAGAAACAAGGACCCTGCGCGGGTTTGTCCTCAGTCCTTGCTGCGAAGCAGCAAAAAAGCCTCAGCCCTTGCGCAGCAACGAGGGCCGCTGGTCGGCGCCGGTCCATTGCGGGCCGTCGAACCAGGCATCGCCCTGCAGGTAGGCGCGCAGCATCGCCAGGCCGTCGAAGCCCCAGAACAAGCGCCCGTCGACCACGTAGCACGGCACGCCGAACACGCCCTGCGCCACGGCCTCGTCGGTGTTGCGCTTGAGCAGGGCCTTGTTGTCGTCGCCGTTCACGTCGCGCTTCGGTGGCAGCTGCGCGGTGAGCGTAGCCAGCCGCGTGGCATCGCCCGCCTCTTCGCCGCCGCGCCACACATGGCGAAAGAGGGTCTCGGCCGCGAGGCGGCTGATGCTGCCGTCGTCGCCCGTGGCCACGGCCAGGCGCAGGTGCGGCAGCGGGTTGTAAGGGTGCGAGGCCGGCATCTCGATGGGGATGCCGTGCGCCTGGCCCAGCCACAGCACGTGGCGGTAGGTCCAGCTGCGCTTCGAAGGAATCTCGGCCGGGCCGAGCTGGCCGTGGTGCTTGAGCAGCGCGCCCAGCAGCACCGGCTTGTAGGCCACGCTCACGCTCAGGCCTTCGAGCGCCTCGGGCAGGTGCTCGAACGTCAGGTGCGCGTAGGGCGAGATGAAATCGAGATAGAAGTCGATGTGCTTCATGCGTCGTGGTCTCCTGTGGTGGGTTCGGGCACGCGCCAGATGCCGGCCTGGGCCCGCAGTTCGATCGCGCGCCACACCTGGCGGCGGCTGTCGTCTTCCATCTTGCTCCAGCCGGCGATCTCGGGGATGGTGCGCAGGCACCCTTCGCAGAAGCCGCTCAGGCGGTCCATGCGGCACACCGACGAGCACGGCGAGGGCACCTCGCCTTCCGTGCGCTGCACGGTCCCGGCGCGCTCGGCGAGCGCATGCGCTTCGTCGAAGTTCACACCACGTCGGCCACCGGCGCGCCGGTGAGCTTCTCGAGATCGGTCGGGTGCAGCTGGAACACCGCGTGCGGATGGCCCGCGGCGGCCCAGATCTCCTCGAAGCGGAACAGCTCGCGATCGATCAGCACCACGGGCTTGGTCACGTGCCCCACCGGCGACACGCCGCCGATGGTGAAGCCGGTGCGCGCCTTCACGAAGTCGGCGTCGGCGCGGCCGGTCTTGCCGACGATGGCATCAACCTTCTTCTCGTCGACGCGCTTGTCGCCCGAGGTGATGACCAGCACCGCCGCCTCGTCGCTCTTGCGGCGGAAGATGATGCTCTTGGCGATCTGCCCGACCGAGATGCCGAGCGCGTCGGCGGCCTGCTGCGCGGTGCGGCAGGCGTCGTCGAGCATGCGGGGCGCATGGGGATGGCCGGCGTCCTGCAGCACGCGGGAGACGCGCTGGACACCTTCAGGGAGGGAATGGAGTTCGGAGCCGCACATGGCAAGTTCTTCGAGGTTCGTGGGGGCGTTCGCCCTGCGTTGCAAGGCCCCGAGCATACGGAAAAGCCCCGCGCACCGGCGCCGCCGCCCCCTTGCGCCCCTCCACCCCGGCGCACCAATGCGGAGAGCGCCAGCGCACGACGCCCGTGCGCGGCGTGCCGGCCCCGGTCCGTTTTCGGTGCGCCATCGGCCGATGAGGCCCGCCGCACGGGATTTTGAGCGCGGCACGCTTATTGCTGAACACGGTGGCGACCCACCGGCCTCTGCGGCGGGTTCGCAATGCCTCCGCTAACGACGGCGGGGTTCAAGCGCACCGATGGCCGCCCGCCGCCGGTTCGTCTGCTCCAACCCATTTCGCATCCGTTCCGTCGCGGGGGCCCCAACGACGCGGTCTGTTCGACAGCGGCTGCGGGGGCGCCTTCCAGGGCCGGTTGCGTGCAGGACCCCCAATGAAGATCGCAGTCATCGGCCACGGCATGGTCGGCCACAAGTTCCTCGAGCAACTCCACACGCTCGGCATTCCCGGCGCACAGGTCACCGTGCTGTGCGAAGAGCCACGCCCGGCCTACGACCGGGTGCACCTGTCCGAGTATTTCTCCGGCAAGACGGCCGACGACCTGTCGCTGGTCGAGCCCGGCTTCTTCGAGCGCAGCGGCTTCACGCTGCGCCTGGCCGCGCGGGCCGTGGCCGTCGAGCGGCGCAACAACACCGTGACCACGGCCGACGGCGAGGTGATCGCCTACGACAAGCTGGTGCTCGCCACCGGCTCCAACCCCTTCGTGCCGGCCGTGCCGGGCCGCGACCGGCCGAACTGTTTTGTCTACCGCACCATCGAGGACCTGGACGCCATGAAGGCCTGCGGCGCCAGGTCGCGCAGCGGCGTGGTGGTGGGCGGCGGCCTGCTGGGCCTGGAATGCGCCAAGGCGCTGCGCGACATGGGCCTGGAAACGCACGTCGTCGAGTTCGCGCCGCGCCTGATGGCGGTGCAGGTCGACGAAGGCGGCGGCCGTGCATTGCGCGGCAGCATCGAGGCGCTGGGCCTGCACGTGCACACCGGCCGCAACACGGTGGAGATCACCGACGGCGCGAGCGCGCGGCACCGCATGGTGTTCGCCGACGGCACGCACCTGGAGACCGACATGATCGTGTTCTCCGCCGGCATCCGTCCGCGCGACGAACTCGCACGCCAGAGCCTGCTGGCCGTGGGTCCGCGCGGCGGCGTGGCGATCGACAGCCACTGCCGCACCAGCGACCGCAACGTCTACGCCATCGGCGAATGCGCGGCGTGGAACGAACAGACCTTCGGCCTCGTCGCGCCGGGCTACGACATGGCGCGCGTGGCCGCGCGCCACATCGCCGGCCAGGACGACGCCGCCTTCACCGGCGCCGACCTGAGCACCAAGCTCAAGCTGATGGGCGTCGACGTGGCCAGCATCGGCGACGCGCACGGCAAGACGCCGAAGTCGCGCGCCTACCAGTACATCGACGAGCGCAAGCAGGTCTACAAGAAGATCGTGGTCAGCGAAGACGGCAAGCAGCTGCTGGGCGCGGTGCTGGTCGGCGACGCCACCGAGTACGGCACGCTGCTGCAGCTGGCGCTCAACGGCATCGCGCTGCCCGACGAGCCCGAGTTCCTGATCCTGCCGTCGAGCGACGGCAAGGCCAAGCCGGGCCTGGGCGTCGATGCGCTGCCCGACAGCGCGCAGATCTGCTCGTGCAACAGCGTCACCAAGGGCCAGATCTGCGAGGCCGTGGGCCAGGGCGTGTGCACGCCCGCCGAGATGAAGGCCTGCACCCAGGCCGGCGCCACCTGCGGCGGCTGCGTGCCGCTGGTCACGCAGGTCATGAAGATGGAAATGGCCAAGCGCGGCATGGCCGTGAACAACCACCTGTGCGAGCACTTCCCCTACTCGCGCCAGGAGCTGTACCACCTCATCCGCGTGGGCGAGATCCGCAGCTTCACCGACCTGCTCTCCAAGCACGGCAAGGGCCTGGGCTGCGACATCTGCAAGCCGACCGCCGCGAGCATCTTCGCCTCGTGCTGGAACGAGTTCGTGCTCAAGAAAGACCTGGCCGGCCTGCAGGACAGCAACGACTACTTCCTGGGCAACATCCAGAAGGACGGCACCTACTCCGTGGTGCCGCGCATGCCGGGCGGCGAGGTCACGCCCGAGGGCCTGATCGCCGTGGGCCAGGTCGCAAAGAAGTACGGCCTGTACACCAAGATCACCGGCGGTGCGCGCGTGGACATGTTCGGCGCGCGCGTCGAGCAGCTGCCGGCCATCTGGGAAGAACTCATCGCCGCCGGCTTCGAGTCGGGCCATGCCTACGGCAAGTCGCTGCGCACGGTGAAGAGCTGCGTGGGCTCCACCTGGTGCCGCTACGGCGTGGACGACAGCGTGGGCCTGGCCGTGGAACTGGAGAACCGCTACAAGGGCCTGCGCGCACCGCACAAGATCAAGTTCGGCGTGTCGGGCTGCACCCGCGAATGCGCCGAGGCGCAGGGCAAGGACGTCGGCATCATCGCCACCGACAAGGGCTGGAACCTCTATGTGTGCGGCAACGGCGGCATGAAGCCGCGCCATGCCGAGCTGCTGGCGAGCGACCTGAGCAAGGCCGACCTCATCCGCATGATCGACCGCTTCCTGATGTTCTACGTGCGCACGGCCGACCGCCTGCAGCGCACCAGCACCTGGCGCGAGAACCTCGAGGGCGGCCTCGACTACCTCAAGGGCGTGCTGCTGCAGGACACGCTGGGCCTGGGCGCCGAGCTCGAGGCGCAGATGCAGCACGTGGTCGACACCTACCAGTGCGAATGGAAGACCGCGGTGAACGACCCCGCCACGCGCCAGCGCTTCCGCTCCTTCGTGAACAGCGAGAAGCCCGACGAGCACATCGTCTTCGTGCAGGAGCGCGGCCAGAACCGCCCCGCGCGCCCCGAAGAGCGCCGCGAGACCAGCGCCGCCTGAGCGACCGACAACGAAGGAAACCCCATGACCACCGACACCCTGAACTGGACCGCCGTGTGCGCCGCCGGCGACATCCTCCCCGACATCGGCGTGTGCGCGCTGGTCGACGGCGTGCATGTCGCGATCTTCCGCGTCGGCCAGGAGCCCTCGCTCTTCGCCATCGACAACGTCGACCCGAAGGCCGGCGCCAGCGTGCTCTCGCGCGGGCTGGTCGGCAGCCTGGGCGATCGCATCGTCGTGGCCTCGCCGCTTTACAAGAACCACTTCGACCTGCGCAGCGGCGAATGCCTGGAGGCGCCCGAGCACTCGGTGCGCGCGCATGCGGTGCGCGTCGAAGACGGCCGCGTGCTCGTCGCGCTGGCCTGACGCCGCCCTCTTCCCTTTTTTCAGCCTCTCTCCAAGGACCCCGAATGGCCTACCTCGCCCCTGCCGAATTCGTGACCAAGATGGTCGACGCCGGTGAATCCAAGCTGCTGATGTCCACGCGCGACACGCTGATCCGCTCGTACATGGCCGGCGCCATCCTCGCGCTGGCCGCGGCCTTCGCCGTGAGCATCACCGTGAACACCGGCAATGCGCTGGTCGGCGCCATGCTGTTCCCGGTCGGTTTCATCATGCTGTACCTGCTGGGCTTCGACCTGCTCACGGGCGTGTTCACGCTGGCGCCGCTGGCCGTGCTCGACAAGCGCCCCGGCGCCACCTGGGGCGGCGTGATGCGCAACTGGAGCCTGGTGTTCGTGGGCAACTTCGCGGGCGCGCTCACGGTCGCGGTGTTCATGGCGATCATCTTCACCTTCGGCTTCAGCGAAGCGCCCAACGCCATCGGCGAGAAGCTCGGCCACATCGGCGAAGGCCGCACCGTCGGCTATGCGGCGCACGGCGCGGCCGGCATGCTCACGCTGTTCATCCGCGGCGTGATGTGCAACTGGATGGTCTCGACCGGCGTGGTCGCGGCCATGATGTCGACCACCGTGTCGGGCAAGGCCATCGGCATGTGGATGCCCGTGATGGTCTTCTTCTACATGGGCTTCGAGCACTCGATCGTCAACATGTTCCTGTTCCCCGCCGGCCTGATGCTGGGCGGCAAGTTCACCTTCATGGACTACCTGATCTGGAACGAACTGCCCACCGTGATCGGCAACCTCGTCGGCGGCCTGACCTTCGTGGGCCTCACGCTGTACGCCACGCACTACAAGACGGCGGCCAAGCGCGTCGCCGGCTGAGCCACCGCATTGTTCGCATGCCCGCGCCGCCGCGCAAGCAGCTGCGCGTGACGCTCGGCCAGCATTCGCTGGCGGGGCTTCACGCGCCGGTCAACCAGGACTTCCACGGCGCCATGCTGCCCGAGGGCGCGCTGCTTCTTTCCAAGGGCATCGCCGTGGCGCTGGCCGACGGCATCGGCTCCAGCCGCGTGAGCCAGGTGGCAAGCGCGGCGGCCGTGCGCGGCTTTCTCGACGACTACTACGCCACCTCCGACACCTGGTCGGTGCAGCGCGCGGCGCAGCGCGTGCTGGGCGCCACCAACGCCTGGCTGCATGCGCAGACGATGCGCAGCGACGCGCGCTTCGACAAGGACAGCGGCTACGTCTGCACCTTCAGCGCGCTGATCCTCAAGGGCCGCGACGCGCACCTGCTGCACGTGGGCGACGCGCGCATCCACCGGCTGCACGCCGGCGCGCTCGAACAGCTCACCGAGGACCACCGCGTGCGCGTGTCGTCGGTGGAGTCGTACCTCGGGCGCGCGCTGGGCGCGGGCACCCATGTGGAGATCGACCATCGCTGCTGGCAAGCCGAGGTGGGCGAGGTCTACCTGCTGGCCACCGACGGCGCCTACACGCACCTGGACGCCGCCGCCGTGCATGAGGCGCTGGCGCTGCATGCCGACGACTTCGACGAAGCAGCACGCTGGCTCGCGGAAACCGCGCGCACCCGGGGCAGCACCGACGACATCACGGTGCAGCTGCTGCGCATCGACGAGCTGCCCGACGCCGCCGCCCCGCCCGCACAACTGCAGCGCGAAGGCCTGGCGATGCCGCCGGCGCTGGCGCCGCGGGCCTGCTTCGAGGGCTTCAGCCTCGTGCGCGAGCTGCACATGAGCGCGCGCAGCCACGTCTACCTGGCCACCGACGACGCCACCGGCCAGCCCGCCGTGCTGAAGCTGCCGTCGGTCGACCTGCGCGACGACCCCGGCTACCTCGACCGCTTCGTGCTCGAGGAATGGGTGGCGCGGCGCATCGACAGCCCGCACGTGCTCAAGGCCAGTGCCGTCGAGCGCCCGCGCGCGCACCTGTACGTGGCCATGGAGTACGTGGACGGCCACACGCTCGCGCAGTGGATGGTCGACCACCCCCGGCCCGACCTGGACAGCGTGCGCGGCATCGTCGCGCAGCTCGCGCGCGGGCTGCAGGCGCTGCACGGCAAGGAGATGCTGCACCAGGACCTGCGGCCCGAGAACGTGATGATCGACCGCACCGGCACCGTGAAGATCATCGACCTGGCCGCGACCCACGTGGCCGGCCTGGCCGACGGCAGCGGCGAGGCCCGCGCGCTCGCCATCGAAGGCACGCTGCAGTACACCGCGCCCGAGTACTTCACCGGCCACGGCGGCAGCGCGCGCTCCGACCTGTTCTCGCTGGCCGCGATCGTCTACCAGATGCTGTGCGGCCAGCTGCCCTACGGCCTGCAGGTGTCGCGCATCCGCACGCAAGCCGATGTGGGGCGCCTGCGCTATGTGCCGGTGCGCCACCTGCGGCCCGAGCTGCCCGCGTGGGTCGATGCCGTGCTGCAGAAGGCGCTGCACCCGCAGGCCGCGAAGCGGCAGCAGGCGGTGTCGGAGTTCGCGCACGACCTGCGCGCGCCGGGCCCGGAGTTCTGGAGCGCGCGGATGCCGCCGCTGATCGAGCGCCGCCCGGTGCTCTTCTGGCAGTGCACCACCGTGCTGCTGGCCGCGGCGGTGGTGGTGCTGCTCGGGCTGCGTGCCTTCGGGCGCTGAGAAGAAAAAAACTCAGCCCGCGCGCTTGGTGCGGATCGCCTTCGAGGCGCGCGAGTTCGGCTCGCGGCCCAGCGCTTCGCTGATGTACACGCCCGCGTCGATGAGCTTGTCCAGGTCGATGCCGGTCGCGATGCCCATGCCGTGCAGCATGTAGACCACGTCTTCGGTCGCCACGTTGCCCGTCGCGCCCTTGGCGTAGGGGCAGCCGCCCAGGCCCGCCGAGGACGACTGGAAATTCCACACGCCCAATTCGAGCGCCGCCAGCGTGTTGACCAGCGCCTGCCCGTAGGTGTCGTGGAAGTGGCCGGAGATGGCATCGACATCGAAGTGCGCCAGCGTGGCCTCCATGGCCGCCTGCACCTTGCGCGGCGTGCCCACGCCGATGGTGTCGGCCACGTCCACGCGCTGCACGCCGATGCCCTTCATCAGTTGCGCAAGGTAGCCGACCTTGGCCGGCGCGATCTCGCCTTCGTAGGGGCAACCCACGGTGCACGACATGGCGCCGCGCACGGCGATGCCCTTGGCGCGCGCCGCCTCGACCACGGGCGCGAAGCGCTCGATGCTCTCGGCGATCGAGCAGTTGATGTTCTTCTGGCTGAAGGCCTCGCTCGCGGCGCCGAACACCACGATCTCGTCGGGCCACTCGTCGCGCGGCGCGGCAATGGCGGCCTCGAAGCCCTTCATGTTGGGCGTGAGCACCGAGTAGAGAACGCCCGGCTTGCGCTGGATGCCATGCATCACTTCGGCGTTGTCGGCCATCTGCGGCACCCACTTGGGCGAGACGAAGCTGGTGACCTCGATCTCCTTCAGGCCGGCGTCCTGCAGGCGGTGCACGAGGCCGATCTTGACTTCGGCGGAGACGGGTTGCTTTTCGTTCTGGAGGCCGTCGCGCGGACCGACGTCGACGAGCTCGACCTGGGTGGGGAGTTTCATGGGATGTCTCTTGTGTCGCTGTCGCGGGAGGATGATGAAAAACCGGCTTCGATTGTCCGACACATGGGCTTGCGCTGCTTGGTACACAAGTCGCGGAAGGTAGCAATGCGCGCCACAGCGGTTGCAAATGGTGCCAACCGGTCGGCCCCGCAGGAAAACAGCCGCTAGACGGTTTCGCGCTGCGCGAAGCCGTCGGGCAGATCGCTCGCGGCGTCGGCCTCGCTCACATCGACCGCCTCCACGCGCGCACCGGCCGGCCCCTGGCGCGCCCAGTGCACCAGCGCCTCGACCGCATCGGGCTCGCCGGCCACGAGCGCTTCGACCTTGCCGTCGCGCCGGTTGCGCACCCAGCCGCGCACGCCGAGCCGCTGCGCGGCCTGCACCATCGACCAGCGATAACCCACGCCCTGCACGAGGCCGTGGACGACGAGATGGCGGGTGATGGTGGCGTGTGGGTTCATGGGCAGTGGTCAGTACGACTTCGGCAGCCCCAGTGCCTTTTCGGCGATGAAGTTCAGGATCATCTGCGGGCTGACCGGCGCGATGCGCGGGATGTAGCTCTCGCGCAGCAGGCGCTCGACATGGTATTCCTTCGCGTAACCCATGCCACCCAGCGTGAGCACGGCGTTCTGGCAGGCGTCGTGCGCCGCCTCGGCCGCGAGGTACTTGGCGGCGTTGGCCTCGATGCCGCAGGGCTCGCCCGCGTCGTACAGCGTGGCGGCCTTGAGCATCATCAGGTCGGCCGCCTCCAGGTTGGCCCAGGCGCGCGCGAGCGGATGCGCCACGCCCTGGTTCTGGCCGATAGGCCGGCCGAAGACGACGCGCTCCTGCGCGTACTGCGAAGCGATGCGCAGCGCGGCGCGGCCGATGCCGATGGCTTCGGCCGCGATCAATATGCGCTCGGGATTCAGGCCGTGCAGGATGTATTCGAAGCCCCGGCCTTCCTCGCCGATGCGGTCTTCTTCGGGCACTTCGAGGCCGTCGATGAAGAGCATGTTGGAGTCGACCGCCGCGCGGCCGAGCTTGTGGATCTCGCGCACCTCGACCTTGCTGCGGTCCAGCGCCGTGTAGAACAGCGTGAGGCCCTGCGTGGGCTTCTTCACCTGGTCCAGCGGCGTGGTGCGCGTGAGGATCAGCATGCGGTCGGCCACCTGCGCGGTCGAGATCCAAATCTTGCGGCCGTGCAGCACATAGCTGCCGTTCGGCTGGCGCACCGCCTGCGTCTTGAGGCTGGTGGTGTCGAGCCCCGCGTCGGGTTCGGTCACGGCGAAGCAGGCCTTCTCGGTGCCTGCGATCAGCGGTGGCAGGAAGCGCTGGCGCTGTTCCTCCGTGCCGAACACCACCACCGGGTTGAGCCCGAAGATGTTCATGTGCACCGACGACGCGCCCGACATGCCCGCGCCCGACGCGCTGATGGCACGCATCATCAGCGCCGCCTCGGTGATGCCCAGCCCCGCGCCGCCCTGCGCCTCGGGCATGGCGATGCCGAGCCAGCCGCTGTCGGCGACGGCACGGTGGAATTCGTGCGGGAACACGGCGCGGTCGTCGTGGTCGCGCCAGTAGTCGACGGGGAAGTCTTCGCACAGGCGCTCGATGGCCGCGACGAGCGAGCGCTGGTCTTCGTTCAGGGAGAAATTCATTCGCTGTCTTTCATGGGGTCCGGCTGCAGCGTGACGCCGCGCGCGAGCATGTCGGCTATGGCTTCTTCCGCGTAGCCCGCTTCGCGCAGCAGCTCGACGCTCTGCTCGCCGATGCGCGGCGCGGGCCGGCGGATCGCTGCGGGCGTGGCGCTGTAGCGGCCGACGGGCGCGAGCGTGCGGATGCGGCCTTCGCTCGGGTGATCGAACTCGGGGAAGAAATCGACGGCGCGCAGGTGCGGGTCGTCGAGCAGGCTCTCGGTGGTGTGCAGGCGCGCGACGGGGATGTCGGCGGCTTCGAGCAGCGCCATCCATTCGTCGCTGCCGCGCGTGGCCATCACCTCGGCCACGAACGCATAGACCGCGCCGATGTTCGCGGCGCGCGCCGTGTGCGTGCCGAACATCGGCGAGCTGCGCAGCTCGGGCCGGCCGATCACGTCGAAGAAGGCTTGCCAGTGCTTGTCGTTGTAGATGAGCACGCCGAGGTAACCGTCGGCCGTGGCGTAGGGCTTGCGGTGCTCCGCGAGCAGGCGCGCGTAGCCGGTGGGCCCGAGCGGCGGCTCGAAGCTGTGGCCGCCGAGGTGGTCGCCCATCACGAACTGAGAGAGCGCCTCGAACATCGGCACTTCCACCGCCTGGCCTTTGCCGGTGCGCTGCGCGCTGAGCACGGCAGCGAGCAGCGCGATGGCGGCCTGCAGGCCCACGGCGCGGTCGGCCAGCGTGACGGGCGCGTAGCGCGGTGCCCCGCCGCTTTGCTGCGCGAAAAGCGAGGCGACGCCGGCCGCGCCCTGGATCAGGTCGTCGTACGCAGGCTTGCCGGCGTACGGGCCTTCTTCGCCGTAGCCGAAGGCGCCGAGGTAGACGATCTTCGGATTGACCGCGGCCACGGCCTCGTAGCCGAGCCCCAGCCGCGCCATCGCCTGTGGGCGCGTGTTGTAGATGAGCGCATCGCAGCCCGCCGCAAGCCGCAGGCAGGCCTCGCGGCCTTCGGGCTGCTTGAGGTCGAGCACGATGGAGCGCTTGTTGCGGTTCAGGTGCATCGCCATCGCACCCATGCCCGCATGGCGCATCGGGCCGACGGCACGCAGGTTGTCGCCCGACGGCGGTTCGACCTTGATGACGTCGGCGCCGAGGTCGCCGAGCGTCTGCGTGGCGTACGGGCCCATCACCACGGCCGTGAGGTCGAGGATGCGGATGCCTTCAAGGGGGCCGAGAGAACCGGTCGTGCTCATTCGGGTTGGATGCCCGCAGCCTGGATCAGCTTCTTCCACTTCGCCAGCTCGGACACGGTGAACGCCCCGAGCTCTTCCGGCGTGCTGCCGAATGCATCGAAGCCCAGCTTCGTCACGCGCTCGCGAAACGCCGCGCCGTTCGCCATGTCCGCGAGCGCCTTGTTGAGCTTGAGCACGACATCGCGCGGCGTGCCGGCCGGCGCGAACACGCCGTTCCACGAGGTGATGTCGAAGCCCTTGAGCTCGGGCGTGTCGGCCAGCGGCGGCAGTTCGGGAAAGAGCTTGGTGCGCTCCTGCGTGGTGACCGCAATCGCGCGCATCTTGCCGGCCTTGACCGTGGCGAGCCCCGCGGCGAGGTCGACCACCATCATCGACACCTGCCCGCCGATGAGGTCGGCGATGGCCGGCGGCGTGCTCTTGTAGGGCACGTGCAGCATCGGGATGCCGCTCATGCGCGACAGCGTGGCGCCGCTCACGATGCCGGTGCTGTTGCCGCTCGCATAGGTCAGCTTGCCCGGATGCGCGCGGCCCCAGGCCAGCAGCTCGGCCACGCTCTTCACAGGCAGGTCGTTGTTCACCACCAGCATGAACGGCAGGTTGCCCATGCGGCTGACGGGCGCGAAGTCTTTCACCGGGTCGTAGGGCAGCGACTTCATCAGGCTCGGGTTGGCCGAGTGCGTGGTGTTGGTGGTCATGAAGAGCGTGTAGCCGTCAGGCGGCGCCTTGGCCACCAGCTCGGCCGCGATCACGCCGCTGGCGCCGGCCCGGTTGTCGACGATCACCGAGGCCTTGAGCGCCTCGCCCAGCATCTGCGCGGTGATGCGCGCCACCGCGTCGGTGCCGCTGCCGGCGGCGAAGGGCACGACGAGCTTGATCGGCTGCTTCGGGTAGCCGCCGTCCTGCGCGAAGGCCCAGGGCACGGCGCCCGCCAGGCCCGCCGCAGCGCCGATGGAAATGAAACGGCGGCGGCTTTCCACCGCGACTGTTTCTGTCGCGTTCTTCGTCTGCATGGTTGTGTCTCCGGGGGTTGTCGTTCAGGGCCGGATCACGCGCTCCGGCGATTCCTCGTACGGCGGGCTGTAGATCACCAGCACGCGCACCGGCTCGTCGCTCACCACCGTGAAGGTGTGCATTGCGTCGGCCGGAAAAAAGCAGCTGTCGCCAGGATGCAGCTCCTGCCGCTGGCCGCCCACCTCGGCGACCGCGCGGCCTTCGAGCATGTAGCAGACCTGTTCGATGCCCGGGTGCGCATGCGGCAGCGCGCCCTTGCCCTTCTGGATGTGGCCCACCAGCACCTCGAGCTGCTTCGCACCCACCGTCTCGGGACCGATCAGGCGCTTGTTCAGCGTGCCGGTGTGGTTGGCGGGGTGGTAGCCGGTGATCTCGTCCTCGCGGACGAAGTAGCGCGCAGCGGTGGCAGTCATCGGGGGCTTTCTGTCTTGGGTTCGATCGCCAGGCAGGCCGAGCGCAGCATCGCGGCGATGTCGTCGATGCGCGCTTCCATGCGGTAGCGCGGGCCGGCCACCGAGATCGCGTAAGCCTCGCCGCCGATGCGCAGCGGCCAGGCCAGGCCGATCAGGTCGGGAATGCTTTCGCCGAGGTTGCCGTACCAGCCGCGCGCGGCGCCACGCTGCAGCTCGGCCTCGATGGCCTCGGCGGTGGTGAGCGTGGCGTCGGTCAGCGGCGCGAGCGTCATGCCCTCGAGCAGCTTGCGGCGCGCCTCGGGCGCGAGCGTGGACAGCAGCGCGCGGCCCAGCGAGTTGGCGTACGCGGGGCGCGTTTCGCCCGACTCGGCCGTGTAGCGGATGCGCTGCGGCGCGCTCAGCACGTCGAGATAGACGACGTGCTCGGCATCGCGGAACTTGCCGAACACCACCGTTTCGCAGGCGGCGTCGCGCAGTTCCTCGAGCGTGGCCTTCACCCGGTCGAGCACCGGGTCGTGCGCGGCGATGACCTGCGCCATGGCGAGCAGCCGGCCCGTCGGGTAGTAGCCCTGGCGGCGGCCGGTCTCGTACATGTAGCCCTGCTCTTCGAGCGTGCGGATCAGGCCCAGGCAGCTGGACACCGGCATGTCGAGCAGCCGCGCCATCTCGGACAGGGCCAGCGGCTGCTTCTCCCGGGCGAAGAGCTCGACGATCTCGATCACGCGGAACGCTGTTTTCACAACCATGAAGAAATTTTCTCGTATGTGAAAAACAAAAGCGTCGGGGTTTTCCCCCGCCGGCCGCGTGTCAGCCGGACCGTCGTCGGCGCCGGGCCGTCAGTAGCCGCGGACGGGATCGACGATGCCGGCGATCGGCAGGCCCTGCTCCATCGCGCGGATCTTCCCGGCGATCTGGGCGATGGACTCCTCGCGCAGCGTGCGCGCCGAGCCGTGCGGCGTGACGGTGATCTTCGGGTGGCGCCAGAAGGCATGGTCGGCCGGCAGCGGCTCGACCTGGAACACGTCGAGCGTCGCGCCCGCGAGCTGTCCGGCGTCGAGCATCGGGATCAGGTCGTCTTCGACCAAGTGGCCGCCGCGCGCGATGCTGATGAGGTAGCCCTCGGGCTTGAGCTTGCCCAGCGTGGTGCGGTTCAGGATGCCGCGCGTGGCCTCGGTCAGCGGCAGCAGGTTGACCAGCACGCGCGTGGAGGCCAGGAACTCGTCGAACTGCGCCTCGCCGCTGAACACCTGCACGCCGTCGAGCGCCTTGGGCGAACGGCTCCAGCCGAGCACCGGAAATTCGAACTGCGCCACCGCCTTGGCCACGCGCTCGCCGAGCACGCCCAGGCCCATGATGCCGACCGGAAAGTCGCGCCGCAGCTTCGGCTTGCGGTAGCTCCACTTGCCCTCGCGCGCATCGGCCTCGTACACGTCGAACTCGCGGAAGTGGCGGATGAGCGTGTGGCACACGTACTCGGCCATCTGCACCGACATGCCCGCGTCGTCCAGGCGCACGATGCGCGTGTGCGCCGGCACCTTGAGCTTGAGCAGCGCATCGACGCCCGCGCCGATGTTGAACAGGCCGCGCAGGTCGGGTTGCTCGTCGAGGAACTGCTGGGGCGGTGCCCACACCACGCCGTGGTCGGCCTGCGGCGCGCCGGGCGTCCAGGCTTCGATGGTGGCTTCGGGGAGTTCGGCCTTCAGGCCATCGATCCAGGGATCGGGACGGTTGTCGGTGAGGTAGACGGAGATTCGCATGGGCGCCATCTTAGAAGCCACCGGCTTGTTGCGTCGCGCGCCATCTCCTATGCTCGACCGCATTCAGCCACCCAGGAGACACCTTCCATGATCAAAGTCAGCGTGATGTACCCCCACACCCCCGGCGCGCGGTTCGACCACGACTACTACCGCGACCAGCACATGCCGATGCTCAAGGCCCGCATGGGCGACGCCTGCCTCTCGTACACCATCGACAAGGGCCTGGGCGGCGGCGCACCGGGCGCGCCGCCCACGTATGTCGGCATGTGCCACGTGTTCGCCGAATCGGTCGAGTCCTTCCAGAAGGCCTTCGGCCCGCACGTGAAGGAGATCATGGGCGACGTGAAGAACTACACCGACATCGCGCCGGTGATGCAGATCAGCGAAGTGGTGGTGGGCTGACGGGCTCCTGCCCCAGGTCTTTCGGAACGCGGGCCATCAACCCCACGCCCGGCACATAGCCCCGGTCCGCTTCGTCGAACTGCGTCGGGTCGACACTCCACGCATCGGCAAGCGCCGTGACGTCCTCTTCGCCGGGCATGACGCTGCGGCCACTCGGGCGGACCGGCCGGCCGGCGTCGCGCCGCGACATGCCTGAGGCGACCAGCGCGTCCTTGCGCGCCATCTCTTCCTCGAGCAGTTCCGAGAGCCGGTCGCGCGCGTCGACCGGCGACAGCCCGCTGAGCACGGCGAAGCCCAGCGCGGCTTCCTCGGCGCTCTGTGCACCCACGTTGGCATAGACCTCGCCGCTGCTGCCCGCATAGCTGAACTGCCGCCCAGGCTCGCCGCGCCTTGCGCGCGCCCAGGCGACGAAGTCGGCGACACGGTGGCTGCCGAAGAACTGCGCTTCGCCGAAATGCTCCTTCAGGCGCGTGAAGATCACGTCGAAGGCCTGCCCGATGCCTTCGAGGCGGTCCTCCGGGTACACGGCGGGATACGGCAGGCCGCCCCCCACGAGCAACACCCAGCCGTCGACGGGCGGTGACGCAAACACCCAGGGGGCCTGGCCGTCGAACACCCGGCGGTAGGCCGCCGCGATGCCGGTGTGCCAGTTGGCCGGCCCTTCGGACGCCCACCCGAGGGCATCGAGCACTTGTGCGGGGTCCGAGGCTCGCACGGCAAACCAGCAGACCTTGTAGCCGAAGGGCTCCGGCAGGTCCGGGGTCGCGTCGAACTGCGGCGGAGGTGCCTCGACGGGTGGCGCGGGCGGGTTCCGTGGTGGGCGCTTCAAGGGCTTCGGCGGCGTCGGGGGCGCCGAGGCCCATGGGGCGGCGATCAACCGTTCCATGGGCTGGGCGGGTTTGACGTCGAAGGTGTAGCGCAGTGCAGGGGGCGCTGCGGGCGGTGGCGCCGGTTCAGGCGCAGCCGGCACAGAGGCAGGCACCGCCCCATCGTCCTGCGCCTTCCCCAGGCCCAGTCCCGCAAGAAACTTCCGAAATCGACCCACCATGCGGCCCCTCCTTCTTGTCGTGCGGCCGCGCTGTGTCGGGCGCGGCCGGCGCGCAGTGTCTCACGCCACCTTGGCGCGACGACGACGCCACAGCACCCGCACCAGCCACCCCACGGGCAGCACCACCAGCAGCAGCCACGGCAGCGCCGCGGCCACGAAGGTGATGAGCGCGCCCACGCTTTCGGCCAGCACGTCGCCGGCGTTGCGCAGCGCGTGCGCCATTGGGCTGTAGCCGTCGCTGCCGCTCACCAGCGCGCGCTTGGGCGTGAACTGGATCTGGATGTGCTGCTTGCTGATCTGCTGCGCCAGCACCTTGCGCTGGGTGGCGATGGCGTCGAGCTCGGCCTGCGTGTCCGACAGCGTGCGCTGGATCGCCAGCAGGTCGGCCATGGTGCGCTTGGTGACGGTGTCGCGCAGCATGACGCGCAGGCTGTCGCGGAACTCGGTGCGGTTCTTGATGCGGGCCTCGACGTCGATCACCTCGGAGGTCTTGTCCTCGCTGGTGGTGGTGTGCGAGACCACGTTCGCCACGCCGGCCAGGCCGCCGAGCAGCTTGTCGACGTCGGCAGGTTCCACGCGCATCTCGAGCAGGGCGTTGCCCGGCTGCTGCGGCGTCTCGCGCAGCAGCGAAGACGACAGCAGCTCGCACTTCAGCGTGCCGCACAGGTCGCGCACCTTGCCCCAGGCATCGGCCAGCTGTTCAGCCGGCACTTCGACGTTCAGGTCCTGGCGCACGGCCAGGAAGCGCTGCAGCGCGGTCTCGCCACTGCCCTGCCGCGCCTCGTCGGACTGCGACGCGGCGATCTCGGCCTGCGGTGCGCTCGCCCGCTGTGCTTTCATGGCACCGCCATAGCCCATCGGCGGCGCCGGCATGGACGCGGAGGCCGGCGCGGCCGACTCGGCACTGCGCTGGCGGTCGCAGCCGGCCAGCGACAGGGCGGCCGCCAGGGCCAGCAGGACAGCGCCTGCGCGGTGGCGCACGGCGGCGCGAGGTGTCGACAGGGAAAGGGTGCGGCGGCTCATCAGGACTCCTTGAAAAGAATGACTACCACCGCTGATACGGGCGACGACCCGCAACGGGGTTAAGCCGCCGCAGCCATTCGCAACAATTCGTCGCCTTCCGCCACCTGCTCGCCCGGCGAGAACATCAGTTCTTCCACGGTACCGTCGGCCGGTGCGGCGATGGTGTGCTCCATCTTCATTGCTTCCATCACGGCCAGCGGCTGGCCGCGGCTGACCTTGTCGCCGGCCTTGACCGCGAAGGACACGACCTTGCCGGGCATCGGCGCCGTGAGGCGACCGCCTTCGGCGTGGGTGTCGCCCGCGTGGGCGAGGCGGTCGATGGCCGTGAGGCGCGTGGCGCCCTTCGCCGCGAACACGTGGGCGGTGGCGCCGTCCAGGTGCACGTCGAGGGTCTGGCGCGTGCCGGCGAACTCGAGCTCGAATTCGCCCGTGGGAAAGCGGCCGATGGTGAGCGGGCCTTCGATACCGCCCACGGCGAGGTGCAGGCCGCCGTCGCGGCGGTAGGTCAGCAGTGCGCTGTGCTCGGCGCCGCGGAACTCGAAGTCGAAGCGGCGCTTGTATTCGCCGTGTGCGCGCCAGCCGTCGCGGCGCTCGAAGGGGTCGGGCAGCTGCGTCGGCCACTCGGTGACCAGCGTGCGCGTGATGGCGGCGGCCGCGGCCAGCGGCAGGCCCAGCGGCTCGCGGTCGAACAGCACCGCGCGCTCGCGCTCGATGAGCGCGGTGTCGAGGTTGGCCTTCGAGAACGACTCGGTCGCCAGGATGCCGCGCAGGAACTGCACGTTGGTCGACACGCCCACGATCTGCACCTGGGCCAGCGCGGCATCGAGCCGGGCCAGCGCCTCGGCGCGCGTGCTGCCGTGCACGATGAGCTTGGCGATCATCGAGTCATAGAAGGGCGAGATCTCGCCGCCTTCGCGCACGCCGTCGTCGATGCGCACGCGGCTGCGCTGGAAGGCGGTGGCCTGCGGCTTACGGTACACGCGCAGCGTGCCGGTGGCGGGCAGGAAGTTGTTGTCGGGGTTCTCGGCGCAGATGCGCGCCTCGATGGCGTGGCCGTGGATCTGCAGTTCCGATTGCTTGGCGGGCAGCGGCTCGCCCGAGGCCACGCGCAATTGCCACTCCACCAGGTCGAGGCCGGTGATGGCTTCGGTCACCGGGTGTTCGACTTGCAGGCGCGTGTTCATCTCCATGAAGAAGAAGTTCATCTCGCCGCCTTCGCGCTGCTCGACGATGAACTCCACCGTGCCCGCGCCCACGTAGTTCACGGCGCGCGCCGCGGCCACGGCGGCCTCGCCCATCTGCTTGCGCATCGCCTCGGTCATGCCGGGTGCGGGTGCTTCCTCGAGCACCTTCTGGTGGCGCCGCTGCACCGAGCAGTCGCGCTCGAACAGGTAGACGTAGTTGCCCTGCGTGTCGCCGAACACCTGGATCTCGATGTGGCGCGGGCGCTGCACGTACTTCTCGATCAGCACCGCGTCGTCGCCGAAGCTGTTGATGGCTTCGCGCTTGCACGAGGCCAGTGCGGCCTCGAAGTCGGCGGCCTTGTCGACCGCGCGCATGCCCTTGCCACCGCCGCCGGCGCTGGCCTTGATGAGCACCGGGTAGCCGATGCGGTCGGCCTCTCGCTGCAGCAGCGCCGGGTCCTGGTCGGCGCCGTGGTAGCCGGGCACCAGCGGCACGCCGGCCTTTTCCATCAGCTGCTTCGACTCGGCCTTCAGGCCCATGGCCTTGATCGCCGAGGGCGGCGGGCCGATGAAGGCCAGGCCGGCGTCGGCGCAGGCCTGTGCGAACTCTTCGTTCTCGCTGAGGAAGCCGTAGCCCGGGTGCACCGCTTCGGCGCCCGTGGCCTTGGCGGCTTCGAGGATCTTTTCCCAGCGCAGGTAGCTGTCCTTCGGGGCGCTGCCGCCGAGGTACACCGACTCGTCGCAGGCGCGCACATGGTTGGCGTGCGCGTCGGCGTCGGAGTACACCGCCACGGTGCGAACGGCCATGCGGCGAGCGGTTGCGGCCACGCGGCAGGCGATCTCGCCACGGTTGGCGATGAGGATCTTCTTAAACATTCGGAGTGTCTCCCGGAGGATTCTTTTTCAGTTGAAAGGCGGACGTGACGCCCGGATCGGGCCGGCCACTGAAGATGCGTGCCACGCGGCTGAACAGCGCGCGCAGAAAACGCCAGCTCTTGCGGATGAGCCACACGCTGAGCACGAGCACGAAGACGAACAGCACGAGAAAGACCAGCGGATGCGCCACCGCGAGCCACAGCCCGGCCGGCACCATCGAGTCTTCGACCAGCGACGCGCCGACGTTCGAAAACGGCTCGGGCGAGGTGTTGATGGCCGCGCGCGTGGTGGCCTTGGCCGCATGCGCCGTGGCCGCGAAGCCGCCGCCCAGCAGCGCCGCGACGACGGCCATCGCTCCATGGTCGGCACCGAACACGCTGGCCGCGAGCGCCGCGCCGGCGGGGATGCGGATGGCGGTGTGCACCACGTCCCACAGCGAGTCCAGGCCCGGGATCTTGTCGGCGAAGAACTCGACGAACACCATGAAGCCGCTGACCGCCAGCACGATCGGATGCGCGAGCATCTGCAGCCCCGCAGGCAGCGGCACCCAGCCGAAGTAGCCGACCAGGCCGGTCAGCAGCACGACGAGGTACAGGCGCACGCCGCTGGCCCAGCCGATGGCGGCGGCCAGTGCGAGCAGCTGGGGCATGTCGAGTGCGTTCATGGCGGTCCTTGGTTGGCTGTCAGCCGGCGAGCCAGGACGGCTTGCGCTTCTGCAGGAAAGCCTGCACGCCCTCGCGGCCTTCGTCGCTGGCGCGGATGTCGGCGATGCCTTCAACCGTCTTGGCGATGAGCGCGCCGTCGATCTCGCGGCCGGCCACGTCGGCGATCAGCTGCTTGCAGGCGCGCACGGCAGCGGGGCTGGCGCCGGTGAGGGCCTTCAGCAGCTCGTCGACCTTGGCGTCGAGCGCGTCGGCGGCCACCACTTCATGCACGAAGCCGATGCGGTGCGCCTCGGCGGCGGTGAAGCGCTCGGCCGTGAGGAAGTAGCGCTGCGACGCGCGCGGGCCCATGGCACGCAGCACATACGGACTGATGGTCGCGGGCACGAGGCCGATCTTCACTTCGCTGAGGCAGTACCACGCGGTGTCGACGCTCACGGCCATGTCACACGCGGCCACGAGCCCCATGCCGCCCGCGTACACGTCGCCCTGCACGCGCGCGATGGTGGGCTTGGGGCACTCGGCGATGGTGCGCAGCATGTCGGCCAGCTTGCCCGCGTCGGCGAGGTTCTCGCCCCGCGTGTAGTCGGCCATGCGGCGCATCCAGTTGAGGTTGGCGCCCGCGCAGAAGGCCGGGCCGTTCGCGCCGAGCACGATGGCCTTGACCTGCGGCGCGGCGCCGGCTTCGAGGAAGGCCTGCGTCAGCTCGGCGATCACGACATCGTCGAAGGCGTTGCGCGCGTCGGGCTGGTCGAGCCAGATGCGCGCGACCGCGCCGTCGATGGCGAGGTTCAGCTTGGTGAAGGTGCTGCTCATGCGGTGCCCCTCGTCACATGCGGAAGATGCCGAACTTGGGTTCGGGGATCGGCGCGTTGCGCGACGCGGCCAGGCCCAGTGCCAGCACGCGGCGCGTGTCGGCCGGATCGATGATGCCGTCGTCCCACAGGCGCGCAGTGGCGTAGTAGGGATGGCCCTGGTCTTCGTACTGCTGGCGGATCGGGGCCTTGAAGGCTTCTTCTTCGTCGGCGCTCCAGCTGCCGCCCTTCAGTTCGATGCCGTCGCGCTTCACCGTAGCGAGCACGCTTGCGGCCTGCTCGCCGCCCATCACGCTGATGCGCGCGTTGGGCCACATCCAGAGGAAGCGCGGGCTGTACGCGCGACCGCACATGCCGTAGTTGCCGGCGCCGAAGCTGCCGCCGATGATGATCGTGAACTTGGGCACGTTGGCGGTGGCCACGGCCGTCACCATCTTGGCGCCGTGGCGCGCGATGCCTTCGTTCTCGTACTTGCGGCCGACCATGAAGCCGGTGATGTTCTGCAGAAACACCAGCGGGATCTTGCGCTGGCAGCACAGCTCGATGAAGTGCGCGCCCTTCTGTGCCGACTCGCTGAACAGGATGCCGTTGTTGGCGATGATGCCGACCGGCATGCCTTCGATCTCGGCAAAGCCGCAGACCAGCGTGGCGCCGAAGCGGGCCTTGAACTCGTGGAACTCGCTGCCGTCGACGATGCGCGCAATGATCTCGCGCACGTCGAAGGGCTTGCGGGTGTCGGTGGGGATCACGCCGTACAGCTCTTCGCGCGGAAAGTCGGGTGCGCGCACCGCGGCGCCTTGCGGCGTGTCGGCGGCCTTCGCGTTGAGGTTGGCCACCGCCGAGCGCGCCAGCGCCAGCGCGTGCAGGTCGTTCTGTGCCAGGTGGTCGACCACGCCCGACAGGCGCGTGTGCACGTCGCCGCCGCCCAGGTCTTCGGCCGACACGACCTCGCCGGTAGCCGCCTTCACGAGCGGCGGGCCGCCCAGGAAGATGGTGCCCTGGTTCTTCACGATGATCGATTCGTCGCTCATCGCCGGCACGTACGCGCCGCCGGCCGTGCACGAGCCCATGACCACCGCGATCTGCGGGATGCCCTGGGCGCTCATGTTGGCTTGGTTGTAGAAGATGCGGCCGAAGTGCTCGCGATCGGGAAACACCTCGTCCTGGTTCGGCAGGTTGGCACCGCCCGAGTCCACGAGGTAGATGCAGGGCAGGCGGTTCTGCTCGGCGATCTCCTGCGCGCGCAGGTGCTTCTTGACCGTCATCGGGTAGTAGGTGCCGCCCTTCACGGTGGCGTCGTTGCACACGATCATGCAGTCCACGCCGTTCACCCGACCGATGCCCGCGATGATGCCGGCGCCCGGTGCCGACTCGGCCCCCTTGGCATCGAGGTACATCGCATGCGCGGCCAGCGGCGCGATCTCGAGGAAGGGCGTGCCCGGGTCGAGCAGCTCGGCCACGCGGTCGCGCGGCAGCAGCTTGCCGCGTGCCGTGTGCTTGGCACGCGCGGCCTCGCCGCCGCCCTGCTCCACTTTCGCGAACTGCTGCTGCAGGTCGTCGACCAGCGCGCGCATGGCGGCCGCGTTGGCCTGGAAGTCGGCCGAACGCGCATTCAGTTTGGTTTCGAGTTTGCTCATGCTGTCTTTTCTTGGCTGAGACCGAGCTGCTCGGTCATGGCGTCGCGGATCTTGAATTTCTGGATCTTGCCGGTCACCGTCATCGGGAACTCGGAGACGAACTGGATGTACTTGGGCACCTTGTAGTGCGCGATCTGGCCCTTGCAGAAGTCGCGGATCTCGGCGTCGGTGGCGCTCTGACCGGGCTTGACGATGATCCAGGCGCACAGCTCTTCGCCGTACTTCTTGTCGGGCAGGCCGACCACCTGCACGTCCTGCACCTTCGGGTGGCGGTACAAAAATTCTTCGATCTCGCGCGGGTAGATGTTCTCGCCGCCGCGGATCACCAGGTCCTTGATGCGCCCGACGATGTTGACGTAACCCTCGGCGTCCATGGTGGCGAGGTCGCCGGTGTGCATCCAGCGCTCGGCGTCGATGGCTTCGCGCGTCTTGGGCTCGTCTTCCCAGTAGCCGTGCATCACCGAGTAGCCGCGCGTGCACAGCTCGCCCGACTGGCCCGGCGGCATGATCGCGCCGGTCTCGGGGTCGATGATCTTCACCTCGAGGTGCGGCTGCACCGTGCCCACGGTCGACACGCGGCGGTCCAGCGGCGTGTCGGTGCTGCTCTGGCAGCTCACGGGGCTGGTCTCGGTCATGCCGTAGGCGATGGTGATCTCGCCCAGGTGCATCTCGCTGACCACGCGCTTCATCACTTCGATGGGGCACGGCGAGCCGGCCATGATGCCGGTGCGCAGCGTCGACAGGTCGAACTCCTTGAAGCGCGGATGGTCCAGCTCGGCGATGAACATCGTGGGCACGCCGTGCAGGCCCGTGCACTTCTCGGCTTGCACCGTTTCGAGCACGGTGAGCGGATCGAAGCCGTCGTTCGGGTACACGATGGCCGAGCCGTGCGTGAGGCAGGCCAGGTTGCCCAGCACCATGCCGAAGCAGTGGTAAAGCGGCACCGGAATGCACAGGCGGTCGGCCGGTGTGAGCTTCATGCACTCGCCGATGAAGAAGCCGTTGTTCAGGATGTTGCGGTGCGTGAGCGTCGCGCCCTTGGGAAAGCCCGTGGTGCCGCTGGTGAACTGGATGTTGATCGGGTCGGTGGCCTTCAGCGTCTTCTGCGTGGCGGCCACGCGCGCGTCGGCCGCATCGCCGCCGGCCAGCAGCTCGCTGAAGCGGCGCATGCCGGGCTGCTCGTCGCCCTGGCCGGGCTTGTCGATCCAGAAGGTGTGCTGCAGCAGCGGCAGCTTGGCCGGGCCCAGCTCGCGCAGCATGCCCAGGTAGTCGCTGGTCTTGAACTGCGCCATCGTCACCAGCGCCTTGCAGCCGACCTTGTTGAGCGCGTACTCGAGCTCGGAGGTGCGGTAGGCGGGGTTGATGTTGACGAGGATCAGGCCGACCTTGGCGGTGGCGATCTGCATCAGCACCCACGGCACGTTGTTGTGCGACCAGATGCCCACGCGGTCGCCGGGCACGAGCCCCAGGTTCAGCAGCGCGCTGGCCAGCTTGTTCGACGCGGTCTGCAGTTCGCGGTAGGTGAAGCGCTGGCCTTCGTGGCGGCTGACGAGGGCTTCGCGTTCCGGTTGCTTGGCAACCATGTCGTCGAAGAAGTCGCCGATGGCTTGCTCGATGAGGGGGACGTCCGTGGCGCCTTGGGCCAGGCTCTGCGTCAGTGGCATCGTCTTGTCTCCTTGTCTGGCGCCCTCTCCCTGCGGGGAGAGGGTGGGGTGAGGGTGTGCAGCGCGGCTTATGCGGTTTCGGAGAACAGCTCGCGGCCAATGAGCATGCGGCGCACTTCGCTCGTGCCCGCGCCGATCTCGTACAGCTTGGCGTCGCGCCACAGCCGCTCGACCGGGAAGTCCTTGGTGTAGCCCACGCCGCCCAGCGTCTGGATCGCCTCGCCGGCCATCCAGGTCGCCTTCTCGGCCGAGTACAGGATGGCGCCGGCCGCGTCCTTGCGGAAGGTGCGCGCATGGTCGTTGCGGTCGCAGGCCTTGCCCACGGCGTACACGTAGGCGCGGGTGGCCTGCCAGGTCGAGTACATGTCGGCGATCTTGCCCTGCATCAGCTGGAACTCGCCGATGCTCTGGCCGAACTGCTGGCGCTCGTGGATGTAGGGGATCACGGCGTCCATGCAGGCGGCCATGATGCCCAGCGGGCCGCCCGAGAGCACGGCGCGCTCGTAGTCCAGGCCGCTCATCAGCACCTTGGCGCCCATGCCTTCGCCGCCGAGCACGTTCTCTTCGGGCACTTCGCAGTTGTCGAAGAACAGCGGGAAGGTGTTGGAGCCGCGCATGCCGAGCTTGTCGAGCTTGGTGCCTGCCGAAAAACCTTTGAAATTCTTTTCGACGATGAAGGCGGTCATGCCGCGCGCGCCCATCTCGGGTTCGGTCTTGGCGTAGATGACCAGCGTGTCGGCGTCGCCGCCGTTGGTGATCCACATCTTGCCGCCGTTGAGCACGTAGTAGCCGTCCTTCTTGTCGGCCTTGAGCTTCATGCTCACCACGTCGGAGCCGGCGTTGGGCTCGCTCATGGCCAGCGCGCCCACGTGCTCGCCGCTCACCAGCTTGGGCAGGTACTTCTTCTTCTGCGCGTCGCTGCCGTTGCGGTGGATCTGGTTCACGCACAGGTTGGAGTGCGCGCCGTACGACAGGCCCACCGAGGCCGAGGCGCGCGAGACTTCTTCCATGGCCACGATGTGGGCCAGGTAGCCCAGCTCGGTGCCGCCGAATTCTTCCTTCACCGTCATGCCGTGCAGGCCCAGCTCGCCGAGCTTTTGCCACAGGTCGTGCGGGAACAGGTTGTCGCGGTCGATCTCGGCGGCGCGGGGCGCGATTTCGTTGGCGGCGAAGTCCTGGATCGCGCTGCGCAGCGCGTCGATGTCGTCGCCCAGGTCGAAGTTGAGGCCGAAATCGTGCATGAGTCTTGTCTCCTCTGAAGGGGTCGGCGCGCAGGGCTGCCCGCGCGGATGGCGCTTGAAAAAACGCAGCTTACGCCTCGTGGCGCCGCAATTGGCGCCACAATGGTTGCAAATTGCGCCACGACCGATGCCCTCCACCACGTCGTCCCCCGCCTTCCTGCGACCCGCCCGCGCCGTCACGCCGATGGCCTTCGTGCGAGCCATCGTGCAAGGGTATGCCCGCTACGGCAAGGACCCCGCGCAGGCCCTGCAGGCGGCACAGATCGCGCCGCGCGAGCTGGCCCGCCCGGGCGCCCGGGTGACGGCCGCGCAGTTCGAGGCGCTGTCGGGCCACGCGATGCAGGAGCTGGACGACGAGGCGCTGGGCTGGTTCTCGCGCCGCCTGCCCTGGGGCAGCTACGGCATGCTGTGCCGCGCCTCGCTCACCTCGCCCGACCTGGGCGTGGCCATCAAGCGCTGGTGCCGCCACCACCGCCTGCTCACCGAGGACATCACGCTCGCGCTGGAGGTGACCGGCGGCGTGGCCACGCTGCGCATCACCGAGAACCGCCCGCTCGACCCGGCGTTCCGCGAGTTCTGCCTGGTGACCAGCCTGCGCTTCATGCACGGCTACGTGTGCTGGGCCATCGACTCGCGCATCTCGCTGCGCCAGGCCACCTTTCCGTTCGCGGCGCCGCCGCACCGCGACGCCTACCCGCTGATGTTCACGCCCGACGTGCACTTCGACGCGCCGCAGGCCAGCATCAGCTTCGACGAGCGCTACCTCGCGCTGCCGCTGCTGCGCGACGAGCGCGCGCTGCGCACCATGCTCAAGCGCGCCCTGCCGCTCACGGTGCTGCAGTACCGCCGCGACCGCCTGCTGGGCCAGCGCGTGCGCGAACTGCTGCGCGCGCGCTCCGGCGAGGCGACCACGGCGGAGGCGCTGGCGGGGCTGCTGAATGTGTCGGGGCGCACGCTGCACCGGCAGCTGCACGAAGAGGGCACCTCGCTGCAGGTGCTGAAGAACGAGGTGCGGCACGAGCTGGCGGTGGAGCAGCTGCGCCGGACCACGCGGCCGATCAAGCAGGTGGCGCTGGCGGTGGGCTTTCGCAACGAGAAGAGCTTTTCGCGTGCGTTCCTGCAGTGGACGGGGCATGCGCCTCGGGACTTTCGGCAGCTGGGGTTGTAGGGCGCTGGTTCAGGGCGCGTGCACAGGCCACCGGGTACTTCCCTCCGCGAATGTCCCCCGGGCTTCGCCCTCCTCCTTGATTTC
>NZ_JBXAIG010000004.1:0-577998 GCF_058795995.1 Variovorax sp. GW823-FHT04F07
GAATGTCCCCCGGGCTTCGCCCTCCTCCTTGATTTCGCTGCGGGAAGCACCCAGTGTCCTGCGCACGGGAAGCGGCGCTGGTGTGCGGCCGATCAACGACCGCACCGCCCAACGCTCACGCCGATGCGGTGCCTTGCGCAGCGAAATCAAGGAGGAGGCCGCAGGCCGGGGGACATTCGCGGAGCAAGGCTCCCCGTCGGCGGGAGCGTCGCCCTGAACAGCAGCGCTGAATCAGGGCGCGTTGCCCTGCGGCCCCACAGGCGGTGGCGCCGCGCGCCCACTCGAGCCCGGTGCCAGCTTGCGTCCGAAGGACTCGCCCACGTTACGCACGGGCCGGCTGGCTTTTTCCGACACGTTGCTCACGCCGCGCCGCGTGGCCGCATCGGCGCGGTTGACGCCGCGGCCGGCGGCGTTGGTGCCGCGCTGCACGCTGCCCACCACCTTGCCGCTGCGCGAGGGCGACTTGATCGTGTGGGCGCGTTCGGCCTGGGGCGGGTTGTCGGCGCTCTGCGCCTGCGCGATGACGGGCAGCCAGAGCGCGGCGGCGATGGCGGCGAGCGATGCGGTGGTGATGTGAAGCTTCTTCATGGCGTCGTCCCCTGGGAGTGGTCTTCGGATTCGGCGGCGGCCGCGCGGGCCATGCGTTCGCTCTTCCAGTACACGTCGTCGCCGCCGTTCATGCGGTTGAGCACGCGTGCGAGCACGAAGAGCAGGTCGCTGAGCCGGTTGAGGTACTGGCGCGGCGCGTCGTTGAGTTCGGTGGTGGCGCCCAGCGACACCACCGCGCGCTCGGCACGCCGCGCCACGGTGCGGCACACGTGCGCGAGCGAAGCGGCGCGCGTGCCGGCGGGCAGGATGAATTCGGCCAGACGCGGCAAGGCGGCGTTGTGGTCGGCCAGCGCGTTGTCGATCTGCAGCAGCGCTTCGGGCTTGAGCAGCGTGAAACCGGGCATCGAGAGTTCGCCGCCGAGGTTGAACAGCTGGTGCTGCACATCGACCAGCAGCTCGCGCACGGGCTCTGGCAGCGGTTCGCACAGCAGCACGCCGATGTGCGAGTTGAGTTCGTCCACGTCGCCCATCGCGTGCACGCGCAGGTGGTCCTTGGGCACACGGGTGTTGTCGCCCAGGCCGGTGGTGCCGTCGTCGCCGGTGCGGGTGGCGATCTGGGAAAGTCGGTTGCCCATGGGCGCTCCTCTCGGTTCAGGTCGTGAGGCCGGCTGCGTCGATCTTGCCGGCCAGCCATTGCAGTCCGGCCAGATGCTGATGGTCGTGGCTGCACAGGTAATGGATGAGGCTGCGCATCGTGAGCGGGCCGTAGCCCTCGAACACGGCCGTGCGCGCGAGCTGTGCGTCGCTCAGCTGCGAGATGATTTCCATCGTCTGCACGCGCGCCAGGCGGAACTCGGCGAGCACCGCTGCAGGGTCGGCCGCGCCGTAATGGCGCTCGATGGCCAGCGGCTCGCTGTCGATCGATGCGAGCGTCGGATGGGTTTCGGCGAGCGTGCGGCGAAAGCGCACGTGGTAGCCCTCGATCTCGATGTCGCGCACATGGCACAGCTGCTCGATGGCGGTGAAGGCCTCGCTGGGCACGCCCTCCCACGAAGGCGGCGCCCAATGCCGGAAGGCTTTGGGAATGGCCGCGTAGTGAGCTTCGAGCTGCGAGGGAAAGGCCGCGAGGGCTGCAAGGGTCGTGGGGTTCATGTCTTTTACCGAAGCGCATTATGGTGCGCGCTCCGTAAAATGACCGATCCCCCTCAGCCCCTCCAGGAGACGCCCGATGAACGCCCCGACTTCCACCTCGCACCTGATGCCGGCGCTTCATCTGCGCGATGTCCCTGCAGCCCTGATCGACGGGCTGAAGGCGCGCTTCGGCGACAACTGTTCCACGGCGATGGCGGTGCGCACGCAGCACGGGCGCGACGAGTCGTCGTTCGACGCACCGCCACCCGCGGCCGTGGTGTTCGCCGAAAGCACGCAGGATGTTGCCGATGCCGTGAAGCTCGCGAGCGAACACAGCGTGCCGGTCATTCCCTTCGGCGTGGGTTCTTCGCTCGAAGGCCACCTGCTCGCGGTGCAAGGCGGCATCAGCATCGACGTGTCGCGCATGAACCAGGTGCTGTCGATCAACGCCGACGACCTCACGGTGACGGTGCAGCCCGGCGTCACGCGCAAGCAGCTCAACGAAGAGATCAAGAGCACGGGCCTGTTCTTTCCCATCGACCCGGGCGCCGACGCCTCCATCGGCGGCATGACGGCCACGCGCGCCAGCGGCACGAACGCGGTGCGCTACGGCACGATGCGCGAGAACGTGCTGGCGCTCGAAGTGGTCACGGCCAGCGGCGACGTGATCCGCACGGGCACGCGCGCGAAGAAGTCGTCGGCCGGCTATGACCTCACGCGCCTCATGGTGGGCAGCGAAGGCACGCTGGGCGTGGTCACCGAGGTCACGCTGCGCATCTACCCGCTGCCCGAGGCGGTGTCGGCGGCGATCTGCTCGTTCCCGAGCATCGAGGCCGCGGTGCGCACCACCATCGAGACGATCCAGCTGGGCGTGCCGATCGCGCGCGTGGAGCTCATCGACGTGAACACGGTGCGCATGGTGAACGCCTACGCCAAGCTCAACCTGCGCGAAGAGCCGATGCTGCTGATGGAATTCCACGGCTCGCCCGCCGGCGTGAAGGAGCAGGCCGAGACGGTGCAGGAACTCGCGAGCGGCCACGGCGGCAACGCCTTCGAATGGGCCAGCACGCCGGAAGAACGCACGCGCCTGTGGACCGCGCGGCACAACAGCTACTTCGCGGCCGTGCAGTCGCGCCCGGGCTGCCGCGTGATCTCGACCGACACCTGCGTGCCGATCTCGCGCCTGGCCGATTGCCTGCTCGACTCGGTGGCCGAAGCCGATGCCAGCGGCATCCCCTACTTCCTCGTCGGCCACGTGGGCGACGGCAACTTCCACTTCGGCTACCTGCTCGATCCGAACATCCCCGAAGAGCGCGTGAAGGCCGAAGAACTGAACCATGCGCTGGTGAGCCGCGCGCTGGCCCTCGAAGGCACCTGCACGGGCGAGCACGGCGTGGGGCTGCACAAGATGGACTTCCTGGTGACCGAAGCCGGCGTGGGCGCGATCGACATGATGCGCACGATCAAGCGCGCGCTCGATCCGAAGAACATCATGAACCCGGGCAAGATCTTCAGCCTCTGATCCCTCGCGATCACGCATCAATGAAAAAGCCCGGCGGCTCGCAAGAGCGCCGGGCTTTTTCGTGGCCCGAAGGCCCGCGTTTTGTTCTTACCTGCGGCGACGTGCCGGTGCCGGCTCCGGCGGCACGTAGGTCTGCGAAGGCGCAGCGCCCCCATCGACACCCAAGCGGCCACCGCCGCCCAGGCCCTGGCCGCGCACCGTCTGCGCCTTGTAGTTGCGCAGCGAACGAACCATCTGGTTGAAGGCGTCCATGAAGGCTGCGGCAATCACCTTGCCCTGCGCCGTGTTGGTGTAGCCGCCGAGGCCACCGGCGCCGCTGCGGCCGGCCAGGCCACCGAAGGCGCCGAAGTCGGTCTTGGAGGCGCTGCCTTCGGCAGCAGCCACCTGCACGCCCGAGCGGTTGTCGATGAGCGTCAACAGCGCGCTGGCTTCCTTGGTCTGCAGACTGCCGCCGACGGCCGCGATGGCGCGGCCACGGCCACCGCCCACGAGGCCGCCGAGCGCACCACCGATGCCGCCGGCATCGCTGTTGCTGAACACGATCTCGGGCGACAGGCCATAGTCGGATGCCACCATCTGGCCGCGGCCGAAGTTGCTGCCGCCGCGCATCTCGCCCGACTGCTGCAGCGCGCGTTCACGCGTCATCGCGTTCATGCCGGCCGCGCCGCGCTCGACCACGATGAAGCAGTTCGATTGCTGCACCAGCAAACGCAACAGATTTGCAGTAGGCGGCAGGCGGTACTCGCCCGTGAGGATGGTGTACCAGCCGGCGTTGACGTTCTCGACCAGCGAGACAGTCCCGAGCGGCGATTCGCAGCGCTCGAGCTGGCTGCTCTCGCCCGAGGTGGCACCGCCGGCGGCGCTGCCGGTGGCCATGGTCTTGGCCGACTGGCTGCCCATCTGCATGTCGGTGGTGGCGCAGCCCGTGAGCAGCAGTGCGCCGACGGCGACTGCGGCGAGCGGGAACTTGGTGGCGAAGAACGGCATGGTCGACTCCCTCGTTTCGATGGTGGTGGTCTTGCAGGGCTGAAAGAAAAACCGCGATCGAGGATACGCGCAAAGGATTGCAGGAATCAATCAAACGAACGCAGGGGTCCGTCTTCGCAACGCAAGCCGAACTAGGCCGTTCGGCGGATGCGCTCGATGAGTCCGTTGAGCGCCTCGATGGAGCCGAAGTGGATCGCCAGCTCGCCGCTTTCGCCGCGCTTCGTGCGCTTCTTGATGCGCACCTCGACCTCGGCCGTGAGCAGGTCGGCCAGCTCTTCTTCCACGCGCTGCAGGTCGCGCGACTTCTCGCCGGCATTGCCGCGCCGCGAGGGCGTGAGCGTGAACTCGGCCGCGAGCTTCTTCACCAACGCCTCGGCCTCGCGCACCGACATCTTCTTGGCGGCGATCTGGTTGGCGGCGGTGATCTGCGTGCCGCGGTCGAGCGACAGCAGCGCGCGCGCGTGGCCCATGTCGATGTCGCCGGCCATCAGCATCAGCTGCGCGGGCTCGGCGAGGTTCAGCAGGCGCAGCAGGTTGCTGGCGGCACTGCGCGAACGGCCCACGGCCTGGGCCGCCATTTCGTGAGTGAGCCCAAACTCGGTCACCAGGCGTTGCAGGCCTTGGGCCTCTTCCAGCGGGTTGAGGTCTTCACGCTGGATGTTCTCGATGAGCGACATGGCCGCCGCGGCCTCGTTGGGCACGTCGCGCACCAGCACCGGCACGGTATCGAGGCCCGCGAGCCGGGCGGCACGGAAGCGCCGCTCGCCCGCGATGATTTCGTACTCGGCGTTCTTGGCCGCGGCCGACTCGGCGTCGAGCCGGCGCACCAGGATCGGCTGCATGATGCCCTGCACCTTGATGCTCTCGGCCAGCTCGTAGAGCGCGCCCTCGTCCATGCGGGTGCGCGGCTGGTAGACGCCGGCCACCATCTGGTCGAGCTTCAGGGTGTTGGGGTTCTGCGGGGCGCCGCCCTCTTCCGTGGCGCGGTCGCCGCCATTGCCGAGCGGATCGGCGGAGGGTGCGGCCGTCGGGCCGAGCAGCGCTTCGAGGCCGCGGCCCAGGCCCTTGGGTTTCTTGGTCGCCATCAGTGCGTGTCTTTCGAGAGGTCGTTCAGGAGTTTCCGGCCTTCGGGCCAGTCGCCCAGGCCGGATTCGGCGTTCAGGTGGCCGCCGGTGCCGGCATCGATGAAGCGTGCGCCCCAGTCGCGGGCCAGCTGCTTCGAGCGCGAGGCTTCGCAGTACGGGTCGTCGTTGGCCGCGATGAGCACGGCCGGGAACGGCAGCGGCTGGCGCACGATGGGTGCCCAGCCGGGAATCAGTTGGCGCAGGTCGTCGCGCTCCAGGTCGCCGGGCGCCACCAGCAGCGCGCCGCGCACCTTGTGCGTGTTGCGCGAGTGGGCCGCCCAGGCGGCGGTGAGGATGCAGCCGAGGCTGTGGGCAGCCAGCACCACTTGGCCCGGCGCGGCCAGCACTTCTTCTTCGAGGCGGATCGACCAGTCGCCGCGCAGCGGGCGCATCCATTCGTGCTGGTCGACGCGGTGGTCGCCGTAGACCGACTCCCAGCGGGTCTGCCAATGGCCGGGGCCGCTGTTCTGCCATCCGGGCAGCAGCAGGATGCGGGGTTCACTCATGGCTGGTTGCTACGAACTTGATAGCGCCTGCCGCCCATCGGGCGAGCATCAGACGGGGTTTTGATCGGTATCGGCGACGGAAGCAGAAGGCGCAGCGGCCAGCACATCGTCAGGAATCGGCAGGTCGGGCACCACGCGCGGCGGGGGCGTGACCGGCGGTGCCACCGCGCCCGAGGCGAAGGCGCTCGCGGGCGGCATCTTGGCGACCAGCTCTTCCGCGAAGGCGATGAAGGCCTGGCTGCCGCGGGCGGACGGGTCGAACACCACGCCCGGCAGGCCGTAGCTCGGCGCTTCGGCCAGGCGCACATTGCGCGGGATCACGGTGTCGAACACCTTGTCGCCGAAGTGGGACTTGAGCTGCTCGCTCACCTGCTGCTGCAGCGTGATGCGCGGATCGAACATCACGCGCAGCAGGCCGATGATCTGCAGGTTCTTGTTGAGGTTGGCGTGCACCTGCTTGATGGTGTTGACCAGGTCCGTGAGCCCTTCGAGCGCGAAGTACTCGCACTGCATCGGCACGATCACGCCGTGGGCCGCGCACAGACCGTTGAGCGTGAGCAGGCTCAGGCTCGGCGGGCAGTCGATCAGCACGAAGTCGTACTCGGCGCCGACCGCGGCCAGCGCGGTGCGCAGGCGTTTTTCGCGGCGGTCGAGCGCCACCATTTCGACTTCGGCGCCGGCCAGCTCACGGTTGGCACCCAGCACGTCGTAGCTGGCTTCGGCCTCCACGAGCTTGTCGGACTTCACCCGCGCCTCGGCCACCGAGGCCGATTCGAGCAGCACGTCGTACACCGTGAGCTCCAGCTGGCGCTTGTCGATGCCCGAACCCATGGTGGCGTTGCCCTGGGGGTCGAGGTCGATCATCAGCACACGCTGGCCCACCTTGGCCAGGCCGGCGGCGAGATTGACGGTGGTGGTGGTCTTGCCGACGCCGCCCTTCTGGTTGGCGATGCAGAAAATCTTGGCCATGTGTCGTCAGTGCGGGTCGTCGGGGTCGGTCAGCGCGAGATCGCGAGCTTGATGCCGAAGGCAATCAGGAAGGTGCCGGCCAGCTTTTCGAGCGTGGCCGAGATGCGGGGATTGGCGCGGATGCGCTCGGCCAGGAAGTGCGTGAGCAGCGTCGAGGTCAGGCCGTACAGGAAGGTCAGCGCGGCGATGGTCACGGCCATGGCGCCGAAGGTGATGACACCCTGGTGGCGCGCCGGATCGACGAACAGCGGGAAGAAGGCCATGTAGAACACGATCGCCTTGGGGTTCAGCAAGGTGATCGTCAGCGCCTGGCGCAGGAAATGGCTCGGGCGGATGTTCAGGATCGGTGCCGCGCCGGGCTTGGCCAAGAGCATCTTGAGGCCGAGCCACGCCAGGTAGGCGGCGCCCAGCCACTGCACGGCCTTGAAGGCGGCCGGGTAAGCAGCCAGCACGGCCGACACGCCCGCCACCGCTGCCCACATCAGGACCTGGTCTCCCAGAATCACGCCGAAGGTCGCTGCCAGGCCGCCGCGAATGCCGCCTTTGCTGGTCGAAGTGATCAGCGCCAGATTGCCCGGACCGGGAATCAGAAGGAACAGGACGATGGCGGCGACGAATGCGCCGTAGTCAGCGATGCCGAACATGGAATTTGCCTCGAAAAAGAGAGCCAGGGGGAGGCTTCGAGTCTAAGGCAGGCCAGCGCCGGGAAGATTGCTCCGGCACCGGCTTTTGCCGGCGCCGTCGCATCTTTTACGAAATCAGGCGGCCTCTTTGCGCGCCCAGACGATGCAGCGCTCGGCGTCCAGGCCCGGCACCGTCAGTTGTTCCACGTGAAACACTGCGACGCCGGCCGGCAAGGCGGCCAGTTCGTCGGTCGGCACCTTGCCCTTCATGGCCAGCCAGACACCGCCCGGTGCCAGCAGGTGCACCGAGCCATTGAAGAAATCGGGCAGCGACGCGAAGGCGCGCGAGCTGATCACCTCGTAGCTGCCGGCCAGCGATTCGACCCGCGCATGCAAGCCGCGCAGGTTCGGCAGCTCCAGTTCGGCCGCCACCTGCTGCACGAAGGCGGCTTTCTTGGCGACGGCATCGAGGCAGCTGACCTCGATGTCGGGCCGCATGATGGCGATCACCACGCCCGGAAGACCACCGCCGGAGCCGACGTCGAGCAGCCTGCCCTTCCCTGCCCACTCGCGCTGCAGCGGTGCGACGGCCGCGAGGCTGTCGAGCAGGTGGTGCGTCATGACGCCGGCCGGGTCGCGCACGGCCGTCAGGTTGTAGACCTTGTTCCACTTGAGCATCAGCGTGCCGTAGGCCAGCAGCTGTTCGCCCTGCGTGTCGGACAGGGCCACGCCCAGGGCGGCTGCGCCTGCGCGCAGCGTGTCGAGGGGCGTCGCGCTCATGGTGCGGTGTGCGGCTCGGTGGCAGCAGCTTCGGTGGTTTCTGTGGTCGCGGCGGTCTCGGCGGCATCGCGGGCGAAGGCCTTGTGCCCGCCCTTGCGCAGGTGAATCATCAGCAGCGAGATCGCGGCGGGCGTCACGCCCGAGATGCGCGATGCCAGCCCCAGCGTTTCGGGCCGGTGCTTGTCCAGCTTCTGGCGCACCTCGAAGCTCAGGGCCTTGACCTGGCCGTAGTCGAAATCGGCGGGCAGCTTCAGGTTCTCGAAGTGGGCGGCGCGCTCCACTTCGTCGTGCTGGCGCTCGATGTAGCCGGAGTACTTGGCCGAGATCTCGATCTGCTCGATCTCGGAAGCGCTCAGCGCCGACGACGGACCGTACTTGCCGCCGTCCAGCGACATCAGGGTTTCGTAGTTCACGTCGGGCCGGCGCAGCAGGTCGGCCAGGTTGTATTCGTGCTCGATGGCTTTGCCCAGCACCCGGGCCGACTCGGTCGCCGGCAGGTTGCGCGGGTTCACCCAGATCGACTTGAGCCGCTCTGTTTCACGTGAAACAGCGTCGCGCTTGCGGCTGAAAGCGTCCCAGCGCGCGTCGTCCACGAGGCCCAGCTTGCGCCCTGCTTCGGTCAGGCGCATGTCGGCATTGTCCTCGCGCAGCTGCAGCCGGAACTCGGCGCGGCTGGTGAACATGCGGTACGGCTCGGTCACACCCTTGGTGATCAGGTCGTCGACCAGCACACCCAGGTAGGCCTCGTCGCGGCGCGGCAGCCAGGCGTCTTCGCCCCGGCACTGCAACGCGGCATTGATGCCGGCGAACAGGCCCTGGGCCGCCGCCTCTTCGTAGCCGGTGGTGCCGTTGATCTGTCCGGCAAAGAACAGGCCGCGGATCGCACGGGTCTCGAAGCTGCTCTTGAGCTCGCGCGGATCGAAGTAGTCGTACTCGATGGCGTAGCCCGGGCGCAGGATGTGGGCGTTTTCCAGGCCCGGCATCGAACGCACCAGCTGGTACTGGATGTCGAACGGCAGGCTGGTCGAGATTCCGTTCGGGTAGTACTCGTTGGTCGTCAGGCCTTCGGGCTCCAGAAAGATCTGGTGGCTGTCTTTGTCGGCGAAGCGGTTGATCTTGTCTTCGACGCTCGGGCAGTAGCGCGGACCGACGCCGTCGATCTTGCCAGTGAACATCGGGCTGCGGTCGAAGCCCGAGCGGATGATGTCGTGCGTGCGCTGGTTGGTGTGCGTCACCCAGCACGGCATCTGCTGCGGGTGCATCTCGACCTTGCCCATGAAGCTGAACACCGGCATCGGCCCTGCCCCGCCGGGCATGCCGTCGCCGGGTTGTTCGGTGCACTTCGAGAAGTCGATGCTGCGGCCGTCCAGACGCGGCGGTGTGCCGGTCTTCAGGCGGCCCTGCGGCAGCTTGAGTTCCTTCAGGCGCGCCGACAGGCTGATGGCCGGCGGGTCGCCCGCGCGGCCGGCCTGGTAGTTGTCGAGGCCGACGTGGATGCGGCCGTCGAGGAACGTGCCCGCGGTCAGCACCACGGTGCGCGCGCGGAAGGCAATGCCCACCTGCGTGACGGCACCGACCACGCGGTCGCCCTCGATCATCAGGTCGTCGACGGCTTGCTGGAACAGACTGAGGTTCGGCTGGTTTTCCAGGCGGTGGCGGATCGCGGCCTTGTACAGCACACGGTCGGCCTGCGCCCGCGTGGCGCGCACGGCCGGGCCCTTGCTCGAATTGAGGATGCGGAACTGGATGCCCGCCTCGTCCGTGGCAATGGCCATCGCGCCGCCGAGCGCGTCGACCTCCTTCACGAGGTGGCCCTTGCCGATGCCGCCGATCGACGGGTTGCAGCTCATCTGCCCCAGCGTCTCGATGTTGTGGGAGAGCAGCAGCGTCTTGGCGCCCATGCGTGCGGAAGCGAGCGCGGCTTCGGTGCCGGCATGGCCACCGCCGACGACGATCACATCGAATTCTTCGGGGTACAGCATTGGAAAAGGGGGCGCACCACAGACGCGTGCGCGGCGCAAAAAAGGGCACTAATTTTAAGCGGCGATGCCCTGCCGCAACCCCTGTGTGGACAAGCTAGGGAGCCGCGCCAAAATCGGCCTGGAGCCTTGTCGGCATTGCGCAGTTTGCTATATATTTAATAGCAAACAACCCGCGTCGGGCGGTCACTTGGAGGGTCAGAGCACCGGTTCGGGCTTCTCGATGCCCCGCAGCTCGCCGCTGGGTGCCGGCGTGCGCGGCGCAATGGCCCGCTCGTCCTGCAATTCGCGCACGGCGAGCTTCTTGTCGGTCATGCGCACCGCGCCGAAGATCGTGGAGAAGGCCACGTCCTTCGCGTCGCGCCCCGTGCCCACGCGCACCAGCCGGTCGACGGGCGCCATGCGCGTCGGATCGAACAGCACCCACTGCCCGCCGAGCCAGGCTTCGAACACGGCATGGAAGTCCTGCGGCGGTTCGTCGAACCACACATAACCCACCACCAGCCGCGCCGGGATGTTGAGCGCGCGGCAGAAGGTGATGCCCAGGTGCGCGAAGTCGCGGCACACGCCCGCGCGCTGCACGAACACCTCGCGCGCGGTGGTGGTCGAGTCGCTGCTGCCCGGCACGTAGACGATGCTGTCGTGGATCCAGTCGGCAATCGCCTGCACGCGGCCGATGCCCGGCGGCAGGTCGCCGAAGAGCTGCTGCGCGCAGCGCGCCAGCAGGTCCGACTCGCAGTAGCGCGTGGGCAGCAGGTCGCCCAGCACCGCGTCGGGCAGCTGGCTCACCGGCACCTCGGGCAAGGTGGCCGGCACATGCACCACCGGGCGCCGCACCGTCGCGCGGTAGGCGATGGTCAGCGGCCCGGGCGCCGCGTCGAAACGCACGAAGCGGTTGCCGCTGTCAGCCTCGCAGCCCACCCGCAGCCGCGCGGGCGGCGCGATGGTGAGCGTCTCGGCCAGCACCGCCTGCGCGCCCGTGCGCGCGGCCTCGATGTTCAGCCGCAGGTGCGCCGGGGCGTCCACCTCGTAGTCCAGGCGCAGGTCGACGTGCGACAGGTGCATGGCATGGGGCAAGGCGGTCAATCGAGCGCCTTCTTCACCGCGCCCACGCCGAGTGCGGCCAGCACCACGAACAGCACCGCCAGCACGAGGAACAGGCCGAACAGCAGCTTGGCGATGCCCGCCGCGCCGGCCGCCACGCCGCCGAAGCCCAGCAGACCCGCCACGAGCGAGATGACCGCAAAAATGATCGCGTACTTGAGCATGGTGAACCACTCCTTGGTTGCTTTGCAGCGGGCATGCGCCGCCGTGTCCGGACTGTAGGAAGGCCCACCGTGCCGCCCGATAGTCGGCGCGCGCGAGCCGCCGTAGGACAAAAACGCGATGCGGCCAAACCCGCTAGCATCCCCTGCGGTCGCACAGATCTTTTCCTTCTATCCATTGGAGTTTTTTCGAATGAAGCTGTACTACTCGCCCGGCGCCTGCTCGCTCTCCCCCCACATCGCGCTGCACGAAGCGGGCATCGCCTTCGAGCCCGTGCTGGCCAGCACCAAGAGCCACAAGCTGCAGGACGGCACCGACTACTACGGCATCAACCCGCTGGGCTACGTGCCGATGCTCGAGCTCGACGACGGCACCCGCCTGCGCGAAGGCCCGGCCATCGTGCAATACATTGCCGACCTCGCGCCCACCAAGAACCTCGCACCCGCCAACGGCACCATGCCGCGCTACCGCCTGCAGGAGTGGCTGACCTTCATCGGCACTGAGATGCACAAGGGCTTCAGCCCGCTGTTCAACCCGGCCATGCCCGAGGAAGCCAAGTCCATCTCCAAGGACAAGCTCAAGGCCCGCTTCCAGTGGCTCGACGGCGAACTCGCCGCCAAGCAGTACCTGATGGGCGAGCATTTCAGCGTGGCCGACGGCTACCTGTTCACCGTGACCAACTGGACCAAGCCCACCGGCGTGGACATCTCGGACTTCCCCAACGTGCTGGCCTGGCACGCCCGCGTGGCTGCCCGCCCCGCCGTTCAGGAAGCGATGAAGGCCGAAGGCCTGCTGAAGTAAGCAAAAGCGCGCAGAACGCGACGCCAGCGACGATCCGAGTCACCACAGGGAAAACCCGGATCACCGCAGCCACAAGCCGCATGCCGCGGCTTTTTTTTCGGGCGACGCTACGGCATCCGTCACCAGGAAGCCGAGCCGCCCATGTCCGAATCCCCTCCCCCTTCTTCTTCCCCGTCCCCTGTCGAGCTGCGCGAAGAGATGCGCGGGCCCGTCATGTGGCTCACCATCGATCGCCAGGAACGCCGCAACGCCATCAACGCGGCCGTGCTCGAGGGCCTGTCCGATGCGCTGGCCCGCGCCAACCGCGACACCGCCGTGCGCGCCGTGGTCCTCACCGGCGCCGGCACGCGCGCCTTCTGCGCCGGCGCCGACCTGCAAAGCGGCACCTCCTTCAAGTTCGACTACGCCGCGCCCTACCAGGGCATGGCCAACCTCTTTCGCCAGGCGCGGCAATCGACCGTGCCGCTGATCGCGCGCGTCAACGGCGCCTGCATGGCGGGCGGCATGGGCCTCATGGCGATGTGCGACATGGCCGTGGCCAGCCGCCAGGCCGTGTTCGGCCTGCCCGAGGTGAAGGTCGGCGTGTTTCCCGCGCAGGTGCTCAGCGTGCTCGGCGGCCTGCTGCCGCGCCGCGTGCTGGCCGAGATGTGCATCACCGGCGAACCGATCGACGCCGCGCAGGCGCTCGAGCTGAAGCTCGTCAACCGCGTGAGCGACGACGTCGACGAGAGCGTCGACTGGCTGCTGGGCCGCCTGCTCGACAAGTCGCCCGCCGCCATCCGCCGCGGCCTGTACACGATGAAGAAGATCGAGGCCATGGCCTTCGAGGAATCGATGGCCTTCACCGAAAGCCAGATCGGCCTGTTCGCGCTCACCGAAGACGCGGCCGAAGGCCAGCTCGCCTTCCGCGAGAAGCGCAAGCCGCAATGGAGCGGCCGATGAACAGCAACAAACACAACGGCCGCGTCGTCCGCATCGGCGGCGCCTCCGGCTTCTGGGGCGACAGCAGCGTGGGCGCGCCGCAGCTCGTGGCCAGCGGGCAGATCGACTACCTCGTGTTCGACTACCTCGCCGAGCTCACCATGTCGATCCTCGCGGGCGCACGGCTCAAGAAGCCCGAGCTGGGCTACGCGACCGACTTCGTGGCGGTCGCGATGAAGGCCGTGCTGAAAGACGTCGTGAAACAGGGCATCCGCGTCGTGAGCAACGCGGGCGGCGTCAACCCGCAAGGCTGCGCCGATGCGCTCGCGGCACTGGCCGCCGAGCAAGGCATCACGCTGAAGATCGCCGTGGTCAGCGGCGACGACGTGTCGCCGCTGCTGCCCGAACTGCGCGCCTCGCAACCGCCCGTGCGCGAACTGCAGAGCGGCGCGCCGCTGCCCGAGCGCGTGCTCAGCGCCAATGCCTACCTGGGCGCGCGCCCGGTCCAGGCCGCGCTCGACGCGGGCGCGCAGGTCGTCATCACCGGCCGCTGCGTCGACTCGGCCGTCACGCTCGGCGTGCTGATGCACGAATTCCAATGGCAGCCCGGCGACCACGACCTGCTCGCCGCGGGCAGCCTCGCGGGCCACATCATCGAGTGCGGCTGCCAGGCCACCGGCGGCCTGCACACCGACTGGGACACCGTGCCCGACTGGCCGAACATCGGCTACCCCATCGTCGAATGCGCCGCCGACGGCAGCTTCGTCGTCACCAAGCCCGCGGGCACCGGCGGCAAGCTCACGCCCGCCGTGGTTGGCGAGCAGATGCTCTACGAAATCGGCGACCCTGCCGCCTACCTGCTGCCCGACGTGGTGGCCGACTTCACGCAGGTTCGCATCGAACAGGCGGGCGAACACCGCGTGCGCGTGCACGGCGCGCGCGGCCGCGCACCCACCGGCCGCTACAAGGTCTGCGCCACGTATGTCGACGGCTTCAAGACCGCGGCGCAGCTCACGATCGTCGGCTTCGACGCGGTGGCCAAGGCGCGGCGCACCGGCGAAGCGATCCTCGCGCGCACCGGCGCCCTCTTCGCACAACAGGGCCTCGGGCCCTACAGCGGCACGCAGCTCGAAGTGCTCGGCGCCGAGTCCTGCTACGGCCCGCACGCGCAGACACAGGCGCTGCAGATCCGCGAGGCCGTGCTGCGGCTCGCCGTGACGCATCCGCGCAAGGACGCGCTGGAGCTGTTCGCGCGCGAGGTCGCGCCGGCCGGCACCTCGTGGGCGCCCGGCACCACGGGCGCGGGCGGCGGGCGCGCCTCGGTGTCGCCGTCGATCCGGCGGTACGCGTTCCTGCTCGACAAGGCGCGCGTGAGCCCGCAAGTGCGTGTCGATGGGCAGGCCGTCGATGTGCCCGCGGCGCACGCCACCAGCGACGACCCGCCTGCGGTGCACACCAACGATGCACGGCCCCTCGCCACGCCCGGCGACGACGCCATCGAGGTCCCGCTGATCCGCCTCGCGTGGGCCCGCAGCGGCGACAAGGGCGACACCTCGAACATCGGCGTCGTCGCGCGCCATCCCGAGCTGCTGCCGCTGCTGCGCGCGCAGCTCACCGAGGCCCGCGTGGCCGCATGGCTCGCGCACCTGGTGCAGGGCCGCGTCACGCGCCACGAGGTGCCCGGCATCCACGCCTTCAACTTCGTCTGCGAACAGGCGCTGGGCGGCGGCGGCATGGCCTCGCTGCGCAACGACCCGCTCGGCAAGGGCATGGGGCAGATCCTGCTGGCGCTGCCCGTGCGCGTGAGCCCGGCGCTGCTGGCGCGGCTGCTTCCTTAGCACCAATCGGGACAACCGTGCGACAGCAGGGTTGAGACGGGCGGCTTAGCCTTGCGCCTGTTTCAACTCTGCCCCCTCAATCCACGATGTCCACCCTTTTCGACCCCGTCCAGGCCGGCGACCTCCAGCTCGCCAACCGCATCGTGATGGCGCCGCTCACGCGCAACCGCTCGCCCAACGCGATCCCGCCCAACATCGCCGCCACCTACTACGCCCAGCGCGCCAGCGCCGGCCTGCTCATCACCGAAGCCACCGCCATCAGCCACCAGGGCCAAGGCTACGCCGACGTGCCCGGCCTCTACGGCACCGAGCAACTCGACGCCTGGAAGCGCGTGACCGACGCCGTGCACGCCGAGGGCGGCAAGATCGTCGTGCAGCTGTGGCACGTGGGCCGCGTCTCGCACACCGAACTGCAACCCGGTGGCGGCAAGCCCGTCGCGCCCTCGGCCATCACCGCCAAGACCAAGACCGTGCTCATCAAGGACGGCGTGCCCACCTTCGTTGAAACGTCCGAGCCGCGCGCGCTCGACGCGGCCGAACTGCCCGGCATCGTCCACGCCTATGCCGCGGCCGCACGCAACGCCGTCGAGACCGCAGGCTTCGACGGCGTCGAGCTGCACGGCGCCAACGGCTACCTGCTCGACCAGTTCCTGAAAGACGGCAGCAACAAGCGCACCGACGACTACGGCGGCTCCATCAAGAACCGCGCGCGCCTGCTGCTGGAGTCCACGCGCGCCGTGGTCGACGCCGTCGGCGGCGGCAAGACCGGCATCCGCCTGTCGCCCGTCACACCCGCCAACGACGCGCACGACAGCGACCCGCAGCCGCTGTTCACCTACGTCGTGCAGCAGCTCGCGCCGCTGAACCTGGCCTACATCCACATCATCGAAGGCGCCACCGGCGGCCCGCGCGAAATCGCCGACCGCCCCTTCGACTACGAAGCCCTCAAGGCCGCCTACCGCGCCGCCGGCGGCAAGGCCGCCTGGATGGTCAACAACGGCTACGACCGCCCCCTGGCCGAAGAAGCCGTGAAGGAAGGCGACGACCTCGTGGCCTTCGGCAAGCCCTTCATCTCGAACCCCGACCTGGTGCGCCGCCTGCGCGAGCACGCGCCGCTCAACGAGCTCGACAAGGCGACGATGTATGGGGGTGGGGTGAAGGGGTATACGGACTATCCGGCGCTGGGCTGAGCCCACGGCAGCCCCTGAGGGCCATGGCAAGATGCGGCGGACCTCTTCATCAACGTCCGCCTGCAGGAGCGCAACGCCATGGCCCGCATCGAACAACGGCTCGGAGCACTCGGCCTCGTGCTGCCCCCACCGGTCACGCCACCACCCGGCGTCATCCTCCCCTTCCAGTTCGTCCGCCTCATCGGCCGGCGCGCGATCGTCTCGGGCCATGGCCCGCTGGATGCCGACGGCCGCATCGCCGCTCCGCTCGGAAAACTCGGTGCCGAACTGACCGTCGAGCAGGGCTACACCGCCGCGCGCCTCACCGGGCTCGCGATGCTCGGCAGCCTGCAGCGCGCGCTCGGCGACCTGGACCGCATCACCGCATGGACGCGCGTGTTCGGCATGGTCGCTTCGGCACCCGGCTTTCAGCAGCAGCCGGCGGTCATCAACGGGTTTTCCGACCTGATCCTCGAGCTCTTCGGTCCCGAGGTCGGCGCGCATGCGCGCAGCGCCGTGGGCATGGCCGAGCTGCCTTTCGGCATCCCGGTGGAGATCGAGGGCGAGGTCGAGTTCGACGCGTGAGCGACAACGCTGCATCCTGGCACCTGCGCCGCGCCACCGCCGCCGACGTGGCGGCCGTCACCACGTGCGCCGTCGAAGCCTTCCGCACCTACATCGCGCGCCTGGGCCTCACGCCGCGGCCGATGACGCGCGACTATGCGCAGGCCATCGCCCATCTGCAGGTGTGGGTGGCCGAGTGCACGGGTTCGCAGATCGGCGCGGCGCTGCTGCTCGACGTCACCGACGAAGGCTTCCTCATCGACGTGATCGCGGTCCACCCCGACCGCCAGGGCAGCGGCGCGGGTCGCGCCTTGCTCGAACTGGCCGAGCGCGAAGCACTGCGCCAGGGCCACGCATCGATCTACCTGTTCACGAACGAGAAGATGACCGAGAACCTCGCGCTCTACCAGCGCATCGGCTATGTCGAGTTCCGGCGCGAATCCCTCGACGGGCGCACACGCGTCTATCTGCGCAAGCCACTGACAAGCGCGTGAACGGTCAGGCGTCATCCCCGAAGGTCACGCTCACGCGCAAGCCGGTGGGCTCCGCGGCGTCGAGCCGCAGCTCGGCCCCCAACAGCTCGGCATAGCGCGCCACGATCGACAGCCCCAACCCCGCGCCCTGCCCCAGCTTCTGGCCCGCGGGCCCTTGCGCCCAGCGCTGCATGAGGTCGCGCTGCGCCTCGAGCGGAATGCCGGGTCCGTCGTCGATCACGCTCAGCGTGCGACCCGCGAGTTCGACGGTGATGGTGCGGCCGCCGTAGCGCAGTGCGTTGTCGATCAGGTTGTCGAGGATGCCCTCCACCAGCGCTTCGTTCGCAAGCACCGTCACGCCGTCGTCGAGGCCGCGCGCACCCAGATCGACACCGCGCGCGTCGGCGCGCGCCAGGTGGCGCAGCACGGTCTGCTCGGCCAGCATGTCGAGCGACACGGGCGTGCGCTGCAGGTCGGTGCGCGCCTCGTCGGCCAATGCCAGCGCCAGCAGCTGGTCGATCAGGTGACTCGCACGCGCCTGCCGTTCGGACACGCGCGTGAGCTGCTCGCGCCACACCTCGGTGTCGTGCTGTGCGAGCCCGTACTCGGCCAGCGCGCGAATGCCGGCGAGCGGCGTGCGCAACTCGTGCGCCACGTTGCCCACGAACTCGCGCTGCGCGCGCACGCTGTGGCGCAGCCGGTCGAACAGCGCATTGACGGCATCGCCGAGGCGCTGCAATTCTTTCGAGGTCTGCGCCACGGCCACTGGCGAGAGGTCGCGCACGTCGCGGGTGTCGAGTGCACGCTGTAGCTCGCCGAGCGGTCGCAGATCGCGTCGGATGCCATGCCAGAGCCACACGGCCAGCAGCACGAGCAGCAGCACCTGCGGCGCCATGGCATAGAACAGCAGCCGCTGCACCAGGGCGGCGCGGCTCAGCGTGGTCTGGGCCACGATCACGCGGTAGGGCATGTGCAGGCCGGGCTCGGCGTCATGATCGAGCACGACGGCACGCAGCACATTGCCGTCGTAGTCGATGTCAGAAAAACGGTAGCGCGAACCTTCGTCGGGCAACGGCGCCTTCAGGTCGCCCCTGCCGGAGATGAGCGTGCCGTCGAGCCGCTGCACCGAGAAGTAGACCTTGTCGGTCTGGTCGAACAGCACGGTCGCCACCTCGCGCGGCGTGAGCAGCAGCTCGATGCCGCGTTCGCCGGCCTGCACGTTGGCCGACAACGCATAGGCGTCGTCGAGCATGCCGCGGTCGAAGGCCTGTTCCGAAAAATAGTTGGCGATGACGAGTGCGATCACCGCACCGGCCATCCAGGTCAGCGCCAGCGGCACCAGCACGTTGCGCAGCACGCGCCGCGTGAGCGAAGGTGCAGTGCGCGTGACCGGTGGGATGGCCTCGCTCACGGGCGGCCTCACACCTCGGCTTCGAGCAGGTAGCCGATGCCGCGCAGCGTGCGGATGCCCGCGCCCGAGCCGAGCAGCTTCTTGCGCAGGCGCGAGATGAAGGCCTCGAGCGCGTTGTCGCCCAGCGATTCGTCGAAACCCGAGAGCTTGTCCGACAGCGCCCGCTTGCTCACGGTGCGGCCCGGCGGGCTCATGAGTTCCCACAGCACCTCGAACTCGCGCGCCGGCAGGTCGAGCGGTGCGTTCGCGACCGCGAAGCGCCGCGCCTTGCGGTCGAGCTTGAGCTGGCCGAGCACCACGATGTCTTCGGTGCCCTTGGCGCGCCGCACCAATGCACGCAGCCGTGCCTCCACCTCGGCGAGGTCGAAGGGCTTGCCCAGGTAGTCGTCGGCGCCGGCGTCGAGCCCGGCGATGCGTTCTTCGGTGCGCCCGCGCGCCGTGAGCACGAGCACCGGCGTGCGGTCGCCGCGCGCACGCGCCTGTCGCAAGGCCATGAGGCCGCTCGCCAGGCCGCTGGTGGGGCTGGCGGTGGCGGGCAGGTTGAGGTCGAGCAGCACGGCATCGAAGGGCTGCACGCGCCACAGGTGGTCGGCATCTTCGACGTTGGTCGACACGTCGACCCGGTGGCCCGCGTCGGCGAGGCTGCGCAGCATCACGTCGCGCAGCACGGTGTCATCTTCCACAAGCAGGATTCGCATGGTGAGTGAATGAGTGGTGGGTGATTTGTGGGTCTGCCCTGGCGATGGACGCGTCAGCGGCCGGTCAGTCGCTCACCGCGATAAACGCGACATGAGCATACGACACACCTTCCGATGAGTGCACGCGATCCCTCCGATCCCTTGAGCCTCGTGTCCCCCGCCGTGCAGCGCACCGCGGTGGTTCTGCTGCATGGTTTATGCAGCACGCCTGACGAGCTGCTGACCGTGCAATCGACCCTGCAGCGCCACGGGTATGCGGTGCAGCCGCTGAGCATCGCCGGCTACTCGTTCGACGCCGCCGCGCCGCTGCAGCAGGCCGTGCCCTTCGAGCGCTGGCTCGACACCCTCGAGGCGCACGTGAAGGCGCTGCGGCGCACGCACGACCGCGTGATGCTGGTCGGCATCTCGGCCGGCGCCTCGCTGGCCCTGGGCGGCGCCATCCGCTGCGGGCGCGAGGTGGACGCGCTGGTGCTCATGTCGACCACGCTGCGCTTCGACGGCTGGGCCGTGCCGCGCACGCGCTTCCTGCTGCCGCTGGCTTTCTACACGCCGCTGGGTCGCCTCTGGCAGTACCGCGAGCGCCCGCCCTACGGCGTGAAGAATGAGCGCGTGCGCACCTGGATCGAGCGCGAGCTGCGGCATCGCCAGGTCTCGCGCGCCGGCAGCGCGGTGATCGGCGTGGGTCACCTGCGCGAGCACGACCGGCTGATCCGCCACGTGCGGCGGCGCCTGAATGACGTGCAGTGCGAGCAGGTGCTGGCGCTGCATGCGCGCGAGGACGAGGTGGCCAGCCTGTCCAACCTCGACCTGCTGGTGCGCGGGCTGCGCTGCGCCTCGCTGCGCACCGTGGTCCTGAACAACAGCTACCACATGATCAGCATCGACAACGACCGCCAGCAGGTCGTGCGCGAGACCCTCGCCTTCGCCGAGACCGTGGCCCACGGCCCGGTGCCCGAACCCGTGTTCCGCGCCCGCGGACTTGTTCTCCACGCCTGACCCCAGGCCAGACCGAAAGGAACCCGCCCATGTCGTCCTCTCCCACCTTCAACAGCATCGCCACCATCCTCGAGACCGACTTCCGCGTCGCGCGCACGGCCATCTCGCCGGCCACCGCGCTGTCGGACCTCGGTCTCGATTCGCTCGCGCTCATGGAGTTCGTGTTCGCGGTGGAAGACGCCTTCCACCTGCGCATTCCCGAAGACCGGCTCGACCCGCGCGAAGCCGGCATCACGCTGCAGCGGCTGTGCGAGGTGATCGACGCCGAGGGCGAGGCCGCCGCCGCACGCGCCGAACCCATGGCAGCGGCCGCATGAGCAGCGGCGCCGCCCATGCCGTGCTGGCGGCCACCGCCACGGCCCACACCGCCGCCGCGCCCGTGCACGTGAGCGGGCTCGGTTTCATCACGCCGCTCGGACGCAGCATCGAGGCCTTCGACGACGCACTGTTCGCCGGCCGCTCCGCGGTGCGCGCGCAGACCCTCGAGATTCCCGGCATGGACCCGATGGCCATCGCCGCCGCCACCTGCGACTTCGACGCCAGCAGCGTGCGCAGCGCCTCGCGCCTGCCGCTCGACCGTGGCACCGCGATGGCCCTGGCCGCCGCACAAGACGCCGCGGTCGATGCCGGGCTCGACCTCGACACCCTCGACCGCGACCGCCTCGGCGTCTTCTGGGGCAGCGGCCTGGCCGGCGCCGGCACTTTCGACGCCACCACGCGCGCGCTCTACGGCGAACAGCGCCGCATGCGCCCCACCACCGTGCTCACCGTGATGCCCAACGCCGCGGTCGCCGAACTGGCGCTGCACTTCGGCGCGCGCGGCGCGGCGCTGGCCTATGCCTGCGCCTGTGCTTCGTCCGCAGTGGCCATCGGCGAAGCCATGCGCGCCATCCGCGGCGGCTGGATCGACATCGCCATCGTCGGCGGCCACGACGCCATGCTCACGCCCGGCGTGATGGCCAGCTGGCACGCGATGCGCGTCATGGCGCCACCGCCGGCCGATGCGCCCGCCACCGCCTGCCGTCCGTTCTCGGGCGACCGCGCGGGCTTCGCCATCGGCGAGGGCGCGGCCGCGCTGGTGCTCGAATCGGAAGCCCATGCGCGCGCCCGCAGCGCCGGCGCGCAGCCCTTCGTGCTCAGCGGCTACGCCAGCAACTGCGACGGCACGCACATCACCAACCCCGACCCGGCCGGCCAGGTGCGCGCGATGCGTGCCGCGCTGCGCGACGCCGGGCTCGTGCCCTCGGACATCGGCCACATCAACTCCCACGGTACGGCCACGAGCGCGGGCGATGCCGCCGAGGCCGCGTCGATCGGCGAACTGTTCGGCAACGCCGCGCCCGTCAGCGCGACCAAGGCGATCCACGGCCACGTGCTCGGCGGCGGCGGCGCCATCGAACTCGTGGCCGCACTGCGCGCACTGGCCCGCGAGACCTTGCCGCCCATCGCCCACCTGCACACGCCGGATGCTGCGTTCGGCAACGTCGACTTCGTGCGCGGCGCGGCACGCGAGGCGCGGGGGCTGCGCCATGTGCTGTCGAATTCCTTCGCCTTCGGCGGCACCAACGCGGTGATCGTGGCGAGCCGGCGCGTCTCGGAGGGCTGAGCTTCGGGGAGGACAAAAGCGGTGCGGTCGTCGGCACCGCCTTGCTATGCTCGGCCGCATCCTGCCCTGCAGACCTCCCAGAAGAAGCGCGACATGCCCCTGCACCGCCTCGCCACATCCTCGGACTTCGACGCCGTCTTCGATCTCTACATGCACGAGCGGGTCGTGCCCTACCTGGGCTACGACCCGATGCCGCGCGACGACTTTCGCCCGATCTTCCAGGGCTTGCTCGACAGCGGTGCGTTCTTCATCTTCGAAGTGGATGGCCAGCTCGCCGGCTTCTACCGCGTCACCCGCTACCCGGGCCGCGCGCAGCATGTGGCGAGCCTGGGCACGCTCGCGGTCGATCCCACATTCCACGGCCGCGGCGTCGCGCAGACCATGGTGACCGACGTGCTCGCGCGGCTGAAGGCCGAAGGCGTTCGCCGCGTCGAGCTGATGGCCGAGAGCGACAACGCCACAGCCCTGCGCTTCTATGCCCGGCTGGGCTTCGTGCAGGAAGGCACGCTGCGCCAGTTCTACCGCCGGGCCGGTGAAGCGGACTTCGTCGACGAGCACCTGATGGCGCTGCTGTTCCACTGATCCACGGTTCGGTCAGTGTTGTTGTTGGTGCTTCGGCTTCCAGCGCCGCAGCAACAGCGCATTGGCCATCACGCTCACGCTCGACAACGCCATCGCCGCGCCGGCCACCACCGGGCTCAGCAAACCGAAGGCCGCGAGCGGGATGCCGGCCACGTTGTAGGCAAAGGCCCAGAACAGGTTCTGCCGGATCTTCGCCACCGTGCGGCCCGAGAGCTCGAGCGCTTCGGCCACGAGCGCGAGGTCGCCGCGCATCAGCGTGATGCCGGCCGCTTCCATCGCCACGTCGGTGCCACCGCCCGAAGGCGCCATCGCGATGCCCACATCGGCTGCGGCCAATGCGGGCGCGTCGTTCGCGCCGTCGCCGACCATCGCGACCACATGGCCGTTCTTGCGCAGCGCGCTCACCTGCTCGGCCTTGTCGGCCGGCAGCACGTCGGCGCGCACGTCTTCGGCCGGAATGCCGAGCCGCGCCGCCATCGCCTGCGCCGCGCGCAGGTTGTCGCCCGAGATCATCACCACGCGAAGGCCGCGCGCACGCAGCGTGCGGATCGCTTCGGCGGCCTGCGGCTTCGGTTCGTCGGCGAAGGCCAGCAGCGCCTGTACATGTGCGGAGCCGGCGTCGTCGAAGCGCAGTAGCGCGGAGACCGTGGCGCCTTGCGACTGCAGGCGCTCGATGTCGGCCTCGGCCGGCATCGCGTCGAGCTCGCGGCACCAGCGCAGGCTCGCGATGGCCCAGGTCGCGCCGTTCACTTCGCCGCGCACGCCGCGCCCCGGCATGGCCTGCATCGCACCGAGCGGCGGCGCCTGCACACCGCGTTCGGCGGCGGCAGACAACACGGCGCGTGCGAGCGGATGCTCGCTGCCGCCTTGCAGGCTGGCGGCCGTGGCGAGCAAGTCGTTCTCGTTCGCCAATGCACCGGCCGCGGGCAGCAGCGCCGTGAGCACGGGGCGGCCCACGGTCAACGTGCCAGTCTTGTCGAAAGCCACGGTGTCGACGCGGTGTGCAATTTCCAGTGCTCGCGCGTCCTTGATGAGGATGCCGTGCTTCGCGGCCACGCCCGTGCCCGCCATCACCGCCACCGGCGTCGCCAGGCCCAAGGCACAGGGACAGGCGATCACCAGCACCGCCACCGCATGAATCAACGCGGTCTCGACGCCGGCACCCGCGACCATCCAGCCCGCGAAGGTGACGAGCGCAATCACCAGCACCACCGGCACGAACACGGCCGCCACCTGGTCGACCATGCGCTGGATCGGCGCCTTGGCGGCCTGTGCGTCCTCGACCAGCCGGATGATGCGGGCCAGCACGCTCTCGGCACCGACCGCGCGCACCTCGATCACCATGCGGCCGTCGCCGTTCACCGCGCCGCCGGTCAAGTTGTCGCCGGGGTTCTTGGCCACGGGCAGCGGTTCGCCCGTGAGCATCGATTCGTCGACCTCGGACTGCCCTTCGAGCACGCGCGCATCGGCCGGCACGCGTTCGCCGGGGCGCACGGCGAGGCGGTCGCCGACCATCACCTCGGCCAGCGGCACGTCGCTTTCCTTGCCGCGTGCGTTGATCAGGTGCGCCACTTCGGGCCGCAGCTGCTGCAGCGCGCGGATCGCCGAGGTGGCCTGGCGCTTGGCACGCGCCTCGAGCCACTTGCCCAGCAGCACCAGCGTGATCACCACCGCCGAGGCTTCGAAGTACAGGTGCGGCACCATGCCATGCCCGGCATGCTCGCCGGTGGCGGCGCGCCACCACAGCCACAGCGACAGGCCGAAGGCCGCGCTGGTGCCCAGCGCCACCAGCAGGTCCATGTTGCCGGTGCGGGCCTTGGCCGCATGCCAGCCCGCGCGGTAGAAGCGCGCGCCGAGCCAGAACTGCACCGGCGTGGCGAGCAGCAGCTGCACCCAGGGCGGCAGCATCCAGCTCTGGCCGACCAGGTCGCCGAGCATCGGCGCCATCAGCGGGATCGACAGCGCCAGGCCGATGGCCACGGGCATGAAGCCGTGCCAGGGCGACAGCGCGGCGGCCTCGTCCTGCGCGGTGCTTTCGGCGCGCGGTTCGTAGCCGGCGGCGCGCACGGCGCGGCGCAGCAGCAGGGCCATGTCCTCGCCGCCGGTGGCCACGATGCGGGCCGACTCGGTGGCGAGGTTGACGCTCACGTTCTGCACGCCGGGCACGTTCTTGAGCGCGCGCTCCACGCGCATCACGCACGAGGCGCAGGTCATGCCGCCGACCGAGAGGTCCAGCGTGGCGGCGGCCGCGGAAGGTTGAGGCTGAATGTGTTCCATGATCCCGAGGCTAAAGCCTGACACCATGGCAAGGTCAAGCGCGGTGGCTTCAAAGCCCTTGGCTGGACGTTGACATCGTGAGAGGGTTGAAACTGGCGTTGTCCCCGATTCGGGTGTTCAATCCTTCCACCCTTCATTCATTCCGACAAGGAGCAACGACGATGAGCCAGAAATTCCAGGTCTCCGGCATGAGCTGCAACCACTGCGTGGAGGCGGTGCAGGACGCGGTGCAGACGGTCGACCCGCACGCGCAGGTCACGGTCGATCTCGAAACCGGTCATGTGGACGTGTTGAGCCAGCAGCCGCGCCAGGACATCGTGGTCGCGATCGAGAACGCCGGCTACACCGTTCAATGATGACGGCGAGCTCCGCCCACGGCCGCCAGGTCGCCATCGGCGAGGCCGCGCGGCTGTCGGGCGTGTCGGCGCGCATGGTGCGCCACTACGAAGGCCTGGGCCTGCTGCCCGCGGTGGCGCGCACCGAGAGCGGCTACCGCCAGTACAACGACGCCGACATCCACACGCTGCGCTTCATCAAGCGCTCGCGCGACCTGGGGTTCTCGATGGAAGAAATCGCCGAGCTGGTCGGCCTGTGGCACAACCGCCGCCGCGCCAGCTCGAGCGTCAAGCGCATCGCGCAAAAGCACCTGGGCGAACTGGAACAGCGCATCGCCGACATGCAGTCGATGCGCAGCACGCTCGCGCACCTCGTGCATTGCTGCCACGGCGATGCGCGGCCCGACTGCCCGATCCTCGACGATCTGAGTCAAGTCTAGGGACTCCCCCAGGCTTCGCGCACTTCGTGTCGCTGCGCCAACCCCCTCGCCGGGGGCGATACCGGTGGCCCGGCAAAGCCGGTTCCACGGTATCCCTGGGAAAAGTCAGGCGTTCTTCACGAGCGACAGGACCTGGCTCGTGTCCAGCGTGCGCGCCCGTTCCTGGATCGCCGGCAGGTACTGCGTCTGCAAGCCCTGCCCTTCCTTCACCACGCTGGAGAACGCGTCCTTCAGCATCTGCGTGGAGAGCGTGCGCCCGCCCGCGTAGTAGCGCTTGGCCACGTGGCCCAGCGCATAGGTCGACGCGAAGCTCATGCCCGAGCTCACGGCCTGCTTGCCCAGACCGCCCAGCAAACCGCCGCCGACCTTGCCCAGCAGGCCGCCGAGCAGCTTGCGCCCGGCCTGCTCCAGGTACTGCGAGGTCAGGCCCACGCCCACGGTGGCCAGGAAATCCTTGATGTGGCCGGTGTCCAGCTGGTAGCCGTGCGCCTGCCCGATGCGGTAGACCAGCTTCATCTGCAGCGGAATGATCGCCATGGTCGACAGCGTCTCGGGCAGCAGCTCGAGCGCGCCGTTGAGGATGGCAGCGTTGAGGATCGCGCGGTCGAGCTCGGTGCTGTCGGGCGCCTGCGGCGCTGCGGGGGCGGTGGCCGTTGCGGCCGCTCCGGCCGTCACCGCGACCGCCGCCGGCACCGCGGCGGCGATGTCTTCCGCCCGCTGCGAGAACTGCGCCGCCGAGGCGTCCAGGCCGAGCGAGCTGCGCACGTCCATCAGGAAGAGCCGCTCCGGCTCCGACTGCACGCCGTCGGCGTCGCACATGCACACCGCCATCTCGTACGCCAGTTGGCGCGACTCGGCGCTTTTCAGCTCGCCGGCCACCGAGGCCAGCGACACCCGCTTCATCAGCACGTCCTGGTAGATCGTCGGCAAGTTCACGCCGTCGGCCTGCGACAGGCCCTCGGCGATGCGCTTGATCTCGGCACGCTCGCGCTCGTGCTTTTCGCCATCGACGAAGGCCGCCAGCAGGCTCAAGGTGACGATCGCTTTTGTTTCAGAAGGTGTCATGTTCGAGTTTTTTCGTCATGTGAAGGAGCGGATTGGGTCCGCCCGGCGCCCGAAGGTTCCTCCACGCGTTCTCCCCACAAAACTGGGGCAACTCTGTGGATAACCCCGGCACTGCTCTGTAGGGGCGTCGCAAGTCATTGATTTGCAATGGAAATCTACAGCCTGCTCAATTAACAGGCAATGAATTTCTCGACCCGAAAACCGCCTTTCGCAGAATTCCGGAAGGCTGTCAAAGGACAACTCTGGGGAGAGTTTTTGCACAAGCCATCGGTTATCCACAGGGCCGGCGGGTTACCCCATGTTGTCCAAGTTGCGGGTACACCACGGAAGCGCGGGTGCGCACAGTGACGCGGGCATGACAAGTCGTTGTCACGTCAAGGAAAAAGCGACCTTTCCACAGACGGGTGCGACCCTTATCTACTACTACTAATTTGAATAAGAAGAATAAGAAGACAGGAAGAGGAAAAGCCGCGCCCGAAAAAAAAGGCCGCGAAAGGCCGCGCCGGTCGCCGGCGCCTCGGGCGAAAAACCGGGCACGGGTCGTCCGTGGCCCTCGCTAACATCGCCGGATGAGCTTCAAACCCCGGATCCTGATTGCCGAAGACGAATCGGGCATCGCCGACACGCTCCAGTACGTCTTGAGCAGCGATGGTTTCCAGCCGATCTGGTGCGCCACGGCCGAAGAAGCCATCGCGCAGTTCGCGCAGGAGCGCCCCGCGCTGGCCATCCTGGACATCGGATTGCCCGACCTGAACGGCTTCGAGCTCTTCAAACGCCTCCAGGCGCTGAACCAGTCGATGGGCGGCCCGGAGGTACCGATGGTCTTTTTGACGGCCCGCAGCGACGAAATAGACCGCGTGGTGGGCCTCGAACTGGGTGCGGACGACTACATTGCCAAGCCGTTTTCCCCCCGGGAACTGGTCGCCCGGGTGCGAACCATCCTGCGACGCAGTGCCAGAAACGGCTCAGGAAGCCCGCCAGCCGCCGCAGCGCCGATTCATGGGGTACCCCATCAAAACGCGCCGGCGCCGCCTCCAGCGGCGCCACAGACCCCTGCAACGCCCTTTTCGCTCGACAGCGAGCGCATGCAGATCCGGTACTACGGACGGCTGCTCGAACTCTCGCGCTACGAATACGGCCTGCTGAAACTCATGGTCCAGCGCCCGGGGCGCGTGTTCACGCGCGACGAACTGCTCGAACTGGTCTGGGACGACGCCAGCGACAGCTTCGACCGCACGGTCGACGCGCACATCAAGACGCTGCGCGCCAAGCTCAAGACCATCGCGCCGGAGGTGGAGCCGATCCGCACGCTGCGCGGCACCGGCTACGCGCTGCACGAAGATCTGCCCGCCAGCAGGGAATGACCCGGCGCACGCGGATCTTCATCGGCATCCTGCTGATCTACACGGCGGGCATCGCCTTCCTGCTGTACCGCGTCGTTTCCGACATCGACCCGCGCTACCGCGAGTCGGCCGAGGAATCGCTGGTCGAGACCTCGCAGCTCATGGCCAGCCTGGTCGAGCAGGACGTGATCGCCGGCGCCATCAACACGGCGCGGCTGGAGCCGCTCTTTCGCAGCGTCTACACGCGCGAGTTCTCGGCCCAGATCTACAACCTGCACAAGAGCCGGGTCGAGCTGCGCGTGTACGTCACCGACCGCACCGGCCGCGTGATGTTCGATTCGCTCGGCCGCCACCTGGGCAACGACTACTCGCAGTGGAGCGATGTGAAGCGCACGCTGGGCGGCCTGTATGGCGCGCGCACCTCGCGCGATGTCGACGGCGACCCGCGCACTTCCGTGATGTACGTCGGCGCGCCGATCCGCTGGAACGACGAGATCGTCGGCGTCGTCAGCGTCGGCAAGCCGGTGCAGAGCTTCGGCCAGTTCGTCGAGGACGCGCGCGTGCGCACCATCTGGGTCGGCGTGGGTTCGGCGCTGGCGCTGCTGCTGCTCACCGTGATCGTCTCGGTCTGGCTGGTGCGGCCCTTCGGCCTGATCCGCGACTACTGGACCTGGGTGCGCGCGCAGCGCAGCCTGAGCCTGTCGCGCATGGCGCGGCGCGCGGTCGACGCGGTGCGCACCGGCTTCGGCGAAATGCGCGACGCGCTCACCGGACGCAACTACGTGGCCGACTACGTGCAGACCTTCACGCACGAAGTGAAGAGCCCGCTCTCGGCCATCCGCGGCGCGGCCGAGCTGCTGCAGGAACCGCAGATGCCGCACGACCAGCGCGAACGTTTTCTGAAGAACATCGAACGCGAAACCCAGCGCATCCAGGAAATCGTCGACCGCATGATGGAGCTCACCGCGCTCGAGACGCGGCGCACGCTCGACCGCACCGAACCCGTGGCGCTGGGCCCGCTCATCGAGGACATTGCCGCCAGCGCGCAACCCGCTGCGTCGCGACGCAACATCCGGTTGATCGTGAACATCCGCGAGCCTGCGCGCGTCGAAGGCGATCCGTTCCTGCTGCGCCGCGCGATCAGCAACCTGCTCGACAACGCGCTCGACTTTTCACCGCCCGACAGCGAGGTGCTGCTGACGCTGGAAACCACCTCGCGGCTGGCGCGCATCAACGTGCGCGACCATGGCCCGGGCATTCCGGACTACGCCCAGGAAAAAGTCTTCGAGAAGTTCTATTCGCTCGCCCGGCCGCACAGCCAGAAGAAGAGCACGGGGCTCGGCCTGGCGTTCGTGAAGGAAATCGCGACGCTGCACCGGGGCCGCATCGACCTGGGCAATGCGACGCGCGGCGGCGCCGTGGCGACGCTCACGCTGCCGCTGCTGTCAACCCATCACTGACCCACGAGCGCGCGGTAGGCCTCGCGCGTCTCGGGGCTCACGGCGTCGAGCAGCTGCTCGTACGAAGTCTGGTGCCGCGCCAGCATGCGCGCCGAGGCCACGGCCTTCGATTTGCAGAACCAGTGGCAGGTGTGCTGCATCAGGAACAGTTCGGCCGACATCGTGAAGGCCTTCGATTTCGGCGAACGGCCTGCCGCATTTTTCGCCACGCCCGTGATGCCGCGCGCATGAATGCGCAGTGCTTCGCGCAGGTCGAAGCTCGCGGACGGGAACAGCGTGGTGGCGAACGGCAAGGCCACCGGCAGCCGGCTCACGCGCGTGTCGGCTTCGGGTTCGCGCGCCAGTTCGGCGGCGAAGGTTTCGAACTGGGCGGCGAGCTTTTCCTCGGTGGCGTCGAGCAGGTGCCAGATCTGCTGGCGGCGCTCGGCGTCGTCTTCGCCGAGGCAGCGCAGGTAACCCTGGGTCAGGCTCTCCATCAGCTTCTCGATCTGGTAGCGGCCCAGATGGCGACCGAGCAGCGCGATGCGCTGGCGCTGTTCCTTGGACTTGAGGATGTAGAAGCCGGCGGCGATCAGGGCCACCAGGGTGAGGATTTCCATGGATGCGAGAAAAGGGGAGAAAAGAGAAGAGGCAAAAAAGAAGCGGGGGCCGCGGCACCGAGTGTAGGCACCGCAGACCGCCCGCGTTTTCCTTCTGCTGGATCGTCTTTTCGTGAAACACCGCGGAACCGGCTTTGCCGGGCCGCTGGTGTTGCCCCCGGCGAGGGGGTTGGCGTAGCGACACGAAGTGCGCGTAGCCTGGGGGAGTGCCGTTACCTGAAGAAATCGAGGATGCGGTTGCGTTCTTCAGGCGGCGGTGGGGCGCCGACCGGCGCGCCCGTCAGCACTTCCACCGGCTGGATCGGCTGCTCGGCGCTTTCCAGGCCCAGGCTCGCCACGTTGTGGCCCGGCGTGAAGTCGTCGAAGTACCATTCGCCGTCGATGCTCACCACGCCGGGCGGTTCGGCCGGCAGGGTCACGGGCACGCCGCGCAGCGCCGACTGCATGTAGCCGATCCAGATCGGCAGGCTCAGGCTGCCGCCGGTCTCGCCGCGCACGCCGAGTTGGCGCGGCGTGTCGTAGCCGACCCAGGCGATGCCCACGCGCGTGGGCTGGAAGCCCGCGAACCAGGTGTCGAAGGAGTCGTTGGTGGTGCCGGTCTTGCCGTACAGGTCGTCGCGCTTGAGCGCCTGGTAGGCCTTGAAGCCGGAGCCGCCCTTGACCACGCTCTGCAGCAGCGATTCCATGATGAAGGCGTTGCGCGCGGGAATGGCGCGGCGGCTTTCGTCGAGCACCGGGGGCTCGGTTTCCATCAGCACCTTGTCCTTGAGGTCGGTGACGCGCGTCACGAGGTACGGGTTCACGCGGTAGCCGCCGTTGGCGAACACCGAGTAACCCACCGCCATCTGGATCGGCGTGACCGAGCCGGCGCCCAGTCCCATCGGCAGATTGGCCGGGTGCTTGTCCTTGTCGAAGCCGAACTTGGTGACCCAGTCTTGCGCGTAGGGCGCGCCGATCGATTGCAGCACGCGCAGCGTGACCAGGTTCTTCGACTTCATGAGCGCGTTGCGCAGCGGCATCGGGCCTTCGAAGCCGCCGTCGAAGTTCTTCGGGTCCCAGGGCTGGCCGCCGTTGGCGGCGGCATCGAACACCAGCGGCGCGTCGTTCACCACGGTGGCCGGCGTGAAGCCCTTTTCGAGCGCGGCCGAGTAGATGAAGGGCTTGAAGCTCGAGCCCGGCTGGCGCCAGGCCTGCGACACGTGGTTGAACTTGTTCTTGCCGAAGTCGAAGCCGCCGACCAGCGCCGTGATGGCGCCCGTGCGCGGGTCCATGCCGATGAAGGCGCCCTCCACTTCGGGCAGCTGCGTGATTTCCCAGGTGTTCTTGGGCGTCTTCGCGACGCGGATCACGGCGCCGCGGCGGATCTTGATGTTGGGCGGTGCCTTCGCGGCCAGGCCGGACTGCGCGGGCTTGAGGCCCTCGCCCGAGATCTCGAAGGCTTCGCCGTTGGCGCGCACCGCCGTCACTTCCTTGGCGCTGGCTTCCAGCACCACGGCCGAGATCACGTCGCCGTTGTCGGGGTGCTCGGCCAGGGCTTCGTCCACCGCCTCGTCGATTTCCTTCTGGCCGCTGGCCGGCAGGTCGACGAACTTCTCGGGGCCGCGGTACACCTGACGGCGCTCGTAATCCATGATGCCCTTGCGCAGCGACTTGTACGCTGCCGCCTGGTCGGCCGCCACCAGCGAGGTGTAGACCTTCATGCCGCTGGTGTAGATGCTGTCGCCGTACTGCGCGTACATCATCTGGCGCACCGTCTCGGCCACGTACTCGGCGTGCAGCCGGTTCGGGTCGGCGGCGTCGCGCAGGTGCAGTTCTTCCTTCTTGGCTTCGGCCGCCTGTTCGGCGGTGATGAAGCCGGTCTCGTGCATGCGGTCGATCACGTAGAGCTGGCGCGCCCGCGCGCGGCGCGGGTTGGCCACGGGGTTGTTGGCGCCGGGCGCCTTCGGCAGGCCGGCCAGCATGGCGGCCTCGGCGATGGTCACCTGCTGCAGCGGCTTGCCGAAGTAGGCCTCGGAGGCGGCGGCAAAACCGTAGGCGCGGTTGCCCAGGTAGATCTGGTTCAGGTAGATCTCCAGGATCTGGTCCTTGCTCAGCTGCTGCTCGAGCCGGAAGGCCAGCACGATCTCCGAGGCCTTGCGGCTGAGCGTGCGCTCCGAGCTCAGGTAGACGTTGCGCGCCACCTGCATCGTGATGGTCGAGGCGCCCTGCTTGCGCCCGCCCTTGAAGCTGGCCACGGCCGCGCGCGCGAAGCCCTTGTAGTCCACGCCGCCGTGGTCGTAGAAGCGCGCGTCTTCCACGGCCAGCACGGCGTCCTTCATGACCTTCGGAATGTTGGCGAAGGGCGTGAGGTTGCGGCGCTCCTCGCCGAACTCGCCGATCAGCGAACCCTCGGCCGTGTACACCCGCAGCGGCAGCTTGGGCCGGTAGTCGGCCAGCTCGGAAATGTCGGGCAGCTTCGGGTAGATGGCGACCACCCCCACGATGGCAGCGCCCAGCAGCGCGACGGCGCCGGCACCGGCCGCGATGGCGCTCCAGCCGGCGATGCGTTTCCACGGGAGCTGGCGCAGCGCACCGGCGGGTTGGGAAGGGCGAGGTTCTTGGGACATGGGATGGGGGCTAGCGAAGAGGTTGGAGCCGTGGCGCGCGCGGGCGTTCCGTCACCCGGGGATCGAGCGCGCCGCGCCGCACGCCTTCCAGCGCGCAGTGCATGGCATCGAAATACTTGTCGTGGTCGTAGGCGATGAGCAGCAGGTCCACCCCGGCATCGAGTGCGCCCAGGGTGGCGTTGCAAAGACCTCGGTTGTAGGCCCCGCCCATCGTGAGGTCGTCGGTGACGAGCAGGCCCTGAAAGCCCCATTCGCCTCGAATCACCTGCCGCACGATTTTGCGTGAGAAAGAGACCGGCGCGTCCGCGTCGAGTTCCCGAAGGATGACATGGCCGAGCATGATCGCGGCATCCGAATGTTTCGACACGTCTTGAAACGGCTTCCAGTCGTGCGCGGCCAGCTGGGCCACGGGCGTGCGCAGTTCGGCACCCATGTGGTGCGTGTCCTCGGTCACGCCGGCCAGGCCGGGAAAGTGCTTGAGCGTGCCGCGCACGCCAGCCGATTCAAGGCCTTGCTCGTAAGCGAGCGCCACCTGCGCGGTGACGTCGGGGTCGCTCGAAATGGCGCGTTCCTCGATGCGGGTGTGCAGGTCCCAGCGGCCCGGGGCGCGGCCGGGGCGCAGGTCGACCACGGGGCTGAAGTTCAGCGTGATGCCCAGTGCGGCAAGCGCCCCGCCCTGCTGCGCGCCGTAGGCGCGGGCACGTTGCAACAGTTCGTGTGCGGGCACGTCGGCCTCGAGCAGGCTGGCGAGTGCCGGCTGGCGGGGCACCATCGGCGACAGGCGCGAGACGCCGCCGCCCTCCTGGTCGGTCGCCACCACCAGCGGCGGCAGGCCGGCCGCCTGTCGCAGCGCCTGCAGGCTGGCAATTTCCGCGCGCAGGGTGTCGGCGCTGCGGCCCTTCACGTTGCGGCCGGTGACGAAGATGCCGCCGATCAGGCCCCGGCGGGCCAGTTCGCGCAGGTCGTGCGCGTCGTCGTAGCCGACGATGAAGCGCGCGCCGAGTGCCTGCGCCACCGGGCCCGAGGCCGCGTTCACTTCCAGCCGGTGCTGGCGCGAGGCCAGTTCGTGGCCCAGCGCCGTCAGCGTCGCGCCCACCGTCAGAGCCAGCGCCACGACACGGCGCGCGCCGCGCGCGCTGCGCCAGGCGATCGCGGCGGCGGCGCACAGCGCGGCGAGCAGCAACGGCAGCTCCTCCTCGCGCAGGAAGCGCAGATGCGGGTCCTTCAGGTGCCAGGCCCAGGCGCACAGCACGGCCAGCAGCAGCCAGCCGAGCACGCCGGGGATGGCGCGCAGCAGTCTCATGCGTCCACCGTGGCCGCCGGCGTGGCCGGGGCGGGTTCGCTGCGGCGCGACAGCGCATACCAGTCGACCTTGCGCGTCACGAGCATCAGCGTGGCCAGCATGCCGAAGATCAGCAGCGCTCCCAGCAGCAGCGCATTGCTTTCCGAGGCCAGCAGGCCGTAGAGCGCGCCGTACAGCAGCGCCACGAAGGCGGCGAACGACAGGCCGCGGCGCCAGCCTTCGAGCACCGCGCTGAAGTACACGGCCAGCAGCGCCACGCTGGCACCGGCCGCGCCCGCGTAGGCCATCCAGAAGGCGAACTTCTCCGACAGCGCGAGCAGCAACAGGAAGAACAGCGCGATCGACAGGCCCACCAGCCCGTACTGCACCGGGTGCAGGCGCAGCTTGCGGAACAGCTCGAACATGAAGGCCGCCATCAGCACCAGGCCGATGAAGAGCGCGCCGTACTTGCCGGCCCGCGTGCTCATCGAATACACGTTGACGGGCTGTGCGAGCGACACGTCGAAGGTCTGCAGCGGGCCCGAGGCATGGCGCGACATGGACGCCGAGGGCGCCGTGCGCACGACGGCCGCCGCGGCGTTCTGCGCGGCATCGCCTTCACCGGCCCACAGGCCGGCGCGCACCTGTTCGCGCGCCGTGGTCACGAGCGAGGACACGCGCCAGTGCGCGTCGAAGCCCTGCGGCGTCACCTGGCGTTGCGTGGCAAGAAAGCGCCCGCCGAAGCTGGGGTGCGCCCACGGCGAACGCAGGTGCGCGGTGGTTTCCTCGGCGATCGGCACCATCGAGAGCGTGTCCTGGCCCACCAGCGAGAGCTTCATGTCGAAGGCCAGCGGCTTGCCCGTCTGCCAGGCGGCGAGCGCGGCGCCCGTGAGCGGCGCGTGGATGCCGTCGGCGTACGTGGCGTTGTCGGGCAGGCCCGGCACGCGCTGGCGAAAGCGCAGCGCCTCGCCGTTGACGGTGAGCGCGGGCGAGCCGTCGAGGCCGCGCAGGTCGCTCACGTGGAAGGCGACGAACGGCGGGCGGAACTCGATTGACGAGCCGCTTTCGCTGTGCGGCACGGCCTGCGGGTCGAAGCCCGCGAAGCCGCCGCCGAGCGCGGCCGTGAGCGTGTAGAACGGAATGCGGAAGATGCCGCGGTAGCGCTCCTGCGGCGCCATGTCGCCCTCGATGTGCAGCTTGTCGGGGAACACGGCGTGCACCATCTCCTTGCTCTGCGGGGCCTGCCCGATCACCTTGCCCTGCGCGTCGCGCAGCGGCTCCATCCAGCGCTCCACGTACGGCACCAGCAGCAGCGGGCCGACCATGGCCTGCGGCCCGGCATAGGACTCGGCCAGTTCGCGCGCGGCCTCCTGCTGGCTTTCGCCGCGGGCGCGGTTCAGGTCGTCGATGCGCGCCAGCGGGATGCACAGCACCAGCAGCAGGAAGAACAGGCCGGCCACCTTGACCAGCACCGAAGCCTGCAGGGCCTTCAACAGTTGAAGCATGGGTTTCTCCCCTCTTTGCGGGTTTTTTCGTGATGAGGCGCCGATGCTCTCCGGCCGATCCGAAGGCCGTATGAAGCCGCCGCGCCGCGCACTTCACACAGACTTCACACAGCGGCGCCTCCGGTTGTGGCGACTTCAACGCGCCTTCCAACTGCCTTCTCGCACGCTCACGACAGTGAGGGCCGTGCAAGTTCGCACGCAGAAGGACACCCGCCATGGACACCCCCACCACCCCACGCCCCGGCCGTTGGCTCTGGCTCGCCACCGTGAGCCTGGCCACCGTGGGTTTCATCGCCATGGGCGCCCGCCCGGTCCACGCGCAGGAAGCGCCCGCCGGTCCGCGCCTGAAGACCGAGAGCCCGTACTTCTTCGTCAAGAGCGACGACCCCTCGGTCGACCGCCTGCCGCTGAAGGGCACCGAGGTCTCGGTCAAGATTTCGGGCGTGATCGCCGATGTCACGGTCACGCAGACCTACCGCAACGAAGGCCAGCGCGCCATCGAGGCGAAGTACGTGTTCCCCGGTTCCACCAAGGCGGCCGTGAGCGGCCTCAACGTGCGCCTGGCCGACCGGCTCATCACAGCGCAGATCCGCGAGAAGCAGCAGGCCAGGATCGAATACGACACCGCCAAGAAGGAAGGCAAGACCGCCGCGCTGCTCGAGCAGCACCTGCCCAACGTGTTCCAGATGAACGTCGCCAACATCCTGCCCGGCGACGACGTGAAGGTCGAGCTGCGCTACACCGAGCTGCTGGTGCCGCAGTCGGGCAACTACCAGTTCGTGTTCCCGACCGTGGTCGGCCCGCGCTACAACTCGCCGCAGTCGCAGAACGCGCAGGCCCAATGGCCGGCGCAGCCCACGCTGCGCGCCGGCGTGGCACCGAGCACCAGCTTCAAGCTCACGGCAAGCATCGACACGCCGATGGGCCTGAAGGAAATCCGCTCCGCCACGCACACCATCGACGTGAAGAAGCGCGACGAAGACCAGCACGCCGACATCACGCTCGGTGCCGACGGCCGCCCCGCCGACAACCGCGACTTCGTGCTCGACTACCGCCTGGCGGGCGAGAAGATCGAGTCGGGCCTCATGCTCTACAAGGGCCAGGGCGAGAACGCAGAAAACTTCTTCCTCGCCATGGTCGAGCCGCCCAAGGCCGTGACCGCCAGCGCCATCTCGCCGCGCGACTACATCTTCGTGGTCGACATCTCGGGCTCGATGCACGGCTTTCCGCTGGACACCGCCAAGACCGTGCTCGAACGCCTGATCGGCGGCCTGCGCCCCAGCGACACCTTCAACGTGCTGCTGTTCTCGGGCAGCAACAAGATGCTGTCGCCGCAGTCGGTGCCGGCCACGCGCGCCAACATCGAGCAGGCGCTCGCCACGATCAAGAACTACAGCGGCAGCGGCAGCACCGAACTGATCCCGGCGCTCAAGCGCGTGTACGCCGAACCCAAGGCACCGAACGTGTCGCGCACCGTGGTGGTGGTGACCGACGGCTACGTGACGGTCGAGCGCGAAGCCTTCGAGCTGGTGCGCAACAACCTGTCGAAGGCCAACGTGTTCGCCTTCGGCATCGGCTCGTCGGTGAACCGCAGCCTCATGGAAGGCATCGCGCGCGCCGGCATGGGCGAGCCCTTCATCATCACCGACCCGGTGCAGGCACCCGAGCAGGCCGCGCGCTTTCGCCGCATGGTGGAGTCGCCCGTGCTCACGAACGTGAAGGCCACCTTCGGCGGCCTGGACGTGTACGACGTGGAGCCGCAGGCGCTGCCCGACGTGCTGGGCGAGCGCCCGGTGATCGTGTTCGGCAAGTGGCGTGGCGAGGCCAAGGGCCGCGTGATCATCGAAGGCCAGGCCGCCACCGGCCCGTACCGCGAGGAAGTGCGCATCACGCCGCAGACGCGCCAGGACACCGCCGCGCTGCGCACGCTGTGGGCACGCCACCGCATCCAGAGCCTGAGCGACCAGGAAGCGCTCGAGGGCAGCGCCGCCTTCAAGGACCGCATCACCGAGCTGGGCCTGAAGTACAGCCTGCTCACGCAGTACACCAGCTTCATCGCGGTGGACAAGGTGGTGCGCAACGTCGCGCCGCAGCACAGCGTGGACGTGAACCAGCCGCTGCCGATGCCGCAAGGCGTGAGCGACCTGGCACTGGGCGCCGAGGTGCCGAGCACGCCGGAGCCGGAAACGCTGGGCGCGATCGCCGTCGTGCTGTCGATGCTGGCCATGCTGCGCCGTCGCGCACGCCGCAACGATCCCCGTCGTTTCACGGCTTGAACACAGGACGCACGACCATGTCTCTGGCAACCCTGGCCCACCACCATCCGCGCGTCGTGGACTGGGCCATCCGCATCGACCGCACGCCAGCCTTCGGCTGGCTCGCGCTGCAGTGCGCCGCGCTCGCGCCCACCTGGGCCTGGATGGCGCGCCGCCTGCAGGACGGTTCCGACGATCCGCTGGGCCTCGTGGCGCTGGTCGCCCTGGCCGCGCTCGCCTGGCAGTGCCGGCGCGAGCTGCGCGCCTCGCCGCGCCTGGGCTGGCTGGCGCTGGCCGGCGTGGGCACCGTGCTCGCCACGCTGCTGCGCACTGGCGGGGGTGGCCTGCCCGCGCTGCCGCCGCTGGCCTCGGGCCTGGTGGCGGTGCTCTCGCTCGCGGCCGGGCTGCTTGCCTTCCTGCCGCGCGGCGTGGCGGCGCTGCCGGTGGCCGGGCTGTCGGTGCTGGCGCTGCCGCTGCTGTCGTCGCTGCAGTTCTACGCCGGCTACCCGCTGCGCGTCGTGACGGCCGAGGCCAGCTGCTGGCTGCTCGCGCCCGGGTTCGAGGTGGCGCGCGAAGGCGCGACGCTGATGGTCGACGGCCGCCTGGTGATCGTCGACGCGCCCTGCTCGGGCGTGCAGATGGTGTGGCTGGGCTACTTCACGGCCTGCGCGGTCGCGCTGTGGGCGCGGCGCAGCGACCGCGCCTTCCTGCGCCGCCTGCCGGCCGTCGGCCTGCTGGTGCTGGCCGGCAACATCGTGCGCAACAGCGTGCTGATCGCCTGCGAAGGCGCCGGCCATGCGCTCGCGCCCTGGGCGCACAACGCGCTGGGGCTGGTGCTGCTGGCCGTGGTCTGCGGCGCCATCGCGCGCCTGATGGTGCCGGCGCGCGTTGCGCCGCGCATCGAACTCGACCGCCCGCTGCCGGGCCTGATCACCGCCGAAGGAGGCCGCCGTGTCGATACCGTTCGTTGAGCGCTGGTTCGCCAACCATTTCATCAACCGCGTGGGCCACAAGAGCGCCTTCGCGCTGGCGATGCTGCTGTGCGTGCTCTGGTCGGCTGCCGCAGCGCTGCGCGCGCCCGCCGAAGAGGCCGACGCCGTGGGTTCCCACGAATGGCCGAGCCAGTGGGACGGCGTGCCGCTGCGCCCGCTGGCGCTGAGCGAGGTGGAGCAGCGCTTTGCCGATCGCTTTCCGGGCGCCATCGGCCGCATGACCGACGGCCAGCAGACGCTGGTGATGCGCGCCGTGAACCGGCCCACGCGCATGCTGCATCCGGCCGCCGACTGCTACCGCGCGCTGGGCTACCGCATCGAGCAGGCGCGGCTGGAACGCGACGCGCAAGCGCGGATGTGGCGCTGTTTTGTGGCGCAACGGCACGGTACGGCAAATTTCCGCGTCTGCGAGCGCATCGTCGACGCCCAAGGCACGGCTTTCACCGACACTTCGGCTTGGTACTGGGCGGCGGCCAGCGGCCAGTCGCACGGTCCGTGGCAAGCTGTCACCGTGGCAAGACCGATGTGATGAGAACGTGTTTGTGAAGAAGACCCTGCGATTCGTGCTTTTCGGGCTGCTGGCCCTCGTCCTGACCGCCCTGGTGGCCATCTTCCTGATCGCCAAGATCGCCCTTGCGCCGGCGGCGGGCGAATGGAGCACCACGGTGAAGGCCGGCCCGCTGTCGTTCGAGATCGGCGTGCCCACCGCGGTGCGCCTGGCGACCTCGTCCTGGTTCGCGCCGCGGCTGAACGGCCACGCGCTCGACACCCGCTTCGGCACCGTGCATTTCACCTGGGACGAGAAAACCGGCCAGCAGCAGATGCGCTGCGCGCCGTGCAGCGCCGACGTGCCGGCGCTGGGCACGCAGCCGATCAAGGTCGAGCGGCTGGTGGCCACCGTGCGGCGCGACGGCAACACGCTGGCCGGCACCTTCGAGGCCACACCCCAGGCGGCCGACAGCAACGCCCTGCTGCAGGGCACCTGGACCGGCCGCCTCGCGCCGAAGAACCTGCAGCTGGACGTCCGCGTGCAGGACGCGCCCATCGCCCGCTGGTACGCCGTGCTCGTGCCGGCGCTGCCCGAGCTGCAGCGTGCCCGCATCGGCGGCACGCTGGCGCTGCAGGCGCAGCTGCTGCTGCCCGACGCCACCTTCGCGGTGCAGCCGACCATCGGCCAGTTCACGGTCGAAGGGCTGGGCACCGAGGCCATGCTGGGCGCGCGCACCAGCTGCGGCCCGTCGGCCAAGCTGGCCAACGACAGCTGGCTGGCGCGCGCGGTCATCGCGGCGGAAGACCAGCGCTTCTTCAGCCACGCCGGCTACGACCTGACCGAAATCCTCGCCTCGATCGACCACAACCAGAAGCCCGGCCAGACCCGGCGCGGGGGCAGCACGCTCACGCAGCAGCTGGCCAAGCTGCTGGTCACCGGCAGCGACCGCACGGCCGAGCGCAAGCTGCGCGAGCTGCTCTACGCGGTCGAGATGGAGCAGACGCTGGGCAAGGCCCGCATCCTGCAGCTGTACCTGGACAACGCCCCGTGGGGTGGCAACCTCTGCGGCGGCGAGGCCGCGGCGCGGCGCTATTTCAAGCGCAGCGCACGCACGCTCGAACCGGCGCAGGCGGTCTGGCTCGCGGCCATGCTGCACAAGCCGCAGGCCGTGCTCGAGCAATGGCGGCGCGACGGCCAGATCGATCCCGACCGCACCAAGTGGGTGGCCGAGAGCGTGCGCGGCATCAGCCGCAACCAGCGCGAGGCGCTGCTCAAGAGCGTGGCTGCGGCCAAGTACGCGCCGCCGGAGGCCGTGCAATGAGCATTGGCCCTCACGACATCGAGGCCATCGAACGCGCCACCGTGGCGGCGGTGGCCCCCGAGGCCTGCGAGGAGCTCGACGGCTGGCTGCTGCCCTTCGACCGCGGCACCGTCAAGCGCGCCCGCTCGGCCGTGCCGCTGCACCGCGACCCGGTCGAGCCCGCCACGCTCGACCGCATCGAAGACCGCTGCGACAGCCGCCAGGTCGCGCCCGCGCTGCGGCTGGCCGACGCCGCCTGCTTCGACACCCTGCGCGCCGAACTCGCGCGCCGGCACTACATGGCCGACAGCCCGACCTGCGTGCAGACCGGCTCGGCGCGGCGCATGCGCGACCTCGTCGCGGCGGACGCGCGGCTGGCCGACGTCGACGCGACGCCCGATCCGGACTGGGCCGCGCTGTTCCTGGGCGAAGGCTTCGACCCGGTCGACGGCGTGCACCGCGTGCGTTCGCTGTCGCGCGCCACGGGCTCGCTCTTTGCCAGCGTGCGCGAAAACGGCGCCACCGTGGCGGCCGGCGCCATGGCCTTCGGCCACGGCTGGGCCAGCGTGCACGGCATGCGCACCGAACAGTCGCAACGCGGGCGCGGCCTGGCCGGGCGCGTGCTCGCCGGCCTGGCGCAGGCGGCGCTGGCGCGCGGCGTCGAGCGCGTGTTCCTGCAGGTCGACGCGCAGAACCAGCCCGCGCTGGCGTTGTACCGCCGCGCGGGCTTCGAGACACGCTGGCAGTACTGCTACTGGCAGCGCCAGCAGTGGCCGCGCTGAGCTGAACCGCTCCGGGCGGCGGGCATCCCCACCGGTGGCGCGGTCGGGCCTTTGGTGCCACCATGGACGGCATGACGAACGTCCACGCCCACCACCACCCCACCGATCCCGTCGCCACCCCGCGCGGCATCGACCACATCGTGGCCGGTGTTTCCACCAGTGACGGCGACGGCGTCAAACTCACCCGTGTGCTGCAGCAGCCGCTGCAGAAGCGGCTCGACCCCTACCTGATGCTCGATGCCTTCGGCAGCGACAACCCGGGCGACTACATCGGCGGCTTTCCGAACCACCCGCACCGGGGCTTCGAGACGGTCACCTACATGATCGCCGGGCGCATGCGCCACCGCGACAGCGCGGGCCACGAAGGCCTGCTCGAGAACGGCGGCGTGCAGTGGATGACGGCCGGCCGCGGCCTCGTGCACAGCGAGCTGCCCGAGCAGGAAGAAGGGCTGATGGAAGGCTTTCAACTCTGGCTCAACCTGCCCGCCAAGGACAAGATGCGCGAGCCCTGGTACCGCGACATCCGCAGCAGCGAGATCCCCGAGTTCACGACCGCCAGCGGCGCGCACGTGCGCGTGATCGCCGGCACCAGCCACGGCGTCGTGGGCGCGGAGCAGCGCGCGCACACCCACCCGCTGTACCTGGACATCACGCTGCCGCCCGGCGCCGAGTTCGCGCAGCCGCTGCCGCCCGACCACAACGCGCTGGTCTACGTGTTCCGCGAATCGCTGTGGATCGCGGGCAGCGAGGTGCCGACGCGGCGCATGGCCATCCTCGCGAACGACCCCGGCAGCGACGGCACGGTGCTGCGCGCCGGCGCCAGCAACCACAGCCCGGCGCGCGCGCTGCTCATCGCGGGCCGTCCGCTGAACGAGCCGATTGCGCAGTACGGGCCTTTCGTGATGAACACGCCCGAGCAGATCAAGCAGGCGGTGCACGACTTCCAGAACGGGAAACTCGGCTGAGCCTGTAGTCGCTCGCCTACCGAAAGACGGCGCGACGTTCGGTTCGCGCCGGCCGGTGCGCGGCCTAGATTGCGGTCATGCCTCCCACGATACGCAAGGGACAGGCGCCGCCGATGCTGCAGCGCGCCGAGTTCCACGACCGCTTCATGCAGAGCTTCCACGACCCGGCGTTCCGGGCCGAGACCGAGGCGCTGCGGCGCCTGGAAGACATCGCCTGGAAAGCCTACGACGAAGGCCGCAAGGCGCCCGTCACGCGCCGCGCCGGGCCGGGCTATGCCGACCCCGACTACGAACTCTCGGTCGACTGGCTCGACGCCCGCGCGCGCATCGACGCGGCGCAGGACGCCTGGGGCCGGCCCGAGACGCGCTCGCGCGTGCTGCTCGTCAACGGCTCGCCGCGCAACGACGGCACCTGTCCCGGTGAAATCTCCAAGACCTGGCGCCTCACGCAGTGCGCGCGCGAGGTGCTCGAAGGCGGCGGCATCGAGGTCGACGTGCTCGACCTGAGCCGGCTCACGTCGGACTACGGCCGCCACATCCACCCGTGCAAGGGCTGCGTCTCCACCGCGATGCCGCTGTGCCACTGGCCCTGCAGCTGCTACCCCAACCACGCGCTGCGCCAGACCGGCGACTGGATGAACGAGATCTACGAACGCTGGGTGGCCGCCCACGGCGTGATCGTGCTCACGCCCACGCACTGGTACCAGGCCGCGAGCCCGCTGAAGCTCATGATCGACCGCCTCGTGTGCGCGGATGGCGGCAACCCCGACCCCACCAGCACGCACGGCAAGAAGCCCGACGAGGCCAAGGCCCTGGAGCTCGAAGGCTGGGGCTACCCCAAGCACCTGGAAGGCCGCGTCTACGGCGTGGTGGTGCACGGCGACGTGGCCGGCCCCGAGGGCCTGCGCCGCAACCTCACGGACTGGCTCGACTGGATGGGCCTGGTCGACGCCGGCGCGCAGGCGCGGCTCGATCGCTACATCGGCTACTACGCGCCCTATGCCACCAGCCACGAGGCGCTGGACGCCGATGCCGACGTGCAGGAAGAGGTGCGCAATGTCGCGCGCGCTGTGGTGCTTGCGGTGGCGGCGCTGCGCGCCGGCAAGCTGCAGGCGCCCGACCGCGGGTTGAAGGCGCCCAGGCCCAAATAAGTCACGCTGCAGGCCGCGGGCCCGCGCTGCGGTTCATGCTTCTTTACGCACGCTCACGTTCGGCTCACGGACGCGTTACAGAGGCGCTCCACACTTCGTCTCACCCGCTGCCCTTTGGTGGCGGACTTCTTCGAAAGGAAGCGACTCTCATGATCTCTCTTCGCCAACGCATCGTCTGGGCCAGCCTGCTGGGTTCGGCCGCCCTCGCCTCTTCGGGTGCCTTCGCTCAGGCGCCGGCCGCCACCGCGCCGTCGACCGCCGCACCCACGGCTGCCACGGCCCCCGCCGATGCCACCGCCGCACCCAAGGCGCAGCACAAGCGCATGGACCCGGCCCAGCGCATGGAGCGCATGAAGGAGCACCGTGCCAAGCGCCTGGCCGCGCTGAAGGACAAGCTCAAGCTCACCAGTGCCCAGGAAGGCGCGTGGAGCAGCTTCACCGAGGCCAGCCAGCCGCCGGCCGGTGCTGCCCGCCCGCAGCGCATGGACCGCGCCGAGTTCGCCAAGCTGACCACGCCGCAGCGCCTGGAGCACATGCAGGCCCGCCAGGCCGAGCGCAGCGCCCGGTTCGCCAAGCGCGCCGAAGCGACCAAGACCTTCTACGCCGCGCTGACGCCCGAGCAGCAGAAGACCTTCGACGCCGAGACCGCGAAGTTCGCGGGCCACGGCCATCGCTTCCATCGCGGTGGGCATGAAGGCCACCACGGTGCGGCGCCTGCCAAGAGCTGAGGCTGACCAGGCGGCCGGCTGAAGGGAGCCGGCCTCCAGGAAAGGGCAGAAAAAAGCCCGCGATGCGTGAAGCATCGCGGGCTTTTTCGTGGGCGCGCGGTGTTACTGCGGCGTGCCCGTCTTCTCGGTCGGGTTGGTCGGCACCGCCGGGCGTTCACCCGGCTGGCCGAAGCGCGGCTTCACGTGCTGCGTCTCGGCGCGCACCTCCGCGCGCGAGCGCTCGCCGGTGGGCGACGGCATCGCGTTGGGCTGGTGGTTCACGGTGGTGCTGGCCTCGCCCTTGGGTACCACGCTGTTGGCGTTGTTGCGGTTCTGCGCGCGGGCCTCGGCCTTCACGGCTTCGCGCGAGACGGGCATCGAGCTGTCGCCCGCCATCGGTTCGACGGGCGCCGGTTTCTGGGCCTGGGCGAGGCCCGCGCCCAGCAGGGCGGCGAGCAGCGCGGTGGGGATCGTCAGGCGTTGCAGGGTGGTCATCATGGAAAGCTCCTTTGCAGATGAAAAAAGGCACAAAGCCGAGCGCGTTGGCATCGGCTTTGAAACCACCGTAGGAGCCTCGTTTCGGGCGCTGTGTGGGGGTGCGGCAGGCCTGCCTGTAGGAGCCCGCCGCCCTTGCGTGAAAGGCACGCGAAGAAGGTGGCGCGTTCCTACAGTCGGCGCGGGCGCGGCCACGTACAACGGGAACACCGATGTCCTCCCCCATCACTTCCCCGCTGCCCGAGGCCGCTGTCGCCGCCGCACCGGCCTCGCTCAAGGTCATGACCGTGAACACCCACAAGGGCTTCACGGCGCTGAACCGCCGCTTCATCCTTCCGGAGCTGCGTGACGCGGTGCGCACGGTGGGCGCCGACGTGGTGTTCCTGCAGGAGGTGATGGGCACGCACGCGCGCCATTCGCGCACCGTGAACAACTGGCCGGAGGCACCGCACTACGAATTCCTGGCCGACACCATGTGGCCGCAGTTCGCCTACGGGCGCAACGCGGTGTATCCGAAGGGGCACCACGGCAACGCCGTGTTGTCGAAGTTTCCGATCGTGCATTTCCGCAACCATGACGTGTCGGTGAGCGGTCCCGAGAAACGCGGCCTGCTGCATTGCGTGCTGCGCCTGCCCGGGCGCACGGTCGACGTGCATGCGATCTGCGCGCACCTGGGGCTGGCCGAGGCGCACCGCCAGCAGCAGCTGGAGCTGCTGTGCCACATCGTGCGCGACGAGGTGCCGGCCGACGCGCCGCTGATCGTGGCCGGCGACTTCAACGACTGGCGCGCCCGCGCACACGACGTGCTGGCCGAAGGCGCGTCGCTGCGCGAGGTGTTCGTGCATGCCCACGGCCGCGCCGCACGCACCTTCCCGGCGCGCCTGCCGCTGCTGCCGCTGGACCGCATCTACGTGCGCAATGCGGGCGCGCACGCGCCCGTGGTGCTGCCGCGCCGGCCCTGGTCGCACCTGTCGGACCATGCCCCGCTGGTGGCGGACATCGACTTGTGAGCAGCGAGGCCCCCATGCGCGACACCCCCGAGCGCGCCGGCCACTGGACCGGCGGCAACCGCATCGACCTGCTGGAGAACGGCGAGGAATTCTTTCCGCGCGTGTTCGAGGCCATCGGCTCGGCGCGGCGCGAAGTGATCATCGAGACCTTCATCCTGTTCGAGGACAAGGTGGGCCTGGCGCTGCACGCGGCCATGCGCGCGGCGGCGCAGCGCGGCGTGAAGGTCGACCTGATGATCGACGGCTTCGGCTCGCCCGACCTCTCGCACGCGTACCTCGAGAGCCTGGCCACGGCCGGCGTCAAGGTGCGCGTGTTCGACCCCGGCCAGCGCTTCCTGGGCCAGCGGCTCAACGTGTTCCGCCGCATGCACCGCAAGATCGTGGTGGTCGACGGCGAGCGCGCCTTCGTGGGCGGCATCAACTACTCCGAGGACCACCTGCTCGACTTCGGCCCCAAGGCCAAGCAGGACTACGCGGTCGAATTGGCGGGGCCGATCGTGGCCGAGATCCACCAGTTCGTGCTGCGCGCGATTGCCGTCGGCGGCAAGGGCGTGGGCTGGTTCCGGAGAAGGCTGAAACAGGCACCGCCCGTGTCGCAGCTGCAGGCCGCGGCGGGCGAGGCCGACGCGATCTTCGTCACGCGCGACAACCGCCGCCACACCAACGACATCGAGCGCCACTACCGCGCCGCGATCCGCGCCGCGCGCGAGCGCATCGTGATCGCCAACGCGTACTTCTTTCCGGGCTACCGGCTCATCAAGGAGCTGCGGCGCGCGGCGCGGCGCGGCGTCGACGTGCGCCTCATCCTGCAGGGCGAGCCCGACATGCCGATCGTGAAGACGGCCGCCGGCATGCTGTACCACCACCTGCTGCACGCGGGCGTGCGCATCTACGAGTACTGCGACCGCCCGCTGCACGGCAAGGTCGCGCTCATGGACGACCGCTGGAGCACCGTGGGCTCGAGCAACCTCGACCCACTGAGCCTGTCGCTCAACCTCGAGGCCAACGTGGTCGTGCGCGACACCGCGTTCAACAAGGTGCTGTGGGAGCGCATGGACCATCTCATGCAGCACAGCTGCAAGCAGATCGGCACGCACGATCTGGCCAGCGAATGGAGCGGCTGGCGGCTGGTGCGCAGCTTCTTCGTCTTCCACTTCTTGCGCTGGTACCCGTCGTGGCTGAACCGGCTGCCGCGCCACGCACCGCGCCTGACGCCGGCCGAGGCGACCGACCTCATGGCGCAGCAGAAGAAACACGGCGACGAGGGCGCGGCGCGCACGGAGACGGCATGAGCGCATCCCTCGCCCTCACGCACCGGCCCTGGTGGCCGTGGGCGCGGCGCGTGGCGATCTGGGCCTTCTTCGGCGCCATCGCCTGGCTGCTGCTGAAGCAGGCGCGCACCATCGACTGGGCCGAGGTGTTCGCCGCACTGCGCGCATTGCCGGGCACCACGCTGCTCGCGGCCGGCGCGCTGGCCGCCGCCAGCTTCGGGCTCTACAGCACCTACGACCTGCTCGGGCGCCACCTCACGAAGCACCGGCTCGGCGCGGGCACCGTGGTCGGCGTGACCTTCATCAGCTACGCCTTCAACCTCAACTTCGGCTCGCTGGTGGGCGGCGTGGCCTTCCGCTACCGGCTGTACTCGCGCCTGGGGCTGGGCAACGAGACCATCACGCGCGTGCTGGGCTTCAGCATGCTGACCAACTGGCTCGGCTACCTCGTGGTGGCCGGCGCGGCGTTCTGCTTCTGGCCGATGGCGCTGCCGCCCGACTGGAAGATCGACGGCGGCGGCCTGCGCATGCTCGGCGCGGTGCTGCTCATGGTGTCGCTGGCCTACTTGGCGCTGTGCGCGTTCTCCGATGGCCACGTCTGGCGCGTGCGCGGCCATGCGCTGCGCACGCCGAGCTTGCCGATGGCCTTGCTGCAGCTGGCGATGTCGTGCGTCAACTGGTCGCTCATCGGCGGCGTGATCTGGGTTCTGCTGCAGGGCGAGGTCGGGTATCCGCAGGTGCTCGCGGTGCTGCTGGTCGCCGCCGTGGCGGGCGTGGTCACGCACGTGCCGGCGGGGCTCGGCGTGCTGGAGGCGGTGTTCGTCGCGCTGCTGGCGCACGAGGTGCCCAGCACCCGGCTGCTGGGCGCGCTGCTGGCCTACCGCGCGCTGTACTACCTGCTGCCGCTGGCCGTGGCGCTCGTCGCCTACCTCGTCACCGAGGCGCGTGCACGGCGTTTGCGCGCGGATGCCGGCAACAACCACAACAAACGTTAAATATTGCCCGCAGAAAGCAATCGATCGGTGAAATGACGGTCAGGAAATGTTGCACTGCAACAATTTTCACTTTGCAGGCCTATAGTGGCCCTCTGTTCCCCTACGTGCCCTCTTCCCATGTCGTCCTTCAGTACCACCGCCCGCGTGGCCAGCCCGCTGATGCAATGGGTCGACCTGGCCCTCAAGACCCACGAGACCCTGCTGTCGTCCGGCACGGTGATCCGCATGCGCTCCGAGCGCATCGCGAAAGCCGGGCTCACGCCCAGCGCTGCCGACCTCGCGGAGTTCCAGTTGATGGGCCACGAAAAGCTAGCGGCAGCCAGCGAATCCGGCCTGGCGATGGCCCGGCAGTGGCACAGCAGCCAGGCCTCGCTGGCCCAGCGCGCATGGCAGCAATGGCTGCAGGGCGCCACGGCGCTCTTCTCGCTGGCCGGCAGCTTCACGCCGGCGCAGGCGGCCACGCACGGCGATGCGCTCGTGCAAGCCACGGCGCGCGGCGCCAGCACGATGGGTCAGTTCACGGGCGTGGCGGCGCGCATTGCGCGCGAAGGCCTCAAGCCGATCCACACAGCGGCCACGTCGAACGCACGGCGGTTGCTGGCCGAACTGCAGGCCTGACGCCGCTGCGTTTCAGGGTTGCGCCGGGACCAGCGTCACCAGCGTGATTTCCGACGGCGCGCCGAAACGCTTCGGCGGCCCCCAGTAGCCGGTGCCCCGGCTCACGTAGATCCACATGTCGTGCAGCTTGTGCAGGCCGGCCGTGAACGGCTGCTGCATCGGCACGAACAGATTCCACGGAAAGAACTGGCCGCCGTGCGTATGGCCCGACAGCTGCAGCTGGTAGCCGGCCGCGGCCGCCACCGGCGCGCTGCGCGGCTGGTGCGCCAGCAGCACGCGCGTGTGCACCAGCGGCGGCGCGTCGTACAGCGCCAGGTGCGGGTCGCTCGCGTGCGCGGCGTCGAAATGGCCGGCGGTGAAGTCGGTCACGCCGGCCAGCACCAGCGCGCTCTCGAACAGCTCTTCGTCGGTCTGCGCGCCGCGCACGTTGCGCGTCTGCAGCACCACGTGCTCGTTCAGCAGCACCTTCAGGCCGAGGCGGCGCAGCTCGTCGATCCAGGCGTGCGCGCCCGCGTAGTACTCGTGGTTGCCCGTGACCACGAAAGTGCCGTGGCGCGCGCGCAGACCCGCCAGCGGCGCGATGTGCTCGCGCAGCTCGGGCACGCTGCCGTCCACCAGGTCGCCGGTGATCGCGATGGCGTCGGCGCCGAGCCGGTTCACCGCGTCGACGATGCGCTGGATGTAGCCGTTGCGGATCGTCGGGCCCACGTGGATGTCGCTGAGCTGGGCGATCGTGAAGCCGGCCAGCGCCGCGGGCAGGCCGCGAATGGGCACGTCGACCTGCTTCACGCCGGCCGTGCGGCGCGCGTTGACGAAGCCGACCAGCGACACGCCCGTGGCCAGCACCAGCACCGCCAGCGCGCTCCAGGGCGTCACCCGGTCCCAGGGCACCTGCAGGCCGCCGAGCGCGCTCGCCAGCCAGGCCAGCAACAGGCCGAGGTCGCGCACCAGCGTGAGCACGAACAGCGAGGAGAACCAGCCCATGCTGATCAGGCCGATCCAGTGCAGCGTCTCGCCCGCGGGCTTCGCCTTGCGGTCGGCGCGGTGGCTGCGCGACACGAAGGGCAGCGGCATCGTGACCGCCGACACCGCCAGCAGCACGAGCGCCAACGGCCACGCAGGCGTGAGCGACGCCAGCGCAGGCAGCAGGCGCAGCGCGATGTAGACGTGCAGCAGCGCGGTCAGGACGCTCAGGGGACGGATCGGCATGAGGACTGGGGGGACGCGGGCATTGCCCGGGACACGTCATCTGCAAGGCGCATGCCGCGCATTCAAGGCGTCGAAAGCTGCCTGGGTCGCTATTTTTTCTATAGCGCAGGGCAACCGGATAGCGGGCGTTGGGGCGACTCGGGCGCGACGCTTCGGTGTCCGCTGCGGCGAGGTGCCGCCGCGCTTACCGCACCGTGCGCGTGCCGGCCGACGCCATGTCGGTGCCCGCCGGCCATTCGAAGAGCGCCTTGGCCGGCGCACCGGGCGACACCAGCAGCGTCTGCTTGAGCGTCTGGCCGCCGATGCGAGCCTCCACTTCATAGCGGCCCGGCTCAAGCCGCGCCACCATGAACGGGCCGCCCGAGACCACGTTGTCGAGCAGCGCGGTGCCGTGGCTGTCGCGCACCGTCACGTGCACGCCGGCCGCGAAATCGGCGCGGCGGCCGTCATTGATCGCGAATTCGAAGCTCGCGGGCCAGCGCGGCGACACGGTTTCCATCAGCTGCGCCTCGTCCTGGCCGATGCCGCCGCTCATGTATTCGACGCCGTGCGCCATGTGGATCGGCGGGTTCATCGCGGCCTGGGCCGGCTGCGCCGAGAGCGCGCCGCCGAGCAGCACCAGCAAGGCGGCGCCAGCCGCCGCGGCCACGGGCCGGGCGTGCGAGAACAGAAACAGGGGGTTGGTGGTGAGAGACATCGGAGCCTTCCTTTCCGGGCGGTGGTGGCGACACGCCACGCAGGAAGGCACTGTGCCGGGCACGACTTAAGGAAGGCTTAACTGCGCGCGGGCCGTCGCGGCCCGCGTCGGGTCAGCGCGCGGCGGTTTGTGCCAGCGCCTGGGGCAGCGGTGGCGCGACCGAGGCCATGTCGAAGTTCGACGGCCAGACGAACGAGGCCCGCGCCGGAATGCCGGCAATCACGACCAGTTGCTGCGTGAGCGTGAGCCCGCCCAGCGTCACGTCGACGTCGTAGGCGCCCGGTTCGAGCCGCGCGAGCATGTAGGGCGCCTGCGTCTGCACTTCCATCACCGTCTGGCCCGTGTACTTCTGGCGGATCTGGATTGCTGCCTTGGCCGGGAAACCCGCCTGCTGTGCGCCCTTGCCGTCGTTCACGCGCAAGTCGATGGTCGCGGCCCAGCGCGGCGCGACCATTTCCAGGAAGGCGGCCTCGCCCTTGGCGGCACCGCCGCACATGTATTCGATGCCCTGCGCGACCTGGATCGGCGGGTTCGAGAACGCATGGGCCGGCGACACGGCCACGAGGAAGGCCGCGGCGACCGATGCGGCGCCCAGAACCAGTGCAGCCACGGGCTGTTGGAAACGCTTGGGGTTCATTGCTCTGTGTGTCCTCGATCTTGCGTGACAGGAAATCCGTCAGGAATTTTGCTTAGCAAGAGTCGGGCTAGATATAGCGTTTACGAGGAAGCTTCTGCGTTGCGCAGGTGAATGCTATTGTTTTCATAGCTGGTGACGCCCGTGTGACGGGTGCCGGTCGCACTTTTCGGGTGTCTTTCATCGGAAACCCTGAGACGGGGCTCGCGGGCGCGCCCCGAGCGAGCGCTTTACGGTCTGTCGCCGGCCCCACGGCCTGTGCTGAATTGGCAACAAAAGACGGAATTGGTGCGCAATTGACTGGGCATTCCCTAGCTATTGGCGGGCGCACAAAGAAATTAGGCTCGGCGCTTCCTTTCAAAGCGTGCAAACCAAATGCTTCATCCAAATCGCCGATTCGTTTTTTTGCTGATGGCTTTGGGACTGGCCGCCCAGGCAAGCGCAGAGCAGCCGGTGCCGATCCGCATCGGCGTCATCGGCCCTTTCACCGGGCCGTCGGCCGATTTCGGCCTGCCCATGCTCAACGGCGTGAAGATGGCCGTCGACGAAATCAATGCCGTGGGCGGGTATCTGGGCCGCTCGCTCGAACTGGTGATCAAGGACGACCAGGCCAATCCGGACACCGGCCGCTCGCAATCCCAGGCCCTCGTCAATGAAAAAGTGGTCGCGACCATCGGCTTCTGCAATACCGGCGTGGCGATGAATTCATTGGCCGTTTTCAATGACGCGAAATTGCCGTTGATCGTGCCCTGCGCCACCGGCTCGCCGCTGACCTCGACCTATCCGCCGGCCACGAGCTACGTATTTCGCACCTCGCCCAAAGACAGTATCCAGGCCCCCTTCGTGGTCGACGACCTGCTGGCGCGCGGCTGGAAACGGGTCGCCGTGTTGCACGACAGCACCGGCTACGGCGAGGCGGGCGCCAAGGATGTCGAGAAGGCGCTGGCGGCCAAGCACCTCAAGCCCGTGTACGTGGGGAGATTTCCGCTTGGGGTGAAAGACCTGACGAAGGAGCTGTCGGAGGCCAAGGCGGCCGGCGCGGACGTCATCTTCAGCTACACCGTGGGCCCCGAGAACGCCGTGATCGCGCGCAGCCGGCAGGCCATCGGCTGGAAGGTGCCGCAGGTCGGCGCCTGGACGCTGTCCTTCCCTTCTTTCATCGAGGGCGCCCGGGAAGCGTCCGAAGGCGCGCTGATGGCGCAGAGCTTCATCGCCGAGCCGAGCAACGAGCGCCGCTCGTCGTTTCTCTCCAACTACGCGCGGAAATTCAACACCAAGCGCATCCCGGTGCCGATGGCCGCCGCGCAGGCCTACGACGCTACCTACCTGCTGGCCCACGCGATGTTCAACGTGCCCAGCGGCAAGCTCGAAGGCCCGTTCATCAAGGCCGCGCTCGAGCAGCCCAAGCGGCCCTACTACGGCGTGGTCACGACCTACGACAAGTCGTTCTCGGAAAACGACAAGGATGCGCTGTCGCCCAACATGCTGGTGATGGGCGTGGTGCGCAACGGGCAGATCAGCTTCGCGTACCCGGAGGACGCGAAGCGCAACCTGTTCGTGCAGCGCAAGCAGTAGGAGGAGTCAAAAAAAAGGGCGCTTGCAGGCGCCCTTTGGTGAACAGCGCGACACCGCCGGTGCCGCGCCATCGATCGATCAGACGTCGATGTTCGCCGCGCGCAGCGCGTTCTGCTCGATGAACTCGCGGCGCGGTTCCACCTCGTCGCCCATCAGCATCGTGAACACGCGGTCGGCTTCGATCGCGTCGTCGATCTGCACGCGCAGCAAGCGGCGCACGGTCGGGTCCATGGTGGTTTCCCACAGCTGCTCGGGGTTCATCTCGCCCAGACCCTTGTAGCGCTGGCGCGAGGTGGCGCGCTCGGCTTCGCCGATCAGCCACTTCATGGCCTGGCGGAAGTCGTCGACCTTCTCTTCCTTGGCGCGTTCGCCCTCGCCGCGCTTGACCAGCGCGCCTTCGGCGCTCAGCAGGCCGCGGAAGGTGTTGGCGGCCTGGGCCAGCGCGTCGTAGTCGGCGCCGTGCACGAAGTCCTGCGAGATCACGCTGGACTTGATGTTGCCGTGGTGGCGGCGGCTGATGCGCAGCAGCGGCTTGTCGGTGCGGGCGTCGAACTCGCTGCTCACCTCGGCCGGCACGCCGGTCGTGTTGAGCTCGCGCAGCTTGGCCTGCAGGGCCACGGCCGAGGCCTCGGCGGCGGCCGGCGTGTCGAGGTCGAGCGCCACGCCGTCGGCGATGGCGCGCAGGGCTTCGGCGTCCATGAAGTTGCGCAGGCGCGCAATCACGGCCTCGGCCACCTGGTGCTTGCGCGCCAGCTCGGCCAGGGTGTCGCCCGACAGCGTGGTCGAGGCGGCGCCGCCGGTCTCGATGCTCGCGTCCTTCAGGGCCACCTTGAGCAGGAAGGCGTCCAGCGCGGGGCCGTCCTTCAGGTACTGCTCTTCCTTGCCGACCTTCACCTTGTACAGCGGCGGCTGCGCGATGTAGATGTGGCCGCGCTCGACCAGCTCGGGCATCTGCCGGTAGAAGAAGGTGAGCAGCAGCGTGCGGATGTGGGCGCCGTCCACGTCGGCGTCGGTCATGATGATGATGCGGTGGTAGCGCAGCTTGGCGACGTTGAAGTCGTCCGCGCCGCCGCCCGCGGTGGTCGCGCCGGCGCGGCCGATGCCGGTGCCCAGCGCGGTGATCATCGTGAGAATTTCGTTGCTGGTGAGCAGCTTTTCGTAGCGCGCTTTCTCGACGTTCAGGATCTTGCCGCGCAGCGGCAGGATGGCCTGGAACTTCCGGTCGCGGCCCTGCTTGGCGGAGCCGCCGGCGGAGTCACCCTCCACCAGGTAGACCTCGCACAGGGCGGGGTCCTTTTCCTGGCAGTCGGCCAGCTTGCCCGGCAGGCCCATGCCGTCGAGCACGCCCTTGCGGCGCGTCATTTCGCGGGCCTTGCGCGCGGCTTCGCGGGCACGGGCTGCTTCGACGATCTTGCCGCAGATGATCTTGGCGTCGTTCGGGCGTTCCTGCAGGTAGTCGGTGAGCAGGCGCCCGACGATGTCTTCCACCGGTGCGCGCACTTCGCTGGACACCAGCTTGTCCTTGGTCTGGCTGGAGAACTTCGGCTCGGGCACCTTCACGCTCAGCACGCAGCACAGGCCTTCGCGCATGTCGTCGCCGGTGACCTCGACCTTCGCCTTTTTCGCGAACTCGTTTTCTTCGATGTACTTGTTGATGACGCGGGTCATCGCGGCGCGCAGGCCCGTGAGGTGGGTGCCGCCGTCACGCTGCGGGATGTTGTTGGTGAAACAGAGGACCTGCTCGTTGTAGCCGCTGTTCCACTGCATCGCCACTTCGACGCCGATGTGCGTGCCGGGGATGCCGCCGTAGGTGTCGGCCGGCTTTTCGCCTGCTGCGTAGAACGAGTTCGGGTGCAGGACGGTCTTGCCCTTGTTGATGAACTCCACGAAGCCGCGCACGCCGCCGGCGCCGGAGAAGTCGTCTTCCTTGCCGGTGCGCTCGTCGAGCAGGCGGATGCGCACGCCGTTGTTCAGGAAGCTCAGCTCGCGCAGGCGCTTGCTCAGGATTTCGTAGTGGAAATCGTTGTTTTCCTTGAAGATTTCCGTGTCGGGCAGGAAGTGCACTTCGGTGCCGCGCTTGTCGGTGTCGCCGATGACCTTCATGGGCGAGACCTCGAAGCCGTTCACGGTCTCGAGCAGGCGGTTCTGCACGAAGCCGCGGCTGAATTCGAGCTCGTGGATCTTGCCTTCGCGGCGCACGATCAGGCGCAGCTTCACGCTCAGCGCGTTCACGCAGGAGACGCCCACGCCGTGCAGGCCGCCCGACACCTTGTAGCTGTTCTGGTTGAACTTGCCGCCGGCGTGCAGTTCGGTGAGCGCGATTTCAGCGGCCGAGCGTTTGGGCTCGTGCTTGTCGTCCATCTTCACGCCGGTGGGAATGCCACGGCCGTTGTCGGTGACGGAGATCGAGTTGTCGGAGTGGATCGTGACGACGATGTCGTCGCAATGGCCCGCGAGCGCTTCGTCGATGGAGTTGTCCACCACTTCGAACACGAGGTGGTGCAGGCCCGTGCCGTCGGAGGTGTCGCCGATGTACATGCCCGGGCGCTTGCGCACGGCTTCCAGACCTTCGAGGATCGTGATCGCACCTTCGCCGTAGCTGGAGTCGGCGGGGACGCCTTCGGGCGCCACGATCTGGATTTCGGGGGTATAGACCGGCTCGGTGTGCGGCACGTCGGGCTTGTTCTCTTCTGCACTCATTCGGATATTCCTCTGTCTCTCACGGGTTTCCCGTGATTTTTCGGGCTCTCAAAAGCTCAATTCGCCGCCTCTTGAAAGCGCAAACCCGCGGGGGGCCGCGGGTCGTGTGCGCAAGGCGCTGTGTTTTCCAGGGTCTAGATGCGCATCGGCATCACGACGTACTTGAAAGATGCGTTCTCGGGGATGGTTAACAAGGCCGAGCTGTTGGAGTCGGCCAGGTCCAGCTTGACCATGTCCTGGTCCATGTTCGACAGCGCGTCGATCAGGTAGGTGACGTTGAAGCCGATTTCGATGCTGTCGCCGCCGTAGTCGATGTCGAGCTCGTCCTGGGCTTCTTCCTGCTCGGCGTTGTTCGACGCGATGCGCAGCGTGCCCGGCTCGATGTTCAGGCGCACGCCCTTGAACTTCTCGCTGGTCAGGATGGCGGTGCGCTGCAGGCTGGCCAGGAGCGGCGCGCGGCCCAGCGTGACGGTGTTCTTGTGGTTCTTGGGAATCACGCGGTTGTAGTCGGGGAACTTGCCCTCGACCAGCTTGGTGACGAACTCCATGCCGCCGAAGCTGAACTTGGCCTGGTTGTTCGCGAACTGCATCTCGATGGCGCCTTCGGCGTCGGACAAGAGGCGCTGCATTTCGAGCACGGTCTTGCGCGGCAGGATCACTTCTTGGCGCGGCACTTCGACGTCGAGCATGGCCGACGAGAACGCCAGGCGGTGGCCGTCGGTGGCCACCAGGCTCAGCTGCTTGCCTTCGGCCACGAACAGGATGCCGTTCAGGTAGTAGCGGATGTCGTGCACGGCCATCGCGAACGAGACCTGCGAGAGCAGGTCTTTCAGCGTCTTTTGCGGCACGCTGAACACGGGGCCGAAATTGGCGGCTTCCTGCACCAGCGGGAAGTCTTCGGCGGGCAGCGACTGCAGCGTGAAGCGGCTCTTGCCGCCCTTGAGCACGAGCTTGCTGGCGCTCGACTCGAGGCTCACGGTCTGGTCGGCCGGCATGGTGCGCAGGATGTCGATCAGCTTGCGCGCACCGATGGTGGTCGTGAAGTTGCCTTCGTCGCCGCCGAGCTCGGCGGTGGTGCGGATCTGGATCTCGAGGTCGCTGGTGGTCAGCTGCAGCTGGCCGCCGGTCTTGCGGATCAGCACATTGGCCAGGATCGGCAGGGTATGACGCCGCTCCACGATGCCGGCCACCGACTGCAGCGCGGCAAGAACTTTGTCTTGGGTTGCCTTCAAAACGATCATGTCTTCTTCCTCTTCTCTTATCTCTTTGAATCAGCTTTCAGGACGCCATTCTCCGCTGTCGCGAGGGGCGTTCTTGATGACATTCGGCTTCAGCCTTTGAGGGTCTGTTCGAGGACGTGCAGCTGCTGGTTGAGTTCGGTGAGCTGCTGGCGCTCGCCCGAAATCTTTCGCACTGCGTGGAGCACCGTCGTGTGGTCGCGACCGCCGAACAGCTCGCCGATTTCCGGCAGGCTCTTCTGCGTGAGCTCCTTGGCCAGGTACATCGCGATCTGCCGCGGCCGCGCAATGCTGGCCGGGCGTTTCTTGCTGTACATGTCGGCGACCTTGATCTTGTAGTAGTCGGCCACTGTCTTCTGGATATTTTCGACCGAGATCTGCCGATTCTGGATCGACAGCAGGTCGCGCAGCGCCTCGCGTGCCAGGGCGATCGAGATCTCCTTCTGGTTGAAGCGCGAGTACGCCAGGATCTTGCGCAGCGCGCCTTCGAGTTCGCGCACGTTGGAGCGCACGTTCTTGGCCACGAAGAAGGCGACCTCCTCGGGCATTTCGGTGCCTTCGACGCGGGCCTTGTTGATCAGAATCGCCACGCGCATCTCGAGCTCGGGCGGCTCGATCGCCACCGTGAGGCCCGAATCGAAGCGCGACACCAGCCGCTCGTGGATGTCGGCCAGCCCCTTGGGATAGGTGTCGCTGGTCATCACGATGTGCGACTTCTTGGCCAGCAGGGCCTCGAAGGCGTTGAAGAACTCTTCCTGCGTGCGGTCCTTGTTGGCGAAGAACTGCACGTCGTCGATCAGCAGCAGATCGAGCGAGTGGTAGCGTTCCTTGAACTCATCGAAAGTCTTGCGCTGATAGGCCTTGACCACATCCGACACGAACTGCTCGGCGTGGATGTAGAGAACTTTGGAATCGGGCCGGTCGGCCAGCAGCCGGTTACCCACAGCGTGCATCAGGTGGGTCTTGCCCAGGCCGACGCCGCCGTAGATGAAAAGCGGGTTGTACAGGTGCCCCGGCATGCCGGCCACGTGCATGGCCGCGGCGCGCGCCATGCGGTTGGCCGTGCCCTCGACCAGGGTGTCGAAAGTGAGCCCCGAATTGAGACGGTTCTTGAAGCCGGCGGCCGCCGGTTCCTCGCCCGGGCCGGCCACGTCGCGCGGCACATCCGTTTCGGCCATGATGGCCATGGGTGCAACACGGACGGGGGTTTCTCGCGGAGCGAGCGCTAACTCGATGGTGACCGGCTGGCCGTACATCTTCTCGGCCATGGCCGCGATCTTGCCCGCGTACTGGGCACGGATCCAGTCGAGCTTGAAGCGGTTGGCGACGAACACCGTCATGCGCGAAAGGTCGTCGGCGACCTGCGCGGTGAGGGGCTTGATCCAGGTGTTGAACTGCTGCTCGGACAGCTCCTGCGCGAGCTGGTCGACGCAGGCCTGCCACAGGCTTTCGCCGATGCCGTCAGTCGACATGGGCGCTTAAAAAAGTGATGGAACCCTCGGGCATTTCTTGTATAGGTATTGTGGATATTCTCTGCTGGAAGGCGCTGGGCATTCTAACTTGTCAAAACCTTATCCACATGCTGCGCTGCACATGGAAAGGCCCGCAAATCCAGTCGAAGATTGTTCCGGCGGCCAATGTTTGCGATAATTGCGGGTTTCCCTGAAAAGCCTTCACAGCGTCTTTCGGGGGCCATCCGAAACTCGCTCCCCCAGCGCTCGCCGGGTTTTTGCATGCCTTCATGCGGAAACCGGCGCAAACAGGGAATCAGGAAACCATCATGAAACGCACTTACCAAGCATCCAAAGTCCGCCGCGCCCGTACCCACGGCTTTCTGGTCCGCATGAAGACCCGTGGCGGCCGCGCCGTGATCAACGCACGCCGCGCCAAGGGCCGCAAGCGCCTGGCCGTCTGACGGCACCCCACCTGCCGTTGTCAGCCGCCGACACGTCCGCGCAGGCTCCTGCAGCTTCTGCGCCTGGCCCCGCCAGCAGCGACGTCCGCGGCCCGGCTTCCTTGCAGCGGCTCAAGACCCGCGCGCAATTCCAGGCCGTCCTCGCAGGTGCCACCGTGGCGCGCACTGCCCATTTCGCATTGCACCGCTGTGCGCTCGATGTTTCTCCATCGGGCGTCGCTTCGCTGTTTCCGTCCGATGAGGTCTGGCTGGGCGCCATGGTGCCCAAGCGCTGGGCACGCCGCGCGGTGACGCGCAACGCCATCAAGCGCCAGATCTACGCCGTGAGCGCCGCGCCCGGCGTCGTGTTGCCGCGTGCCGCGCACGTGGTGCGTCTGCGCGCCGGTTTCGATCGCAAGGCGTTCGTGAGCGCCTCCTCGGACAAGCTCAAGGCCGCCGTGCGCGCCGAGCTCCAGCAGCTGCTGGCGCGCGCCGGGCGTCCGCCGGCACCGGCTGCCGCCTCCCCCGCTCCTGCCTCCGCATGAAACGCCTGCTGATCGGCCTCGTGAAGGGCTACCGCCTGCTGCTGAGCCCCTGGCTCGGGCAGTCGTGCCGCTTCACGCCGACCTGCTCCGTGTATTCGATCGAGGCGCTGGAAGTGCACGGCGCGCTCAAGGGCAGCTACCTGACGCTGCACCGCATCGCGCGCTGCCAGCCCTGGTGCCAGGGCGGCCACGATCCGGTTCCACCGAAATCACAGCGTCGCACTGACAAGTCAGGATCGCTGTTTTCGTCTCTTCTCTCCTCCGACAAGAAGTCTTCGTCATGAACGATATCCGCCGCACGATCCTGTGGGTGATTTTTGGTTTCTCGCTCGTGCTGCTGTGGGACCAATGGCAGGTCTTCAACGGCAACAAGCCGACCTTCCTGCCGTCGACCAAGCCCGCCGCCACGGCGCCGGCCACGGGCAGCGCGGCCAACAACGGCGTGCCGACCGCGGCTGCCGCAGCCGGCGGCACCGCGGGCGCCGTGCCCACGCAGGCGGCCCCGGCCACGCCGCGCGAGCAGGTCGTGGTGACCTCCGACCTGTTCAAGGCGACGATCGACAGCGAAGGCGCCACGGTCAACCACCTCGAACTGCTCAAGTACGACGAAGCCGACCGCACCAAGCGCGTCGTGCTGTTCGAGAACGGCTCGCCCGCCACGCGCTACGTGGCGCAGACCGGCCTGCTGAACCCCGTCGCTGGCGACGCTTTCCCCAACCACCTGACGGCCATGACGCCCAAGGCCGGTCCGCGCACGATGGCCGACGGCCAGAACACGCTCGAGGTGAGCTTCGAAAGCGCCCCGGTCGGTGGCCTGAAGTACATCAAGACCTACGTGTTCAAGCGTGACGACTACGTCATCGGCGTGCGCCACGAAGTGGTCAACGTGAGCGACCAGCCGCGCGACGCGCAGCTGTACATGCAGCTGCTGCGCCACGGCACCGTGGCCGCCGGCACCATGTTCGGCACCAACACCTTCACCGGTCCGGCCGCGTACACCAACGAGAAGAAGTTCCACAAGCTCGACTTCAAGGACATCGCCAAGGGCAAGGTCGAGCCGCCGCCGCCGGCCAACGACGGCTGGATCGCGATGGTGCAGCACTACTTCGCGTCGGCCTGGCTGCTCAAGGGCGACCCGGCCAGCGAACAGCTGCGTCGCGAATTCCGCGTGAAGGACCTGGGCGACAACCTCTTCACCGTGGCCATGGTCGCCACGCTGCCGAAGATCGCCCCGGGCGCCACGCAGGTCGTGAACAGCGCGCTGTTCGCCGGCCCCGAAGAAGAAAAGAAGCTCGAAGCCATCGCCCCCGGTCTGGACCTGGTGAAGGACTACGGCATCTTCGCGATCATCTCCAAGCCGCTGTACTGGCTGCTCACGCAACTGCACGGCATCCTGGGCAACTGGGGCTGGGCGATCGTCGCGCTGGTGGTGCTGCTGAAGGCGGCCTTCTACTGGCTCAACGCCAAGGCCTACGCCAGCATGGCCAAGATGAAGGCCATCAACCCCAAGATCATGGAAATGCGCGAGCGGCTGAAGGACAAGCCGCAGGAAATGCAGCAGGAAATGATGCGGATCTACAAGACCGAGAAGGTCAATCCGATGGGCGGCTGCTTCCCCATCGTGATCCAGATCCCGGTGTTCATTGCGCTGTACTGGGTGCTGCTGTCGTCGGTTGAAATGCGCCACGCCCCGTGGATTGGCTGGATCACCGACCTGTCGGCACCCGATCCCTGGTACATCCTGCCGATCGTCATGACGGCCACCTCGCTGTTCCAGACCTGGCTCAACCCGACGCCGCCCGATCCGATGCAGGCCAAGCTGATGTGGATCATGCCGCTCGCGTTCAGCGTGATGTTCATCTTCTTCCCGGCCGGCCTGGTGCTGTACTGGATCACGAACAACGTGCTGTCGATCGCGCAGCAGTGGTTCATCAACAAGCGACTGGGCGTGCTCGGCAAGTAAGCCAGCCGGCCTCCGCCACCCGCAAAGGGCCGCATCCGCGGCCCTTTGCTTTTTGCTGAAAGAATCGCGCTGTCATGACCCTCGCCCGCACCACCGATCCCATCGTCGCCATCGCCACCGCCCCGGGGCGCGGGGCGGTCGGCATCGTTCGCGTGTCGGGCGCCCGGCTGGCGCCGCTGGTCGAGGCGCTGTGCGCCCGCGCCCTCAAGCCGCGCGAAGCCACCTACCTGCCCTTTCGCGATGCGCAGGGCGAGCCGGTCGACCACGGCCTGGCGATCCATTTCCCGACGCCGCACTCCTACACCGGCGAAGACGTGCTCGAGCTGCAGGCGCACGGCGGCCCGGTCGTGCTGCAGCTGTTGCTGTCGCGCTGCCTGGAAGCTGCGGCCGAAATCGATCCGGCCACCGGCCGCCCGCGCCTGCCGGGCTTGCGCGTGGCCGAGCCGGGCGAGTTCAGCCAGCGCGCCTTTCTCAACGGCAAGATCGACCTGGCCCAGGCCGAGGCCATCGCCGACCTGATCGACGCGAGCACCGAGGCGGCCGCGCGCAGCGCCGGGCGCTCGCTGTCGGGCGCGTTCTCGCGCGAGATCCATACGCTGCGCGACGCGCTGATCCACCTGCGCATGCTGGTCGAGGCCACGCTCGACTTCCCTGAAGAAGAGATCGACTTCCTCCAGAAAGCCGACGCGACCGGCCAGCTGCAACGGTTGCAGGCGCAGCTGGCCGCTGTGCAACAGCGCGCCAAACAGGGCGCGTTGCTGCGCGAAGGCATCAAGGTGGTGATCGCGGGCCAGCCCAACGCCGGCAAGAGTTCGCTGCTCAACGCGCTGGCCGGCGCCGAGCTGGCCATCGTGAGCGCCATCGCGGGCACCACGCGCGACGTGGTCTCGCAGACCATCCAGATCCACGGCGTGCCGCTGCACGTGGCCGACACCGCCGGCCTGCGCGACAGCACCGACGAGGTCGAGCAGATCGGCGTGGCGCGCGCCTGGGGCCAGATCGAAAGCGCCGACGCCGTGCTGTTCCTGCACGACCTGACGCGCGCCGGCCAGCCTGACTACGCCGCCGCCGACGCCGAGATCCTGGCCGGCCTGCGGCGCAAGCTGCCGGCGAGCGTGCCGGTGCTCGATGTGTGGAACAAGCAGGACGCAGCGGTTTCGGCCTCGCCGCCGTCCGAAGGCATCGCCCTGTCGGCCAAGACCGGCGCGGGCATCGAGGCGCTGCGCGACCAGCTGCTGGCCATGGCCGGCTGGCAGGCCGTGCCCGAAGGTGTCTACCTGGCGCGCGCGCGCCACGTGCAGGCACTGGCCCGTGTCGAGACGCACCTCGCGCTGGCGGCTGCCCACCTGGCGGCGCAGGCCCAACTGCTCGACCTGCTGGCCGAGGAGCTGCGGCTGGCGCAGAACGCGCTCAACGAGATCACCGGCGAGTTCGGCGCGGACGACCTGCTGGGGGTCATCTTTTCGCGCTTCTGTATCGGGAAATAGCGACACATGCGTGCGCTTCGCCGGGGAAAGCGTAAACAGTTGTAGCCGAACCTCGGGGCCTTCGCGGATACTTCGGATCACTTGCGGGGGTCGAGAAAAACATGTCCATCCAGAACCTGAGCCGCTCCATTGCGGAGAACCTGAGCGCCGACGCGTTCGCGCTGACCTTGAGCGTCGCGCAGTGGGACACGCTCGCGGGTTATCTGCAGCCCATCGAAACCGCGATCGGCGACGTGCTGATCTCGCAGGGCACGCACGACCGCTCGGTGTTCTTCGTCGAAAGCGGCGCCATCAGCGTGCATCGCGTCAGCAGCAAGGAGCAGATGCGCTTGGCCGTGCTGTCGCCGGGCTCGGTGGTGGGCGAAGGCTCGTTCTTCTCGCGCGAGCCGCATGCGGCCAACGTGGTGGTCACCGGCGCGGGACGCGTGTGGCGCCTCACCGCCGTGCGGTTCTCCGAGATGTCGAACCGCCAGCCCAACATGGCGCTGGACATCGCGATGGCGCTCGGCGCCGTGATCGCCAAGCGCATGGCGCACCGCTCCAAGCGGGTGGCCGTCACCTGAGCCTTCCGGCTCGCCGCGCGCTGCCAGCCGCCGCACAACAACAAGAACAAGTCTTCGTTTCCGATCCCGAGAATTGCTGGTGAGCCATGGCCTTGATCTGCCCGGTCTGTGACGCGGACAACCGCGACGGTGCCAATTTCTGCAGAAGCTGCGGTGGCCGGCTGTCGGCCGCCGACCGCGTGCCGCCGCCGGCACCCAGTCCTGCCGACCGCGAATGGGCCACCACCGCACCAGCTCAGCTGCGTGCGCCGACCATTCCCGCACCGTTGTTCGATCCCGCCGAGTCGAAGCGGGCGTCGTCGCCTGCGTCCAACGGCTGGATGCCCGAGCCGCCACCACCACCGCCGCCAGCGGATGAAAAAACCGTGATCGTGGCGCCGGGGCGCGGAGGCGCAGCATCGTCCTTGCCTCCGTCCCCGCGGGCCGACCGGCCAAAGACGCGGATCAAGGTCAAGCGCATCAAACCGCCCGAACCGGTGCTGCGCCCGCGCGGCATCGGGTTGTGGCTGGGGTTGCTCGCGGTCGCGCTGCTGCTGGTGGTCGCGGGCTGGCTGGGCTACGGGACCGGCAGCAAGGCGCCCGAGCCGGCTGTGGCACCGCCTCCTGTCGCCGCGCCGGCGCCCGCCGCGACGCCGCCGGTGGTCGAAGCACCACCGGCCGCGACCGAGCCTGCGCCGCCCGTGGCCGAAGCGCCGCCGGCGGAAGCGGTCACCGAGCCGGCGGAAGCCGCCCCGAAGCCGACGCCCGTCGCGAAGCCGCGCAAGCCTGTGACACCTCCCCCACCGGCGCCCCAGGCCCCGCCCGCCGCAGCACCTGTGGCGGCTGCCCCGGCACCCGCGCCCGCGTCACCGGTCCCGCCGGTCGACCCGCAGGCCCAATGCGGCGACCGCAACTTCATCGCCAAGGCGCAATGCATGGCGGCCCAGTGCGTGAAGCCCGAGTACAGGTCGCACGCACAGTGCGAAGCGGTGCGCCGTCAGCAGCGCATCGAAGAAGAAAAGCGCAACCCGTCGCTCTTGAACTGAGCCCGCGCCGGCGGCCTCAGCCCTTTTGCAGCCGCTCGATGGCAATCGCCAGCGCGGCGGGCTTGCCCGAGAGCACCAGGGTGTCGCCGTCCGACAGCAGCGTGTCGTCGGCCGGCACGCGCGCCTGGCCGTCCTGGCGGCGCAGGCTGGCCACCCGCACGCCCAGCGTCGGCAGCGCAATCCGTCCGAGCGTCTGACCGATGGCGCGTGCGCCCGGCGTGAGCGTGAAGCTGTTCAGGCGCTCGTGGTCGATCTCGTCGGCGTTGTCGTCGTCGGCGCCGTGGAAGTAGCCGCGCAGCAGGTTGTAGCGTGCGTCGCGCTGGTCCTGCACCACGCGGATCACGCGCCGCATCGGCACGCCGACCAGCGCCAGCGCATGGCTGGCGAGCATCAGCGACCCCTCGATGGCCTCCGGCACCACCTCGGTCGCGCCGGCGGCCTGCAGCTTCTCGAGGTCGTGGTCGTCCTGGGTGCGCACGATCACCGGCACGTGCGGCGCGTGGGCGCGCGTGTTGGCCAGCACCTTCATGGCGCCGCCCACGTCGAGGTAGGTGACGACCACCGCACTGGCGCGCGCCAGGCCCGCGGCCATCAGCGCCTGCAGCCGCGCCGCGTCGCCGAACACCACCGAATCGCCAGCCGCGGCCGCTTGGCGCACGCGGTCGGGGTCCAGGTCGAGCGCCATGTAGGGAATGCCTTCGCGCTCCAGGATGCGCGCCAGGTTCTGGCCGCAGCGTCCGTAGCCGCAGATGATCACGTGCTGCGCGGTGTTGATGGTCTTGCGCGCGATGGTCGTCATCTGCAGCGACTGCTGCAGCCAGTCGCTGGCCACCAGCTTTCGCACGATGGCGTTGCTGTACATGATGATGAAGGGCGTGGCCAGCATCGACAGCACCATCGACGCCAGCACCGGGTTGGCCAGCCACGGCGGCAGCAGGTTGCGGTCCTGCGCGAGCGCCAGCAGCACGAAGCCGAACTCGCCGGCCTGCGCCAGGTACAGGCCGGTGCGCAGCGACACGCCCGAGGTGGCGCCCAGCACCCGCGCCAGCACCGTCACCAGCCCCAGCTTGAACAGCAGCGGCACCAGCAGCAGCACCGCCACCAGCAGCCAGCGCTCGACCACGATGTGCCAGTCGAGCGACATGCCGACCGTGATGAAGAACAGCCCCAGCAGCACGTCGTGGAAGGGGCGGATGTCGGTCTCGACCTGGTGCTTGTATTCGGTCTCCGACACCAGCATGCCGGCGATGAAGGCGCCCAGCGCCAGGCTCAGGCCGGCCAGCTCGGTGAGCCAGGCCAGGCCCAGCGTGATCAGCAGCACGTTCAGAATGAACAGCTCCTCGCTGCGCCGCCGCGCCACCAGCGTGAGCCACCAGCGCATGATGCGCGGCCCGCCGTACAGCAGCACGCCGATGAGGAAGGTGGCCTTCACCAGCGCGAAGCCCAGCGCCTTGGCCAGCGCCTCGGGCGGCGCGCCCAATGCGGGAATCAGCACCAGCAGCGGCACCACGGCCAAGTCTTGAAACAGCAGCACGCCCATCACGCGCTTGCCGTGTTCGCTCTCCAGTTCGAGCCGCTCGGCCATCAGCTTGACCACGATGGCGGTGCTGCTCATGGTGAGCGCGCTCGACAGCGCCAGCGTGGTCTGCCACCCCAGTTGCCAGGCCGGCGGCAGCTGCGTGGCGATGATCAGCGCGCCGACGGTGGCCAGCGCCATGGTCAGCAGCACCTGCAGCAGACCCAGCCCGAACACGTGCTTGCGCATGGCGCGCAGCTTGGGCAGGCTGAATTCGAGCCCGATCACGAACATCAGGAACACCACGCCGAATTCGCCCAGGTGGCGGATGCCTTCGGAGTTCTGCGCCAGCGCCAGCGCATGCGGGCCGATGAGCACGCCGGCCGTCAGGTAGCCGAGCATCGGCGGCAGCTTGAGCGACCGGCAGGCCACCACGCCGATCACCGCGGCCAACAGATACAACAGCGTGAGATCGAACGAAGACATAGGCGCCGATGCTAGAGCAATGTCCGTGCCCCGGGCTTCCCCGGGCCATGTGATCGCCGACCGCGCCCGCCTCGTAAAATCCGGCGATGAGCTCCCGCCCCGCCCCGACCCACGTGGTCGACCCCGACGCCATCCTGGCCCGGGCACGCGTCACATTCGACATCGAAGCCGAAGCCGTCCTTGGCCTGAAGGCCCGCGTCGGCCCGAGTTTCGTCGAGGCCGTGCGCAAGATCCTTGAAGTGCGCGGCCGCGTGGTCGTGATGGGCATGGGCAAGAGCGGCCACGTCGGCCGCAAGATCGCCGCCACCCTCGCCTCCACCGGCACGCCCGCGATGTTCGTGCACCCGGCCGAGGCCAGCCACGGCGACCTCGGCATGATCAAGGCGGTCGACCTCGTGCTCGCCATCTCCAACAGCGGCGAGGTCGACGAACTCACCGTGCTGCTGCCGGTGGTCAAGCGCCAGGGCGTGCCCCTGATCGCCATGACCGGGCGCCCCGATTCCACCCTGGCGCGCCATGCCGACATCGTGATCGACGCCGGCGTTGCCAAGGAAGCCTGCCCGCTGAACCTCGCGCCCACCGCGAGCACCACCGCGCAGATCGCCATGGGCGACGCGCTGGCCGTGGCCCTGCTCGACGCGCGCGGTTTCGGCTCCGAGGATTTCGCCCGCTCGCACCCCGGTGGCGCGCTGGGCCGCAAGCTGCTCACCCACGTGAGCGATGTCATGCGCTCGGGCGACGAAGTGCCGTGCGTGCCGCCGACCGCCACCGTCAGCGAGCTGATGCGCGCGATGAGCATCAAGGGCTTCGGCGCCGCCGCGGTGGTCGAGCCCGACGGCCGGGCGCTGGGCATCTTCACCGACGGCGACCTGCGCCGCCTGATCGAGGCCGGCGCCGACCTGCGCACGCCCAAGGCGGCCGACATCATGCACCGCGACCCGCGCACCATCCGCGTCGACGCGCTGGCGGTGGAGGCGGCCGAACTCATGGAGCAATGCGGCATCACCCGCCTGTTCGTGATCGACGGCGCGGGGGTGATCGTCGGCGCGGTGAACACCAACGACCTGATGCGCGCGAAGGTCATCTGATGCCGCTTGATTTCCAGGCCGAGACCCTGCTGGCCGCGCAAGACGTGCGCATCGTCTTCTTCGACATCGACGGCGTGTTGACCGACGGCGGCGTGTACTTCACCGAGCACGGCGAGACGCTCAAGCGCTTCAGCATCCTCGACGGCTACGGTCTCAAGCTGCTGCGCAAGGCCGGCATCACGCCGGCCGTGATCACCGGGCGCGACTCCAAGCCGCTGCGCGTGCGGCTCGAGGCGCTGGGCATCGAGCATGTGCGCTACGGCACCGAAGACAAGCTGCCCGCCGCCGAAGCCATGCTGAAGCAGCTGGGCTTCACCTGGGCGCAGGCCGCCGCCATCGGCGACGACTGGCCCGACCTGCCCGTGCTGACCCGCGTCGGCTTCGCGGCGGCACCGGCCAACGCGCACGCCGAAGTGCGCGCCGTGGCGCGCTACGTCACCGCCGCGCGCGGCGGCGAAGGCGCAGCGCGCGAGTTCTGCGACCTGCTGTTGACGGCCTGCGGCCAGTACCGCCCGCTGCTCGACGCTGCCCTGGGCCCCCGACCATGAGCCCGCAGCTGCGACGCGCCTGGCACCTCACGCGCGATGTGCTCGACCGCACCACCATCTACCTGCCGATCATCCTGATGGCGGGCGTGGCGCTGGGCACCTACTGGCTGGTGCGCAATGCGCCCAAGCTGCTGGAGCCCACCGTCAAGGCGGCGCCCACACACGAGCCCGACTACTTCATGCGGGACTTCGTCATCAAGAACTTCCTGCCCAACGGCGACCTGCGCAGCGAGCTGCACGGCACCGAGGGGCGGCACTACCCGGACACCGACACCATCGAGGTCGACCAGGTGCGCATGCGCTCGGTGTCGCCCGAGGGGCTGGTCACGCGCTCGTCGGCGAACCGGGGGCTGTCGAATTCCGACGGCAGCGAGATCCAGCTGTTCGGCAACGCGATCGTGATCCGCGAACCCGCGGTGAGCGCGAGCGGCAAGGCCACGCCGCGGCTGGAGTTTCGCGGCGAGTTCCTGCATGCGTTCCTCGACACCGAGAAGGTGCAGTCGAACAAGCCGGTCACGCTCATCCGCGGCAGCGACCAGTTCACGGGCGATACGCTCGACTACGACAACCTGAGCGGCGTGGCCAACCTCACGGGCCGCGTGCGCGGCGTGCTGGTGCCGTCGGCCGCCGCGGGCAAGCCGCGCTAAGCGGCTGCCACACAAGAACAAATTCCCGGGAGACGATCCACGCATGACCACCGCCGCACCGCTCGTCTTCATCACCGGCGCCTCCAGCGGCATCGGCCAGGCGCTGGCCGCGTGTTTCTACGACGCCGGCTACCGGCTGGCGCTGGTCGCGCGGCGCACGGGCGAGATCGAAACCTGGGCGGCGGGCCGCCAGCTGGACGCGGGCCGCTACCAGGTCTACGGCGCCGACGTGGCCGACACCGACAGCATCGTGGCCGCCGGCACCGACTGCATCGCGCGCCAGGGCGTGCCCGACGTGGTGATCGCCAACGCAGGCATCAGCATCGGCATCGACACGGCCGAGCGTTCGGACCTCGACGTGCTGGCGCGCACCTTCGTCGTCAACAACGTGGGGCTGGCCGCCACCTTCCATCCCTTCGTGCAGGCCATGGTGCAGCGCGGCAGCGGGCGGCTCGTGGGCATCGGCAGCGTCGCCGCCATCCGCGGGCTGCCCGGGCACGGCGCCTACTGCGCGAGCAAGGCCGGCGTGGTCGCGTACTGCGAAAGCCTGCGCGGGGAACTGCACAACAGCGGGGTGAAGGTCGTCACGCTCTGCCCGGGCTATATCGACACGCCGCTGACGCAGGGCAACCGCTACGGCATGCCCTTTCTCATGCAGCCCGAGGATTTCGCAGCTCAGGCGCTGCGCGCCATCGAGGCTGGCACGAGCTACCGCGTGATTCCGTGGCAGATGGGCGTGGTCGCCAAGGTCATGCGCCTGCTGCCCAATGCCGTGCTCGACCGCGCGGTGCAGGGCCGGGCGCGCAAGAAGCGCAGCGGCGAAGCCTGAGCTTCATCGCCGATTGCATAGCGGGCACAGCGCGCAGGCAAAGAAAAAGGCTCCCGAGGGAGCCTTTTGTGTTTGTGTGCCGTGAGGCATGCGAAGGAGTGAACGGGGTTCAGTACCCACCGTTGCCGCCGCCGCCGTAGCCGCCACCGCCGCTGCGACCACCGCCGCCGCCACGGGGACCTGCGCCGTAGGGGCTGCGGAAACCGCCATCGCCACCACCGCCGCCGCCACCCGAACGACCACCACCGCCGCCGTAGCCGCCGCCGGAACGGCCACCGCCGCCACCACCGTAGCCGCCACCACCGCCGCCGCCGTAGCCACCGCCACCACCGCCGCCATAACCACCACCGCCGCCGCCGCCGCCGTAGCCGCCGCCACCGCTGCGGGGGGGACGTGCTTCCATGGGACGTGCTTCGTTGACGACCACGCTGCGGCCGCCCAGGGGTTGGCCGTTCATGCCGTTGATGGCGGCCTGTGCTTCCGCGTCACTGCCCATCTCGACGAAGCCGAAGCCCTTCGAGCGACCCGTGTCGCGCTCCATCATGACCTTGGCGCTGGTCACTGCGCCGAACTGGCCGAAGGCCTGCTCGAGATCACCGTCGCGCACCGAGTAAGGCAGGTTGCCGACGTAGAGTTTGTTGCCCATCAAGGGACTCCTATAAACACATCAAGAAAAGCGATGGAGTCCCGAAAGCATCACTCAAACGAGAGCCGCCGAGCCGCGCGAAACTGACCGATCACCGAATTGCTCCCGCCCAAAATCAAGAGGGATGCTCGTGCATTATGGGTGAAATATCAAAAAAGCAAGCAGGAATTTGCGTCTTGAGGTAGCGCCTTTCGAAACTAGTGGAAGTTAGCGCACGCCTACCTGTTTGAGCCGGGGGAATTGACGATGCGGCTACAATTTGCCGGTCATTGGGGAGTAGCCGCCTTCCGCATACGAGAAGGGCCCGCGTCAACAGACTTGTCCTTGCCCCACGAGGACATGGCGCGTGCAGTGAACACACCTGGCGAGACCTTTGACCGCACAACTTCGGGAATATGGCCGAAGGTGTTGTGCGGTCAATTGCGTCCTTCGGCCCAAGGAACCCCACATCCATCATGGAAGCTTTTCTCGTTGCAACGGGCGTGGTCGCGCTCGCCGAAATGGGCGACAAGACCCAACTCCTGGCCCTTCTGCTGGCCGCGCGCTTCAGGAAACCCTGGCCGATCGTGTTCGGCATCTTTGTCGCCACGGTCATCAACCACGCGCTGGCCGGCGCGGTCGGCAACTACATCACGCGCTGGCTCGGCCCCGAGGTGCTGCGCTGGATCCTGGGCGGCTCGTTCATCGCCATGGCCGTCTGGATGCTGATTCCCGACAAGCTCGATGAAGACGACGCCCCCGGCGTCTCGAAGTTCGGCGTCTTCGGCACCACGGTGATCGCCTTCTTCTTGGCCGAGATGGGCGACAAGACCCAGATCGCCACCGTCATGCTGGCCGCCCGCTTCACGCAGGACTACGCCTGGGTCGTCGTTGGCACCACGCTGGGCATGATGCTGGCCAATGCGCCGGTCGTGTGGCTGGGCGACAAGATCGTGCGGCGCGTGCCGATCAAGCTCGTGCACGGCATCTCGGCGGCGATCTTCCTGGTGCTGGGCGTCGTGATGATCGTCGGCTGGTAGCAGGAAAAAGTCACGGGGCTATACTTGCCCTGCGCCGATTTGCTTCAGCTTGCGGGCGCTTTATAAATTCTGCTAAAGACGGCTGCCGAACCCGGCTCGTTTTTGGCGAGGCCGGGTTTTTTCATTCATGTCGTCGTCACCTTTGGTCGTCACCCCGCAGTCGATGCAGTTCGCAGGCCCGCTGGCCCTGCGCAGCGGCGCCTCGATCAGCGGCTACACGCTCGCCTACGAAACCTACGGCACCCTCAACGCCGAGCGCAGCAACGCGGTGCTGGTGTGCCATGCGCTCAACGCCTCGCATCACGTCGCGGGCGTGTACGAGGGCCAGGCCCGCTCCGAGGGCTGGTGGGACAACATGGTGGGCCCGGGCAAGCCGCTGGACACCGACCGCTTCTTCGTGATCGGCGTCAACAACCTCGGCTCCTGCTTCGGCTCGACCGGCCCGATGCACGTGAACCCCGCCAACGGCCGCGTCTATGGCGCGGACTTCCCGGTGGTCACGGTCGAAGACTGGGTCGACGCCCAGGCGGCGCTGCTCGATGCGCTCGGCATCCGCACGCTCGCGGCCGTGATGGGCGGCAGCCTCGGCGGCATGCAGGCGCTGTCGTGGACGCTGCAGTACCCCGACCGCGTGCGGCACGCCGTGGTGGTGGCCAGCGCGCCCAACCTCACGGCCGAGAACATCGCCTTCAACGAGGTGGCGCGCCGCGCCATCGTGACCGACCCCGACTTCCACGGCGGCCACTTCTACGAATACGGCGTGGTGCCCAAGCGCGGCCTGCGCATCGCCCGCATGATCGGCCACATCACCTACCTGAGCGACGACGTGATGAACGCCAAGTTCGGGCGCATTTTGCGCAGTGCCGTGGAGGGCGAGGTGGCGGGGCTCGACTACCGCTATTCCACGCAGGACATCGAGTTCCAGATCGAAAGCTACCTGCGCTACCAGGGCGACAAGTTCAGCGAGTACTTCGACGCCAACACCTACCTGCTGATCACCCGCGCGCTCGACTACTTCGACCCCGCGCGCCACCACGGCGGCCAGCTCAGCACCGCGCTCGCGCAGGCCACGGCCAAGTTCCTGCTCGTGAGCTTCAAGACCGACTGGCGCTTCTCGCCCGCGCGCAGCCGCGAGATCGTGAAGGCGCTGCTCGACAACCGCCGCAACGTGAGCTACGCCGAGATCGACGCGCCGCACGGCCACGACGCCTTCCTGCTCGACGACGTGCGCTACATGGGCGTGGTGCGCTCGTACTTCGAACGCGTCGCCAAGGAACTCCAATGAGCGACCTTGCACACCAACGACTGATTGCACAGCTCGTGCCCCAAGGCTCGCGCGTGCTCGACCTGGGCTGCGGCGACGGCGCCCTGCTCGACCTGCTGCAACGCGAACGCGGCTGCACCGGCTACGGCGTGGAGATCGCCGACGGCAACGTGCTGCAGTGCATCCGCCGCGGCGTCGACGTGATCCAGCTGAACCTCGACGAAGGCCTGGCGATGTTCGACGACGCCACCTTCGACGTGGTGCTGCAGATCGACACGCTGCAGCACCTGCGCAATGCCGAGGTCATGCTGCGCGAGACCGCGCGCGTGGGCCGCTTCGGCATCGTCGCCTTTCCCAACTTTGCGCACTGGCCCAACCGCCTGAGCGTGGCGCGTGGGCGCATGCCCGTGACACGCCGCCTGCCCTACCAGTGGTACGACACGCCCAACATCCGCGTCGGCACCTACAAGGACTTCGAGGTGCTGGCCGGCAAGAACAACCTGCGCGTGCTCGACGCCTTCGGCCTGCAGAACGGGCGCGACGTGCGCTGGCTGCCCAACGCGCGCGCCAGCACGGCGGTGTTCAAGTTCGAGCGGGGCGGCTGAGCACGCCGCCCCTGCACCGCACGGACATCGGGTCGGAATGAGCTTCACGCTCGCGCAGCCGGTTCACAGCGACCTGCTCATCAAGAAAAGCCGCTTCATCGGCTGCGTGCAACCGGTGCCCGACCGCGCGGCCGCGCTGGCGGTGGTCGCCTCGCTGCGCGCGGAACACCCGGGCGCCGCGCACGTGTGCTGGGCCCTGATGGCCGGCGGCCAGTCGGCGGCGAACGACGACGGCGAGCCCGGCGGCACGGCCGGGCGCCCCATGCTCGAGGTGCTGCGCCACCAGCAGGTGGAAGGCGCGCTCGCCACCGTGGTGCGCTACTTCGGCGGCGTGAAGCTCGGCGCCGGCGGCCTCGTGCGGGCCTACACCGACGCCGTGGCCCAGGCCCTGCTCGGCGCCATGCTGGTGCCGCTCGTGCGCCAGCGCCACCTGCAGTGCGCCGTGCCCTACGCGCTCGAAGGGCTGGTGCGGCGCGAGCTGGCCGCCATCGGTGCGGTGCTCGAAGGCGTGCAGCACGGCGACGACGTGCGTTTGGCCTTCGCGCTGCCCGCGCCCGAGGCCGACGCCTTCATCGCGCGCCTCGACGATGCTGCGCAAGGGCGCGTCGTCTGGCCGACGGCGTGAGCCGCTTCGCCGGCGCCTTGCCTGGCGTCGGCTCTGTTGCCAGGGTAAGCACGCCGCGCGATGCGAGCGCGATCGGCTCCGCCAGGTCGTCGTCGACGCCGCGCCGCGTCATCTCGGCCGTGACGATGCCGGTGGGCACGGCCAGCACGCCCCAGCCCAGCAGCATCATCACGGAGGCGATCGCGCGGCCCAGGTCGGTCTTGGGCACGAGGTCGCCGAAGCCGACCGTGGCCATGGTCGAGATCGCCCAGTAGATCGCCACCGGAATGCTGGTGAAGCCGTGCGTCGGGCCTTCGACCACGTACATCAGCGTGCCCATCACCAGCACCACCAGCATCACGAAGCCCACGAACACCGTGATCTTGCGGCGGCTGGACGCCACCGCCGACACCAGCGCGCGGTACTCCACCGAATAGCGCGACAGCTTGAAGATGCGGAACACGCGCAGCAGCCGCAGGATGCGCACGTCGATCAGGTACGCCAGCTCGGGCGCAAAGGCCACGAGAAAGGTCGGCAGCAGCGCAAGCAGGTCGATCACGCCGTAGAAGCTCAGCGCGTAGCGCAGCGGCTTGTTCACGCAGCACAGCCGTGCGATGTACTCCAGCGTGAAGAGAATCGTGAACACCCATTCGAGCGCATTGAACAGAGGCCGCCACTGGTCGCGGATCGACTGCACGCTGTCCAGGATGACGACCAGCACGCTCATCACGATCACCGCGATCAACGTCAGGTCGAACCACAGGCCGGCGGGCGTGTCGGCTTCGAAGATCACGGTGAACAGCGTGCGTCGCCAGCCGCGCGCGGGCTTGTCGAACCGCGAGTCGGTGGCGGCGGGCGTGGACAGGGCTTCGATGTTCGGTCGGATCAGGCGGGTCATGCGGGGCATTGTCAGGGGCCCCGGGCGACTTATTCAGTTACGCTTATTGCGCAATGAAGTGCCGCATGCCGTGAGTGCGTTCTTACGATAGTCCCCTTTCTTGAGGAGCTCCCCATTGGCCACACAGTCCCCCTTTTTCGGCAAGCGCGATCGTGACACCGATTCGCTGACGTCCCGTCCCGCACCGCTGGTTGGTTCGGGCACCAATCTCTCGGGCACTCCCGTCAATCCCTCCTCGTTGACCGCGCAGGCCGGCCTGGCCCCGGCGGCTGCGCCTGTTGCCAAGGAAGGCGGCAGCAAGCTCACCGTCGGCCCGAACATCAAGCTCAAGGGCGTCGAGATCACCGATTGCGACACGCTCGTGGTCGAAGGCCTGGTCGAGGCGACGATGGATTCGCGCCTGATGCAGATCGCCGAGCAGGGCGAGTTCAAGGGCTCGGCCGAGATCGACATCGCCGAGATCCGCGGCGTGTTCGACGGCAACCTCACCGTGCGCGAGAAGCTCGTCATCCACTCGACCGGCAAGGTCACCGGCAAGATCCGCTACGGCAAGATCGTGATCGAAGAAGGCGGCCAGCTGTCCGGCGAAATCAGCTTCGGCGCCAAGCCGTCGCTGCAGGCCGCCGCCTGAGGCACCTGACGCGCCCGGTCTGACGACCGTCGATCAGGGCGCTTTCTTTTTCGGTGGGGCCTTCTTGGCCGCCGGCTTCGGCTTGTCCGCGGCGGCGGCCATTCCTGCGTCTGCAGCCGGCGGCGCCCACCCCAGGCGCTGCAGCAAGGCACCGGCCGCGGCCGGTGCCCTTTCCTTGGCGCCGTTGATGAAATACACGAACACGTCGCGCGCCTTCGGCGTCGTGGTCCAGCCTTGCGCGCGCGCGGCCCAGGTGTCCAGCGCCTTGGGCGCGTAGCCGGTCGCAAGCGACGCGTCGGCCATCATGAGCCGCGCATAGGCGACGTCGCCCTCGGGCTCCTCGAACGACGGAAACTTGTCGGCGTCGGTGAACACGGTCGACACCTTGTGCTTCTTCGTGAGCGCCTTGTAGGCGGGCGTGATGAAGCTCTCGTGGCGCACGTCCATCACGTGGCGCAGCACACGGCTGCCCTCCTTCTTCGGCAGCAGCTCCAGGAATGCCTCGAAGTCTTCCGCATCGAACTGCTTGGTCGGCATGAACTGCCAGACGATCGGCCCGAGCTTGTCGCGCAGCTCGGCCACGCCGCTGTCGATGAAGCGCTGGATCGACTCGCCCGCGGTCGCCAGCACCTTGCGGTTGGTGGTGAAGCGCGAGGCCTTCATCGAGAACATGAAGTCGTCGGGCGTGTCGTCGCGCCACTTGCGGAAGGTCTCGGGCTTGAAGGTGCTGTAGTAGGTGCCGTTGATCTCGATGGCGCTGACCTGCCGGCTGGCGTGGTTCAACTCCTTCGCGTGGGCCAGGCCCTTCGGGTAGAAGTTGTCGCGCCAGGGCTCGTAGGTCCAGCCGCCGATCCCCACCTTGATCCGCGTCGATGTTGCCTTGCTCACATTGCGCTCCGGGTTTTGAGATCGCCCGCACTCTACGCGCGCTCGCCGTGAGGCGCAAAATGCGTTTTTTCGTCCCCGCGGAGAATCCCCCGATGAACGCCCCCCTGCACCGTGAAATGCCCGCCGGCACGCTCGACGCGACGCGCGCCCTCTCTGATGTCACCGCCCGATGGGACGGCGACATCGTCAAGCAACTCACCGACTACATCGCCATTCCCGCCAAGTCGCCCGGCTTCGACAAGGACTGGTCGGCCAACGGCTATCTGGAGACCGTGCTGCGCAACGCCGCGGCCTGGGTCGAGGCGCAGAAGGTCGAGGGCCTGAAGCTGGAAATCGTGCGCCTCGAAGGCCGCACGCCGGTGCTGTTCTTCGAAGTGCCGGCCACCGGCACGAACATGGCCGAGACCGTGCTGATGTACGGCCACCTCGATAAGCAGCCCGAGTTCACCGGCTGGCGCAACGACCTCGGCCCGTGGACGCCCAAGTACGAGAACGGCCTGCTCTACGGCCGCGGCGGCGCCGACGACGGCTACGCCGTGTACGCCAGCGTGGCCGCGCTGCAGGCGCTCAAGGCCCAGGGCGTGGCGCACCCGCGCATCGTCGGCCTCATCGAGACCTGCGAGGAAAGCGGCTCCTACGACCTGCTGCCCTACGTCGACGCGCTGCGTCCGCGCCTGGGCGAGGTCGAGCTGGTGATCTGCCTGGATTCGGGCGCCGGCAACTACGACCAGCTGTGGCTCACGACCTCGCTGCGCGGCATGGCCAGCGGCACGCTCAAGGTCGAGGTGCTGACCGAAGGCATCCACTCGGGCGACGCCTCGGGCCTGGTGCCCTCGAGCTTTCGCATCATGCGGCAGGTGCTCGACCGCCTCGAGGACAGCGCCACCGGCCGCCTGCTGCCCGCCAGCTTCCATTGCGAAGTGCCGGCCGACCGCCTCGCGCAGGCCAAGGCCACCGCCGCCATCCTCGGCGACGAGGTCTACAAGCGCTTCCCGTGGGCGCACTACGACTGCGGCGGCTCGACCATGTTCGCGCTGCCGACCACGACCGACCCCGTCGAGGCGCTGCTCAACCGCACCTGGAAGCCCACGCTGTCGGTCACCGGCGCCGAAGGCTTCCCGGCCCTGAAGGACGCGGGCAACGTGCTGCGCCCCTACACCGCCTTCAAGCTCTCGCTGCGCCTGCCGCCGCTGGTCGATGCGGCCGAGACGGTGCAAAAGCTCAAGGCCCTGCTCGAAGACAACGCGCCCTACCAGGCGCGCGTCACCTTCGAAAGCGGCGGCGGCGCCACCGGCTGGAACGCCCCCACCATCACGCCGTGGTTCGAGGACGCGCTCAACAAGGCCTCGCGCGCGCACTTTGGCGCCTCCTGCGGCTACATCGGCCAGGGCGGCACGATCCCGCTGATGAACATGCTGAGCGCCGGTTTCCCGACGGCGCAGATGATGGTCTGCGGCGTGCTGGGCCCGAAGAGCAACGCGCATGGTCCCAACGAGTTCCTGCACGTGCCCTACGCCAAGAAGCTGACGGCCGCCGTGGCCGAGGTCATCGCCGCCCTGCCCGTCGCGCACCGCGCCGCGGCTGCGGAGCCGGTGGCGGCTTGAGCGCCGCGCCGGGCCGCCCCACGCAAGCTCGCTCCCGCTTGGCGGGACGGCGCGCAGCGCCAAGGGTGCACCCATGAACGACACGCTGCCCCTGCCGCACCGCGTGTCGCTGTCCACGCCGGACGGCGAGACGCTGGCGCTGCGGCGGCTGCCCGCCGCCGGCACACCCCGTGCCGTCGTGGTCGTGGTGCACGGGCTGGGCGAGCATGCGGGGCGCTATCACGGCCTCGCCAAGCAACTGCATGCCTGGGGCTTCGCGGTCTGGGCGCACGACCACCACGGGCACGGCGAGTCCACCGGTGCGCGCGGCGGCCTGCCCAGCGAGCTGCGGCTGGTCGACGACCTGGCCCTGGTGATCGACGATGCGCGCCGCGAGAACCCCGGCGTGCCGCTGGTGCTGCTGGGCCACAGCCTGGGCGGCCTGGTCGCCGCGAGCCTGGTGGCGCGCGGCGTGCGGCCGGTCGATGCGCTGGTGTTGTCGTCGCCGGGGCTCGACCCGGGGTTGAACGGCGTCCAGAAGATGCTGCTGGCCGTGCTGCCGCGCATCGCGCCCAACCTGCGCGTGAGCAACGGGCTCGACGACAACTACCTCTCGCACGACCCGGTGGTGGTGCAGGCTTACCGCGACGATCCGCTCACGCACGACCGCATCGGCAGCCGGCTGGCGCGTTTTCTCGCGTACGAAGGCGCCACGGTGCAGCAGCACGCGGCGCGCTGGCCGGTGCCCACGCTGCTGATCTACGCGGGCGACGACCGGCTCGTGCGGCCGGCCGCCAGCCGTGCCTTCGCGGTGGCCGCGGCGCCCAGCGGCAACGTCGAGGCGAAGTGCTTCGACGCGCTGTACCACGAGCTCTTCAACGAGCTCGATGCGGAGCCCGTGTTCGACACGCTGCAGCGCTGGCTCGACCGGCGGTTTCCGGCGGCGGCTGTTCCCGCGCGCGTGGCCTGAGGCTCAGGCCTTGGCCACCGGCGTGCGCCGGCGTTGCGTCTGAGCGAGCCAGAGCAGCGCCGCGCCGGTCAGCACCACCGGCACCAGCGAGCCGTAGTTCAGCAGCTGCCAGCCCTGCGTGGTCACCAGCACGCCCGAAGCGAACGAGGTCAGCGCCAGCGTCGCGAACACGCAGAAGTTGAGCGCGCCCTGGGCCCGGTCGCGCTCCTCGGCCGTGTAGGCCGTGAGCGACAGCGTCGTGCTGCCGGTGAACAGGAAATTCCAGCCCACGCCCAGCAGGAACAGCGCGACCAGGAAGTGGTGCAGGTCCACGCCCGACAGCGCCACCACGATGCAGCCGAGGTTGAGCGCCAGCCCCACCCCCATCACCGGCAGCGCGCCGAAACGGCGGATCAGGTGGCCGGTGAAGAAGCCCGGCGCGAACATGCCGATCACGTGCCATTCGAGCACCAGCGCCGCGTCGGAAAACGGCAGGCTGCAGATCTGCATCGCGATGGGCGTGGCGGCCATCAGCAGGTTCATCACGCCGTAGCTCAGCGCGCCCGCGGCGGCCGACACGATGAACACAGGCTGGCGCATGATCTCGCCCAGCGGCCGGCCGCCGCCCGCTTCCTTGCGGGTCGGCGAAGGCGGGAATTCGATGAAATGCATCACCGCCATCGAGAGCAGCGCCACCGCCGCCAGCGCGATGTAGGCGCCGGCGAAGGGCACGGAGAGCGCCTCGCGCGTGAAGGTCGCCAGGTTCGGCCCCGCCACCGCGCCGATCAGCCCCCCGGCCATCACCATCGACACGGCCTTCTCGCGCCAGGCCGGCAGTGCCAGTTCGGCTGCCGCGAAACGGTAGAGCCCGGCGTTGGCGTTGTAGTAGCCGGCGACCACGGTGGCGAAGCACAGCAGCCAGAAGTTCTTCGAGGACGCCGCGTAGGCGCACAGCAGCGCCGAGCCGACCGCCACCGCCAGCCCGATCTGGAACGAACCGCGGCGGCCGAAGCGCTGCTGCGTGCGCGCCACCAGCCCCGTGCTCAGCGCGCCGCCCACCACATAGCCCATCACCGGCAGCGTGGCCATCCAGCCCTGCGGTGCGATGCCCAGACCCACGAGACCGTTGATGGCGATGAAGGTGACGTTGTTGGTCAGGAGCAGGCCCTGGCAGATGGCCAGGAGCCACAGATTGCGATTCATGGGGCGCGGTTCTACGCGATTGGCCGGCGAAGGCAAGGCGCCGGCCAAAAAAAAGCGCCCTCGCGGGCGCCGGAATTCTGAGAATGAAATTCGCCGGGTGGCAGGTCAGGTCGGCTTGTTGCCTTGAAGCAGTCCGCTGAGCGAGCCCAGCAGGTCGTCCTGGTTGCCGAGGCCTTGCTCGGGCACCTTGCCCTGCGGCGTGAGCTGGTTGATGAGGGCCGGCAGCATGGTGGCCAGCATCGGCAGCAGCATTTGTGCGTTGATGCCAAGTTTGGAAGCGATGGCGGCGATCGTGTCGCCGCCCAACGCGTTCTGCAACTGATCGCCCGACACCGGCTTGTTTTCACCGTTGCCGATCCACGAGCCGATCACGTCGCCCATGCCTGCCTGCTCGAATTTCGAGACCATGCCGCCGAGGCCGCCCTGCCCGCCGTTGTTGGCAAGCAGGCCGCCCAGGGCGCCGGCGAGGCTTCCGAGATCTCCCAATCCCCCGAGGCCACCGCCTTGCGGTTGCTGCTGCTGTGCAGCGCCTCCTAGCACCTGACCGAGTACCGAATCGAGCAACCCCATGACCATTCCTTGGTGTGTGACAGAAACGCTCACATTTTCCAATGTGGCGACCCGCTTGCCGAAAGTGGCGCGGCCACTTTCGAACTGGCAACGTGACAAATTACTTGCTGCGTGCTGCGCGTTTCGGCAGGAGCGCGGGACTGACGCCCTGCACACCGACCAAGCCGAGCACGGTGACGAGCGAATTCTGCGCGCCTTTCCATGCATCTGTCACGTCAATCGACTCGGCCAGCGAGTGGAATCCGCCCGACTTGCCGCCGCCGCCGATGATGATGGCCGGGATGCCCAGCGAAATGGGAACGTTCGCATCCGTGCTGCCGCCGCGCAGCAGCGTCTTGTGGCCGAAAGCACTGTTGGCACGCGTGGCGGCCTCGACGATCACCGAGTCGGGCGGCGTGCGGCCGCCCGGGCGGTCGCCGATGAGCTTGGTGCTCACGCTCAGGCTGGTCACGTTCCAGCGCTTGTTCTCTTCCGCCACGGCCTCGTCGAGCGTGGCGAGGATCTTCTTCTCGGTCTCGAGCAGCGAGGCCATGTCGTCCGAGCGGATGTCGATGGCCATGCGCGCATCGGGCGCGATGGTGTTCACCGAGGTGCCGCCGCCCACGGTGCCGACGGTGAAGGTGGTCTTGGGGAAGCTGGGCGTGCGCACCTCGGCGATCTTGGCGATGGCGCGGCCCATGCCGTGGATCGCGCTGGGCACCTGGCCGAAGGCGCCGAAGCTGTGGCCGCCCGGGCCCTTGAAGGTGACTTCGTAGCGGTGGCTCGCGGTGCCGAGCACCAGCACGTGGCCGTCGGGCGAGGGCTCCAGGCCGACCATGCCGTCGATGTCGAGGTGGTCGCGGAAGATGGCCTTCATGCCGCGCAGGTTGCCCAGCTCTTCCTCGCCGACGTTGGCAACGATCATCAGGTCGCCCACGGTCTGGATCTTGTTGTCGTTGAGCACCTTGAGCCACGACAGCAGCACCGACAGGCCGCGCGTGTCGTCACCGATGCCGGGCGCGAAGAGCTTGCCGTCGCGCTCCTTCACCTTGACGTCGGTGCCCGCCGGAAAGACCGTGTCCAAGTGCGCTGAAATGAGCAGCTTGGGGCCGTTGCCCGTGCCCTTGCGCAGGCCGATCACGTTGCCCTCGGCGTCGATCTTCGCGTCGGGCAGGCCGAGTGCCTTCAGCCGTGCCAGGAAGGCTTCGGCGCGCTTCTGTTCCTTGAAGGGCGGCGCCTCGATCTCGGTCAGCGTCTTCAGTTCTTCGACTGTGCGTTCGTGGTCGGCCTTGACCGATTCCAGCAGCTTGCGGATCGCGGGCGAGGCCATAAGCTGGGTATAGGCCTGGTCGACCGCGGGGCTGACCTGCGCCGGTGTGGGCGCGACGGCCTGGCTTTGGGCGTGAGCGGCGGGCATGGCGCACAGCGCGGCCAGGACGAGGGGGGCGAGACGAAACGCGCGGGATGAACGAGGCATGGGGGGAGCGGTCCTTCCGGGAGGCGGATTGAACAAGGAAAAACGAAGCGGCCATTGTTCCGCAGGCGCCCGGTGTGCGCCTCGCGGAAAACACCCTCCGAACCGCTCAGGCGCCGACGAGCGACACCAGCGCCGCGAGCGCCGCGGTTTCGGCGCGCAGCACCCGCGCACCGAGCGTGGCCGGTGCGAAGCCGCGCGCGATGGCGTCCTGTTCCTCGGTGGCGCTGAGGCCGCCTTCGGGGCCGCTGAGCACGAGCGCCGGTTGCGCGGTGGGTGTCTCTGCGGCCACGGTGGTGACGGCGCGCGTGCCGTCGGCCAGGCTTAGCACCAGTCGCGTCGCTGCCGTATCCGCGGCGGTAGCGCCGCCGAGCCAGCCCGCGAAGGACTGCACTGGATGGATCACCGGCACGCGGTTGCGACCGCACTGCTCGCAGGCCGCAACGGCGATGGCTTCCCAGTGCGCCCGCTTCTTCTCGGCGCGTTCGCCCGACAGGCGCAGCACGCCGTGCGCCGTGGCCAGCGGCTGGATGCTGGTCACGCCGAGTTCGGTGGCTTTCTCGACCAGCCAGTCCATGCGCTCGTTGGCCGGCATGCCGACCGCCAGATGCACGGCGCGGGCCGCTTCGCGCTCCACCTGCGTGTGGGCGCCGACCATCACGGCGACTTCGCTGCGGCCCATGCGCTCGACCGTCGCGGCGTACTCGCCGCCCGCGCCGTCGAACAGGGTGAGCGTGTCGCCGGGCTGCATGCGCAGCACCTGCACATGGCGCGCGGCGCCCGGCGGCAGCGCCAGGCTGGCGCCGGCGGTCAGCGGCACGGAGCAGTGAAAACGGGGCATGCGATGAGATCAGGAGCTGATGGCGCCCGTGGTACGGGCGCTACAGCGATTTTCTTTTTTGGCTTTTTTCAGTTTCTCTTCAGACTCGGCCGTAGGCGAAGCCGGTGACGGCCGTGGTGCCCTCGACCTCGTCGATCACGCGCAGCAGCGGCTTCAATTCGATGTAGCGGCTGGCGGTGGCGCGGATGTAAGCGATGAAGCGAGGTGTGTCGGCCAGGTAGCGCGGCTTGCCGTCGCGCAGCGTGAGGCGCGCGAAGATGCCGGCCACCTTGAGGTGGCGCTGCAGCCCCATCCATTCGACCGCGCGGTAGAAGGCGCCGAAGTCCTCGTCGACCGGCAGCCCGGCCTTGCGCGCGGCGGTCCAGTAGCGGATGGTGATGTCGAGCACGAACTCCTCGTCCCAGCTCAGGAAGGCGTCGCGCATCAGGCTGGCGATGTCGTAGGTGATCGGGCCGTAGACGGCGTCCTGGAAGTCGAGCACGCCCAGCGGCTGGCCGGCGTCGTCGCCCACCATCAGGTTGCGTGGCATGAAGTCGCGGTGCACGTAGACGCTCGGCGACGCGAGGTTGTTCTCGACGATCAGCGCGAAGGCGCGGTCCAGGCGCTCTTTCAGCTGGCCTTCCACGGCCACGCCGCGGTGCTTACCGATGTACCACTCGGGAAAGAGCGCCAGTTCACGCTCGAGCAGGGCCCGGTCATAGGGCGGCAGCACGCCGGGCTTGGAGGCCAGCTGCCAGCGGATCAGCGCGTCGATGGCCAGGTCGTAAAGCGGCCGGTTGGCGTCCGGGCGGGCCGGGTCGATCACGTCGAGCATGGTCTGGCGGCCCAGGTCGTCGAGCAGCAGGAAGCCGTGGTCGCGGTCCCATTCGAGCACCTGCGGCGCCGTCACGCCGGCTTCGGCCATCAGCTGTGCCACCTGCACGAAGGGGGCGCTGTTTTCCTTGTCGGGCGGCGCATCCATCACGATGCGCGTGCCGCCGTCGGTGGTGTCGAGGCGGAAGTAGCGGCGAAAGCTCGCGTCGGCCGACGCCAGTCGGACGGTGTCCGGGCGCAGTTGCCGGGCGTCGGCAATGCCGGCCAGCCAGCCCCGGAACGCTTCGGCCCGCTGCGGATCTGTCCAGAGAATGGCCTGGGCGGGGTGTGGGGTCGTGGACGCCGGGGTCGAAGGTGCTGTCATGGATAATCAATTCTACAAATCCGCCTGGCGCGGCATCCCTGCTCGAGGTCGATCCGACCGGGCGGGGTGGCTGCCGGACCCCGCAACCCGCCGGCTTGCCGCGCCGTCCCGACGATTTTTCGTTCCGAATCGATGCCTACGACCCCACGCGCTGCCTTGCGACGTTCGAGCCCGCCGCTGCCACTGGCCGTGCTGTCGCTGGCGCTGCTGCACGCGCATGGCGCCTTCGCCCAGCAAGCCGGTGTGCTTGAGGGACCGCTCACGCTGAAGCGCACGCCGCTGCTCACCGAGACGCTGACGCCCGTGCAACGCAGCCAGCTGCCCAGCCTCGTCACCGGCGACCGCATTTCCGGCCGCCCCGACCTCGAGACCGTGGTCGAGGGCAACGCCACGCTGCGCCGTGGCCCGGTCGCCATCACGGCCGACCGCCTCGAGTACTACCAGCCCGATGATCGCGCCAAGGCCACCGGCAACGTGCGGGTCAACCAGGCCGGCAACGTGTACGAAGGTCCGGAGCTGGAACTCAAGCTCGAGACCTTCGAGGGCTTCTTCAACAACGTGCGCTACCGCTTCCTCGCGACCGGCGGCCACGGCGAGGCCGAGCGCATCGACTTCGTCGACTCCAACGTCTCGATCGCGCGGCGCGCCAGCTACACCACCTGCCGCCGCGAGGACTTTCCCGGCTGGATGCCGGCCTGGCTGCTGACCGCCGCCACGCTGACCACCGACACCGAGGAAAACGAGGGCGTCGCCATCGATGCGCGCATGAGCTTCATGGGCATCACGACGCCGCCGATCCCGCGCGTGACCTTCCCGCTGTCCAACGAGCGCAAGAGCGGCCTGCTGCCGCCCACCATCGGGCTGGACAACACCAACGGCTTCGAGGTCGCACAGCCCTACTACTGGAACATCGCGCCTAACCGCGACGCCACCTTCACGCCCACGCTGATGAGCAAGCGCGGGCTCAACCTGGCCAGCGAATTCCGCTACCTCGAGAAGGACTACAGCGGCAGCATCCGCCTGGACCTGATGGGCAGCGACCGCCTCGTGGGCCAGCGCTACAACGAGGCGCGCGCCGAGCAGCTGCAGAAGCTGAACAACGGCGAGATCGCGCTCAAGGACCTGAACTTCGGCAAGCCGCCCGACAGCAGCAAGCGCTGGGGCCTGTGGCTCAACCACCACCACGACTTCGACGCCAAGGCGCTGGGCCTGGACTCGCTGTCCGCCAGCCTCAACATCAACCGCGTCAGCGACAACGACTACTGGCGCGACTTCACGCGCACGCCGACGCTGGCGCAGCGCCAACTGCCGAACGATGCCTCACTGAACTGGACCAAGGGCGACTGGAGCGGCGCGGTGCGCGCCCTGCGCTACCAGACGCTGCAGTACAACCTGTCGCCGGTCGTGCCCTCGTACGACCGCGTGCCGCAGATCACGGCCAACTACGCCAAGTACGACTGGCACGGCTTCGACGTTTCGCTGAACACCGACTACTCGCGTTTTCGCGTCAACAGCATCCTGGCCGGCCAGCCCGGCTTCGACCTCATCCAGCAGTCGCAGCCCGACGGCGACCGCGTGTTCGCGCAGGCGGCGATCAGCCGGCCGTTCCTCACGCCGAGTTCGTTCGTCATCCCCAAGCTGCAGCTGCACGCGACCTCGTACAACTACTACCTGCCGCAGTCGTCCATTCCGAAGGTGTCGGTCAACGGTATCGACTACGTGAACGGGATGCCGTACAACCCGAGCCAGCTGTACTTCTTCCCGACCTCGTCGAACCGCGTCGTGCCGACCTTCAGCCTGGACAGCGGCCTGGTCTTCGAGCGCGACGCCAGCTACTTCGGCCGCGCCTTCCGCCAGACGCTGGAGCCGCGCGCGTACTACGTGTACACGCCGTACCGCAACCAGAGCATGCTGCCGAACTACGATTCGGCCGCCAACGACTTCAGCTTTGCGACCATCTACACCGAGAACGCGTTCTCGGGCGCCGACCGCATCTCGGACACCAACGCGCTCACGCTGGGCGTCACGTCCCGCCTGATCGACCCGGGCACCGGCGTGGAAGCCGTGCGCTTCGGCATCGCGCAGCGCTTCCGCTTCGCCGACCAGAAGGTCACGCTGCCGGGCGTCGCGCCGGTCACCGACCGCACCAGCGACCTGCTGCTGGGCGCCCAGATCAACTGGACGCCCAAGTGGAGCCTGGACACGCTGCTCCAGTACAACCCCGATTCGCGCCGCTCCACGCGCAGCGCGATCAGCGCGCGCTACAACCCGGGGCCGTACCGCAACCTCAGCGCCGCCTTCCGCTACCAGGCGCCGAGCACGCCCACCGCAACCGACGGCAACAAGTCGATCGACTTCGGCTGGCAATGGCCGCTCAACGACCTGTGGGGCGACAAGGGCAAGGACCTCGGTCCGGGCAAGGGCGAAGGCGGCGGACGCTGGTACGCCGTGGGCCGCCTGAACTACAGCCTGCAGGACAAGAAGCTCACGGACGGCGTGCTCGGGGTCGAGTACGACGGCTGCTGCTGGATCAGCCGCGTGGTGCTGCAGCGCATCACCACCGGCCAGGTGACGGCCAACACCCGCATCATGTTCCAGCTCGAATTCGTCGGTTTCTCCAGCATCGGCTCGAGCCCGATGCAGGCCCTGCGGCAGAACGTGCAGCGCTACCAGCCGCTGCGTCAACCGACCGAAGCCCCGAGCCGCTTCACCAATTACGACTGAAACGACGACCGTTCACGCCATGAAACACATCCGTTCCCTCATCACCCTGGGTTGCCTTGCGGCCATCGCCGCAACGGCCGGCGCACAGGGCTTTCGTTCCGGCAGCGGCATCACGGACATCATGCGTGCCGGTCCCCGGATCGTGCCGCCGGCGGCGCGCCCTGCCGGCCCCGCGGCGGCGCCGGTGCAGCGCGCGGCCGAGTACATCGTGGCGCTGGTCAACTCCGAGCCCATCACCAACACCGAGGTGCAGTCGCGTGTCACGCGCCTGATCCGCGAGAACCCGGACGCCGAGCGCGTGCCGCGCGCCGAACTCACGCGCCTCGTGCTGGAGCGCCTGATCACCGAGCGCGCGCAGCTGCAGCTGGCGAAGGAAAACGGCATCAAGGTCGATGACGTGGCGATCGACCAGGCCGAGCAGACCGTGGCCCGCCAGAACGAGATCAGCCTCACCGAGCTGCGCAGCCGCGTCGCGGCCGAAGGCATCTCGCCGCGCGAATTCCGCAACGACCTGCGCGACCAGCTGCTGCTCACGCGCCTGCGCGACCGCGAGGTCGAGTCCAAGGTCAAGATCAGCGACACCGAGGCCGACGAGTACCTGCGCGACCAGCGCGAGAGCGCCGTCAAGAACAACGCCCTGCTCAACCTCAACATCGCCCAGCTGCTGGTGGCCGTGCCCGAGAACGCCACCGAGGCGCAGGTCGCGACCGCACAGAAGAAGGCCACCGACCTCGCACAGCGCGCGCGCAGCGGCGAAGACTTCGCCAAGCTGGTGCGCGAAAACTCCGATTCGCCCGACCGCGCCAACGGCGGCGCGCTCGGCCTGCGCAGCGCCGACCGCTACCCGCCCGTGTTCGTCGAGGCCACGCAATCGACCGCGGTGAACGGCATCGCCGGACCCGTGCGCTCGGGCGCCGGCTTCCACGTGCTCAAGGTGCTGACCAAGGCGCAGGTGGGCTCGTCGGATGCGTCCATCACCCAGACCCAGGTGCGCCACATCCTGCTGCTGAACGATCCCAAGCGCACGACCGCGCAGGCGGTGGCCCAGCTGCAGGAATTCAAGCGCCGCGTGCAGGCCGGCACCGCCGACTTCGCCGGCCTGGCGCGCGACAACTCGCAGGACGCGAGCGCCAAGGAAGGCGGCGACCTCGGCTGGTCGCGCCCCGGCCAGTTCGTGCCCGAGTTCGAGGAAGCCATGGACCGGCTCACGCCGGGCCAGATCAGCGACCCCGTGGTGTCGCGCTTCGGCGTCCACCTGATCCAGGTGGTCGGCCGCCGCGAAGCCAAGCTGAGCCAGTCGGAGCAGCGCGAAGCCGCGCGTGCCGCACTGCGCGAACAGCGCGTCGAAGAAGCCTTCACCACCTGGGTGCAGGAAGTGCGCGCGCGCGCCTACGTCGAATACCGCGAGACGCCGCAGTCCTGATGGCCGCGGCAGCGTCTTAGGCCGCGATGGCACAGCACATTGCAAGAAAGCGGTTCGGACAGCACTTCCTGTCCGACGGCGGGATCATCGACGGGATCGTGCAGGCGATCGCGCCGCAGCCTGGCGATGCGATGGTCGAGATCGGGCCGGGGCTGGCGGCGCTCACGCAGCCGCTGGTCGAGCGGCTCGGCCGCCTCACGGTCATCGAGCTCGACCGCGACCTGGCCAAGCGGCTGCGCGAACATCCGCAGCTGGACGTCATCGAGTCGGACGTGCTCAAGGTCGACTTCGCCGAACTCGCGGCCAAGGCTGAACCGAAACTGCTGCGCGTGGTGGGCAACCTGCCCTACAACATCTCCACGCCGATCCTGTTCCACCTGCTGGGCTATGCCCATCTGATCGCCGACCAGCACTTCATGCTGCAAAAGGAAGTGATCGACCGCATGGTGGCCCGGCCCGCCACCTCGGACTACAGCCGCCTGAGCGTGATGCTGCAGTGGCGCTACGACATGGAGAACGTGCTGTTCGTGCCGCCCGAGAGCTTCGACCCGCCGCCGCGTGTGGACAGCGCCGTGGTGCGGATGGTGCCGCTCGCGCAGCCGCCGGTGGTCGATGCGGCGCGGCTCGGCGAGATCGTGCAGGTGGCCTTCAGCCAACGGCGCAAGATCCTGCGGCACACGCTGGGCAAATGGCTCGGGGAGCACGGCTTCGCCGGCGAGTTCGACATCCAGCGCCGGGCCGAGGAGGTGCCGGTGGCCGAATACGTTGCACTGGCCCAGGCCGTTCCCCCATGAAAAAAGCCCGTCGACGGCGGGCTTTTTTTGTGGCGGCGAGCGGTTGCAGTTACGCAGCTGCCAGCCAGTACCCCGCATTGAAGGGGCTGCTCATGCGCAGCGCCAGGGGCGACACGTCGACGAGCTTGTCGGTCGGCATTTTCTCGCCGGCCGGCTCGGTGCTGGCGGCGGGCGTGGCCGCAGCGGCTGCCGTGGCGGTGGTGTTGACTTCGATGCCATCGAGGGTTTCAGCGGTCGGCTGAGCCTCGTTCGCCCGTTCTGCTTGGCTGGTGGATGCAGAACGGGCTACAGAAAAGAATAGAAGCAGCGGAACGGGACCTTGCGATCGCCCCAGTAGTCCGAAGCGTCGCGGAAGATGTCGAGCAGTTGCTCGCGCGCTTCCTTGTCGAACTTGGCGTTGGCCGGGATCTGTTCGAGCACGATGACGAAACCAGGCTGCGGGCCCGATTTATGCAACGGGTCGGTCATGCAGTCGTACAGCGCGTCGAAGTTCTTGCCGAAGTGCGCCGGGAAGGTGAACTGCTGGGCAATCAGGTCGAGCACGTCCTGCTTGGTCTGGGCGTTGCCCAGGTTGGCGTACAGGAAGTGCTGGCCGGCCGCGTTGGCGGCATCCTGCAGGTCGTTCACGCGGAACGCGCGGATCGATTGCACGATGTTCGGGCGTACGGCTCGAAGGGATAAGGTCATATCCGCTGGTCTTTCCATAGTCATCATCATCTCGTCGGGGCGCTTCGGGGCGCCGCTCAGGTCGTTGTCATCGCTCATGGCGCAATCCGTCTGAAACTCGCATAGTGGTCCGCCGTGTACCAGCAGGCTTCGGGCGCCGTGCGCTGCTCGCCACCGCAAACGATCCGCCGGGCACCGCGGTTGCGCGCGCCGGGCGTTGGCACCGTGTACTCGCGGTAATGCCCGCGGCGTGCCGCTGGCAGGATGCGTTCGCGATTGCCGAATACCGTGCCGTCTTTGTCGTACCGGAAGGGGCCACCGTCAAGGATGGCCTGGTAGGTTCGCTGGCCCTGGACCGGCAGATCGGTCAGGGCAATCGATGCCTCGGAGGACGTTTTGTCGGCGCCGAACCATCCGCGGGCCTCGGCCCCCGTCGTCAGAGCCACCAGCATCAAGCTGGTGAGCGCAAACTTAGTGACAGAGGACGTGATCGAGGCGTAAGCCGCCATGGGGCACCACAAGAAAAGAGCGGGGGGTTTGAATTGCGCTCAACCTCGGGGTTAACCCGCAAATTCAAGCCCGCGAGTGTGCACCACGCTGGCGAAAATAGCAAGCGACTGCCCAAAGTTTGAGCAGTCGCGGGGGCAGAAAGCGACGCCTTAAGTTGGCGTCCACTCTCGCCAAATGGCCTATCTCTCGGCGTTTGCGTCGGCCACTGTCAAGGCTGTCATGTTCACGATGCGGCGAACAGTCGCGCTCGCCGTGAGAATGTGCACAGGTTTGGCCGCGCCGAGCAGAACCGGGCCGATGGCGATGTTGCCGCCGGCCGCGGTCTTGAGCAGGTTGTAAGAAATGTTGGCGGCGTCGATGTTGGGGAACACCAGCAGGTTGGCGTCGCCCGCGAGCGCGCTGTGCGGCATGACTACCGCGCGCTGCTTGCTGTCCAGGGCCACGTCGCCGTGCATTTCGCCGTCCACCTCGAGCCAGGGTGCCTGCACGCGCAGCAGGTCGAGCGTCTTGCGCATCTTGACGGCGCTGGGCTCGTTGCTGGTGCCGAAGTTGGAGTGCGACAGCAGCGCGGCCTTCGGCTTGAGGCCAAAACGCATCATTTCCTCGGCCGCCATGGTCGTGATCTCGGCCAGTTCCTCGGGCGTCGGGTCGTAGTTGACGTGCGTGTCGACCAGGAACACCTGGCGGTCGGGCAGCAGCAGGCCGTTCATGCAGGCGTACACCGGCACGTCCTGCGGGGTGCTGGCGCAGCCGCCGGGGCGCTTGCCGATCACCTGGTCGATATAGTGCAGGTGGATCAGCGTGGTGCCCCAGGTGCCACAGATCATGCCGTCGACCTCGCCCTTGTGCAGCAGCATGGCGCCGATCAGCGTGAGGCGGCGGCGCATCTCGATCTTGGCGGTCTGCACCGTCTGGCCCTTGCGCTCGGTCATGCGGTGGTAGGTCTGCCAGAAGTCGCGGTAGCGGTGGTCCTGCTCGACGTTGACGACGTCGTAGTCGAGCTCTTCCTTCAGGCGCAGGCCGAACTTCTCGATGCGCTGGGCGATGATGGCCGGACGGCCGATGAGCGTCGGGCGCGCCAGGCCTTCGTCCACCACGATCTGCGCGGCGCGCAGCACGCGTTCTTCCTCGCCTTCGCAGTACGCCACGCGCTTCTTCGGTGCGCGCTTGGCGGCGTCGAAGATCGGCTTCATGGTGGTGCCCGAGGCGTAGACGAAGCTCTGCAGCTTGTCGCGGTAGGCGTCCAGGTCCTTGATCGGGCGCAGCGCCACGCCGCTTTCCTCGGCCGCCTTGGCCACGGCCGGCGCGATCTTCATCATCAGGCGCGGGTCGAAGGGCTTCGGAATCAGGTATTCGGGGCCGAAGCTCAGCTTTTCACCGGCGTAGGCGGCGGCCACGCGCTCGCTCTGCTCGGCCTGGGCCAGCTCGGCGATGGCGTGCACCGCGGCAATCTCCATCTCGTCGGTGATGGTGGTGGCGCCCGAGTCGAGCGCGCCGCGGAAGATGTACGGGAAGCACAGGACGTTGTTGACCTGGTTCGGGTAGTCGGTGCGGCCCGTGGCCATGATCACGTCGTTGCGCACCGCATGGGCGTCTTCGGGCGCGATCTCGGGGTTCGGGTTGGCCAGCGCGAAGATCACCGGCTTGGGCGCCATCTTGGCGACCATCTCAGGCTTGAGCACGCCGCCGGCCGACAGGCCGAGGAACACGTCGGCGCCGGCGATCACTTCCGACAGCTTGCGCATGTCGGTTTTCTGCATGTACTGGCGCTTGTCGTCGTCCATCAGCTCTTCGCGGCCTTCGTAGACCACGCCGGCCAGGTCGGTGACGAACACGTTTTCGCGCTTCAGGCCCACCTTGAGCAGCAGGTTCAGGCAGGCCAGCGCCGCGGCGCCCGCGCCTGAGGTGACCAGCTTCACTTCGGCGATGTTCTTGCCGGCCACCTTCAGGCCGTTGAGCATGGCGGCCGCCACGGTGATGGCCGTGCCGTGCTGGTCGTCGTGGAACACCGGGATCTTCATGCGCTTGCGCAGCTCGCGCTCGACGTAGAAGCAGTCCGGGGCCTTGATGTCTTCCAGGTTGATGGCGCCGAAGGTGGGCTCCAGCGAGGCGATGATCTCGACCAGCTTGACCGGGTCCTTCTCGTCGATCTCGATGTCGAACACGTCGACGCCGGCGAATTTCTTGAAGAGAACGCCCTTGCCTTCCATCACCGGCTTGGAGGCCAGCGGGCCGATGTCGCCCAGGCCCAGCACGGCGGTGCCGTTGGAAATGACACCCACGAGGTTGCCGCGCGAGGTGTACTTGAAGGCGTTGGCCGGGTCCTTGACGATTTCCTCGCAGGGCGCGGCCACGCCGGGCGAGTAGGCCAGCGACAGGTCGCGCTGGTTGACCATCTGCTTGGTCGCCGCGATGGCGATCTTGCCGGGGACGGGAAACTCGTGGTACTCGAGGGCGGCACGGCGCAACAGGGCGCGCTTGTCTTCCGGGGTGGGGGTCGAAGGGGACGATGCGGTCGAATCGGACATGTGCCGTTGCTCCTGGTGGCGCTTCTTCTGGGGGCGCCGATTGTAGACCTCGGTCCATACCGCCCTACGCCGCATGGCCGGTGGCAGGCATGACCAAAAGCACGGGGCACCGTCAAGGCCCTGTGGCAATATGTGTGGCTGGGACACAAACCGACAACATCTCGAGAGGAACGACCATGGCCCTGATGGATTTCATCAAGAAACAGTTCATCGACATCATCCAGTGGACCGAGTCCGGCGATGGCACGCTGGCCTGGCGTTTCCCGATGGCCGAGATGGAAATCCAGAACGGCGCCTCGCTCACCGTGCGCGAGTCGCAGATGGCGGTGTTCGTCAACGAAGGCCAGGTGGCCGACGTGTTCGGCCCCGGTATGTACAAGCTCACGACGCAGACGCTGCCCGTGCTCACGTACCTGAAGAACTGGGACAAGCTCTTCGAATCCCCCTTCAAGAGCGACGTCTATTTCTTCAGCACCCGCCAGCAGGTCGACCAGAAGTGGGGCACGCCCCAGCCGATCACGATCCGCGACAAGGACTTCGGCGCCGTGCGCCTGCGCGCCTTCGGCAACTACAGCTTCCGCATCGGCGACCCGAAGCTGTTCCACACCGAAATCTCCGGCACGCGCGACATCTACTCCGTGGCCGACCTCGACGGCCAGCTGCGCGGCCTGGTGCTGCAGAACATCAGCAACGCCATCGCCTCCAGCGGCCTGCCCTTCCTCGACCTGGCGGCCAACCAGATCCAGTTCGCGACCGCGCTGGCGACCCAGCTGGTGCCCGAGTTCGAGAAGATCGGCATCAAGCTCGAGAACATCACGGTCCAGAACGTTTCGCTGCCCGAAGAGCTGCAGAAGATCCTCGACCAGAAGATCGGCATGGGCATGGTCGGCAACGACATGGGCAAGTTCATGCAGTACCAGACGGCGCAGGCCATCCCGAAGTTCGCCGAAGGGGCGGCCGGTGGCGGCGGCATCGCGGGCGACGCGATGGGCCTGGGCGCCGGCGTGGCGCTCGGCCAGGTGCTGGCGCAGAACCTCGCGCAGGGCCTGAGTCCCAATGCGGCGGCCCAGGCCGCGGCCACGACGCAGCAGCCGGCCGTGGCCGTGGTGAGCGCCGCCGACGTGATGACCACGCTCGAGAAGCTCGGCGAACTCAAGACCAAGGGCATCCTCACGCAGGAAGAGTTCGACGCCAAGAAGGCCGAACTGCTGAAAAAGCTCGTCTGATTCGTTGCAATGTTTTCGATAGCGACTGACGCCCGCCCAGCGGGCGTCAGAGGCCTTTTGGGCTTGAATCATTCGTGGCCGGCCGTGCCATCGCACCCGGTGCGCCATGGCTGAGGAAACCGGCTCCCAACGCTACTACCGCGCGCCCTGCCCCGGCTGCGGCGCGCCGGTCGAATTCCGCTCGGCGCAATCGACGCACGCGGTCTGCCCCTATTGCCAGAGCACCGTCGTGCGCCAGGGCGACACGCTCGCGCGCACCGGCAAGATGGCCGAGCTGTTCGACGACTTCAGCCCGCTGCAGCTGTTCGCCGCCGGCCGCATCCAGGACAAGCCCTTCACGCTGATCGGCCGGCTGCAGTACACCTACCCCGGCGGGCGCTGGACCGAGTGGATCGCCGCGCTCGACGGCGACCGCACCGGCGTGCTCAGCGAGGACAACGGCGCCTACGTCTTCGCGCTGCCCTTCGACCTGCAGCGCGCCGCGCCACCGCCCGCCGACCTGCGCGTGGGCGCCACCACCGCCTTCGCCGGCCAGAGCTACACCGTCGCCTCCAACGAACAGGTGGCGCTGACCTCCGCGCAGGGCGAGTTGCCGCACCTGCCCGAGCTCGGCCAAGCGTTCGCGATGGTCGAGCTGCGCAACGACAAGGGGCTGGTGCTCAGCATCGACTACGGCACCGCCCCGCCCACGGCCTACCTCGGCCGCTCGGTGCAGCTGGACGATCTGCAGCTCACTGGCCTGCGCGACGAATCCGCGAAGGACGAAAAGGGCCGCAGCTTCAACTGCCCGAATTGCGGCTCGCCCGTCACGGTCAACCTGGCCGACAGCAAGAGCATCACCTGCGGTTCGTGCAACAGCATCATCGACCTGTCGCAAGGCATCGGCGGCGAACTCAAGCACGCCGAGCAGAACGAGCCGGTGCGCCCGCTCATCGCGCTGGGCAGCATGGGCCAGCTGCAGGGCGCGCAGTGGCAGGTGGTGGGTTTCCAGCACCGCATGGGCCAGGAGCCCGGCGACGACGAGCAGTTCGGCTGGGACGAGTACCTGCTGTACAACAAGAAGCGCGGCTTCAGCTTCCTGGTCGATGCCGAAGACGGCTGGAGCATGGTCAAGCCGACCACCGGCGCGCCCGTGATGGCCGAGAACGGCACCACCGCCACCTACCTCAACAAGCGCTACCAGCAACAGTACGCCTACAACGCCGAGACCACCTACGTGGCCGGCGAGTTCTACTGGCAGGTCGAGCGCGGGCAGAAGACCTTCAACCGCGACTTCGCCAGCGGCGGCGCGCTGCTCTCGATGGAGCGCTCGGCCAACGAGCTGACGTGGTCCTCGGGCAGCAAGATCGACAGCGGCGCTGTGGCCACGGCCTTCAAGCTCGACGCCAAGAAAGACCTGTTCTCGCGCGGCGACGCGCTGCCCGTGAGCGCCGCGTCGGGCATGGGCTGCGGCACGATCATCCTCGTCATCGTGGTCATCCTCTTCGTGCTGATCATGATGAGCAACTGCGGCGGCGGCTCCTCGAGCGGGTACCGCAGCTCGGGCGGTTCGTACGGCGGCTACTCGAGCGGCGGCGGCCACAAATGACGAAGATCGCGCGCAGGCGCTCTCTTGTTTCTCTCTTTATTGCTACGACTGGAGGTCCCCATGGGAATTGAATGGCTGAAACCGGGCGTGGTCCTCGGATCGCTCGTGTATGCGCTGATCGGCGTGGTGGTCTTCTGGATCTGCTTTCTGATCATCGACAAGATCACCCCCTATGACCTGTGGGGCGAGATCGTCGAGAAGCAGAACAGGGCGCTGGCGCTCGTCGTGGCCGCCATGTGCCTCGGCATCAGCGTCATCGTGGCCGCAGCAATCCATTGAGCGACGCGGCCCTGCCCGCGCGCACCCCGGATGCGCGGGGGCCGCAACCCGTGGAGATCGCGCTGCTCGCCAGCGTGTTCGTCGTCGCGGCCTGCGGCCTCGTCTACGAACTGAGCGCGGCCGCGCTGAGCTCCTACCTGCTCGGCGACTCGGTGCTGCAGTTCAGCACCATCATCGGCACCTACCTGTTCGCCATGGGCGTCGGCTCGTGGCTCTCGCGCTACTTCGACCGGCAGCTGCCGGCGCACTTCCTTCGCATCGAACTGCTGGTGGCGCTGATCGGCGGCGCGCTGCCGGCGATCCTGTTCCTGGCCAACGCCTACGTGCCGGGCGCGTTCCGGCTGCTGCTGTACGGCCTCGTGGTGGTGGTGGGCACGCTGGTGGGGCTCGAGATTCCGCTGGTGATGCGCATCCTCAAGCGCAACATCGTGCTCAAGGACCTCGTGTCGCAGGTGCTGACCTTCGACTACCTGGGCGCGCTTGCCGTGTCGGTCGCGTTCCCGCTGATCCTCGTGCCGCAGCTGGGCATGATCCGCACCGGCCTGCTGTTCGGCGTGATGAACGCCGCGGTGGCCGTGTGGGCGCTGTGGCTGTTCCGCCATGAACTGCGCCGCGCCGGCGCGCACGCGGTGGCCTGCTTTCTCACGCTGGCCGCGCTCATCGGCGCCTTCTGGGGCGCCGACCACATCACCACGCTGGCGGAAGACAAGTTCTACCAGGACCGCATCGTCTTCAGCGCCAGCTCGCCCTACCAGCGCATCGTGGTCACGCGCGGCGCGCTGGGCCACCGGCTGTTCCTGAACGGCAACCTGCAGTTCGCCGAGCGCGACGAGTACCGCTACCACGAGGCGCTGGTGCACCCCGCGATGGCCGCGCACGGCGCGCCCAAGAAAGTCGCCGTGCTCGGCGGCGGCGACGGCATGGCGGTGCGCGAAGTTCTCAAGTACCCGTCGGTCGAGTCGGTCACGCTGGTGGAGCTCGATCCGAACATGACGCAGCTCTTCACCACGCACGAGACGCTGGCCGCGCTCAACGGGCACGCGCTCTCGTCGCCGAAGGTGAAGGTCGTCAACACCGACGCGTTCCAGTGGCTGCAGCAGGAGGGCGACACCTTCGACGTCATCGTGGTCGACTTTCCCGACCCGACCAACTTCGCCATCGGCAAGCTCTACACCAACAGCTTCTACGCGCTGCTCGACCGGCGCCTGTCGGCCAGCGGCTACGCCGTGATCCAGACCACCTCGCCGCTGGTGGCGCGCAAGAGCTACTGGACCGTGGCAAGCACCATCGAGTCGGTCGGCCTGAAGGCCACGCCGTACCACGCGCACGTGCCCAGCTTCGGCGAATGGGGCTACATCATCGCCAGCCACCGGCCCTACCGGCAGCCCGACGCGCTGCCGGGCGGCATGCGCTTTCTCACGCCGGCAACGCTGCCCCTGATGTTCGACTTTCCGCTCGACATGGCACGCGTGCCGACCGAAGTGAACCGTCTGTCGAACCAGACCCTTGTCACCACCTACGAGCAGGAGTGGGGCAAGGTCATGGCGCACTGATATGGCTCGCCCCCAGGCTGCGCGCACTTCGTGTCGCTTCGCCAACCCCCTACCGGGGGCAACACCTGCGGCCCGGCAAAGCCGGTTCCGCGGTGTTCCACGAAGGAACCGTGTGCCATGAGGCGTCGTGGCTTTCTTGGCGTCGCTGCCGGTGCAGGCGCCCTGGCGCTGGCCGGCTGCGAGGCGCCGCCGCCGGTCATCGAAGGCGGCTTCACCGGCATCGATGTCGCGCGCGGCCACGCCATGCGCGACGCCACGCTCAAGTCGCAGGCCCCGGCCACCGTCAAACGCACCCGCGTCGTCATCGCGGGTGGTGGCGTCGCCGGCCTGGCGGCGGCGCGTGCGCTGCGCCTCGCGGGCATCGACGACTTCGCGCTGCTCGAACTCGAAGACACCGCCGGAGGCAACGCGCGCGGCGGCTCGGTCGGCGGCATCGCCTGTCCGCTCGGCGCGCACTACCTGCCCACGCCCGGCGACGACGCGCACGAGGTGCAGGACCTGCTCGAAGAACTCGGCCTGCGCCGCCGCGTGGCCGGCCGCTGGACGTATGACGAGCGCCACCTCTGCCACAGCCCGCAGGAACGCCTGTTCTTCCGAGGCGAGTGGCAGGACGGGCTGCTGCCCGTGCACGACGTCGGCGATGGCACGCACGCCCAATACCGCCGCTTCGCACAGCGCATCGACGCCCTGCAGCACGCCGCCCACTTCGCCATTCCCACGCTGCGCTTTGCCGTCACGCCCGAACTGCTCGCGCTCGACGCCCTGCCCTTCGCCGGCTGGCTCGACCGCGAAGGCTTCGACGATGCCCACCTGCGCTGGTACCTCGACTACTGCTGCCGCGACGACTACGGCGCCGGCATCGCGCAGGTGTCGGCCTGGGCCGGCATCCACTACTTCGCGAGCCGGCACGGCTTCCATGCGCCGGGCGACGCGAGCGGCAGCGTCAATGACAGCAACCCCGACCGCGACGGCGTGCTCACCTGGCCCGAAGGCAACGGCTGGCTCACCAAGCAGCTGACCGCGCCGCTGGGCGCGCGCCTGCACACCGGCCAGGTCGTCACGCGCATCGCCGAAGGGCGCGCCGGCGTCGAGGTCGATGCGTGGGATGCCGCGTCGAAATCCATGGTGCGCTGGCAGGCCGAGCGCTGCATCGTCGCGCTGCCCGTCTTCATCGCCGCGCGCGTGGTCGAGAACCCGCCGTCGCTGCTGACGAGCGCCGCCGCGCACGTGCGCTACGCGCCCTGGCTGGTCGCCAACGTGCACCTGCGTGGCCCGCTGGCCGACCGCGTCGGCGCCGCGCCGAGCTGGGACAACGTGATCTACGGCACGCGCGGCCTCGGGTATGTCGATGCGCGCCACCAGGCGCTCGACCCCACGCCGCGCGGCACCGTGCTCAGCTGGTACCGCCCGCTGGGCCCGAGCGGCTACGACACCGGCGACGGCCGCCAGCTGCTGCTCGAGCGCCCGTGGACCGCATGGCGCGACGAGCTGCTGGCCGAGCTGTCGGTGCCGCACCCCGACCTGCCCGCGCTCGCCACGCGCGTCGAGATCACGCGCTACGGGCACGCCATGTCGATCCCGCGCCCCGGGCTGCTCGCGCAGATCGGCGCACTCGGCGACCGCGTGGCCGCGGGCCGGCTGTCGTTCGCGCACGCGGACTGGTCGGGCTATTCGATCTTCGAGGAAGCCTTCACGCGCGGCCACATCGCCGGAACGAACCTCGCATGAAGACGCTGGTGCTCGGCGGCTACGGCAACTTCGGCGCGCGCATCAGCCGCGCGCTGGCGCAGGACCCGGGCATCGAGTTGTACGTCGGCGGGCGCGACCTCGAGCGGGCCACGGCCTTCGCGCAATCGCTGGACGGCAGTGCACGCGGTGTGCGCGTCGATGCGCAGTCGCCCGACCTCGCGCAGGGGCTGGGCTTTCTGGGCGTCGACCTCGTCATCCACACCGCCGGCCCGTTCCAGGGCCAGGACTACCGCGTGCCGCAGGCCGTGGCGGCCGCCGGCGCGCACTACATCGACCTGGCCGACGGCCGGCGCTTCGTCTGCGACTTTCCCGCCGCGATGGACGCCGCCTTCCGCAGCGCAGGCCGCACCGCCGTGACCGGCGCCAGCACCGTGCCCGCGCTGTCGTCGGCGGTGGTCGATCACCTCGCCGCCGGTTGGCAAGGCATCCGCAGCATCGACATCTGCATCGCGCCGGCACAGGGCGCACCGCGCGGCGAAGCGACGCTCGCGGGCGTGCTCGCCTACTGCGGCGCACCGATCCGCGTCTGGCAGGGCGGCCGCTGGACCGAGCAGCCCGGCTGGGCGCATCCCGCGAAGGTGCAGTTCGCGCGCATGAAGCCGCGCCGCGGCGCCTTGTGCGACATCCCCGATCTCGAACTCTTTCCCGCGCGCTACGCCGGCGTGCAGTCGGTCATGTTCCGCGCCGCACTCGAAGTCGGCCTGACCCAGCACGCCTTCGCCTTCCTGGCGTTCCTGCGGCGCACGGGCCTGCTGCGCGCACCGCAGAAGCTGGCGCCGCTGCTGCACGCGACGGGCGGCGTGTTCGATGCGTTCGGCACCGCGCTGGGCGGCATGGTGGTGCGCGTCGAAGGCACCGATGCACACGGCGCCATCGCGCGCCGCGCCTGGCACATCGCGGCGGACGACAACCACGGCCCCGAGATTCCTTGCATGGCCGCCATCCTGCTGGCCCGGCGGCTCGCGCGCGGCGAGGCGTTGCCGGTGGGCGCGCACGCCTGCGCCGGCCTGCTCACGCTGCCCGAGTTCGACCCCGAGTTCGCGCGCTGGGGCATGGTGACGGATGTGATCGACGAAGGGGCGCCCACGCCATGACGCGCCCTGCTGCTGCCGACGGCGACGACCGCCTGCTGCGCCTGAGCCTCGTCGCCGTCTGGCTCTTCACCGCCGTCGCCAGCATCGTCGAGCTCGACGGCCAGAGCCGCCGCGTGCTGGCCGACGCGGGCATCGCCTCGCCGCCGTGGCTGGTGCAGGCGCTGATCGTCGGCGGCGCGGCGGCCGATCTCGCGATCGGCCTGGCGCTGTGGCTGCGACCCGGCCGCGACCCGGCCGCACCGTCTACCTGGCCGCCTTCGCGTTGATGCTCGCCATGACGCTCGTGGCGACCGTGCTGCAGCCGGACCTGTGGCTGCATCCGCTCGGCCCCCTGCTCAAGAACCTGCCCATCGCCGCGCTGCTCTGGCACCTGTACCGACGCGCCACGCCATGAACACCTACCTCGTCCTCAAGTGGCTGCACATCGTCTCCAGCGTGCTGATGGTCGGCACGGGGTTGGGGTCGGCCTTCTACATGTTCTTTGCCAACCGCAGCGGCAGCGTGCCGGCGCAGGCGGTGGTGAGCCGGCTGGTGGTGCGCGCGGACTGGTGGTTCACCACGCCCACGGTCATCCTGCAGCCGGTCACCGGCTTCGCGCTGGCGCACCTGGCGGGCTGGCCGCTGTCGACGCCGTGGCTGGCGTTGTCGCTGGGGCTGTTCGCGTTCGCGGGCGCGTGCTGGCTGCCGGTGGTGTGGCTGCAGATCCGCATGGCGGCCCTGGCGGGGCAGGCGCATCGCGAGGGCGCCGCGCTGCCGTCGCTGTATCTGCGCTACCAGCGCTACTGGGAACTGTTGGGCTACCCGGCTTTCGTGGCCATGGCCATCGTGTTCTGGCTGATGGTGAACAAGCCCGCACTTTCGTTCTGACGTTCGAGACGGGCCGGTGCGCGGGCCCTGTGCGGTTTTCACGCAGACTTCACACACAGCGCCATGGCTTCACAGACCGGGCAGAGACTGTCAGGCGCCAACAAAAACATCGGGGGAGCGTCCATGCTTCAAGTTGCCAATCGAAAACTCGCGTCGCTCAGCGACGTGCTCTTCACCGGACTGGGCCGCGTGCTCGGGTTCCTGCGTCCGCTGGCACGCGGACTCATCGGTTCCTGGCGACCCCCGGGGTGGCTGCGCATCGTGGGCGCCTTTCTTCTCTTCGGGCTGCAGTGGCTGCAGCAACGGCTGGCCTGGGTGGTGCTGCTGGCGTTGCTGGTGCTGGCCGGCTGGTTCGCGAGCCCGCACGTGCTGAAGTGGTGGCACGGCCTCACGCCCGACCGCGTCGAGCCCGTCGTTTCCACGGCGCAGATCGTGGCGCCGCCGCGCACGCAGATCGAAAACGACAAGGGGCCCAACCCGGTCGTCATCAACTTCTCCGCCTCGGTCGCGCCGATCGCGCGCATCGGCCAGGAGGCAACCGGCGTCACCATCGAGCCCGCCATTGCCGGGCGCTGGACGTGGAGCAGCCAGAAGAAGCTCGAATTCCTGCCCACGCAGGATTGGCCAGTCGGCCAGCCCTACAAGGTGCAGCTCTCGAAGGACGCGCTCGCACCGCACATCGAGATCGAGCAGCGCAAGTACGAGTTCACCTCGCCCGAATTCAGCGCGCGCATCGCGGGCGCGGAGTTCTACCAAGACCCGGTGCAGGCCAACGTGCGGCGCGCGCTCTTCCAGGTGCGCTTCTCGCACCCCGTGAGCACGGCAGAGTTCGAAAAGCGCCTGGTGCTGACCTATGACCAGGCCTGCGGCACCTCGATCTTCAGCGTGGGCAAGTGCGCGAGCGAGAAGTTCACCGTCAGCTACGACAAGCTGCGCCTCACCGCCACCCTGCAGTCCGAGCCGCTGCCCATCCCCGAGAAGACGCGCCCCGTGGTGCTCAGCCTCACCTCCGGTGCGGTCGCGCAGAAGGGCGGCCCCGGCCAGCGCAGCGACATCTCGCGCGCGGTCGACATCCCCGGCCTCTTCAGCCTCGACATCTCGAGCATCGACCCCACCATCGTCACGGGCGAGAACGGCGAGCCCGAGCATGTGATGCACGTCACCGCCTCGATGCCGGTGCACGAGCGCGAAATGGCGCGCGTGGTGCAGGCCTGGCTGCTGCCCGCCACGGAAGAAGCCAAGGGCGACCCCGAAGAAAAGTTCGACTGGTCCGCCGACCCCGCGAAGGTCACCGACGCCGTGCTGCGCCGCGCGAAGAAGATCAATCTGCAGCCTATCGCCAGCGAACGCGAAGTGACCGAGATGGTCAGCTTCCGCCTCCCGCAAGCCGAAGGCGGCCGCTACCTGCTGGTGCGCGTGGCCAAGGGCCTCAAGACACCGGGCGGCTACCAGCTCGGCGCGGCGCGGCAAGACGTGCGCCTGCTCAAGACCTTCGCGCCCGAGCTCACCATCATGAGCCAGGGTTCGCTGCTCGCACTTTCCGGTGAACGCAAGCTGCCGATCCTGGTGCGCGACCTGCCCGGCATCCGCCTGGAAATCGGACGCCTGCTGCCGCAGCAGCTGCAGCACCTGGTCACGCAGACCAACGGCGACTTCGCGCATCCGCAGTTCAACGGCAGCCTGCAGTCGGACAACCTCGTCGACCGCTTCCAGAAGGAGATTCCGCTCAGCATCCCCGCCGGCAAGGCGCACTACGAGACCGTCGACTTCGCCGAGTACCTGCGCAGCGACGTGGCCGACCGCCGCGGCGTGTTCCTGCTCAAGGTGCAGGGCTTCGACCCCAAGGCCAAGAAGAAGGCCGAAGGCGATGCCACGCAGGCGCAGCCCGAAGAGGAGCAACAGGAAGAACAGCCCTCGGAAGGCGAAGGCGACCCCGAAAGCGGCAACCCCGAAGACCAGAAGGACCAGCGCCTGGTGCTCGTCACCGACCTGGGCATCGTCGCCAAGAAGTCGCTCGACGGCACGCGCGACGTGTTCGTGCAGAGCATCGCCAACGGTCAGCCCGTGGCCGGTGCGCTGGTCGAGGTGTGGGGCCGCAACGGCATGATCGTCGCGTCGCAATCCACCGACGCCACGGGCGCCGCCAAGCTGCCCAACCTCGCCGGCTACCAGCGCGAGAAAGCGCCTGTGGTGCTGGTGGTGCGCAAGGACGGCGACCTGAGCTTCCTGCCCTTCAACCGCAGCGACCGCACGCTCGACATCTCGCGCTTCGACGTCGGCGGCCTGCGCGCGGCCGGCGTGCCGAACCAGATGACCGCGTACGTGTTCAGCGACCGCGGCATCTACCGCCCGGGCGACACCATGCACATCGCGATGATGGTCAAGGCCGGCAACTGGGCCACGTCGTTGCGCGACCTGCCGCTCGAGGCCGAGATCATCGATGCGCGCGGCCTCAGCGTGCGGCGCGAGAAGCTCAAGCTCGGCCCCGGCGGCGCGGCGGAAATCGCCCACGCCACGCAGGACACCTCGCCCACCGGCAACTACACCGTCAACCTCTACCTGCCGCGCGAATCCTCGCCCGGCAACCCCGAGGTGCAGGGCCTGCTGATCGGCAGCACCACGGTGAAGGTGCAGGAGTTCCTGCCCGACCGCACCAAGGTCGTCGCCAAGCTCAGCAGCGAGGTCGCCGAAGGCTGGGTCAGGCCCAAGGACCTGAAGGCGCTCATCGACGTGCAGAACCTCTTCGGCACGCCCGCGCCCGACCGCAAGGTCGAAGGCACGCTCACGCTGAGCCCGGCTTTCCCGGTGTTCCGCGCGTTCGCCGACTACGCCTTCTTCGATCCGCAGCGCGCCACCGAGAAGCAGGTCGACGACCTGGGCAGCGTGCAGACCAGTGCCGAAGGCAAGGCCGAGTTCGACCTGCGCCTCTCGCGCTTCGATGCAGCGACGTACCAGGTGCACGTGCTCGCCAAGGCCTTCGAGCCCGAAGGCGGACGCAGCGTTTCGGCCGAGGCGCAGACGCTGGTGAGCGACATGCCTTACCTCGTGGGCGTGAAGGTCGATGGCGACACCAGCTACGTGAGCAAGGGCGCCGCGCGCAATGCGACCGTGATCGCGATCGATCCGCAGGCCAAGAAGACGGCCGTGGACGACCTGAAGATCCAGCGCGTGGAGCGCAAGGTGCTGTCGGTGCTCGTGAAGCAGGACAACGGCCTCTACCGCTACGAATCGCGCAAGAAGGAAATCGTGATCGACGAGAAGCCGCTGGCCATCGTCGCCGCAGGCAACACCATCGCGCTCAACACCGCCACGCCCGGCAACTTTGCCTACGTGGTGCGCAATGCGGGCGGGCTGGAGCTGAACCGCGTCGAGTACAGCGTGGCGGGCAACGCGAACGTCTCGCGCTCGCTGGACCGCAATGCCGAACTGCAGCTCACGCTCGACCGCAAGGACTACGAGCCGGGTCAGGAGATCGAGGTGAGCATCCGTGCGCCGTACGTGGGCGCCGGCCTCATCACCATCGAGCGCGACAAGGTCTATGCCCACGCATGGTTCAAGACCGACAAGACCGCCTCGGTGCAGAAGATCACGCTGCCCAAGGACTTCGAGGGCACCGGCTACATCAACGTGCACTTCGTGCGCGACCCGGCCTCGGACGAGGTCTACATGAGCCCGCTGTCGTACGGCGTCATTCCCTTCGCCACGAGCCTTGCAAAGCGCACCGCGAACCTTCAGCTCACCAGCAGCGAACTCGTGAAGCCCGGCCAGACGGTGAAGATGAAGCTCACCAGCGACAAGCCCACGCGCGCCGTGCTGTTCGCGGTGGACGAAGGCATCCTGCAGGTGGCGCGCTACAAGACGCCCGATCCGCTCAAGCACTTCTTCCAGAAGCGGGCGCTCGAAGTGGGCACCCTGCAGACACTCGACCTGATCCTGCCGGAGTTCAAGAAGCTCATGCAGGGTGCCGCCCCCGGCGGTGATGGTGAAGGCGAGCTCGGCAAGCACCTGAATCCGTTCAAGCGCAAGCGCGACAAGCCGGTGGCGTACTGGTCGGGTCTCGTCGATGTGAACGGCAGCCGCGAGTTCAGCTACACCGTGCCCGAGAGCTTCAACGGCAGCCTGCGCGTGATGGCCGTCGCTGTGAACGACGAGACCACCGCCGCCAGGAGCACCCGCACCGTGGTGCGCGGCGACATGGTGATATTGCCGAACGCGCCGCTCGCGATGGCGCCCGGCGACACCGTCGAAGTGGGCGTGGGCCTTGCGAACAACATCGTGGGCTCGGGCAAGGACGTGCCCATTGCGCTCACGCTCACCGCCTCGGGCGGGCTCGAAGTGGTAGGCGATGCGACGCAGACGCTCAAGGTCAACGAGCGCGGCGAAGCGAGCACCAAATTCAACGTGCGCGCCAAACCGGGCGAGCAGGCGGTGCTGGGCTCCTCGGCGCTGGTGTTCACCTCGACGCACAAGACCTTCAGCGCACGCCTGTCGACCGAGGTGAGCGTGCGGCCTGCGTCGCCGTTCGTCACGCTGGTGCAGGCGGGCAGCTTCCAGCGCGCGGGCGAGCTGAGCAGCAAGGCCGACCTGTACCCGAACTTCCGCAAGAGCGATGTCGCGGTGTCCGCCGCGCCGTGGGCCTTCGCGACCGGACTCATGCAGTACCTGGAGGTGTACCCGCACGGCTGCACCGAGCAGATCACGAGCCAGACCTTCCCGGCCGTGCTGCTGTCGGGCCGACCCGAGCTGGTGAAGGAAATGGCGCGCGGCCGCACGCCCGAGCAGGGCCCGATGCCCGAGGCGCGCAAGACCTTCGAGCGCTACCTCGTGCAGCTGCGCGCACGGCAGACGGCCGACGGCGGCTTCTCGCTGTGGCCCGGCGCAGGCACCGACGCCTTCGCCACGCTCTACGCGGTGCACCTGCTCATCGAAGCCAAGGACCACAAGCTGCCCGTGCCGCAAGACCTGCTGCAGAAAGCGAACACGTACCTGCAGGGCTGGCTCGGCAGCGGCGACACCTCGCTCGACGGCTGGCGCCAGCGCACGCAGGCGGCCTACCTGCTCACGCGCCAGGGCATCATCGCGCCGGCCGCGCTGGCCAACCTGCGCGAAGCGTGGCGCAACAAGCAGACGCAAGGCTGGAGCGACGACCTGGGCGCCGTGTACCTCGCCGCGAGCTACCAGCTCGTGAAGCAGGAGCAAGTGGCCAACGAGCTGCTCAACCCGGTGTGGTCCGACCTGCTCGCGCGCACTGAGAAGAAGCAGCGCCGCAACGTGTGGGGCGCCTACTACGACCCGCTGGTGCACGACAGCATGACGCTGCACTTGGTGGGCCGCCACTTCCCCTCGCGCCTGAAGACGCTGAAGCCCGAAGTGTGGGAAGGCATGGGCGCGATGGTGCGCGACGGTTGGTACAACAGCCTGTCGTCGGCCTCGATGCTGCTCGCGGTCGATGCGTACTTCGAAGCGGTGGCGCAGAACGTCGAAGGCAAGCTCACCGCGCAGAGCGTCAACGCGCAAGGGCAGGCCGCGGCACTCGCGCTGGGCTCGGTGAATCCGATCACGCGTGCCGCGGTGCCCGCCGGCACGGCCAAGCTCAAGCTGTCGAACGACAGCGACTTCAACCTGTACTACAGCTGGGCCGAACAGGGCTTCGAGCGCAACGTGCCCACCACGCCGGTGAACCAGGGCCTGGAGATCTTCCATGAAGTGCTCGATGCCAAGGGCAACCCCATCACCAAGGCCAAGCTCGGCGAAGAGGTCACCGTGCGGGTGCGCGTGCGCAGCCTGGAGCGCGCACAGCTCAACGATGTGGCGCTGGTCGACCTGCTGCCAGGCGGCCTGGAGCCGGTGCTGCAGGCCGTGGGCGACGACCAGGAAGCCAATGCCGACGCGCCGATCTGGAAGAAGCGCCTCGGTGGCGGCGGCTCGTGGAAGGTGCAGTACGCCGACATCCGCGAAGACCGCGTGGTGTTCTACGGCGCCGTCGACAAGAACCTGCTCGAAGTGACCTACAAGGCGCGTGCCACCAATGTCGGCGACTTCGTGGTGCCTGCGGCGTATGGCGAGGCGATGTACGACCGGCGCGTGTATTCGCGCTCGGCGGGTGCGCGCTTCCAGGTCGTCGCGAACTGACGCCAGGCAGCGGAGGCCGTCATGCGCTTGAGCGTGAAGTTGGGAAGGCTGCGCAAGCCTGCGCTGTGGGCGCTGGCGGTGGCCTTCCTGCTCGCGCTGCTGCGTCTCTGGCCGCACGCGCCCCTCAGCGAAACCGTCGGCAGCTCGCGCGCCGTGTACGCGCAGGGTGGTGAACTCTTGCGCCTCACCCTCGCAAGCGACGAGCAATACCGCCTCTGGGTGCCGCTCGACCGCATCTCGCCGACGCTGGTCGATGCGGTGCTGCTGTACGAAGACCGCCGCTTCTACGCGCACCCCGGCGTCAACCCTGCCGCGCTCGTGCGCAGCGCGTGGCGCATCGCCAGCGGCGAGCGCAGGCAGGGCGGCTCGACGCTCACGATGCAGCTGGCACGGCGCGTCTACGGCATCGACAGCCGCACGGCCATGGGCAAGATCGCGCAGATCGGCGCGGCGCTCTGGCTCGAGGCGCGCTTCAGCAAGCGCGAGATCCTCGAGGCGTACCTCAACACCGCGCCCTACGGCGGCAACATCGAAGGCGTGCAGGCCGCGAGCCTCATCTACTTCCGCAAGGACGCCGCCAAGCTCAGCCTGCCCGAGGCGCTGACGCTCGCGGTGATTCCGCAGAACCCCGTCAAGCGCATCGCCGAGCGCGGCCGCAATGCCGAACTGCAGTCGGCGCGCGAACGCCTGTGGGCGCTGTGGGCCGAGCGCGATCCGACCGCGAAGCAGCACGCGCCGGATGCACAGCTCGCGCTCTCGGCACAGTCGCGCGGCAGCCTCCCCTTTCTCGCGCCGCACGCCACCGACATGCTGCTCGCGCAGGAGCGCGGTGTGCAGGAAGTGCGCACCACCATCGACCTGCGCATGCAGGCCACGCTCGAACGCGTGATGGGCCAGTACCTGCGCACGCACGCCGACGTGGGCATGACCAACGCGAGCGCACTGCTGCTCGACGCCTCGACCATGCAGGTGCGCGCGCTGATCGGTTCGGCCGACTGGCACAACGACGCCATCGCCGGGCAGGTCAACGGCACGCAGGCCAAGCGCTCGCCGGGCTCCACGCTCAAGCCCTTCATCTACGCACTCGCGCTCGACCAGGGCTTGCTGCATCCGAAGACGATGCTCAAGGACGCGCCGACATCGTTCGGTCCCTACACGCCCGAGAACTTCGACCACCGCTTCGCCGGCCCGCTGCCTGCGCAGGAGGCGCTGATCCGCAGTCGCAACATCCCCGCGGTGGCCGTCGCCGCGAAACTCTCGAAGCCGGGGCTCTACGACTTCATGCGGCTTGCGGGCGTGCAGAAGCTGCAGAGCGAATCGCACTACGGCCTCGCGCTGGTGCTGGGCGGCGGCGAAGTCACGCCCGAGGAGCTCGCGGGCCTCTATGCCACGCTGGCCAACGGCGGCATCTCGCAGCCGCTGCGCTACACGCAGCCCGCGCCCGACGAGCGGCCGGTGCAGCCGCTGCGCCTCTTGAGCGAAGAGGCCTCGTTCATCACGCTGGACATGCTGCGCCACACGCCGCGCCCCGACACCACGCTGCCCGCGCGCCCCGCCATCGCATGGAAGACGGGCACGTCGTGGGGCTTTCGCGATGCGTGGACCGCGGGTGTGTTCGGCCGCCATGTGCTCGTGGTGTGGGTCGGCAACTTCGATGGCACGAGCAACCCCGCGCTGGTGGGCGTCGATGCGGCCGCGCCGCTGTTCTTGCGCATGGTCGATGCGCTGCGTGCCGAGCGGCTCGACCCTGGCGAGATCGCGACGCGCCAGCCGGCCGACCTGCGCCAGGTCGAGGTGTGCACCGCGACGGGCGGGCTGCCCGATGCGCTGTGCCCGGTGCGCACCACCACATGGTTCATCGCCGGCAAGTCGCCGATCCAGGTGAGCAACCTGCACCGCACCGTGTGGGTCGACGAGACGACCGGCAAGGTGGTGTGCAGGCCGCAGCCCAATGCGCGCCAGCAGGTGGTCGAGCAATGGGGCAGCGACATGCGGCGGCTGTTTCGCCAGGCGGGCCTGCCGCGCGCGAGCCTGCCGACCGATGGCTGCGAGAAGGGCGAGGCTTCGGAGACGGCACCGCTCATCACCTCGCCCTTGCGCGGCGTGCGGCACACGCTGCGCGTGAAGAAGCCGGAGCCGCTCGTGCTGCGCGCCGAAGCGGCGGCGGGTACGCAGACGATCTACTGGTTCGCCGATGACGCACTGGTCGGCAAGGCGGTGCCCGGCGAAGGCATCACCTGGATGCCGGACATGGCCGAATCGGGACGGCGCTACGTGCTGCGCGCGGTCGATGACCAGGGCCGCGCCGAGTCGCGAGAAGTGACGGTGGACATCGCACCTTGAGCTGAGCGGATGTCACGGCGGCGTCACGCCTGCCCGGCAAGGTCACGCGTTTTCGACTGAAAGCCTTTTCGTTCATGACGCGCTTCGCTTCCCTCTCTCTGGTCGCCCTGGCCACCGCCTTCGCCTGCAGTGGCGCTGTGGCCCAGACCGCCTTTCCCGCCACGCTCTCCGGCCACGCCGTGCTGCCTGCGCAGAGCTTCGTTGCCGCACCGAAAGACGCGCCCGCCGACCTGCAGGCGAGCGGCAAGTTCACCTCGGGCAAGCGCGTCGAGGCGCTGGGCACCGTCGAAGGCCTCTCGGCCGGCCGTGGCACCGGCGTGTCGGTGCCCTTCAAGGGCCAGCCGCTGCAGGGCCACTCGGGCATCAAGAAGATGGACGACGGCTCGTTCTGGATCCTCACCGACAACGGCGCCGGCGCGAAGGCCAACTCGCCCGACTTCATGCTCTACCTGAACCACTACAAGGTGGACTTCAAGAGCGGCAAGTTCAACCGCCTGAACACCATCTTCCTGCACGACCCCGACAAGAAGGTGCCGTTCCGCATCGTCCACGAAGGCACGAAGCAGCGCTACCTGACGGGGTCGGACTTCGATCCCGAGAGCTTCCAGTTCGCCGGCGGCGCGCTGTGGATCGGCGACGAGTTCGGCCCCTTCCTGATCAAGGCCGACCTGAAGGGCAAGGTGCTCGCGGTGTTCGACACGCAGGTGGACGGCAAGGCCGTGCGCTCGCCCGACCATCCGGCCGTGACCACGCCGGGCGCGCCGGGCGGCGCGGTCGATTTCCAGATCAAGCGCTCCAAGGGCTTCGAAGGCATGGCGTCGTCGAAGGACGGCAGCAAGCTCTACGCGCTGCTCGAAGGCCCGGTGTGGAACGCCGAGGCCAAGGACTACGAGAAGGTCGACGGCAAGGAAGCGCTGCGCGTTCTGGAATTCGACGTCGCAACCGAAAAGTGGACGGGCCGCCACTGGAAGTACGTGCTCGAAGCCAACGGCCACGCCATCGGCGACTTCAACATGATCGACGGCACCACCGGTTTGATCATCGAGCGCGACAACGGCGAAGGCACGAGCGACAAGGCCTGCCCCGAAGGCCAGAAGCGCACCGACTGCTTCCACGACATCGCGAAGTTCAAGCGCGTCTACAAGGTCGAGCTGAGCGACGCGAACGTGGGCGGCGCGGTGCGCAAGATCGGCTACATCGACCTGCTGAACATCGCCGACCCGAACAAGCTCGCGCGCAAGCCGCTGAACGACGGCGTGCTCAAGTTCCCGTTCTTCACCATCGAGAACGTCGACGTGGTCGACGCCACCCACATCGTCGTCGGCAACGACAACAACCTGCCGTTTTCCAGCAGCCGCGAGCCGAACAAGGCCGACGACAACGAGCTGGTGCTGCTCGAGGCCGGCGCGCTGCTGCAGGCGAAGTAAGGCGCCGCGCGCCTTTCAAGGCCCCGCTCGCGGGATGGGCGGGGGCGAGAAAAACCGAGAAGATGAGTATGATTCTCATTCTCCAGGTTTCTCCTCTCCCTCTGTCCCATGAATTTCCGAACGACCTCGCACGTCGTCCGGCGCCCGTCGTGAGCGCCGGCCTCCGCTACCGGATGGGCGTCGCGTCGCGGGCCGTCGCCGCCATCGCGGGCGGCTACGGCGTCGCCGCGCTGTCGGCCGCCGTGCTCGCGCTGGGCCTGCCTGCCCTCTTCGGCATGGCGCGCAGCGAAGCCGCGCTGACCGGCACGCTGGCCTCCTTCCTCGTCTACGCCGTGGCCGTGATGTGGGTCTTCGCCGCGCGCTCGGCGTGGCGCGCCTGGACCGGCCTCGCCATCGCGGCGGCGCTGCAGGGCCTGCTGTTGCTGCTGTGGACCCAGGGCGGCGGAGGTGCCGCATGAAGGAAGGATTCCGTCAGTCGATGGCCTGGCTGCACACCTGGTCGGGCCTGCTGGTCGGCTGGGTGCTTTTCATGGTGTTCGCGGCCGGCACGGCCTCGTACTTCAAGGACGAGATCACCTTCTGGATGAAGCCGGAGCTGCACGCCGTGACGCCTGGCACGGTGCCGCAGCCGGTGGCCGCCGACAACGCGCTGAGTTTCATGCAGCGCCACGCGCCGGATGCCACGCGCTGGTTCATCACCCTGCCCACCGAGCGCGAGCCCGGCGTGAGCCTGCTGTGGGCCAAGCCGCCGCCGCCGCCCGGTTCGCCGCCCGTGGACCGGCGCCGCAGCTTCGACCGCGCCATGCTCGACCCGGCCACGGGCCAGGCGATCACCGCGCCGCGCGAGACGCGCGGCGGCGAGTTCTTCTACCGCCTGCACTTCGACCTGCATTACATGCCCGCGCTCTGGGCCCGCTGGATCGTCGGCTTCTGCGCGATGTTCATGCTCGTGGCCATCGTCAGCGGCATCGTCACGCACAAGCGCATCTTCAAGGACTTCTTCACCTTCCGTCCGAAGAAGGGCCAGCGCTCGTGGCTCGACGCGCACAACGTCACCGCCGTGCTCGCGCTGCCGTACCATGCCATGATCACCTACACCGGGCTGGTCACGCTGATGTTCATGTACATGCCGTGGGGCCCGCAGGTGGCTTACAAGGCGCACGGCGGCAACGACACCTTCTTCGCCGAGGCCTTCCCGGGTGGCGTGCGCACGCAGATCAAGGCCTCGGGCACCAAGGCCGCGCTGGCGCCCCTCGCGCCCATGGTGGCGCAGGCCACGGCCCACTGGGACGGCGCGCCCGTGGGCCGCATCGTGGTGCACCAGCCCAACGACGCCAACGCCGTGGTCTCGCTCACGCGGGCCGAAGGCCGTCACCTGTCGTACGACCAGCCCAGCATGCAGTTCAACGGCACGACCGGCGCGCTCATCGGCAGCTTCGGCGACGTGCCCAAGGCCGCGGCCGAAACGCGCGGCGTGCTCTACGGCCTGCACATCGGCCGCTTTGCCGATCCGCTGCTGCGCGCACTGTTCTTCGTCTCGGGCCTGGCGGGCTGCCTGATGGTAGCCACGGGCCTCTTGCTGTGGGCCGTGAAGGAGCGCCAGAAATACGCCAAGACCCTCAAGCAGGGCGGACGCATCGGCTTCGGCCTGCGGCTGGTCGACGGACTGAACCTCGGTGCGATTGCCGGCCTGCCTGTGGCGATGGCCGCCTTCTTCTGGGCCAACCGCCTGCTGCCGGTCGACGTGGCCGGCCGCAACGAGGCCGAGATCCGCTGGTTCTTCATCGTCTGGGGCGCCACCGCCCTGCTGGGCCTGCTGCGCCCCACCCTGCGCATGTGGCAGGCGCAGCTTGCGCTCGGCGCGCTGCTGTTCGCACTGCTGCCGGTGCTCAATGCCTTCACCGGCCCCGCGCCGCTCACCGTGAGCCTGCGCAGCGGCCCGAGTTCGGTGGCGGGCTTCGACCTCGTGGCGATCGCGCTCGGCCTGGGGCTGGCGGGGGCGACCTGGCTGGTGGAGCGCAAGCGCCGCAAGGCTTTGGCGGCGCCCAAGAAAGCCGTCAAGCCAACGCCGCCGACCGAACTCGCCGCGTCGGGCCAGGGGTCGTGATGCCGCTGCTCGGGTTGGTGTTCGCCGCCTCGCTGGCCGGCTTCTGCGCGCTGAGCCTCGCGATGGACCGCCACAGCGAAGACGTCTTCGGCCGCGGCCACACGCCCGGCGCCTGGCGCCGATGGCTGCAGCTCGGGGGCGCGGCGCTGCTGTGCCTGTCGCTGTGGGCCAGCCTGGAGGCTGCGGGCGGGTCGGTGGGATGGGTGCTGTGGCTCGGAGCGCTGACTGCGGCGGCGCTGGCGACGGTCGGGCTGTTGAGTGGCTTGCCGCACCGCTTTCCGCGCATTGCCGCGGGCGCAGCGGTGCTCGCGATCGGGCAGGCGCTGTTCTGCGCGCTGCCCGCCTGATTCGCGCTCAGGCGCGCATCAACGCCTCGATCTCATCCGCCTTCACCGGCACCCCCCGCGAAATCAGTTCGCAGCCCGTGGCCGTGACGATCGCGTCGTCCTCGATGCGGATGCCGATGTTGTGGAATTTTTCGGGCACGCCCTCGCCGGGGCGCACGTAGATGCCGGGCTCCAGCGTCAGCACCATGCCCGGGTGCAGGATGCGGCTCGGGCGGTTCTTGATGAGTTCGTTGGACAGCGGGTCCTTGCGCTCGCTCACCTCGCCCACCTGCGTGGGTTCGACATAGCTGCCGCAGTCGTGCACGTCCATGCCCAGCCAGTGGCCGGTGCGGTGCATGTAGAACTGGAAGTAGGCGCGCGAGTCGATCACGTCGTCGACGCCGCCGACCTTGTTGCCATCGAGCAGGCCCAGGTCGAGCATGCCCTGCGCCAGCACCTTCACGGCCGCGTCGTGCGGGTCGTTGAAGCGGTTGCCGGCCTTGGTGGCGGCGGCCGAGGCGTCCTGGCTGGCCAGCACCAGGTCGTACAGCGCGCGCTGCGGGCCGCTGAATTTGCCATCGGCCGGGAAGGTGCGGGTGATGTCGCTGGCGTAGCCGTCGAGCTCGCAGCCGGCATCGATCAGCACCAGCTCGCCCTTGCGCACGGGCGCGGCGTCGGCGCGGTAGTGCAGCACGCAGGCGTTGGCGCCGGCCGCGACGATGGAGCCGTAGGCCGGGTACTGCGAACCGCCCAGGCGGAACTCGTGCAGCAGCTCGGCGTCGAGGTGGTACTCGCGCACGTCCTTGCCCTCGCGCAGCATGCGCGCCGACAGCTGCATCGCGCGGATGTGGGCGCGGGCGCTGATCTGTGCGGCGCGGCGCATGATGTCCTGCTCGTGCGCGTCCTTCACGAGGCGCATCTCGTCGAGCGGGCCGCACAGGTCGCGCTGCTCCTCGGGGCACAGCGCGCCGTAGCGCACGCGTGCGCGCACCGACTGCAGCCAGCCGTCGATGCGGGTTTCCAGGCCCTTGTGGGTGGCGAAGGGGAACCACACGGTGGAGCGGTTCTCCAGCAGCTTCGGTAGCTTGGCGTCGAGGTCGTTCATCGAGAAGGCCTCGTCCACGCCCAGCGCGGCGGGGGCAGCATCGGGGCCGAGGCGGTAGCCGTCCCAGATCTCGCGTTCCAGGTCTTTCGGCGCGCAGAACAGCGTGGCGCGGCCGTCGCCCGCCAGCACCAGCCACGCGTTGGGCTCGGTGAAGCCGGTCAGGTAGTAGAAGTAGCTGTCGTGGCGGAACAGGAAGTCGCTGTCGCGGTTGCGCTGGCGCTCGGGCGCGGTGGGAACGATGGCGATGCCGTCCTTGCCCAGTTGCGAAGCGAGGCGCGCGCGGCGCTCGGCGTAGATCGTGGTGTCATTGAGCATGGGATTTCACTTTCGATACGGTGCAAGTCCGGGGTCCGCGGGTACCAGATGCCGCCATGGGAACACATCCTGTGCAAAGTGGCTGACGTAGCCGCCGATCGTTGACTGGATGACCATGAATTGCAGCCGCTGCCGCACGCCCTGCAGCTGCTGCAGCTGGGCCAGGTCGAGGCAGGTGTTGCGCAGCCTCAGCACGCGCAGCTGCGCGCCCACGGGGCTGTGCAGCAAGGCCTCGTAGTCTTCGAAGGCCGTGATGCCGCCGGGTGTCCGGTCGGCCGGCCACGCCATCTGCTGCTCGGTGGACTCGGAAAAATCCAGCAGCCTGAGGCCCGGCAGCTGCGTTGCGGCGGCCAGGTGGCGGATGAAGTGCTGCGTGGCGAAATGGGCGCCGACGCACAGGCTGGTCAGTTGCGGCAGCGGCACGGCGAAGAAGTCGGCGTTCGGTGGGTTCGGCACTGTCAGCTCGCTCAGGTGCGGCGTCTTGCGCACCCAGCGCGCGATGTCGCCGCCTTCCTCGAGGATGCCGTCGCTGGTGCACACGAGCGACTGGTTGTGGTCCTCCGGCTGCGTCGGCTTGATGAACAGCGAGCGCAGGCGGGGAAACATCACCGGGCTCTCGAGCAGCGGCGTGAACATCCATTCGCGCGAGCCGTTGGCGCCGCTGTCGGGGCCGTTGAACGACAGCGAGGTGATGCAGTCGGCCACGTCCTGCCGGCTCAGGCAGGCCAGGGTTTCGTCGAAGGCGTCGCCCCAGGTGTCGCCGAAGTACTCGACGTGCCAGCCCTGGCGCATGGGCGCGAGGCTCAGGCGCGTGAAGTCGCTCACGTAGAGCGGCACGGTCAGCGGGTCTTCGGGCGCGCCGTCGTTGCGTTCGGCGGCGGTGGCCAGGGCCAGCTCGTGCAGGCGCTGCGGCAGCAGGCGCAGGGCGTCGGGCAGCGGCGCGAGCGTCATGCGCCCGCTGCCGGCGCGACCCCGGCGTTGAGTTGCTGCAGGCGCTGCGGCGTGCCCACGTCGGTCCAGTCGCCGGTGTAGAGCTCGGCGCTCACCTGCTGGTTGTCCATCGCGGCGCGCAGGATCGGTGCCAGCGTGGCCTTGATGCCGCCCGGGTTGCCTGCCGGGATGTCGCAGTACGGCGGTGCGAACAGCGCGGCGCGGTACAGGCCGATGGTCGAGAAGGTGTATTTGTCGGCCGCCTGGTTCAGCGCGAGCCCGTCGGCCGAGAGGCCGAAGTCGCCCTTGAGGTTGTGCGCCGGGTTCGGCACCAGCCACAGGTGGGCGAGCTTGCCGCTGGCCAGGAAACGGTCGACCGCGGCCTGGGTGAAGCGAAAGCCCGGTGCGAACACGTCGCCCGCCGCCACCCAGAACACCTCACCCAGCAGCGGCAGCGCGCGCACGATGCCGCCGGCTGTTTCAAGCGCGCCGCCGAAGTCGCGGCCCTCGTCGGAATAGGAGATGGACAGCGCGCCATGCCCCGCCAGCACGGGGTTCGCGTCGAACCGGGCGGCGACCTGCGCGCCGAGCCAGTCGGTGTTGACCACCAGTTCGGTGAAGCCGCCCTCGGCCAGCGCTTCCATCGGCCACTGCATCAGCGGCTTGCCGCGCACTTCGAGCAGGGGCTTGGGCGTGGTGTCGGTCAGCGGCCGCATGCGTTCGCCGCGGCCGGCGGCCAGGATCATCGCGCGCACCGCCATCACCGCACCGACCCGGCCACACGGCCGCGTTGCAGTTCGTTGCGCTCGCTGTGGCGGGGCTGGAACAGCGCCACCAGGCAGGCCATCAGCGCATGCGCCTTGGCCGAGTGGTCGGCGCCGAAGTTGCAGACGTACACGTCGAGCGTCACGCCGCGCTGCTCGGGCCAGGTGTGGATGCACAGGTGCGACTCGGCCAGCAGCAGCGTGGCCGTCACGCCGCCCGGCCCCTGCGGCGTGGCCGGAAAGCCGTGGACCAGCTTGCCCACGGCCTGCAGCCCGGCGGCGGCCACGGCCTTGGTGCAGACCTCGCCGAGCGCGCGCCCGTCGGTGAGCCATTGGAGGCCGCATTGGCAGTCGTGGAGATCGGCGGTGAGGTGCAGCCCTTGCATGGGGGGCAACTCTAGCAGCCGGGCCTGCGACACAAGAGAGCATCAGCGGGGTGTTGGCCCTGTATCGAGGCCGGGCGCGGCTCGCCCGGTAAAATCTCGGGTTCTCCCGTATCCCCCACCCACCCTTTTCCCCCGAAAGCCCACTGCCCATGGCAAACCAAGCCCTGATGGCCAACGCGATCCGCGCGCTGGCAATGGATGCCGTTCAACAAGCCAATTCCGGACATCCGGGCGCACCGATGGGCATGGCCGACATGGCCGTCGCCCTGTGGGGCGAGCACCTGCGCTACAACCCCGCCAACCCGCACTGGTTCGACCGCGACCGCTTCGTGCTGTCCAACGGCCACGCCTCGATGCTGATCTACGCGGTGCTGCACCTCACGGGCTACGACCTGCCCCTGGCCGAGATCAAGAACTTCCGCCAGCTGCACAGCAAGACCGCCGGCCACCCCGAAGTCGACGTCACCCCCGGCGTGGAAACCACCACCGGCCCGCTGGGCCAGGGCATCACCAATGCCGTGGGCTTCGCGCTGGCCGAGAAGCTGCTGGCCGCCGAGTTCAACCGCAAGGACCTGACCATCGTCGACCACCACACCTACGCCTTCCTGGGCGACGGTTGCATGATGGAAGGCATCAGCCACGAAGCCTGCGCCCTGGCCGGCGCCTGGCACCTGAACAAGCTGATCGCCCTGTACGACGACAACGGCATCAGCATCGACGGCCAGGTCAAGCCCTGGTTCATCGACAACACCGAAGAGCGCTTCAAGGGCTACGGCTGGAACGTCGTCGGCCCGATCGACGGCAACGACGCCAAGGAAGTGGCCAAGGCCATCGCCAAGGCCAAGAAGGAAGCCACCAAGCCCACGCTGATCGTCTGCAAGACCACCATCGGCAAGGGCAGCCCGAACCGCGCCGGCACCGCCAAGGCGCACGGCGAGGCGCTGGGCGCGGAAGAAATCAAGCTCACGCGCGAAGCCATCGGCTGGCCCTACCCCGCCTTCGAAATCCCGGCCGAGGTGTACGCCGACTGGGACCACAAGGCCGAAGGCGCCAAGACCGAAGCCGCCTGGAACGACACCTTCGCCGCCTACACAGCCGCGTACCCCGAACTCGCCGCCGAGTTCACGCGCCGCATGAAGGGCGAGCTGCCCAAGAACTTCCACCAGGTCGCGTTCGACACCGTGGTCGCCGCCCACACCAAGGGCGAAACCGTGGCCAGCCGCAAGGCCAGCCAGCTCGCGCTGGAAGCCTTCACGGCCGCGCTGCCCGAAATGCTCGGCGGCAGCGCCGACCTCACGGGCTCCAACCTCACCAACACCAAGAGCACCGCCGCGCTGCGCTTCGACGCCAAGACCGGCGCCGTCGTGCTGAACGCGCCCCCCGCACCGGTGGTGCCCCAGGGCGGCGAAGACGAAGCCGCACAAGGTGATGCCGTCGAGCCGCCGCACGGCGAGATCGGCCGCCACATCAACTACGGCGTGCGCGAATTCGGCATGGCCGCCATCATGAACGGCGTGGCGCTGCACGGCGGCTACATCCCCTACGGCGGCACCTTCCTCACCTTCAGCGACTACAGCCGCAACGCCATCCGCATGGCCGCGCTCATGAAGCGCCGCGTGGTGCACGTGTTCACGCACGACTCCATCGGCCTGGGTGAAGACGGCCCGACGCACCAGTCGATCGAGCACGCCGCCTCGCTGCGCCTCATTCCCAACCTGGACGTCTGGCGTCCGGGCGACACGGCCGAAACCTCCGTGGCCTGGGCTGTCGCACTGCAGAACGCCACGCGCCCGACCGCGCTGCTGCTGAGCCGCCAGAACATCGCCTACGCCGCCAAGAGCGACCTGGGCGACATCAGCCGCGGCGCCTACGTGCTGTCCGAGCCCGAGAACGTCGGCCTCAAGAACAAGAAGACGGCCGCCGTCATCATCGCCACCGGTTCCGAGGTGCAGCTCGCGCTGGCCGCCCAGAAGCTGCTGGCCGACAAGAAGATCGCCGTGCGCGTGGTGTCGATGCCCTCGACCACCACCTTCGACCGCCAGGACCTGGCCTACAAGAAGGCCGTGCTGCCCAAGAAGATCCCGCGCGTCGCGGTCGAAATGGGCTGCACCGACGGCTGGTGGAAGTACGGCTGCGCGGCCGTGGTCGGCATCGACAGCTACGGCGAGTCGGCCCCCGCGCCCGTGCTGTTCAAGCACTTCGGTTTCACGGCGGAGAACGTGGCCGCCACCGTGGAAGCGGCCCTGCGCGACTGAGCGTCGCGCGGTTCGTCCTTTTCCCGTCCGATCAAAAGTTTTTCAACCTTAGGAGCAAGTCAGATGGCTATCAAACTCGGTATCAACGGCTTCGGCCGCATCGGTCGCAACGTGCTGCGCGCAGCCGTGCAGAACTTCAAGAACGACATCGAAATCGTTGCCATCAACGACTTGCTCGAGCCGGAATACCTGGCCTACATGCTCCAGTACGACTCGGTGCATGGCCGCTTCAAGGGTGAAGTCACGGTCGAAGGCAACACGCTGATCGTCAACGGCAAGAAGATCCGCCTGACGCAAGAGCGCGACCCGTCGCAGCTCAAGTGGAACGAAGTCGGCGCCGACATCGTGCTCGAGTCGACCGGCCTCTTCCTCACCAAGGAAACCGCGCAGAAGCACATCGACGCGGGCGCCAAGAAGGTGATCCTGTCGGCCCCTTCGAAGGACGACACCCCCATGTTCGTCTACGGCGTGAACGACAAGAAGTACGCCGGCGAAGCCATCATCAGCAACGCCAGCTGCACCACCAACTGCCTGGCCCCGCTGGCCAAGGTGCTGAACGACAAGTGGGGCATCAAGCGCGGCCTGATGACCACCGTGCACGCCGCCACCGCCACGCAGAAGACCGTGGACGGCCCGAGCAACAAGGACTGGCGCGGCGGCCGCGGCATCCTGGAAAACATCATTCCGTCGTCGACGGGTGCGGCCAAGGCCGTGGGCGTGGTGATCCCCGAGCTCAACAAGAAGCTCACCGGCATGAGCTTCCGCGTGCCGACCTCCGACGTGTCGGTGGTCGACCTGACCGTTGAACTCGTCAAGGACGCCACCTACGCCGAGATCTGCGCCGAAATGAAGGCTCAGAGCGAAGGCGCGCTGAAGGGCGTGCTGGGCTACACCGAAGACAAGGTGGTGGCCACCGACTTCCGCGGCGACCCGCGCACCTCGATCTTCGACGCCGAAGCCGGCATTGCGCTCGACGGCACCTTCGTGAAGCTCGTGAGCTGGTACGACAACGAATGGGGCTACTCGAACAAGTGCCTCGAGATGGTGAAGGTCGTGTCGAAGTAAGACTTCGCGACTCCCACGAAAAACGCGCCCTCGGGCGCGTTTTTTATTGGGCGAGTGGTCGTCGAACGGCTCAGCGCAGCTTCTCGTTGCGCCGTATCTCGCTGCTGAGCTGCGCCGTCATCCGTGTGGCCGCGCGCCGTGCGGCCAGGCCGTAGTCGCCGTTGAACTCGCCGAACTCCGCCGTGCCGTTGCCGACCGCGCGCACGCGCGTGACTTCGGCGCCCGCGGTGTCGGTCACCACGCAGGCCACCTCGGCCGTGAAGGCGGTGGGCGGCCAGGTGATCCATGAGGACGAGCTCGAATCGGTCTTGATCTGCGGCGTGAACACCAGCGACACGCCCGCTGCCTCGTTGGCCTTGGCATCGCCGGCGGCGCGCAGCACGACCACGTTGCGGTAGACCGCGCGCAGCGCGTCGCGGATCGATTTTTCGAGGTCGCGGTACGGGTAGTAGCTCACGCGGTCGCCGCTGCCGCCGGCGGTGGTCACCTGCAGGTCGCGCTGCGCGTCGGTCATCACGTAGGCCACCTTCTTGGGAATGAGGTGGGCGGCCGACCGCGGCGGTGCGGTCTCGGTGATCATCGTGATCGGGTGGGCGCAGCCCGCCAGCAGCACGGCGGTTGCCAGCGCGGCGGCCAGCCAGGGCATCGGAGAAGTAAGAAGAAACGACATGGTGCTTCTCCGGCCTTACTGAGCAGGCGGCGCGATGGCCGCGACGAATTGCGGATCGGCATACACCTGCCGCAGCAGCGCCCGCACCAGCCGCGGGTACGCGGCCTGCCCGGCGGGCACGGCCACGATGTTGGCGTAGCTCGAATCGAAGGCGATCTCGCCGCGGTAGGTCTTGCGCAGCGTCTGCGCGGCGTTGCGCGTGACGGTGACTTCGACGTCCATGCGGCCCGAGCCGTTGATCACGCCCAGGTCGAGCTCGTTGACGAGGATGCGCGCCGCGATGCGGGTCGGCGCCTTGGGGTCGTAGACGGAGATCTCGCTCAGGTCGCGCATCAGCGCGTCTTCGAGGTACTGGGCGAAGGTGCCGCTGGGCGACACCAGCCTGGCGCGGCGCAGGCCCAGCGTGTTGATCCTGTCGTTGGGATCGGTGGGCTGCACCTTGGCCACCGCGACCTTGCCGGGGTTGTGGGCCTCGAGCCGGTCGAGCGCCTCGTAGTCGGCGGCATAGGGCGGTGCGCCGAGCTGTGCGCAGCCCGTGGCCAGTGCCGCCAGCAGGAGCGCGCCGGTGCGCCAGCGCAGACCCTGCGGTCTGGAGACGATCGCCATGTCTTGAACCCCCTCGTCCGAGATGTCTTCTTCTCCCCGGCGCGAGGGTAGCAGGCATCGCGCCGCGCGCGAAGGCGGCGGCGGTGCGGCAGGGTCAGATGGGTTCGAGCACGTGGATGCGCTTGCTCTCGGTGAGCTCCCTGGTCTGGGCGCTGAAGGCCGCCATGTGCGGCGCGACCGCGTGCGCCTGCAGGGCCGGCAGCGAGGCCCACTTCTCGATCACCACGAAGGTGTCGGGCCCGAAGCTGGCCTTCGACGGGGGAATGCCCTGCGCGTCGATCGTGGCGGCGTACTCGATGCAGCCCTCTTCGGCGAGCACGGCGGCGCGGTTGGCCTTGAAGGCTTCGAGCAGCAGGGCGCGCTGGCCGGGCTTGGCGGTGATGACGGCAACGACTTGGATCATGGAACAGGGTCTCCGGTGAAGTGACATGAACTGAGGAATGCAGCGACCGAATCTACGAGATCGCACGCCGGTGCGCAGGTCCGGTGGGCGACAAGGCCGGCATGCACATGCCGCATGCGACAGTTACCCGCGAGACACACTCTCGCCCCGCCACGGTCGTGGCGAGGTCATAGGATCGGGTCATCTTCCGCATCGACCTGCCTTTGCCATGTTCATCGTCACCCTGACCTACATCCGTCCGCTCGAGGAACTCGACGCGCTGATGGATGCGCATGTCACCTGGCTCAAGAAGCACTACGCCAGCGGCCTGTTCGTGGCCTCGGGGCGCCAGGTGCCGCGCAAGGGCGGCGTGATCCTCGCGCGCTCAGGCGACCGCGAGGGGCTCGAGGCGGTGCTGGCGCGCGACCCCTTCGTGCAGGGCGGCGTCGCGCGCACCGACGTGATCGAGTTCATCCCGAGCATGACCGCGCTGAGCGTCGAGGTGCTGCGCGGCTACTGAGAACCGCGCAGCCCCGGAAGCCGATGTAGATCAGGCTCCCGGCACTTCCTCGCGCCCGTCCGGGTGCCGCGCAAAGCGCGCGGCCTCGGCGCCATGCACCGGCGCCGGGTCGGCCCAGGGCCAGCCGCCGAACTGCGTGCGGCGGTAGTCGGCCATCGTCTGGGCGATCTCGGCCTGCGTGTTCATCACGAAGGGGCCGTACTGCGCCACCGGCTCGCCGATCGGGCGGCCCTGCAGCAGCAGGAACTCGCCGTCGCCTTCGGGGCCGTTGCACAGCTCCACCGCTGCGTCGGCGCGCAGCTCGATGGCCGCCGGCCCGTCCACGCGCCGACCCGCCACCTGCGCGGTCGCACCCTTGAAGAAATACAGCATGCGCCGCGTGCCCTCGCCAGCGGCGGGCGGCAGCGTCCAGCGCGCGCCGGGCGTCATGCGCAGCGTCCAGATCGCGAGGTCGGCGCCGGCCTGCGCGGCCCACGAATCGGGCGGCGGCGCGAGCGGGTCGATGGCCGCCTGGGCCTGCGCGTCATCGCGGCCGAAGCGCCCGGCGATCACCGCCACCTCGGTGCGGCCGCCCTGCGCGTCGTCCGAGGCGAAGCGCGGAATCGCCTCCGACCAGAACATCGTGAAGTGCGGCTCGGCCATCTTGTTCTTCGCCGGCAGGTTGAGCCAGATCTGGAACAGCTCCAGCGGATTCGGCGCGCTGGCGTCGAGCAGCGGGAACATCTCCGAATGCACGATGCCCTTGCCGGCCGTGAGCCACTGCACGTCGCCGCCGCCGAAACGCGCGGTGGCGCCCAGCGAGTCGGAGTGGTCGACCAGGCCCTTGCGTACGATGGTCACCGTCTCGAAGCCGCGGTGCGGGTGCGAGGGAAAGCCCGGCACCGTCTCGCCGTGGTACATGCTCCAGCCGTCCTTGCGGCTGAAGTCCTGGCCGATCTGGCGGCCGGCCAGCGAGGCCTCGGGGCCCATGCGGCCGTTGCCCTTCGGGTACGCGTCGTCGTGATAAACGCAGAACAGGAAGGGGTCCAACGTCTGCCACGGGAAGCCGAGCGGCTGGACCTGGACGATGGGAGACGCGCTGCGGTTGTCGTTGCTGTCGGACATGTCGGTATTCCTTGGTGAGGCAGGCACGGCCGCCATGCGGGCCGTGCCGGAACCAGGAATATCGGGGCGGCGCCGCCTTTCGGTAGGTGCCTTGCGCGCAACGATCAAGAGCGCATATGGAACGATGGGCATCGTCCGGCCCCCCCGTTCACTGCGAGGGCATCTCGGCGTTCGGGTCCATGTAGACCAGTTCCCAGATGTGGCCGTCCAGGTCCTGGAAGCCGTGGCCGTACATGAAGCCGTAGTCCTTCGGCTCGCGCGGCGTCGTGCCGCCGGCGGCCACCGCCTTGGCGACCAGGTCGTCGACCTCGGCGCGGCTCTCGCACGACAGGCACACCAGCACTTCGTTCTCCTTGCGGGCGTCGGCGATGCCCTGGTTCGTGAAGGTCTTGAAGTAGTCCTCCATCAGCAGCATCGCGTGGATGCTGCCCTCGTGGATGACCATGCAGGCGGCGTTCGCGTCGGTGAACTGCGGGTTGAAGGTGTAGCCCAGCGCGCCGAAGAAGGCCTTGCTCTTGTCGAGGTTCCGGACGGGGAGGTTCACGAAGATCTGCTTGGTGGCCATGGTGTCTTTCCTGTGTCGATGAAGGGTGAATGGGGTGTTTGCCGACGTCTTTGTGTACGCCGTCCACAAAAGATATCAAAGAAAATGGACGGTGTCCACATGATTTTTCGAAGCACCGGAAATCGGCCGGCACCACCTCGCTGAGGGGAAAAAAGAGCGGGCATCATGAACACCATGGAAATCGAGTTCAAGTTCTGCATTCCCGCCGGCCGCCTGAAGGCCGTCGAAGCCGCATTGCGGCGCGGCGCCGTCGTGCGCACGCGCCTGCAGGCCCGCTATTTCGACACCGCCGACCAGCGCCTCGTCGCCGACGGCATGGTGCTGCGGCTGCGCAAGGAGGGCCGGCGCTGGGTGCAGACCGTCAAGGCCGCCGGCGACAACGCGCTGCACCGGCTCGAGCACAACGTCGACCTGGGCACCGGCGCCGCCGCGCCCGCCATCGACCCCGCGCGCCACGCCGGCACGCCCGTCGGCGAGCGCTTGGCCCGCCTGCTGCAAGAGTCCGACGGCGGCGCGGTGCCGCTGGTCGAGCGCCAGTCGACCGACATCGTGCGGCTCACGCGCGACCTGCGCGTGAGCGGCCCGGGCGGCGCCGTCGTCGAGATGGCGCTCGACGTCGGCAAGGTCGTCGCGCACGCGGGCACGCCCGCGCAGCGCACCTCGCCCGTGTGCGAGCTGGAGCTCGAACTCAAGAGCGGCGGCGTGCAGGGGCTCGTGGCGCTCGCGCGGCGCTGGTCGCAGCAGCACGGCCTGTGGTTCAGCACCGTCTCGAAGGCCGAGCGCGGCATGCGCCTGCTGGCCGAACAGGAGACCGTGCCCGCCGTCAAGGCCGAAGCGCCGCGTTTCCCCACTCATGGCCGCGACGGCCGCGCCCTCCAGCAAGCCGTGGTCGCGTCGTGCCTGGACCAGATGCTGCCCAACGCCAGCGAGATCGCCGCGGGCAGCACCGACGAAGAGCAGATCCACCAGCTGCGCATCGGCATCCGCCGCCTGCGCACCGCGCTGCGCGAACTGGCGGGGCTCGATGCCGACACCAGCCGCTTCGATGTCGCCACCTGGGAGCCGCCGCTGGTCGACGCCTTCCGCGCGCTCGGCGAACTGCGCGACCGCGAACAGGTCGTGAAGCTCGCGCAGCCGCGGCTGCGTGAAGCGGGCGCGCCGGAGGTCGATCCGCTGGCGGGCGATGCCAGCGATGCGGCTGCCGCGCAGGCATCGACACCCGGCGACATCGTGCGCGCCGCCGCATTCCAGGACGTGCTGGTGTCGCTGATCGGCTTCACCGCCACCGCACCCGAGTCGACGGGCCCGACGCCGCTCGCCGCCGACGCGGCCCTTCAGCTGCTGCGCGAGCGGCTCCAGCGCCTGCACAAACAGGCCGTGCGCGACGGCCGGCGTTTCGAATCGCTCGCCACCGAACACCAGCACCGCGCGCGCAAGCGGCTCAAGCGCCTGCGCTACCTGGCGGAGTTCGCGGCGCCGCTGTTCGCCGAGGCGGAAGGCGGCAAAAAGAAGAAGGACGCGGCCGAGCGCTACCTGAAGGCCCTGCGCCCCGCGCAGGACGCACTGGGCGCGTTCAACGACGAGGCCGTGGCGCTCGCGCTGTACCGCGAAGTCGCATCGCGCGATCCGCGTGCGTGGTTCGCGGTCGGCTGGTTCAGCGCGCGCCGCGCGGCGGGTGCGAAGGCGTGCCGCAAGGCGCTGGAGACGATCGGCGACGCACCGAGGTTCTGGAAGAAGCGCGGCTAAGTTCCCAGATCCAGGCTCAACTGCGAGCCGGGGAGACTTGGATCGATGTTGCGCTTTGCCAGACTGTGAGCTGCGAACCCGGCGGCCCATGCAAACAGGCCGAGCCAGGAAATCCACAGCGTGAAGGCAACGAGCATGACAAGGGACCAGCGCTGCTCGCTCAAGGCCTTCTTCATGAACTCGGGCGTAGCCTCGGACTTCAGAAGATCGCAAAGAATGCTGACTTCCTGCTCACTGAAAGTCGTCCGTGAGGCGTTCTCACTTGCAGCTTGTGAGCATTGCGCCGCGTTAAGCGCAGGAGCGCCAAGGAGGGGCCAGAGCGGCTTCACTTCCGTAGGGCTCCCCCAGAAATACCGATCGGTGCTCTTGAGCGAGAGAAGGGATTGAGACGAGAAGAGGCCAATCACGCTGAAGAAGCCGACCGCCACGGCAATGAAGAACCCGGCCAGTCTCCATGCCTGAGAAAAGCGTGACGGCAGCTTGTGAATCCTTACCTGGCGAAGCTCCGTATCGAAGAGCTCGCCGCACACACTCAGCGTGCGCATCTGCACGCCATTCAGCTTGGTCCACTCGATCAGCTGATGCGCTTCTTTGAGGCTGGCGACCGGGACTCCCGCGAACATGCGAAATGAAATCAGGCTTGTTTGTTCGTCGACGAACGCGCGAACCTGCGGGTCCGAGATTTCCTGCTTGCCGTGGACCAGTTGCCAGAGGCGGCTCAGCAGCACATGCCGCGATTCGGTGCGCAGCACGACCCAGAGGAACGCCCCCGCGATCAGCAACGGCGCGATGACGCTGAAAACGCTGGAGATGTTGGAAGCGTTCGGGAAATCCATTGCCCGGGCGCTACTCAGTGATGGTGCCCATGCGCCCCATGCACATGCCGGTGCTCGATCTCCACCGGCAGCGCTGCGCGCACGTCCGTCACCTGCAGGCTGAACTTCAGCGCCTTGCCGGCCCAGGGGTGGTTGCCGTCGAGCAGCACGACCGGGCCCTTGATCTTGGTCACGGTGAAGACGTGCTCGGTGCCGTCGTCGAGCCGGCCCTGCAGCTGGCCGCCGACCTTCACGCCGGGCGGGAACTCGGTCTTGGGGATGGTGCGCACCAGCGCCTCGTCGCGCAGGCCGAAGGCGTCTTCGGGGGCGAGGTTCAGCGTGGTCTGGTAGCCCTTTTCCTGGCCGTCGAGCGCCTGCTCGATCTTGGGCAGGGTGTTCTCGTAACCGCCATGCAGGTAGGCCATCGGCTCGGGGCTGGCTTCGATGAGCTTGCCCTGGGCGTCGGCGACTTTGTACTTGAGGGTGACGACGGTGTCTTTTTCGATTTTCATGGCGGGCATTTTCTGTGGAAATCGATCCGCGTCCGAAGTCAGGTCATCCGCGCCCGCCACACATCCGGCAACGCCTCCTCCTCCCGCAGCTTCTGCGTCACCATCCCGATGAACGCCGACACCGCCCGCGGCAGGTGCTTGCGGCTCGGGTAGACCACGCTCAGCCCGTGCCCGGTGCGCTGGTACTGCGGCAGCACCGGCACCAGCCGCCCCGCCTCCACGTCGAGCCGTCCCATGGCCGGCGGCAGCAGCGCGATGCCCAGGCCGGCGATGGCGGCCTTGCGCAAGGCCTGCGCGGTGTTGCCGCTGAAGCGGCCGCCGACCTGTACTTCTTCTTCCTTCCCGCCGGGCCCGGTCAGGCGCCAGGTGGTGCGGCCGCTGGGGTGCGCGGGGGTCACGCAGTCGTGGTCGGCCAGCTCGCCCAGCGTGGCGGGCGTGCCGCGCGCGGCCAGGTAGGCGGGGCTGGCGACGAGGCCGTCGGTGCGCGGGCCGAGCAGCTGGCGGGCGACGTATCCCGAGTCGGCCAGGGCGCCGCCGCGGAAGGCGATGTCGATCTGCTCGGCGATCAGGTCGGCCTTGGCGTCGCTGAGCACGAACTCGACGCGCACCAACGGGTACGTGGCCAGGAAGTCGGCCACCCAGGCCATGGGGAAGAAGTCGAAGAAATCGGCCGTGGCCGCCACGCGCACGCGGCCGCTGGGTTCCTGGCTGCCGGTGATGAGCGCCTGCCCGGCCTCGACCAGCCCGTCGACCGCCTCGGCGCACTGTTCGTGAAACGCCTGCCCGGCGCCGGTGAGCGTGAGCTTGCGGGTTGAGCGCTGCAGCAGCCGGGTGCCGAGCTGCGCCTCCAATTGCTGGATGCGCCGGCTCACGGTGTTGGGCGGCAGGCCCAGCCGGCGGCCGGCCTCGGCAAAGCTGCCGTGGCGCACCACCTGCACGAAGACGGCGATGTCGTTGAGATCGAGCATGGCGGGGTCGATTCCTTCTCTTGGTGGACGAGTGCAATCCGACTCTACCGTCTAGTCGATCAATGCGTGCGTGCCTAACCTTCAGTCCATGGCCTTTCCGGCCTTCGACCACCCCATTTCATTCAGGAGCACGCACCCCATGACCGGACAGCAACAGCAACAACCCCGCATCGGCATCGTCATCGGCTCGACCCGCGAAGGCCGCTTCGGCGAGAAGCCCGCGCACTGGATCCACGAGATCGCGAAGCAGCGCACCGACCTGGCCTTCGAGCTGGTCGACCTGCGCGACCACCCGCTGCCCTTTTTCAATGAAGCCGGCGCGCCCGCCTGGGGCCCGGTGAAGAACGAGGCCGCGCAGCGCTGGCAGGCCAAGCTGGCGACCTTCGACGGGCTCATCATCGTCACGCCCGAGTACAACCACGGCCCGAGCGCGGTGCTGAAGAACGCGATCGACTGGGCCTACAAGGAGTTCATCCGCAAGCCGATCGGCTTCGTGGGCTACGGCGGCGTGGGCGCGGCGCGGGCGGTGGAGCAGCTGCGGTTGGTCGCGGTCGAGATGCAGATGGCGCCGGTGCGCCATGCGGTGCACATCGGCATGGTCGAGTTCCTGGGCATCTGGCAGCAGGGCAAGTCCTTCGACGACTTCCCGCACCTGGCGCAGTCGGCCACGGGCCTGCTCGACGACATGGCGTGGTGGACCCGCGCACTGAAGACCGCCAGGGAGGCCGCATGACCGCAGCCGTGGCAACAGACACCCGCGCCATCGTCTACCGCACGCGCGGCGCCAGGCACGGGCCGATCACGCGGCTCATGAGCCCCGGCGACCTGGGCGAATACCTCAAGCCCTTCGTGTTCCTCGACCTGTTCGGCTTCGATGTCGACGGCGGCCACAAGGGCTTCGGCCTGCACCCGCACTCGGGCATCGCCACGCTGACGTGGCTGATCGAAGGCAACACGCTGTACGAGGACACGACCGGCGAACAGGGCGTGCTGCGCGGCGGCGGCGTCGAGTGGATGCGCGCCGGCAACGGCGTGTGGCACACGGGCGCACCGGCGCCGGGCGTGACGCGCGTGCAGGGCTTCCAGCTCTGGGTGGCGCTGCCGGCCGCCGAAGAAAACGCGCCCGCGCAGAGCATCTACCTCGCGCCCTCGCAGGTGCCGCAGGAAGGCCCGGCGCGCGTGCTGCTCGGGCGCTACGGCGCGGCGCAGAGCCCCATTCCGGCGCCCTCGCCGATGAACTACCTGGCCGTGCAGCTGAAGGACGGCGAACGTTGGCGCTACACGCCGCCGGCCGGCCACGCGGTGGGTTGGGTGGCGGTGAACGCGGGCCGGCTCGACGCGGGCGACGGCACCGGCGGCCCCATCGGCACGGGCGAGCTCGCGGTGTTCGAGGAGTCCGGTGCGGCCATCGACGTCGTGGCGCGGGGCGACACGGCCTTCGTGCTCGGCTCGGCGGTCCCGCATCCGCACGAGCTGGTGATGGGCCACTACTCGGTGCACACGAGCCGCGCGACGCTCGACCGGGGCGAGGCCGAGATCCGCCGCATCGGCGCCACACTGCGCGCACAAGGCCGGCTCGCCTGAGCGACGAACCGCGCGTAAGCCAGCATGCGCCGCGCGGGCGGCTGCGCCAGAATCGTTCGCTTCTGTTTTTCGCGAACGATCCCGCAGCCGCCCGCCATGAATCTCGTCGACGCCTTCGCCGCCCACGCCACCCGTTTCATCGACATCCGGCGCGACATCCACGCGCACCCCGAACTCGGTTTCGAGGAGCACCGCACCTCCGAGAAGGTGGCGAGCCTGCTGGCCGAATGGGGCATCGAGGTGCACCGCGGCATCGCGGGCACGGGCCTCGTCGGCGTGCTGCGCAAGGGCACGGGCACGCGCTCCATCGGCCTGCGCGCCGACATGGACGCGCTGCCGCTGCACGAAGCCAACGAGTTCGCCCACAAGTCGACGAACCCCGGCCGCATGCACGCCTGCGGGCACGACGGCCACACGACGATGCTGCTGGCCGCCGCCTGGCACCTGTCGCAACAAGGGCCGGATGATTTCGACGGCACCGTGCATTTCATCTTCCAGCCCGCCGAAGAGATGGGCAAGGCCGGCGCCAAGAAGATGATCGACGAGGGCCTGTTCGAGCGCTTTCCGTGCGACGCGGTCTTCGGGCTGCACAACTTCCCCGTCGGCGACGTGGGCCGCTTCGCGCTCAATGAAGGCGCGCTGATGGCGTCGAGCAACACCTACAAGATCACCGTGCGCGGGCGCGGCACGCACGCCTCGATGCCGCACACCGGCATCGACCCGGTGGCCGCGGTGGTCACGCTGGCGCAGCAGCTGCAGACCATCGTGGCGCGCACCATTCCCAGCACCGAGCGCGCACTGCTGGCGGTCACGCAGCTGCAGGGTTCGGACGCGCCGAACGTGATTCCCGATGTGGCGACGGTGGGCGGCACGATCCGCACCTTTTCCATCGAAGCCATCGACAAGCTCGAGGCGCGACTGCGCGAAGTGGCGGCCGGCGTGGCGGCGGCGCATGGCTGCACGGCCGAGGTGTACTTCAACCGCTCTTCGCCGCCCACGGTGAACCATCCGGCCGAAGCACGTTTTGCCGCCGGCGTGATGCGCGAGGTGGTGGGCGACGACATGGTCACCGACAACTTTCCCGCCGTGATGGGCGCCGAGGACTTCGCGCACATGCTGCTCGCGCGGCCGGGCTGCTATGCGTTCCTGGGCAATGGCGACGGCGACCACCGGCTCGATGGCCACGGGCCCGGCCCTTGCATCATCCACAACACCTCGTTCGACTTCAACGACGAGATCATCCCGATCGGTGCCAGCTATTTCGTGAAGCTGGTGCAGCGTTGGCTGCCGTCGGGCACCTGAAAAACGACTTTTTTGTTGACGATGAAAGCGGCCACCTCGATGACTTTTCCCCTGTTCACCCGACGTTCGCTGGCTGCGCTTGCAGCCGCCGTGGCCCTGGGCGGCCTTGGCGCCGCGCACGCGCAGCAGCGCGTGATCCACATCATCGTGCCCTTCGGCACGGGCGCCGTGCAGGACACGGTGGCGCGCGCCTTCAACAACGAGCTGGGCGTCGCGCTCGGCGGCAGCGCCATCGTCGAGAACCGCGCGGGCGCGGGCGGCACGGTGGGCGCCGCGGTGGCGGCCAAGGCGCCGGCCGACGGCAACACGCTGGTGCTGGCGGCGGCCAGCCACAACATCGCGGGCTTCCTGTACAGCAAGCTGCCCTACGACCCGCTGAAGGACTTCGTCGGCGTGGCCAACGTGGGCAATGCGGGCTATGTGCTGGCGGTGGCCAGCGGCATGAACGTGGCGACCACGGCCGACTTCATCAAGGAGGTCAAGGCCAACCCCGGCAAGTACAACTACGCCTCGGCCGGCAACGGCAGTGCCACGCACCTGGCGATGGCGTCGTTCCTCGCGAAGGCGGGCCTGCAGATGACGCACATCCCGACCAAGTCGACCGGCGAGGCCGTGAACGAGGTGCTGGCGGGCCGCGTGCAGGCGGTGATCTCGTCGAGCATCGGCGTGATGGGCTTCCAGGACGACGCGCGCATGAAGCTGCTGGCCTCCACGGGCCAGTCGCGCAGCCCCTTCCTGCCGAAGCTGCCGACGGTGGGCGAGAGCGGCCTGCCGGGCTACGCCTTCGATTCGTGGATTGGCCTGCTGGCGCCGGCGGGCACGCCGAAGGCCGAGGTCGAGCGCATCAACGCGGCGGCCAACAAGGTGCTGGCCGATCCGGCGATCCAGGAACGCTTCAAGCGCCTGGGCGTGGAGCCGCGCAGCCAGAGTGCCGAAGCCTTCCAGAAGCTGCTGCGTGCGGATTGGGATGCGATGGGGGCGGTGGTGAAGGCTTCGGGGGCGAAGGTCGACTGACCTTTTGTTGTTGTCCGGGTGGGTGCTCCTGTTCGGGGCGCGTGCCCGGGCCACCGGGTACTTCCCTCCGCGAATGTCCCCCGGGGCTGCGCCCCTCCTCCTTGATTTCGCTGCGGGAAGCACCCAGTGTCCCGGGCACGGGACACGCTGCTGGTTCTCCGCTGATCAACCACCGCACTGACCCGATCACGTCGATGGGGTGCCTTGCGCAGCGAAATCAAGGGGGAGGCCGCAGGCCGGAGGACATTCGCGGAGCAAGGTGCCCCGTCGGCGGGATCGTCGCCCCGAACGGCCCGTTCGTTCACAGATATCACAGAACCCCAGCGACCGAAAGAGCGCTTGCCCCACAGATATCTACAAGATATGTACTTAATATATTTAAACTGAGACAGGTCTCCATGCACAAGGGCTCTGTCGTTTTTCATTGTTCCCAACCCTAGGAAGAAGCATGAAGTCACAAGCAGGCATGGTTTCCTCACTCAGTCTCGCGGGCCTGGTCGCCCTGGCCGTGGCCAGTCCCGCGCAGGCCCAGGAGCAGGTGGTCAAGATCGGCCACAGCGGTCCGCTGTCGGGTCCCAACGCCTTCGCGGGCAAGGACAATGAAAACGGCATCCGCCTGGCCATCGAGGAGCTCAACGCGAAGAAGCTCAGCGTCGGCGGCAAGACGCTGAAGTTCGAGCTGGTCTCCGAAGACGACCAGTGCGACGCCAAGACCGGCGTCAGCGTGGCGCAGAAGTTCGTCGACGACGGCGTCAAGTTCGTCATGGGCCCGTACTGCTCGGGCGTGGCCATTCCGGCCTCGCGCATCTACAGCGACGGCGGCACGCTGGTGTCCACCGTGGGCACCAACCCGAAGGTCACGCAGGGCGGCTACAAGAACCTGTACCGCATCATCGCCAGCGACAACCAGATCGGCGGCGCCATGGCCGTGTACGCGGCCAAGGAGCTGAAGGTGAAGAAGGTCGGCGTGATCGACGACCGCACGGCCTTCGGCCAGGGCCTCGCCGAAGAGTTCACCAAGGAAGCGAAGAAGCAGGGCCTCACCATCGTGGGCCAGGAGTTCACCACCGACAAGGCCGTGGACTTCACCGCCATCCTGACCAACATGAAGGGCAAGGCGCCCGAGGCGATCTTCTTCGGCGGCTACGCGCCGCAAGCCGCGCCCATGGCGCGCCAGATGAAGCAGCTGGCCGTGCCTGGCAAGCTGCTGGGCGGCGACACCGTGTGCAGCCCGGCCACCGGCAAGATCGGCGGCGACGCGGTGAACGACCTGGTGTTCTGCGCGCAGGGCGGCTCCATGCTCGAGAAGGCGCAAAGCGGCCCGGCCTTCAAGGAGAAGTTCAAGAAGCGCTTCAACGTCGATCCCGACGCGTACGCGGCCTCGTACTACGACCAGGTGCTGTTCATCGGCGAGTCGATGAAGAAGGCCAACGCCATCGACCCCGACAAGGTCGGCGCCGAGCTCTACAAGGCCACCTACAAGGGCGTGGCCGCCACCTACGCGTACGACGACAAGGGCAACATGAAGCAGGCGCCCATCACCGTCTTCACCTTCAAGAACGCGGCCCCCGTGCCCATTGCCAGCTACTGAGTGAGCCCCACACCCATGCAACGCATCCAGGTCATCGACTCGCACACGGGCGGCGAGCCCACGCGCCTTGTGATCGGCGGCTTTCCCGATCTGGGGAAAGGCTCCATGGCCGAGCGCCGCACGCTGCTGGCCGATCAACATGACAAGTGGCGCGCAGCGGCCGTGCTCGAGCCGCGCGGCAGCGACGTCGTCGTCGGCGCGCTGCTGTGCGAGCCGGTGTCGCCCGAGGCGGCGGCCGGCGTGGTCTTCTTCAACAACGCCGGGTATCTGGGCATGTGCGGCCACGGCACCATCGGGCTGGTCGCGAGCCTGGCGCACATGGGACGCATCGGCGTGGGCGAGCACCGCATCGAGACGCCCGTGGGCACGGTCACGACCACGCTGCATGCCGACGGCTCGGTGAGCGTGCGCAACGTGCCCGCGTACCGGCACCTGCACCAGGTGGCGGTCGAGCTGCCGGGCCACGGCACCGTGCGCGGCGACGTGGCGTGGGGCGGCAACTGGTTCTTCCTCGTGAGCGACCACGGCCAGCGCGTGGCGAGCGACAACCTCGCGGCGCTGACCGACTACACCGCCGCCTTGCGCAAGGCACTGGCGGCGCAGGGCATCACGGGCGCGAACGGCGCGGAGATCGATCACATCGAACTCTTCGCGAACGACGACGAAGGCGCCGACAGCCGCAACTTCGTGCTGTGCCCCGGCAACGCCTACGACCGCTCGCCCTGCGGCACCGGCACCAGCGCCAAGATCGCCTGCCTCGCGGCCGACGGCAAGCTCGCGCCGGGCGCGGTGTGGCGGCAGGCCAGCGTGATCGGCAGCGTCTTCGAGGCGAGCTACGCGATGGACGGCGACCAGGTCATTCCCACGCTGCGCGGCCGCGCGCACATCAGTGCCGAGGCCACGCTGCTGATCGACGACAACGACCCTTTCGGCTGGGGCATCCGCCTCTGACACCGGGGCGCATGGACGCGGACGTCATCGTCATCGGCGCCGGCATCGTCGGCGCGGCGTGTGCCCATGCGCTGGCGCAGGCCGGGCGCCGCGTGCGCGTGCTCGACGCGCGACTGGGCGGTGCCACCGGCGCGGGCATGGGCCACCTCGTGGTGATGGACGACAACGCGGCCGAGCTCGAACTCAGCCGCCACTCGGTCGCGCAATGGCGCGCCCTCGCGCCGCGCCTGGGCGCCGACTGCGCCTACAGCCCCTGCGGCACGCTCTGGATCGCGGCGAACGACGAGGAAATGGCCGAGGCCGAACGCAAGCAGCAGCGGCTGGGCGCACTCGGCATCGAGAGCCGGCTGCTGGGCGCGGCCGAACTCGCGCGCGCCGAGCCTGCCTTGCGCCCCGGCCTGTCGGGCGCGCTCGAAGTGCCGGGCGACGGCATCCTCTATGCGCCGAACGCGGCGCGCTGGCTGCTCGCGCAGCACGCGGCCTTGGTGCAGGTCGAGCACGCGAAGGTCGAGGCCATCGAAGACGACGGCACGCTGCGCCTGTCCGATGGCAGCCGCCGCACCGCGCCGCAGGTCGTGCTCGCCAATGGCATCGAGGCGACGACGCTGTGCCCCGAGCTGCCGATCCGCCCCAAGAAGGGCCACCTGCTCATCACCGACCGCTACCCGGGCACGGTGCGCCACCAGCTCGTCGAGCTCGGCTACGTGACCAGCGCGCATCACAGCGACGGCGACTCGGTCGCCTTCAACGTGCAGCCGCGGCCCACGGGGCAACTGCTGGTGGGTTCGTCGCGCCAGTTCGACACGACCGATCTGGCCGTGGAGGCGCCGATGCTCGCGCGCATGCTGCAACGCACGCTCGACTACCTGCCGGGGCTCGCCGACCTGAACGCCGTGCGCGCGTGGACCGGCCTGCGCGCCGCCTCGCCCGACGGCCTGCCGCTGCTGGGCAGGCACCCATGGCGCGAGAAGCTCTGGCTCGCCGCCGGGCACGAAGGGCTGGGCGTGACCACGGCGCCGGGCAGCGCGCACGTGCTCGCGGCGCTGATGACCGGCACGGCGCCCGATTTCGACGCCGCGCCGTATGCGCCGCGCGGCCTGCGGGAGAGGGCATGAGCGATCAGACCTTGCTGCACATCGATGGCCAGCCCGTGCGCGTGAAGGCGGGCAGCTCGGTCGCCGCCGCCTTGCGCGTGGCCGGCGGCATGGGCGCGGCGCGCACCTCGGTCACGGGCCAGCCGCGCGCGCCGTTCTGCGGCATGGGCGTGTGCCAGGAATGCCGCGTGCAGATCGACGGGCGGCGACGGCTCGCCTGCCAGACCGTGTGCGCCGAGGGCATGCGCGTGGAGACCACGGCATGAGCGGCGTCACGCTTGAAACCGGCGATGTGCTGGTCGTCGGCGCGGGCCCCGCGGGCATGGCCGCGGCCGTGGCGGCGGCGGCCAGCGGCGCGTCGGTCGTGGTGATCGACGACAACCCCGCGCCCGGCGGACAGATCTGGCGCGACGGCCCCGGCGCGTCGCTGCCCCCGGAGGCACGCCGCTGGCGCGAGGCGCTCGCACGCCACGCGAACCTGCGCGTGCGCAGCGGCACACGTGTGGTCGCTGCGCCTGCTGCGCATGAACTGCTGCTCGAAGACGCCGAGGGCGCGACACGCATGCGATGGACAAAGCTCATCCTGTGCACCGGCGCCCGCGAACTGCTGCTGCCCTTCCCCGGCTGGACGCTGCCCGGCGTGACGGGTGCGGGCGGCCTGCAGGCGCTGATCAAGGCCGGCCTGCCGGTCGAGGGCGAGCGCATCGTCATCGCCGGCAGCGGGCCCTTGCTGCTGGCCGCCGCCGCCACGGCCAAGGCAGCGGGCGCGCAGGTGCTGCGCATCGCCGAGCAGGCCTCGTTCGCCTCGGTCGCGGCTTTCGGTGCGAGCCTCGTGCGCTGGCCCGGCAAGGCCGTGCAGGCGCTCACGCTGGCCGATGCGCGCTACCGCACGGCGTCGCGCGTGGTCTCGGCGCAGGGCGCGACGCACGTCGAATCGGTGCGGCTGCGCCAAGGCGGCCGCGAGGTCGAGATGGCCTGCGACCGCATCGCCTGCGGCTTCGGCCTCACGCCCAACACGCAGCTGGGCCAGCTGCTCGGCTGCGCGCTGGCGGCGCCGGGGCTCGCGGTCGATGCGCTGCAGGCCACGAGCGTCGCGGGCATCTACGCGGCCGGTGAATGCACCGGCTTCGGCGGCAGCGAGCGTGCGCTGGTGCAGGGCACCATCGCCGGTCATGCGGCCGTCGGCGAGGCCGCGAAGGCCCGCACCCACGAACGCGAACGCGCCCGCTGGGACGCCTTCGCCGCGCAGCTGCACCGCCGCTTCGCGCTGGCCGACGACCTCAAGGCCCTGCCCCGGCCCGACACGCTCGTGTGCCGCTGCGAGGACGTGCCGTTTTCCGCGCTCTCGGCCTGCACCGGCTGGACCGATGCCAAGCTGCACCGCCGCTGCGGCATGGGCGCCTGCCAGGGGCGCGTGTGCGGCGACGCGGCGCAGTTCCTGTTCGGCTGGACGCCGCCTGCGCCGCGCCCGCCGTTGGTGCCGGTCCGCATCGAGACACTGGCCGGGCTTGCAGCCCCCGGCGACGCCCGACAATGACGGCCACGCATCCGCACACGCACGAGCACATCCACACCCCCACCATGGCCGCCCCGAAGACCGCTCCCCGACCCCCGCCCAAGCGCCGCGCGGCCGACCTGGCCTACGACGCCATCGAGGCGCTGCTGTCCACCATGCAGCTGGAGCCCGGCAGCCAGATCGTCGAGGCCGAGCTGGCCGAGCGCACGGGCCTGGGCCGCACGCCGGTGCGCGAGGCGCTGATGCGCATGGTGTCGATCGGCCTCATCGTGCAGCAGCCGCGCCGTGGCCTGCTGGTGTCGACCATCGACCTGGCCGACCACCTGGACGTGATCCAGACCCGCCGCGTGCTCGAGCAGCTGATCGCGGCCTGCGCCGCGCGCCGCGCCACCGCGCCGCAGCGCCAGGCCATCGTGCGCTGCGCCGAGGCCATGGTCGAGGCCGCCGGCCGCGGCGACCTGAACGACTACATGCAGGCCGACCGCGCGCTCGACCTCGTCACCCATCAGGCGAGCCACAACGATTCGGCGGTGAAGGCGGTGGTGCCGCTGATCGTGCAGTGCCGGCGCTTCTGGTACGCCTACCAGCACGAGGGCGAGATCGTCGAAGGCGCGAACGCGCACCTCGAACTGGCGCAGGGCATCGCCACCGGCGACGAGGCCGCGGCCATCGCGGGCGCCGAGCGGCTCATGGACTACCTCGAAGTCTTCGCCCGGAAAATCATCGACAAGTAGTCCGAAGGGCCTCGCCTGCCCGCGCCCACACCGGGGAACTACGCGTGATCTGCCGGCGCCTTCGCCGCATACTGGCCCGATGGCCGCTGCACCCCGCGCTCGACCCGAAGACTTCTTCGCCCCCGACGAGTGGCAATCGCTCACCGCACGCTCGTCCTGGCGAGGCCTGTGGCTGGTGGCGCACTGCTGGGGCGTGATCGGCGCCGCGATGCTCGTGGGCATCGTGTGGCCGTGGACGATTCCGCTCATGGTGCCGATCGTCGGCACGCGCCAGCTGGGCCTGTTCATCCTCATGCACGACGCCGCGCACGCGGGGCTGCACCGCAATCGCAAGGTGAACGACTGGGTCGGCTACTGGCTGTGCTCGCCCACGTTGCGCGACTACCGGCCGTATCACCTGCAGCACCACCGCTTCGTGCAGCAGACCGAAGACCCCGACCTCGTGCTGTCGGCGCCCTTCCCGATCTCGCGCGACTCGATGTGGCGCAAGGTCGTGCGCGACCTCAGCGGCCAGACTTTCTACAAGCAGCGCTTCGGCCACATCGCCGACGCCCTGCGCCAGCGTGCGCCGGGCGAATCGGCGCTGCGCGTGTTCGGGCGCGAACTGGCGAAGGACCGGCGTTTTCTCGTCGGCAACGGCCTGGGCCTGCTGGCCTTCGCCGTGGCGGGCTTCTGGTGGGCCTGGGTGGCGATGTGGCTACTGCCGATGGCGACCTGGCTGCCGCTCGTGAGCCGCGTGCGCAACATCGCCGAGCATGCGCTGGTGGCGCAGAACGAGGCCGATCCGCTGCGCCAGGCGCGCACCACGCACGCCGGCTGGCTCGAGCGCATCTTCGTGGCGCCCTACTGGGTCAACTACCACTGCGAGCACCACATGTTCACCAACCTGCCCTGCTGGGCGCTGCCGAAGGCGCACCGCCTGCTGCAGCGCCGGGGCGCGACCGCGCGCATGGAAGTGCAGCCGGGCTACCTGAGCCTGCTGCGCCGCGCCGCCCCTGTGGGCTGAAATCTCAGCGACTCGGTGCGGGCTGCACCGCCGCCACCGGCTGCGCACCGCGCTGCGCCTGCTGGCTCAGCCAGATGCTCGCGATCACGATGCCGATGCCCGCCATCTGCCAGCCCGACAGGCTTTGGCCCAGCAGCGCCCAGCCCAGGATCACCGCCGTCACCGGGCTCAGGAAGGCCAGCGGCGCGATCGCCGAGGGCTCCAGCCGCGCCACGCCGCGGAACCACACGATGTAGGTGAGCGCGGCGCCGACCAGGCCGAGCCAGGCGAAGCCGACCCAGTTCATCGCCGTGAGCGCCGGCAGCGGCGGTTCCAGCCACAGCGCCACCGGCAACAGCAGCAGGCCGCCGGCCGTCAGCTGCCAGGCCGTGAAGGTCAGCGCCGACACCGGCGGCTGCCAGCGGCGGCTGAGCACCGTGCCGAAGGCCATCGACACGGCCGCCGCGAGCGCCGCGGCGATGCCCAGCGCATCGAGCGTGGCGTTCGGCGTGAGCACCAGCAGCGCCACCCCGCCCATGCCGATCACGGCCGCCGCCACCGACAGCGCGCGCACCGGCGCGCCCAGCAGCAGGCCGGCGAGGAACACCACGAACAGCGGCTGCACCGAGGTGATGGTGGCCGCCACGCCGCCCGGCAGCCGGTAGGCGGCCAGGAACAGCATCGCCCACAGCACCGAGAAGTTCAGCGCGCCCAGCAGCAGGATGCGCCCCCACCACGCCCGGGGCGGCAGCTGGCGCACGATGAGCATCAGCAGCAGGCCCGCCGGCAGCGCGCGCAGCAGCGCCACCGTCAGCGGGTAGTTCGCCGGCAGCAGCTCGGTGGTCACGATGTAGGTGCTGCCCCAGACCGCGGGCGCGATCGCGGTGAGCAGGAGGTCGGTGGTGCGGGAGGTCATGGCTCGAATCTAGGGCGTTGACCCGTGGTTGTGAATGCTCGAATAATGAATTGATTCTTTACTGACAGTCGTCAATCGAGCGCCGGCCCATGGACCATCTCACCGCCCTCAAGGTCTTTCGCACCACCGCCGCGGCGGGCAGCTTCGCCGGCGCCGCGCGGCAGCTGGGGCTGTCGGCCGCGGCAGTCAGCAAGAACATCGCCGAGCTGGAGGCGCACCTGAAGGTGCGGCTGATCAACCGCACCACGCGCAGCATGAGCCTCACCGAGGCCGGCGCAGCCTACGTCGAGCGGCTCGCGCGCATCCTCGACGACCTGGACGAGGCCGACGCCGCGCTGGCGCCCGTGGGCGCGAGCCCGGGCGGCGTGCTGCGCGTGAGCGCGCCGCTGACCTTCGCGCTGACCTGCATCTCGCCGCACATCCCCGCCTTCATGGCGCGCCACCCCAACCTGCGGCTCGAGCTGAACCTGCAGGACACCCGCACCGACCTGATCGGCGAGGGCTACGACCTCGCGATCCGCGGCAGCGACCGACTGGAAGATTCGAGCCTGGTCGCGCGCGAACTCATGACCATGACCCACGTGCTGTGCGGTGCGCCCGGCTACTTCGCGGCCCACGGCCGGCCCGCCGCGCCCGAAGACCTGAAGGCCCACGAGTGCGTGCAGTTCACGCTGTCGGGCCACGCGAACAAATGGACCTTCCGCCGCGCCGGGCGCAGCGTGGCGGTGCCGATCGACGGGCGCTACAAGGTCAGCTCCAGCATCGCCGTGCGCGACGCGCTGCTCGCGGGCTTCGGCCTGAGCCTGGTGCCGCGCATCTATGTCGAACAGGAGCTGGCGGCGGGCCGGCTCGAAGCCGTGCTCGCCGACTGGGAGGCCGACCGCACGCCGGTGTACGCCGTGTACCCCTCGCGTCACCTGGCGGCGAAGACGCGCGCCTTTGTCGACTTCCTGCTGGAGCGGTTCGCGGCGCGGTGAGGCGCGCGGGGGCTAGTCGCCCGCCGGTTCGGCGATCTCGGGCGCTTCCCACCCCAGCAGCTCGGCCAGCCGCTGCACGATCCAGCCGGCCTCGGGCACCGACACGCCCGATTCCGGCGTCACCAGCCCCGCGTGGATGCGCCGCAGGATCTCGCTTTCGACCGGCACCTCGGTGTGGTGCTGGATCTGCGCATGGCCCACGAGGTGGCCGGCGAGGTCTTCGCAGATCTCGTAGCGCGCGCGCACCACGTCGATCGGCTCGCTCAGGCGCTGACGCGTGTCGCTGTAGACCGCGAAGAACGAGGGCGGGATGTAGATCTGGTTGTCGTCGGACATGGCAGCGCGTGATGCAGGGCAGGCCCCAATGACAAAACGCGCCCGGGGGCGCGTTCGTCGTGGCTCCGAAGAAAGAGCCGCGGGGGCTGGATCAGCCGCCCTTGCTCGGGCGCTTGCCCGGGTTCTTCTTGCTGCGCGTGGCGGTGCCGCGCTCGAGGCTGATCTTCTGGCCGCCACCGTTGCGCGGCACGGTGTAGCCGGGCATGGGCGTCGGCTTCGGGCTGGCAAGACGGTCGGCTTCGGTACGGATTTTCTTGGGCATGGAAAGCTCGGATAAAAAAGATGTTCGACCCCCGATTAGGCCACATCGGCAGATTTCGTCTGCCAAGCGCCCAAACAGGAGCATGGGAGGGATGTCAGGTCGACTGCGGTGTCAGCAGGCGCACCTTGACGCTCTTGCCCTTCACGCGGCCGTTGCCGAGCTTGCGGGCGGCTTCTTCGGCAATGCCGCGGTCCACCGCGACATAGGTCGAAAACTCGTTGACGTTGATCTTGCCGACCTGGTCCTTGGTGTAGCCGCAGTCGCCGGTCAGCGCGCCCAGCACGTCGCCGGCGCGGATCTTTTCCTTGCGCCCGCCGACGATCTGCAGCGTGGCCATGGGCGGCGTGAGCGGTGCGCCCTTGGCGGGCGTGAGCTCGGCCAATGGGTGCCATTCGGACTCGCGGCCCTGCAGCAGCTCGATCTTTCCGACGAAGCCCATCTCGTTCATGCTGGCCAGGTTCAGCGCCAGCCCTTCCGAGCCGCCCTGCTGGCCCACGCGGCCGGTGCGGCCCACGCGGTGGATGTGGATTTCGGAGTCGGGCGTCACGTCGACGTTGATCACGGCTTCGAGCTGCGCGATGTCCAGGCCGCGCGCCGCCACGTCGGTGGCCACCAGCACCGAGCAGCTGCGGTTGGCGAACTGCACCAGCACCTGGTCGCGCTCGCGCTGCTCCAGCTCGCCGAACAGCGCCATCGCGCTGAAGCCCTGCGCCTGCAGCACGTCGACGAGGTCGCGGCACTGCTGCTTGGTGTTGCAGAAGGCCAGCGTGCTCACGGGACGGAAATGGTCCAGCAGCAGGCTCACGGCGTGCAGCCGCTCGCTGTCCTTCACCTGGTACCAGCGCTGGCGGATCTTGCTGCCTTCATGCTGGGCCTGCACCGTGATCTGCTCGGGGTTCTTCATGAACTGCTGCGCGAGCTTGGCGATGCCTTCGGGGTAGGTGGCCGAGAACAGCAGCGTCTGGCGTTCCTTGGGGCACTGGCGCGCCACCTTCACGATGTCGTCGAAGAAGCCCATGTCGAGCATGCGGTCGGCCTCGTCGAGCACCAGCGTGTTGAGCGCCGAGAGGTCGAGGTTCTCGCGCTCCAGGTGGTCCATGATGCGGCCCGGCGTGCCCACCACGATGTGCGCGCCGTGCTCCAGGCTGGCGATCTGCCCGCGCAGCGCGACGCCGCCGCACAGCGTGACCACCTTGATGTTTTCTTCGGCGCGCGCCAGGCGGCGGATCTCGGTCGTGACCTGGTCGGCCAGTTCGCGCGTGGGGCACAGCACCATCGCCTGGATGGCGAAGCGGCGCGGGTTCAGGTTGGACAGCAGCGCCAGCGCGAAGGCGGCGGTCTTGCCGCTGCCGGTCTTGGCCTGGGCGATCAGGTCCTTGCCGAGCAGGGCGGGCGGCAGTGCGGCGGCCTGGATGGCCGTCATCTGCGTGTAGCCGAGCTGGGTGAGGTTGGCCAGCATCTGGGGCGACAGCGCCAGCGTGGCAAAGCCGTGGGGTTCGGCCTGGAGGCCGCCGGCTGGGGAGGTGGTGGAGTTCATCGTTCGGCAGCCGGAGACAGACAGACAGGAAAACGCAAAGGGGAAAAAGTGACGGCCCGGAAAAGACAAAGGCCTTGCAGGGCCCCCTCCGGGAGGGCGCTCTGCAAGGCCGGCCGGGCGTCGCTCAGCGGCGGGGCGTGTTGTTGCCCGAGTTGGTCGGCGGAGGGCCGCGGCGTTCCAGGTGACGGAACGTGATGCGGCCCTTGGTCAGGTCGTAGGGCGACAGCTCGAGCGAGACCTTGTCGCCGGCCAGGATGCGGATGTGGTGCTTGCGCATCTTGCCGCCGCTGTAGGCGATCAGCTGGTGGCCGTTGTCGAGCGTGACGCGGTAGCGCGAGTCGGGCAGGACTTCGGTCACTGCGCCGTTCATTTCGATCAGTTCTTCCTTGGGCATGTGTGATTACCTCTGAATCGTTCGATGTGTGTTGGAGATGAAGATGGGCGTGTTGGTTTCAGTCGGCCGGCGGGTCAGCCGGCGTCCAGGAATCTGTCGTTGCGGTGCGGGAAGCAGAAACCTGCCCACCGCGATGCTGTTGCGAAAGTGTCCATGAAGCCTGGGGCGCTGCGTGCCGGTGCGGGGCGCGCAATGCCGAAAAATTAGTGAGAACGGACGCGCCGCACGCGCGATTCGCTTCAACAGGAACGAAGGCAGTGGTGGCATTCATGGGCGCCCGGTCTGGCGCTCCAACACACTGTGAAAGCCGGCGTGGCCCGAGGGCTGGAAACGAGAAGCCTGATGAATCCTGGATCCCGGATTCAGATGGCAACGCAGATCGGCCGGCGGGGGTGACGAAATTCTTCGTCGTGGTATCGAAACGAACCCGACATTATAGCTTGCAGGGCATGACAGTTGCTTGTCTTAAAAACAACGCCCGCATGAAAAAGGCCCCGAAGGGCCGTCCATTCTGCCAAGTCAGCTATTGAAAATATAGCAACCCGCCGCAGGATCAGGCGCAGGCCGGCGCCGATGACGCCGCAGGCGCGGCCGACCGGGCCCGCCGCGCCGCGCGCCACAGCAGCACCAGCCCCGCCAGCTGGGCGGCGGCGCCCACCCAGCCCACCGCGCTCACGCCGAACCACGCGATGGTCGCGCCGCCCAGCCCCGAGCCCGCCGCGATGCCCAGGTAGACCGCCGAGGCGTTGAGCGACAGCGTCATCGGTGCGCGCTCGGGCGCCAGGCGGATCAGCCGCACCGCCTGCGCCGGGCCGAAGCCCCAGCCCGCGAAGCCCCACAGCGCCGACAGGCCCACGATCAGCGGCAGCGCCAGCCCGCGCGGCAGCATCTGCGCGGCGAACGAGAGCCCGCCCATGATCACCACCAGCGCCAGCGCGAAGCCCCGCGCCATGCGGTCGGCGCCGAAACGGTCGGTGGCCCAGCCGCCGGTCGCGGTGCCCAGCGCCGCGGCCACGCCGATCGCGAAGAACACCGCGCCCACGCCCTCGGCCCCGAAGCCCAGCGTGTGGCCGAGGAACAGCGCGATGTAGGTGTAGAAGCTGAAGCCGCCCGTGGCCCACAGCACGGTGGCCAGCAGCGCCGGCGCCACGCCGGGTTCGCGCGCCACGGCGAAGGCCGAGGTGCGCGGGGCCGCGTCAGTGGGGGCCTGCGCCAGCGTGCGCGGCAGCCCCACGAACAGGCCCCAGGTGGCCAGCGCCGCCACCGCGGCGATCAGCAGGTAGGCCGTGCGCCAGCCGCCCCAGCCCGCGATCCAGGCGCCCAGCGGCACGCCGAGCGCCACCGCCACGGTGCCGCCGCCGGTCACGATGGCCAGCGCCCGGCCGCGCAGCGCGGGCGACACCATCGCCGCCGCCACCGCGCTGGCCGTCGGCAGGAACACGCCCGCCACCAGCCCGAGCGCGATGCGCGCCAGGGCCAGCTGCGCGATGCCGTGCGCCATCGAGGCCGCCGCCGTGAGGCCCGCGAACGTCGCCAGGCTGGCGATGAGCAGCGGGCGGCGCCCGAAGCGCGCGAGCAGCGCGGCCATCAGCGGCGAGCCGATCGCATAGCTCAGCGCGAACAGCAGCACCAGCTGGCCGGCCTGCGCGGCGCTGACCTGCAGGTCGGCCGCCAGCACCGGCAGCAGGCCGGCGACCATGAAGCTTTCGGTGCCGATGGCGAAAGCGCCCAGTGCGAGCCAGGCCAGGCCCAGCGGCAGGCGTTCGGCCGGCGGTTGTTGCTGTGAGGTTTCAGGAGCGGTGTGCATGGTGAAGGACTCCATGGGCGGTGTTCCAAGGCCTCCAGAATAGGATTGCAGGCGGCTCTTCAAAAGAACCACAATCGGCAAAGATCATGGAGCCACTTTTCGAGCTTGCCCTGCGCCTGCCGGTCGCCGGTTCGCGCGACCTGCTGCGCGCGCTGCACCGCCAGCTGCGCGACGCCATCCTCGACGGCCGGCTGCAGCCCGGCGCCCGCCTGCCCGCCACGCGCGCGCTGGCGCAGCGGCTGGGCGTGTCGCGCAACACCATGCTGGCGGCCTACGACCTGCTGCTGAGCGAGGGCTACCTGCTGGCGCGCCCGGGCTCCGGCACCTTCGTGGCCGACACGCTGCCCGCATTGCGGCGCGGCCGGGCCGCGCCCAAGGAGGCGGGCGCCTCGCCCCGGCGCGATCCGCGGCTGGTGCCGCTGAACGTGCCCGGGGCCGACCTCGCCCCCACGCTGCAGCCGCGGGCCGCGCGCGACGACTTCCGCGTCGGCCTGCCCGACGTCGGCGCCTTTCCGTTCGACATCTGGCGCCGCCTGTCCGACCGCGCGCTGCGCCGCGTGGCGCGCCAGACCGCCGACTACGCCGACCCCCAGGGCCAGGGCGCCCTGCGCGAGGCGATCGCGGCGCACGTGTCGTTCACGCGCGCGGTCGGCTGCACGGCCGACGACATCGTGGTCACGGCCGGCGCGCAGCAGGCCTTCGGGCTGCTGGCGCGCATCCTGGTGGTGCCGGGGCGCACGGTGGTGGCGGTCGAGCAGCTGTTCTATCCCTCGCTGCGCGAGGCCATGCTGGCGGCCGGCGCGAAGGTGGTCACGGTGCCGACCGACGACGAAGGCCTGTGCGTGGACCGCATCCCGCCCGAGGCGCGCGTGGTCTGCGTGACGCCCTCGCACCAGTTTCCCACCGGCGTGGCCATGTCGCCGCCGCGCCGGGCCGCCCTGCTGGCCTTTGCGCGGGCGCGCAACGCCGTGCTCATCGAGGACGACTACGACAGCGAGTTCCGCTTTGCCGGCCGCCCGCTCGACGCGCTGCAGACGCTCGACCGCGCCGGCTCGGTGTTCTACGTCGGCACCTTCTCGAAGAGCCTGTTTCCCGCGCTGCGCCTGGGCTTCGTGGTGGCGCCGCCCTGGGCCCGCGCGGCGCTGGTGCGGGCGCGCGAGCTGGCCGACTGGCACGGCCCGGTGCTCGGGCAGGAGGCGCTCGCGGCCTTCATTGCCGAAGGGCATCTGGCGCGCCACATCCGCCGCATGCGCAAGCTGTACGGCGCACGGCGCAGCGCCCTGCTCGACGCGCTGGCGCGCCACGGCGCGGGCCGGCTCGAGGCGATCCCGTCCGATGCCGGCCTGCACCTGTCGGCGTGGCTGCACGGCGGCGCACGCGACCATGTGGTGGTCGAGCGTGCCGCGGCGGCCGGCATCACCTTGCCGCCGCTGTCGCGCTTCGCGCTCGATCCGCAGGCGCCCGACGCGCCCAACGGGCTGGCCTTCGGCTTCGGGTTGATCGCCGAGCCGCAGATCGACGGCGCGATCCGGCGGCTGGTGCGCCTGCTGTAGCGCGTCGGCTCAGGCGCTGTCCAGCGGCAGCCGCGTCGTGAACTTGGTGGTCGACAGCACGATGTCGCTCGAGTAGTTCTCCAGCTCCAGCGCGTCGCCCAATTGCTCCTGTGCGAAGGCCTGGTAGTCGGGCAGCGAGCGCGCGCAGATCACGAGCACGAAGTCGGTCTCGCCGGCCACGCAGTGGCACTGCAGCACCTGCGGCAGCGCATGCACCTTGCGCTCGAAGGCCTGGATCGCCTCGCGCGTGGTGCTGCGCAGCGACACGCGCGAGATCACCAGCACCGGGAATCCCACGCGCGCGGCATCGAGGATGGCTACTTCTTCGCGGATCACGCCCGCGCGCCGCAGCCGCTGCACGCGCTTGAGGCAGGCCGAGGGCGAGAGGTTCACGCGCTCGGCCAGCGTCTGGTTCTGCAGGCCCGCGTCGGCCTGCAGTTCGGCCAGGATGCACTGGTCGATGCGATCGAGGGTGCCGGTTTTCATGGTGCCGCCAGTGTGGCGCAAGGTGCGCGCAATCGGCTTCGTTTTCGGGCCCGCACAACGACACCGGATTTCGCGGCCGATGGCTACGCTGGGGCTCCCCCGACGAACAAGGAGCATCCGATGGCCGAAGGCGCAACCTACGACCCCGTGGTCAGCAAGCATCTCGTGCGCTACGGCATGGGGCTGAGCCCGCATGTCATCGTCAAGGCGCGCGGCGCCACGCTGTGGGATGCGCAGGGGCGCGAGATCCTCGACTTCACCTCGGGCCAGATGTGCGCCACCATCGGCCACAACCACCCGCGCATCGTCGCGGCCATCGAGAAGGCCTGCGAGGGCGCGCTGCACCTGTACAGCGGCTTCGTCGGGCCGGCCGTGCCGGCGCTGGCCGGGCGGCTGGCGGCGATGCTGCCGTCGTCGCTGTCGAAATCGCTGTTTTTATCGACCGGCGGCGAGGCCAACGAGGCTGCCGCGCGCATGGCCCGCGTGGCCACCGGCCGCTACGAGATCGTGGGCCTGAACGGCGGCTGGCACGGCGTGAACGGCGGCATGGCCGCGCTCACCTTCGCGGGCCGGCACCACGTGGACTACGGGCCGCGCAAGCCCGGCACCATGTCGATCCCCGCGCCGAACTGCTACCGCTGCCCCATCCGCCATTGCCGCGACGCCTGCGACACCACCTGCCTCGATGTCGGCTTCGACATGGTCGATGCGCAGTCCAGCGGCTCGCTCGCGGCCTTCATTGCCGAGCCGGTGCTGAGCTCGGGCGGCGTGATCGTGCCGCCCGCCGGCTACTTCCCGAAGCTGCAGGCCAAGTGTCGCGAGCGCGGCATGCTGCTCATCCTGGACGAAGCGCAGACCGCCTTCGGCCGCCTGGGCAGCAACTTCGCGTTCGAGCAAATTGGCGTGGTGCCCGACTTCCTCACCGTCTCGAAGACGCTGGGCGGCGGCCTCGCGATCGGTGCCACGGTCACCAGCGAAGCGATCGAACAAGATTGCCATGAGAAGGGCTTCGTGCACGTCACCTCGCACGTGTCCGACCCGCTGCCGGCCGAGGTCGGGCTGGCGGTGCTCGACGTGCTCGAGGAAGAAGGGCTCAACCAGCGCGCCGCCGCCATGGGCGAGCGGCTGAGCCGGGGCCTGGCCACGCTGAAGGCGCGGCACGAGGTGATCGGCGACGTGCGCGGCCACGGCCTGCTGCAGGGCGTTGAGCTGGTGAAAGACCGCGAGACCCGCGAACCCGACGCCGAGCGCGGCCGGGCCATCACCGAGGCCTGCATGGCGCGCGGCCTGAGCATGAACATCGTGGCCGTCGGCGGCATGGCCGCGGTGTGGCGCATCGCGCCGCCGCTGAACGTGAAGCCGGAGGAAATCGATCGCGGCCTCGCGATCCTCGACGACGCGATCCGCTCGACGAGTTAGATCCCGAGCATCCGCCGGTTCGCCGCCACGTCCGCCCCACCGGCCGCGAAGTCGTCGAAGGCGCGGTCGGCCACGCGGATGATGTGGTCGCGGATGAACGTGGCGCCTTCGCGCGCGCCGTCTTCCGGGTGCTTGATGCAGCACTCCCATTCGAGCACCGCCCAGCCCGGGAAGTCGTACTGCGCCATCTTCGAGAAGATGGCCTTGAAGTCGACCTGCCCGTCGCCCAGCGAGCGGAAGCGCCCGGCGCGGTTGATCCAGCTCTGGAAGCCGCCGTACACGCCCTGCTTGCCGGTCGGGTTGAACTCGGCGTCCTTCACGTGGAAGAGCTTGATGCGCTCGTGGTAGTGGTCGATGTAGGCCAGGTAGTCGAGCTGCTGCAGCACGAAGTGGCTCGGGTCGTACAGCAGGCAGGCGCGCGGGTGGTTTCCCACGCGCTCCAGGAACATCTCGTAGCTCACGCCGTCGTGCAGGTCTTCGCCGGGATGGATCTCGTAGCCCACGTCGACGCCCACGGCGTCGAAGGCATCGAGGATCGGGCGCCAGCGGCGCGCCAGCTCGTCGAAGGCTTCCTCGATAAGGCCGGCCGGGCGCGGCGGCCACGAATACAGGTACGGCCAGGCCAGCGCGCCCGAGAAAGTCGCGTGCGCCGTGAGCCCGAGGTTGGCCGAGGCCTTGGCCGCGTGGTGCAGCTGCTGCACCGCCCACTGCTGGCGTGCGACGGGGTTGCCGCGCACCTCGGGCGCCGCAAAACCGTCGAAGCCCGCGTCGTAGGCCGGGTGCACCGCGACCAGCTGGCCCTGCAGGTGGGTCGAGAGCTCGGTGATCTCCAGGCCGTGGCCGGCCAACGTGCCCTTGATCTCGTCGCAGTAGGTCTTGCTCTCGGCGGCGCGCTTGAGGTCGATGAGGCGCGTGTCCCAGCTGGGGATCTGCACGCCCTTGTAGCCGAGGCCCGCGGCCCATCCGGCGATGGCGTCGAGCGAGTGGAACGGGGCCGTGTCGCCCGCGAACTGGGCCAGGAAAATGCCCGGCCCCTTGATCGTCTTCATGCGTGTCTCCTGATGCGCCGCACAGCATACTTCGGGGGTTCGGCTGACACACGACCGAAGTTCGATGGGCGCACAATGAACTTTGTCCACAGGGAACCCATCGACATGTCTCAGCCTGTCGCCGCCCGGCTCAAGATCGGCTTGTCCGCCTGCTTCTCGCACGCCGACCCGGCCCGCTCGCTTTTCACGAACAAGACGCTGCAGTACGTCGAACAATCGATCGCCCACTGGCTCATGTCGGCCGGCGCGATGGTGGTGATGGTGCCCTGCCCCACGGGCGAGACGGCGCGCGGCGACACCAAGCTGTCGCACTACGCCGAGTGGCTCGACGGCGTGGTGATGCACGGCGGCGCCGACGTCTGGCCCGGCAGCTACGGCGAGGAGCCCCTGAAAGACGCCTGGATCGGCGACCAGATCCGCGACCTGTACGACCTTGCGCTGGTCGAGGCCTTCGAGCAGGCCGGCAAGCCGATCTTCGGCGTGTGCCGGGGCCTGCAGCTGATCAACGTGGCCTTCGGCGGCACGCTCTACCAGGACATCGAGGAGCAGCACGGCCACCCCGAGACGCTGCGCCACCGCGACCCGGTGACCTACGACCAGAACTTCCACCAGATCGAGATCGTCGAAGGCACGCGCCTGGCGAAGCTGTACCCCGAGGTGCGCACGGCGCGCGTCAACAGCATCCACCACCAGGGCATCAAGGGGCTCGCGCCCGGCTTCGAGATCGAGGCCTGGAGCCTGCCCGACCGCGTGCCCGAGGCGATCCGCCGCCGGCCTGAAAAGGGGCGCGGCTACATCGCGGCGACCCAGTGGCACCCCGAGTTCCACAAGTACGGCAGCACCGAGACCGTGGACGACACACCGATCCTGCACGACTTCCTGTGGGCCTGCGCCACCGCCCGCGTGGCACCGCGCACCAGCATGCGCGAGATGCAGGGGCGCATTCGCAACCGGGCGGCGCGGTTGCTGCGGCAGGCGCTGCTGCGGCGCTGAGTGTTGCTGTTCGGGGCGCGTGCACAGGCCACCGGATACTTCCCTCCGCGAATGTCCCCCGGCCTGCGGCCTCCTCCTTGATTTCGCTGCGGGAAGCACCCAGTGTCCTGCGCCCGCTGAGCGCTGTCGTTGTGCCGGTCGATCAACGACTGCACTGCCCAACGCTCACGCCGCGTCGCGCAACAGGTGCTTCAGCAGCTTGCCCGTCGCCGTGCGCGGCAAGCTCTCGCGCACTTCGAAGATGCGCGGGATCTTGTAGCGCGCCAGCCGGTCCTCGAGAAAGCGCACCAGCTCGCGCGCCTCCAGTGCGCGCCCGCCGCGCGCCACCAGCACCGCCGTCACGGTCTCGCCCCACTCGGGGTGCGGGCGGCCGATGACGGCCACGTCCTGCACGTCGGGGTGGGCGCCCAGCGCATCCTCCACTTCCTTCGAATAGACGTTCTCACCGCCCGTGATGATCATGTCGCGCAGCCGGTCGACGATGAACAAAAAGCCGTCCTCGTCCACCCGCGCCAGGTCGCCCGTGCGGTACCAGCCTTGGGCGTCGAAGGCCTCGGCGCTCGCCTGCGGGTTGTCGAGGTAGCCCTGCATCACGGCCGGCGAACGCAGGTGGATCTCGCCGACCTCGCCCGCGCCGCAGCGCCGGCCGTCGGGGTGGTGCACCTCGATGGCCACGCCGGGCACGCCCGCACGGCCGATCGAACCGGCCTTGGCGATCGCGTCTTCCGGGTAGAGCACCGTGCCCAGCGGGCCCGATTCGGTCATGCCGTAGACCTGCACGAAGCGGTCGCTGCGGTAGCTGTGGGCGAGCTTGCGCGCCATGTCGGCACCGAGCGGGCCGCCGCCGTAGGCCCACAGGCGCATCGCGCTGAAGTCGTAGCGCTGCACGTCGGGCACCACCGACAGCGGCGCCAGGAAGGCGATGGGCGCGCCGAAGGTGAAGGTGATGCGTTCTTCGGCCAGCGTGTCGAGAAAGGCCTTGGGCGCGTACTCGCGCAGCAGCACCACGGTGCCGCCCATGAGCAGCGTGCCCAGCAGCCAGTTGTTGAGCGGCGACGAATGCCACACCGGCATCGCGACCAGCGCGCGCTCGTTGCGCGACAGCGACATGCCCGCCGCCGTGCACACCGCCGCCATGAACACGTTGCGATGGCTGTGCAGGCAGCCCTTGGGCTTGCCCGTGGTGCCCGAGGTGTAGAGCACCTGGGCCAGCGTGTCGGTGCCGGGCGCCGGAGCCTCATCGCCGAGCGGCGCGGCCTGCGCCGCCAGGTCGTCGAACATCGGCAGGCCGTCGGCGCCGCTGTCGGTCGCGAGCCAGTCGCAGCGGTGCGCGATGCGCGCGGCGATCTGCGTGGCGAGCGTGCCGTCGGCCACGCACAGGCGCACGCCGGCGTGGGCCAGCACGTAGTCGATCTCCGGCGCCTGCAGCTTGTGGTTGACCGGCACCACGGCCGCTCCGAGGCGCCAGGCACCGAACATCGCGGCGACGAAGCCGACCGTGTTGAAGCACAGCAGCGCCACCTTGTCGCCGGCGCCCACGCCCTGGTCGCGCAGCACGGTGGCGGCGCGGCGCGAGAGCTCGGCGAATTCGGCGTAAGTCCAGGCGCGGCCTGCGGCGCGCAGGCATTCGTGGGTGGGCTGGGTGCGGGCGTGCTGGTCGAGCAGGGAAACGAAATCCATCCGGGTTGTCTCCGCGTGCTCAGTGCCAGGCGGCGCGCACCAGCGCACCGGGGTCGCTGGTGCCGGCGCTGATGCCGGTTACCGGGCCCCAGTCGGGATCGAAGCGGCTGGACACGAACGCGGCCGCCGCGAGCGGGCTTGCGTGCTGCAGCATCAGGCCGGCCTGCGCCGCGCGCACCAGCCGTTGTGTGAAGCGGCGCGCCTGGCGTTCCAGGTCCTGCGGCGCCAGCTGCACCATCTGGCGCAGGGCCTGCACCTCGGCCTGCAGGCGCGCTTCGCCGGCGGTCACGTCCTGCAGGTGGTCGAGCACGAGGTGCGCGTCGTCGGGGTTGCGCGACACGGCGCGCAGCACGTCCAGGCACATCACGTTGCCCGAGCCTTCCCAGATCGAGTTGACGGGCGCCTCGCGGAACAGGCGGCCCATCGGGCCGTCTTCCACATAGCCGTTGCCGCCGAACACCTCCATCGCCTCGCCGGTGAGCGCCACCGCGCGCTTGCAGTTCCAGAACTTGGCGGCGGGCGTGAGCAGGCGGCGCCAGGCCGTGTCCAGCGGCGCGGGCGAGCCGAAGCGCGCGGCCAGCTCCATCGCCAGCAGCGTGGCGCTTTCGGTTTCCAGCGCCATGTCGGCCAGCAGCTCGGTCATCACCGGCTGGTCGACCAGCGCCTTGCCGAAGGCAAAACGGTTGCGCGTGTAGTGCAGCGCCTGCGCGAAGCCCTGGCGCATGAAGCCGGCGCTGGCGAGCGCGCAGTCCAGCCGCGTCACGGTGGCCATCTCGATGATGGTCGGGATGCCGCGGCCCTCGTCGCCCACGAGCACGCCCCAGGCCTCCTTGAACTCGACCTCGCTGCTGGAGTTGGAGCGGTTGCCGACCTTGTCCTTCAGGCGCTGGATGTGGATCGCGTTCTTGCTGCCGTCGGGCCGCCAGCGCGGCACGAAGAAGCACGAGGAGCCGTGCTCGTCGGTCTTGGCCAGCACCAGGTGGCCGTCGCACATGGGCGCCGAGAAGAACCACTTGTGGCCGGTGATGAGGAACTCTTCGCCCCACGGGCCGCTGCCGGCCGGCACGGCGCGCGTGGTGTTGGTGCGCACGTCGCTGCCGCCCTGCTTCTCGGTCATGCCCATGCCGACGGTCATCGAGGTCTTGCCTTCGAGCGGGATGTCGCGTGGGTCGTGCACGTGGGCGGCGAGCTTGTCGCGCAGGTCGGCGTACAGCGCGGCGTTGCGGCGCATCACGGGGATGCAGGCCTTGGTCATGGTGGTCGGGCAGGTGGAGCCCGACTCGATCTGGCTGTGCATGTACAGCGAGGCGCCGTAGCCCACCCAGGCCGAGGGCCGCTCGTCGAAGAACGGCAGGTTGGCGATGCCGTTGCGCCGCGCGATCGACATCATGGTGTGCCACGCGGGGTGGAACTGCACGCTGTCGATGCGCGTGCCGGTGCGCGAGTGCGTGTGCAGCTCGGGCTCGTGGCGGTTGGCGTCCTCGGCGGCGCGCAGCGTGGCCTCGGCGCCGTACTCGGCGCCCTGGCGCACCAGCTCGTCGTCGCGCCAGGCGGCGCCGCCGCGCCCCACCGCGCCGCGCAGCGCGGGGTCGCTGGTGTAGACGTTGTAGTCCTTGAGCTCGGGGACCTGGTTGTCGGGGTGGATGCCGGGAATGGTCATGGCGTTGTCTCCGTGAATCGGTGAAAAAGGGACGTGTTCAGGCGGCGGCGCGTTCGCGCACCACCAGCGTCTGGGTCGCAAGGCCGATGAGGCCGCGCGTGTCGTACAGGTGGGACACGGTGAGGCCCGCGCCGCCGGCGTGCATCTCGGTGCTGGCGCGCAGGCCGATCCACTCGCCTTCGGGCACGCGAAACAGGTTCAGGCTGAGGTCGGCGTTCGAGAACAGGAAGTCGGCGGGCGACAGCACCCAGCTCAGCCCGTTGCCGAAGTCGGCCGCCGCCGCCGCGCGCATCGCGGGCGAGGTGGCCACGCCGCGCACCAGCGGCACCGCCAGCCGGAACCACGCGGCGCCCGCGCCGGGCTGCGCGATGTCGCCCTGCGCCAGGCGCGATTCGACGGCGGTCTGGTGGAACGAGAGGCCGTCGGGCAGGCCGGGAATGCGCAGGCGCTCGGTGCAGTCTTCGGGCAGCGGGCGCAGTTCGCGCGGCGCATCGCCCGCGGGCAGGGTCGTCGGCAAGGTCAGTGGCGAGGTCTTCAGCAGCAGCGCGTGCGCACGGGCCACCACCGTGTCGCCCGCGAGCAGGTCGATGCCCACGCGCATCGTGGCGCGCGAGGCCTGCGACTGCGTGCGCGTGACCAGCGGCGCCACCGGCACCGGCTTCACCAGTTCGAGCGTGAGCCGCGCCAGCTGCCAGCCGGGGCCGGGCGCCGCGCGTTCGGCGATGTGCGCGAGCAGCGCGGCGGGCGCGCCGCCATGCTGCGCGCGCGGGTCCCACGGGCCGCGCGAGAGCGCGTCGGGCAGCCACGCATCGCCCTCGCCGGTGTAGACGGCGGGGGGCGTTGTCTCGGGGGCGCGGTCGGGCGAGGTCATTGCAGAATGCCTTTCGATGGGATCAAAAATTCTAGGAACAACCCGCCCGCGAGGTGTTCGGGTTCGGCGGCCATGACCGGCGCCCGCGCACCCGCCGCCGCCCCGAGGAGGAAGCCGCGCCAGTCCCGCGCGCGCCACACCTCGCAGGCGCTGCAGGAAGCCTTTGTTCGGCTTTTGGTCGAGAAGGGCTACGCCGCCATCACGATCCGCGAGATCGTGGCCGTGGCGGGCACGGGCCTGGGCAGCTTCTACGAATACTTCGAGAACAAGGAGGACCTGGCGCGCGTGTGCCTGCACCTGCGCTCCAAGGCGCTGCTGCTGGACATGCGCGCGGTCGTGGCCGCGAACGAAGGCCGGCCGTGGCGCGAGATCGTCGACGCGGTGATCGATGCGCAGCTCGACGCGCACCGCACGCAGCCTGTGGCCTGGGGCGCGCACTACCTGCTGGAGCGGCACCTCTCCAGCCCCGAGGCCTACCGCAAGATGTACGACCGCTTCGTGGCCGAATGGGTGGGCGTGCTGGACGCGGCGGGCGACGTGAAGGCCGACGCCCCGCAGAAGAAGGAAGCGGCGCGCGTGTGCCAGACCATCATCTACGGCCTGGTCGCGCACACCCACATCGGCACGGGCGGGCGGCCCGACCTGCAGACACTGTCACGCCAGCTGCGCGATGCGCTGCGGGGCTACCTGGCGACGGTCGCCTGAGGCTCTCGCTCAGCGCGACGACTTGTTCGTCGTGCCGCTGACGCCAGCGTCGATGGTGCCGAACACCGTCACGCCGCTGCCCGATGAAGACGTGGAGGAAGAAGACGGCGACGGCGCGGTGCCGGCGCAGCCCGAGACCAGCAGACCGGTCGCAAGGACGGCGAGGGCGGCAAGGATCGACTTCACGGCAGGACTCCAGAAACTAAGGACGTCCCACTATAGGCCGGGGCCCCCGGCCGCCCTGTAACAAAGACACCAGCCCCTGCAGGGGCTGCGTCGTTCAGCCTGCCACGCGCGGGTCGGTCGCCAGCAGCATCTCGACCATCGATCGCAGGTCGGCCTGCAGCCGCGTCGCGCCGGCCTCGTCGAGCGCCAGCGTGGCCTCGTCCATGTAGAGCTTGCGGTTGATCTCGACCTGGATGCTGTGCCGGTTCGCCGCCGGGTTGCCGTGGCGGCGCACCAGCTCCACGCCCTTGTACGGGTGGTTGTAGTCCACGCTGTAGCCGCATGCGCGCAGGTGTTCGCACAACTTGTGCGACAGCGCCGGGTCGGCCGTGCTGCCGTCGCGGTCGCCGATCACGAAGTCGGCGTGCGCCAGCCCCGGGAAGTCGGTGGCGTGGCTGCCCGCAATGGCGGGCATCGAGTGGCAGTTGATGTGGATGCTGTAGCCGTGCCGCGCATGCGCGTCGTCGATGGCCTGGGCCACCGCCGCGTGGTACGGGCGCCAGCACTGGTCGATGCGCTGGTGCACCTCGGCCACCGTGAGCGGCCGGTCGTAGATCGGCAGGCCCTCGTCGGTGAGCTTCCAGATCAGGCCCTTGCCCAGGCGCACCTTGGACAGCACGCGCGGGTCGGTCGACACCGGCTCGGTCCACGGGCCGTCGAGCATGGTGGTGTCGACCTCGGTCATGTCGCGATTGGCGTCGAGGTAGCTGCGCGGAAAGTGCGCCTCGATCCAGGCGGCGCCCATGTCGCTCGCGAAGGCGTAGAGCTTCTCGACGTGGGTGTCCTCGGCCCGGCGCAGCGTGGCGAGGTCGCACACGGGCCGGAAGTCCTCGGGGTAGACGGTGCCGCTGTGCGGCGAGTCCAGCACCAGCGGGGTGTGCCCGGCGACGCTGGTCACCTGGGCGCGGGTTTGAATCAGTTTCAGGACTGGATGCATAGGCGGTGTCGGTCAGTCCAATCGGATGCGCGCGAAGGCGGCCACCTTCTTCATCTTCTCGATCTCGCTCGCGATCTGCTTCGTGAACTCGGCCGGCGTGGTGCCCGAGGCGTACAGCCCCTGCAGTGCCAGGCGCTCGCGCACCGCGGGGTCCTTCAGCGCGGTGGCCACGGCCTGCTGCATGCGCAGCACCAGCTCGGGCGGCGTGCCGGCGGGCGCGATCATGCCGAACCACGAGGGGTCGTTGCTGGCCGCGTAGCCCAGCTCGCCATACGTCGGCACCTCGGGCAGCACGTCGAGGCGGCCGCTCCAGGACACGGCCAGCGCCTTCAGCTTGCCGGCCTTCACGTGCGGCAGCGACGAGGCCACCTGGTCGAAGTACACCGGCACCTGGCCTGCGAGCACGTCGTTGATGGCCGGGCCCGCACCGCGGTAGGGGATGTGCACCATCGAGGTTCCGGTGCTGCTCTTGAACAGCTCGCCCCACATGTGGCCGATGGTGCCGTTGCCCGGCGAGGCGTACGACACCTTGCCGGGGTTGGCCTTCAGGTACTTCACGAGTTCCGCGAAGCTGCCGACCGGCAGCACGGCCGGGTTGATGACGATCACGCCCGGCGCCTTCACCAACTCGGTCACGGCGGCAAAGCCCTTGATCGGGTCGTAGGGCAGCTTCTGGTACACGGCCGGGTTCACGCCGTGCGTGGACAGCGTGGCCACGCCGAAGCTCAGGCCGTCGGGCGTGGCGCGCGCCAACTCGGCCATGCCGATCGAGCCACCCGCGCCGGCGCGGTTGTCGATCACCACGGGCTGCTGGAGGATCTTGGCCAGGGGCTCGGAGAGCACGCGGGCCGTGATGTCGGTGGCGCCGCCGGGCGGGAAGGGCACGACCAGGCGGATCGGCTTGCCTTGGGCAAAGGATATTCCTGGGGCGAAAGAAACGGCAGCCAGGGTGGAGAGGAAATGACGACGTTGCATGAGGGTTCTTCCAATGGAACGATGAGTGAATGTGCAAAGCTGCAGCTCACCTGAAGCAAAGGATATACCCGATATCATTCCAATCTGGAATGACTTGATGGGCTCCCCCATGCCGCTGCGACGCCTCAACCCGCCCCTAAACCTGCTGCGTGCCTTCTCCACCGTGGTGCGCTTCGGCGGCGTGTCGCGCGCGGCCGAGGCGCTGCACCTCACGCAGGGCGCGGTGAGCAAGCAGGTGCAGGAGCTCGAGCGCTGGATCGGCGCGCCGCTGTTCGAGCGCAGCCGCAAGCGCCTGGCGCTCACGCCCGCCGGCGAGCGCTACGAAAAGGCGGTGCGCGCCCTGCTGGCGCAGCTGGAGGCGGCCACGCTGGAGCTCATCACCAGTGGCGACGGCGGCGGTGCGCTGCATTTGTCGACCCTGCCCACCTTCGGCGCCAAGTGGCTGATTCCGCGCCTGCCCGACTTCCAGCAGCGGCACCCGCAGATCACGCTGCATTTCGTGCCCTTCGTGCACGGCTACGACTTCGAGCGGCCCGAGCTCGACTGCGCCATCCTGTTCGGCGACGGCCACTGGCCCGGCGCGCGCTCGCACTACCTCGCGGGGCAGGACGTGGCGCTGATCGCCCCGCGCGCCGCGCAGGCCGAGGCCCCCATCCGCACGCCGCAGGACGTGGCGCGCTGCACCCTGCTGCGCCATGTGAGCGTGCCGCAGTCGTGGCTGCACTGGAGCGAGGCGCACGGCGTGCGCGGGCTCGACCCGCTGGCCGGGCTGCAGTTCGACCAGTTCCAGACCATGATCCGCGCCGTCATGGCCGGCATGGGCGTGGCGCTGGTGCCGCGCTGCCTGGTGCAGGACGAAATTGCGTCGGGGCTGGTGGAAGAGCCGCTGCCCGACGGCGGCTACCGGGGCAGCGAGGGCTACTGGTTCTGCTACCCCGAGGGGCGCGGCCAGCTGGCCACGCTGGATCACTTCCGCCACTGGCTGCTGGCCGAGGTCGACCGCAGCGGAGAGGCGACCGTGCTGCCGCCGGCAGCGCCGGCCTGAGCCGCTAGTCGGGTTACTCGGGCTTCGCGCCCGACGCCTTCACCGCCGCACCCCAGAGCCCGATCTCGCTCGCCACGAAGCGGTCGAACTCGGCGCCGCTCGTCGGCGCCGGCTCGGAGCCCCGGTCGCGGATGAAGCGCGCCATCTGCTCGCTCTTCAAGATGTCGGTCACTTCGTGGTTCAGCCGCGCCACGATCTCGGGCGGCGTGCCGCGCGGTGCCATCAGGCCGAGCCAGCCCACGGCTTCGAAGTTCTTCGTGCCGGCCACGCCGCTTTCGCGCACGGTGGGCACCTCGGGCAATTGCGACGAGCGCGTGGCGGAAGTCACCGCCAGCGCAACCGCCTTGCCCGCCTTGATGTGCGGCAGCGCGGCCGTCACCGAGTCGACCATCAGCGGCACCTGGTTGCCCAGGAAGTCCGCCTGCGCCGGCCCGCTGCCCCGGTACGGAATGTGCGTGATGAACACATGCGCCGCCGATTTGTACATTTCGCCCGACAGGTGCTGCGTGCCGCCGATGCCGGCGCTCGCGTAGCTCAGCTTGCCGGGCTCGGCCTTGGCGCGCGCCGTGAGCTCGGCCAGCGTGCGGATGCCGCTTTCGGGCGTGGCCAGGAACACCAGCGGCACCTTCGCGATCAGCGAGATGCCGACGAGGTCCTTGCGCGGGTCGAAGCCCGGCTTGGCGTAGAGCGTCTGGTTCACCGCCATCGCGCTGCCCGCCACCACCAGCGTGTAGCCGTCCGCCGGTGCGCGCACCACGAACTCGGTGCCGATGTTGCTGCCCGCGCCCGCCTTGTTGTCGACGATCACGGGCTGGCCCAGCCGCTTGCCGAGCTGTTCGGCGAGCGCGCGGGCAAAGATGTCGGTGGCCTGCCCGGGTGGGAAGGGCACGACCAGCTTGACGGGCTTGTCAGGCCACGCGGCGGCCTGGGCCAGGCCCGCGCCGCCCAGCAGCATCGCTGCACACAGGGCGGTGGCGAGGTGTCGGCGCTGCATGCGTCGTCAGGCTGCGTCGGGCGCCGAGAGGTGCTTGCCCACGATGCCCGCGAGTTCGAACATCGTCACCTGGTCCTTGCCGAACACGGGCTTGAGCTTGGCGTCGGCGTTGATCGCGCGCTTGTTGGTTGCGTCCTGCAGGCCGTTGGCCTTGATGTAGTCCCACAGCTTCTTGATGACCTCGGTGCGCGCCACCGGTTCGGCGCCGATCACCGCGGCCAGCGAGTCGCTGGGCTTGAGGCCCGCGCCCGGCTTGCGCGGCTTGGCCGCCTTCTTCTCGGCCGGTGCCTTCTTGGCGGCGGGCGTCTTCTTCGCCGCGACCTTCTTGGCCGCCGCGGTCTTGGCGGCAGGCTTGCCGAAGGTCTTGCGCGGCGGGAACTTGTTGCCGCCTTCGCGCGGTGCGAACTCGAAGGTCACCTTGCCTTCTTCGGCGTTCCACGTGAGGAAGGCCTTGAAGGCGCGGCGCGTGCGCATCGAGACGAACTTGTCGAGCAGGTCGGTCTTGCCGGTGGCCAGCAGCTTCTCCATCTGGTCGCGCTCCACCGGCTGCTGCAGGATGATCTTGCCGGTCTTGAAGGTGCAGCTGGGGGTCGGCTGCTCGTTCGTCGGCACCGACTTCTCGCAGACGTAGTTGCTGCCGTGATCGAACACCGGCGCGCCGCAGACCGGGCACGGGCCCACGGTGTCCTGCTGGCTGAAGTCGACGATCTCGCCGCTGTCTTCGTTCTTGTCGTCGCCGAAGTCGAACTCGAGCTTCCAGTTCTTGGCTTCTTCCCCGTCGTACTTGAGGATGATCTCGGCGGTGAAGGGCCAGCCCGCCTTGGAGCGGAAGCCCTCGAGCGGGCCGATGTGCTTGTTGGCCAGCAGCTGCTCGGCCTCGGCCACCTCGAAGGTGCGCCCCGCCGGCGACTTGCCGAACGAGAAGCCGCAGGCGTCCTCGCCCGTGCCGCTCTTGCCGGTGCAGCCGTAGCGGCGGTAGTTTTCCTTCACCACGCCGCCGCAGTTCGGGCAGGGCGTGGCGAGCGTGGCGTAGTCGCCGGGCACGGTGTCGCGGTCGTACTCCTTGGCCTTCTTGACGATGTGCTCCGTCATCTCGGCGATCTCGCGCATGAAGGCGTCGCGGCTCAGGGCGCCCTTCTCCATCTGCGCCAGCTTGTACTCCCACTCGCCCGTGAGTTCGGCCTTGGACAGTTCTTCCACGCCCAGGCCGCGCAGCAGTGTCATGAGCTGGAAGGCCTTGGCGGTCGGAATGAGCTCGCGGCCCTCGCGCAGCATGTACTTCTCGGCGATCAGCCCTTCGATGGTGGCCGCGCGCGTGGCTGGCGTGCCCAGGCCCTTTTCCTGCATGGCCTCGCGCAGCTCGTCGTCGTCGATGGTCTTGCCGGCGCCTTCCATGGCGCCCAGCAGCGTGGCTTCCGAATAGCGTGCGGGCGGGCGCGTCTTCAGGCCCTTGAGGTCGGCCGACTCGTTCTGCACGATCTCGCCCGGCTTCACCGGCACGAGGCGCTTGCCGTCCTTGTCGTCTTCCTTCTCGTCGTCCTGGGCTTCCTTGCCGTAGATGGCGAGCCAGCCCGGCTTCACCAGCACCTTGCCGTCGGTGCGGAAGGGGTACTTCTTGCCGCCCTGCTCGACCGTGCTGATGCGCGTGGTCACCTGGTGCTCGGCGCTCGGGAAGAACACCGACAGGAAGCGGCGCACCACGAAGTCATAGAGCTTCTGCTCGGCCTCGCTCAGGCCGCTGGGGGCCTGCAGCGTCGGGATGATGGCGAAGTGATCCGACACCTTGGCGTTGTCGAAGATGCGCTTGTTGGGCTTGACGTAGTTGCCGTCGACCGCCTGCTGCGCGAACGGCGCCAGGTGCTTCATGCCGCTGCTGGCGAGCATTTCCATGGTCTGCTTGACGACGGGCAGATAGTCTTCCGGCAGCGCGCGCGAATCGGTACGCGGGTAGGTCAGCGCCTTGTGGCGTTCGTACAGGCTCTGCGCCAGCGCGAGCGTGGTCTTGGCGCTGAAGCCGAAGCGGCCGTTGGCCTCGCGCTGCAGCGAGGTCAGGTCGAACAGCGCGGGCGAGGCCTGCGTGGTGGGCTTGCTCTCTTCGGTGACCGTGGCGGGCTTGCCGCGCGAGGCGTCGGCGATGGCGCGGGCTTCCTGCTCGGACCACACGCGGTCGGCGCGCTGCTCGGCGTCGGGTTCGCCGTTGGCCAGAAGCGGCGCGTTGGCTTTCTTCCAGTCGGGGTTGAACCACTTGCCCGGGTACTGGCCGGCCTCGGCCGCGAAGCTGCCGTGGATTTCCCAGTACTCGCGCGAGACGAACTTGCGGATCTGTTCTTCGCGCTCCACGACGACGGACAGCGTCGGCGTCTGCACGCGGCCCACGGTCGTGAGGAAGAAGCCGCCGTCACGCGAATTGAACGCGGTCATGGCGCGCGTGCCGTTGATGCCCACCAGCCAGTCGGCCTCGGAGCGCGAGCGCGCGGCGTCGGCCAGGCCCTGCATCTGCTTCTCGGTGCGCAGGGCGTCGAAGCCGTCGCGGATCGCCTGCGGCGTCATCGACTGCAGCCACAGCCGCTTCACCGGCTTGCCCAGCGGGCTCTTGCCGCCGGCGTACTGCTCGATGAGGCGGAAGATCAGCTCGCCCTCGCGGCCCGCGTCGCAGGCGTTGATGAGCTGCGTCACGTCCTTGCGCTTGGCCTGCTTGACCACGGCGTTCAGGCGCGTCTTGGTCTTGTCGACCGGCTTGAGGTCGAAGTGCGGCGGGATCACCGGCAGGTTGGCGAAGCTCCACTTGCCGCGCTTGACGTCGAATTCCTCCGGGGCCTGGATCTCGACCAGGTGGCCCACGGCGCTGGTCACGACGTAAGTGTCGTTCTCGAAATGCTCGTCATGTTTGTCGAACTTGCCGGCCACCGGCGTGAGGGCCCGGACGATGTCCTGGGCCACCGACGGCTTTTCTGCGATTACCAAAGTCTTTGTCATCTGAGGGCTCTCTATACTCTGCGGCTTCCGCGTGCGCACGCGCGCACACGCATGTGTGCATATTCAACCTAACAGACTTCGGCGATGCCTTCCAAATCCCCACTTTCCGCCGGCCGCGACAAGGAAGCCGCCCCCGTGACCGAGCCCGAGGCGCGATCCGCCGCCACGCGCTCCGGTGGCCGGCGCATCCAGATGCGCCGCTCGGACGTCCATGGCAACGGCGTGTTCGCCCTGCAGGACCTGGCCGAAGGTGAAACGCTGATCGAATACAAGGGCGAGGTCATCAGCTGGAAAGAGGCGCTGCGCCGCCATCCGCACGACCCGACCCAGCCGAACCACACCTTCTACTTCCACATCGACGACGGCCGCGTGATCGACGGCAATGTGAAGGGCAACGACGCGCGCTGGATCAATCACTCGTGCGAGCCGAACTGCGAGGCCGACGAAGTCGATGGGCGCGTTTATATCAAGGCCCTGAGAAACATCGCCGCCGGCGAGGAACTGAACTACGACTACGGCCTGATCATCGACGAGCCGTACACCGAGAAGCTGCTGTCCGAGTTCCCGTGCTGGTGCGGCTCCGAGATGTGCCGCGGCACGCTGCTGACGCCCAAGGACGAGGACGAGGAAAAAGACAAGAAGAAAAAGAAGAAGGCCAAAAAGAAGGCCGAGAAGAAGAAGGCCAAGGCCAAGGAAGCGAAGAAGGCTGAAAAGAAAGCCGAGAAGAAAAAAGCGGACAAGAAGGCCGACAAGAAAAAGGCCGACGGCAAGAAGAAGTCCAAGGGCGACGCCCCGGCCGCCGCCGGAGACTGACGATGGGCACGACGCCGGCCAGCGCCTGGTTCGAAGACCGGATCGCCGCGACGGTCGCGCCGCTGCTGCCCGGCTTCGCGGTCGAGGCCGTGGCCGAAATCGATTCCACCAACACCGAGCTGATGCGCCGCGCGCGCGCCGGCCGCACCGACCCCGTGCTGCTCGTGGCCGAGCGCCAGACGGCGGGGCGCGGTCGCCTCGGCCGCCCGTGGCAGAGCGCGCAGCAGCCCGAGGCGCCCGCCTCGCTCACCTTTTCGCTGGGCATGCCGCTGGCGCCGGCCGACTGGTCGGGCCTGTCGCTGGCCGTGGGCGTGAGCGTGGCCGAAAGCCTCGACCCGACGGGCGCGCACCAGGTCGGCCTCAAGTGGCCCAACGACATCTGGGTGAACGACCGCAAGCTGGTCGGCATCCTCATCGAGACCGCGATGCCGCAGACCGCCCGGCCCGATGCCGCGCGCTACCTCGTGGTGGGCATCGGCATCAACATCGGCCCGCGCGAGGGCGACGGCATGCGCACGCCGCCGGCCTGGCTGCGCCAGTGGCAGCCCGACGCGTCCGCGCCCGAGGTGCTGCTGTCGCTGGCCGAGCCGCTGGTGCGCAGCGTGCTCGCCTTCGAGGCGCAGGGCTTCGCGCCCTTTGCCGAACGCTTTGCGGCGCGCGACGTGCTGCGCGGGCGCGAGGTGACGCTCAGCGACGGCACCGCGGGCCTGTGCGAAGGCGTGGCCTGGGGTGGCGAGCTGCAGGTGCGCACCGACGCCGGCCTGCAACTGATCTCCAGCGACGAAGTGAGCGTGCGCCCGCGCGGCATGTCTTTCTGAGCGAGGGCATGAAGCTGCGCCTGGTCCTCATCGCCCTGCTCGCCGCCAACGCGGGCTACTGGCTGTGGACGCGCGGCGACCTGGCCGGCTTCGGGCTTGCGCCCGCGGCGCTCGACGAGCGCGAGCCGCAGCGCATGGCGCGGCAGATCCACCCCGAGTGGGTGCAGATCCGCAAAGAGGCCAAGCCTTCGGGCACGCCCGCGCCCTGACCCGGTCAGGCCGCAGCAGCGCGCGCGAACATGCGCCGCGCCTTGGCCAAGGCGGCCTGCAGCTTTTCTTCGGACGGCGGCTCGTGCGAGCTCGAGCTCAGGCCGAATTTCTTTCCCGCGATTTCCTGCACCGCGACCAGGATGCCGCCCAGCACGGCTGGATCGGTCTCGGTGTCGAGCGCCTGGCGCAAGGGCTCGAGCGCCTTGGGTGCGGCGCTGCGGCGGTTGAACACGATCTGCATCAGCGCGCTCGCGGCCCATCGGCGGTTCGTGGCGACGACGTCGTGCGCGAGCAGCGGCGCGACCTTGGCGATGTCCGTCGTGCCGCCGAGCCAGCCGATCACCCACAGCCCCTTGCAGCGCAGCTCGTCGTGCGGCGATACGAGCGCGGCGCGCGCGAGGGCCGCAGTCTCTTTCAGGCGACGGCCCTTGCGATACTTGAAGCCGCCGAGCAGCTGCAGCACCGTGGCCTGCATCGCCGGGTCGGGCTCGCGGTCGAACTGCGCGAGCAGGTGGTCTTCGGCTTCGTCGCCGCGCTCGCCGAACTTGCGGCAGAGCCAGTCGTAGAGCTCGCTGTCCATGCCGGTGTCGTGCAGCAGCGCGTAGTGGAAGGCGAGCGCCTCGGCTGAATCCTGTTCCAGCAGATCGGCGCCGAAGTCGAACATGTCCGACACGTCGGTGTCGAGGCGGATTTCCAGGAAGCGTTGGCGCAGCGTGTCGAGCGGATTCATTCGGAAGGGGCCTCCTCGAAGCGCACGGTGAAGAGCGCGCCCGGCGGGTGCTTGCCGGGGTGCGCGTCTTCGAGCTTGACCCGTGCGCGGTGCTGGTTGGCGATCTCTCGCACGATCGGCAGGCCCAGCCCGGAGCCGTCGGCCTCGTTGCCGAGCACGCGGTAGAAGGGCTCGAACACCAGCTCGCGGTCGGCCTCGGCGATGCCGGGGCCGTTGTCTTCCACCTGCACCAGCTGCACGTGACCGAAGGGGTCGGCCAGCACGCGCGCCGTGACCACGCCGGGGCGCTCGGGCGTCGAGGGCGTGTAGTTGAGCGCGTTGTCGACCAAGTTGCGCACCAGCTCTTTCAGCAGCGTCGGGTTGCCGTCGACCATCACACCGGGCGCGCCGGCCTGGACGCCGTCGTAGCCGAGGTCGATGCGCTTTTCGATCGCGCGCGGCACGGCCTCGCGCACCACCTCGATGGTCAGCCGCGCGAGGTCGCAGGGCTGGCAGTGCGTCATGGCGCTGGTGCCCTCGGCGCGCGCCAGCGACAGCAACTGGTTCACGGTGTGCGTGGCGCGCACGCTGGCGCGGCCGATCTGCTTGAGCGACTGCTTGAGCTCGTCGGCGTTGGCGCCCTCGCGCTGCGCCAGGTCGGCCTGCATGCGCAGGCCCGCGAGCGGGGTCTTCAGCTGGTGGGCGGCATCGGCCAGGAAGCGCTTCTGCGTGAAGATGGAATCGTTGAGCTTGTCGAGCAGCTCGTTCACCGACGACACCAGCGGCACCACCTCGAGCGGCACCGAGGACTCGTCGAGCGGGCTCAGGTCGCCGGGGCGGCGCTCGCGGATGCGCGCCTCGACCACCGACAGCGGCTTGATGCCGCGCACCAGCGCCAGCCAGATCAGCAGCACCGCCAGCGGCAGGATCGCGAACTGCGGCAGCAGCACGCCCTTGATGATCTCGGTGGCGAGCACCGCCTGCTTCTCGCGCGTCTCGGCCAGCTGCAGCAGCGAGGGCGGCACCTCTTCGCTGCCGCTGGGAATCCACAGCGAGGCCACGCGCACCGGCTGGCCGTGCACCGTGCTGTTGTGCAGCAGGACCACGTTGGTGCCGGGCGGGTCGTCCACGTTGGGCTGCGGCAGGTCGCGCTCGCCGTGCAGCAGCGTGCCGTGGCCGTCGAGCAGCTGGTAGTAGATGTGGCCGGCGTCGTCGGCGCGCAGGATCTCGCGCGCCGACTGCGACAGCACGAAGTGCGTCTGCCCCTGCTTCACCGTGACCAGCTCGGCCAGCACCTTCACGTTGTGCTCCAGCGCGCGGTCGAAGGGCGCGTTGGCGATGCCCTGCGCCACCAGCCAGGTCACGCCGATGCTCACCGGCACGAGCAGCAGCAGCGGCGTGAGCATCCAGTCGAGGATCTCGCCGAACAGGGAGCGCTGGGCGCGCTGAAAGAGCTTCAAGGGAGTTCCTGGCAAGACGAAAGAACGCGGGCGAGCGTGAACTAGTACTGCGATTCGCAGGTGTGACGTTTCATTGACAAGGTGTGACTGGTTGTAGCCTTGACGTGCAGTTTCTGCAATTCAAAAACATCAGGGAGAAATCATGAAGCAAAAGACCGTGGGCGGCTGCCCCAAGCCGCTCTGGATGGCCGCGACCGTGTTGGCCGCCAGCGTGGGTGTCACCGCATGCGGCGGCGGAGGTGGTGGAGGCGGCGGTGGCATGCCGATGCTGCCGATCGCACCGGTTCCGGCGCCCGCCCCTGCGCCCTCCCCAGCCCCGGCGCCCGCGCCCGCACCGGCCGAGAACCGCGCCGCTGTGCCGGGCTCCGAGCCGTCGCCCTCGCTGAGTGCGCCGCAGCCCGGCTCCACCGCCGCGGTGGGCAATGACAGCGAAGGCATCTACGCGGGCGTGCGAGGCATTGCCTTCGTCGGCACCAACGGTTCGTTGGCGGGCAGCTTCCTCGGGGGCACGATGTGGGGTTCGCTGAAGGTCACGGGGCTCGACTGGTCGTTCAACCCGGACACCGAGTTGTATGTTCCGCCCAACGCATATCCGGTGACGGGCTCGGGCACCTTCACGCCGAAGAAGTCGGTGGATGGCACCTACGCCTACGACAACCGCAGGCCGTCCGATGTCGGCCCGCTGGCCTACACGATCGAGAACGCGCTGGCGGTGTCGCAGGCGAGCATGACCGGCACGTGGTCCAACACCGACAGCAGCCCGAGCCTGGGCGTGACGGTGCAGGTCGATGGCCAGGGCGTGTTCACTGGCAGCACGAGCGGCGTGCAGATCGGCCAGTGCACGCTCTCGGGTACTGTCGCCCTGGCGCAGCCCGGCTCGGCCAAGAACATGTACAGCCTCACGCTGAAGGCCGTGAATGCCGCCACGGCCAGCACCAACGACTGCAAGCTCACCCCCGCCGCCACCGGCAGCTATGCCGGGCCGGCCATCATCGGGCTGGTGCCGGCGGGCGTGTACGACAGCAACGGCTACTTCCGCAGCCTCATGTTCCTGAGCCGTTCGAACACCGGCGCCACGCTGCTCGTCAATCTGCGCAAGCAGCCCTGACGGCATTGCGCGCGGGCGGGGCACGCTCAACCGGGAATCTTCTCGAGGCAGTAGCCCAGCCCGCGCACCGTCGCGATGCGCACCGGTCCCTTCTCGATCTTCTTGCGCAGGCGGTGGATGTAGACCTCGATGGCGTTGATGCTCACCTCTTCGCCCCATTCGCACAGCCGGTCCACCAGCTGGTCCTTGCTGACCAGCCGGCCGGCGCGCTGCAGCAGCACCTCGAGCAGGCCCAGTTCGCGCGCCGACAGCTCGATCATCTTGCCGTCGATGGTCGCCACGCGGCCGGCCTGGTCGTAGACCAGCGGGCCGTGGCGGATCGCGTTGCTGGTGGCGCCCATGCCGCGCCGCGTGAGGGCGCGCACCCGTGCCTCGAGCTCCTGCAGGCTGAAGGGCTTGGCCATGTAGTCGTCGGCGCCGTGGTCCAGGCCCTTGACGCGCTCTTCCACGCTGTCGGCTGCCGTGAGCACCAGCACCGGCAGCTGCGAGCCGCGCGCGCGCAGGCGCTTGAGGATCTCGATGCCGTGCAGGCTGGGCAGCCCGAGGTCGAGGATCAGCAGGTCGAACTCGCTGTGGGTCATGAGCGCGGTGTCGGCCTGCGAGCCGTTGGCCACGTGATCGACCGCCGCGCCCGAGGTGCGCAGGCTGCGCAGCAGGGCATCGGCCAGCACCTGGTCGTCTTCGGCAATCAGTATTCGCATGAGCCACCTCCGGCGGATTCAGGCGCCATGCCGGCGCAGTTCACATTTGTCTCAACGCGAGTCTAGCCCGCTGTATAGGCTTCGAGTCCGATGGTTACCACGGTGGCGATCTCGTCGCCCACGCTGGCGCGGAACTCGCGCTCGGTCTGCGTCACGGCGCGGCGGAAGGCGTCCAGCCAGGCCAGCCCGTCGGCCGTGAACAGCACGCGCCGCGCGCGCGCATCGAGCGGGTCGGGCCCGCGCGTGACCAGCCCCCAGGCCTCGCACTGGTCGACCAGCGTGCCCATGGCCTGCTTGGTCATGCCGGCGCGCTCGGCCAGTTCGGTCAGGCGCGAGCCCTCGCGCGCCAGGTGCCGCGTGATGTGGATGTGCGCTGCGCTCACCTGCGCGCGCGCCGCGAGGTTCGACAGCGCCAGCGGCACGTCGATGTCGTGCGCCATGAGCGCCAGCACGCGCTCGTCGAAGCGGCGCATCGCATGGCCCAGCAGGCGGCCCAGGTGGGTCTGGCGCCAGGCGTCGGGATCGGTGGGAAAGGCGGGGTCGGCCATGGCTTCAGATGGTAAGGCAAACTGACTTTAAAGTGGGTTTGCGAAACGCCATGAGCCCCTACACTACTGTTCAAGCATCCAGCCTGTGGTTAAAAGCAGATGGATGAATCCCGACACAAACCGTTGATATTCAAGGAGATTTCCACATGGACGCAGTCGTCAAGGGCGCAAGCATCTCGGTCGCCAACAGTGAAAAGGCCAAGGCCCTGCAGGCCGCGCTGGCCCAGATCGAAAAGCAGTTCGGCAAGGGCACGATCATGCGCCTGGGCGAAGGCGAGGCGCTCGAAGACATCCAGGTGGTCTCCACCGGCTCGCTGGGCCTGGACATCGCGCTGGGCGTCGGCGGCCTGCCCCGTGGCCGCGTCGTTGAAATCTACGGCCCGGAATCCTCGGGCAAGACCACGCTCACGCTGCAGGTGATCGCCTCCATGCAGAAGCAGGCCGGCACCTGCGCCTTCGTCGACGCCGAGCACGCGCTCGACGTGCAGTACGCCCAGAAGCTCGGCGTGAACCTGTCCGACCTGCTGATCAGCCAGCCGGACACCGGCGAACAAGCACTCGAAATCGTCGACTCGCTGGTGCGCTCGGGTGCCGTCGACCTGATCGTGGTCGACTCGGTCGCCGCGCTCACGCCCAAGGCCGAAATCGAAGGCGAAATGGGCGACTCGCTGCCCGGCCTGCAGGCCCGCCTGATGAGCCAGGCGCTGCGCAAGCTCACGGCCACGATCAAGAAGACCAACTGCATGGTCATCTTCATCAACCAGATCCGCATGAAGATCGGCGTGATGTTCGGCTCGCCCGAAACCACCACCGGCGGCAATGCGCTGAAGTTCTACGCCTCGGTGCGCCTGGACATCCGCCGCATCGGCACCATCAAGAAGGGCGACGAAGCCATCGGCAACGAAACCAAGGTGAAGGTGGTGAAGAACAAGGTGTCGCCCCCGTTCAAGACGGCCGAGTTCGACATCCTGTTCGGCGAAGGCATCAGCCGCGAGGGCGAGATCATCGACATGGGCGTGAACGCCAAGATCATCGACAAGTCGGGCGCCTGGTACGCCTACAACGGCGAGAAGATCGGCCAGGGCCGTGACAACGCCCGCGAATTCCTGCGCGAGAACCCCGACCTGTCGCGCGAGATCGAGAACAAGGTGCGCGAGTCGCTGGGCATTCCGCTGCTCGCGGCCGACGCCGGCAGCGAACCCGAGAAGGCCGAGAAGCCCGCCAAGGCATCGAAGGCCGACAAGGCGGCGGAGTAAGTGAGACGAAGCGGCCTTCGCGTGTTGCGTGGGCCGCCTGAGCGACCCACCACCCCCGAATGGCCTTCAGCGCCCCCTCCCTCAAAGGCCGCGCCCTGCGCCTCCTGAGCCAGCGCGAGCATTCGCGCGCGGAGCTGGAGCGCAAGCTGGCCAAGCACGAGGAAGAGCCCGGCACGTTGGCGAAGGCGCTCGACGAGCTGGCGGCCAAGGACTTCATCAGCGAGCCGCGCGTCGTCGCCTCGGTGCTGCACCAGCGCGCCGCCCGTTCGGGCGCGTTGCGCGTGAAGCAGGAGCTGCAGGCCAAGGGCATCGCGCCCGAAGCCATCGCGCAGGCGGTGGCCGGCTTGCAGGAGACCGAAGTCGAGCGCGCCACGGCCCTGTGGCGCCGCCGCTTCGACGCGCCACCCGCCGATGCGAAGGAGCGCGCGAAACAGATGCGATTCCTGATGGCGCGCGGTTTCTCGGGCGCCGTCGTGTCCAAGGTGCTCAGGAGCGACTTCGATGACACAAGCGACGACCCCAGCGGCGAATGAAGGCGACGCGGCCCTGTCCCGCGTCATCACGCAGCGCGTGCAGTGCGAATGGCGCGGCGCCTATGCGCTCGCGTCCGATCCGAAGCGGCTGCCCGACTGGGCCAGCGGCCTCGCGAAGAGTGCGCTGGTGCCGCACGGCGACCACTGGATCGTGCGCACGCCCGAAAGCGGCGAGGCCCGCATGCGCTTTGCGCCGCCCAACGACCTGGGCGTGCTCGACCACTGGGTGGCGCCCGAAGGCGTGCCCGAGGTCTACCTGCCGTTTCGCGTGATCGGCGTGGCGCCTGGCGTGTGCGAGCTGCAGTTCACGCTGCTGCGCCAGCCGCACATGGACGATGCGGCCTTTGCACGCGATGCCGGATGGATCGCGCGCGACCTGCAGGCCCTGCGCCGCCTGCTCGAGGCGGGCTGAGCCCGGCCTGGTTTACTCGGTGGCCGTGACGTCGTCGGCCAGCGGGTTCTCGGCCTTGTACGCGGCGATGTCGCGCACGTTCTTCTGCACCGCCACCGCGCCGAACAGGCTCAGCAGGAAGGCCATGGCGTAGAAGCCCTTTTCGCTCGCGGCCAGCGAGGCGTTGAACAGGCCCACGGCCAGCAGGCCCACCGACAGCAGCAGCGAGACCCAGCACAGGCCGAAGTAGATGCCGGTGACCGAGATGCCCTCGAGCCGGTCGCGCACCGTCTTTTGCAGCGACACGGCCGAGAACAGGCCGTACATGAGGATGGTGAAGTAGTAGCCCTTCTCGTTGAGCTGCATCGCGGCATTCCACAGCCCGAGCAGGTACACGATGGCGCCGATGATCAGCGCGGCCCAGGATGCGGCGACGAATGCGCCGGTCGGTTTCTGAAACTTGACGGTTCCCATGACGATCCTCCTCGTTGTTGTGTGGCGCGATTATGGTGCGGGAAGGCGGTGGCATGATCGCCAGCGACCGGCCTCGCAGGAGGCGGCTTTCCAGAAAAACCGGAGGAACCCTTCATGTCGTCGCCACCCGCCCACCCGCAGTCTCTCGTTCGCACCGGCGCCAAGGCCGGCTTCGCCTTCGCCGGCTCGGCCATCAAGGGCGCGCTGATCGGCCTGTTTCTCGGCGGCGGCGTGTTCTTCTACTACCTGAGCCAGCTGCAGGGCCCGGGCATCCCGGCGGCGCGCGCCGGTGGCGCGGGCGCCATCCTGGCGCTGATCATGTCGCCGCCGTTGCTGGTGGCCGTGCTGCTGTCTTTGTTCGTCGGCGTGTACTTCCTGCTCGGCGTGCAGCGGGGCCGCGCCCGCGCGATGCAGCACCTGGTCGCGGCGCGCGGCGAGGCCGTGTCGCAGCGCCTGGGCGACGCCATCGCGGGCCGCATCGAAGCCATGCCGCGCACCCACGGCGGCTTGCAGCGCGTGGCCGACTGGCTGTCGCCCGACGCCCTGTGCCAGCAGCTCGCACCGGTGCTCGGCGAAGGCCGGGCCGTGCGCGCGGTGGTCGGCTTCGTGCTGGGCCGCCTGCCCCTGAGCGACATGCTGGCCGAGTGGCAGCAGGAACGTGCCGCGCACGGTGCGACGACACCGGCGACGGGTGAAGACCCTGCCCTGCGCGCCCTGCTCACGCGCCGCATCCACGAGGTGCTGCAGGAGATGGCGACGCCCTCGCGCAAGCTCTTCTACATCGCGCTGGTGGCGCAGGCCGTCCTGCTGGGCGTGGGGCTGTGGCTCGTGCGCTGAGCCCGACCGTCTTCGTTGGTCTTGGGGCGCGTGGCCGCCCTCGCGCTGACGCCTCGGCGACAATCAGCGCCCGCGCGGGCCTTGCGGCGTGCGCGGCCTCCATGCCTGCCTGTCTCCCCTGCCCCCCGCTTTCATGATCGTCCGGAAACGCCCGTCCGGGCTCAAGCTGTTTCTGTCCTGGCGGGGCTCCGTCCTGCCGCGCATCGCCGCGGCGCTGACGCTCAACGTGATCGTGGCGATCGTCGTCACGGTGCTGCACGGGCGCTTCGGCTCCATCAAGATCCCGCTGGGCACCGTGCCCTTCGCGCTGCTCGGCCTGCCGCTGGCGATCTTCCTGGGCTTTCGCAACACCGCGGCCTACGACCGCTTCTGGGAAGCGCGCAAGCTCTGGGGCGAGGTGATCCTGCGCTCGCGCAACCTGGCGCGCCAGTGCCAGAGCCTCATCGACGGCGATGCGCCGGTGAACGCCGGCGCCGACACCGTCCGCCGCCTGGACGACCTGCGCGTGCGCATGACCTTGCGCGCCGCGGCCTTCGCCCATGCGCTGCGCCACCAGCTGCGCGGCACCGACGCGGCAACTGACACCCAACCTTTCCTGCGCGAGGCGGAGTGGCAGGGCCTGACCCAGGTCGCCAACCGGCCGCATGCGCTGCTGATGCACATGGGCGCCGACCTGCGCGAAGCGCTGCGCGCGCGGCGCATCGACCCGGCGCTGGCGGCGGGTGTCGACGGCACGCTGTCGGCGCTGAGCGCGGCGGCCGCGTCGTGCGAGCGCATCCTCAGCACGCCCATCCCCTTTTCGTACACCCTGCTGCTGCACCGCACGGCGTACCTGTACTGCTACCTGCTGCCCTTCGGGCTGGTGGACTCGGTCGGGTTCATGACGCCGGTGGTGGTGCTGATCGTGGCCTACACCTTCTTCGGTCTGGACGCGCTCGGCGACGAGATCGAGGAGCCCTTCGGCACCGAGTCGAACGACCTGCCGCTCGAGGCCCTGTGCCGCACGCTCGAGATCGACCTGTGCCAGTCGGTGGGCGCCCCGGCGCCGGCGCCGCTGGTGCCGGTCGACTACTTCCTGCGCTGACACCCGCCGCGCGCGCGGTGCCGGCTTTTCTTTTCCCTGCCTGACGAAAGAAAGACGTTTTGTCCCCCATGCCGCACGAAGACCGCATCCGCCTGCCCGCCCTGCGCAGCAGGATCACCACCGCCGAGGCCGCAGCCGAATGGATCCGCGACGGCATGGTGGTCGGCATGAGCGGGTTCACGCGCGCCGGCGACGCCAAGGCCGTGCCGCTGGCGCTCGCGGCCCGCGCGCGCCGCGAGCCGATGAAGATCACGCTCATGACCGGCGCCTCGCTCGGCGGCGACGTGGACCGCCAGCTGACCGAGGCCGGCGCCATCAGTCGGCGCATGCCGTTCCAGGTCGACACCGTGCTGCGCCAGGCGATCAACCGCGGCGAGGTGATGTTCATCGACCACCACCTGTCGGAAACGGTCGAGATGCTGCGCACGCGTCAGATCCCGCCGATCGACATCGCGATCATCGAGGCCGTGGCCATCACCGAGACCGGCGCGCTGGTGCCGAGCACCTCGATCGGCAACAGCGCGAGCTTCGCGATCCTGGCCGACAAGGTGATCGTCGAGATCAACACCTCGCAATCGACCGCGCTCGAAGGGTTGCACGACATCTTCATTCCGAAGCACCGCCCGCAACGCGAGCCGATGCCGCTGGTGGCGCCGCACGACCGCATCGGCACCAGCGCCATCCAGATCCCGCCCGAGAAGATCCTGGGCATCGTCATCACCGACAAGGCCGACAGCACCTCGACCGTGCTGCCGGCGGACGCCGAGACCGCGGCCATCGCGGCGCACCTGGTGGCGTTCTTCGAGCGCGAGGTGGCGCAGGGCCGGCTCACCGAGCGGCTGCTGCCGCTGCAGGCCGGCATCGGCACGGTCGCCAACGCGGTGATGTCGGGGCTGGGCGCGGGGCCGTTCGAGCACCTCACGATGTATTCGGAGGTGCTGCAGGACTCGACCTTCGACCTGTTCGACGCCGGCAAGCTCGACTTCGCCTCGGGCTCGTCGATCACGCTGTCGCCCGCGAAGGCGCGGCAGGTGTTCGGCGACCTGGCGCGCTACAAGGACCGGCTGGTGCTGCGGCCGCAGGAGGTGAGCAACCACCCGGAGATCATCCGGCGGCTGGGCATCATCGCGCTGAACACGGCGCTGGAGGCCGACATCTACGGCAACGTCAACTCGACCCACGTGCTGGGCACGCACATGATGAACGGCATCGGCGGCTCGGGCGACTTCGCGCGCAACGCCTACCTGTCGATCTTCGCGACCAAGTCGGTCGCCAAGCAGGGCGCGGTGTCGAGCATCGTGCCGATGGTGTCGCACGTGGACCATGCGCCGCAGGACGTCGACATCCTGGTCACCGAGGTGGGCCTGGCCGACCTGCGCGGGCTGGCACCGCGCGAGCGGGCGGCGGCGATCATCGCCAACTGCGCGGCCGAGCCGTACCGCGCGATGCTGCAGGATTACTACACGCGTGCTGTGGCGACCTGCGGCGGCCACACGCCGCACCGGCTCGAAGAGGCGTTTTCGTGGCACGTGCGCTACCGCGACACGGGCACGATGCGGGCCGACTGAAAGCAAAAAGGCCGGTCCTTGCGGGCCGGCCTTTCTCTTATCAGTGCTTGACGTGGCTCAGAGCGCCAGCATCAGCTTGAGGTTCTGCACCGCGGCGCCGCTGGCGCCCTTGCCCAGGTTGTCCAGGCGCGCGATCACCACGGCGTGACGGTGGTCCTCGTTCGGGAACACGCGGATTTCCAGCTGGTTGGTGTCGTTGAGCGCCAGCGCGTCGAGCTTGCCGTTCTCGGTCGGCGGCAGCACCTTCACGAACTGCTCGGGCGTGTTGCTCCGGGCGTAGTGCGCGGCCAGGGCGTCCTGCAGGTCGCCGGCCTTGGGCTTGCCGGGCAGCAGGTCCAGGTGCAGCGGCAACTGCACCAGCATGCCCTGCTTGAAATTGCCCACCGACGGAATGAAGACCGGGCGGCGCGTGAGGCCGGTGTAGGTCATGATTTCGGGGATGTGCTTGTGCTTCAGGCCCAGCGCGTAGGTCTCGAACAGCGGCGCCTTGCCGCCCTCGTAGTCCTCGATCATCGTGCGGCCGCCGCCCGAGTAGCCGCTCACCGAAGGCAGCGACACCGGGAAGTCGGCCGGCAGCAGGCCCGCGTCGACCAGCGGGCGCACCATGGCGATGGCGCCGGTGGCGTAGCAGCCGGGGTTGCCGACGCGGTCGGCCTGGGCCACGGCCTGCCAGTGGCCTTCGACGAGTTCGGGGAAGCCGAAGACCCAGCCCGGCGCGATGCGGTGGGCGGTCGAGGCGTCGATGATCTTGGGCTTTTGGCCCGGGAGCTGGTCGATCAGCGCGACCGACTCGCGCGCCGCGTCGTCGTGCAGGCACAGCACCACGAGGTCGACGCCGGCCATCAGCTCGCGCTTGGCGGCCACGTCCTTGCGCAGCTCGGGCGCGATGCTCACGAGCTCGATCTGCGGCATCGTCTGCAGCCGCTCGCGAATTTGCAGGCCGGTGGTGCCGGCTTCGCCGTCGATGAAAACCTTGGCCATATCGGAGTATGCGTAGGGTGGCTAGAAGAAAGTACGTATTGACCGCAACCGCGCATCAAGTATTGGTGCGGCGCACCATGATACAGTCCGCGGTTGTTCGCCGCCCCCAGCCGTCAGGCTGCCGTCGCCCGCGAACAACAGAGCAGAAACAACAGTCTCACTCCCGATCTCCCGTTCTCAACCTCCTCCTTCCGAGAGACATCCCTCATGAAGATTCACGAGTACCAAGGCAAGGAAATCCTTGCCAAGTTCGGCGTGCCGGTGCCGCGCGGCATCCCGGCCTATACGGTTCAGGAGGCGGTCGAGGCCGCCCAGAAGCTTGGAGGCCCGGTCTGGGTCGTCAAGGCCCAGATCCACGCGGGTGGCCGCGGCAAGGGCGGCGGCGTCAAGGTCGCCAAGTCGATCGAAGACGTCAAGAAGCTGGCTGGCGAGATCCTCGGCATGCAGCTCAAGACCCACCAGACCGGCCCTGAAGGCCAGAAGGTGCGTCGCCTCTACATCGAAGACGGCGCCGACATCAACAAGGAATACTACATTTCGGCCGTGACCGACCGCGCCACCCAGAAGGTGGCGTTCATCGCTTCGAGCGAAGGCGGCATGGACATCGAGGAAGTGGCCCATTCCACCCCCGAGAAGATCATCACGGTCTACGCCGACCCCAAGGACGGCCTGACCGACGCGCAAGCCAAGGAAATCGCCGACGGCATCGGCATGCCGGCCGATTCGACCGCCCAGACGGTCGACATCCTGAAGAAGCTCTACACCTGCTACATGGAGACGGACGCCTCGCTGGTCGAGATCAACCCGCTCAACCGTGACAGCAAGGGCAACGTCGTCGCCCTGGACGCCAAGTTCAACTTCGACAGCAACGCGCTGTTCCGCCACCCCGAAATCGTGGCCCTGCGCGACCTGGACGAAGAAGACGCGGCCGAAGTCGAAGCCTCCAAGTTCGACCTCGCTTACATCTCGCTGGACGGCAACATCGGCTGCCTGGTGAACGGCGCCGGTCTGGCCATGGCCACCATGGACACCATCAAGCTGTTCGGCGGCGAGCCGGCCAACTTCCTGGACGTGGGCGGCGGTGCCACCCCCGAGAAGGTCACGGAAGCCTTCAAGATCATGCTGAAGAACAAGAACGTGGAAGCCATCCTCGTGAACATCTTCGGCGGCATCATGAAGTGCGACACCATCGCCACCGGCGTGATCGCAGCCTGCAAGGCCGTGAACCTGCAAGTGCCGCTGGTCGTGCGCATGAAGGGCACCAACGAAGTCGAAGGCAAGAAGCTGCTGGCCGAGTCGGGCCTGCCGATCATCAGCGCCGACACCATGGCGGACGCGGCCCAGAAGGTCGTGGCAGCAGTCAAGAAGGCCTAAGGAACAAGTCATGTCGATCTACATCAACAAAGACACCAAAGTCATCACGCAAGGCATCACCGGCAAGACCGGTCAGTTCCACACCGAGAAGTGCCAGGAATACGCGAACGGCAAGAACGCCTTCGTGGCCGGCGTGAACCCGAAGAAGGCCGGCGAGTCGATCTTCAACATCCCGATCTTCGGTTCGGTGAAGGAAGCCGCCACGCAGACCGGCGCCACCGTGTCGGTGATCTACGTGCCGCCGGCAGGCGCCGCGGCCGCCATCTGGGAAGCTGTCGAAGCCGACCTGGACATGGCGATCTGCATCACCGAAGGCATCCCGGTTCGCGACATGCTCGAAGTGCGCAACAAGATGAAGGCCAAGGAAGCGGCCGGCGGCAAGAAGACCCTGCTGCTGGGCCCGAACTGCCCCGGCCTGATCACGCCCGACGAGATCAAGATCGGCATCATGCCCGGCCACATCCACCGCAAGGGCCGCATCGGCGTGGTCTCGCGCTCGGGCACGCTGACGTACGAAGCCGTGGCTCAACTGACGGAAATCGGCCTGGGCCAATCGTCGGCAGTCGGCATCGGCGGCGACCCGATCAACGGCCTGAAGCACATCGACGTGATGAAGGCCTTCAATGACGATCCGGACACCGACGCCGTCATCATGATCGGCGAAATCGGCGGCCCCGACGAGGCTGACGCAGCCCGCTGGTGCAAGGACAACATGAAGAAGCCGGTCGTCGGCTTCATCGCCGGTGTCACCGCCCCTCCCGGCAAGCGCATGGGCCACGCCGGCGCGCTGATCTCGGGCGGCGCCGACACGGCCGAAGCCAAGCTCGCCATCATGGAAGAGTGCGGCTTCACCGTGACGCGCAACTTCTCGGAGCTGGCCAAGCTGCTCAAGGGCAAGCTGTAAAAAGCACACGCACCGCTGGCGGCATTCCCGCCGCTCGCATTACCACGCAGAAATGAAAAAGCGCCCGCATTGAGTTGCGGGCGCTTTTTTAACTACAACACAGTGGAATCAGAGACATGGAACTTCTTCAAAGCACGGACTTCTGGATCGGCCTGATCAAGATCGTCTGGATCAACATCATCCTCTCGGGCGACAACGCCGTCGTGATCGCCATGGCGGCGCGATCGCTGCCGCCCGCGCAACAGAAAAAAGCCGTGCTGTTCGGCTCGGGCGCGGCCGTGGTGCTGCGCATCGTGCTGACGGTGGTGGCGGCCAAGCTGTTGGCGCTGCCCTACTTGCAGATCATCGGCGGCGCCCTGCTGCTGTGGATCGGCCTGCAGCTGCTCAGCGAGGAAGACGAAGGCGACGGCGAGTCCAAGGAATACGGCAGCATGTTCGCGGCCGTGCGGACCATCCTGCTGGCCGACCTGGTGATGAGCCTGGACAACGTGATCGCCGTGGCGGCCGCCGCGCAAGGCAGCATGGTGCTGCTGGTGTTGGGTCTGGCCATCAGCATCCCCTTGGTGATTTTCGGCAGCACGCTCATGATCAAGCTCATGGAACGCTTCCCGATCATCGTCATGCTGGGCGCCGCGCTGATCGGCTGGGTCGGCGGCGAGACCATTGTGAGCGACGTGTCGCTGCACGAGGCGCTGGCGGCCAACCCCTGGATGCACTACGTGGGCGCGATCGCCGGCGCGGTGCTCGTCGTGGCCCTGGGCCGCTTCCTGCAACGGCGCGCACGCGCTGCTGCGCACTGATCCCTTAAAAAGCGAGCGCTGACAAACGATGGCAGGTGTTGGCGTTTCCCTTTTCTCCAGTCGACCGGCGCTGAGCTGGGAGTTTGCGGCGCTGACCGATGTCGGGCGCCTGCGCGCTCACAACGAAGACGCTGTGCACGTCGACCCGGCCCTCGGCCTGGCGCTGCTGGCCGACGGCATGGGCGGCTACAAGGGCGGCGAGGTGGCCAGTGCCATGGCCATTTCACTGATGCACGCGAGCTTCGGCCGCTGGTTCGCCCAGGCCGGCATGCAGGCGCCGGCCCGCGTGGTCCGGCGTGCGCTGCAGGCGGCCACCGACGAGGCCAACGGCGCCATCCTCCAGGCAGGCATCACCCACGAAGAACTGCGAGGCATGGGCACGACCCTGGTGCTGGCGGCGTTCCGTCCCCAGCGCGTGGTGGTCGGCCACATCGGCGATTCGCGCTGCTACCGCCTGCGCAACAACAAGCTGGAGCAGCTCACGCGCGACCATTCGCTGCGCCAGCAGCAGCTCGACGCGGGTGCCATCACGCCCGAAGAGGCCTTGAACTCCCCCACCCGCAACCTCGTGACGCGGGCCATGGGCGTGGAAGCCCAGGTGTTGCTGGAGATGCACGAGCACAGCGCCAGGCCGGGCGACCTGTACATGCTGTGCTCCGACGGGCTCAGCGAGATGGTGCCGGATGCGCAGCTTTTCACGCTTTTGAGCCGTGATCTGGGGCTGAAGGAGATGGCTTCACTTTTGGTTGCAATTTCAAACGACAATGGCGGACGGGATAACATTTCAGTTGTTCTGGCCAAGGCGGGCGTCAGCGAAGCGACCCGCGGGGCCATGTAGCAGCCAACCCAGGCGGCGGACCGTTTGCGCCGCCTGACGGTGCTGGATCTTTGCAAACGGGGAGTAATCGGCCATGCCGAAGATGATCATTTCGGTCGATGGCGTCGTCATCGGCCAAGTGGCGCTCGCCAAGAACCGCACGACGTTGGGCCGGCGCGCCTACAACGACATCGTGATCGACAATCTCGCCGTCAGCGGCGAGCATGCCGTGCTGCACATGAGCGGCGGCGAAGTCGAAATTGAAGATCTCAACAGCACCAACGGCACCTACGTCAATGCGCTGGCCGTCCAGAAGCAGGCGCTCCAGGACAACGACGTCATCGAGGTCGGCGGCTGCCGCATCCATTTCCGCTCGCACAGCAACCTCATGGCCGGCCCCGGCTCCGTGCGGGCCTCGCTCTCCGAGTATTCGGCGCCGATGCCGCTCTCGTCGGCGCCCACCGAATCGGGCGCACTGGTCGAGCTGGGCGTGCCCGTGCTGCGCGTGCTCTCGGGCGCCAACGAAGGCCAGGACGTCCCGCTGCAGAAGGTGGTCACCACCATCGGCAAGCCCGGCGTCGCCGTGGCCGTCGTCACCCGCCGCCGCCAGGGCTACGTGGCGGCCACCGTCGTCGGCAGCGTCACGCTCAACGGCGCCCCGCTGGGCGCCGAGGCCGTCGCGCTGCAGGAGGGCGACGTGCTCGAACTCGGCGGCGCCTCGCGCATGCAGTTCGTCCGGATCTGAGCCGGCCCGGACGCCCCGCTCCGCTCCCCGTTTTCTCGCCGGCAGGCATCCGTTGTCCAAGGCTGATCGGCCATGAGCGCATTGCGGCGGCACTGGCCGCGCATCGCCATCACGCTGCTACCGGTGGTGCTGGCGCTGCTCCATGCCACCGGCGCCTGGCGGCTGGGCGTGATCGAGCACCTGGACCACCTGATCTACGACGCCCGCCTGCGCGCCACCATGCCGGGCACGCCCGACACGCGGGTCGTGATCGTCGATGTCGACGACGCCAGCCTGGCGCGCGAGGGCCAGTGGCCCTGGCCGCGCGACAAGATTGCCAACCTCACGACGGAACTGCTGGCCCGCCAACACGTGGCTGTGCTCGGCTTCGACGTGATGTTTCTCGAGCCCGATCGCAGCTCCGGCCTCGGGCGCCTGAAGGAGATCGCAGCCGGGCCATTGAGCGGCGTGCCGGGCCTCGCTGCCGAAATCGATCAGCTCGCGCCGACCCTCGACCACGACGCCACACTGGCCCAGGCCCTGCGCGGCCAGCCCGTGGCGCTGGGCTACTACTTCACCCGCACCGAACAGCCCAGCGCCAAGGGGCTGCTGCCGGCGACGCCCGTGCTGCCGCCCGACGCCTTTCCGCCCCATGCTTCCTTCGTCACGCTCTGGAACGGCTTCGGCGCCAGCCTGCCGGTGCTGGGGCGCGCGGCGCCGGTCGCGGGGTTCCTGAACACCCTGGTTGGTGACGGCAGCGACGACGGCGTGATTCGCAGCGTGCCGCTCATTGCCCGCTACGAAGGCGAGCATGCGTCGCCCGGGCACTACGAGTCGCTGGCGCTGGCGGTGTACCGGCTGGCGAACGGTTCGCCGCCCGTGCGGCCGGCGCTCGTGGCCGGCGACGGCAACTTTCCGCGCCTGCAGGCGCTGGTGCTGGGGTCGTTGCGCATCCCGGTCGACCAGAGTGCCAGCCTGCAGGTGCCGTTTCGCGGCCCCGGCGGGCCGCGCGCAGGGTCGTTCCGCTACGTGGCCGCTGCCGACGTCCTCGAGGGCCGACTGGCGCCGGGTGAGTTGAAGGACAAGATCGTGCTGCTCGGCGCCACCGCGCCCGGCCTGCAGGACCTGCGCGCCACCCCCATCGGCGCCGCGTTCCCGGGCGTCGAAGTGCACGCCAACATCGTCTCGGGCCTGCTCGACCGGCGCCTGCTGGCCGTGCCCGACTACGCGCCGGGTTATGAAGTGCTGACCGTGTTGGCGGGGGGGCTGCTGCTCGCGTTCGGACTGTCGCTGCTGTCCGCATCGCGCGCCGTGCTGCTCGGCGCCGGCGTGGTCGCCGCGCTGGTCGGCCTCAACACCTGGCTCTACGTCGGCCACAGCCTCGTGCTCCCGCTGGCGTCGGCGCTCGTCATGGTGGCGCTGGCCTTCGCGCTCAACATGAGCTGGGGCTATTTCGTCGAATCGCGCGCGCGGCGCGGGCTGGTGCGGCTCTTCGGCACCTACGTGCCGCCGCAGCTGGTCGACGAAATGCTCGTGCGCCCCGGCCGCTACAGCATGCGCGCCGAGAGCAAGGAAATGACCGTGATGTTCTGTGACATGCGCGACTTCACCCGGCTGTCCGAGCAGATGGCGCCGGCCGAGCTGCAGGCCTTCCTGAACACCGTCTTCAGCCGGCTCACCGAGGTGATCAGCGCGCACCGCGGCACCGTCGACAAATACATGGGCGACTGCGTCATGGCCTTCTGGGGCGCGCCCATCGACACGCCCGGCCACGCCGCGCTCGCCGTGCAGGCGGCGATCGACATGGCCGCCGCCGTGCACGACATCAACCGCCAGCACCGCGCCAACGGCCGCCCCGAGATCAGCGCGGGCATCGGCCTGAACAGCGGCCTCATGAGCGTCGGCGACATGGGCTCGACCGCGCGCCGCAGCTATACCGTGGTTGGGGACGCGGTCAATCTCGCGTCCCGGCTGGAGGGCCTGAGCGGACACTACGGGGTCGAGATCGTTGCCAGCGGCGCCACCCGCGAGGCGGCGCCCGGGTTCGTCTGGCAGGAACTCGACAGCGTGCGCGTCAAGGGCAAGGCCCAGGCCGTCGCCATCTACACCCCGCTCGCGCCGGAAGCCACAGCCGAGGCGCAGGACACACGGCAGCAACTCGACCGCTGGAGCCAGGTGCTCGCCGCCTACCGCCGGCAGGATTGGGCGCTGGGCCGGAACTTGCTGGCTCCCCTGCTCGCCGCGGATGCGAAAAAAGTCCTTTACCAGCTCTACGCCCAGCGTTTAGCCTCGATGGCGCTTCGCCCGCAAGACCCGGACTGGGACGGCGCCACCCGGTTCGACACCAAATGACGACAGACGCATACAAGGGGTCTTCCACAATGCAGGTTCGCGTGCTGGGTTGCTCGGGCGCCATCGCCAAGGACTGCCGCACCACCTCGTTCCTGGTCGATGCGGACCTGCTCGTGGACGCCGGCACGGGCGTCGGCGACCTCACCCTCGACGAGATGGCCGCCATCGACGACGTGGTGCTCACCCACTCGCACCTCGACCACATCGCCGCCCTGCCCCTGATGCTCGACGCCGTCGGCAGCCGCCGCACTCGGCCCTTGCGCGTGCATGCCCTGGCGGCCACCATCGACGCACTGCGGGCGCATGTGTTCAACAACGTCATCTGGCCGAATTTCGAACGCATTCCCAGCCCCGAATCGCCGTTCGTGAGCTTCCACGAGATCACGGTCGGGCAACGCCTCGAGCTGGGCAGCGACGCCCCCAAGCTGATCGAGGTGCTGCCGGCCGTCCACACCGTGCCGGCCTGCGGCTTCGCCATCCGCCGGGCGGAAGGCGGCGCCCACTGGGTCTTCAGCGGCGACACCGAACGCAACCCGCCCTTCTGGGAGCGCATCAATGCGATCGACGTGGCGATGCTGGTCATCGAGACCGCCTTCAGCTCCCGCGAAGAAGCCTTGGCCGAACGCAGCCTTCACCTGTCGCCGGTGGCCCTGGCGCACGAGCTGGCGCACATCGATCCGGGGAAGCAATACCCGATCTACATCACCCACACCAAGCCGGCGGAGACCGAAGAAATCATGAGCCAGATCGAGATGCTGGCGGGGCGGGAGGTGGCTGGGTTGGCGCAGCGGGACATCCGTTGGCTCAAGGCGGATGGAGTGCTGACCTTCTGATAGGGCCCGGTCGGGCATGACAAATTTGTCGACACAATTGGCATCTGAGTGCGAGTTGTGTCACATCATGTAACCATCTTGTGACCAAAGACGGCCTGGTCGAGGGCTGCAGGGTGGGGAAGCTGGGTGGCACGGATGCTGCGGAAGGTTCCTCGCTCCGGGCTGGTTCCCGGGCTCTACAAACCAACCTGGAGTTAATCGAATGAACCGTCGCACTCTCGCTCGCCGCGCACAAGCCGGCTTTACCCTCATCGAATTGATGATCGTTGTGGCGATCATTGGTATCTTGGCTGCGGTGGCTCTGCCGGCATACAAGGACTACACCATCAAGGCCCGCATGTCTGAAGTGGTTCTGGCCGCATCGCAATGCCGCACGACGATTAGCGAAACGATCCAAAGCATGGACGCGGCCGCAACGCTCTCCAACGCCGCGAACGCCAATGCCTTTGGCTGCGATGCGACGACCCCCACCAAGATGGTCCAGTCCATCTCTACGAATGGCGCCACGGGCGCGATCACCGTGGTTCCGCATGCGGCCAACTTGGGCACGACGTTCGCCGCGACCGATACCATCGTTCTGACGCCTAGCTATCAAGTTGCCGGCACCGCAACCGCCTATGCTCTGAACGCTGCCGGCGGCGGCCAAGGCACCCAAGTGTTCGAGTGGAAGTGCACCTCGACCGCCAATGCTGCCAAGTACGCCCCGGGTTCGTGCCGCTAAGCCCTGAGGCATTCCAAAGAGCCGCCTTCGGGCGGCTTTTTTGCGTCTGCGCGGTGCTGTCTTTGAGCGCGGCGCTTTACGCGGTTTGAGAACTGCGCCGGGGCGTCTATGGATGGCGGGGGTAAGGCCATCCTTGCTGGTTTTGCAGGCAGGCCAAGACCAGCGAGACAACCGGCATCTTGATCCGCGTTGTTCAAATTTGCTGGATGCCGCCAAGCGGTTGCTGTTGCGCGATGTGCGGCATTTGCTGATCGAATGCATCGCATAGCATTGAAAGTCACATAAAGACACATTCTTAAACAAGTGCAAAAACCTCTCCGGCCGGCCAATCAAGCTATTGAGCACGAGTCGCGTGGGCTTTTGTGCGCGGCATGCCTTGGTCTTCAGCCCTCGCGTCGCCAACGCGGTCTGACAGCCATCGAACTGTTGGTCACGCTCTCCATTTTGGCGATCCTGCTCGGCATTGCCGCCCCTTCGATGTCGCGCTTCGTCAACCAGTGGCGTGCTTCCAATACCGTCAACGCCCTGACCGGCTCGCTGCGCATTGCGCGCACCGAGGCGATTGCGCGTGGACGCCCGGTTGTTGTGTGCCGGGTGGCGTCCAGCACCGCCACCGCCTGTGAGACCGCCGCGGGCGCCAAAGGCTACGCCAGCGGCTGGATCGTGTTCGTCAACAACGATCGCGACGCCAACAACGACTTTTCTTCGACGAACGGCGATGAGCTGTTGCTTCGTCAGGTGGAGCCCTCCGGCATCGCGTCCATCAAGCTCAAGACCGCAGGGCGCTTTGTCTTCATGCCCAACGGTCTGCTGAACGGCGCTGCCAACGGCATCGACATCGACGCCACCGGTTTCAGCAGTGCCAGCGCCACGCCGTGGGCGCGCAAGGCCCTCTGCATCACCAAGCCTGGTCGTGTCCGCTACGTAGCGAACGCGACCGACTGCGATAGCAACGAGGGATGAGGTCGCCCGACAGCTCGGCCGTACCTGGACAGCCCCGCCCTCTCTTCACGGACATGAAAACCCACAACAGACAACGAGGCGCCACCCTCATCGAGGTGCTGGTGGCCATCGTCATCCTGGCCGTTGCCCTGTTCGGCATGGCGGGGCTCACGTCCTCGGCCATCAAGTACAACCAGTTCTCCCGCATGCGGGCCACCGGCTTGAGCCTGGTGACCGACTACACGGAGCGCGCCCGAGCCAATCTCTCCGGCTTTGCGAACTACGCCAACACCACGGCGTACACCGCCAGCACGCGTTCGGCCGCGACGACCGACCCCACGGAGGCACCGGCCAGTTGCCAGGTCGATACCTCCAATCCCACGAATCCCATCAATACCTGCGGCGCGGCCATTGCGAACTACGACAAGTCCCAGTGGCTCACCAACGTTGCCAACCGGTTGCCGGGCGGCACCGCCTACGTCACCGCAGACCTGACGGACGCACCGGCGGGCGTGAACGGCCTGCCAGCCACTCGCGTGCTGAACATCTGGTTGATCTGGACCTCGATCCAGGAGGGCGATGGCTTTCGTCAGTCGCAGCCGTGTCCCAAGGGCGCCAACATTTCCGAGACGACCGAGGCTTCGCTGACCTGCATGTATTTCCGGGTCACGCTATGAGAAACACCGCAACCTTCTCGCCCCGTGCGCGCCGGCAGCACATCGCCGGCTTCACCCTGCTCGAATTGCTGATCGCGCTGACGCTCGGGCTGGTGATCCTGGCGTCCAGCCTCTCGATCTATGTCGCATCCAGTCGGGGCAGCCAGATGTCCCAGGTCGAAACGCAGATGAATGAGGACGGCATCCTCGCTCTCAACCTGATCCAGCAGCAACTCAAGCAAGCTGGTTACTCGCGGCAGATCATTCCAGGCAGCGGTGCCACTGTAATGGGCAACTATGCGGGCCCGGCTGTGCGTGGGTGCGACGGTGGCTTTACCGATGCCACCGCTGCGGGCGCCTTTGGCAGCCTGGCGTGCAAACCGGGCGGCGGCAGCGACGCCATCGCCATCCGGTACGAGGCCACCACGGACAACACGACGCCCTCGACCGACAGCACGCCGTTGGCGACAAATTGCGTGGGCACCGGCATCTTCGCGGCGACCCCCTCGCAGGTGGCCCCACCTCCGACGCCTGCGTCTGCAGCGCCAAACTACACCCTGGCAGACAACCGCTACTCGGTGACTGACGCGAGTACGCAGCCCATGCTGTCCTGCCGCGGATCGGAGAAAAGCGGCGCCACGGCCAACACCATCGGCGCCGCGCAACCGCTGCTGGCCAATGTCGAAGACATGCAGATCCTCTACGGTGTGGCCAATCGCCCCAGCGCCGAATTGGCCTCCACCTACGATCCCATGCGGCACCAGATCGTCAAGTACCTGAATGCCTCCGAGGTCGACGCATTGGCCAGCAGCGGTGTCCTTCCCGATCTCACTGAAGACCGCTGGAGCCGAGTGTTGAGCGTGCGTGTGTGCCTGCTCATGCGCAGCGATCGGACCGTGAAGGACGTGCCCGCCGGTGGGACGTCTTACAAGAACTGCAGCAACGTTGACGTCACGAACAACGATGGCTATCTGCGCAGGGCCTACATCACCACGGTGCTGCTGAGAAACCGCCTGATCATCCAATGAGCACCACGCCTTCTATTCATCGCTGCCCGCACATGCTTTGGGGACGTACCCCTGTCCGGCGAGAGGGCGGCGCGGTGCTGGTCATCACCCTGATCCTGATCGTGATCATGTCGCTGCTGGGCACATTCGCCATCCGCAATGCGACCCAGAGCGAGCGCAGCATCAACGGCATCCGCTCCACCGAGGTAGCTCGGGAGGCCGCGGAAACCGCGCTGCGTTTCTGTGAGCAGGTGGCCATTTTCGATGGCGACGGCAAGGACTACACCGAGTACTCCACCACGGGCCTGCGCGGCAAGATCATTACCACCACGATCGGCTCGGAGTTCGACCCCACCGCCGAGTGGCGCAAGAGCGCCAGCTGGACAGGCAATAACGTGATCAGCCTTCCGTCGGACTACTACAACAAGAAGCCCTCCGGCACCGACGTCGACTCCGCACAGCTGGACATCGCGCCGCGCTGCCTCATCCAGAAGATCGAAAGCACGTCCACACCCAAGCTCACGGGCTATCTGATCACAGCCCGGGGTTTCGCCAATAACGCCAAGTTCGACAGCTCGACCGGGAAATCCACCCGGGGCTCCGAATCATGGATGCAGTCCGTGCTGTCGCGCAGCAGTTGATTCCATGCACCCGTCTCTCTCCGCTATGACACACCTACCTTTCGATTCCCGTCGGTCTCGTCGCGGCTTCACCTTGATCGAAGTCATGATCGTCGTCGCGATCGTTGCCATCCTCGCGGCCGTCGCGTTGCCGAGCTATCAGGAGTACGTGCGCCGTTCCAAACGTGCGGAAGCCCAAGCCATCCTGATGGAAGCCGCGCAGTTCATGCAGCGCTATTACTCGGCCAATGACCGCTACACCGCCAGCACGGGGGGGAGCAGCGCCGCTGAGGTCGAACAGAAGAATGGCAACGTCAGCATGCTTCCCGAGCACCTTCGCAATTCGCCCAAGACGGGCACTGCCAACTACACCGTTGCCGTGTTCGCGCCCGACACCACGCACAGCTACACCCTCAAGGCCACCCGCACCGGGAGCATGAGTGCAGACAAGTGCGGCACGCTGACCTTGAACAGCCAAGGGGTGAAAGGCGTAGATAGCCCCGCCACGGGCGTCAACGTTGCGGATTGCTGGAAATAGCGAACGCAACGGTCCGCTCAAACAAATAGCAGCGCCTGAGATCCGGTTGGTTGCGCGCCACGAGCGTCGCACCACGTCACCGGCCTCACGGCACCCTTGAAGAAATACCAGATCGCCCGGGGAAATACGCGATGAACACTGCATTCCAGACCCTTGCACCGACCACGCAGACAACCTGCGCGTGGCGCGCTTTTCGACGGATCGCGCACCGTTTGATCGCTGCGCTCGTTGTTGCAGCTTTTCCTGTGGTCGGCGCGTTTGCTGCCGGCTCGCCCAGCCAAGCGCCATTGTTCAGTGCAGTGCCGGGCGCCAAGCCCAACCTGATGTTCGTACTGGACAATTCAGGATCGATGGCGTACGAATACCAGGAAGGGTATTCGATGCCTGAAAGATGCAAAGGCAGTTCGTGTGATTACGCGTGGTATCGCATGCGATCGAGCAGCGTCAATACGCAGTACTACAACCCTTCGATTACTTATTCGCCTCGAGTCAATTCAAGCGGTGTCGCAGAAGTCAATCCGCTTGTTTTCATAGACAACCAATCATCCAGAAAATTTACGTATTCGGCGCCGGGCATCGATTACACGATCAATGACGATAATTATGTCCCGTCCTATGTCACGTACACGACGGCGAGCAGTGTGGACAGTGATGCGAAATTTTCCTATGTTCGATGCACAAACACAAGCTGCTCCTCCAATGCCACAACAGATATTACGCCGACATCAGGCAGCGTGACTTTGCCCACGGGGCACAAGCGTACGGATTGCGGAGCAAATGCGACCGAATGCACCAAGGCAAAAGAGCTTCAAAACATTCTCAATTGGTATCGCTGGTATCGCACTCGCACCCTCGCGGTCAGTACGGCCGTGGGTCAGGCGATGCAAAACTATGACAACAAGTTTCGTGTGGGATATGTTCAATACAACTACACCAACACGGCAACCGAAAAAAGCGGAACGGCAACCAGCATCGTACGAGGTGTTCGGTATTTCAGCGACGACAAAGATGATGCCAATAAGAAATGGAAGACACAGTTCTACAACTGGATCTATGGAATCATTCCGGCTCAAGGAACGCCAAGCCATAATACGTTGTCCCTCGCAGCCGGCTATTACAATGGTGACGTCAAATCGACTTACGGAAATCCCTGGAAAAATGATCCGACAAGCACGGGTGAAACCAGCGCAACCAACGATCTGAGCTGCCGGCGCGCTTATTCGATCGTGTTGTCCGATGGCGCGTGGAACTCTGCAACCACAAAAAACGCCGATATCAAATATGCCAGCACGCAAGGCACGAATTACAGCGGAAATCCGTCTGGCAACCCCGCCGCGCTTCAATTCAACCCGAGCGGAGCCACGGGGTCCAGCAATACCAATCTGGCAACCAGGCTCGCAGCCCGCAATCTCTACATCCCATACAGCGATGGAGAGGCAAGCAGCTACGGCTTCGCCGACCTGACAGCCCGTTACTTCTGGCGCACGGACTTCTCCGACACACTGCCTAATAACGTCCCTCCCATTGAAGGCCAGCACAACCCCTCTTTCTGGCAGAACATGACAACCTTCACGATTGGCTGGGGGTTGACGCCGTCGGGGGAGTCTGGGACGGCCAACGGTTTGACTTGGGCACAAATCAATGCATACAACAACGATTGGCTTGCCGGTAATTCAACAACGCGTCCCAAGTGGGCATCTGGCGATTTGAACTCGACCTCTGGCAGTGCGGCCGATGCCCGGCGCGTCGATGACTTCATCCGCGCCGGCTTCACTGGTGGTGGTCGCGCGTACAGCGTCTATTCGGGTGAAGATGTTCGCCAAGCTCTCGACAATGCGCTCAGCAGCATGGTGGGTTCGGGCAACGATGCCGGTGTGGCCGTGTCAGGCAACAGCAGCGAATTCCAGACACTGGAAAACCAATACAAGTACACGACGGAATATCAAACGGCCGACAACAGCGGCGACATCAAGGCTTTCCAGCTGAATGCCAGCGGCGGCTATCTTTCCGTGGATTCGTCCGGCAAGGCAGTTCCCGCATGGTCCGCCAATGCCAGGATGCCGGCCCTGACGAGCCGGAAGATTTTTTCCCTGTCGGACTACGACGCCAATGCGCCCAGCAAACTCGCCACCAAGCGTGTGGAGTTGAACTACAACACGACGCTGAATAATTTGCCGCTCGACTTCAAGGCGCTGTTGAATGCGGACAACCTGCAAAAAACCGACAGCAGCTTCATCCGCTACCTGTTGGGTGAAGACCCGCAGAAGGACATCAACAACACCGTCTATCGCTCACGCAAGCAACCGATCGGCGCCTCGGTCAATTCGCCGCCGGTGTTCGTGGGTGGACGTATCGACATGGGCTACAACATCTATGGCTCGGTCGATGGCAAGGACACCTATGCCGCCTATAAGGGCAACAAGACATCGCTGCCTCCGACCATCTTTGCGGCCACCAACAACGGCAAGGTCCATGTGCTGAACGCCGCCAAGAACGACACCACGCTGTCGGGCATTCCGGCCGGTACGGAACTGGCCGAATTCATGCCCAAGGGGGCCATGGCCTCACAGATCGATCTGGCCAACTCGAATTTCCGCTTCCGCTACACGCTTGATGGGCCATTGGTGGAGCACGACGTGTACGACACGAACAACCTGACCCCTGCGGGCGGAGCCGCCGCATGGCGCCAACTGGTGTTCGGCACGGGTGGGCGCGCGGGCAGCTTCATGTATGGCTTGGAGTCACCCATGAACTCGGGGAACCGGACCCCGACCAAGGATCACTTTCTCTGGGAATTGAACAACAAGACCGAGGGATACGACAACCTGACCAATGTGACCAACAACCCCACCGCAGGTCAGCTGGACGACGGCACTTGGGTTGTGCTGACGGGCAGCGGCCACTACCCGGCGACGGGTAAGCAGGTCGGCCTGTACGTGGTGGAGGCGATCACCGGAAAACTCAAGAAATTCATCCCGCTGCCAGCCGCGTTTGGCAACGCCGTCACCGGCGGCAACCGCGGCCTGGGCGGTGTAGTCGCCGTGCGGGACACCACCCGCAAGATCGTTGCTGCCTATGCCGGTGACGCCAACGGCAATCTGTGGCGTTTCGACCTGCGTAGTTCGAAGTTCGTGGTGTCCTATGACCGGCCGCTGTTCACCACGCCGGGTGGTAAGACGCAGCCCATCTATGCGGCGCCGACATGGCAGGTCCACCCCGGCGACGCGAGCGCCTGCACGTACAGCACCACGTCGCAGTGCGGCGCCATCGTGGTGGTGGGCACCGGCATCCTGTTGGACGAGGACGACCTGACGACGCCTGCAACAAAGCAGGCCATCTACGGCATCTGGGACCAGACGCCGATCGGGGGCAACGACAAGACGGGCTTCAACAAGGTCGTGCTCACGGATCTGGTGGCGCAAACCATCGACATGGGATCGGCGAAACTGGGAACCGGCATCGAGAATGGCAAGAATTTCTACCAGGTCAGCGCCAACCCCGTGGACTGGAAAACCAAAAAGGGGTGGTTGCTGAATCTGGGGGTGATCAACTACACCGGGGCCATGGCCAACGGTGAACGCGTGGTGGGCGACCTGGCCAACCTGGGCAGCAGCGTGATGATCACGTCATTCCTGCCGGAAGACCGGAACCTGGGCCTCGAGTCCTGCACGGCCACCGGCAGCCTGCCCAACATCATCTATGTGCTCGACGCGCTGACGGGCAAGAACAAGTATTCCTTCGACGTCGATTCCAATGGCAGCTTCGATTTCTATTCGATCGTCTCCATTCCTGCTGGTGGCTTCACGCGTGGCAACGTGAGTTCGCGCAACATGATCGGCCAGCCGAACGAAGGCCGGCCGGACCTGAGGCCCGATGTCGATTGCACCAACGAGACCGGCTATCTGACCGGGGTGGGCGGCACGCAGAAGGCCGGTGACGGCTGCTCGGCGCCCAAGGTCTGGCGCCGCGCCTGGAGGCCGGTGGTTTCGCCGCCGTTCTGAGATCCTGACGGTACGGCGAGCTGTCGCCGGCAGGGTTGTCGGGCGTTGCTCTCTGGCCCGACCGGGCCGCCGTTCGGAAATTCGGGCCAAGGGCACAATGTCAACGGATGACCGTTGACATTGCCTGCGCCCCCGCACCTGTGGCCGACCGCGCAAGTCTCGTGATGCTTGCGGGGCTGGTGGCATTCCCTTTCTTGAGCCCGTTGGTCGCGGGACCCTCAGTCAATACCTGGCAGTCGTTCGTCACAGGGGCATGCCTTGCAGGACTGCTGGTGCTGATGCCAACAGCCCCTCTGCAACGAAAGATGTGGATCTGGGTGGCCGCAAGTGCGTTCTTCGTCGTGCTGTCAGACGCGGGCCGAGTCACCGCGATCCTGTGGCCCACATTGGGCGTGTTCGTGGGAATAGGCGCTGCAGCCTCCATTGGCGCGGGGGCGGTCAGCGGTCAAGGGCCGCATGCCCGTGCAGTGGCGGTGGGCCTGCTCGTCGCAGGCTTGCTGACCGCGGTCCTTGGCCTGCTCCAGTACTACGGCTGGGCGGAGCTTCTTGGCCACCTGACCACCTCTCCCTCCGAAGGACGTGCCTGGGGGAATCTTCGCCAGCGCAACCAGTTCGCGACGCTGATCAACCTTGCCTTGGTCGCGGCGTTATGGCTGTATGCGTCGCGGCGATCTCGACGCACTGGATGGGCGTTGAGTGTCGCAGCCGTTCTGCTGGTCGCAGCCGTGGAGGCGTCAGTGTCCCGCACGGGCTTGCTGCAATTGCTGTTGATCGCCAGCATCGCCGCCGTCATGGCATGGCGGGAGCGCCGCAAGTCGCAAGGAGGCGCGCAGAGCGAGCGTTTCGGTCTTCCTGCGCCGTGGGTCCTGTTCGGCGCGATTCCCTTGTATGTCGCATTTCATTGGCTGTTGCCGTATCTGGCCAGTGCCGGCACTGCGGTTTCCGGCACCGGCATGCTCCACCGCCTGCAACCCGCCGTCGTCACCACCGACAGCCGCATCGTCCTCTGGCAGAACGTCCTGACCCTGATTGCCCAACGCCCCCTTACCGGCTGGGGCTGGGGCGAACTCAGCTTCGCGCACTTCGCCACGTTGTACAACGGCCCGCGTTTCCCCGTGATCCTCGACAACGCCCACAACCTGCCGCTGCACCTTGCCGTCGAGCTGGGCATTCCGGCGGCGCTGTTGATCTGCGGGGGCTTTCTGTGGATGGTGGGTGCGGCGAAGCCTTGGCGCGAGCGCGATCCTTTGCGGCTGATGGCGTGGGGCCTGCTCGGCGTCATCCTGTTGCACAGCCTGCTCGAGTACCCGCTCTGGTACGGCCCGTTCCAACTGGTCTTCGGGCTGTGCCTCGGCATCCTGTGGCCGGCATCGCCCAAGCGCCCGGAAGCGAACGGCAGAAAGCTCGCCGCCTTCGCCGCCGCCGCAGCCTGGGTGGCCCTCATCGGCTACGCCGCCTGGGACTACACCCGCATCAGCCAGATCTACCTGCCGCGCGAGGCCCGCATGCCGGCCTACCGCGACGACACGCTCGCCAAGCTCCAGGGCTCATGGCTGTTCTCACGCCAGGTGGACTTCGCCGAGGTGACGCTGACAGCCGTCACGCCGGCGAATGCCGCGCACATGCACGACCTGGCCGGGCGCGTGCTGCACTTTTCGCCCGAGCCGCGCGTCATCGTGAAGTTGATCGAAAGCGCCGAGTTGCTGGGCCGCGATGCCGAGGCGCATGCATGGGCCGAGCGCTTCCGGGTGGCGTTTCCGGCCGCGTTCGCCCGCTGGCTGGACAACCGCCCGGACGACGCGCCCGAGCTATAGCCGCTGGATTTCAGCCCGCAGTCGCGACGTAGCTCCCCGACTTCCCGCCGTGCTTCTCCAGCACATGCACGTCGGTGATCCGCATCCCGCGGTCCACGGCCTTGCACATGTCGTAGATGGTGAGCAGCGCGACCTGCACGGCGGTCAGGGCTTCCATTTCCACGCCGGTCGGGCCGACGGTCTCGACGGTCGCGGTGCAGGCCACCTGCGGCGCCTGGCCGCCCTCGGCGAGCGCGAAGGCCACGGCCACGCGGGTCAGCGCCAGCGGGTGGCACAGCGGGAGCAGGTCGCTGGTCTTCTTGGCGGCCTGGATGCCGGCGATGCGCGCGATGCCCAGCACGTCGCCCTTCTTGGCGGTGCCCGATTCGATCAGCGCCAGCGTCGCGGGCTGCATCTCGATGCGGCCGGTGGCCACGGCCACGCGGTGGGTGGCGGGCTTGGCCGCCACGTCGACCATGTGGGCCTGGCCCTGGGCGTCAAAATGGGTGAGGGTGCTCATCGGTGAACGTTCGTTTTGAAGATGCATCATACGAGCCCGAGCCACAGACGAGGAATGCCGCGCTTGACTCCCTCTTCCCACAAGAAAACGCGCCCGACGCCCCTCCGGCATGCGGTGTGCGCTACTTTTTTGATAGCTTCCCAGGTGCTGCTGCCGGCCCCCGCGCTGGCGCAGGTGCAGCAGATCCTGCCGGGCCTCGGTGACGGCGGCGAGATGACGGCCAGTGCCGAGCGCCGGCTGGGCGACCAGATCGTGCGCGAGCTGTACCGCGACACCGACTACATCGATGACCCGGTGATCGCAGCCTACGTGCAGGACATCTGGCAGCGCCTGCTGGCCGCTGCGCGCGCGCGCGGCGAGCTCACGCCCGAGCTCGACGAGCGTTTCGCCTGGACCATCCTGCTGGGGCGCGACCGCAACATCAACGCCTTCGCGCTGCCGGGCGGCTACCTCGGGCTGAACCTGGGGCTGCTGGCCGCGGTCGGCAGCCGCGACGAGTTGGCGACGGTGCTCGGGCACGAGCTGTCGCACGTCACGCAGCGCCACATCTCGCGCATCATGAACAAGCAGGGCAAGCAGATGCCCCTGATGATCGCTGGCCTGATCCTCGGGATGATCGCCGCCAGCAAGAGCCGCAATTCCGACGCCGGCCAGGCCGTGATCATGGGCAGCCAGGCGTTGTTCATGCAGAACCAGCTGAGCTTCTCGCGCGACATGGAGCGCGAGGCCGACCGCATCGGTTTCGGCGTGATGACGCAGGCGGGCTTTGCGCCGCAGGGCGCCGCGGCGATGTTCGAGAAGCTGCAGTACGCCTCGCGCCTGAACGACAACGGCTCGTACCCCTACCTGCGCAGCCACCCGCTGACGACCGAGCGCATCTCGGACATGCAGGGCCGGTTCCAGTTCCGTGCCGAAGCGGCACCGCCGACGGTGCCGCTGGTGATGGACCACGCCATGGTCGCCTCGCGCGCTCGCGTGTTGACGCGCCCGGGCGTCGACGTGCTGCGGCTGTGGGTCAATGCCGCGTCGAGCGGCGAGTTCGCGGGCAGTTCACCGGCCCAGCAGGCGGGCACGCTCTACGCGGCGGCGATGGCGGCCAAGGAGCTGCGCGATTTCAAGGCGGCGCGCGCGCTGGCCGAGCGGCTCGTGGCCCGCACGGCCGACGACGCGGCCGCGTCCAAGCAGGCGCGCTGGCTGCAGGCCGAGATCGAACTCGCGGCCGGCGGCGCCGCTCGTGCGGCGGCGCTGCTCGACGCCAAGTCGAAGGAGCGGCCCGAGATGATCCTCGCGGCCGAAGCGGCGATCGCCCAGCGCCAGCCTGCGCCGATGGTGCCCGTGCTGCGCGACTGGGTGGCCGTCCATCCGCGCGACGCCACGGCCTGGCGCACGCTGGCCAATCTGTACGGCGCGCAGAACGACACGCTGCGCGCGATCCGCGCCGACGCCGAGGCCAACGTGGCGATCCTCGACTACCCGGCGGCGCGCGACCGCTTCAAGGCGGCGCAGGAGCTGGTCCGCAAGTCGGGTGCGCCCATCGACCACTACGAGGCATCGATCATCGACACGCGCGCACGCGCCGTCGACGTGCTGGTCAAGCAGCAGGCCGAGGAGCCGCCGCTGAAGTAGTGACGCGTCGAGGGGCGGCGTTCAGCGCCGGGAGGACAGCAGCCCGCCCAGTGCGCTTTCGATGAGCAGCCCGAGCAGCGAGTAGATCAGCGAGCCCAGCAGCGCGGCGAGGAAGCCGTTCACATGGAAGCCGCCGAGCAGGCCCGAGGCGGCCCAGAACAGCAGGGCGTTGATCACGAACAGGAACAGCCCGAGCGTGACGATGGTGACCGGCAGCGTCAGGATCACCAGCACCGGCCGCACGACCATGTTGAGCAGGCCGATCACGGCCGCTGCGAGCAGCGCCGAACCGAAACTTTGGACCTGGACGCCGCTGTAGAGGTAGGCGACCGCGAGCAGCGCCACGGCGCTGAGCAGCCATTTGAGGAGGATGCGCATGCGCCGCAGGATACCCCACGGGCCCGCACAAAAGAACAAGCCCCGCTGCGTTGCCGCAGCGGGGCTTGTGTCGGTTCGGAGGGCAGGGCGAGTGGCCCCGCCCAGGCTTATTCGGCCAGCTCGTTCGCCAGCACCAGCAGCGCGCCCATGCCCATCACGGCGCCAGGAAAGGCCCAGCCCGATTGCTTGGGCGGGGTCTGGTCGGGCGTGACCGGTTCCAGGTCGACGCCGATCTTCGGGCGGCGCGCATCGACCACGTGGGTGGCCGCGTGCTCGCGCTTGAGTTGCTGCGTCAGGTCGGTCAGCGGGCCCTTGGCCAGCACCGCCGTCACCTGGCCGCCGTTGCGTTCGAGCAGCGGCAGCATCTGCGCCTGCACCTTGCTGAACCACTTGGCGCGCCAGTTCTCGCGCGCGCTGTGGCTCACCCATTTGCTGATCCGGTGTGTCATGCGCGGCGCGCAGGCCACGAGCACCCAATGGCGCGCCACGACGTTGTCGGCATCCGGCGCCAGTTCGGCGAACTGCTCGCTGGCATAGACGGCGTCGTCGACGTAAAGAATGATCTTTTCCATGAGTGCTCTCCTTTGATAGTTAGAGTGACAGAGACCGGATTGATGCAAGAAGTTTCAGTGCGGGGCGTTTATCGTTCAACGAACGCTCAGTGGGCCGGGGTGGCGGGGGCCGGCTTGCGCGAGGCCACCCACTTGCCGATCGCCAGCACCAGCAGCGCACCGATGATGCCGGCGGCGTACTTGATGGTGTCGGTCTGCGGCACCTTCGGCACCCAGGTCCAGTTGGCGGGGTTCGCCAGGGCCGGGTCGGACACGGCCATCGTGCCGGCGATCCAGCCCAGCAGCATGCCGCCCAGCGTGATGATCATCGGGAAGCGGTCCATCAGCTTGATGACCAGCTGGCTGCCCCAGACGATGATCGGGATGCTCACGAGCAGGCCGAAGATCACCAGCGGCATCTGGTGGCCGTCGCCCGCGCCTTGTGCGGCACCGGCGATGGCGATCACGTTGTCCACGCTCATGACCAGGTCGGCCACGATCACGGTCTTCACGGCGCCCCAGAGGCGGTCGCTGCCGGCGATGTTGCCGTGCGCGTCGTCATGGTCGGGGGCCAGCAGTTTCACGCCGATCCACAGCAGCAGGATCGCGCCCACCAGCTTCAGGAACGGAATCGCGAGCAGCGTGAGCGCGAAGAAGATCAGGATCACGCGCAGCACGATGGCGCCGGCGGTACCCCACAGGATGCCCTGGGTGCGTTGCGCGGGCGGCAGCTTGCGACAGGCCAGCGCGATGACGACGGCGTTGTCGCCGCCCAAAAGAATGTCGATCATGATGATCTGACCGACCGCGACCCAGAATTCCGGGGCCATGAACTGTTCCATAGATTCCTCTTTGTCTTGGCGCCACGCCCGCAGCTCCCTGATGGGGACCACGACGGGCAGCGGCATGCCGATGCGTTTCGATTCACCCTGCGCGGGTGCGGTCGAAAGCGGGGGAGCGAAGGCCGGGTGACACCGGGGACTTGCGAACGCTTCGACCAAACCTGCGCAGGTTCAAATCGAAGGTCTCGCTCGACAACAGCAAGCGCGCCGACCTGCGTCCGCGCGTGTGTCGCCCGACAGGCCGGAAGTGTTGTGCTTCGTATTGACGACCTGACGATTCACGCTGCCCGGGGACAGCGATCGGGAGCTACTCCCCTTCGTGGGCGGGATTAGAGCATTGAAGACCGCGCCGAGGCAACCAAAAGTTTTCTTTACATTTAAGGGCAAATGTCCGGAGGGGCGCATGCAGCGGGCATTGGATGCTCCATTTTTGGGAGCGCATATGGCCCTAGGAAGGGGCGGGACATTGCGGGACTATGATCGCCGCTCGCTGTTTTTTCACTCTCCATGGCCGCCATCCACATCACCGACATCGAGGCCGCCATCAACCACTGGCGCGAGAAGTCTCCCTCGCCCGACGGCATCACGCTGGCGCCCGAGTTGCGCGCGCTGGCCGAGGTCTACGCGCTCATGGTCTTCCACCACGAAGACGAGGTCGACGAGGTCGGCTTTCCCGCCAAGGCCTGGGCCGCCTGGCTCGACTGGTACCACAACACGCCCGACACGCCCTGCATCGCGATCTGCTCGACCAGCCAGGGCGACGACGAGTGCAAGGGCTGCGGACGCAGCTTCGACGAGGTGCAGTACTGGCCGGCCATGACGCCGGTCGAGAAGCGCGTCACCTGGCGCCGCATCACCATGGAAGACTCGGCCTGGCGGTTCAACCGCTATGCCGAACGCGCACGCGAGGCCGAGCCCTCCGCCGCGCAGCCCGAGTTCGACCCGGACGACGAGAAAAACTGGGCCCCCTGACCATGCGCCGCCTCGCGCAAGCCCCCAACCTCGCGATCGCGACCGTGTGGGCGCACGCCTTGTGCGAGGAGGGCGTGGCCGCCACCGTGCAGCGCGAGTTCCTCGGCGCGGTCATGGGCCAGCTGCCGCCCGACCAGTGCCTGCCCGAGATCTGGATCGACGACGCCTCGCAGTACGAGCTCGCGAAGCGCCTGCTGCACGAACTGCAGAACCGCCCGCAGCGCAGCTGGCTGTGCGTGTGCGGCGAGCAGGTCGAAGGCGGCTTCGAACAGTGCTGGCAGTGCGGCGAGATGATGCCGGCGGCCTAGCCGCGCGGCCTCTTCACTTCCACTTGAGCAGTTCGACGTCGATGCTGTTGACGCCGTCACCCAGCGTCAGCGTGCTTTCCTGGATCGTCGCCTGCAGCTGCATGCTGCGCTGCGCCAGCCTGGCGAGCGCCTGCGAGGCCTCGGTCGGCACGCGGTAGACCTTCAGGTTCTGCGGCCGCGTGAGCTTGCTCTCGATGCCGCGCCACCAGATCTCGGCCGCGTGGTTGAAGCAGTAGACGATCACCTCGTCCGCCTTGCCGCAGGCCTTGATGATGGGCTTGTCTTCCGGCTGGCCGACCTCGATCCAGATCTTGGTCTGGCCCGTGAAGTCGCGCAGCCACACGTCGGGTTCCTCGACGTTCGACAGGCCCGCGCCGAAGGCCAGCGTGCCGTCGCCGTTGCAGATGTCCTGCAGCTGGTGCGCGTTGAGTGCGAGCGCGACCAGCCGGATCATCATCCGCTCGTCGGTCTCGCTGGGGTGGCGCGCCAGGGTCAGCGCATGGTCGGCGTAGTAGCCGTGGTCGATGTCGGCCACCGCGAGGGTGGCCTTGAAGATGGTGGATTTGAGAGCCATGGGTGCGCGAGTGTATGCGCGCGCCCCTCCGGCCTCAGAACGCCAGCGACGCCTGCAGGTACACCGTGCGCGGCTGGCCCACGTACTTGCCGCCGTTGTTGTCGACCGAACGGTTGTAGTAGCGGCGGTCGAACAGGTTCTTCACGCCCACGGCCAGCTTCAGGTGGCTCAGCGAGGGGCCGAAGTCGTAGGCCGCGCGCAGGTTCACCGTGCCGTAGCCCGGGATGTCGCCCAGCCGCCCGCTCGGGTCTTCCACGGTGATGTACTTCGCGCCGTCGTCCGGCGAGCCCGGCGAACGCTGCTTGGATTGCGCGTAGAGGTCGGCGTTGAGCGTCCACGGCCCGCGCTCGTAGCGCGCGCCGAGCGTCGCGACATGGCGCGAGTAGAAGGGCAGGTCGCGCCCCGCGAACACGCCCGCCTTCGAGGTGGCCTGCGTGTACGTGTAGGTGCCCGACACCGACAGCCCCTTGAGCGCGTCGCTCAGGCTGCCCAGGTCGTAGCGCAGCGCCGACTCCAGCCCGCGGTGGCGCGTGGCGCCCAGGTCGGTCCACTGGCCGACGTCGCCGGTGATGGAGCGCGCCAGCTGCAGCTCCTTGTCGAAGTTGATGTTGAACAGCGTCAGCTCGCCGCTCCACGATTCGCCCTTGTACTTGGTGCCGATCTCGTAGGTCTTGGCCTTCTCGGGGTGCAGGCTGGTGGTCGACTGCGCGAGCTGGGCGTACTGCTGCGGCCCGAACGACACGCCGGCATTGGCGAACAGCGTCCAGCGCTCGCTCATGCGGTAGAGCACCGACAGCGTGGGCAGCACCTCGTTGGAGTCGATCTTCGGGTAGATCGCGTTGGTGATGCGGTTGTTGGCCACCGTGAACACGTCGTTGTGCGAGCGGAAGGACTCGTAGCGCACGCCGGGCGTGACCGTCCAGTTGCCGAAGTCGATGCGGTCGTCGATGTAGAACGCATGCGCGGTCGTGCCGCCCTTGCTGGTCTGGTACGCGGGCTGCGCGAGCGCGTAGGCGTCGAAGCCCGGCGCCGGCCGGTAGTAACTGCTGCGCGTGGCCACCTCGGAGGCCTCTTCCTTCAGGTAGCGCGCGCCGATGCTGATTTCCTGCACCACGCTGCCCGAGTCGATCAGGCGCGAGTAGCGGGGCTCGAAGGCGTAGGTCTTGTAGTTGCGCGGCGCGGTGGTCAGGCGGCGGCGGTTGGCGTTGGCGCCCGTGCCTTCCTGCTCGAGGTAGCTGCTGCGGTACGAGTCCGTGTAGTAGGTCAGCATCTCGAACTTGTTCACGCCGTCGTTGTGCGTGTACTTGAGCGAGCCGTCGGTGCGGCGGCCCGTGAACTCGTCGTAGGGGCGGTCCGACTGGAACGGGTTGGCCGCGAACTGCGCCGTCGTCAGGCCGCCGGGCATGCGCCCCTTGCCTTCGAAGTGGTGCAGCGAGATCGCGATGTCGTCGGTCTTCGAGAGGCGGTAGGCGCCCTTGAGCATCAGGTCGTCGATGCGGGTCTTGTCGTTGCTCTGGCGCCAGCCGTCGCCGTGCGTGCCCGAGTACAGCAGTGCCAGCCCCAGGCCGTTCTCGTTGGTGCCGCCGATGAACAGGCTGGGCGTGGTCTTGGTGCCGCCGCCGTGGCTGGCGCTCTCGACGCCCACGCCGACTTCGCCCGCGAACTGCTTGGGGATCGAGCGCGTCACGAAGTTGATGATGCCGCCCACGTTCTGGGGGCCGTAGCGCACCGAGCCCGCGCCGCGCACCACGTCGACCGCCTCGAGGCTGCCCAGCGACACCGGTGCCAGCGACAGCTGCGGCTGGCCGTAGGGCGCGTAGGCCAGCGGCACGCCGTCCAGCAACACGGTCGAGCGCGGCGACAGCCGCGAGGTCAGGCCGCGCACGCCCACGTTGAGCGAGATGTCGCTGCCGCCGGTGCCGTTGCTCTCCTGCACCTGCACGCCGGGCACCTGGCGCAGCACGTCGCGCACGCTGGCCGAGCCGCTTTCCTGGATCTGCTGGCGCTCGACGATGCTGCGCGCGCCGGCGTGCTCGAGCACCTTGGTCTCGGTGGGCGTGCCGAGCCAGTCGCCGGTGACGGTGATGGCCTCGAGCGACTTCGACGGCTCGGGGTCGGCCGCGAAGCTGTGCAGGCTCAGGGGCAGCAGGGCCAGGGCGATGGCGGTTTTTTTGTGCGGGAACAAGGGAGTCCTCCTCGATGTATTTGTGATGGATGAAGGGATGGGATGTGTGCGTCGTTCAGGGCGCCGCGCCGCGCGACAGTGCCTGGCTGCGCGCGGCCGCAGCCACCGCACGCCGGCGCCACCAGAGCCAGACGCCACTCAGACCGAGGCCGGCCAGCGCCAGGCCCAGCAGCGCGGTGACCGCCTGGTGCACCACGCCGCCGAGCACGCCGGTGTGCAGCGGGTAGATCACGGCCACCGCACCGTTGCCGGTGTCCATGTCCTGCCAGCGGCGCACGCCGAGCAGCTCGCCCGTGACCGGATGCACCCACACCGAGCCGATGCCGTTCGGGTGCGGGTCGTCGGCGAGCCGGAAGCGCACGCGCAGCGGCCGGTCCGATCGGCCGGGCACCTGCACGTAGCCGATGGGCTGGCCGGGGAACACGGCCTGCGCGCGGGCGACGAGCGCGTCGAGCGGCAGGCGAGGGCCGGTGGCGGTGCCTTTGGGCACGATCGGCGCCTTGGCGGGCACCTGCCCGAGCGCGGTCGAGATGAAGCCGCCCAGCGGTCGCCAGGCCATGTAGGCGCCGGTGAAGACCGACACCGCGATCAGCAGTCCGAGCACGGCGCCGCCGGTGCGGTGCAGGTCGAACAGCCCGCGCAGCAGGCCGCGGTCCAGCACGATGCGCAGCGAGGGCGGCCAGCGCGCCGGCCACCACAGCACCACGCCGGTGACCAGCAGGAACAGGTACGCCAGCGCGGCGATGGCGAGGATGCCCTTGCCCGTGTCTTCCAGCAGCAGGCTGCTGTGCAGCTCGAACAGCAGGTTGTAGGCGCCTTCGTGCGTGCCGCGGCGGCCCTGTTCGGCGCCGGTAGCGGGGTCGAGGTAGAGCGTGCCGTCCCACGGGCCGCGCACCAGCACCCAGAGCGTGTCGCCGGGCTGGCGCGGCGGGCGCAGCGTGAGGTTGGTGTCGGGGCCGAACTCGGCGAGCAGGCGTTGGCGCAGCGGCTCCAGCGGCGCCGGAGCCGCGTTGCCGTGACTGCGCGCAGTGAAGAGCTCAGGATGCGCTGCGCGGTCGAGCGGCAGCGCCACCACCAGCAGGGCGCCCAGGAGCGCCGTGAGGGCGAGCAGCGGCCCGAGCGTGAGGCCGATCCATCGGTGGAGCGTGAGCCAGAGGCGTCTCAGTGGGGCGCGCCGCATGAACAACGGGGACGTCGAGGCGTCCCGTCAGGGTTGTCGGCTGGCGTGCCCTGCACAGGGCACGTTGGCTGGGAGGTATCGGTGGGCGAACGAGGCGCACCGGCCGTGGGCGGCACGGGCCGGCGGATCGTCGCGGGGGAAGCCTAAATTCTACGGGCCAGCTCGGCCGCCTTGCCGGTGTAGCTGGCGGGCGTCATGGCCAGGAGGCGGGTCTTCTCTTCCTCGGGAATGGCCAGCGAGCGGATCAGCCCGTGCAGCGCCTCGGCCGTCACGGTCTTGCCGCGCGTGACTTCCTTGAGCTGTTCGTAGGCGCCCTGCACGCCGAAGCGGCGCATCACGGTCTGGATCGGCTCGGCCAGCACTTCCCACGAGGCCTCGAGGTCGTCGGCCAGCGCTTCCTGGTTGATCTCGAGCTTGCCCAGGCCGGTGGCCAGGCTCGCGTAGGCCAGCGTGGCGTAGCCGAAGGCCACGCCGATGTTGCGCAGCACCGTGCTGTCGGTCAGGTCGCGCTGCCAGCGGCTGATGGGAAGCTTTTCGCTCAGGTGGCGCAGCACCGCGTTGGCCAGGCCCAGGTTGCCCTCGGCGTTCTCGAAGTCGATCGGGTTGACCTTGTGCGGCATGGTCGAGGAGCCGATCTCGCCCTTCTTCAGGCGCTGCTTGAAGTAGCCCAGGCTCACATAGCCCCAGATGTCGCGCGAGAAGTCGACCAGGATCGTGTTGACGCGCGCCACGGCGTCGAACAGCTCGGCCATGTAGTCGTGCGGCTCGATCTGGATGCTGTACGGCTGGAAGCTCAGGCCCAGGCCCAGCGGCGCGGGTGTCTCGACGACCTTGCGGCTGAAGGCTTCCCAGTCGAACTCGGGCCAGGCGGCCAGGTGGGCGTTGTAGTTGCCGACGGCGCCGTTCATCTTGCCCAGCAGCTGCACGGCGGCGATTTGCGCGCGGGCCTTGGTCAGGCGCACCGCCACGTTGGCGATTTCCTTGCCGACGGTGGTCGGGCTGGCGGTCTGGCCGTGCGTGCGCGAGAGCATCGACACGTCGGCGAACTGGTGCGCCATTTCGCGCAGCTTGGCGATCAGGCCGTCGATGGCCGGCAACACCACGGTGTCGCGGGCGGCCTGGATCTGCAGGGCGTGGCTGGTGTTGTTGATGTCTTCGCTGGTGCAGGCGAAGTGCACGAATTCAGCGGCGGCCAGCAGTTCCGGCCGGGCTTCGAACTTCGACTTGATCCAGTATTCGACGGCCTTCACGTCGTGGTTGGTGGTCTTCTCGATGTCCTTGATGGCCAGCGCGTCGGCCTCGGAAAAGTGCGACACCAGCCCCATCAGGTACTTGCGGGCGCCGCCCGTGAGGGGCTTGAACTCGGCAAAGCCGCAGTCGGACAGCGCGATGAACCAGGCCACCTCCACCTGCACGCGACGGTGCATATAGCCCTGTTCGCTCATCAGCGGGCGCAAGGCCGCGAGTTTGGCCGCATAGCGGCCGTCAAGGGGGGAGAGGGCGGAGACGGTGGAAAAGCTCATGCCCGAATTTTAGGCGGCCGCCGGGTGGCCGCGCCGCGGGGGAATTCGGGCGCCGTCTTTTTCCCTTCACCTAAAATGCCTGCGAACAAACGTTAACAAGCGATGGGGAGAGAGCCTTCATGAAACTGATCGGATCCGCCGCCAGCCCGTATGTGCGCAAGGTGCGCGTGGTGCTGGCCGAAAAGCGGCTCGACTACCAGTTCGTGATCGAAGACGTCTGGTCCGCAGACACCACGATCGCCCATTCGAACCCGCTGGGCAAGGTGCCGTGCCTGATCATGGAAGGCGGCGAGGCGATGTTCGACTCGCGCGTCATCGTCGAATACATCGACACCCTGTCGCCCGTGGGCAAGCTCATTCCGCAGCAAAGCCGCGAGCGCGCCGAGGTCAAGACCTGGGAAGCGCTGGCCGACGGCGTCATGGACGCCGGCGTGCTCTGGCGGCTCGAAGCCACCTGGACCGGCCGCGCCGACGGCGAACGCAGCGCCGCCTGGATCGAGCGCCAGCGCGCCAAGGTCCAGGCCGGCGTGGCCGCCATGGCCAAGGGCCTGGGCGACAAGCCCTTCTGCAGCGGCATCCACCTGAGCCTGTCCGACATCGCGGTCGGCTGCGCGCTGGGCTGGCTGGGGCTGCGGTTTCCCGAGATCGACTGGCGCGGCGACCACGCCAACCTGGCCAAGTTGTACGACAAGCTCATGCTGCGGCCGAGCTTCATCGACACCCAGCCCTGAAACGACAAAGCGCCCCGTGGGGCGCTTTTTTCTTGGGGCCGTTCGGGCCACCGCATGCGGGAAGGCCGAGGGGGCGCTGCGTCATCGCGGGCCCCGCTGTCGGCGGGAAGACAAAAATGCTGCGAGGCGCCCCGACACGAAGGAGGGAGGGAGGGAGGAGGAGAAGAATCGCCTCGGGATTTCAACCGGACGGCAGGCGCCCGGAAGACCTCGCAACATGAAAACCTGTGGGCCTTGGCCGCCCACGCTCAAGTATGAGCGCGGTGCCGCCGCACGGTTCCCGTTCGAGTGGTAAACGTTTGTGACTCAAAGTTCACATTGCAGGGCCGGTCAGTCGCCGCTGGGGCCGAGCTGTTTCTCGATGACCTGGATGAAGCCGTTCTCGTCGGGCGCCGTCATGCTCGACCAGGCCTGCACCACCTTGCCGTCGCGTCCGATCAGGTACTTGTAGAAGTTCCATTTCGGCGTCGTGCCCGAGGCCTGCGCGAGCTGCTTGAACAGCGGGTTGGCGTCGGTGCCGCGCACCGACGACTTGGCGAACATCGGGAATTTCACGCCGAAGGTGCTTTCGCAGAAATCGGCGATTTCCTTGTTGGAGCCCGATTCCTGGGAGAAATCGTTCGACGGGAAGCCCAGCACCACCAGGCCGCGGGCGCGGTACTTCATGTCCAGCGCCTCCAGCCCCTTGTACTGCGGGGTGAAGCCGCAAAAACTGGCCGTATTGACCACCAGGACCACTTTTCCGGAGTACTGGCAAAGGTTCTGGGGCTTTTCATCCTGCAGCCGCGGGAAGCTGTGTTGCAGGATCGCCGGGCATCCCGCCGCAGCGCCCACCACGGGCGCGGCGGGGGCGGTCTGGGCACCCGCCGGGAGGGCGGCCACAAGGCTCGCCCCGAGTGAAAAGGCCGTGGCGCAACGTCGCAGCATCGACGATCGGGCGGGGGTTCGCATGACGGGCTCCTGGATCGAAAAGGGGGTGTGCATCTATGGCGCAAGCGCGCGCGTAAGCACATCATCGCGCGTCTGTCACGGGCGCGCCAAACGGCCCGACTAAAATCGGCGGCCATTGAAAGACTTTGATGCTCTACCCGGAACTCTTCAGACAACTCGAATCCGTCCGCTGGGACATGGACAAGGACATCCCCTGGCAGTCGTTCGACGCTTCCTTGCTGACTGAAGAGCAGGCGCAGACCATCAAGATGAATGCCATCACCGAGTGGTCGGCGTTGCCGGCCACCGAGATGTTCCTGCGCGACAACCGGCACGATAGCGACTTTTCGGCGTTCATGTCGATCTGGTTCTTCGAAGAGCAGAAGCACTCGCTGGTGCTCATGGAGTACCTGAAGCGCTTCAGCCCGCAGCACGCACCCACCGAGCAGGAGCTGCACGAGGTGCGCTTCGACTTCGACCCGGCGCCCCCGCTCGAAACCCTCATGCTGCACTTCTGCGGCGAGATCCGCCTGAACCACTGGTACCGCCGCGCCGCCCAGTGGCACACCGAGCCGGTCATCAAGCACATCTACACCACGCTGAGCCAGGACGAAGCCCGCCACGGCGGCGCCTACCTGCGCTACATGAAGCGCGCCATGGAAAAGTTCGGCGACGAAGCCCGTGCCGCCTTCACCAAGGTCGGCGTGCTCATGGCCAGCGCGCGCCGCACCGCCCAGGCGCTGCACCCGACCAACCTGCACGTGAACAAGGCGCTGTTCCCGAACGACACCATCCAGAGCCGCATGCCCGACCCCGACTGGCTCGAGCACTGGCTGGACAAGCAGATCAAGTTCGACGCCGGCTGGGAAACCAAGGTCGGCGAGCGCATCCTGCACAACCTGAGCCTGCTGATGAACCGCAGCTTCAAGACCGTGCAGGAGCTGAACCGCTACCGCAAGGAAGTCTCGGCCACGCTGGGCCCCAAGCCCGAATACCAGGGCGCCTGAGCCGCCCCCAAGAGCTCGATGAAATCGCCCCGCATGCCGGGGCGATTTTTTTGGGCGCCGGCTGTCACAGCCCGCCGGCCTCGAACGTCTAATCGGGCATGGACGACCCGACCCTCACCTTCGACAGCCACCGCCGCCGCCTCCAGGGCATCGCCTACCGCATGCTCGGCTCCGTGGCCGAGGCCGAAGAGGTGGTGCAGGACGCCTGGCTGCGCTGGCACGAGGCCGACAAGGCCAGTTTCGACAGCGCCGAAGCCTGGCTCGTGACCGTCGTCACGCGCCTGTCGATCGACCGGCTGCGCAGCGCCAAGGTCCAGCGCGAGCACTACATCGGCCCGTGGATGCCCGAGCCCACCCTCACCGGGTCGCCCGACACGCCCGAGGAAACGCTAGCGCGCGCCGACAACATCTCCGTCGCCTTCCTGGCCGTGCTCGAGCGGCTGGCGCCCGAGGCGCGCGCCGCCTTCCTCATGCGTGAGGTGTTCGACGCCGACTACGACGAGATCGCCCAGACCCTGGGCAAGAGCGAGGCCGCCTGCCGCCAGCTGGTGCACCGCGCCAAGACCCAGGTGCAGGAGGCGCGCCCGCGCTTCCAGGTCTCGCGCGAGACCCACCAGCGTCTGCTGCGCGCCTTCGCCGACGCGGCTGCGCGCGGCAGCATGCAGGACCTGAAGGCGCTGATGGCCGAAGACGTCGAACTCATCGGCGACGGCGGCGGCAAGGTGCAGACCTTCAGCAAGATCCTGCGCGGCAGCCAGCGGCTGGCGCAGCTGTACTTCTCGCTGTGGCGCCGCATGGGCGCGGGCGTGCGCATGGAGCTGGTCGAGCTCAACGGCGAGCCCGGGATGCTGCGTTTTCTGGACGGCGAACTCGAATCGGCCCAGACCTTCGAGATCGAGGGCGAGCGCATCGTGCGCATCCGCGCCCAGCGCAACCCCGACAAGCTGGCGCGCATCGCCCAGCTGTTCGCGGCCAAACGGGGCGGTTGAAGAAAAAAATCGCGCGGCCTGTCACAGGGCCGGTGGCTGGCGCGTCTTCAGGGTGTAGCAAGCGGATTTCGCTTGTTTCCTTCAACCACCCTGGAGTACATCTCATGAGCCAAGCCCCCGCCCTCCGTCTCGCCTGGACCAAGTTCGCCCCCAAGTCCTTCCAGGCCATGATCGCCGTCAACGGCAGCTTCGAGTCGAGCACGCTCGGCAAGGTGCTGATCGACCTCGTCTTTGCCCGCGTCTCGCAGATCAACGGCTGCGCCTACTGCCTGGACATGCACGTGCGCGACCTGCGCGTGCAGGGCGAAGACTGGCAGCGCATCAACAGCCTGGCCACCTGGCGCGAGGTGAGCCTGTTCAACGAACGCGAGCGCGCCGCGCTGGACTGGGCCGAGACGCTCACGCGCCTGGCCGACCACCACGCCGATCGCGATGCCGAGTTCGAAGCCCTGAAGGCCGTGTTCAGCGACCAGGAAATCGTCGAGCTCTCGCTCGCCGTGGCGCAGATCAATGCGTGGAACCGCCTCGGCGTGGGCCTGCGTTCGCAGGTCGTGGCCAAGGCGATGCCCTGAACCTCAGCGCCGCTCGACCACCATCGGCGCGATGCGCAGGTTGTCGCGCAGCTGGGTGACGGCCTCGCCCGCTGCATTGCGCGACGGGAACGGCCCGGCCTGCAGGCGGTGCGTGCCGGCTTCGCTGAACACGCGCAGCTGCGGTGCCAGCGTGGGCAGGCCGCGCGCGGCCTGGCTTCTCAGGGTCTCGGCGCCGTCGCGTTCGCGGAACGCGCCGAGCTGCACCCAGAAGCCGGCGCCAGCGGAAGAGGGCGTCGATGGCGCCGATGACGTTGCCGGCGCGGCGAGCGGGGCCAGCGGCGCAAGGTCGGTCACCACCATCGCCTCGCGCGGGCCGGCCGGTGCCTCGGGTTCCGACGGTGCCGCGGCCATCACCGGCGTTTGCGGTGCCACGGGCATCGTCGCGGCGGGGGCCGCAGCGGCCGTCATCGCGACCGGCGCGACCCAGGCCGAAGGCACGGCCACCGGCGCTGCCGCCACCCGGACGGGCGCGGGAGCCGGTGCCGGCGCAGGCGCCGTGGCATAGGCCGTGCCCGCATCGCGGCGCCAGGCGCCGGTGCGGATGTCCTCGTTGGTGATGCGCTCGATCTCCACGGGCGCCACGCCGCGCAGCAGGTCGAGCTTCAGCGCCGCCGTGTAGCTCAGGTCGATCACGCGGCCGTCCACGAAGGGGCCGCGGTCGTTCACGCGCACGATCACCTCGCGCCCGTTGGCCGGGTTGCGCACGCGCACGTAGCTCGGCAGCGGCAGCGTCTTGTGCGCGGCCGTCATGGCGTACATGTCGTAGGGTTCGCCGCTGGCGGTCGAGGCCGCATGGAACTTGCGCCCGTACCACGAGGCGATGCCCGATTCGCGGAACGGCCGGTCGTCGGTGATCGGCACGTAGCCCCGGCCCAGCACCGTGTAGGGCTTGCTGGTGCCGCCGCTGCTGCGGATCGCCTCGATGCGGGGCTCGGCGTCGGGCACGCGGTCCAGGTCGGACGGGATGTTGCTGCCGGGGCCGTCGCGGCCACTGGCGACGCTGCCACCACTGCTGCGCGGTCCGCTGGCGCAGCCGGCCAGCACGAGCGCGGCGGCCAGGGCGCAGGCCGTCAGCGCGCGGGAGGCGAGGGCGCGGTCAGCCAAAGACCGCCTTCCACAAGGCCAGCATGGCGTCGCGCTCGGCGCTCAGGGCGGGCGGCGTGACCTGCGTGGGCTCTTCGTTCAGGCGTGCGGTGTGCTGCACGCGGCGCAGCTCGCGGTAGGCGGTGGCCGCGTCGCGGCCCACGCCTTCGGGCAGCAGCCCGGCTTGCTCGGCGCGCAGCAGCAGCGCGATGTTGCCCAGGTTGGGAATCAGCTCGGGGTGCGCGCCCGAAGCCGACAGCACCAGGAACTGCACCGCGAACTCGGCATCGACCATACCGCCGGGGCTGTGCTTCACGTCGAAGCGGTCGGCCTTCACGGGGCGGGCGCCGCGCAGCTTGTTGCGCATGCCGATGATCTCGGCCTTCAGCGCCTCGCGGTCGCGCGGGGCCACCAGCACGGCCTCGCGCACCTGGTCGAAGCGCGCACCCAGTTCGGCACCGTGGTCGGCGCTGCCCAGCACGAAGCGCGCGCGCGTCATGGCCTGGTGCTCCCAGGTCCATGCGGTGTTGCTGCCGCGCCCGAGCTGGTACTTTTCGTAGGCCTCGAAGCTGGTGGTGAGTAGGCCCGAGTTGCCGTTGGGCCGCAGCGCGGTGTCGATCTCGAACAGGTCGCCCTCGCGCGTCTTCACCGTGAGCCAGTTGATGAGCTTGCGCACGTACGCCGCATAGACCTCGCCGGCGCGCTCGTCGTCATCGTCGTAGACGAACACGATGTCCAGGTCGCTGCCGTAGCCCAGTTCTTTGCCGCCCAGCTTGCCGTAGCCGATGATCGCGAACTGCGGCACCTCGCGGTGCCGGTTGCGCACGTGCGGCCAGCACCAGCGCGCGGTCACGCGCAGCGTGGTGTCGGCCAGCGCGCTCAGGTCGTCGGCCACCTGTTCGACGGTGATGCGGCCGTCCACGTCGCGCGCCAGCGTGCGGAACACCTCGGCGTGGTGGGCGTGGCGCAGCAGGTTCAGCAAACGCTCTTCGTCGGCCTCGCCGGTGCGGGTGAGCGAGGTGTGGCGCGCTTCGAGCTCGCGCTCGAATTCCTCGGCGATGAAGCGGCCCGAAAGCATCTCGTCGCTCGCGAGCTCGTCGATCACGCCCGGGTGCTGCATGAGGTAGCGCGCCGGCCATTTCGCGGCGCCCAGCAGGCGCAGCAGGCGTTCCTGCACGGCGGGGCGTTCGACCAGCAGCGCCAGGTAGCTCTCGCGGCGCATCAGCGGCTCGATCCAGTCGGCCCAGCGCATGGCGGCATCGACGTGGCGCGGCGTCTGTCCCGCGCCCTCGCCGTCGGGCTCCTTCAGCCACTGGCCGGTGCGTTGCACCAGCTGGCGCAGGCGGCCCCGGGTTTCCTCGCGCAGGGCGAGCACGCGCGGCGTCTCGCACCAGTCGCGGATGCGCTCGGCGAACACGGGCGGCAGGTCGTCGAGCAGGTCGACCAGGTCGGCGGGCGCGGCGGCCTTCTTGCCGTTGCACTTGCCGTTGCAGGGCTTCTCGCCGCCCAGCAGCTTGTCGAACTCCTGGGCCACGAACTCGCGGTGCGTGTCGAGCTGTTCGAGGAAGGGGCAGCAATCGGCGTAGCCCATCGACTGCGCGATCCAGCGCAGGTCGTCGTCGTTGACCGGCAGCACGTGGGTCTGCTGGTCGTCCAGGTACTGGATGCGGTGCTCCACGCGGCGCAGGAACTCGTAGGCCGCGGCCAGCGTGTCGGCCGTGTCCTGCGGCATGAGGTTGGCGCGCGCCAGCCGCTGCAGCGCGTCGAGCGTGGGGCGCGTGCGCAGCTCGGGAAACTGGCCGCCGCGCACCACCTGCAGCAGCTGCACGGTGAATTCGATTTCGCGGATGCCGCCGCGCGAGAGCTTCACGTCGTTGGCGCGCTCGGGGCGTCCGGCGCTGCGGCGCGCCGACTGTTCGCGGATCTGGCGGTGCAGGATGCGCAGCGAGTCGAACACGCTGTAGTCGAGATAACGGCGGAACACGAAGGGCAGCACCACGTTGCGTAGCGCCTGGGCCTGGCCGTCGAGCACCACGGCGCGCGGCGCGACCACGCGGCTCTTCATCCAGGCAAAGCGCTCCCATTCGCGGCCCTGCACCTGGAAATACTCTTCGAGCGCGTCGAGCGAGACCACGCTCGGCCCCGAGTTGCCGTTGGGCCGCAGCGCCAGGTCGACGCGGAACACGAAGCCGTGCTCGGTCACGTCGCCCACCAGCGCATAGATGCGCTTCACGGCCCGCGCGAAGTACTCCTGGTTGGACAGCTTGCTGCGCCCGTCGGCATCGCCGGCCGTGTCGCCGTCGACGTCGTACAGGTAGATGAGGTCGATGTCGCTGGACACGTTGAGCTCGCGCGCGCCGAGCTTGCCCATGCCGATCACCCACAGCTGCGAGCGCTGGCCTTCGGGGCCGAGCGGCGCGCCGTGCTGGGCGTCGAGTTCATGGCAGGCGTCCTGGCAGGCGATGTCCAGGGCCAGTTCGGCCAGCTCGGTCACGGCGGTGGTCACCACCGCGAGCGGGGCCTGCTGGTCGCAGTCGAGTGTGACCAGACGTTCCATCGTGAGCTGGCGCACGATGCGCAGCGCATCGCCCACGGCCACGCCGCGTGCGCGCAGGGCGTCGTAGGCGACGGTCATCGATTCGCGCCGGGGCTCGCCGGGCGGCAGCAATTCGAGCTCGGCCGCATAGCGGCGGCGCAGCCGCTGGACGAATCGGGAACTGGAAGAAAACGCGGGAGGCGTCGGATTGGATGGCAACTGATTCACACTGGTGTGGGTTGGCGCGGAACCCGGCTCAAGGCTGGCGGTCATAATTCCCGACACAGCGCGATCCTCAATGAACGACACGGCGTCTTCCCCTTCACGTCTGCTCCAAATCACCGCTGTGACAGCGCGCTGGCTATTGGGTCTGCTCTTCGCTGCGTGGCTTCTGCTGGCACTGTCAGTCGTGGTCCTGCACGCGTGGATTGTGCCGCGAATCGGCGATTTTCGCGGTGCACTCGAGGCGCAGGCTAGCAAGGCCATCGGTGTCCCGGTGCGCATCGGCGCCATCACCGCCCGTTCCGAAGGGCTATTTCCGGCCTTCGAATTGCGCGACGTGGTGCTGCAGGACGCAGACCAGCGCGAGGCCCTTCGCCTCGTGAGGGTGGTGGCGAGCGTGTCGCCGCGCTCGCTGTGGCGCCTGAATTTCGAGCAGCTCTATATCGAGGGCCCGCAGCTCGACGTGCGCCGCGACACTCAGGGAAAACTCCATGTGGCTGGATTGCACATGGAGACCGACACGACCGGAGAAACCCGCGCCGCCGACTGGTTTTTCGCGCAGCGCGAGTTCGTCATCGAAGGCGGCACCGTGCGCTGGACCGACGAGCAGCGCCGCGCCGAGCCGCTGCTGCTGACCGACGTGCGCTTCGTGTCCCGCAACGGCGCGCGCCGCCACGGCCTGCGGCTGGACGCCACGCCGCCGGCCGGCTGGGGCGAGCGCTTCACGCTGCGCGGCCAGTTCCGCCAGCCGTTGCTGTCGATCCGCAGCGGCCACTGGCAGACCTGGGACGGCCAGCTCTATGCCGACCTGCCCTACATCGACGTCACGCGCCTGGGCCAGTACGTCTCGCTCGACGCGCGCATCCGCGAAGGCAACGGCGCGCTGCGCCTGTGGGCCGACGTGGACGACGGGCGCATCGTCGGCGGCGCGGCCGACCTGGGGCTGAACCGCATCGACGCCTCGCTCGGCAAGGGGCTGCAGCCGCTGGTGCTGCGCGCCGTCACCGGCCGGCTGGCGGGACAGATGAACGCGGACACCTTCGAGTTCTCGACCACCGCCTTGCAGTTCGACACCGTCGACGGCCTGCGCTGGCCGGGCGGCAACCTGTGGCTGCAGCACACGCCCGCCAAGGGCCGCACGCCCGAGCACGGCGCGCTGAAGGCCGACCGGCTTGATCTTGCGGCGCTGGCGCTCATCGCCGACCGCCTGCCGCTGGGCGAGGCCACGCACCGCGTGCTGGGCGCTTATGCGCCGCGCGGGCTGGTCGAGCGCATCGACATGAACTGGCAGGGCGCGCCCGACGCGATCGCGCGCTACCAGGCCAAGGGCCGGGTCAGCGGCCTGCGCGTGGCCTCGCAGCCGGCGCCTGCAGCCACCACCGCCCCGGGCACCCCGGCACCGGCCGGCACCCCCGCCGCGCCGCCGCGCGTGCACCCCGGCACCCCCGGCCTCAGCGGCGCCACGCTCGACTTCGACGCCAGCCACACCGGCGGCACCGCCACGCTGGCCATGGCCAAGGGCACGCTCGAATTCCCCGGCGTGTTCGAAGACCCGGTGATCCCCATCGACCGGCTCTCGACCCAGCTGCAATGGAAGCTCGACAACGGCGCCATGCAGGTGCAGGTGTCGAAGCTGCGCTTCGCCAACGCCGACGCCGAGGGCGAGGCCGAGGCCCACTGGCGCACCAGCGACCCGGCCACCTCGAGCAGCCGCGCGCAGCACCCCGGCGTGCTCGACCTGCAGGGCAAGCTCACGCGCGCCGACGGCACCCGCGTGTTCCGCTACCTGCCGCTCGACATTCCGCAGCACACGCGCGACTACGTGCGCGAGTCGGTCGTCAAGGGCACCGCCAGCAGCGTCGATTTCCGCGTGCGCGGCGACCTGTACGACATGCCCTTCATGGACCCGAAGCAGGGCGAGTTCCGCATCGCGGCCAAGGTGTCGGACGTGCACTACGCCTACGTGCCGCCGTCGCTCGCGGCCGCCACCGCCGCGCCCGCGACCCCGGCGTCGCGCACCGGCCCGCCTGCCGCGCCGCCGCCGGTGTGGCCGGCGCTCACGGGCGTGTCGGGCGAGCTGGTGTTCGAGCGCGCGGGCATGCTGGTGCGCAACGCGCGCGGGCGCATTGCCGGCGCGCCCGGCGTCGAGGTCACGAAGGCCGAGGCTCAGATCGCGGACATGTCGCACCACGCCGCGCTGTTGCGTGTCGATGCGCAGGCCAAGGGCCCACTGGGCGAGGTGCTGCGCGCCGGCGCACCGCTGGCTGGCGAGGCCGGGCCCTTCCTGCAGCGCGCGCGCGCCACCGGCTCGGCCGACTACAAGCTGCGCCTCGACCTCCCGCTGGAAAACGTCGACAACACCAAGGTGCAGGCCACCGTGACGCTGGCCGACAACGAGCTGCAGGTGGTGCCCGAGGCGCCGCCGTTCACGCAGGCGCGCGGCACGCTCAGCTTCACCGACACCGGCTTCTCGCTGGCCGGCGTGCAGGCCCGCCTGCTCGGCGGCGAGGTGCGCGTCGAAGGCAAGGGCCGCTTCAGCGGGCCGCAGCGCGAACTTGCGCTGAAGGCGCAGGGCACGGCCAGCGCCGAAGGCCTGCGCGGCGCGCGCGAGGTCGACTGGCTCGCGCGGCTGGCCAAGCACGCCACCGGCAGCACGCCCTACGCCGCCACCTTCTCGATGCGCGACGACACGCCCGAGTTCTCGCTCACCAGCAACCTGCAGGGGCTGGCGCTGCAGCTGCCCACGCCGCTGGTCAAGACGGCCGAAGAGCTGATGCCGCTGCGCATCGAGAAGAAGGTGCTGGCGCGCGACGCCCGCCGCGCCACGCAGGACCAGCTGACGCTCGAGCTCGGCCGCGTCGGCTCGGTGCAGTACGTGCGCGAGCTGTCGGCCAACGGCCAGGCGCACGTGCTGCGCGGCGGCATCGGCATCGGGCTGGCGCCCGGCGAGACGGCGTTGCCGCCCGACCGCGGCGTGTTCGCCAACGTCAACGTCGCCAAGCTCGACATGGGCGCCTGGCAGACGCTGGTGGGCACCGCCGCGGTGGTCGGCGGCGGCGAGCGCGCCGACGATCCCGACCTGGCCTACCTGCCCACGCGCATCGCGGTGCGCGCGCAGCAGCTGGGCATCGCGGGGCGCACCCTGCACAACGTGGTGCTCGGCGGCACGCGCGAAGGCGCGCTGTGGCGCGCCAACGTCGACGCCTCCGAGCTGAGCGGCTACGCCGAGTACAGCCACAGCCAGGCCGGCCGGCTCTATGCGCGGCTCGCGCGCCTGAAGATCGCGCCGGCCGAGGCCACGCAGGTCGAGACCCTGCTCGACGAGCAACCGGGCACCCTGCCGGCGCTGGACATCGTGGTCGACGACTTCGAGCTGCTCGGCAAGCGCCTGGGCCGCGCCGAGATCGACGCCGTCAACCGCGGCGGGCGCGAATGGCTGCTCAACAAGCTCGCGTTCAGCGTGCCCGAGGCCACCTTCACCGCCAAGGGCACCTGGGCCGCACCGGCGGGCGGCGGCGCAAGCGCCGGCCAGCGCCGCACCACGGCCATGAACTTCAAGCTCGACATCGCCGACGCCGGCGACCTGCTCACGCGCTTCGGCATGCCGGGCGTGCTGCGCCGCGGCAAGGGGCGGCTCGAGGGCGAGGTGAACTGGCGCGGCTCGCCGTTCTCGCTCGACTACCCCAGCCTGGGCGGCCAGCTGCAGGTCGACGTGGAGCAGGGCCAGTTCCTCAAGGCCGACCCGGGCCTGGCCAAGCTGCTGGGCGTGCTGAGCCTGCAGGCGCTGCCGCGCCGGCTCACGCTCGATTTCCGCGACGTGTTCAGCCAGGGCTTCGCCTTCGACTTCATCCGCGGCGACGCCAAGATCAACAAGGGCATCGCCAGCACCAACAACCTGCAGATGAAGGGCGTGAACGCCGCCGCGCTCATGGACGGCTCGGCCGACATCGTGCGCGAGACGCAGAACCTGCGCGTCGTGGTGGTGCCCGAGATCAACGCCGGCACGGCCGCGCTGGTGGCCACGGCCATCAACCCGGCCATCGGCCTGGGCACCTTCCTCGCGCAGTGGGTGCTGAGCAAGCCGCTCGCGGCAGCCGCCACGCAGGAGTTCCACGTCGAAGGCACCTGGGCCGACCCCAAGATCGCCAAGGTGCCGCGCTCGCTGCAGCTGCTGCCCGGCCTGCCGGGTGGATCGACATCCACGGGCGCCAGCGAAGGCAAGAAAACGGAGACCACGCAATGAAAGTCGCAGCCATCCAGATGGTGTCCGCCATCGCCCGCGAAGCCAACCTCGTGCGCGCCCATGCGCTGCTCGGGCAGGCGGCGCGCGACGGCGCCGAGCTTGCGGTGCTGCCCGAGTATTTCTGCATGATGGGCGCGCGCGACACCGACAAGCTCGGCCTGCGCGAAACCGCCGGCGCCGGCACGGTGCAGGGCTTCCTGGCCGACGCGGCGCGCGAGTTCGGCCTGTGGATCGTGGGCGGCACGCTGCCCATCGAGAGCGACGACGCCGACCACGTCTTCAACAGCTCGCTGGCCTTCTCGCCCGAAGGCAAGTGCGTGGCGCGCTACGACAAGATCCACCTGTTCTTCTTCGACAACGGCACCGAGCGCTACGACGAACGCCGCGTGATCGCACCGGGTGCCGAGCCCGTGGTGTTCGAGCTGCCCTCGCGCGACGGCCACGCCTGGCGCATCGGCATGAGCGTCTGCTACGACCTGCGCTTTCCCGAGCTGTACCGCGCGCTGGCGGGGCAGGGCGCCGACCTGCTGCTGGTGCCCAGCGCCTTCACGCGCACCACCGGCGCCGCCCACTGGGAGGTGCTGCTGCGCGCGCGCGCCATCGAGAACCTGGCCTGGGTGGTCGCGCCCGCGCAGGGCGGCACGCACGAGAACGGCCGCCAGACCTGGGGCCAGTCGCTGGTCATCGACCCCTGGGGCACGGTGGTCGCGCAGCAGGCTGCCGAAGAGGGCGTGGTGCTGTTCGACCTCGACGCCCGGCAGGTCGAGCGCACGCGCGCCCAGCTGCCCGCGCTGTCGCACCGCGTGCTCGCCTGACGATGGCCGACGAGGCGCTCGACGTTCCTGCACCGCCGCCGCAACAGCAGCCGCAGCGCCGGGGATGGGGCGTCGCCTTCGCGCGCCTGCGCTCGCTGTGGAAGCGCTGGTTTCTGTGGCTGCTGCTGGCGGTGCTGGTGTCGGCGCTGCTGGTCACCGTCGTGTGGCTGGCCGGTCGGCACGAGGTCGAGCAGGTGCAGGCCGCGCTGGAGCGCGACACCGCCGACGCCGTCGTCGACCTGCGCAGCGGCCTGCAGCGCAACGCCCAGAGCCTGCGCGCCACGCTCGCGCCGGGCATGGAGCGCACGCACTGGGCCGACCGCGCGGCGGCGCAGCTGCGCGAGCACCGCGAATGGCTGCGGCTCGAATGGCGCGACGCGCAGCTGCAACCCATCGAGGCCGTGAACACGCCCTACCGCACGCGCATCCTCGAGGAAAGCAACCGCGGCCCCGCGCAGTCCGACGTGGCGCAGGCCTGCGCCACCGCGCGCAAGGCCGGCGCGCCCGCCTATTCGCCCAGCCACTACGTGCCTGTGGCCGGCGGCGGTGGCGTCGAGGTGATGGAGCTGTGCCTGCCGATGGACGCCGGCGACTACCTGGTGGCCAGCTATTCGCTGCGCGACACGCTGGTCGAGCTGGTCGGCCCCACGCTCACGCGCGGCCAGGAGGTCGCCTTCACCGAGGCCGACGGCACGCGGCTGGTGGCGCTGGGCACCTCGCGGCGCATCGGCACGCGCGTGTTCACCTCGCAGCAGCGCATCGACCTGCCGGGCGCCTCGCTCATGCTGCGCGTGGACGGCTGGCGCGCCGCGCCCGACCTGTTCCCGAACATGCTCACGGCGCTGGTCACAGCGATCTCGATCGCGCTCGTGTCGGTGCTCGTCCTGCTGGCGCGCGACACCCGCCGCCGCCTGCGCGCCGAACGCGACCTGGCCGACGCGCTGGCCTTTCGCAAGGCGATGGAAGACTCGGTCATCACCGGCCTGCGCGCGCGCGACCTGCAGGGGCGCATCACCTACGTCAACCCGGCCTTCTGCGAGATGGTCGGCTTCACGCCCGAAGAGCTCATGGCCGATAGCGTCGAGGCGCCCTACTGGCCGACCGAGCTGGCGCACGAGTACCACCTGCGGCAAACGCGCCGCTTCGCGGGCGGCCTGCCGCCGCGCGAGGGCTTCGAGTCGGTCTTCATGCGCAAGGACGGCACGCGCTTTCCGGTGCTCATCTTCGAGGCGCCGCTGATCAACGCGCACAAGGTGCAGACCGGCTGGATGAGCGCCTTCATCGACGTGAGCGAGCAGCGCCGCGTCGAGGAACTCTCGCGCGCCAGCCAGGAGCGCCTGCAGGCCAGCGCGCGCCTGGCCACCGTGGGCGAGATGGCCTCGCTGCTGAGCCACGAGCTCACCCAGCCGCTGGCCGCCATCGCCAGCTACGCCACCGGCTCGCTCAACCTGATCGGGCCCGAGGCGCGCGGCGAGCAGGCCGAGGTGGCCATGGCCGTGAGGCGCATCGCCGAGCAGGCCGACCGCGCGGGCCAGGTGATCCGCAGCGTGCACGACTTCGTGCGCCGGCGCGACCGCATGCGCGAGGCCGTGGCGCCGCAGGCGCTCATCGACGCCGTGCTGCCGCTGGTGCGGCTGCAGGCGCGCAAGCTCGACGTGACGATCGAGATCGTGTGCGAAGAGCGCCTGCCCGCCGTGGTGTGCGACCGCACGCTGGTCGAGCAGGTGCTGCTGAACCTGGCGCGCAACGCCATGCAGGCCATGGACGGCGCCGACCACGCGCCCGGCAGCCGCGTGCTGCGCCTGCGCGTGGCGCGTGCCCTGCCGGTGGGCGCCACCGTGCCGGCCGACGGCCGGCGCTGGCTCGAGTTCTCCGTGGCCGACCTGGGTTGCGGCATCAGCGAGGAGGTGGCGGCGCGCCTGTTCACGCCCTTCTTCACCACGCGCCCCGACGGCATGGGCCTGGGCCTGAGCCTGTGCCGCACCGTGGTGGAGCAGCATGGCGGCGCGTTGATGTTCGAGCCCAACCGCCCCCGGGGCACCGTCTTCAGGTTTACCCTTCCCGCTGCGGGATAGCCGCCTTTTTCTCTTCTTCGTTTTCTCTGTTCCGCTGGACCTCATGGCATGCAACCGCTGATCGATGGCTTGATCTTTATCGTGGACGACGACGCCAGCGTGCGCGAGGCGCTGGCCTGGCTGCTGCGTTCGCGCCGCCTGGCCAGCGAGCACTTCGGCAGCGCCGAGGCCTTCGAGCAGTACCTGGACGAGGCGCCGCTGCCCGACCAGCCGCGCTGCCTGCTGCTGGACGTGCGCATGCCCGGCATGAGCGGGCTGGTGCTGTTCGACCGGCTGGCCGAACGCGGCCTGCTGGCCGAGATGCCGGTGATCTTCCTGACCGGCCATGCCGACGTGCCCACCGCCGTCGAGGCGGTCAAGCGCGGGGCCTTCGACTTCTGCGAGAAGCCGTTCTCGGACAACGCGCTGGTCGACCGCATCGAGCAGGCGCTGGGCATGTCGCAGCGCGCGCTCGAGGTGCAGCGCGTGCGCCGCGGCCTGGCCGACCGCATCGCCGAGCTGACCGACCGCGAGCGCGACGTGATGCGCCTCGTGGTCGAGGGCCTGCCGAACAAGCTCATCGCCGACCAGCTCGCGATCAGCGTGCGCACGGTGGAGGTCCACCGGGCGCGCGTGTTCGAGAAGATGGAAGTGAAGTCGGCGGTGGAGCTGGCCAACCGCCTGCGCGACCTCTAGCCCCCACCGCAGGCTGGACCTCAGCTGTGCACGTGCTGCGCGGCGCCGTCGCGCGTGGCCATCTCCAGCATGCTGCGGCCGTCGACGATGCCGACGACGTTGCCGTCCTCGCCCAGCCCGGCAATCGCGCCCTCGAACACGCAGAACAGCACGCAGCCGCCGTCGGAGCGCGGCTGGTGGATGTCGCCGGCGGGCTCGTGCATGTAGTCGCCCGGGCGGCCGATGTCGTTGCGCTCGTAGTAGATGTCGCCCTCGAGCACGATCACCTCGATGGCGCCCAGGTGGTGGTGGACCGGCGCCTCGGTGCCGGGATCGACCTTCAGCAGGCAGGTGAAACCGCCGCTGCGCCGGTTGATGCTCAGCAGCTTGTAGGCCACGCCAGGCATGACCCACGGCTTCCACGGATAGCGCTCGAGCTTCTGGAAATGCGGGTACGGCAGCGTGATGCGCGCGTGGGCGGCGCTGGCGGGCGGCGTGGCTTTCAGGGCGGTCAGGGTCATGGTGTCTCCGTGGGGTGATGCGGCCGGGATCGGCCTGCGAAGCCAGTCTAGGAGCGGCTTCTCACGCCAGAGCCTGTCGGTCCGAACGAAGCACGGGATGTCGAAAGGGGCGCGCTTTTGCGCAAGTCGCCGCGCGGTTCAGCGCATGCGGCGGTAGGTGCTTGGCGCCACGCCGAGGAACGCACGGAAGCGCGTCGAGAAGTACGCGGGGCTGCCAAAGCCCATGCGCTTGGCGACGGCCTCGACGGGCAGGTCGCTGGTGCGCAGCAGTTCGGCGGCGCCTTCCAGGCGGCGGCGCAGCAGGTACTGGTAGGGGGCCATGCCGCTGGCCGCCTTGAAGCTGCGGATGAAGTGGTCCTGCGACAGGTGCACCAACGCTGCCAGGTCGGCCAGGCCCAGCGGCGTGGCCAGGTGCGCGTCGATGTGCTCGGTCACCCGGCGCAGTTGCCGCGGCGTCAGGACCGGCTGCCGGCGTGCGCCCTCCGTGTGCGGCAGTGCACCGCGCCCCGGTGCGCAGTGGCGCCGCACGAGGTGGTGGGCCAGCAGGTGCTGGCTCTGCGAGAGCAGCAGCGAATCGGGGCTCGCGGGCACGCTGCCGTACAGCTCCACCTCGCTCACCAGCATCTGGAAGAAGCCCTGCAGCCACGGGTCGCGGATCGCGAAGAAGGGGTCGATCTCCGCCGCCGGCCCGAGGCCTTCCTCGGCGGCGACGCGCGCGATCAGCGCCTGCCCGATGTACAGGTGCACCACGCCGCAGCGCCCGCCGATCTCCCATTCGGTGCCGTCGCAGGGGATGAAGCTCACGCTGCCCAGCCGCGAGCGCGAGGCGACGAGCTTGCCGCGCTCGTACTTGCGCACCGCCGTGCTGCCGTTCTCGTGCAGCACCAGCACGTGATGCGCCGCGCCGTGAAAGGGCAGCCAGCACGCGTCCTGCTGCCAGCGGGCGGCGAACAGCTGGTCGCCGCCGGTCACGAGGTACTGGGGTTGCGCACCGGTGCCCGCGGCGATGATGTCCGGGGCAAAGCGGGATGCGACGCTCGATGGGGCCGGCGCGATGGCGTTCATCGGAGTTTCCTCTCGTGTCCGCCCGGCGCGCGGTGCGCGCGCCGCGTGCAGGCCGCGCGATGTTAGGGCCGGCGGTGCCGTGCCCTCATGCGGGATTTCCTCACGGTGCCGCGCGACGTGCGCGCAGCACCTGGGCTCAGATCTTCTCGGCGACGAAGATTTCGACGCGGCGGTTCTGCGCGCGGCCGGCGGCCGTGCCGTTGTCCGCCAGCGGCTCGCGCGAGCCGCGGCCGTCGGTGGTGATCACGGTGGTCGACACGCCGCGGCCCACCAGGTGGTTGCGCACGCTGTCGGCGCGGCTCACCGAGAGGCGTTCGTTGCCTTCCTCGCTGCCCGTGCTGTCGGTGTGGCCGACCACGCGCAGGCTGGCGGTGGTGGCGCTCTTCAGGCCTTCGGCGACCTTGTCCAGCACCTGCGCCAGGTTGCGCTTGACGTTGGCGCGGCCGGTGTCGAACGAGAGTTCATTCGGAATCACGACGTGAAGCTGGTTGTCGGCGGTCTGCGAGATCACCACGCCGGTGCCCTTGGTGGAGCTTTCGAGCTCGGCCTTCAGCGCGTCCAGTCGGGCGGTCCAGCTGTTGGCCGGTGCGGCCTGCTGTGCGGCCGGTGCTTCGGCCGGCGGGGTCGACGATGCGCACCCCGCGATGAACAACACAGCGGCCAGGGCCGCGCTAGACACAACAAACTTCCTCATGAATTTTCCCTCTGCTTGGACCAATGAAAACTGAAGCGGGAACCGGCCGTTCGATAGGGCGGCCGGTTTCCCGGTGGGGCTGCGATCAGCCGCGCTGTGCGCGCTCGCCCACGTAGATCTCGACGCGGCGGTTCTGTGCCCGGCCGGCGTCGCTGTTGTTGTCGGCCACCGGCTCATGCGAGCCACGGCCTTCGATGCGGAACGCCGCGGCGCTCACGCCGCGTGCCACCAGGTAGTCGCGCGTGCTGGCGGCGCGGTCCACCGACAGCGGGTTGTTGATGGCGTCGGAGCCGGTGCTGTCGGTGTGGCCGATGATGCGCACCTCGGCGTTCGGGTTGTTGCGCAGGCCGTTGGCGAACTGGTCGAGCACGGGCGCGAAGTTCGACTTGATGTTGGAGCGGCCCACGTCGAACGACACGTCGCTCGGAATGGCGAGCTTGAGCTCGTTGTTGGCCGTCTGCGTCACGGCCACGCCGGTGCCCTGCGTGGCGGCTTCCATCTGGCGCTTCTGGTTTTCCATGCGCTGCGACCACAGGTAGCCGCCCAGTGCGCCGGCCGCCGCACCGACCACCGCGCCCGTGCCGATGGCACCGCGGTTGCCGCCGGTGGCCGAGCCGATGGCGGCGCCGCCGAGCGCGCCGATGCCGGCACCGATGCCGGTGTTGCGCTGGGTGTCGGTCATTCCGCCGGCACAGCCGGACAGGACGAGGGCAGCTGCGGTGGTTGCAAGAACGAACTTTTTCATGGCGATCCCTTTCAAGGTTGAATCAAGCGGGCCACAGCTTAGCCCCCGGCGGGTACGCGATGGTACGTGCTCAAAGCCCTACGGAAAATAAGAAAACTTTCGCCATCGCCCGTGAATGCTGCGATGATTGCTACTAAAGTTGTAGCAATAGGGTGCTTGTCCGACAGTGGGCCGCGCCGTGTGGCTACACGAGCAATTCACACTTTGGGCGGCGAATCGGTGTCCTCACGCTCGGCGTCGGGGTCGTCATGCAATTCACCCTTGTTGCGCCCGGAAAACATGGTCCACCAGATGATCAAGATCAGGACGAGTCCCGCGGCGAGGGCTTCAAGCAGAATCAAACCCATGAGAAATGGACTCCAGTGGCTGGTCGGGCTTGCGATCGTAGCAACGCTTGCCGGCTGTTCCCTCGGCCCCCGCGCCCCCGACGCCCCCACCCGACCCACCGTCACCCCGCCGCGCGACCTCGGTCCGCTGACCGGATCGCTCGCGCATCCGAAAAGCCGCTGGGTGCCCGTGGGCTGGTCCGAACTGCCGGGCTTCAGCGAAGACCCGCTGCATGAGGCGTGGATCGCGCTGCTGGCCAACTGCGCGCGCCCCAACGCCGCCTTCGCACCGCTGTGCCGCGAGGTGCGCCAGCTCGCCATCGCCACGCCCGAGGAGCAGCGCCGCTGGATGACCGACCGGCTGCAGCCTTACCGCGTCGAATCGCTCGCGGGCCAGAGCGAAGGCAAGCTCACCAGCTACTACGAGCCCGTGTACGAAGCCTCGCGCGTGCCCTCGGCCGGCTTCAGCGTGCCGCTGTACCAGGCGCCCGACGGCCTCGTGCCCAAGCGCCCCTGGTTCACGCGCCAGGAGATCGAGACCCTGCCCGAGGCCCAGGCCGCGCTGCGCGGTCGCGAGATCGCCTGGATGGCCGACCCCATCGACGCGCTGATGCTGCACATCCAGGGCTCGGGCCGCTTGCGCATCACCGAGGCCAACGGCTACCAGCACACCGTGCGCGTGGCCTATGCGGCCACCAACGAGCAGCCGTACCGCAGCGTGCAGCAGTGGTTGATGAGCCAGGGCGTCGCCAAGGTCGGCAAGTGGCCCGACGACACCAAGGCCTGGGTGGCGCAGAACCCGCAGCGCGTGTCGCAGCTGCTGTGGAGCAATCCGCGCTACGTGTTCTTCCGCGAAGAGACGATGAGCGAACTCGACGCCGCCTTCGGCCCGCGCGGTGCGCAGGGCGTGCCGCTGACGGCGGGGCGCTCCATCGCGGTCGACCGCGAGAGCATCCCCTACGGCACGCCGGTGTGGCTCGCATCGAGCGGCCCGACCGCGCAATTGCAGAAGCTGGTGGTGGCGCAGGACACCGGCAGCGCCATCCTGGGCGCCGTGCGCGCCGACTACTTCGCCGGCACCGGTGCCGAGGCCGGACGGCTGGCGGCGAGCGTGAACCAGCCGTTGCGGCTGTGGGCGCTGTGGCCGAGGCAGTTGCCGGCGCCCTGACGGCCATTTCTTTTCCTTGAACGACACGACGGCGCGGTGATCCCGCGCCGTTTTGCATGCCGCCGACCGGTGCGTGGGCGGGGTGTGGTTGTGGCGGTCGTCATCGTTCTGTCATGCGCGATGCATGCCTTCGTCATGGGCGCCTTTTAAGGTCAGCGCCCTGACAGAGGTCGACTTTCGGCCTCATGCCGAACCACCCACGATCCCTGGAAAACAAATGACTGATCAAGCCAAGGCGCCCGGCGCCTCCCGCCGTCACGCCCTGAAACTGCTGGGCGCCGCCCCGATGCTCCCGCTGGGCGGCGTCGCCTTCCTCACCGCCTGCGGCGGTGGCGGCGGCGGTGGCCAGGCCTTCCCGCCCTTCGTGGTACCGCCGCCGGCCCCCGCGCCGGCACCCGCACCGGCTGCGCAGTTCGTCTCGGCCGAATTCAACGGCATGGCCGCGCCCACGCTGGCCGACCCGGCCGCTATGGCCACGAACACGGTCGGCTCCACGCTCAAGGTGTCGTTCGACAACGGCAGTTCCACCGAATACCGCCTGGCCTACCAGCCCTTCTTCCTGACCGGCGACATGGTGCCGGACGGCAAGGGCGGCAAGATCCTCGCGGGCGGCTACGTCGACATCAAGAACCAGCCGATCATCGACGCCTCGGTGGCGGGCAAGGAGCGCCAGTTCTTCTCGGACAGCCCGGACGGCACCTCGCTGATCTCGCTGCCCAACGCCAACGTGCCCGGCGTCAAGGGCAAGGCGGTGTTCGCCGTTGTGCAGTTCGAATACACCAGTCGCAACCTGAAGGGCGACAACACCTACGGCACGCTGCCTTCGCCCATCGCGGTACTCACGCTCGACCAGGACCAGACCACCGGCAAGCTGAGCCTGGTCAAGTACCACAACGTCGACATGTCGAGCGCCCACGGCCTGTGGATCACCTGCGGCGCCAGCCTGTCGCCGTGGAACACCCACCTGTCCAGCGAAGAGTACGAGCCCGACGCGACCACCGCCGCCGGCACCGACATGTTCAAGGCCTACAGCAAGAACGTGTTCGGCGACGAGACCAAGGCCAACCCGTACCACTACGGCCACCTGCCTGAGATCACCGTGAACCCCGACGGCACCGGCAGCGTGAAGAAGCACTACTGCATGGGCCGCATCTCGCACGAGCTGATCCAGGTCATGCCCGACAACCGCACCGCCATCATGGGCGACGACTACACCAACGGCGGCTTCTTCATGTTCGTCGCCGACAAGGAAAAAGACCTGTCGGCCGGCACGCTCTACGTGGCCCGCTACGAGGCCGGCTACTCGATCGACCCCGCCGCAGCCGCCACCAAGATGACGTGGATCAACCTGGGCCATGCCACCAGCGCCGAGATCGAGGCACTGGCCAATACGCTCAAGGCCACCGACATCATGGACGTGACCACCGCCGACCCGCTCGACCCCACGTACACCGCCATGTACCTGGACGGCAAGGCCAGCTGGGGCCGCGTGAAGCCCGGCATGGAAAAGGCCGCGGCCTTCCTGGAAACCCACCGCTACGCCAACGTGAAGGGCGCCAGCATGGCCTTCACCAAGATGGAAGGCACCACCGTCAACATCAAGGACAAGGTGGCCTACTCCGCGCTGCAGAACATCCAGGACTCGATGGTCAGCGGCGGCAAGGGCTGGTCGGCGGCCAACAACATCGCGTTGCCCAAGAAGCTCAGCGCCGGCGGCGTGATGGCGCACAACCTTGCGGGCGGCCAGAAGGACACCGACGGCAAGTCCATCAACAGCGACTGGGTGCCGACGCAGACCCGCGCGCTGATCGTGGGCGAAGACCTCCCCACGCCCGACGCGCTGGGCAACACCTCCAGCCCCGACAAGATCGGCAACCCCGACAACATCAAGTTCTCGGAAAAGCTGCGCACGCTGTTCATCGGCGAGGACAGCAGCAGCCACGTCAACAACTTCCTGTGGGCCTACAACATCGACACCAAGAAGCTCTCGCGCCTCATGTCGATCCCCGCGGGCGGCGAATCGACCGGCCTGCATGCCGTGGACGAGATCAACGGCTGGACCTACATCATGAGCAACTTCCAGCACGCGGGTGACTGGGGCGGCATCCACTCGAAGGTGCAGGCCACGCTCGACCCGCTGGTGCGCGCCAACTACAAGGACCGCTACGCCGCGGCCGTCGGCTACCTCACGGCCGACCCGATCCAGATCAAGCTGGCGAAGTAAGGCACGGCTGCCGCTGCGGCGGCTTGCGCTTGCTTCAGGACGGCGCTGCTGGCAACGGCAGCGCCGTTTTGTATCTCACCTGCTTGAGCGCAAAGCTCGAGCGGATCTTCTCGATCCCCGGAATCGGCGTGAGCTGCTCCATGATGAAACGCTCCAGCGCCGCCATGTCGGCCACGGCGATGCGGATCAGGTAGTCGCTGTCGCCGGTCATCAGGTAGCACTCCATCACCTCGTCGTGCTCGGCGATGCGCTGCTCGAAGTCGGCCAGCGACTGCTTGCTCTGCGTGGTCAGGCTGATCGAGATGAACACGTTGAGCCCCAGGCCCAGCGCCTTGGCGTTCGCCAGCGCCACATAACGGTCGATCACGCCGCTGGTCTCCAGCACCTTCACGCGCGCCAGGCAGGGCGAGGGCGACAGGTGCACGCGGCGCGCCAGTTCGACGTTCGACAGGGCGCCGTCGCGTTGCAGCTCGTCGAGAATGCGCAGGTCGATGGCGTCGAGTTCCATGAAATTCCGTGAATCGCTTGGGTCGCGGCATTTTATGCTTGCGAATAGCCATGAAGTCGCAGGTGCCGGTAGCTAATTTTCCGCAAGGCGGCTTAAAGTGCTGGCATGAACGCCCCGATCTCCGCCGACCAGATGCGCGCCCTGTTGCTCGACACGCCGCCGTCGCACGACCCCGACCCCGAAGAGACCGCCGAATGGCGCGACGCCTTCCTGGCGCTGGCGCAGACGCAAGGTCCGCAGCGCGCGCGCCAGATGCTGGCCGAGCTGGCGCGCCTGGCGCGGCAGCAGCGCATCGGCTGGCAGCCCGAGCTGGCCACGCCGTACGTCAACACCATCGCCGCGGCCGACCAGCCGCCGTTCCCGGGTGACCTCGCGGTCGAGGAAAAGCTCGCCTCGCTCATGCGCTGGAATGCGCTCGCCATGGTGGCCAAGGCCAACCAGGCGTACGGCGAACTCGGCGGCCACATCGCCAGCTACGCGAGTGCGGCCGACCTGTTCGAGACCGGCTTCAACCACTTCTTCCATGCACGCAGCCCGGCGCACCGCGGCGACCTCGTGTTCTTCCAGCCGCACAGCGCGCCCGGCGTGTATGCGCGGGCCTACCTCGAAGGCCGCCTGAGCGAAGAAGACCTGAACCACTACCGCCAGGAACTCACCGCGCCGGCCTTCACCGACGGCAGCGGCGCGCGCGGCCTGTGCAGCTACCCGCACCCGTACCTGATGCCGGACTTCTGGCAGTTCCCCACCGGCTCGATGGGCATCGGCCCGATCAGCTCGATCTACCACGCGCGCTTCATGCGCTACCTCACGCACCGCAACCTCTTGAACTGCGAAGGCCGCAAGGTCTGGGGCGTGTTCGGCGACGGCGAGATGGACGAGCCCGAATCGATGAGCGCGCTGACGCTCGCCGCGCGCGAAAAGCTCGACAACCTCGTGTGGGTCGTCAACTGCAACCTGCAGCGCCTGGATGGCCCGGTGCGCGGCAACGGCCGCATCATCGACGAGCTCGAAAAGCTCTTCGCCGGCGCCGGCTGGAACGTCGTCAAGCTCGTGTGGGGCAGCGACTGGGACGGCCTGTTCGCGCAGGACGTGAGCGGCGCGCTCGCGCGCGTGTTCGCCGAGACCGTCGACGGCCAGATGCAGACCTTCGCCGCGAAGGACGGCCGCTTCAACCGCGACAACTTCTTCGGCCAGAACCCCGAACTCGCGCGCCTGGCCGAAGGCATGACCGATGAGCAGATCGACCGCCTGAAGCGCGGCGGCCACGACCTCGTGAAGATCCATGCCGCGTACGCAGCCGCTGCTGCCCACAAGGGCCAGCCCACCGTGATCCTGGCCCACACCAAGAAGGGCTACGGCATGGGCAGCGCCGCGCAGGGCAAGATGACCACGCACTCGCACAAGAAGATGGGCGACGTCGACCTCATCGAGTTCCGTGACCGCTTCAACCTGCCGCTCACCGACGCGCAGGCCACCGCGATGGACTTCTACCGCCCGGCGGAAGACAGCGCCGAGATGCGCTACCTGCGCCAGCACCGCGAGGCGCTCGGCGGCGCCATGCCGCGCCGCGAGACCGCGTGCGACGTCGTGCCCAAGCCCGACATCGCGGCCTACGCGCAGTTCGCCACGGCCGCCGCGGGCAAGGAGATGAGCACCACCATGGCCTTCGTGCGCATGCTGGGCAACCTCATGAAGGACAAGGCGCTCGGCCCGCGCATCGTGCCCATCGTGGCCGACGAGGCGCGCACCTTCGGCATGGCCAACCTGTTCAAGCAGGTCGGCATCTATTCGAGCGTGGGCCAGCGCTATGCGCCGGAAGACATCGGCTCGGTGCTGAGCTACCGCGAAGCCACCGACGGCCAGATCCTCGAAGAGGGCATCAGCGAAGCCGGCGCCATCGCGAGCTGGACGGCCGCGGCCACCAGCTACAGCGTGCACGGCCTGGCGATGCTGCCGTTCTACATCTACTACTCGATGTTCGGCTTCCAGCGCGTGGGCGACGCCATCTGGGCGGCCGCCGACCAGCGCGCACGCGGCTTTTTGTTGGGCGCCACGTCGGGCCGCACCACGCTCGGCGGCGAAGGCCTGCAGCACCAGGACGGCAGCAGCCACCTCGTGGCCGCGACCATTCCCAACTGCAAGGCCTATGACCCGGCCTTCGCGGGCGAGATGGCGGTCATCGTCGACGCGGGCATCCGCGAGATGATGGTCGAGCAGCAGGACGTGTTCTATTACGTCACGCTCATGAACGAGAACTACGCGCAGCCCGACCTGCCGGCCGGCGCCGAGGCCGACATCCTGCGCGGCTGCTACCGCTTCGGCACCTACGCGCCGACATCGGGCAAGGCGAAGCAGAGCGTCACGCTGCTGGGCTCAGGCGCGATCCTCACCGAGGTCATCAAGGCCGCGCAGCAGCTGGCCGACGAAGGCATCGCGGCCGAGGTGTTCAGCGTCACGAGCTGGAGCGAGCTGGCACGCGACGGCCAGGCCTGCGAGCAGCGCGCACTGGCCGGCGAGAAAGACGCCGGCACGCCCTTCGTCGCGCAGCAGCTCGGCAAGGGCAGCAAGGCCCCGATCGTCGCCGCCACCGACTACGTGCGCGCCCTGCCCGAGAGCGTGCGCGCCTTCCTGCCTGAAGGCCGCCGCTACCTCACGCTGGGCACCGATGGCTTCGGTCGCAGCGACACGCGCGCCGCGCTGCGCGGTTTCTTCGGCGTGGACGCGGCGAGCATCGCGCGGGCCGCGCGCCACGCGCTCGGCGCCTGACGACAGCGCCGGCGCGGCCATGCGGCGTGACGGTGCGGTGCCTGCGTTAGAGTCGCAGGCCCCACCGCCTTCCCGCGCCCATGACCCCCCGTTTCCAGTCCCTTGCCCCCGCCGTCCGCCTGGCCGACCAGGTGGCGGAAGCGCTCGTGGCCGAGGTGCGCAGCGGGCGCCTGTCGGAAGGCGACCGGCTGCCCACCGAGACCGCGTTGGCGACCCAGTTCGGCGTGAGCCGCACCGTGGTGCGCGAGGCGGTGTCGCGACTCAAGTCGCTCGGGCTGGTCGATTCGCGACAGGGCAGCGGCGTGTACGTGCGCGCTGCCGGCGTGGAGCCGCTGCGCTTCGAGATGCCGCACGTGGCCTCGCGCGAAGCGGTGGTGCAGATGGTCGAGCTGCGTCGCGCGCTCGAGGCCGAGGTGGCCGCGCTCGCGGCCGAGCGCCGCACGCCCGAGGACATGCTGCGCATCCGCGACGCCATCGATGCGCTGCACGCGGCGGTGTCGATGGGCGGCAACGGCGCGGACGAGGACGTGCGCTTTCACCGCGCCATCGCCGAGGCCGCGCGCAACCCCTTCCTGATCGGCACGCTGCAGTACCTGCGGCAGTTCCTGCATGGCGCCACCCGCGTCACGCGCGCCAACGAGGCGCGCCGCGCCGACTTCGTGCGCGAAGTGGCGCAGGAACACGCGCGGATCGTCGAGGCGATCGATGCCGGCGACCCGCTGGCCGCGCGCGAGGCCGCCAAGGCCCACATGGACAACGCCATCCGCCGCATCGAGCAGGCCGACCCGGCCTTCTGGCAGCAGGAAGGCGCCCAGCTCGCCCGACCCTTGGTCGAAGGCTGGCCGGCGGGCAAGTAAGCCCACGCTCACAACTTCTTGGCAGGGGCAGAATGTGCGGGTTATCCCGTATCTGGGAGCTTGTCTTAAATTTGTATGATGACCTGACAAGTAAGGGGCGACCGCGCCGCAGGGTGACGGGACGGCCCCGTTTTTTCATCCAGCGGACTCCCTCCCAATGACTTCCACCCTCCAGGCCGGCGCGCCCCTCGCGGCTGACGCGCCCGACGCCGCGCTCGAAAAACGCGCCTACGCCAAGGTGTTCTGGCGCCTCGTGCCCTTCCTGATGCTGTGCTACGTGGTCGCGTACCTCGACCGCGTGAACGTCGGCTTCGCCAAGCTGCAGATGGGCGCGGACCTCGGCTTCAGCGAAACCGTGTTCGGCCTGGGCGCCGGCATCTTCTTCCTGGGCTACTTCCTGTTCGAGGTGCCCAGCAACCTGCTGCTCAACCGCGTGGGCGCGCGCGTGTGGATCGCGCGGATCATGATCACCTGGGGCCTGCTGTCGGCCTGCTTCGTGTTCGTGGAAACGCCGACCAGCTTCTACATCCTGCGCTTCCTGCTCGGCGTGGCCGAGGCGGGCTTCTATCCCGGCGTGATCCTGTACCTGACGCACTGGTACCCGTCGCACCGGCGCGCGCGGATCATCGCGGTGTTCATGTCGGCGATTCCCGTGGCGGGCATCTTCGGCAACCCGCTGTCGGGCTGGATCATGGACGCCTTCCACGGCGTGTCGGCCATGCACGGCTGGCAGTGGATGTTCATCATCGAAGCCATTCCCGCCGTGCTGGTGGGCGTGATGGTGCTGTTCTACCTGGACAACGGCATCAAGCACGCGCGCTGGCTCTCGCCTGAAGAGAAGCAGCTGCTGCAGCGCGAGGTTGACCGCGACCAGGCGCACGGCGCCAAGGGCCCGCACTCGGTGGGCGCGATGTTCCGTGACGCGCGCGTGTGGTGGATGGCGCTCATCTACTTCGCCTTCGTCATGGGCCAGTACGCGCTGACCTTCTGGCTGCCCACGCTGGTGAAGGCCACGGGCGTGCAGGGCAACTTCAACATCGGCCTGCTGAGCGCCATTCCGTTCCTGTGCGCGATCGTCGCGATGAACCTGTTCGGCCGCAGCGCCGACGCGCGCCGCGAACGCCGCTGGCACCTGATCATCCCCGCGATGATGGGTGCGGTGGGCTTCACCGTGGCCGCTTCGTACACGCAGAACACCGTCGTGTCGCTGACCTTCCTGTCGCTCGCCGCAGCCGGCGTGCTCACCTGCGCGCCGCTGTTCTGGTCGCTGCCCACCGCTTTCCTTTCGGGCACGGCGGCGGCAGCGGGCATCGCGGTCATCAACTCGGTGGGCAACCTCGCGGGCTTCGTGAGTCCGTACCTCATCGGCTACCTGAAGGACCTCACGGGCAGCACGCAGATCGGCATGTACGTGCTGGCCGGCGCGCTGGTGCTCGGCGCCATCGGCGTGTGGCTCACGCCGAAGCAACTGGTCAATCGCTGATCGAAAGACGCACGACATGACTTCTTCTTCCAACACCACCCCCGTCGTCGGCCTCGTGGGCCTGGGCGCCATGGGCAGCGGCATGGCGCAATCGCTGCGCCGCGCGGGCCATGCACCGCATGTGTTCGACGTGCGTCCCGGCGTGGCCGAGGCCTTCGCGCGCGAGGGCGGCACGGCCTGCGACACGCTGGCCGCGCTCGGCGCGCAGTGCGACATCGTGGTCAGCGTGGTCGTCAACGCGGCGCAGACCGAGTCGGTGCTGTTCGGCGACGGCACCACGCCCGGCTGCGCGGCATCGATGAAGCCCGGCAGCCTGTTCGTGATGTGCTCCACCGTCGACCCGAACTGGTCGGTGGCGCTCGAAGCGCGCCTGGCGCAGCAGGGCATCCTGTACCTCGACGCGCCCATTTCCGGCGGCGCCGCCAAGGCCGCCAGCGGCCAGATGACGATGATGACCGCCGGCACGCCCGCGGCCTACGAGAAGGCCGGCGCCATGCTCGACGCGATGGCCGCCAAGGTCTACCGCCTGGGCGATTCGGCCGGCGCGGGCAGCAAGGTGAAGGTCATCAACCAGCTGCTGGCCGGCGTGCACATCGCCGCCGCGGCCGAGGCCATGGCGCTGGGCCTGCGCGAAGGCGTGAACCCCGACGCGCTGTACGAGGTCATCACCCACAGCGCCGGCAACAGCTGGATGTTCGAGAACCGCATGGCCCACGTGCTGGCGGGCGACTACACGCCGCTGTCGGCCGTCGACATCTTCGTGAAGGACCTGGGCCTGGTGCTCGACGTGGCGCGCGCCAGCAAGTTTCCGCTGCCGCTGTCGTCCACCGCGCACCAGATGTTCATGCAGGCCTCCACGGCCGGCTTCGCGCGCGAGGACGACAGCGCGGTCATCAAGATCTTCCCGGGCATCGAATTGCCCGTTGCGAAAGAATCGAAAAAATAGCATCGAGCGACAGCGCTCCACCGACCCAGGAAAGACACACACCATGAACGTTCTCATCACCGGCGGCTGCGGCTTCCTCGGCGCCCGCCTCGCCCGCACCCTGCTCGCGGGCGGCCCGCTCGCACTGGCTGGCGGCCAGCCTCAAGACATCGCACGCATCACGCTCGCCGACCGCGTGCCGCCGCCCGCCGACCTCGCCGCCGACGCGCGCATCCAGTTCGTGCAGGGCGACCTCTACGAGCAGGCCGCCAACGGCGCGCTGCCGCTGGCCGACACCGACGCCGTGTTCCACCTCGCCGCCGCCGTGAGCGGCGAGTGCGAGGCCGACTTCGACCTCGGCATGCGCAGCAACCTGGACACCACGCGCGCCCTGCTCGACGCCTGCCGCAGCGCGGGCCATGCGCCCGTGTTCGTGTTCTCCAGCTCCGTCGCCGTGTTCGGCGATTCGCCCGAGCAGCGCCTGCCCGCGGTGATCGAGGACACCACGCTGCCCACGCCGCAGAACAGCTACGGCATCCAGAAGTTCATCGGCGAGCAGCTCGTGGCCGACTACACGCGCAAGGGCTTCGTGCAGGGCCGCAACGTGCGGCTCATGACGGTGTCGGTGCGCCCGGGCCGTCCGAACGGCGCGGCCTCCAGCTTCCTGAGCGGCATGCTGCGCGAGCCGCTGGCCGGCGTGCGCGCACGCTGCCCCGTGGCGCCCGAGACGCCGGTCGCGCTGGCCTCGCCCGGCAACACCGTCGCCGGCATCGTGCGTGCGGCCACCGCCGGCGCCGCCGAATGGGGCGCGCGCACCGCGGTCAACCTGCCCGCGCTGACCACCACCGTGCGCGAGATGGCGCAGGCGCTCGAGCGCATCGCCGGCACCGAGGCCACCGCCCTCATCGACTGGGAACCCGACGCCGCCATCGCGAAGATCGTCACCAGCTGGCCCAGCCGCATCCACGCGGCGCGCGCCGAGGCGCTGGGCCTGAAGGCCGACGCCAGCTTCGACGCCATCCTGCGCGACTACGTGCGCGAGAACGCGCAGGCGGTCACGCTGGCGCTGAAGGGCTGAGCGATGGCGAAGCTCGTGCTCGGCTGCATCGCCGACGACTTCACCGGCGCCACCGACCTGGCCAACAACCTCGTGCGCGCCGGCATGCGCGTGGTGCAGACCATCGGCGTGCCCGCCGGCCCGCTCGATGCGGACGTGGATGCGGTCGTGGTCGCGCTCAAGTCGCGCACCATCGCGCCGGCCGAGGCCATCGCGCAGTCGCTCGAGGCGCTGCGCTGGCTGCAGGCGCAGGGCGCGCAGCAGATCTACTTCAAGTACTGCTCGACCTTCGACAGCACCGCACAGGGCAACATCGGCCCGGTGACCGAGGCGCTGATGGACGCGCTGGGCTGTGACTTCACCATCGCCACGCCCGCCTTCCCCGACAACAAGCGCACCGTGTTCAAGGGCTACCTGTTCGCGGGCGACGTGCTGCTCAACGAGAGCGGCATGCAGAACCATCCGCTCACGCCGATGACCGACCCCAACCTCGTGCGCGTGCTGCAGGCGCAGTGCACGCGCAAGGTGGGCCTCATCGACCACGCGGTGGTCGCACGCGGCGCAGCGGCCATCGAAGAACGCATCGCGCAGCTGAAGGCCGAAGGCGTGTCGATCGCCATCGTCGACGCGGTGTCGAACGACGACCTGCTGCGCATGGGCCCGGCGCTCGCGAAGCTGCCGCTGCTCACGGCGGGCTCGGGCGTGGCCATCGGCCTGCCGGCCAACTTCGGCCTCGCGCCGTCGTCGCAGGCCAGCGCGCTGCCGAAGGCCGGCGGCAAGACCGCGGTGGTCTCGGGCAGCTGCTCGCTCGCCACCAACCGGCAGGTGCTCGACTTCATCCAGCGCGGCGGCGCGGCCATGGCCATCGACCCGCTGCGCATCGCGGCGGGCGTGGACGTGACGGCCGAAGTGCTGGCCTGGGCCGCACCGCTCATCGACAAGGGCCCCGTGCTCGTCTACTCGACCGCCGAAGCCGGTGCCGTGAAGTCGGTGCAGGGGCGGCTCGGCGTGGAAGAAGCCGGTGCGATGGTCGAACGCACCATCGCCGCCATTGCGCGCGGCCTGGTCGAGCGCGGCGTGCACCAGCTCGTGGTGGCCGGCGGCGAAACCTCGGGTGCCTGCGTGCAGGCGCTGGGCATCGCGCAGATGCAGATCGGTCCGCAGATCGACCCCGGCGTGCCGTGGTGCCATGCGCGCTGCGATGCTGCGCCCGAAGCCGGGCTGCACATCACGCTGAAGTCGGGCAACTTCGGCAGCGACGATTTCTTCACCAAAGCTTTTACAGTGCTCGCATGACCGAGAACGAAGCCCGCGACGAAATCTGCCGCGTCGGCCGCAGCCTGTTCGAGCGCGGCTACGTGCACGCCACGGCCGGCAACATCAGCGTGCGGCTGGACGACGGTTTCCTCATCACGCCGACCGACGCCAGCCTGGGTTTTCTCGACCCCGCGCGGCTCGCACGGCTCGATGCGCAGGGCGTGCAGACCGGCGGCGACCGCGCCAGCAAGACCATCGCGCTGCACACGCGCATCTACGCCGCCGCGCGCGGCTTCGATGCGGGCACGGCCTGCGTGATCCACACGCACAGCACGCACTGCGTCGCCCTGACCCTGGGCAACCCGCAGGCCGAACTGCTGCCTGCGCTCACGCCCTACTTCGTGATGAAGGTCGGCCATGTGCCGGTCATCCCGTACCACCGCCCCGGCGCACCCGAGGCGGCCGAGCAGGTGGCGCAGGCCATCGCGCGCTACGGCGCGGCCGGCACGCCGATCCGCGCGGCGATGCTCGCGCGCCTGGGCCCCAACGTCTGGCACGAGACGCCGGCCGCCGCGATGGCCGTGCTCGAAGAGCTGGAAGAAACCGCCCGCCTGCAGATGCTCACGCAGGCCACCCGGCCCGCACCGCTCACCCCCGACCAGATCGATGAACTGCGCCGCACTTTCGGTGCGCGCTGGTAGTACAAACACCCCATGCCCCAATTCGCCGCCAACCTCTCGATGCTCTACCCGGAGCTCGCTTTTCTCGACCGCTTCGACGCCGCCGCGAAGGACGGCTTCCAGGCTGTCGAGTACCTCTTTCCCTACGACTTCTCGAAAGAGGAAATCGTCGCCCGCCTGAAGCACAACGGCCTGCAGCAGGTGCTGTTCAACGGACCGCCCGGCGACTGGGCCGGCGGCGAGCGCGGCCTGGCCTGCCTGCCGGGGCGCGAGGGCGAGTTCCGCGAAGGCATTGCCAAGGCCATCGACTACGCCGTGGCGCTCGACTGCCCGCGCATCCACGTGATGGCCGGCCTCGTGCCTGACAACCTCGCACGCGAGACGGCAGAGGCCGTCTATGTCGGGAACCTGCGCTGGGCCGCGGCCGAGGCCGCGAAGGCCGGGCGCGACGTGCTGATCGAGCCGATCAACACGCGCGACATTCCGCGCTTCTTCCTCAACCGGCAGGACCATGCGCACCAGATCGTCGAGACCGTGGGCGCCGCCAACCTCAAGGTGCAGATGGACCTGTACCACTGCCAGATCGTCGAAGGCGACGTGGCGATGAAGCTGCGCCAGTACCTGCCCACCGGCCGCGTCGGCCACCTGCAGATCGCCGGCGTGCCCGAGCGCCACGAGCCCGATGTGGGCGAGCAGAACTACGACTACCTCTTCGGCGTGATCGACGAGGTGTCGGCGCAGTGCGGCTGGCAAGGCTGGGTCGGTTGCGAGTACCGCCCGCGCCGCGGCATGGAGCCCGGCGGCACCTCGGCCGGCCTGGGCTGGCTGCGCGACTGGCGCCAGCGCGCATGACGACCACGACGCTCGAAGCGCTGCGCATTCCGGCGCCGCTGCGGGGCTTCGCGGCAGCGGGCGATGCGCAGGTCTTCGACGTCACGATCGAGGGCGACAAGGTCGCGGCCATCGCGCCCAGTGCCTCGCAGACGCAAGCGCGCGGCACGCTGCTGAGCGCGCTCGTCGAGGCGCACGCGCACATCGACAAGAACTTCACCGTGCAGGACGTCGGCGCCGCGCAGGGCGACCTGTTCACCGCCATCGAACGCATGGGCCGCCACCGCGCGAGCTGGACCGGCGCCTCGCTGCGCCTGCGCATGGAGCGCGCGCTGCACGAGGCCTGGCGCGCCGGCACGCGCGCGCTGCGCACGCACCTCGATTGGGTCGAGCCCGAACCGCCGGCCGCGCTGGCCGTGTTCGAGGCGCTGCGCGCAGAGTGGGCGGGCCGCATCGAGCTGCAGTTCGTCGCGCTCGTGCCGCTCGACGTGTTCGCCGACCTCGCCGCCGGCGAGCGCATCGCGCGCGACGTGAAGCGCGCGGGCGGCGCGCTGGGCGCTTTCATCTACCGCAACGACGGCCTCTTCGCCAAGCTGGGCCGCGTGTTCGACCTCGCGCAACAGCACGGGCTGGGGCTCGACTTCCACGTCGACGAAGGCCTGGACACCGACGCCAGCGGCCTGCGCAGCATCGCGCAGCTGGTGCGCGCGCGCGACTTCAAGGGCCGCGTGGTCTGCGGCCACGCCTGCTCGCTCTCGGTGCAGGACGACGCCGTGGCGGCCGAGACGCTCACCTTGTGCGCCGGCGCCGGGCTGCACCTCGTCGCGCTGCCGACCACCAACCTCTACCTGCAGGGCGCGTGGGACCGCACGCCCGTGGCGCGCGGCATCACGCGCATCCGCGAGGCCGCGGCACACGGCCTGCGCGCCAGCCTGGCCACCGACAACGTGCAGGACGCCTTCTATCCCTACGGCAGCTACGACCTGCTCGAGACCTTCGGCCTGGGCGTGCAGATGGCGCACCTCGCGCCTGCTGCCGACTGGCTCGACACCATCACCGTGAACCCCGCCAAGGCGCTGGGCCTCGCGTGGGACGGCCGCATCGCGCCGGGCTGCCCGGCCGACCTGGTGGTGCTGGCCGCCACCGACGAACACGAACTCATCGGCCCGCGCGGACGGCAACGCACCGTCTACCGCGCAGGCCGGGCACTGGAGAACACACCATGAGCATGGGCAAGCCGATGGCCAACTATGCCGCCGCCAAGCGCGTCGGCGATTTCGTCTTCATGAGCGGCGTGGTCGCCGTCGACCCGGCCACGCGCCGCGCGGTGGCCGGCTACGACGCCATCCCGGAAGAAGCCCGCACCGCGCTGCAGGGCGTGGGCTATGCCACGGGCCAGATGTCGGTCGACATCTTCGAGGCGCCCATCGTGGCGCAGAGCTGGTTCGTGCTGGAGCGCATCCGCCAGATCGCGGCCGAGCACGGCGGCACCATGGAAGACGTGGTGAAGCTGGTGCAGTACTTCCGCCACCTGCCGCACTACGCCTTCTACAACCGCGTGCGCGGCCTGTTCTATCCGGGCGAGCCGCCGGTGAGCACGGTGGTCGAGGTGTCGCGCTTCCTGCCGGGCGACGAGGTGCTGGTGGAAGTCGAAGCCACCATGTACCTGCCGCAGCGCGCGGCTACTTGACGCCCGCGCCCTTGAGCAGGAACTCCGTCACCTGCTCGATGAGGTAGCGGCGGTCCTTGTCCTCGCCCTGCTGCGCCGTGTTGCGGTAGTAGGCGGCCTGCGTGGCGTGGTCGGCGTAGAACTGCGTCACGGCCCAGATGTGGAACAGCACCAGCATCGGGTCAGCTTTGTCCATCAGGCCCTGGTTCATCCAGTTCTGGATCACGGCGGCGGCCTGGTCGGTGCGCTGCTTGCTCGTGTCCATCATGCTGTTGATGACGGGCGCGCCGCGCATCATCTCGGCGGTGAAGATGCGCGAACGCAGCGGATGCTCGAACGAGAACATCATCTTGCGCTGGATCAGGTCGCCCAGCACCTTGCGCGGGCCGAAGGCCTCGTCGCTGAAGCCGAACACCACGATCCAGTCGGTGAGGATGTCCTGCAGCACCTGGCGGTACAGCGCCTCCTTGCTCTCGATGTAGTAGTGCAGCTGCGCCTTCGACAGGCCGGCCTTGTCGGCGATGGCCTGCGTCGAGGCGCCGGCCAGCCCATCGCTGGCGAACACCTCGATGGCGGCCTGGTTGATGAGGCCCAGCACCTGCGTGTACTTGCGCGAACGCCCGCGCGTGGCGGGTGCTTCGCTGTCGGTGTCCGTCACGCTCACAGCTGCAGCACCAGGTCGGGGCCCTTGGCGCGCGAGCAGCACAGTGCCACCTTGGTGCGCCGCTCGGTGCCCGTGAGGCAGAAGTCGCGGTGCTCGGCGCCGTCGCCGTCGCCCTCGACCACGCAGGTGCCGCACAGGCCCTGCTGGCACGACACGGGGATGTCGATGCCGACTTCGTGCAAGGCATCGACCGCGGTCTGGTCGGCCGCCACCGGCACCTCGATGCCGCGCCGCGCCAGCTTCAGCGTGAAGGGCAGGCCGGTGGTGGCGGCGGCCGTGCCGGTGGGCGCGGCGAAGTACTCGGTGTGCAGCGCGTCTTCGGGCCAGTGCGCGGCGGCCTCGCGCACCGCCTGCATGAAGCCGCCGGGGCCGCACACGTACAGGTGCGTGTCGGGCGTGCGCTCGGCCAGCAGCGCGCGCAGGTCGATGCGTTGCGTCGCGTCGCCCTGGTCGAGGTGCAGCTTCAGGTGCGGTGCCAGCGCGGGCGCATGCAGCGCCTCGGCGAAGGCCAGGTGCTCCTCGCTGCGCGCGAACACGCACAGCGTGAAGTCGGCGCCGCGCGCGGCCAGCGCCTGCGCCATGGCCAGCAGCGGCGTCATGCCGATGCCGCCGGCCAGCAGCAGGTGGCGCCGGGCCTCGGCGCGCAGCGGGAAGGTGTTGCGCGGCGCACTGATCGCAATCAGGTCGCCCTCGCGCACGCGCTCGTGCATTGAGGCCGAGCCGCCGCGGCTGGCGTGTTCGCGCTTCACGCCGATCACGTAGCCGCCGGTGCCCGAGGGCGCGCGCGCCAGCGAGTACTGGCGCGAGAAGCCGCCGGGCATGTGCACGTCGATGTGCGCGCCGGCCTCGTAGCCGGGCAGTGCGCGGCCCCACGGGTGCGTCAGCTCGAAGGCCAGGATTTCCGGCGTCTGCCGCGAGATGCGTTCGACACGGACGGTCAGCGTGCGTTCGAGGCTCATGGTGTGTGTCTCCCTGCGTGTCTACTGGATGTTGTGCAGCGTGCGCGCCACGCGCGCGATGAAATGGGTGCGGTCGCGGTCGGTGACGGCGTTCATGTCGTGCAACTGCAGCCACGTCACCTTGCAGCGCCACGCGAACAGTGCCCGCAGCGCGCGCGTGAACAGCCGCCGCCCCGGGTCGCCGATGGCCATCACGAACCAGCGCGGCGAACCGCCCGTGGTCACCACCGTCAACCGGCGGATGTGCCGCATGCCCGACTTGGCGAGTTGTCCCTTGCGCTCGGCGGGCAGGAAAGCCACGCCCGGCAGCCACACGCGCTCGAGCCAGCCCTTGAGCATGGACGGCGGTCCATGGAACCAGGTGGGGTAGACGAACACCAGGTGCTCGGCCCACAGCAGCGCTTCGACGTGGGGTTTCACGCGCTCGCGGATCAGTTCGGGGTTGTCGAGGTAGGCGATGCGCTCTTCGCGTGTCAGCGTCGGGTCGAAGCCCTCGGCGTACAGGTCGATGGCCTTGACGGGGTGTCGCGGCGTGAGGGCCTCGAGGGCGGTGCGGTACAGCGCGTGGTTGAAGCTGTCAGGGTTCGGATGGCAGTGGACGACGAGCGTTTTCATGGTTCGGGCCGGTTCGCACAGGATCTGTTTTCACTCAAGCGCCCTCGCGCTGGCCCCGCCATGCGGTGGATGCGCGAAGGGCGGCGCAGGCCATGGTCATCCATGGTCAAGCCGGCCGACAAAGCAGACGCCGTATGGCGGGGCCAGCCCGGAGGGAAGCCCTGTTGCGCGGCGCATTGCGGCGTTGCCCTTCGCTTGTGTAGCGGTGCTACACGGCGCTCAGGGCGCCTTGCACTGCACCGCGCAACAGGGCTTCGCGAGGGCGCTTGAGTGAAAACAGATCCTTTCGGCGAGACGGGGTCAGAGCCCAGGGATAAAAGGCCGCGCGTGCCTTATGGCAACCCAGGCGCCGGCATCTGACCCCGGCGCAAGCCCCGCGCGACCCACGGGAAAAAACGAAGCGAATTACTTGCCGGTGAGCTTCTTGCGGATGTCGACGCCGACGCCCTTGTTGACGAACTGCGTGGTCGCGACCTTCGACAGGTCGATCTCGCCCGGCTTGTACAGGCCGGCCTTGACCATCTTCTCGTAGAAGTCCTTCACGCGCGCCTCGTCCATGGCGCCGATGCCCTTGGTGAGCGAGTCGCCGCTGTCGATGATGCCCATCTTCTTGATGAGGTCGATGGAGCCCTGCAGCGCGGCCGGCGTGGCGTCGGGGTTGGTCTTGGCGATGAGCTCGTTGGCGGCCTTGTTGTCGCCGTACAGGTAGTTGTTCCAGCCGACGATCGAGGCCTCGATGAACTTGCGCACCGTCTCGGGCTTGGTCTTGATGAGGTCGGCGCGGGTCTCGATGGTGGTGGCGTAGGTCGAGAAGCCGTGGTCGGCCAAGAGGTGCACCACCGGGTCGAAGCCGGCCTGCGCCTTGATCGACAGCGGCTCCGAGATGGCGTAGCCCTGCTGAATGGATTTCTTGTCGGCCAGGAACGGGCCCACGTTGAAGGTGTAGGGCTTGAGCTGCGCGTCCTTGAAGCCGTGCTCCGACTTCATCCACTGCCAGAAGCTGAACTGGCCGTCCTTGCCGATGAAGGCCACGGGCGCCTTGGTCATGTCCTTGAAGGTGTCGTAGCCCTGGCCCGGGTGGGCGAACATGGCCTGCGGGTCTTTCTGGAAGATGGCCGCGACCACCACGGTGGGCACGCCGTTCTTCACGTTGTCGAAGGACTGCAGCAGGTTGCCGGTCATGAGGAAGTCGACCTTGCCGGCCGGCAGCATGGGCCGGTTGTTGACCATCGGGCCGCCCTGCATGATTTCCACGTCCAGGCCGTACTTCTTGTAGGTGCCGTCCACCAGCGCCTGGTAGAAGCCGCCGTGGCCGGCCTGCGCCTTCCAGTTGGTGGCGAACACCACTTTGTCCTGGGCCTGTGCGGCGAAGGCGGCGCCTGCGAGGGCCAGGCCGAAGGCCAGCGGCCGAAGAGAGAAAGCGGGGATGCGCATGGGGACGGACTCCTGTGGAGGTTGGGGTGGGGACGGGATGGGAAGACTAAATGTTTTTCTCAGCGCTCGACGGCCATGTCGGGCGTCCAGCCGCGCGTCTTGCCGGGGTTCATCAGGCCCATCGGGTCGCTGCGCTTCTTGAACTCGATCTGCTGCGTGTCGATGGTCTTCATGCCGCCGTCCTCGATGGTGAAGACGTGCGGGTTGAAGATCTGCGCGCCGCCTTCCGACTCGATCTCGCGCATCACCTCGTACTGGTGGGCCTCGCCCTTCCAGCGCACGAGCAGGATGCCGAAGGTGCCGCACTGGCCGTTGGCGCGCGCGAAGTCCTGGTGCTGCAGCACGTCGTCGCCGAAGACCTGCATGTGGCGCTCGACCACGGCCGGGTCGAAGGGCTGGGCGTAGGCCACCTGCAGGTAGGTCCAGCTGCGGTCGGCCTTCAGCGCCTGCAGCGTCGTGTGGTTGAAGGCGCACTCGTAGGCCGGCGGCAGGCCCTCGGCCTGCAGTTCGGCCTCGGTGCCGGCCACCGACAGGGTGCCGCCGTGCGCCGCCGCGAGCGCGCGGAACTCGGCCATCGAATCGGGCGAGACCATGGTGAACACCGCGTGCCGGTCGGGCGGAAAGCGGTCGCCCATGGCCGTGTAGTAGGGCGAGAAGCGCGCCTCCACGCTCGACAGCAGGAAGATGTCCAGCGAGGGCGCCTGCGCGGCGATGCCGAAGTCGAGCGCGCCGCGGTAGGTGTCGAACAGCGCCGTGCAGTGCACCCAGTCGACCGCCGGGCTCAGCGCCACTTCCACGTCGAGGATCACGCCGTTGGTGCCGTAGGCATGGTGCACCTGCTGGATCTCGTCGCCCACCAGCTCGATGACGCGCGGCTCGCGCTCCACCGTCATCACGCGCGCGCGCAGCAGGTTGCCGGGGTCGCGCAGGATGCCGTGGCGAAACGAGCCGATGCCGCCGAAGCCGCCCGCGATGAAGCCGCCGATGCTGGCCACGTGCCAGGTCGAGGGCCACATGCGCAGCGCCTGCCCGGTCTCGCGCGCGGCCAGGTCGATGTCGTGCATGCGCGCACCGGCCTCGACGCGGATGCGGCCGTCGGCCAGGTCGAGCACGCGACACATCTGCGTCACGTCGAGCACGAGCCCGCCTTCGAGCGGCACGCACTGGCCGTAGTTGCCGGTGCCGCCCGCGCGCACGGTGAGCGGCAGCTTCCACTTCGCGGCCACGGCCGCGGCCTGGCGCACGTCGTCCTCGGTGCTGACCTTGACCACGAGGTCGGCCACGCAGCCCGCGAGCTGCGCCGTGAGGATCGGGCTGTACCAGTAGAAGTCCTTCGACAGCTGCTTGCGCTGGCTGGGCGTGGCGATCACGTTCAGGCCGTGCAGGTCCTCGCGCACGGCGTCCCAGTCGACGGTGGACAGCGGGGTTCTAGCGTTCACGGCGCATTTCGCTTTCATGCCAGTGGCCGAGCACGAGGCGCGACAGGGCGGCGAACACGATGAAGATCACGATGCCCAGCAAGGACACCAGCAGCAGCGCCGCGAACATCATCGGGATCTCGGTGCGGAAGCTCGATTCGAGGATGCGCGAGGCCAGCCCCGTTTCCTTGCCCGCCGTGCCGGCCGTGAACTCGGCCACCACCGCGCCGATCAGGCTCAGGCCGCCGGCGATCTTCAGGCCCGCCATGAAGTACGGCAGCGCGCTGGGCGCCAGCAGGTAGCGGAAGGTCTGCCAGGGCGAGGCCTTGTACAGCTGGAACAGGTCGCGCAGGTTGCTGTCGGCGCTCTTCAGGCCGATGACGGTGTTCGACAGGATGGGGAAGAAGGCCACGATCCACGCGCACAGCAACAGCGCCGCGGTGGTGCTCGACACGTAGATCAGGATCAGCGGCGCGATCGCGATGATCGGCGTCACCTGCAGGATCACGGCGATCGGGAACAGGCCGATCTCCACCCACTTGAACAGCGCGAAGGCAATCGCCAGCAGCACGCCGCCGACGATGGCGGCGCCCAGCGCCAGCAGCGTGAGCTTCACCGTGAACCACAGCGCGCCCGAGAGCGAACCCCAGTTGTCGAACAGCGTGCGCAGGATGAGCGAGGGCGCCGGCAGGATGTAGTGCGGGATGTCGTTGGCACGCACCATCCACTCCCACACCAGCAGCAGCGCCGCGACGATGACGACCGGCACGACGATGCGCAGCGTGGCCTCGCGCCGGCGCAGCTTGTCTTCGTGCGCACGCAGCGTCTCGGCGGACGGCGTGGCTTCGTTGGTGTCGAGGGGCATCACGGTTTCAATGGTCGATGTCGAGGCCATGGAGCGCTCCGTGCAGAGATTGCGAAACAGCCGTGCAGTGCGCGTTGTAGCGGCTGGAGGTGCGGAAGGCTTCTCCGCGCGGGTAGGGCTCGTCGATGGCGATCTCGTCGATCACGCGGCCCGGGCGCGCCGCCATCACGACGATGCGGTTCGACAGGTAGACCGATTCGTACACGCTGTGCGTGACGAACACGATCGAGAAGCGGTGCTCGCGCCAGATGGCCAGCAGGTCGTTGTTGAGCTTGATGCGCGTCATTTCGTCGAGCGCGGCAAAGGGCTCGTCCATCAGCAGCAGGCGCGGGTGCGTGACCAGCGCGCGCGCGATCGACACGCGCATCTTCATGCCGCCCGAGAGCTCGCGCGGGTACACGTCGGCAAAGCGCGAGAGGCCGACCAGCTCCAGCACGTGCTGCACCACCGGCGCGGCTTCGTCGCGGCTCATGCCCGCCAGCTTGAGCGGCAGCCAGACGTTGTCGAACACCTTGGTCCAGGGCATGAGCGTGGGCTCCTGGAACACGAAGCCCAGGTCGCGGTCGCTCTTGCTGTCCTTGGCGCTGCCGGTGTTGGCGCCCGACCATTGCATGTCGCCCGAGCTGATGCGCGTGAGCCCGGCAATCAGCCGCAGCGCGGTGCTCTTGCCGCAGCCCGAGGGGCCCAGGAAGCTGACGAAGTCGTGCTCGCCGATGTCGAGTGTCATGCCCTGCAGGGCGAGCGTGCCGTTGCCAAAGCGCTTGCCGACGTTGCGCAGGCGGACCAGGGGCGGCGTGGATGGCGTGGTGCTTTCCATGGGACTCCTTGGCGTCAGCGCCAGGCCGGAACGTTGGCCAGGCGCGAGAGCGGGAAGCGGTCGATCTCGTGCAGCAGTTCGACGAAGCGTTGGCCCACGTGGTCGAGCACCGCGGCGCCCTTCTCGGCGCTGGCGCGGGTGGCGTCGCCGGCGGCGCCGGCCGGGTTGATGTCGTGCATCTGCCAGCCGAGCTTGCCGCTGGGCGTGATCGACAGGAACTTGTTCTCGGCCGCCATCTGTTCGGTCAGGGAGCCGAAATTCTGGAACTGGTCGCGGCGCACGTAGTCGGGCGTGAGGTGCAGCATCACCGAGCTCTCGAGATCGCCGGCATGGATACCGTGCTTGCCTTCGTGCGCGGTGAACAGGCCCTCGGGCAGGCCCAGCGTGTACCAGTTGGCGGCCACGACCATCATGTCGTGCTCTTCGCGCAGGTCGCGCGCCACGATGTCCATGACGCTCATCTGGCCGCCGTGGCTGTTGTAGAGCACCAGCTTGCGCACGCCGGCCTTGGCCACGCAGGCGCCGACGTCCTTCCACAGCGAGATCAGCGTGTTCGCCGACACCGTGAGCGTGCCCGGGTAGCGCGAGTGCTCGTTGCTCTTGCCGTAGGGCACGGTGGGCAGGAACAGCACCGGCAGGTCGTCGGGCAGGTAGGGCAGGCTGGCGCGCACCATGCCGTCGATGGTGGCGGTGTCGGTCGACATCGGCAGGTGGGGGCCGTGCTGTTCGGTCGCCCCCACCGGCAGCACGGCGATCAGCCGTTCGCGGTCGAGGCGGGAGAACTCTTCACTGGTCAGGTCGGACCAGAAGCGGCTGCGCAAGGGGGGGTGATTCATCGGGGTGTACCTCGTGGCGGGCGGACGGGATGATGGGCTAAATTATCCATACGGTCAAAAAAGACTGGCTATCCGTGGATACCCGTTGATATTTATCAAGCAAACCGCATGCCATCAAATTTACACGGACGGTCAAAAGTCGAGCCGTCCGGGCGCCCGGCGCCCCGGGGTCACCAGCGCATGCGCAGCCCCAGCTGGCCCTGCACGCCGGTCTGCTCGGTGATGCCGATGGCGCTGGTGTAGGCCAGGCCGCCGTAGACCGACAGCGTCTTGTTCACCTGCCCGACGATGCCGCCGCCCACTTCGAGGGCGCTCGCGTTGCGGCGGTTGGCGACCCGGTCGCTCGGCCCGAAGTAGATCGCGTTGCTGCCGCTGAAGGTGTGCCACAGGTTGAGCTTCAGGTAGGGCTTCCAGACGCCGCCGCCCGCCTCGAAGCGGCCTTCGAGCCGCGCGCCCAGCCGGCCGGTGACGGCGTTGTCGCGCTCGAAGCGCACGCGCGAGAGGCCGTCGTCGAAGTCGTCGAGCGAACTGCGCTGCCAGATGAGCTGCACCTGCGGCTGCAGCGTGACGGTGTCGCTCAGCGCCAGCGGGTAGCCGGCCTCGAGCGATGCGGTCACATTGGTGCCATGCGGGCGGCCGCCGCGCCCCAGGGTGGAGCGTGCGTCGGCCTTGTAGCGCGTGGCCAGCAGCACGGCGTCGCTGTACCAGCCGCTGCTCGCGATGCGGGTCCAGTAGGCACCCAGGCTGTAGCCCTCGACGGTGAGCCGGCCGGCTGCCTCGTTGGTGGCGCCGCCGGCGACGCCGCTCGCGTGGCCGCTGGCCCGCGTGTAGCCGCCCAGCACGCCGACGCGGTGGCGCCCGCCCGCGCCGTCGGTGGCCGCCAGGAAGTCGTGGCCCAGCTGCAGGCCGCTCACGCTGCCGTCGAACTGCGGGTTCGCATCGCCGCGCAGGCGCTGCCGCGTGCTTTCGCCGAACACGCGGCCCCACGAGGCCTGCCGGCCTTCACCGTCCGCGAGCAGTTGCGCATCGCCCTGCCGGTCGTGGAAGGTGCCCAGCTGCGCCAGCCCGAGGCGGCGCACGGCGATCGGCAGGGCGCTGTACAGCGGCACCTCGGGCCGGTAGAGCTTGACCTGCTCCACCGTCGCCGGCGCGCCGGTCTCGGCGATCACCTCGGCGGCTTCTTCCAGCGAGCCGACCACGGTGCCGCCCACGAGGTAGCCGTTGTTGCGCAGGTACCAGTTGTCGCGGTTGCTGCCTGTCGCGCCACCGCGGAACAGCCGGTAGTTGTAGGCACCGGCCTCCACCGCATGGGTCAGCGAGAACGCGTGGTCGGCCGTGGTGCCGCCGTTGACGGCCTGCACCACCAGGATGCCGTCGGCCAGCGTGGGCGCGCCCAGGCCGCCGCGGTTCACAACGCGCAGGCCGGTGGACCCCGTGGCCGCGCCGCCGTCGATCACCAGCTTGTCCGAGGGCGCGTTGTCGCCCGCCAGCACGGTGTTGACCTGCAGCAGCGCGCCGCTGCCGCCCACGTAGTTGCCGCGCACCGTGAAGGCGCCGAAGCCGACGCCGTCGTTCGGGCCGGGCAGCAGCGTGCCCTGGTTGGTGACGTTGCCCGCGAAGGTGCCGGTGCCAGCCACGGTGGTGCCGGGCAACACCGCGATGACCGGGCTGGTCAGCGTGGCGGGCAGGGTGAAGCGGCCGGACTCGACGCGGATCGAATCCGAGAAGCTCGCGTCGGTCTGCCACGACCACGCGGTGCCGCGCATCGTCAGGTGCTGGAAGTTGCGGAAGGCGTTGTCGACCGTGCCGCTGCCTTCGAGAAAGGTGCTGGCCGTCTTGCCGACGCCGCCGTCGGCACCGCCCTTGATGACCGAGCCGGTCTGCAATATCAGCGTGCCGTTGCCGAGCGCGCCCATGTAGATCGCGTCGGTGCTGGCGGTGCCGCCGTGGCCTTCGATGGTGCCGGCGTTGACCAGCACGTCGTTGCCGTTCTGGCCGCGGTAGCCGTAGCCGTTGGCGCTCGAGAGCGTGGCGCCGGCCCGGTTCTCCACGCGCGAGAAGAAGGTGCCGCCCAGCGTGTTCGCATGCACCGCGTCGGCGCCGCCCGACGGCGAGTTGGCGCCCGTGGTGGCGATGCTGCCGGTGTTCACCAGCAGGTTGGCCACGAGGTTGCCGCCCTGCAGGTACACGCCCTTGGCCGAGCTGCCGATGGCCGAGATGCTGCCGTTGTTGATCACCGTGTTGCCCGGGCCCAGCAAAGAGATACCGTGCGAGCTGCCCCCCGTGGTGACGATGCTGCCGTTGTTGGTGATGCGCGTGCGCGTGCTGCTGTTCGACGTCACCAGGATGCCCGCGGTGCCGCTGCTCGTGGTGCTCAGCGTGCCGTTGTTGGTCAGCGTGTTGTCGTTGCCCGTGGCGACCATCGCCGCGCGCGCCGAGCCCGAGCCGCCCGACACCGTGATCGTGCCGTTGTTGGTGATCGTGCTGGCATCGCGCACCAACAGCGCCTGCGTGGCGTTGGTGGTCAGCGTGGCGCCGCTGTTCACGGTGATGGTGACGCCGGTGCTGCCCGGCGTGGCGATCACGCTGGGCGATACGGTCGTGGTGCCGTCGCAGACCACCGTGTCGCCGGTGACCGGCGTGGCGGTGGGGCCGCAGGCCGCGTGCGCGGCGCCGCCTGCGAGCCCTGCAAGGGCGGCCGCGAGCCAGGGAAGGGGGGATGCCGGATGACGGCGGGGAAAAGAAAACCGAGAAAAGTGGGAAAACCGGGGGCCTCGCTCCATGCGCATGTCGTCTGCTCCTTCTTGTTTTTCATGAGGCCGTGGGGGCCTGGAGCGGCGGATTATTCAGTGCAATCGCGCATCTGGGAACCGACGAACTTCCGTACTCACCGGGTCGGTCCCGATGGCGCGCCGACTTGAATGCGGCCCTTGTTGAGCCTATAACTCAAGCATGGTCTCTTGCTCGTCGCAAGACGGAAAGGAGGCGCCGTGAAAAGACGCATCTATTGGCTGTTGCCGGACCTGGCGAGTGCCAGGCAGGCGATGCACGATCTGCTGCAGGCGCGTGTCGACATCGCGCACCTGCATTTCGCCGCACGCGAAGGCCAGGACATGGCCGGGCTCCATGCGGCCAACGTCTGGCAGACCTCCGACCTCGTTCACGCCGCCAAGACCGGCTGGGTGCTCGGCACCGCCTGCGGCGTGGTCGTCGGGCTGCTGGCCGCGCTGCTGTTCCCCGTGTTCGGCGACGAGCCCGAATGGGCCGTGGCCGTGGGCCTAGCGCTGCTGGGCGGCGTGGTGGGCGCCTGGTCGGCCACCATGGTCGGCGTGTCGATCCCGAGCCCGCGGCTGGCGCGCTTCGAGAGCGCCATCGCGCAGGGCCAGGTCCTGTTGATGGTCGACCTGCCGCCGTCGCGCGTGCGCGAGGTCGAGGCGATGCTGGAGGCCACGCACCCCGAGGCCCGCTTCGAGGGCGAAGAGCCGCGGATCCCGGCGATCCGCTGAAGCCGCCGCGCATGCGACTCCCGGACCCCACGATGGCCACCCCAGGGAGCGCAGCACATGACCATCGCCGTCGTCCTGTTGCTCATCGTGGTGGCCTCGGTGGCGTTCCACGTCGTCAACCCGTGGTGGACGACGCCGCTGGCCTCCAACTGGCAGCGCATGGACGACACGCTGACCATCACGCTGCTCATCACGGGCCTGTTCTTCGTCGTCATCAACCTGTTCCTCGCCTACACCGTGGTGCGCTTTCGCCACCGCGAGGGGCGCCGCGTGGCGCCGCATGCGCCCGAGAGCCGCACGCTGGAGCGCTGGCTCATCGGCGGCACCACCGTCGGCATCATGGCGCTGCTGGCGCCCGGCCTCGTGGTGTACGCGAACTACGTGCGCACGCCGCATGACGCGCGCGTGCTGGAGGTGCTGGGCCAGCAATGGCAGTGGCGCTTTCGCCTGCCGGGCGCGGACGGCAAGCTGGGCGCGACCGATGCGCGCTTCGTCAGCGCCGCCAACCCCTTCGGGCTCGACCCGGCCGACGCGGCGGGGCTGGACGACCTGCTGGTCCCCGGCGACGAGGTGCACCTGCCGATCGGCCAGCCGGTGCTGGTGCTGATGCGCTCGCACGACGTGCTGCACGACTTCTTCGTGCCGCCCATCCGCGCCCGCATGAACATCGTGCCGGGGCAGGTGAGCCGCTTCTGGTTCACGCCGACCGTCGCGGGCCGCTACGAGGCACTGTGCGCGCAGCTGTGCGGCGTGGGCCATCCGAACATGCGCGGCTTCGTGGTGGTGGAGGACGCGGCGGCCTACGACGCCTGGCGCACGGCGCTGCCGACCTTCGGCGCGATGCAGCTGGCGCAGGCGGCCAAGGCGGCGCAGGCTGCCCAGGCACCGGCCGGCGGTGGCGCACGCGTCGACCAGGGCCGCGCGCTGGCCGACGCCAAGGGCTGCGTGGCCTGCCACACCATCGACGGCAGTACACGCGTGGGGCCGACCTGGAAGGGCCTGTACGGCAAGAACGAGTCGATGGCCGACGGCACCACGGCGCTGGTCGATGAGGCCTATCTGCGCAGCTTCATCCGCGACCCGCAGGCCCGGCACGTGAAGGGCTTCCCGCCGGTGATGCCGAAGATCGACCTGAGCGACGAGGAACTGGCCGCGCTGGTGGCCTACATCCAGAGTCTGGGCAGCCCGCCGGCGCAGGCTGCCACCGAACAGAAGGCCGCGCGATGACTTCTTCTGCGCTCACTCAAGACGACGAGCACGACGACGCCGGCCACCCGGCGCCGCAGGGCTTCCTGCGCCGCTACGTCTGGAGCCAGGACCACAAGGTGATCGCCGTGCAGTACGCCTGCACCGCCATCGCGGTGGGCGTGGTCGGGCTGGTGCTGTCCAACCTGATGCGGCTGCAGCTGGGCTTTCCCGGCCAGTTCGAGTTCATCAACGCCGAGCGCTACTACCAGTTCGTGACCATGCACGGGATGATCATGGTGATCTACCTGCTCACGGCGCTGTTCCTGGGCGGCTTCGGCAACTACCTGATCCCGCTCATGGTGGGGGCGCGCGACATGGTGTTCCCCTACCTCAACATGCTGAGCTTCTGGGTCTACCTGCTGTCGGTGGTGGTGCTGATGGCCAGCTTCTTCGTGGCGGGCGGCCCCACCGGCGCGGGCTGGACGCTGTACCCGCCGCAGTCGATCCTGCCCGGCACGCCGGGCCACGGCGGCGGCATCGTGCTGATGCTGGTGTCGCTGCTGATCTTCATCGTGGCCACCACCATGGGCGGCCTGAACTACGCGACCACCGTGCTGCAGGCGCGCTGCCGGGGCATGACGCTGCTGCGCATGCCGCTCACGGTGTGGGGCATCTTCGTGGCCACGGTGCTGGCGCTGCTGGGTTTTCCGGCGCTGTTCGTCAGCGGCGTGATGCTGCTGCTGGACCGCACGGTGGGCACCAGCTTCTTCATGCCGGCGCTGGTGTCGATGGGGCAGCTGTCGGGCCACAAGGGCGGCAGCCCGCTGCTGTTCCAGCACCTGTTCTGGTTCTTCGGCCACCCCGAGGTCTACATCGTGGCGCTGCCGGCCTTCGGCATCGTGTCGGACCTCATCAGCGTGCACGCGCGCAAGCGCATCTTCGGCTACCGCACGATGGTGTGGGCCATCGTGGCCATCGGCGGGCTCAGCGTGGTGGTGTGGGCGCACCACATGTTCGTGAGCGGCATGAACCCGTACTTCGGTTTCTTCTTCGCCACCACCACGCTCGTCATCGCGGTGCCCACGGCGATCAAGGTCTACAACTGGCTGCTCACGCTGTGGCGCGGCGACATCCACCTGTCGGTGCCGATGCTGTTCGCGCTGGCCTTCGTGTGCACCTTCGTGATCGGCGGGCTCACGGGCCTGTTCCTGGGCAACGTGAGCGTGGACATTCCGCTGTCGGGCACCTACTTCGTGGTGGCGCACTTCCACATGGTGATGGGCGTGGCGCCGCTGCTGGTGGTGTTCGGCGGCATCTACCACTGGTTCCCCAAGATCACCGGGCGCATGCTGGACGACCGGATCGGCCGGCTGCATTTCTGGATCACCTTCCTGGGCACCTACGCGATCTATTTCCCGATGCACTACCTGGGCGTGCTGGGCATGCCGCGGCGTTACTACAACTTCGACGGCTACAAGTTCATCCCGCCGTCGGCTTTCAGCCTGAACGAATTCATCACCGTGGTCGCGCTGGTGGTCGGCGTGGCGCAGCTGCTCTTCATCGTCAACCTGGCCTGGAGCGCCTGGCGCGGCCGGCCGGCCGGCGCCAACCCGTGGCGCGCCGCCTCGCTCGAATGGCAGACGCCCGAGACGCCGCCCGGCCACGGCAACTGGGGGCCGCGGCTGCCCGTGGCCTACCGCTGGGCCTACGCCTACGGCGTGCCGGGCGCGGCGGAAGACTTCATCGCGCAGAACGCACCGCCGCAGGCGAGCGACGACAAGGACGACGTGCCGGTGAGCGGCGCGCGCGGAGCACCGGCATGAACGCGGACGCCGCCCTGCGCCTGCGCGGCCTGCCCCGCGACGTGCGGCTGCGCGACGCGCACGCGAGCGCGGCGGGCATCGGCCTGTGGGTCTTCATGGGCGTGGTCACCGCGCTGTTCTCCCTGTTCACCGTCGCCTACGTGATGCGCATGAGCAGCGGCGATGCGGTCGCGCTCGCGCTGCCGTGGCAGCTGTGGCTCAGCTCGGCGCTGCTGGTGGCGGGCAGCGTGGCGCTGGAAGCCGCTTCGCGCCGCGTGGACCCGGCGCGCATGCGTCGCCTGCTGCTGGCCGGCGGCCTGTGCGCGGTGGGCTTTCTCGGCGTGCAGCTGTGGGCCTGGGCCGCGATGGCGCACGCGCAGGTGCTGCCGGCCGGCAACCCGTCGGGCAGCTTCTTCTACCTGCTGACCGCCATGCACGGGCTGCACCTGGCGGGCGGCCTGGTGGGGTGGGCGATGGCGGCGCGCGTCGCCTGGGCCGACCCCGCCCGGGCCGGATGGCGCATCGCGCTGTGCGCGCGCTACTGGCACTTCATGCTGGCCGTGTGGCTGGCGTTGTTCGCGCTGCTGGGGTGGGTGACGCCGGAGGTGGCGCGCGTCCTCTGCGGCACGGCGTGAGGAGGCTTCGCATGAACTCCAGCACCGCAACCCTCACTGGCTCCGCCGTCGCCACGAGCGGCTGGCGCGGCTTGGTGGCCGACTGGTCGTCCGACCGCCAGGCCTTCCACGTCTCGTGGGGCAAGGCCATGATGTGGATCTTCCTGCTGAGCGACATCTTCATCTTCAGCTGCTTCCTCACGGGCTACATGACGGTGCGCGTCTCGACCACCGTGGCCTGGCCGAATCCGAGCGAGGTGTTCGCGCTGCACGTGGGCGGGGCCGACGTGCCGCTTTTGCTGATCGCGATCATGACCTTCGTGCTCATCAGCAGCAGCGGCACGATGGCGATGGCGGTCAACTTCGCCTACCGCGGCGACCGCGTGAACGCCGCTACGCTGATGCTCGTGACCGCCACCTTCGGCGAACTCTTCGTGGGCATGCAGGCCTTCGAGTGGTCCAAGCTGATCCTCGAGGAGGGCGTGCGGCCCTGGGGCAACCCGATGGGCGCGGCGCAGTTCGGCGCGGCCTTCTTCATGATCACCGGCTTCCACGGGCTGCACGTGTCGGCCGGCGTGGTGCTGCTGTTCGCGGTGGCCTTCAAGCTCATTCGCGGCGACTACGACAAGGCCGGCAACTACCAGGTGGTCGAGATCGTGGGCCTGTACTGGCACTTCGTCGACCTGGTGTGGGTCTTCATCTTCGCGCTGTTCTATCTCTGGTGAGGACCATCATCATGAACACCACCCACGCCACCACTGGCCAGCAGCACCCGATCGGCCTGTACCTGAAGATCTGGGGGCTCCTGTTCGTGCTCAGCGCGATGTCGTACATGGTCGACTACTTCCATGTGCAGAGCTACCTGCGCTGGGGCCTGATCATCGTCTTCATGCTGCTCAAGGCCGGGCTCATCGTCGCGGTCTTCATGCACATGGCGTGGGAGCGGATGGCGCTGGTCTACGCGATCCTGCTGCCGCCGCTGTGCCTTTTGGTGCTGGTCGGGCTGATGGCGGCGGAGGCCGACCACACCTTCCTCGCGCGGCTGGCGTTCTTCCGCTGACGGCCCTGCTCAGCGCCGCACCACGAAGCGCGTGATCACCGGCGGCGACTCGCCCAGGTGGAAGGCCAGCCGGCGCTCGCGCAGCGCCATGTCGGCGGCGGTGGCGCGGTTGAAGCGGCGCAGGTGGTCGGTCCACGACTCGTCCACGATCTGCTCCACGTAGCGCTCGGGCTGCGCGATGTCGTGCAGCAGCTCCCAGCCGATGGCGCCCTGGCCCAGGCGCGCGCGCCGGGTCTGCTGCATCACGAGGTGGAAGGCCGCGGCGCGCGACGGGTCGATCAGGTACTCGACCGTGATCACCACGCGGCCGTCTTCCTGCGGCGCCTCGGCCGGCGGGCCGGTGGCCCAGCCGGCTTGGGCGGGGCGCACGTCGTCTTCGCCGCTCACGTCGGTCACCCAGCGCATGGCCGCCAGCATCAGCAGCGTGCCGCTCACGGCGGCGATGGCCAGGCTCAGCTTCAGCGACGTGACGGTGGCCACCTGGCCCCACAGCGCCGCGCCGATCGCGCTCGCGCCCATGATCGCCATCTGGTAGGTCGACATGCCGCGCGCGCGCACCCAGTCGGGCAGCGCCAGCTGGGCCGACACCGACAGCGAGTTGGCCACCGTGATCCACGCCATGCCGCCGAAGAACATCGCCGGCACCGCGACCCAGGCGTTGGGCGCCACGGCCATCACCGCCGTGGCGGCCGACTGCAGCATGGCGCCGCGCAGCACCAGCTGGTCGCGCCCGAGCGCCTGGCGCAGCCGCGGCAGGAAGAGCACCGCGATGATCGCGCCCGTGCCCATGGCGGCCAGCAGCAGCGTGAAGGTGCCGGCGCCGCCGCCCTGGAGGTTGCGTGCCAGCAGCGGCAGCAGCGCCAGCAGCGCCGTCGAGTGGAAGAAGAACAGCGACACGCGCGTGAGCACCGCCCGCATGCGCTGCGACTGGCGCACGAACTGCACGCCCACGCGCATCGCGCTGATGAGCTTCTCGCGGCCCAGCGGGTTGGGCGTGTGCTCGCGGCGCCAGCGCAGCACCACGAAGCCCGAGGCCACCGACAGCACCGCGTTGAGCGCGAACACCCACACGCTGCCTGCGCTCGCGATCAGCATGCCGGCCGTGAGCGGACCGACGATGCGCGAGGCGTTCATGGCGATGCCGTTCAGGCCCAGGGCCGCCGGCAGTTGTTGGCGCGGAACGAGCTCGGGCACGATGGCCGAGAACACCGGCCAGCGCAGCGCCAGCCCGATGCCGTTGGCGAAGGTGAGCGCCAGCAGGAGCGGCGCGGTCATCACGTCGAGCGCGATGGCGGCGCACAGCACCACGGCGGTGCCGGCCAGCCAGAACTGCGTGGCCACCAGCCAGCGCCGGCGATCGAGGATGTCGGCCAGCGCGCCGCTGGGCAGGCCGAGCAGGAACACCGGCAGGGTGGAGGCCGACTGCACCAGCGCGACCCAGATCGGCGAGGTGGTCAGCGAGGTCATCATCCACGCCGCCGCCACGTCGTTCATCCACATGCAGATGTTGGCGATGAGCCAGGTGCTCCACAGCATGCGGAACACGGGGAGCTTCAGGGGCTCGAGCGCCGCGAGGTTCGAGGGCTGCGGCCGGGCCGGCGGGAGGGGTGTCTCTTCGGGGGATATGGGCGGCATGTCGCGCTATTGTGGCGCGAGGCGGCGCGCCTAGCCCCGGTCGCTGCGCGCGAGACGGTGTTCCAGGCGGCGCAGCAAGGTCGTCAGAACCAGCGTCATCACCCAGTACACCACCGAGATCGCCAGGTACGGCTCCCAGTAGCGCGCATAGGCGCCGGCCACGGTGCGCGCGGCGTAGGCCAGCTCGGCCAGGCCGATGGCCGACACCAGCGAGGTGTCCTTGAGCAGCGCGATCGCGTTGTTGCCCAGCGGCGGCAGCATGCGGCGAAAGGCCTGCGGCAGCACCACGTAGCGCATCACCTGCGCGGGGCTCAGGCCCAGCGAGCGGCCGGCGTCGAACTGCCCGCGCGAGATCGACTGGATGCCGGCGCGGAACACTTCGGAGATGTAGGCCGCCGAGTTCAGCGTGAGCGCAACCACGCCGGAGATGAGCGCGCCGTGCTCCTGCTTGAGGGTGCGCGCGAGTTCGCCGTCGATGAGCAGGCCCGTGCTCGGGTGGATGAACACCGGCATCACCGCGAAGTGGATGAGCAGGATCTGCACGAACAGCGGCGTGCCGCGGAAGAAGCTCACGTACACCGTGGCGGGCCAGCGCAGCAGCAGGCGCGTGACCCAGGTCCACGGTGCATGGCGCGCCTGCGCCAGCCGCGCCAGCGCCAGGCACAGGCCCCAGCTGGCGCCCAGCAGTACGCAGACCACGGTCATGCGCAGCGTCATCCAGGCGCCCTGCCAGAACAGGTCCTTGTATTCCACGAGGATGTCCCAGCGGAACCATCCGAAAAGCAGCACTGGTTGTTCCATGCTTGCGTCCTCAACTCTCTGTCTATCTGTCGGTCAGCGGAAAAACGAAACGGCCGCGTGAGGGCGGCCGTGTTCAGGAAAATGCCGTGCGGCTCAGCGCACGTTCGGGTCCTTGTTGAACCACTTCTTGTAGATCGTCACGTAGCTGCCATCGGCGCGGATGGCCGCTAGGCCGGCGCTGAGCTTGTCCAGCAGCGCCTTGTCGCCCTTCTTCACGACGATGCCGAAGCCTTCCTCGGGGAAGGACTTGTCGTCCAGCGTCTTCAGCTCGGGGTGTTGCGCCACGCGGTAGGCGATCACGCCGTTGTCGCCCATGGCGGCATCGACGCCGCCGCCGGCCAGCTCGGAAATGATGAGCGGCGTGCTCTCGAAGCGGCGGATGTTGGGGCTGGTCTTGCCGAATTCGCGCGAGGCGATGTCGTCGGCGGTGGAGGCGCTGACCACGGCGATCTTCTTGCCCGTGAGGTCCTTCAGCGAGGCCACGGTGCTGTTCTTCGGCAGCGCGATCAGCTGGCGCGCCGCGAAGTACGGCGGCGTGAAGTCGTAGCTCTGCTTGCGCTTCTCGTTGATGGTGACGCCCGAGATCACGAGGTCGACGTCGCCGTTGTTCAGCGCGCCGAAGATGCCGGTGAAGGGCGTGTTGACGATCTTGATCTTCAGGCCCTGCTGCTTGGCGATGGCGTTGATGATGTCGATGTCGAAGCCGACGATCTGCTTGTCCTTGTTCTCGAAGGCAAACGGCGCGTAGGTGGCGCTGGAGGCCACGGTGAGTTCGCGGTTCTGGGCCTGGGCACCGAAGGCGAGCGTGGCGGCAGCGAGGCCGAGGGCCAGGGCGCGGCGTAGAGAGTTCATTCGGGGTCCTTGTGTCTTTGCCGCCCGGCGGGAAGCGGTGGGCGAGCATTTTAGGCGGTCGCTATCGGGGCCCCTTGCTGCCTACCGGGCGAACAGGAAGTAGAGCGCGACGGCCACCACCGCCACGACAGCGATCACCTTGCCCGCGCGGGGCGAGCCGGAGGCGCCAGTGGAACTCCACGTCACGCTGTGGGTGCGCACGGTCTTCGTGCGCCCGCCGCTGCTGGGCTCCGTGCGGGCGAGCGCGTCGGCCACGACCTGCCGGCCTTCCGGCGAGACCGCGGACATCGGCGATGCGAGGGCCTGCAGTTGCGCGGGCGTCAGCACGCCGGTGCGCACGGCCCAGGCCAGCGTGGCGGCCGGCGAGGCGGGCGCTGCCCATTCGGGTTCCTGTGCGGGCAGCAGGCCGAGGGCCTGTGCGTGCTGCGCGGGGTCGACCAGCTGCAGCGCCTGCAGTTGATCGAGGGCGCTCTCGGTCACGCCGTCTTCCAGGCGGTTCGCCATGAGGCTGATCTCGAGCAGCACCCAGGCCGGCGCCTGGCCGCTGACCATGGCCACCGCATTCGCCACGGTGCGGTGCGCCTCGTCTTGCGCGCCGGGGGCGGCGCGGGCGCGCAGGCCGGGCAGCGACTCCGGCGCGACGATGCCCTTGGCGGCCGCCCAGCCCAGCGCTTCGCTCGGGGTGCGCAGCGCGGTGTTCGGCAGGTCGGGGTGCGCGAGCGCCTGCGCGTGTTCGGCGTCGGTCAGCAGGCCCAGGGTGTGCAGGTGCGACAGGGCCCGTGGGCCGGCTTCTTCGGAATTCATGGGCCCCAGTGTCCCAGAGGTCTCGCGAAGGGCCGCGCCGCCGGCCCGGCGCTCCAAGCGTGTGCGTTACTTCTCGGTGCGCGTCCAAATTTGGGCATCGACTCGATACACAACGCATCAATTAGTTAACACATATAACAATAAGGAACTATTAAAAACAATTGCTCAGGGAAGAAGGTATGCCATTGGTTTTGGGCGTCATGGGGCTCCCTCAGGTCGAGGTCGAGCTCCTGCGGATCATCGTTCGCCTCAGCTCCAATCTCCGGTCGTTGTGGACGGTCAGCGAGTCGCAGCCCTGCGACCTGTTGCTGGTGGACGGCGATGCGCCGGCCGCCGAGCGGCAGACGCCGGCCGCGCGCTTCGTGGTGCCGATGGTGGCGCGCGGCGAGGCTGTGGCCGCCGCGCCCGCGCGCCGCACGCTGGCACGTCCCATCTACGCGGAAGAGCTGGTCGCGCTGCTCAACCAGGTCGCGCCCAGCGGGGCCTCGGGCGACGCGGCGCGCGCCATGGTGCGCTCGATCCGCGCGCGCGCCTCGCTGATCCGCTGGCCCTCGCAGGTGACCCTGCAGCGCCATCCGATCTACGTGCGACTGGCGGCAGCCCTGTCCAAGAGCGCGCAGTCGGCCGAAAGCCTGAGCGTGCTGGGCCGCATCGACGTGCAGGAGTGCAGCACCTTCCTCGGCCTGCTGGAGGAAGAAGGCGCGCTGACCTGGTCGGAGGAAGCCCGCGCGCCGCGCCCCTCGGGGGGCGGTGCCGGCGGCGAAGCCGCGCAGCACAAGCGGGGCCTGCTCTCGCGCATCCGCCGACGCCTCGGGCTGGTCTGAACGGGGCGCCGGCATGAGGGACTTCAAGCTCGTCTTCACGGGCCCGATGGGCGTGGGCAAGACCACGGCCATCGCGGCCATCAGCGAGACCGCGCCGATCGCCACCGAGGTCGCCAACGCCGACACCTCGGTCGCCAAGGCCACCACCACGGTGGGGCTCGACTTCGGCCAGGTGACGCTGGACAACGGCGACCGGCTGCGCCTGTACGGCACGCCGGGCCAGAGCCGCTTCGACTTCATGTGGAAGATCCTGGTGCGCGATGCGCTGGGCCTGGCGATCCTGCTGGACAACAGCCGCCCCGACCCGCTGGCCGACCTGGCCCAGTACCTGGACGGTTTCGCCGGCGCGCTCGAGCGCATGCCCTGCGCCGTGGGCGTGAGCCGCCTGCCGTCGCACCCCACCCCCACGCTCGACGACTACGCGCAGGCGCTGGCGGCGCGCGGGCTGGTGCTGCCGCTGCTGGCGGTCGACCCGCGCCGCAAGGACGACGTGGTCGCGCTGATCGAGACGCTGCTGATGCAGATCGAAGTGCTCGACGAGGAGGCCGCGCCATGAAGATTCCCCACGCCCTGAAGCTGCGCGCCGCAGTCGAGGCCCGCCGCGTGCTCGACGAGGTCACGGGCATCGCCTCGGTGGTGATCGCCACGCCCGATGGCTTCGAGATCGCCAGCGTCGCGCGGCGCGACGTCGAGCCCGCGCGCATCGCCGCCATGGCCAGCTCGATCGCCGCCATCGGCGCGGTGGTGTCGCAGGAGGCCGGCCTGGGCCGCTGCACCTGCATCACGGTCGCGACCGACAACGGCTTTGCGCTCGTCAGCCCGGTGCACAGCGGCGAGACCTCGCTGGTGGTGAACGTCATCGCCGACGCCGATGCGGTGCTCGCGCAGGCGATGTACCGCACGGCGGCCTGCGTGCGGGCGCTCGAGGCGCCGCAGCCCTAGGCCGCATCCCACACGAATTCACGGGCGGGGACGGATTGGCATGCGACGTCTCCACCCTCTTTTTCATTCGCATGAATTTCACTCACAGGATTTACTGACATGGCCTCGATCCAGACCAGCCTCGACACCCTCCTGACCGCCGACGGCGCCCTGTGCGCTGCCGTGGTCGACTCCGCCAGCGGCATGATGCTGGGCGCCGCCGGCACCGGCGTAGACCTCGAAGTGGCCGCCGCCGGCAACACCGAAGTGATGCGCGCCAAGCTCAAGACGATGCGCGCGCTGGGCCTGAGCGACACCATCGAAGACATCCTGATCACGCTGGGCAAGCAGTACCACCTGCTGCGCCCGATGGCGCAGAAGGAAGGCGTGTTCATCTACTTCGTGCTCGACAAGGCGAAGTCGAACCTGGCGCTGGCCCGCCGCAAGCTGCAGGACGTCGAGAAGGACATCACCTTCTAATCCGTCCGCCAAGGCGCATCGCCGTCGGGCCGGCTCCTTCGCGGGAGGCGGCCCTTTTCTTTTTAAGGGGCGGCTACTTCGCCAGGTGCCCCAGCGGCAGCGCGCTGTTGGCCTTCACCTCACCCAGCGAGAAGCTGGTGTGCAGGTCTTTCACGTTCGGCAGGTTCATGAGGTTCTGCCGCGCAAAGGCCGAGAAGCCGTTCAGGTCCTGCGCCACCACCTGCAGCTCGAAGGTGCCGGTGCCGCTGATGTAGTGGCAGGCCACCACCTCGGGCATCTTGCGGATCGCGTCCTCGAGCTTGCGCGTGGCTTCGTGGGTCACGCGCTCGGTGTCCACGCGCACGAAAGCGAGCACGCCCAGTCCGATCTTGTGGCGGTCGATCTCGGCGCGGTAGCCCTTGATGAAGCCGGCGTCTTCCAGCGCCCGCACGCGGCGCCAGCAGGGCGCCGCCGACAGGCCCACGCGCTGCGCCAATTCGGCGTTCGTGAGGCGGCCATCGGTCTGCAGTTCTTGCAGGATAGCGAGGTCGAACTTGTCAATGCTTTCCATAGGGGTGGATGTTAAGCAAGATTCTTTCTGAAAGTCGTTTTTTCGAAGCAAAAAACGCAAACACCTGTCGCGGACCCCGGCATACACTTTGCGTCACCATGGGCTTGCGCCCTATCGGGCACAGACCCACCGCCAATTCAGCCAGGCCCACAAAGCCCTGCCACACGGAGACAGACCACATGAACGCCCCGCTGCCCGAGCACATTCGCCGCGCGCTAGAAACCGTCACGCTCGACGACAAATACAGCCTCGATTACGGGCGCGCCTTCATGAGCGGGGTGCAGGCCCTGGTCAAGCTGCCGATGCTGCAGCGCCTGCGCGACAAGCAGGTCGGCAAGAACACCGCCGGCTTCATCAGCGGCTACCGCGGCTCCCCGCTCGGCGGCTACGACCAGGCGCTGTGGAAGGCCAGCAAGTTCCTCAAGGAACAGAATATCGTCTTCCAGCCCGGCGTGAACGAGGAGCTCGCGGCCACGGCGCTGTGGGGCACGCAGCAACTGGGCTTCTCGCCGCAGGGCACCAACAAGTTCGACGGCGTCTTCGGCATCTGGTACGGCAAGGGCCCGGGCGTGGACCGCTGCTCGGACGTCTTCAAGCACGCCAACATGGCCGGCACCACCGCCTGGGGCGGCGTGATCGCGGTGGCCGGCGACGACCACATCTCCAAGAGCAGCACGGCCGCGCACCAGAGCGACCACATCTTCAAGGCCTGCGGCACGCCGGTGTTCTTCCCGGCCAACGTGCAGGAAATCCTCGACCTGGGCATCCACGCCTTCGCGCTGAGCCGTTTCTCGGGCGTGTGGTCGGGCATGAAGACGATCCAGGAAATCGTCGAGTCCAGCGCCACGGCCATGATCGACCCCGAGCGCGTCGACATCGTCATCCCGACCGACTTCGAGATGCCGCCCGGCGGCCTGCACATCCGCTGGCCCGACCATGCGCTGGAGCAGGAAGCCCGGCTCATGCACTACAAGTGGTACGCCGCGCTGGCCTACATCCGCGCCAACCGCCTGAACCACAACGTGATCGAAGGCCCGAACGACCGCTTCGGCATCATGGCCAGCGGCAAGGCCTTCAACGACACGCGCCAGGCGCTCATCGATCTGGGCCTGGACGACGCGGCCTGCCGCCAGTTGGGCATCCGCCTGCACAAGGTGGGCGTGGTGTGGCCGCTCGAGGCGCAGCTCACGCGCGACTTCGCCACCGGCCTGCAGGAAATCCTGGTGGTCGAGGAGAAGCGCCAGGTCATCGAATACCAGCTCAAGGAAGAGCTCTACAACTGGCGCTCCGACGTGCGCCCCAACGTGGTCGGCAAGTTCGACGAAGGCGCCAGCTCCACGGACGACGGCTACTCGGGCGGCGAATGGTCGATGCCCAACCCGACCTCGCACACGCTGCTGCGCGCCAACGCCGACCTGAACCCGGCCCTCATCGCCAAGGCCATCGCCGGGCGCCTGAAGAAGACGGGCTTGCTGGCCGCCGCGGGCGCCGACATGGCCGCGCGCATCGACGCGCAACTGGCCATCCTGGAGGCCAAGGAGCGCGCGATGGTGGTGCAGCAGGCCTCCACCAGCGTGGCCGATGCCACGCGCCAGCCCTGGTTCTGCTCGGGCTGCCCGCACAACACCAGCACCGTCGTGCCCGAAGGTTCGCGCGCGATGGGCGGCATCGGCTGCCACTTCATGGCGACCTGGATGGACCGCTCCACCATCGGTTTCACGCAGATGGGCGGCGAGGGCGTGCCGTGGGTCGGCCAGCAGCCCTTCACGACCGACCAGCACATCTTCGCCAACCTGGGCGACGGCACGTACTTCCACAGCGGCCTGCTCGCCATCCGCCAGAGCATCGCGGCCGGCGTGAACATCACCTACAAGATCCTCTACAACGACGCGGTCGCCATGACCGGCGGCCAGACCGTGGGCGAGCGCCCCGAGGGCCACTCGGTGCTGCAGATTGCAGAAAGCCTGCATGCCGAGGGCACGAAGAAGGTCGTCATCGTCACCGACGAGCCCGAGAAGTACGAGGGCGTGAACATTCCCGGCGACCACGTGCAGGTGAAGCACCGCGACCTGCTGGACGACATCCAGCGCGAGTTCCGCGCCATGGCCGGCACCACGGCCATCATCTACGACCAGACCTGCGCGACCGAGAAGCGCCGCCGCCGCAAGCGCGGCACGGCCGTCGATCCGGCCAAGCGCGTGGTCATCAACGAGCTGGTCTGCGAAGGCTGCGGCGACTGCAGCGTGCAGAGCAATTGCCTCTCGGTGGAGCCGCTGGAAACCGAATTCGGCCGCAAGCGCACCATCAACCAGAGCAGCTGCAACAAGGACATGAGCTGCCTAAAGGGCTTCTGCCCGAGCTTCGTCACTGTCGAGGGCGGCCAGCTCAAGAAGAAGGGCAAGAACAAGGCGGCCACGCCGGCCGAGTTCGGCCTGCTGGCCGAGCCCGCCATTCCGTCGCTCGCGGGCGGCAAGGTCTGGGGCGTGGTGGTCGCCGGCGTCGGTGGCACCGGCGTGATCACCATCGGCCAGCTGCTGGGCATGGCCGCGCACATCGAGGCCAAGGGCATCGTCACGCAGGACGCGGCGGGCCTGGCGCAAAAGGGCGGCGCCACCTGGAGCCACGTGCTCATCGGCGACACGCAGGACGACATCCGCACCACCCGCGTGGGCACCGCGGCGGCCGACCTGATCCTGGCCTGCGACCCGCTCGTCACGATCAACGCCGAGACCATGGCGCGTATGCGCGAAGGGCGCACGCATGTGGCGCTCAACAGCCACAGCGCGCCCACCGCGGCCTTCGTGCGCAACGCCAACTGGCAGAACCCCGAAGACGCCTGCGCCGCTGAAATTGCGCGCGCCGTGGGCATCGACGGCCTGGGCGCCTTCGACGCCGATGCCGCCGCCACCGCGCTGATGGGCGACACCATCTACGTCAACCCGATGATCCTGGGCTACGCCTGGCAGAAGGGCTGGGTGCCGCTGGCGCACGAGTCGCTGATGCGCGCCATCGAGCTGAATGCCGTGGCCATCGAGAACAACAAGACCGCCTTCGAGTGGGGCCGCCAGGCCGCCGTGCGTCCCGACGAGCTGCAAAAGCGCGTGCGCCCGGGCCAGGTCATCGAGTTCAAGAAGCGCGAGACGGTCGAGGCCCTGGTGGCGCGCCGCGCCGAGTTCCTGACCGGCTACCAGAACGCCGCCTACGCCGAGGAATACAAGGCCTTCGTCGGCCGCGTGCAGCAGGTCGAGTCAGCCGTCGGCAAGAGCACGGGCCTGGCCGAAACGGTGGCGCGCTACCTGTTCAAGCTCATGGCTTACAAGGACGAGTACGAAGTCGCCCGCCTGCACACCGACCGCACGTTCCTCGATCGCGTCGAGGGCATGTTCGAGGGCGACTACAAGCTCAACTACCACCTGGCGCCGCCGCTGCTGGCCAAGAAGAACGCCAAGGGCCAGCTGCAGAAGCAGAAGTTCGGTCCCTGGATGCTCACGGGCTTCCGCTTCCTGGCGAAGCTCAAGGGCCTGCGCGGCACGGCGCTCGATGTCTTCGGCCGCACCGAGGAACGCAAGACCGAGCGCGCCCTCATCGGCGAGTACCGCGCCAGCATCGAGGAAGTGCTCAAGGGCCTGCGCGCCGACAACCACGCGCTGGCGCTGGAGATCGCGAGCCTGCCCGAGCAGATCCGCGGCTACGGCCACGTCAAGGAGCGCAACCTCGCGGCGGCCCGCACCCGCTGGACCGAGCTGATGGGCAAGTGGCGCAACCCCCAGGCGCAGCGCGCAGCGGCCTGATCCGCCAGGCCCGTTTCCCCTGACAAAGAGCGCCCCTGCGGCGCTCTTTGCTATTTAAACGATAGCTGAAAGCCCTCCGGGGTGCGCCGGATAAGGGCGCGAAACGGCCATCCGCGCCGAATACAATGCCCGACTGCGCGCGGCCTCCCCCGCCGAGCCTTTGACTTGCGGCCCGCATCCCTCGTGGGCGCGGAACCGCGGGCCCGGCCCGCGCATCTGAAGTCTTTTTCTTCTCTCTTCCCTCTGCTGGAGACTCTCTTGTTCATTTCCTCTGCTTTCGCTCAAACCGCGCCCGCAGCCGCCGGTGGTGGCGACATGTTGTCTTCGCTGGGCAGCATGCTGCCGCTGGTGCTGATGTTTGTGGTGCTGTATTTCGTCATGATCCGCCCGCAAATGAAGCGCCAGAAAGAGGCCCGCGCCATGATCGAAGCCCTGGCCAAGGGTGACGAAGTTGCCACCGCCGGCGGCGTGCTCGGCAAGATCACCTCGCTGAACGACCAGTACCTCGGCCTGGAAATCGCCAACGGCGTCGAGATCAAGATCCAGCGCAGCGCGGTGGTCCAGGTGCTGCCCAAGGGCGCCGTCAAGCAATAAAAGCGTGAGCTGAACCTTGCGCTTCAGGGCGCAGGGCCCCAAGTCACGCCGTGTTCCATTTCTGAAACGCTTGTGAAAAGCGCCTTCTCATGAACCGTTACCCGGTCTGGAAGTACACGATCATCGTGATCGTGCTGCTCGTGGGGCTCATCTACGCCCTGCCCAATTTCTTCGGCGAGGCACCCGCGGTGCAGGTGTCCGCGGCCAAGACGACCGTCAAGGTCGATGCCGCCACCCAGACCCGGGTCGAGGAGGCGCTGAAGGCGGCCGGCCTGACGCCCGACCTGGTGACGCTGGACGCCGGCTCGCTGCGCGCCCGCTTCACCACCACAGACGACCAGCTCAAGGCGCGCGACGTCGTGCAGCGCGCCCTGGTGCCCGACGCCAGCGACCCGCCCTACACGGTGGCGCTGAACCTGCTGTCGCGTTCGCCCAAGTGGCTCACGTCGCTGCATGCGTTCCCGATGTACCTGGGCCTGGACCTGCGCGGCGGCGTCGACTTTCTGCTGCAGGTCGACATGAAGGGCGCCATCGACAAGAAGGCCGAATCGTTCGCGAGCGACCTGCGCACCACCTTCCGCGACAAGAGCATCCGCGGCACCCAGGTCAGCCGCAACGGCCAGACCGTCGAGGTGACCTTCCGCGACGCGGCCTCGCTGGAGACCGCCAAGCGCCTGATCGTGGACCAGTTCCCCGACCTCAGCACCACCGACACGCAAGACGGCACCAACTGGCGCCTGACCGCCACCATCAAGCCCGAGGCGGCCCGCCGCCTGCAGGACGCCGCGCTCAAGCAGAACATCACGACCCTGCACAACCGGATCAACGAACTCGGCGTGGCCGAGCCGGTGATCCAGCAGCAGGGCCTGGACCGCATCGTCGTGCAGCTGCCTGGCGTGCAGGACACGGCCAAGGCCAAGGAAATCCTGGGCCGCACCGCCACGCTCGAAATGCGCATGGTCGACGAAAGCGCCGAAGGCCGCGCGGCCGAACTGAGCGGCGCGCCCGTGCCCTTCGGCTCCGAGAAATTCCTCGACCGCGGTGGCCGCCCGGTGATCGTGAAGAAGCAGGTGCTCGTCACCGGCGAGAACCTCACCGACGCCCAGCCCGGCTTCGACCAGCAGAGCAACCAGCCCAAGGTCGACCTGACCATGGACGCCAAGGGCGGCCGCATCATGCGCGACGTCAGCCGCGAGAACTACAAGAAGCGCATGGCCATGCTGATCTTCGAGAAGGGCAAGGGCGAAGTGCTCACGGCCCCGTCGATCAACGGCGAACTGGGCAACCGCTTCCAGGTCTCGGGTTCGATGACGGTGGCCGAAGCCAGCGACCTGGCCCTGCTGCTGCGCGCCGGCTCGCTGGCCGCGCCCATGGAGATCATCCAGGAGCGCACGATCGGCCCGACGCTCGGCGCCGACAACATCGAAAAAGGCTTCAAGAGCGTGATGTACGGCTTCCTGGCCATCATGGTCTTCATGTGTGCCTACTACGCGCTGTTCGGCCTGTTCTCGTCGATCGCGCTGGCCGTGAACCTGATGCTGCTGGTCGCCATTCTGTCGATGCTGCAGGCCACGCTCACGCTGCCCGGCATCGCGGCCATGGCGCTGGCCATCGGCGTGGCCATCGACTCCAACGTGCTGATCAACGAGCGCGTGCGCGAAGAATTGCGCAACGGCGCCTCGCCGCAGGCCGCCATCCACGCGGGCTACGACCGCGCCTGGGGCACGATTCTCGACTCCAACGTGACCACGCTGATCGCGGGCATTGCGCTCCTGGCCTTCGGCTCGGGCCCGGTGCGCGGCTTCGCGGTGGTGCACTGCATCGGCATCGTCACCTCGATGTTCTCCGCCGTGTTCTTCTCGCGTGGCCTCGTGAACTTCTGGTACGGCCAGAAGAAGAAGCTCAAGTCTGTGTCGATCGGCACCGTCTGGCGGCCCAAGACCGACGGCACGGCTGTGGTCGACACCAAGTAACGGCCGAGGACCATCGCCATGGAATTCTTCCGCATCCACAAGACCATCCCGTTCATGCGCCATGCCCTGGTGCTGAACATCATTTCCTTCGCAACCTTTGCGCTGGCGCTGTTCTTCCTGTTCCACCGCGGGCTGCACCTGTCGGTGGAGTTCACCGGCGGCACGGTGATGGAAGTGGCCTACGAGCAATCGGCCGACATCGGCAAGGTGCGCGAGGCCGTCACCAAGCTCGGCTATCCCGAAGTGCAGGTGCAGAACTACGGCACCTCGCGCGACGTGCAGATCCGCCTGCCCACCCAGAAGGGCATGAGCTCCGACCAGCAGAGCGCGCAGGTCATGCAGGCGCTGAAGTCGGTCGACCCGTCGGCCACGCAGCGCGGCATCGAGGTCGTCGGGCCGCAGGTCGGCGATGAGCTGACCTCCAACGGCATCAAGGCGCTGGCCATGGTGGTGATCGGCATCATGATCTACCTGGCGTTCCGCTTCGAATGGAAGTTCGCGCTGTCCACCGTGCTGGCCAACCTGCACGACGTGGTGATCATCCTGGGCTTCTTCGCCTTCTTCCAGTGGGAGTTCTCGCTGGCGGTGCTGGCGGCGGTGCTGGCGGTGCTGGGCTACTCGGTGAACGAGTCGGTCGTGATCTTCGACCGCGTGCGCGAGAACTTCCGTCGTTACCGCAAGATGACGACCACCGAAGTCATCGACAACGCGATCACCTCGACCATCAGCCGCACGATCATCACCCACGGCTCCACGCAGCTCGTGGTGCTGTCGATGTTCTTCTTCGGCGGCCCGACGCTGCACTACTTCGCGCTGGCGCTGACCATCGGCATCTGCTTCGGCATCTACTCGTCGTGCTTCGTGGCCGCCGCGATCGCGATGTGGCTGGGCGTGAAGCGCGAGGACCTGATCAAGGGCCCACCGGTCAAGCGCGACGGCGATTCCGGCGGCGACGACCCGAACGCCGGCGCCGTCGTCTGAGGGATACTTCGGCGCCAGCTTCGCGTCACCCGCACTTGTGCGGTGGCGCATCCCGATGCAAGCTCGGGGCTGTCGCCGATGAACCGTTCTCTCCGGCCTTTCCGATCCATCAATGAGCACTGCGCGGTCCGCTTCTTCCCTGCAGCTCGCACGCGAGGCGCGTGAGCGTTTCGTGACGGCCACGGAAGGCGCAATCGCTCCGCTGGCCCAGGCCATTCGCGACCGGCTGACCGCGGTGGCCTCCGATGTCGGCAGCGCGCGCACCATGCAGGAAAGCCGTGACGACCTCGTGGCATTCCAGGGCCATGCCTCGCAATGGGTGTCGCTGGCGCAGACCGGCTGGCGCAAGGCGCTGGGCACGGGCCCGGCGGGCGGCACCTCGTCGGCCCCCGCGGCGCTGCGGCTGGAGCTCATCGGCGACGAGGTGGTCGAGAGCAACATCCTCGCCTCGCGCCTCGCGCAGACCATCCACGACAAGGCCAGCTTCGAGCTCAGCGACTTGCGCCTGCGCATCCAGCACCTCGAAGGCACGCACGAGCTCGACGCCCGGGACGTGCTGAAACCCGAGACCTTGGCCAAGCTGCTGGTGGAGCAGTGGCTGGCCGCCGGCCTGAGCCGCGAGGCCTGGGGCCGCGTGCAGGGCACGGTGCAGCAGGCCCTGGCGGACGTGGTCGTGAAGGCCTACGAAAGCGCCAACGCCTTCCTGATCGCGCAGGGCGTGATGCCCGAAATCGACCTCAAGAGCTTCGTGCGCCGCACGGGCGATTCGGGCGGCGGCCCGTCCTCCATGGGTATGCCGGTGTCGTCGAGCATGCCGATGGGGCAGGGTGCGCCGGCGGGTGCGGCCGTGCCGCACGGCCAGCAGCAGCCATCGCAGCCGCAGCGTCCGGGCTTCGCTTTCCAGGCCTCGCATGCGGCGTCCGTGCCGTCGTCGGGGCCGGCCTCCAGCTCGATGATGGGCAGCTCGCCGCTCGCCTTCGCGCGGCAGCGCGCGCAGACCGCGCTGCTGAGCCTCAAGCGCTTTGTCGCCGCGCGCATCGGCGGCGAGGCCGGTGCCTCGCAACCGGGCGGGGGCACGACCGGCACCGGCGGCGGCGTGGCCGCGCCCCGCGTGTTTTCACGCACCTTTGCCGGCGCCATCGCCGATGCCGAGGTCGCCTACCGCATGGCGGCCACGCAGTACATCGATGGCGGCGGCGAGCAGGCCACGCTGATCCAGCAGACCGCCGTCGACCTGCGCCGGCGCACCGCCGAACTCAAGAAGCGCGCGCCCACCACGGCCGACAAGGCCACGGTCGAGATCGTGGCGCTGATGTTCCAGGCCATCCTCGCGGAAGAGCGCATTCCGTTCTCCGCCCGCGTGTGGTTCGCGCGGCTGCAGATGCCCGTGCTGCGCGTGGCCATCGCCGAGCCCGAATTCTTCGGCACCCTGCAGCACCCGGCGCGCATGCTGATCGACCGCATGGGCTCGTGCGTGATGGGCTTCGACGCCGCCGCCATCACCGGCAGCGCGCTCGAGAACGAGATCAAGCGCGTGGTGCAGGTGATCGAGCAGTACCCCGAGACCGGCCAGCGCGTGTTCAAGCTGGTGTTCGACGAGTTCGTCGCTTTCCTCAGCCGCTACCTCACGCAGAGCGACGCCACGCAGCGCGTCATGAGCGTGGCGCAGCAGGTCGAGCAGAAGGAGACGATGGCGATCCAGTACACCATCGAGTTGCGCAAGATGCTCAACGACATGCCGGTGCGCGACGAGATCCGCGAGTTCCTGTTCAAGGTCTGGGCCGAGGTGCTGGCCATCGCCGCGCTGCGCTACGGCGCGCAGGGCGAGCACACCGTGATGCTCAAGCGCGTGGCCTCCGAGCTGGTCTGGGCCGCGAGTGCCAAGCCCAACCGCGCCGACCGCGCCCGCGTGATCCAGGACCTGCCGCAGCTGCTGCAGCGCCTGCGCCAGGGCATGGACCTGCTGGGCATCGTCGGCGAGCCGCAGGAAGGCCACATCAAGACCATCGGCGCCACGCTCACCGACGCCTTCATGTCGAAGACCGAGGCCATTCCCCAGGCCAAGATCGAGGCCATGGCCGAGCGGCTGGCGCACCTCGAAGACTTCGTGACCGACGACGGCACCGCCTCCAGCCTGCCGCTGGACGCGCAGAGCATCGAGCTGCTGCTCGGCGTGGACGCCACCGCGATCGAGGTCATTTCCGACACCGCCGGCGTCAAGGTGGCCGAGGACATGCTCGCGTGGACGCATGAGCTGCAGGTGGGCAACTGGTTCATGCTGGACCACAACGACCGCGTCACGCAGGTCCAGTTCGTCTGGCGCAGCGACCGCAAGCAGCTGCACCTGTTCGCCTCGGCCGACGGCCGCAGCTTCCTCATCCAGGCTGGGCGCTTGGCGATGTACCTGCAGGCTGGCCTGCTGGTGCCGGCCGAGGAAGAAACGCTCACCGCGCGCGCCACGCGAGAGGCGCTGGCGAAGCTCGATGCGAACCCCGAGCGGCTTCTGAACTAGTCAGCCGCGCGGCTGTTCTCGTCTGTGGGGAAGTGCGCGCAGCTCGGAGGCGAGCTCAGTGTGCCGTACGGCCTTCGCGGCTCTCGCAAAGCTCGTCGAGCACCAGCGCATCGGGTTCGATGCCGGTGCTCCAGTGCACCATCAGCACGATGATCTTGAGTTCGTCCAATGCCACCGGGTCACCCGGTGCGGCCATCGCGCGCTCGACGACGATCTCGCGCAGGCCGCAGGGCAGCACGTTCGACAGTTCGAGAAAACGGATGAAGCCGAGGCACTCGGCGCCGAGGTGTTCCTGCTCCGACGGCGAGTACACGCGCATCGACTGGCTCGACTGGGGCAGCGCCGCATCGGGCGCGCCGCCCAGCGTGACGCGGGCAGTGGTGATGGCGTTGTCGGCATCGCCTTCACTGGCCTGGTGTTCGAACTGCAGGCCTTGCGTGGCAAGGCTCAGGCCGTCGAGCCACTGCAGGGCGTCGCGTATTTCGTCCGCCTCGAAGCCGTGCGCACTGAGCTTGCGGCCCAGCTGTTCGGGTTCGGGGCAGGCATCGCCGCGCCAGTAGTTTTCATACACAAACACGAGCACTTCGAACATGGGCCCAATATAGCCGAGGAATCTGTCGTGCGTCCCCAGGCTTTCGTGCACTTCGTGCGTCAGCCGACGGCGGCTCTTTGAAACAGGCCGCCGGGCAGCCGTGAGACATGCCCGTCGAGTTCAAGCTCGAGCATCTTCGCCTGCAGCTGGGCCGCGCTCCAGCCGGTGCGTGCGCTCAGCGCATCGAGGCTCACGGGGTCGAAGCCGAGGGCATCGAGCAGCGGATGCTCCGGGGCCGACGACGGTGTGTCGCTGGCGACCGTGCGAGCGGCCGGCGCCAGCGGCGGCAGCTCTTCGAGGATGTCGTTCACCGACTCGACCAGCTTCGCACCCTGCCGGATCAGCGCATGGCAGCCACGCGATTGCGGCGAGTGGATCGAACCCGGGATCGCGAACACTTCCTTGCCCTGTTCCGACGTGAGCCGCGCGGTGATGAGCGAGCCCGACGCCAATGCGGCCTCGACCACCAGCGTGCCGCGCGCCAGGCCCGCGATCAGGCGGTTGCGCTTGGGAAAGTTCTGCGTGAGCGGCGGCGTGCCCAGCGGCAGCTCGCTCACGATCAGTCCCTGCAGCGTGATGCGGTGCGCCAGGTCGCGGTGCCGCGCGGGGTAGACGCGGTCCAGGCCGGTGCCGACCACGGCCACCGTGGCGAGCACCGGGGCGTCGCCGGCCGCGTCGAGCGCGCCCAGGTGCGCCGCGCCGTCGATGCCGAGTGCCAGGCCCGAGACCACGGGCAGGCCCGCTTCACCCAGCGCCCGTGCGAAGGCGCGCGCATGGCTGGCGCCCTGCGGCGTCGGGTTGCGGCTGCCGACCACGGCAAGGCTGCGGCCGAGTTGCGTGAGGTCGAAGGCGGCGGCGCCGAGCACGTAGAGCATCAGCGGCGGGTCGACCATTTCGAGCAGCGAGCCCGGGTAGCCGGCATCGCCGAGCGTCACGACGCGGCGCGTGATGGCGCCGCCGGTGGGGTCGTCCGCGGGGTGCAGCCATTGCCAGGTCTGGTCGACCTGCGCCTGCAGGCCGGAGGGCGGCTGCTTCAGCGCGGCGGCCTGGGCGGTGCTGACGACTTCGCACAGCGTTGCCTCGGGCTGCGCAAAGATCGCGTCAGGCAGCCCGAAGGCCGCGAGCAGGCGGCGTGCGGCGCCGTCGCCGACGCCTGGTGTCAGTGAAAGTCGCAGCCAGCCTGCGAGTTCTGCGCGTTCCAAACGAGTGTGCGAGAAAGAAGCCTCAGGCGCGTGTCAGGGATTGACGAGGAAGTCGCCGGCGCGGGGAGTGTCGTTGATTTCGAGCACGAGTGCGTACGAGACTTTCTCGAAGGTGCGGAACACCATCAGCAGGCCGATGCGTTCGTTCGGCAGCTTGATGGTTTCCTTGCGTGCGCCGGTGCGGTCGAGGATGGTCTCGCCGTTCTTCAAAATGGCCAGCACATGGCCGTTGTCGACGCCGTCGCGCGTGCCCTTGTTGATGGCCACGACCTGGTTCTGCGCCGCGTACTGCACGGCGTTGCCGTAGACCGACACGATGCGGCCGTCCACCTGGGTGGAGGGCGCGCGCGGTGCGTAGCTCAGCAGCTGGCGCGGCGGCTCGGGCAGCAGGCGGTCGCCGGCGCGCATTTCCTCGCGCGACGCAATGATGTCGATGCTGGCCGGCACGACCGTGATGACGTCCTTGTCGCCGGTCGTCTCGATGGTGGTCGATTCGCCGCGCTGCAGCTGCGCCTTGCCCAGGTACTGCGCCTCGTAGCCGAGGATCTCGCCGGTGCCGGGGTCTTTCAGCGGTGTGGCGCTGCGGAAGATGCGGTAGTGCTGCACCGGGCCCGGCTTCTCGACCAGCGGCGATTCGGCGTTGCCGCGCGCATAGGCGCGGTCGCCACGCGACAGCAGCACGCGGCTGTCGTTGCCGGCGACGATGCGCGGCGCGGCGTCGAGCGTGTTGGCGTCGACCACGATGGGTTCACTGAGGAAGGGCTCGATCAGGCTCGGGTTGAGCGTGGGCAGGGCCATGCCGGCGAGCGAGTCGAAGCGGGTGCGCGGCGACAGCTTGATGGTGCCGCCGTCGCCGCCAGAGACGCCGCGGCGCGTGGTCAGGCGCGCGCGGCCGCCGCTCTTGTCCAGGTACAGCACCTGCCCCGGGTAGATGCGGTGCGGGTCCTGGATCTCGTTGATGTTCATGCCCCACAGCTCCGGCCAGCGCCAGGGGCGCAGCAGGTACAGGCGCGAGATGGCCCAGAGCGTGTCACCGGGCTTGACGGTGTACTCGTCGGGCGCTTTCGGCGACAGCTCGCTCAGCGGCACGCCGGCCTGGGCGGTCTGCTGGGCGGTGGCGCGCTGCTGGGGCGTGACCGGGTAGGTCGTCTGCGCCCAGGCCGCCGTGGCGCCGCAACTGCCGGCCACCGCCAGGGCGGCCGTCCAGAAGGCAAAAAGGGTCGGGCGCTGGTGTTCGGTGGAGCTGGGCTGTGTCATGTCTGGATGGGTGAGCGCACGAAGTATCGTGGCGCATACGAATCTCACAATTTGCTACGAATTCTGCGCCCGAAGCCCTTGCAAGGGCAACGTTTTCGCGCCAATGCGCCGCGACGCGTCGCGGAATTGGCGAAAATAGCCACAACTTCCCCCCGATTTCATGGCCAAACGAATCATTCTGAGTTACCCCGACAAGCGCCTGCACACGGTGGCCAAGCCGGTGCAGGGCGTGGACGCGCGCATCAAGACGCTGGTCGCCGACATGCTGGAAACCATGTACGACGCGAGCGGCATCGGCCTGGCCGCGACCCAGATCGACGTGCACGAGCGCGTGGTCGTGATCGACGTCTCTGAAGAGCGCAACGAGCCGATCGTGCTCATCAACCCGGAAATCACCTGGGCCAGCGACGAAAAGGTGCTGAATGAAGAGGGCTGCCTCTCGGTGCCCGGCATCTACGACGGCGTGATGCGCTCCACCTCGGTGAAGGTCCAGGCGCTCGACGCCGACGGCAACACCCACACCATCGAGGCCGAGGGCCTGCTGGCCGTGTGCATCCAGCACGAGCTCGACCACCTCATGGGCAAGGTGTTCGTCGAATACCTGTCGCCCCTGAAGCGCAACCGCATCAAGAGCAAGCTCCTCAAGCAGCAGCGCGAGGACATGAAAGAAGCACGGGCATGAACCGTCGGGCTGCGTGGTCCTCGCTGGCCGCCGCCGGACTGTTGTTCCTGGCGGGTTGCGTCAGCGAACCCACGCGCATCCAGCCCGGCACCTCCGCCGCCGAAACCCTGCAGCGCCTGGGCGCGCCCACCGGCCGCTACCCGCTCAACGGCGGCGGCGAGCGCCTGCAGTATTCGCGCATGCCGGCCGGCTTCGAGGTGGTCGACATCGACCTCGACGCGTCCGGCAAGGTCGTCTCGGTGACCCAGGTGCTCACCGAGGCGCGCTTCGACCACGACATCCAGGTCGACCGCTGGCGCCAGAACGAGGTGCTGGCCTTCTATGGCAAGCCCTACGAAATCAGCCGCGTCAGCTCCTTCGACGGCACCGTCTGGACCTGGCGCTACAAGGCCATCAACGAGCGCCGCATGCTCTATATCTACATCGACCCCACCGGCGTGGTGCGCCGGTACCACACGGGGGATGACCTCGAATTCGAACGGATCCGGGATTGAGCGCGTTGAAAGTCGTTTTTGCGGGCACGCCCGAGTTCGCGCGTGTCGCCCTGGAGGCCATTGCCGCTGCCGGCCATGACATCGTCGGCGTGATGAGCCAGCCCGACCGGCCCGCCGGCCGCGGCATGAAGCTGCAGGCCTCGCCCGTCAAGCAGTGCGCCGTTGCCAACGGCTGGCCCGTGGCGCAGCCGCGCAGCCTGCGGCTCGACGGCAAGTACCCCGACGAGGCCACCGCCGCGCGCGACACGCTGCTCGCATGGCAGCCCGACGTGATGGTGGTCGCGGCCTACGGGCTGATCCTGCCGCAGTGGGTGCTCGACTTGCCGGTGCACGGCTGCCTCAACATCCACGCCAGCCTGCTGCCGCGCTGGCGCGGCGCGGCGCCGATCCACCGCGCCATCGAGGCCGGCGACGCGCAGACCGGCATCACCATCATGCAGATGGACGCCGGCCTGGACACCGGCGACATGCTGCTGCGCGAGGCGCTCGACATCGCGCCCGGCGAGAACACCGCCCGCCTGCACGACCGGCTGGCCGCGCTCGGCGGCCGCATGGTGGTCGAGGCGCTGGCGCAGATCGGGCAACTCACCCGCACGCCGCAGCCCACCGAAGGCATCACCTACGCCCACAAGGTCGAGAAGCACGAAGCGCTGATCGACTGGACGCAGCCGGCCGCGGCCATCGTGCGCCGCGTGCTGGCCTTCGATCCGTTCCCCGGCGCCAACAGCCCGCTCGGCGGCGAGACCGTCAAGCTCTGGGCCGCGCACGTGGCGCCCGGCACCCCGGGCGCGGCGCCCGGCACCGTCGTCTCGGCCGACGCAACGGGCGTCGCCGTGGCGGCATCGGATGCGACCGTGGTGCTCACCGAACTGCAACGCCCGGGCGGCAAGCGCCTGCCCGCGGCCGATTTCCTGCGCGGCTTCGACCTGAAGGCCGGTCAGGTCTTCGGCTGATGTTCCTCTCGCCCACGCTGCGCCGCCAGCCCGAGTTCCGCGCCGGCATGCGCGACATGGCCTCGGCCGCGCTCGGCATCGGCGCCTGGGGCCTGATGACCGGCGTCGCCATGGTCAAGTCGGACATGAGCGTGCTCGAGGCCGTGGCGATGACCCTGTTCGTCTACGCCGGCAGCTCGCAGCTGGCCGCCATCCCGCTGCTGGCCGCGGGCGCGCCGGCCTGGGTGATTTTGGCGACGGGCTTCTGCGTCAACCTGCGCTTCGTGGTGTTCAGCCTGCACCTGCGGCCTTACCTCATGCACATGCCGCGCTGGCGCCGCCTGCTGCACGGCTACCTGACGGCCGACCTGAGCTACGCGCTCTTCACGAAGCAGTACACGGCCCCGCCGACCACGCCCGCCGAGCGGCTGTCGCAGGAGGCCTACCTCACCGGCAACTACTTCGTGACCTGGTGCGCGTGGATGGGCATGAGCCTGCTGGGCATCGCGCTGGCCAATTTCATTCCACAGACCTGGGGCCTGGGCTTTGCCGGCGTGCTGAGCCTGGTGGCCATCGTCTGCTCGATGGCGACGACGCGGCTGCGCGTGCTGGCCGCGCTCATCGCGGGCGCCACGGCGGTCGCGGCCTATGCGCTGCCGCTCAAGCTCAACATCGTGGTCGCGATCGGCGTGGCGGTGCTGCTGTGCTTCTGGCTCGAAAAGCAGTTCGGGCTCGACCCCGACGCGGAGGACGACAAATGAGCGGCGGCACCGACTGGTGGTCTTTGGCCGTGATCGCCGGCCTCGCCGGCGTCACCGTGCTCACGCGCTGCTTCTTCTTCATCCTCGACCGGCCCTGGGGCCTGCCCGAGTGGGCGCACCGCGCGCTGCACTACGCGCCGGCCGCCGCGCTGGCCGGCGTGATCGCGCCCGAGATCGTGATGACGCAGGGCCACCTGATCACCACCTTGCACGACGCCCGCCTCTACGCGGCGGTCGTCGGCGGCGCTTATTACTTCTGGCGGCGCGGCGTGCTGGGCACGATGCTGGCCGGCATGGCGGTGTACCTGCCCCTGCACCTGGGACTGGGCTGGTAGCCGGGCCGTCAGATCAGTCGAGCTTCACGCCGGCTGCCTGGATGATCTTGCCCCAGCGATCGCTCTCCGCGCGCGAGAGCTTGTAGAAGTCCTGCGGCGTGCCGGGCAGCGCCTCGAAGCCGAACTCCGCAAACAGCTTCACCACCTTCGGTGCCTTCATCGCCTTGTGCAGCTCGGTGTTGATGCGCGCCACGGCCTCGGGCGGCATGCCGGCCGGGCCGATCAGGCCGTGGAAGGCGTAGGCGTTGACGTCGCTGAAGCCGGCCTCGACGAAGGTCGGCACCTCGGGCAACGCACCGGCGCGCTGCGGCAGCGCGATGGCCAGCACGCGCACCTTGCCCGACTTGATGATCGGCAGGCCCGAGGCCAGGTCGAGCATCATCGTCGGCACCTGGCCGCCCATCACGTCGGTCATGGCGGGTGCGGCGCCCTTGTACGGCACGTGCGTGATCGTCAGGCCCGCCTTCTGCTTGAACAGCTCCATCGCCATGTGGTGCGGCGAGCCGTTGCCGGGCGAGGCGTAGCTCACCTTGTCGGGGTTGGCCTTCACGTAGCGCACGAACTCGGCCACGTTCTTTGCGGGAAAGTCGGGGTGCACGACCAGCGCCACCGGGAAGCGCCCGATGGTGCCGATGTAGGTGAAGTCGGTCGCCGGCTTGTAAGGCAGCTTGGCGAACATGTGCTCGTTGAACAGCAGCGCCGCGTTCTCGGCCTGCATGATCGTGTAGCCATCGGGCTTGGCCTGCATCATCACCGACACGCCGATGTTGGTCGACGCGCCGGGGCGGTTGTCGATGATCAGCGGCTGGCCCAGTGACGGCTGCATGGCCTCGGCCAGCGAGCGCGCGAGGTTGTCGGTGCCGCCGCCGGCCACGTAGGGCACGATCCATTTCACGGGCTGGCTGGGGTAGGCCGCAGGCTGCGCCGACGCGAAGGGCGCGGCGGCGAGCGCGAGGGTCGCGGCCAGCAGGGGAAGAAGGCGTTTCATCGTTTTTGTCTCCGTTGCTTTGTTGAAAATCGGTGAGGGGGCGGCTCAGGTGCCGCGCAGGACCTGCCAGAGCTCGCGGTCGCGCTCGGCGGTCCACACGACCGGGTGCTCGATGCCGCGCAGCTCGTCGTAGGCGCGCGAGACGTCGAAGGGCAGCACGTGCTGGAACACCGGCCAGCCGCCGAAGCGCGGCGTCATGGCCGCCTCGGCGCGCGCGAAGCAGCCCTTGAGCCTCTCGCCCGCGGCGATGCCCGCGCGCACGCTGTCGAGCAGCGTCGAGAGAAAGTCCTTCGTGAGCCCGATCGCCTCGGCGCAGGCGGCGTCGCCCTGCAGCACCGCGCCGCGCCCGGGCACCAGCACGCGCGGTTGCAGCGCGCGCACCGCGTCGAGCGTGCCGGCCCAGTCGCCGATGTAGGCGTCGCCCGCGTACACGCCGCAGTGGTTTTCGACCACGTCGCCCGAGAACAGCACGCCGCTGTCGGGCAGCCAGGCGACGGTGTCGCCGCTCGAATGGCCGCGCCCCAACGCCATGAGCCGCAGTTCGCGGCCACCGCCCAGCGGCAGCGTCATCTCGCGGTCGAAGACCGTGGTCGGGAAGGTCAGGCCCGGGATCTCTTCCACGCCCGCGAACAGGCGCGGGAAGCGGCCCACCTCCGATTCGAAGTCGGCCTGGCCGCGCGTGCGGATCCAGTCGAGCGTGCCGTTGCTGGCGACGATCTCCTGCACCTCGTCGAAGGCGCTCGCGCCCATCACGCGCACCGCGTGGTAGTGGGTGAGCACGATGGTGCGGATCGGCTTGTCGGTCACGCTGCGGATCGCCGCGAGGAAGTCGCGCGCCATGCGCGGCGTGGGGCGGGTGTCGATCAGCACCACCTGCTCGTCGCCAATGACGAAGCCGCAGTTGGGGTCGAAGTCGCTGATGTAGCCGTAGGCGCCCGGGGCGAGTTCCTGCAGCCGGGGCTTCTGCTCGCGGGTGTCGGAGGCGGAAGCGAAAGAGACGGTGGCGGTCATGGGGTGGGTGTCGTGGTCGTGGGGATGTCGTCGTCGGCCTCGGCCGCCGCGCGGATGCACGCGAGCAGCACGGCCTGGTCGGCGCACTGGTTGGCCAGCAGCAGCACGAGGCGGGCGTTGAGGTCGGCGCTCTGCGCCTCGGTGCGGCCTTCGTGCGCGGCCAGCAGGGCGGCGTAGAAGCCGTCGGGGTCGGGGATGCGGGGCTCGGTGATCATGAGGACGAAGCGGGGAGTGCGAGCGCCGTGCGGACGGCGGCGGTGACCGTGTCGGGGGTGGCTTGCGCAAGGAGCGCGGCGCGGTAGGCATCGGGGCGCACGAGCACGAAGCCGCCCGCTGCACTGGGGTCGATGCCGAGGTGGCGCGCCAGCGTTTCGTCAGCCTGCAAGGTCGGCAGGCCGCTGTCGCCACCCACGGCCAGCAGGCGCAGCGGCAGTGCGGCCGTGGCATCGCTCGCGGCCTGCGCCTGTGCGCGCGTCGGCGCGAACCACAGGCCCAGGCACTGCGTGCCATCGGCCAGCAGCTGCATCAGCGAGGTCTCGCGCCCGTCGGCCCAGCGCAGCGGCAGGTTCTGCACCGTGCGCGCGCCCTCGGGCAGCAGCGGCGCGGCGGGGTAGTCGTTGGCGACCGACATGCGGCCCGTGTTGACCAGCGCACGCGCGAAGGTGTGGCGCTTGGCCAGCGCCACCACGGCGCGGCGCAGCGTGTGCTCGGCCGGCGAGCGCGGCGCGAGGAAGCGCGCCGAGCGGCTCGTGACCGTCAGGTTCTCCTGCGCGGCCGGGCGGCGCTCGGCGTCGTAGCTGTCGAGCAGCGCCTCGTCGGCCTTCCCTTGCGCGACCAACGCGAGCTTCCAGCCGAGGTTGGCCGCGTCCTGGATGCCGGTGTTGCCGCCGCGCGCGCCGAAGGGGCTCACCACGTGCGCGGCGTCGCCGATGAAGCACACGCGGCCGTGGCGGAAGCGCTCCAGCAGGTGGTCGCGGTAGCCATACGGTCCGATCCACACGAACTCGAAGGCCACGTCGGGCCCGAGCTGTTCGCGCAGCCGCGCACCGGCCACCTCGGGGCGGCTGATCTCGGCGGGGTCGCAGTCTTCGGGCATCTGGTAGTCGATGCGCCACACGCCGTCGGCCATCAGGTGCTGCCACACGCCGCGGCCTTCGTTGAAGGGCGCGCCGACCCAGGTCCAGCGCTCGGTGGGCAACGGCTTCTCGAAGCGCACGTCGCTGATGCACCAGCGGTCGGTGCTGCGCGAGGCATGCGATGCCACGCCGAGCTGCGTGCGGATCGGGCTGTTCGCGCCCGTCGCGTCGATCAGGTGGTCGGCCTCGATCGTGTAGCTGCCGGCGGGCGTCTCGATGTCGATGCGCACACCGTCGGCCAGCGGCTCGACACGCGTCACGCGGCTCTTCCAGCGCAGGTCGGTCACGCCGAGTTCGAGAATGCGATCGACCAGGAACCACTCGATGTAGAACTGCTGCAGGTTGATGAAGGGCGGCTGCGTCGAGACGCTGGTGGCCTGCAGGTTGAAGTTGTAGACCTCCTCGTCGCCCGAGAAGGTGCGCCCGAACGACCAGGTGACGCCCTTGGCCGCGATGCGTTCGTAGATGCCTAGGCGCTCGAAGATCTCCAGGCTCTTTTGCGCATAGCAGATGCCGCGCGACGAAGCGCCGCGCACGCCCACGGTGTCGTCCTCGTCGAGCAGCACGGCGCGCACGCCGCGTTGCGCGAGGTCGCAAGCCAGCGTGAGGCCCGAGGGGCCGGCACCGACGATCACGACCGGGTGGCGCACCACCTGCGCGCTGCCGAGTTCGGGCGGTGGCGTGAAGGGCCAGACCGGCAGCTCGTAGGCCGGTGCGAATGCAAAGTTTTCCATGGCTCTTCTACAGCGCGTGCGCGAACTCGGCGATGGCATCAGCCGCCTGCGGAATCAGTTCGGGCTGGCCCGCCAGGTAGTGGTTGCCGCCGACGATGTCGACATTGCGGATGCGCGCGCCGCCCGCGGCCATCCATGCATCGCGCGTGCTCGGAAAGGTCGACTGGTCGCCGGTGTAGGTCAGCAGCAGCTTGGGCACCGTGGTGCGCGCGAGGTTGGTGGGCCCGTCGGCCTGCGAGCGCGACGACCACTGCGAGAGGAACGCGGTGAGCGAGGTGGTGCGGCCCATCGCGTTGGCCGAATAGTTCACCTGCCGCGCATCGCCCCAGACGCTGCCGGGCAGGCGCGCATTGGCATCGAGCGACAGGTCGACGCAGCGCGGATCGGCATGCGTGCGGTAGACGACGAAGGTCTGGTCGCGCGGCGCGCCGGGTGTGCCGCGCAGCAGCGCGAGGCGCTCGAGGCACCACTGCTCGATGCGGTCCATCCGGGCCTTCTGCGCCGCGCTGAAGCGCGCGAGAAAGTCGGCCTCGTAGGGCACGCGGTGGCGCGGGTCGTACATGTCGAGCGCGGGGTCGATCGAGAGCGGGTCGTGCTCGTCGGTCACCGAGGGGTCGATCCAGTCGCGCATCAGCCGCGTGCGGCCCAGGTGCGCGGCGCACAGCGCGAGGCCGTCCACTGGGGGCAGATCGCTGGCGTGCAGGTGCGTCGGGTCGCCGTCGGGCAGGTGCGTGGCCGTGAGCTGCTCGGCCTGCGCCTGGTAGAAGGCCGAGAGCGCCGCGCCGCCCGAGTTGCCGACCAGGAACACCTTCTCGTAGCCGGCCGCGCGCAGGTACTGCACGCCGGCGCCCAGGTCTTGAATCGCACGCTCCATCAGCAGCACCGTGTCGTTGCCGACGAAGCGCGAGTTCAGGCCCATGCAGCAGATGCCGCGCTCGGCCAGCGGGCCGATCAGGTAGTGGCCCATGAAGTTGCTGGTCGGGTGCATCACGATGGCCGCGATCTTCTTCGGCCCCGGCGGCGCGCGGAAGGCGCCGTAGATGCGCGGGCGCAGCAGCTGCAGGCCCGACTGGCTGTCCATGGCCGCGCCGGGCTTCACGTCGATGACGGCGAGTTGCAACTCAGACATGCGACGCGCCTTTCGCTGCGCGAAGCGCCGCCTTGCGCGCGGTCCACGCGTCGAGGTCGGCATGGGCGTGGCGCGCGTGCGCGTCCATCTCGGCCTGCGGCACGGTCGGTGTGGTCAGCTCCACGCGGATGCCGTTGGGGTCGAAGAAGTAGATCGACTCGATGATGTGGTGGTCGGTCACGCCCAGCACCTCGATGCCCGCGCCTTCGAGTCGCGCCTTGGCGGCCAGCAGGTCGGCCACCGAGTCGACGCGCAGCGCGATGTGGTTCACCCACGACGGCGTGTTGGGCGAGGGCAGCGCGGCGGTGTCGTCGCCCAGGTCGAAGAAGGCGATGTACGCGCCGTCGCGCATCTGGAAAAAGATGTGCACGTAGGGGCAGTACTCGCCCGTGCTCGGCACGTGGTCGTTCTTGATGACGTGGGCCAGCGGCAGGCCCAGCAGGTCTTCGTAGAAGTGGCGGGTTTCCTCGCTGTCGCGGCAGCGCCAGGCGAAGTGGTGCAGCCCGCGAATGGGTGGGGGCGCCGTGGGGGTGGCGGTCGTCGGCATGTCGTGTCTCCGTTGAGGCCGCGATTGGGCAATGCCGCGTCTTATGATGCAATCGAAATTAATTCATCGATTGATGAAATAACCATATATATGAATCTCACCCTGCGCCAGCTGCGCGCCTTCGCCGCCGTGGCCGAAACCGGCAGCTTCACCACCGCCGCCGGGCAGCTGCACCTCACGCAGTCGGCGCTCAGCGTGCTGGTGCGCGAGCTCGAGCGCGAGATGGGCGTGCAGCTGCTCGACCGCAACACGCGCCGCGTGCAGCTGTCGGAGGCGGGGCGCGAGTTCCTGCCCTCGGTGCACCGGCTGCTCGGCGACCTCACGAGCGCGGTCGCGGGCGTGACCGATTTGCGTGACAAGAAGAAAGGGCTGTTGCGGCTCGCAGCGCCACAGCTCATGGCCTGCACGCTGATGCCGCGCGTGATCGCCGCCTACCGCGCGGCGTACCCCGACGTGGACGTGCGCCTGGCCGACACGCTGCCCGAGCACCTGCTGCTGGGCGTGGCGGCCGGCGACGTCGAGCTGGCCGTGGGCCAGGACGTGGCGGTGGACGCCGCCGCCATCGAACGCCGCACGCTGTTCCGCGACCGCCACTGGCTGATCTGTCCGCCCGGCCACGCCTTTGCCAAGCGCCGCAAGGTGCGCTGGCACGAGCTGGGGCCCTACACCTTCATCGCGCCCACGCGCGACTTCCGCCAGCGCGTATTGCCCGAGCTGGGGGCCGAGGAGCGCGCCTTCCTGATGCGGCCGGGCACGCAGGAGGTGTCGTACATGACCACCGCGCTGGGCATGGTGGCCTCGGGCCTGGGGCTGACCGTGTGCCCGACGTACTCGGCGTCGCTGGTGCGCGCGCACGGGCTGCAGATGGTGCGGCTCGAGTCGCCCGACTTCCACCGCGAGGTCTGCGTGTACAGCGCGGCGCGGCGCTCGCTGTCGCCCGCGGCGGCGAGCTTCGTCGGCATCCTGGAGCAGTTCGCGACCGTGCAGCCCAAGGCCTGAAAAAGCATCGGCGCCCCGCAAGAGACGCGCAGGGGCACCAGAGGGCGAAAACTACAATGCGGGCAGTCCCGTCTTTCACCATCCTCAGACCCATGAACGTCATTCGATTCACCGACCTCTGTGCGCAAGGCAAGGCCGCCGGCCAGCGCGTCTTCATCCGTGCCGACCTCAACGTGCCGCAGGACGACGCCGGCCGCATCACCGAAGACACGCGCATCCGCGCCTCCGTGCCCTGCATCCAGTTGGCGCTCGACGCCGGCGCGGCCGTGATGGTCACCTCGCACCTGGGCCGCCCGACCGAGGGCGAGTTCAAGCCCGAAGACTCGCTGGCGCCCGTCGCCCAGCGCCTGGGCGAGCTGCTCGGCCGTGAAGTGCCGCTGGTGGCCAACTGGGTCGACGGCGTCGACGTGAAGCCCGGCCAGGTCGTGCTGCTGGAGAACTGCCGCGTCAACAAGGGCGAGAAGAAGAACGACGAAGCGCTGGCCCGCAAGCTGGCCGCGCTCACCGACATCTACGTGAACGACGCCTTCGGCACCGCCCACCGCGCCGAAGCCACCACCTACGGCATCGCCCAGTTCGCCAAGGTGGCCGCGGCCGGCCCGCTGCTGGCGGCCGAAATGGACGCCATCAGCAAGGCGCTGGCCCAGCCCAAGCGCCCGCTGGTCGCCATCGTGGCGGGCTCGAAGGTCAGCACCAAGCTCACCATCCTCAAGAGCCTGTCGGCCAACGTCGACCAGTTGATCGTCGGCGGCGGCATCGCCAACACCTTCATGCTGGCCGCGGGCCTGAAGATCGGCAAGTCGCTGGCCGAGCCCGACCTGCTCGACCAGGCCAAGGCCGTGATCGACGCCATGCGCGCGCGCGGCGCCGACGTGCCGATCCCGGTGGACGTGGTTACGGCCAAGACCTTCGCGGCCGACGCGCCTGCCACCGTCAAGGCCGCCACCGACGTGGCCGACGACGACCTGATCCTGGACATCGGCCCGAAGACGGCCGCCATCCTGGCCGCGCAGCTGCGCGAAGCCGGCACCATCGTCTGGAACGGCCCCGTGGGCGTGTTCGAGTTCGACGCCTTCGCGGGCGGCACGAAGGCCATCGCGCAAGCCATTGCCGAGAGCAGCGCCTTCTCGATCGCCGGCGGCGGCGACACCCTGGCGGCCATCGCCAAGTACGGCATCGAAAAGCAGGTCGGTTACATCTCGACCGGCGGCGGTGCCTTCCTCGAGGTGCTGGAGGGCAAGACCCTGCCGGCCTTCGAGATCCTGGCCAAGCGCGCGGCGGGTTGATTCCGGCGGCGGTCCGGCCACGGGAGGGAAATCCCCCGTGGCGACTGACTTCCGTTCGACACACAAAGTGTATACAGTAGCGAATACAAAACGGAGACCCCCTTCATGAGCTCGGACCGCATCCCCCGCCACGCCACCAAGATCGTCGCCACCCTCGGCCCCGCCTCCAGCACGCCGGAATTGCTGGAACAGATGATCCTGGCCAAGGTCAGCGTGGTGCGGCTGAACTTCAGCCACGGCACGGCCCAGGACCACATCGACCGCGCCACCATGGTGCGTGAGGCGGCCCGCAAGGCCGGCCGCGAAGTGGCCATCATGGCCGACCTGCAGGGTCCGAAGATCCGCGTCGGCAAGTTCGCGCAGGGCAAGATCTGGCTGGAGCCGGGCGCCAAGTTCGTGCTCGACGCCTCGCGCACCGAGCTGGGCGATGTCGACGCCGTGGGCCTGGACTACAAGGACCTGCCGCGCGACGTGAAGCCCGGCGACAAGCTGCTGCTGAACGACGGCCTGATCGTGCTCACGGTCGACGGCGTCAAGGGCGAGGCGGTGCACACCACCGTCAAGCTGGGCGGCGAGCTGTCGAACAACAAGGGCATCAACAAGCAGGGCGGCGGCCTCACGGCGCCCGCGCTGACGGCCAAGGACATGGAAGACATCAAGACCGCGATGAGCTTCCAGGCCGACTACGTGGCCGTGAGCTTCCCCAAGAACGCCACCGACATGGAAATGGCGCGCCAGCTGTGCAACGTGGCGGCCGCCGAGTACGGCCACAAGCCCGGCATGATCGCCAAGATCGAGCGCGCCGAGGCCATTCCGAAGCTGGAAGAAATCCTGCGCGCCAGCGACGGCATCATGGTCGCCCGTGGCGACCTGGCCGTGGAAGTGGGCAACGCCGCCGTGCCGGCGCTGCAGAAAAAGATGATCCGCATGGCGCGCGACATGGACAAGGTGGTGATCACCGCGACCCAGATGATGGAGTCGATGATCACCAACCCCGTGCCCACCCGCGCCGAGGTGAGCGACGTGGCCAACGCCGTGCTCGACGGCACCGACGCCGTGATGCTCTCCGCCGAAACCGCCTCGGGCCGCTACCCGCTCGAGACCGTCCAGGAAATGAGCCGCATCTGCGAAGCCGCTGAGGCCGCCGAAGACAAGACGCTCGACGCCGACTTCAGCGGCAAGACCTACAGCCGCATCGACCAGTCGATCGCCATGGGCGCGCTGTTCACGGCGCACCACCTGGGCGCCAAGGCCATCGTGGCGCTGACCGAGTCGGGCTCCACCATCCTGTGGATGAGCCGCCACCGCGCGCACATCCCCATGTACGCGCTGACCTCGCGCCTGGCCACGCAGCGCAAGCTGGCGCTGTACCGCAACGTGCGCCCGCTGCTCATGGATTCGGAAAGCGACCGCGACACCGCGCTGCGCCAGGCCGAAAGCCACCTGAAGAAGCGCGGCATCGTGCAAAGCGGCGACGTGTACGCCATCACCTGCGGCGAGCCGATGGGTGCGCCTGGTGGCACCAACATGCTCAAGATCTGCCGCGCGAGCTGACCCAGTTCGTTCGCCACAAGACAAAGGCCGGCGCATGCCGGCCTTTTTCATTGCGTCGTCTGGTTCAGCCGTTGCGGAACAGGAAGCTGTAGGCGTTCAGCGCGGGCACACCGCCCAGGTGCGCGTAGAGCACCTTCGAGCCCGCCGGGAATTCGCCCAGCCGCACCTTCTCGATCATCCCGTGCATCGACTTGCCCTCGTACACCGGGTCGGTCAGCATGCCCTCGAAGCGCGCGCTCAAACGGATCGCCTCCAGCGTGCCCTCGTTCGGCAGCCCGTACTCGGGCCCGCCGAAGCGGCGGTCGAGCACCACGTCCTGCTCCGTGATGTCGCGGCCCAGCTCGACCAGCTCGGCCGTGTTCTTGGCGATGCGCAGGATCTGCTCGTAGGTCTGCTGCGGCTTGGCCGAGGCGTCGATGCCGATCACGCGGTCGGCGCGCCCGTCGGCCGCGAAGCCCACCACCATGCCGGCCTGCGTGCTGCCCGTGACCGAGCAGACCACGATGTAGTCGAACTTGAACCCGAGTTCGGCCTCCTGCTGGCGCACTTCCTCGGCAAAGCCCACGAAGCCCAGGCCGCCGCGCGGGTGCTCGGAGCAGCCCGCCGGGATCGGGAAGGGCTTGCCGCCGGCCGCGCGCACGTCGGCCATGGCCTGCTCCCAGCTCTGGCGGATGCCGATGTCGAAGCCCGCCGCGTCCAGCCGCACGTCGGCGCCGAGGATGCGCGACATCTCGATGTTGCCGACCCGGTCGTACACCGCGTCGGAGTAATTGACCCAGTTCTCCTGCACCAGCACGCACTTCAGGCCCAGGTGCGCGGCCACGGCGGCCACCTGCCGCGTCTGGTTCGACTGGATGCCGCCGATCGACACCAGCGTGTCGTAGCCGCCTTCGAGCGCCTCGGGAATCAGGTACTCCAGCTTGCGCGTCTTGTTGCCGCCGAAGGCCAGGCCGCTGTTGCAGTCCTCGCGCTTGGCGTAGAGATCGACCTTGCCGCCCAGGTGGGCGCTCAGGCGCTTCAGCGGCTGGATCGGCGTGGGGCCGAAGGTCAGGGCGTGGCGGGGGAATTTCTTCAGGTTCATCGACGCAGCTCCAAAAGCGGTGAGGGGTTGAAGCTGTCGATCGTAGGAAGAAGGCTTTGCAATGTGCTTGCGAAGTTGGCTGGATTCGTCGCTCAAAAGAAGGCAGGATGGCCATACATAAGGCTTTTCATCCGGAAAGGAAGCCATGAGCACAACAAAGTTGCGCGCCCCGACGGAGCTCGACCGCACCGACCGCGCCATCCTGCGCGCCCTGCAGCGCGACGCCTCGGTGTCGAACGTGGCGCTGGCCGCCAAGGTGAACCTCAGCGCGCCGGCCTGCCTGCGGCGGGTCGAGCGGCTCCGGGCCGCGGGCTTCATCAAGGGCGTGGTCGCCCTGCTGGACCCCGACGCGCTCGAGGTCGGCATGCTCGTGATGATCGGCGTGGTGCTCGACCGCTCCACGCCCGACTCCTTCGCCGATTTCGAGAAGGCGGCGCAGAAGGTGTCGGGGTGCCTCGAATGCCACGTCGTCACGGGCGAATTCGACTACTTCATGCTTGTGCGCACCCGCGACAACGACAGTTTCAACCGCCTGCATGCCGAGCAGCTGCTGTACCTGCCGGGCGTGCGGCAGATCCGGACCTTCGTGGTGCTCAAGCAGGTGCTGTCGACCACGCAGTTGCCGATCTGAAAAAGTTGAAAAAGAGCTGCGCGCCAGTACCCGTGGCGCCCGGGGTGGCGTCGGCCCTGTCCCACAAGGGGGCTCGGTAGAATCGGGGTAGTTTTCTCCCGACTTTCCGCCTTCTCTTTTTCCCGTCTTTTTCTATTCCCACGAGGTATTTCCCATGGCACTCGTCTCGATGCGCGAACTGCTGGACCACGCCGCCGCCAACGGCTACGGCATTCCGGCCTTCAACGTCAACAACCTCGAACAGGTCCAGGCCGTCATGGAGGCCGCCAAGGAAACCGGCGCGCCCGTCATCCTGCAGGCCAGCGCCGGCGCCCGCAAATACGCGGGTGAAGCCTTCATCAAGCACCTGATCCAGGCCGCCATCGAGCAGTACCCGAACATCCCGCTGGTGATGCACCAGGACCACGGCCAGAGCCCGGCCATCTGCCAGGGCGCCATCGACCTGGGCTTCTCGTCCGTGATGATGGACGGCTCGCTGCACGAAGACGGCAAGACGCCCGCCTCGTTCGACTACAACGTCGACGTGACCCGCAAGGTGGTCGAGCTGGCCCACAAGGTCGGTGTCACGGTCGAAGGCGAGCTGGGCTGCCTGGGCTCGCTCGAAACCGGCATGGCCGGTGAAGAAGACGGCATCGGCGCCGAAGGCGTGCTCGACCACGCGTCGCTGCTCACCGACCCCGAAGAAGCCGCCCAGTTCGTGAAGGCCACGCAGCTGGACGCACTGGCCATCGCCATCGGCACCAGCCACGGCGCCTACAAGTTCACGCGCAAGCCCACGGGCGACATCCTGTCGATCCAGCGCGTGAAGGAAATCCACGCCCGCCTGCCCAACACCCACCTGGTGATGCACGGCTCGTCGTCGGTGCCCCAAGACCTGCTGGAAATCATCCGTAAATACGGCGGCAACATGAAGGAAACCTACGGCGTGCCCGTCGAGGAAATCCAGGAAGCCATCAAGTACGGCGTGCGCAAGATCAACATCGACACCGACATCCGCCTGGCGATGACCGGCGCGGTGCGCAAGTTCCTGGCTGAGAACCCCGAGAAGTTCGACGCCCGCGAGTGGCTCAAGCCCGCGCGCGAAGCCGCCAAGCAGATCTGCAAGCAGCGCTACATCGAGTTCGGCTGCGAAGGCCAGGGCGCCAAGATCAAGGGCGACACGCTGCAAGTCGTTGCCGCCAAGTACGCCAAGGGCGACCTGGCGCAGCAAGTCATCTAACGAAGACAGACTGCGCGCCGCAGGCCACCGCTCGCGGTGGCTTTTTTCTGCGCGCACAATCCGCTTTTCCCGTCACCGTTTCCCAGCCGAGCATCCGTCCATGACCACCGTTCACACCTCTTCCATCCAGAGCCTGCCCCTGCTTGCGCGCGGCAAGGTGCGCGACAACTACGCCGTCGGCGAAGACCGCATCCTGATGGTCGCGAGCGACCGGCTCAGCGCCTTCGACGTGATCATGGGCGAGCCCATCCCGGGCAAGGGCGAGATCCTCACCAAGATGGCGCTGTGGTGGTTCGACCGCCTGGGCGCGCTGTGCCCCAACCACCTGACGGGCGAGGCGCCCGAGAGCGTGGTGCAACCCGACGAGGTGGCGCAGGTCACGGGCCGCTCGATGCTGGTCAAGCGCCTGCGTCCGATCCCGGTCGAGGCCGTGGTGCGCGGCTACCTGGCCGGCAGCGGCTGGAAGGAATACCAGGACAACCGCGCGGTCTGCGGCGTGCCGCTGCCCGAGGGCCTGACCAACGCGAGCAAGCTGCCGCGCCCGATCTTCACGCCCGCCGCCAAGGCCGCGGCCGGCGAGCACGACGAGAACATCAGCTACGAGCGCGTGGTCGAGGTCGTCGGCCCCAAGCTGGCGCAGCAGATCCGCGAGGTCAGCATCGCCATCTACGAGGCGGCGGCCCAGATCGCGCTGGCCAAGGGGATGATCATTGCCGACACCAAGTTCGAGTTCGGCCTGGACGAGAACGACACGCTGGTGCTGATGGACGAGGTGCTCACGCCCGACAGCTCGCGCTACTGGCCGGTCGAGGGCTACGAGGCCGCGCTGGCCGCCGGCACCAACCCGCCGAGCTACGACAAGCAGTTCGTGCGCGACTGGCTCGAGGCCACCAAGATCAACGGCAAGCCCTGGGACAAGACGCCCCCGGCGCCGCGCCTGCCGGCCGAAGTCATCGAGAAGACGGCCGCCAAGTACCGCGAGGCGCTGGACCGCCTCACCCACGGCTGATCTGGTTTTTCGCCCTTAACGCGTCGTGCCGCTGCTGAGCAGCGCGACCGTGCGGCCGCTGCCATCAAGCAGCGCGAGCCGCCCCGGCGCCAGCCGGTAGCTGGCCGTGTTCTGCAGCGCCGACAGGAACTGCGCCTCGTTGGCGCCGCGCACCGGGTCCGCGCAGGCCATGCGGGTCGCGGCCATCTGGCCGAGCTTGAGCGACACGCCCGCGCGCGTGAACGATCCCGTGACGCGGTTGCAGCCGCCCGACCCACTCACCCGTCCGCTGTTGCGATCGAACTGCAGCTGCGCATCGCCGCCGGGCGCGATGGGCTCGTCGCCCAGCTGCACCAGGCGCCACACCGGCCCTTCGATCGGCTCGTCGAGGCTGATGCCGCTGCCGCAACCGGTCAGGGCGGTCAGCAGCAGCGCGGCCGAGGCAATGGCGGGGAGCGCGGTACGGCGGGCGAAGGAACGCATGGCCAATTTTCCTTTTCAATCTGCAACAAGTTAAAACCGGCGCCATCGTATGCGACGCCGTGGCCGGTGCGAAGACAGGCCCGATGGCGCATCCGGGCTTCTTCAGGCCCCGAGGCTGGCGAGGGCCACGCCGCCCGCGAGGCGCGCCTCGACGCAGCGGCGCACGCTGGCGGGCGTGCCGTCCTGCGCCAGCAGCGCGGGCCACTCGGCCTGGGCCTGGCGCACGGTGTCGCGCGCGATGGCCATCAAGCGCGCCGGCCGCAGCAGCCCGGCCGCGCGCAGCAAAGCCTCCAGCGCCGCCCAGTCGAAAGCACGCAGCGTGGCGTCGATGGTGCGGTTGACGCCGTAGTCGCGCGCCGGCACGTCCTCGAAGAAGGCGGCCACGCAGACCGGGTCGTACAGCGGCGCGAGCACCGGTGCCACGCCATCGGGGTAGCGCAGGGCCCAGTTCTTCAGGTGCGCGTCGCTGTTGCCCAGCAGGATGAAGGCCACGAGGCGGCGCACGCACTCGCGCACGTCGGCCACCGGGTTGGGCGACAGGCGGTCGAGCACGCGCAGCATGGCGGGCCAGTCGGTGGCCAGCCCGCGGCCGTACTTCTGGCGCGGCTCGTACTGCAGCACCTGCGCGAACTCTTCCATGTGGATGCGCCCGCCCTCGGGCGTGCGGTCGAAGCGGCGCACCGCCAGGATCTGCGCGAAGGGCACCTGCTCGGGCAGGTCGGCGTCGGCGCGGTCGATCACATGGGCCTGCGCGCAGTCGAGGCCGAGCGCGCCGCACAGGCGGTAGCCGGTGTATTCGTTGGCGACCAGGTCGGGGTGGCGCGTGCTCGGCAGCTTGAGGATGAACGAGCCCGCCGCGCCGTGGCGCTTGACCACGTAGCGCCGCCCGTCCTGCACCGCCGAGAACTTGGTCACCACGCCGGGGATGGCGGCGGCGTCTTCCACCGGCATCTCGACGAAGCCGGGTTCGAGCACGTCGAGCCCCAGCGCCGTGTGCCAGTGGCGCACGGTGTCGGGAATGCCCTCGGACGTGGGCACCGGCTCGACCTCGAGCGCGCCCATGAGGTCGTGGCCGGCGGCGGCCAGCAGCTCGAACTCGTCGTCGGCCGCGCAACCGCGCTGCTGCGCCAGGCGCTCGCGGTTGTGGCCCTCGGGCAGCAGGTTCTGGAAATAGCTGGGCCAGCGGCCGTCGCTGCGCGACACACGGGCGTCGCGCGCTGAGGCGAGGATGGCGCGCGTGGCCGCCTCGTCGGCGCCGCGGTAGGCCAGCGACAGCGTGGGGCGGCCCGGGTCGGCGATGTATGCCTCGTCGAAGGACACGCGCAGGATGTCGCCGTACTGCGAGAGGTAACCGATGGCGCGCCGCCCGCCACCGGGCAGGTGCAGGTGCATCCGCAGGTAGCGGATGCCCGTGTTGAAGACGGCGCGCGTGCTCACCGCCTCACCGGTTCTCGTCGGCCAGGCTCTGGGCGATGGACGGCGGCGCGCCCACGCCCGCCGGCTGGCCGAGCAGGCGCCCGCCCGAGCGCACGAAGTCTTCGAGCTGCGGGCGCAGGCTGGCGGGCACGGGCATCAGCTCGAGCCCCAGCACGCGCGCCATTTCGAGCAGCGTCGACAGGCGCGGATCGATCTGCCCGCTTTCGATGCGCTGCACCGTCATGCGCGACAGCCCGGCGCGCGTGGCCAGCGCCTCCTGGCTCAGGCCGCCGGCCTTGCGGGCTTTTTCGAGTTCCTCGGTCAGTTGGAGCATTGCAATGCGCTTTTATCGGAAATTGAGTAGCAATGTTATCTATATGGGGCGGTGGCGGCAATAAAAAAGCGACCTACAGGTCGCTTTCTTGTTCGATTGCGCACTGAAAGGCGCAATGCGTCGTTCAGCCGTTCAGCTCAACACCACGCTGCTGAGGCGGCGGCGGTAAGTGGCCACCACCGGATCGTCCGGCGGAATCTGCCCGTCGGCGACCTTCACCTTCGGCGGCTCGATCACATCGAGGATCGCGATGTAGGTCTTGCGCGCGAGGTCTTCGCTCCAGGTCTTGTCGCGCATGAGGATGTCGAGCAGCTCGTCCATCGCGTCGGTCCAGCGCTGGGCGGCCATCAGCAGGCGGGCGCGGTTGAAGCGGGCGTCGAAGTCGCGCTTGTTGGCCGCGATCTTGTCGTCGAAGTCGCCCAGCGTCGGCGCCGAGCCGGTGACGGGTGCGGCGAAATCGATGGCGTCCATCCAGCGCTGCAGCGAATCGAAGCGGCGCACCAGCGTGGTCTTGGCGATCACCGGGGCAAAGGCGACCTTGGCGTCGTCGACGCGGCCTTCCTGCAGCAGCAGCTTGATGTAGTCGAAGCGCGCGTCGTCGTTGGCCGGGTCGGTGGCCACGGCGTGCTGCAGCTTCTCGAGCGCGCCCAGGGTGTCGCCCTCGGCCAGCGCTTCCTGCGCAGCGGCGCCTTCCGAAGCCGCTTCGGCTTCCTCCGCGCCCGGCACGTGCTTGTCGAGGAACTCACGGATCTTCTCGGCCGGAATGGCGCCCACGAAGCCGTCCACCGGCTGGCCGTCCTTGAACATCACGCAGAACGGGATGCTGCGCACGCCGAACATCTCGGACAGCTGCGAGGAAATCTGCGGCACCTTGTCGGCGTCCAGCTTGGCCAGCGTGAAGCGGCCGGCGTACTCGGTTTCGAGCTTTTCGAGCACCGGGCCGAGCTGTTTGCAGGGGCCGCACCATTCGGCCCAGATGTCCAGCAGCACCGGCGTGGCGACCGAGCCTTCGATCAGCTCGGCCTGGAAATTTTCGAGAGTGATGTCGATCATCGGGAACAGCTGGGGGTGAAACGTAAAATTGAAACCATGAACGAAACCATTCAGGTCGGTGTAGTGATGGGCTCGAACTCCGATTGGGAGACGATGCGCCACGCGGTCGAGATTCTCCAGCAATTCGGAATCAGCCACGAAGCGAAGGTGGTCTCGGCCCACCGGATGCCCGATGCGCTGTTCGCGTACGCCGAAAGCGCCGCCGGGCGCGGGCTCACGGCGATCGTCGCCGGGGCGGGCGGCGCGGCCCACCTGCCGGGCATGCTGGCGTCGAAAACCACGGTGCCTGTGCTCGGCGTGCCGGTGGCCAGCCGCCACCTGCAGGGCGTCGATTCCCTCTACAGCATCGTGCAGATGCCCAAGGGTGTGCCCGTCGCCACCTTTGCCATCGGCACCGCCGGCGCGGCCAATGCGGCGCTGTTCGCGGTGGCCATGCTGGCGGTGAACAACCCGGCGCTGCGCGCCAAGCTCGACGCCTTCCGCACGGCCCAGACCGCCGCCGCGGAGGCCATGGTGCTGCCACCGCCCGAAGCGGGCGCGCCGGTGTCGCCCTTCTCGCCGCAAGGCGGGGGTGCGCTGTGAGCACCGGCCATTCGGGCGACCTGCCCATCCTCCCGGGCGCCACGCTCGGCGTGCTCGGCGGCGGCCAGCTCGGGCGCATGTTCGCGCACGCGGCCCAGCGCATGGGCTACTTCACCGCGGTGCTCGACCCCGATGCCGACAGCCCCGCCGGCCGCGTGAGCCACCACCACATTCACACCGACTACGCCGACGTCGACGGCCTGGCCCGCCTGGCCGGCCTGGCCGACGCGGTGACGACCGAGTTCGAGAACGTGCCCGCGCCCTCGCTGGAGCACCTGGCGGTCGCGCGGCCGGTGTCGCCCGCCGCCTCGGCCATCGCCATCGCGCAGGACCGCATCGCCGAGAAGGCGCACTTCACGCGCTGCGGCGTGCCCTGCGCGCCCTATGCCGTCATCGAGACGGCGGAGCAACTGGCCGCCGTCGATGACCAACTGCTGCCCGGCATCCTCAAGACCGCCCGCCTGGGCTACGACGGCAAGGGCCAGCAACGCGTGAAGACGCGTGCCGAGCTGGTCGAGGCCTGGCAGGCCGCCGGCTGCGTGCCCTGCGTGCTCGAGAAGATGCTGCCGCTCGAATTCGAGTGCTCGGTGATCCTGGCGCGCGGCCGCGACGGCCAGATCGTGCACTTCCCGCCGCAGCGCAACCTGCACCGCGACGGCATCCTCGCCGTGACCGAGGTGCATCCGCAGAACATGCCCAAGACCGTGGCGCAGGGCGCGGTCAATTCCGCCAAGAGCATCGCCAGCGGCCTCGATTACGTGGGCGTGCTGTGCGTCGAGTTCTTCGCGCTGGCTGACGGCTCGCTGGTGGTCAACGAAATGGCGCCGCGCCCGCACAACAGCGGCCACTACACGATGGAAGCCTGCGACGTGTCGCAGTTCGAGCTGCAGGTGCGCACCCTCGCCGGCCTGCCGCTGACCGCGCCGCGCCAGCACAGCCCCGCCGTCATGCTCAACCTGCTGGGCGACCTGTGGTTCCCGGGCGGCGAAGGCGACGGCGCCAAGCCGGTCGCGCCGCGCTGGAGCGAGGTGCTCGCCCTGCCCGGCACCCACCTGCACCTGTACGGCAAGCTGGCGCCGCGCCGCGGCCGCAAGATGGGCCACCTGACCCTCACCGGCGCCACGCTCGAGAGCGTGCGCGCCAATGCCTCGCAGGCCGCGCTGCTGCTGGGCCTGCCGGCGCTCGCATGATCCTCGACGGCCACGCTCCCGACGCCATCGCCGAGGCCGCGCGCGTGCTGCGCGCGGGCGGACTGGTCGCCTTCCCGACCGAAACCGTCTACGGCCTGGGCGCCGACGCCAGCAGCGACACCGCCGTCGCCGGCATCTTCGTGGCCAAGGGCCGGCCGGCCGACCATCCGCTGATCGTCCACGTGGCGGCGGGCGCCAAGGGCGCGCAGGCGCTGTCGCGCTTCGCCCAGCCGCTGCCGCCTTTCGCGCAGAAACTCGTGCAGGCCTTCTGGCCCGGCCCACTCACGCTGATCGTCACGCGCCAGCTCGGCGTGGGCACGGCGGCGGCCGGCGGGCAGGACACCATCGGCCTGCGCTGCCCCGCGCACCCGGTGGCGCAGGCGCTGCTCGAAGCCTGCGCCGAGCAGGGCGTGCCCGGCCTGGCGGGGCCCAGCGCCAACCGCTTTGGCCGCGTCAGCCCGACCACGGCGCAGCACGTGCACGACGAATTCGGCGACGCGTTGCTCGTCGTCGACGGCGGCGCCTGCGAAGTGGGCATCGAATCGACCATCGTCGACTGCAGCCGCGGCGCGCCCGTGCTGCTGCGCCCGGGCCTCATCACGCGCGACCAGATCGAGGCCGCCGTCGGCGAGCCCCTGCGCGACCGCGAGGTGCTCGACACGCCCGACCCGCGCGCCTCGGGCACGCTGGAGGCGCACTACGCGCCCGACGCCAAGGTGCGGCTGATGGACCCCAAGGCCATCCAGACCGGCCTCGACGTGCTCGGCGCCAACGCCGCGCACATTGCCGTGTGGACGCGCAGCAGCGTGCGCAGCCGCTCGCAGCGCGTGCTGCTGCGGCGCATGCCCGACGACGCGGCGGCCACCGCGCAGCAGCTGTTCGCGGTGCTGCGCGAGTTCGACGCGCAGGGCGTGAAGCTGATCTGGGTCGAGACGCCGCCCGACACGCCCGAGTGGGAAGGTGTGAAAGACCGCTTGCAGCGCGCTGCAGCGGCCTGATCAACGCCTGATCGGCTGCTTGGCCCGGGGCTCAGCCCCCGGCCGCCAGCACCCCCTGGAAGAACCCGCGCGCTGCCGCCAGGCAGAACGGCGGCGCCAGCGTGCCGTGGTAGGCCGCGGTCACGGCGCGCGCCTTGTCGGTGGCGCTGCCCGGCGTGCTCTGTGCCAGCAGGTCCTTGGCCTGCGCGAAACCGGCGCGTGCCGCCGAATAGCTGTCGGTGGTGCCGCGGTCTTCCAGGTCGACCACCGCGAGCGCGGCGGCCGGCATGCCCTTGGCACGGAAGTAGCCGGCCGTGGCGCGCGTGCTCAGGAAGTTCACGGTCGGGTCGTTCGCGCCGCTGCACAGCAGCATCGGCTTGGTCGGCACCCAGTTGCGCAGGTCGTTGGCGATGGCCGCCTTGCGAAAGCCCGTGGCGGGCTTGCAGTCCAGCGGCGAGGCCGAGCTGAGCGACGCGGCCGTGGCCGGCAGTGCGTTGCCGGGGCAGGGGGCCGACTGGATGTCGGTGGCCGCCTGCGTGAGGAAGCTCTGCTTGATGAGGTTGTTGGCGCCGTAGAAGATCGCCAGCTCGGGGCTCACCGGGCCCGGCTTGCCGTCGGCCGGGAACAGCGCCAGCTGCGGCAGCTTGCCGCTGGAGAACAGCGTGCCTGGCGTGAGGGTGGGCAGCAGGGTGTCGATGCCGGTGGCGTACTGCGCCTCGTAGACGTCGCTGGTGCTGTTGTAGACGTTGCCGAACTGCTGCTGCCAGCTCGTCGACAGCAGCGGCACGAACAGGGTCGAGCCCAGCGCCGGCCAGCCCAGGTAGGTGTAGTCGGTCAAGAGGCTGATGGCCGAGGGCGCGGCCAGCGGGGCCGAGGCCGTCACCATCTTGCCGGTGGCCTGCATCTCGCGGTGCGCGGCCATCGCCACGTAGCCGCCCTGCGAATAGCCGGTGATGAACAGCGAGCCGGCGTCGTTCGCGCCGATGTCCGAGAAGGTCTTGCGCGCCGCGGTGAGCGCATCGACCATGTCCTTGCCCTGCTGCTCGCCGTTGAGGTACGGGTGGTAGGGCAGCGTCGACTTGTCGTAGCCCGCGTAGTTGGGCGCCACCACGATGTAGCCCTGCGCCGCGAACATGGCCGCCACCATCAGCCCTTCGCCGGCGGCCGGCTGGGTGGTGTCGGTCCACTTGGCGAGGTTGTAGTTGCGCGCCGGCGTGGTGCCGTGCGCGTACAGCACCACGGGGCGTGCGCCGCTGCAGGCGACGTCGGAACCCGAGGGCACCATGATCGCGGCGGTGGCGTTGGTGGCTTCGTTCTTGCCGCCGACGGTGCGGTACTCGAGGTAGCGCATGTCGACGCCGCACTTGGGCGCGCCGGTGACCTGCAGCAGCGCCTTGCCCTGGTCGGAGGCCTGCAGGCTGGCCCTGAACTGGTCGGCCGTGAGCTTGGTGCCCTGCTCGGGCGGGCTGGTGACGACCGAGCCGCGCCCGGTGTCGCTGCCGCCGCCCGGTGGCGGAAAGCCGATGCCGATGCCGCCCCCACCGCCGCCCCCGCCGCAGGCGGCGAGCAGCAACGTGGCGCCGGCGAGCGTCGCCGCGGCGGTGACCCGGCGGGCCGGGAAGGACGAGGGCTGTGAATGCCGTGGGTGCTGCAAGATCAAGGCGCGTCTCCTGGAGTTGTATCGAAAACGAACGAGCGTCCGATTCTGGGCAGCGCCATGGCCGCGCGCAAGCAGCGTTTGCGAGCAGAACCTATTCAGTAGCGGGGCGGCTCGGGCCCCGTCCGAATCACTGGTCCTGCGCGGTCCAGTCGATCAGCGCGTCGAAGGCGGCGCGCGCGGCACCGGCGTTCTCGCCGTTGGCGATGGCCACCAGCACGTAGCGCCGGCCGCTCGCGCCGTGCACGTAGCCGGCCACGCCCGAGGCGTCGCGCAGCGTGCCGGTCTTCAGGTGGGCCGCACCGCCCGAGCGCAGCGTGCGCCGCTTCAGCGTGCCGTCCACGCCCATCGCGGGCAGCGAGGCCACCAGCTCGGGCATCACGGGCGAGCGCCACGCCACCTGCAGCATCTTGCCGAGCGCGGCGGCGCTGATGCGCTCGTCGCGCGACAGGCCCGAGCCGTTCTCGAACACCGGCGAGGCCTCGCCGGTGCCGATGCGGTCGCGCCACCATTGGCCCAGCGCGCTGCGCGAGGCCTCGAAGGTGCCGCGCTGCTTCTGCGTGAGGCCCAGCGTGAGGAACACCTGTTGCGCCATCACGTTGTTGCTGTACTTGTTGATGTCGCGCACCACTTCTGCGAGCGGCGGCGACTCGAAGTCGAAGGCCGGCTTCAGACCCGCGGGCACGCGGCCCTCGCGCATCTGTCCGCCCACGCGCCCGCCCATCTCGGCCCACATGCCGCCGATGGCGCGCAGGCTGTAGGTGCGCGGGTCGGCGTAGGCCACGGCCCAGCTCTTCTCGCCGCAGCCGGTGGGAAAGCCGCCGTTGAAGCGGATGCGGTTCACGTCGCTGAAGTCGGGCTTGAGCGCGCCGCGCCAGTCGCCGCATTCGCCGGGCGCCAGCGGCACCGTGGGCGGCATCGCCACGCTGGCCAGCGGGGGCTCGTAGCTCACGCGCGCGTACTGGCCCGCGCGGTCGGGCGCGAAGGTCATGTTCACCGACTTGAAGTTCACCAGCAGCGCATCGGGCGAGGCGTTGTAGGGGCGCAGCGGCTCGCCGTCGAAGGCGGCCGGGTCGTTCTCGACCGTGGTCTCGAAGGCGCTGCGGTCGATCACGATGTCGCCGCTCACGGTGGTGATGCCCAGGCCCTGCACATGGCGCAGCAGCAGCCACACGCGCTCCAGCACCAGCTTGGGATCGCCCTGGCCCTTGATGTAGAGGTTGCCGTTGAGCACGCCGTTGGCCACCGTACCCTCGACGTAGACCGGCGTGTTCCAGCTGTAGGCCGGGCCAAGCAGGTCGAGCGCCGCGTAGGTGGTCACCAGCTTCATGATCGAGGCCGGGTTCACCGGCACCTGCGAGCGCCAGGCCAGGCGCGGCGCGCGGCCCGCGTCGGCATCGGCCACCAGCAGGGTCACGGCCTCGCGCGACACCTTGGCACGCGCGAGGGCGGCATCGACTTGAGGCGGAAGGGCTTGCTGGGCGAAGGCGCCGGCCGAAGCCAGCAGGGCGAGGGTCAGTGCGAGGGGCGCAGGGCGGAAGGCAAGAGGCATCCGCGGATTATCCCGGCGCGAAAACGTGCAGCTTCGCGTGGTACAGCAGCATGATCGTCTTGGCGTCGGCGATGCGGCCGTCGGCCACCATGGCCAGTGCCTCGTCGATGCCCAGCTCGAGCACCTCGATGTCCTCGCCCTCCTCCGCCAGCCCGCCGCCCGCGCCCACGCGCATCGAGGCCTCGTAGGGCGCGACGAAGAAGTGCAGCTTCTCGGTCACCGAGCCCGGGCTCATGAAGCTCTCGAACACCTTCTGCACGGTGCCGAGTCGGTAGCCCAGCTCTTCTTCCACCTCGGCGCGGATGCGTTCCTCGGGCGCGGCGTTGTCCAGCAGGCCCGCGGCCGCCTCGATCAGCAGGTCGTCATGGCCGTTGACGAAGGCCGGGTAGCGGAACTGCCGCGTGAGCAGCACCGTGCGCTGCCCGAGGTGATAGGGCAGCAGCGTGGCGCCGTTGCCGCGGTCGTAGGTCTCGCGGTGCGTGCGCTGCCACTCGCCGTCGTTGCGCCGCCAGTCGAAGGCGGTGGTGCGCAGCGTGTACCAGTTGTCGGACAGGAGGGTGACTTCGTGCACCCGGACGCGGTCGTGAATGGTCATGGGCGGCGAGCATAAAACCGAATTCGTGCAATATCAAGAAGATTCGTGCAATAACGTGCAAACCCGTTACCATCGGCCCATGCTCACCCGACCGCGCAAACAACACATCCTCTCGGTCCTGCGGCGCGACGGCCAGGTCGTCGCCAAGGCGCTCAGCGAGGAACTGGCCCTGTCCGAAGACACCATCCGCCGCGACCTGCGCGAGCTCGCGGCCGAAGGGCTGCTGCAGCGCGTGCACGGCGGCGCGCTGCCGGTCGCGGCGGCCGAGGCCGACTTCAGCGGGCGCCAGCAGCTCGCGCCCGACGAGAAGGTGGCCATCGGCCGCGCCGCCGCGCGCCTCGTGAAGCCGGGGCAGGTGGTGTTCATCGACGGCGGCACCACGGCCGTGCAGCTGGCGCGCCACCTGCCGCTCGCGCTGCAGGCCACGGTGGTCACGCACAGCCCGTCGGTGGCGGTCGAGCTGGCGGCGCACGCCGGCATCGAGGTGGTGCTGATCGGCGGGCGCCTCTTCCGGCATTCGATGGTGGCGGTCGGTGCGGCGGCTATGGCGGCCATTTCACGCATCCATGCCGACACCTACTTCATGGGCGCCACCGGCGTGCACGCCGAGGCGGGCCTGACCACGGGCGACGCGGAAGAGGCCGAGATCAAGCGCGCCCTGATGGCCGCGGCGGCCGAGACCGTCGTGCTGGCTTCGTCCGAAAAGCTCGGGGCCGCGTCGGCGTGGGTGGTGAACCCGCTGGCGGACGCGACGCAGCTGCTGGTGGCGCCGCAGGCCTCCGAGCAGGTGCTGGCGCCGCTGCGCGCGGCCGGGCTGGCGATCCTGCGCGCCGACGAGGCCGGCTGATTCGCCCCGCCCCTGCGCGGCCGGGGCCTGCCCTCGATAATGGCGGGATGCCCGCCGCGCCCCCGCAGACCTCCCCGCCCCTCCTGTCTCCCCGCATGCTCGGCATCGGCGCGGCCGTGGTCACCGTCGTGGTCTGGACCGCCTTCATCCTCATCGCGCGCGCCTCGGCCGCGCGCTCGCTCACGCCCTTCGACCTGGCCTTTGCGCGCGTCTGCGGCGCCAGCCTGGTGCTGGTGCCCTGGGGCGCGTGGCTGGCCACGAAGCACCGCGGTGCCGTGTCCTCGTTCTTCGGCCTGTCGCCGCTGTCGCTGCGCATCACCGCCACGGCCGGCATCTTCGGCGGCGTGGCCTACGCACTCATCGCCTACAGCGGCTTCTTCTTCGCGCCGGCCGGCCATGCGGCCGTGCTGATGCCCGGCAGCCTGCCGCTGTGGACCACGCTGCTGGCCGCGCTGGTGCTGCGCGACCGCATCACGCCCACGCGCGCCATCGGCTTGGCGATGATCGTCGCGGGCGACCTCGTGGTCGGCGGGCGCAGCCTGCTGCACGCCTTCGAGGGCGGCGAGGTCTGGAAGGGCGACCTGATGTTCATGGGCGCCGCCTTCTGCTGGGCCTGCTACAGCGTGGTGGCGCGCCGCCACGGCCTGGACGCCGTGCGCGCGACCATCGCCATCACCGTGTTCGCGCTCATGACCTATGTGCCGGTCTACACCTTGCTCGTGGTCTCGGGCGCCGTCGTCAGCCACATCGGCAGTGCGCCGTGGGGCGAGGTCGCATTCCAGATGGCTTTCCAGGGCGTCGGCTCGGTGGTGATCTCGGGCATCACCTTCACGAAGATGATCCAGCACTTCGGCCCCGTGCGCACCACGATGATCACGGCGCTGGTGCCGGGCCTGTCGGCCTTCGGCGCGGTGCTGTGGCTGGACGAACCGATGCACTGGAGCCTGGTCGCCGGCCTCGCGCTGGTGACGGCCGGCATCCTGTTCGGCGTGCGCGCGGCGGCCGTGCGCGTGGCGCCGGTCTGCCCGACGCCGTGCCCGGCGGGAATGGGGCGTCCGAATGTCTGACAAGCTCCTGGCCTTCGACACGAGCACCGAGCACCTGTCGGTCGCGGTGCGCCACGGCGACCGCGTGCTGGCGCACAGCGGCGTGGGCGGCGCGCAGGCGTCGAGCACGCTGCTGCCATTGATCCGCGAGCTGCTCGCCGACGCGGGGCTCGCGCTGGCCGAGCTCGACGCCATCGTCTTCGGGCGCGGCCCGGGCTCCTTCACCGGCCTGCGCACCGCCTGCTCGGTGGCGCAGGGGCTGGCCTTCGGCGCCAAGGTGCCGCTGCTGCCGGTCGACACCCTGCTGGCCGTGGCCGACGAGGCACGCCATGCCTTCGGCGCGCAGCGCGTGGTGGCCGTGCTCGATGCGCGCATGGACCAGCTCTACGCCGCGCACTACGACTTCGACACCGCCGGCCCGTTCGGCGGCGACCCCGAGCCGCTGCTGCTCGCCCCCGAGGCGCTCGAGGTGCCGGCCGGCTGGGCGCTCGCTGGCAACGCCTTCACCGCCTACGGCCCGCGCCTGGCGAGCGCCACGGCGCGCCACGAAGTGCTGCCCACGGCCGCCGCCATGCTGCGGCTGGCGCCCGCGCTGCTCGCGGCCGGCCGCACCGTGCCCGCAGCACAGGCCTGGCCACTGTATGTTCGCGATAAAGTGGCGCAAACCACCGAGGAACGCGCCGCCATCAAGGCGGCGGCCGCCGTTCCGCCGAACCCCGCATGAGCGCCGTCCTCCAGTCCGTCGAAGCCCGTCTTGAACCGCTCACCGTCGAGCGGATCGATGCCGTGTGCGCGGTCGAGCAGACGGCCTACACGCACCCCTGGACGCGCGCCAACTTCACCGATTCGATGGCCGTGGGCTACCACTGCCAGTGCCTGCTGGCGCCCGGCGTGGCGCCGGGTGTCGAATCGCCGTGCACCAGCCTGGGCGAAACGCTGATCGGCTACTTCGTCGCCATGAAGGGCGTGGACGAGGTGCACCTGCTCAACATCACCGTGGCGCCGGCTTTCCAGCGCCAGGGCTGGGCGCCGCTCATGCTCGAGGCGCTGGCCGGCTGGTCGCGCGGCGAGGGCGCGCTGTGGCTGTGGCTCGAGGTGCGCGAAAGCAACCGGCGCGCGCTCGACATCTACCTGCGGCAAGGCTTTCGCAGCGTCGGCGTGCGCAAGGGCTACTACCCGGCGTTCGACGGCAAGCGTGAAGACGCGGTCGTCATGAGCATGCGCCTCAACGAAACAGGCTCCGCCTGGGGAGCTTTGCGATGACGGACACCGCAGTCCACACCCTGCGCCTGGACGCGCGCCAGCGCGCCATGCTCGACGAGATGGGCGTGAAGGTCTGGTGGCCCGTGCCGCCGGAACCCGAGATCGAAGTCGAAGCCGAGCCGGAGGCTCCCGTGGCCGCTGATTCGGGCATGCCCGACATGCCCGAAGGCCCGCCGTTGGAACTCGACGAGCGCGACCAGCCGTACGACGCGCCGCCTCCGCCTCGCCCGGCCCCGGCGCCTGCCGCCCGCCCCGTGGCCGCCCCGGCACCGCGTCCCGTGGCGGCACCGCCCGTCGCGCAAGGCGCCGCCGTGCTGGTCGAAGCACCCTGCCGCCTGTACGCCGACAAGGCCGATGCTGCGGCGCCGGTGCAGGGCGGCTGGCTGGTCGTGGCCGACATGCCGCCCGAGGCCGACGGCCGCCACGGCGAGCCCTTCGCGGGCGACGCCGGCCGCCTGCTCGACAACATGCTGCGCGCGCTGAAGCTGCACGACGGCCGCACGCCCGTGCACCTGATGCGCACGCACCGCGGCGTGGCCGCCGGCCAGCCCGGCAGCCCGCAGCCGATCGATGCCGCCTTCGACGCCCACGCGGCGGCGCTGGCGCCGTGCGTCGTGCTGGCGATGGGTCCGCTGGCCGCGCAGAGCCTGATGCAAAGCCGCGATCCGCTGGGCAAGCTGCGCGGTCGTGCCGTGCCGCTGGCGTCGGCAAACGGCGTGCCGGTGGTCGCCACTTACCACCCCGCCTACCTGCTGCGCAACCCGGCCGACAAGGCCCGCGCCTGGGCCGACCTGTGCCTGGCCGCAGAGCAGGCCACCCCCACGGACTGAGAGTGGCGGGCGGGGTCCGTAAAATCGGGCCCCATGACTTTCCTCGACAAGCTGGCCGCTGCACAGCAAACCAACGGTTCGTTGCTCTGCGTGGGCCTCGACCCGGAGCCAGCCAAATTCCCGGGGGCGTACAAGGGCGACGCCAGCCGCATCTATGACTTCTGCGCGCGCATCGTCGACGCGACGGCCGACCTGGTCATCGCCTTCAAGCCCCAGATCGCCTACTTCGCGGCCCACCGCGCCGAAGACCAGCTCGAACGCCTGATGGAGCACATGCGCCGCAACGCGCCCCATGTGCCCACCATCCTGGACGCCAAGCGCGGCGACATCGGCTCCACCGCCGAGCAGTACGCGCTCGAAGCCTTCGAGCGCTACGGCGCCGACGCCGTGACCCTGTCGCCCTTCATGGGCTTCGACTCGGTCGCGCCCTACCTCCAGTACGAAGGCAAGGGCGCCTTCCTGCTGTGCCGCACCAGCAACCCTGGCGGTTCCGACCTGCAGGGCCAGCGTCTGGCCAGCGTCGAGGGCCAGCCCTTCCTGTACGAGCACGTCGCCCGCCTGGCGCAGGGCCCGTGGAACCTCAACGGCCAGCTCGGCCTCGTGGTGGGCGCGACCTACCCGGCCGAGATCGAGCGCGTGCGCGAACTCGCGCCGACGGTGCCGCTGCTGATCCCGGGCGTCGGTGCCCAGGGCGGCGACGCGGTCGCCACCGTGCGCGCCGGCTGGCGCGCCGACGCGCCGATCATCGTGAACTCGTCGCGGGCGATCATCTACGCCTCGTCGGGCGAAGACTTCGCCGATGCGGCGAAGAACGCCGCGCGCACCACGCGCGACGCATTGGAAGCAGCGAAGCCCTGACGGGCCTTCAGTTCCGTCGCAGGCGGGTGAAGAGCTCGAACTCCCAGTTGCGCATGCCCAGCAGCAGGGTGTAGCCCTCGCGGTCCTTGGCCGACAGCTTCTGGTCGGTCTGGTGCTGCTGCGCAAAGTCTTGCGCCACGCGCTGCAGCCGCTCCATGAAGGCGGGCGCGAGCGACCGGCTGATCGAGCCGTGCACCAGCAGCAGCCCTTCGGCCGGGCCGTCGAAACCGCCCTTGTAGTAGTCGAGCACCACGTTCTCTCGGAAGAACTCCATCACCGGGCCGTGCGGCCGCCAGCGGAAGGTCTTGGCGAGCTTCAGGCGGTACCGGTTGAGCGGACGCAACTCGATGATGCCGATGCGGTCCAGCTGCGCCAGGCAGCCGATGCACTCGGCCTCGGTGATCCGGTACGACGCCACGATCTGCTCCAGTGTCCACTGGCTCAGCACGCTGATCGCCACCAGCAGCAGCTTCTTGTCCTTGACCACGGCCTTTTCCTGCTCGTGGGTCAGCTCCTTCAGCAGCGGCTGGGCGTCGGCCACGCGCCGCGCCAGCTCGGCGAAATCGATCTTCAGGGCGCGGCAGATCGCATCGACGCGCGACAGCGGCATGTCGCTCTTGGCCAGCATGCGCTTGACGCTGGACTCCGCCATGTCCAGCGACCGGGCCAGGTCGGCATACGTCATGCGGGCGCTTTTGAGTTCGTTCTTGAGGGCCTGGACCAGATCGACGGTGGTGCTCATGAAGGGAGGGTACGGGTTGAAGGTATAGAAAAAGGATACCGAAGGGAGTGAAATAGTGCCTCGTATCGATTCTCGATGCCTGGGGGAGGGCTGGCAACTAGATTCCACCCGCCAGCCACCACCCCACCGAGGAACGCCATGCTTCTGCCCACCCTGACACGCCGCGAACGCGGACTGTTGTTCACCTTCGCGCTGCTCTTGCTGATCGCCTTCTTCGGCCCGGCGCTGCCGGCCGCCGACGTGGCGATCGCCTCCGTGTTCGCCGACAACCGGCCGCTGTTTCACCTGCCCAACGCGATGGACGTGCTGAGCAACCTGCCGTTCCTGGCCATCGGCTGCCTGGGGCTGTACCGGCTCAACCGCATCGACCGCTCGCACCAGGAGGCACTGGCCGGGTTCCCGCTGGCGCCGCCCGCCAACGACCCGCCCGACAACACGCTGGACTGCGCCTGGCTGTTCTTCGCCGGCCTGATCGCTACCGCCGCCGGCTCGGCCTTCTATCACCTGATGCCCGACGCGCCCCGCCTCGCCGCCGACCGCGCCGGCATGGCCGTGGCCTTTGCGGGCCTGATCGGCATCGCGGTCTGCGAGCGCGTCAGCCAGCGCGCCGGCTGGCCGGCCGCCTGGTTCGTGCTCACGGCCGGCCTGCTGGCGGCCGAGGTCTGCCAGGAAACCGGCAACGTGCTGCCCTGGGCGCTGGTGCAGTTCGGCGGCATGGCGGTGGTGCTCACGCTGGCACTGGCCACGCCGATGCGCGGCGCCGTCGGGCTCAAGCTGGGCTGGGTGATCGCGTTCTATGTGGTGGCCAAGGCCTTCGAACTGGGCGACCACGCCATCTACGAAGCCACCGGCCACCTCGTGTCGGGCCACACCCTCAAGCACCTGGTGGCGTCGCTGGCCGGCCTGCCTGTGCTGATGGCGCTGTACCGCCTCGAAAAGGGCTGGCGCGCCACCCTGCTGCGGCACAATCCCGACCCAGCCGCCATCGCGGCATGACGCGGCTTGGCCACTGGAACGCCCGTGGCGCAGCGGTAGAAGACAAAGAGGAGATTGCATCGCATGACAACCCCCGCCGCCGCCGCGCCCGCGCCCGTGGTGCATGAGCCCAACGCCCACGCGAACCAGTTCGCGCTGCTCGGCCAGCGGCGCTTCGCGCCCTTCTTCTGGACCCAGTTCGCGGGGGCCGCGAACGACAACCTCTTCAAGTTCGCCTTCACCGTCATGGTGACCTACCAGCTGCAACTGAGCTGGATGCCGCCGGCGATGGCGGGGCTGGTGATCGGTGCGCTGTTCATCCTGCCCTTCCTGCTGTTCTCGGCCACGGCCGGCCAGCTGACCGACAAGTTCGACAAGACGAAGATGATCCGCTTCGTCAAGAACCTCGAGATCGCGATCATGGTGATCGCCGCCTGGGGCTTCGTGCGCGCCGACGCGGTGGTGCTGCTGGCCTGCGTGTTCCTCATGGGGCTGCACTCCACGCTGTTCGGGCCGGTCAAGTTCGCCTACCTGCCGCAGGTGCTCGACTCGCGCGAGCTCACGGGCGGCAACGGCATGGTCGAGATGGGCACCTTCGTCGCCATCCTGCTGGGCCAGGTGGCGGGCGGGCTGCTGGTGGCGATGCCGCAGATCGGCCACACCACGGTGGCCGTGGCCTGCCTGCTGCTGGCGCTGGTGGGGCGCGGCGTGGCGCAGGCCATTCCGCCCGCGCCGGCCACCGATCCCAGCCTGGTCATCAACTGGAACCCCTTCAGCGAAACCTGGCGCAACCTGATGCTGGCGCGCGAGAACATCGTGGTGTTCCGCTCGCTGCTGGGCATCTCGTGGATGTGGTTCTTCGGCGCGGTGTTCCTGAGCCAGTTCCCCAGCTTCGCAAAGGAAGTGCTGCACGGCGACGAGCAGGTGGCGTCGCTGCTCTTGGTGGTGTTCTCGGTGGGCATCGGCGTGGGCTCGCTGCTGTGCGAGACGCTGAGTCGTCGTCAGGTGGAAATCGGCCTGGTGCCGCTGGGCGCCATCGGCATGAGCGTGTTCGCCATCGACCTGTACTTTGCCTCGCGCGCCTTGCCGCCTTCGGCCGGCATGGGCCTGGGCGCTTTCGTCCACCAGGCCGCGCACTGGCGCGTGATGGCCGACCTCGCGCTGCTGTCGCTCTTCGCGGGCCTGTACAGCGTGCCGATGTACGCGCTGATCCAGCTGCGCAGCCAGCCCACGCACCGCGCACGGATCATCGCGGCGAACAACATCCTCAACGCGCTCTTCATGATCGGCAGCTCGGTGCTGGCGGGCGCGCTGCTGGGCGCGGGCTTCACCATTCCGCAGATCTTCCTGTTCACCGGCATCGCCAACGCGGTGGTGGCGTTCTACATCTTCATGCTGGTGCCCGAGTACCTGCTGCGCTTCGTGGCCTGGGTGTTGTCGCGCTTCGTGTACCGCTTCGACATCAAGGACGATCAGCACATTCCCACCGAGGGCGCCGCCGTGCTGGTGTGCAACCACGTGAGCTTCATCGACGCCGTGCTGCTGATGGCCGCGAGCCCGCGCCCGATCCGTTTCATCATGGACCACCGCATCTTCAAGGTGCCGGTGCTCGGCTGGCTGTTCAAGCTGGCCAAGGCCATTCCGATCGCGCCGCAGAAGGAAGACCCGGCGGCGTACGAGGCGGCCTTTGCCAAGGCCGTCGGCGTGCTGCGCGAGGGCGACCTGCTGGGCATCTTCCCCGAAGGCGCGATCACGCGCGACGGCGAACTGCAGCCCTTCAAGGGCGGCGTGATGAAGATCCTCGAAGGCGCGCGCGCCGAAGGCATCGAGCCGCCCGTGGTCCCGATGGCGCTGACCAACCTCTGGGGCTCGTACTTCAGCCGCATCGAGCTGCGCGGCGGTGAGCGCGTGGCCATGGCCAAGCCCTTCCGCCGCGGCCTCTTCAGCCGCGTGGGCTTGCGCGTGGGCCACCCCGTGGCGCCGCAGGAAGTGCAGCCCGAGACGCTGCGCCAGCGCGTGGCCGGCCTGCTGGCCTCCTGAGGCGTGCGCCCCAAAGTATCTCTTCGGGATACTGCGGGACGCCAGGATCGCAACTGGTTGAAGTATTCGAGCCCCGCGGCGTGAAGGCGAACCATCATTCGCTCACCTTCACTGCGCCGCGAGGCCTTCATGCAACCCCTCTCATCCTCCACCGCTTCGATCATCCCGCGCGGCCTGCCGGCTTCGCGCAAGACCGCCCTGGCGCGGTCGATGGCCGCCCTGGCCTTCGCCGCCTGCGCCGCGTTCGCGGGTGTCGCGACGCCGCTGCCCGCACGGGCCCAGAGCGAGGCCTCGGCCGCGCTGTCGCTGCTGCCCGTGGCCTCGGTGGTCGGTGCCGCGTCGGTCGTCGGGGCGTCGGCTACCGCGGTGGTCGCCGTGCCCGCGGCGCTGTCGGTGGGCGGCTCGGTGCTCACCGTGATCGCGGTCGAGGCTTCGGTCGACGGCACCGTCTACCTGCTCGAACGCGCCTCGGACGGCGCCCGCGCCAGCGTCAAGGTGATGGGGCGCGCCACCCGTGGCGTGTCGGCGGCCGCCGGCACGGCCGTGGTCGTCAGCGTGATCGGCACGGGCGTCGTGCTCTCGGCTGCCGGCGAGGTGCTGGCCTTCGTGCCCAACGCGGTCGGCCGCGCACTGCTCCACAACGAAAGACTGTCGTGAAACCCGCCCTGCGTCCCGCGCTGCTGCTGGCGTTCGCCATCGCTGCGGTGCTGCCGCTGCAGGCGAATGCCGGCCGCTCGTGCGAACAGGTCAGGCCGACGCCGGCGCTCATCGTCAAGGGCATGCAGCTGGCCGAGCGCACCTCGCAGCAGCTCGACGCGAGCGGCGCGCGCGTCGTCATCCTGGCGCGCGCCGGACAGGACCTGAGCAAGTACGGCCTGCGCTACTCGCACCTGGGCATCGCCTACAAGACCGACGAGGGCCCGTGGCGCGTGGTGCACAAGCTCAACCACTGCGGCACCGCGGTGGCCGCGGTCTACCGGCAGGGGCTGGGCGAGTTCTTCCTCGACGACCTGTGGCGCTACGAGGCCGCCTGGTCCGTGCCCACGCCGGCAGTGCAGGCGCAGCTGATGGCCGCGCTGCGCGAGCCCGATGCGCGCCTCGTGCGCCTGAACGTGGCGCCCTACAGCATCGTGAGCTACGCCTGGGGCCAGAAGTACCAGCAGTCGAACCAGTGGGCCATCGAGACCCTGGCCGCCGCGATGGAACCCGCCACCATCGGCACCCGCGCGCAGGCGCAGGCCTGGCTGCAGTTCAAGGGCTACGAGCCCACCACGCTGAACCTCGGCCCGCTGACCCGCCTGGGCGGGCGCGTGGGCTCGGCCAACATCGCGTTCGACGATCATCCGAACGAGAAGCGGTTCTCGGACCGCATCGAGACCGTGACCGTCGACTCGGTGTTCGCCTGGCTGCCGCGTGCGGGCTTAGGCGCGGCGCCGGTCACACTCAAGCTCTGAGCGAAGAGAAGCAACGAAGAAAAGAAAGAATGAAGGAAAGACCATGAGCAAATCCCTGCGCCTGTCCGAGAAGTGGTTCCGCCGCGGCCTGTGGCTGGTGGCGTTCGTGTTCGCGAGCTTCCTGATCGGGCTGGGCAGCACGATCGTGGGCGACCTGCCGCAGGTCGAGCGCGTGCGCGTGCTCGACGACTTCATCGACAAGCCTGCGGCCGAGCCGCTGCGCGCCACCATCAAAGCCTCGGAGGCCGCCGAGCTGCAGGCCTCGCGCGACCTCGACCAGGCGCAGCTGCAACTCAACACGGCGCAGCAGGCCAGCGCCAACGCGCGCGAGACCTTCGGCAACTGGATCGCCACGCGCCGCGCCACCGCGCAGCCCGACCAGGACACCGAGCTCATCGCGCGCACCAAGGCGCTCGACGCCTTCAAGCAGAAGGAAGACGCGGCGCAGCGCAAGGCCGACGCGCAGCGCCAGATCGCACTCGACGCGCGCCAGGCCGAGCAGCGCGCGCGCGCGGCATTGGGCGTGCTGGAGCACGACGCGCAGCAGCGCCTGGACGCCGAGTACCGCCGCGTCGAACTGCGCGTGTTCGGCTACCGGCTCGCGCTGACCCTGCCGCTGCTGCTGGTGGCCGGCTGGCTGTTCGTGAAGAAGCGCAAGAGCACCTACTGGCCCTTCGTGTGGGGCTTCATCTTCTTCGCGCTCTTCGCCTTCTTCGTCGAGCTGGTGCCCTACCTGCCGAGCTATGGCGGCTACGTGCGCTACGTGGTGGGCATCGTGCTCACCGTGCTGGTGGGGCGCTACGCCATCGTGGCGCTCAACCGCTACCTGGCGCGCCAGAAGCTCGCCGAGCAGCAGCCCGACCAGGTGCGCCGCGAAGAGCTGAGCTACGACGTCGCGCTGGCCCGCCTGGCCAAGAGCGTGTGCCCCGGCTGCGAGCGGCCGGTCGACCTGAAGAACAACGAGATCGACTTCTGCCCGCACTGCGGCATCGGCCTGTTCGACCACTGCGGCCACTGCAGCACGCGCAAGAGCGCGTTCTCCAAGTTCTGCCACGCTTGCGGTACCTCGGCCGCTGCGCAGGTGCCACATACACCTGTGACCGGCACTGCGCAATCGGTCACGCCGGGCGCACCGGTTCAGCCGGCCACGTAGCGAAAGCGCCGCACGGTCGTGCTACAACCCCGGGCTGCGTCACGCAACGCCGTGCCGCGGGTTTTCCCATTCACATTGACGGAGCACACCCATGAGCATTTTCGGCAAGATTTTTTCCAAGATTTTTCCGTCGGCCAACGCCGCTGAAGTCGTCGCCGCACCGCCGGCGGCTGCACCCGGCGCGCCGGCCGCTGCCGCACCGCCGCCCGCGATCCCGCTGGGCGACGTGCCCGCCGTCCTGGACGCGATGCCCGGTGCCGCCGGCCTGAACTGGCGCACCTCGATCGTCGACCTGCTCAAGTTGCTGGGCCTGGACAGCAGCCTCGCCGCGCGCAAGGAACTGGCCAGCGAAATCCTCTACAGCAACGGCGAACCGGGTTCGGCCGAATGGAACATCGGCCTGCACAAGCAGGTGATGACTCGCATCGCCGCCAATGGCGGCACGCTGCCGGCCGAACTGCGCGACTGATCGTCCCGCCACCCACGCAGCAAAAAGCCCGGCATGCCGGGCTTTTTTCTTTGGGGCGAGCGTTGAAGCGCTTCAGGTCCAGCCTGCGTCCACCACGTAGTCCTGCGCGGTGCACATGCGCGAATCGTCGGCCGCGAGGAAGAGCGCCATCGCCGCAATGTCCTCCGCCATCACGCGGCCCGGCAGGCACTGCGCCGCATCGATCTCCGCGGCGGATTCGGGCTTCACCCACAGCTTGATCTGCCGCTCGGTCATCACCCAGCCCGGCATGATCGTGTTGACCCGGATGTTCTGCTTGCCCAGGTCGCGCGCCAGCGAGCGCGTGAGACCCATCACGCCCGCCTTGCAGGCCTGGTAGACCGGGTAGCCGCGGCCCTTCATGAGCCAGCTGATCGAGCCGAAGTTGACGATCGAGCCGCCGCCCAGCACGCGCATGTCGTCGGCCACCGCCTGCGCAGCAAAGAACTGGTGCTTGATGTTGACGGCCACGAGGCGGTCGAAGTCGTCGCTGGTCACGTCGGCCATCTCGTGGCGCCGGTCGTTGGCCGCGTTGTTCAGCAGCACTGACACCGGCCCGAAGCGCTGGCGCACCGCGTCGATGGCGGCGGCGAGCGCGGCGGTGTCGGTCACGTCGCAGGGCACGAACAGCGCGGGGTGCCCGCCTTGCAGCTGCGCGGCAAGCGCATCGCCGGCGGCCGTGTCGAGGTCGCAGAAGCCGACCTTCGCGCCTTGGGCATGAAAGGCCCGCACCAGCGATTCGCCGATGCCGCTGGCGCCGCCCGAGATGAACACGGTGCGGCCGGCCAGCGAGGGGTAGCGGGCGGTATAGGCCGTGGGTGGGGAGGCGTTGGTCATGAGGGTGAGGACAACCGCAGTGAAGACAGGGCAAGCGTACCGGATGACGGCGTCCCTGGTGCCGGCCGGGCCTCCACCCGGCGTATGGCTTCCGGCCTGTGGGCAGGGCGCCGTTGCAGGCATACGCTTCGGCCCATGAGCTCCTTCAACCGCCGCTTCGTCTTCTGCCTCGCGCTGCTTCCGGCCGCCTTCGCGGCGCGGCACGTCCGCGCGCAGGCGCAGGCACCGGCGCCCGTGCTGCTCTTCAAGGTGGTCTCGCCGCGCGACGACATCGTGGTGGGCATCGAGGCGGCCCAGCTGGGCGCCGGCGCGGCGCCGCCCGTGCAGCGGCTGGCCGCCATGCTGGCCGAGAAGGGCCAGCTCACGCTCTGGCAGTACGCCTCGCACAAGGACGCGAGCGGGGCGCTGGTGCAGGCGCCGCTCAGGCAGATCGTGATTTTCAAGAACGAGCTGCTGCGCATCGAGCCCTACGCGACGCCGCTGGCCATCAGGCCGCCGGGCGCCGCAAAGTCCTAGACGCCGCGTGCGCGGTCGGCCTTGAACTGCGCGCGGAACGCCGTGAAGGTGCCCGCGTCGAGCGCCGCGCGGATCTCCGTCATCAGGTTCAGGTAGTAGTGCAGGTTGTGGATCGTGCACAGCATCGGGCCGAGCATTTCGCCGCAGCGGTCCAGGTGGTGCAGGTAGGCGCGGCTGAAGCCTTCGCGCCCGCCATCGTTCCACGACACGCCCGAGGTGCCGGCGCAGGCGTGGCAGGTGCAGCTGGGGTCGACCGGCTGCGGGTCGCTCTTGTGGCGCGCGTTGCGCATCTTCAGGTCGCCGAAGCGCGTGAACATCGTGCCGTTGCGCGCATTGCGCGTGGGCATCACGCAGTCGAACATGTCGACGCCGTCGGCTACGCCCTGCACCAGGTCTTCGGGCGTGCCCACGCCCATCAGGTAGCGCGGCTTGTTCGCGGGCAGCCGGTGCGGCGTGTGGCCCATGATGTGCAGCATCTCTTCCTTGGGCTCGCCCACGCTCACGCCGCCGATGGCGTAGCCGGGGAAGTCCATGTCGACCAGCGCCGCCAGCGACTCCTCGCGCAGGTTCTCGAACATGCCGCCCTGCACGATGCCGAACAGCGCGTTCGGGTTCGAAAGGCGCGTGAACTCCGCCTGGCAGCGCTTGGCCCAGCGCAGGCTCAGTTCCATCGAGACGCGCGCCTCGGCCTCGGTCGTGATGTGACCCTTCGTGTCGTAGGGCGTGCACTCGTCGAACTGCATCACGATGTCGCTGTTCAGGATGGTCTGGATCTGCATCGAGACCTCGGGCGTGAGGAACAGCTTGTCGCCGTTGACGGGCGACGCGAACTTCACGCCTTCTTCGCTGATCTTGCGCATCGCGCCCAGCGACCACACCTGGAAGCCGCCCGAGTCGGTGAGGATGGGCTTGTCCCATTTCTCGAACTGGTGCAGCCCGCCGAAGCTCGCCATGACGTCCAGCCCCGGGCGCATCCACAGGTGGAAGGTGTTGCCCAGGATGATCTGCGCGCCCATCTCTTCGAGGCTGCGCGGCATCACGCCCTTGACGGTGCCGTAGGTGCCCACGGGCATGAAGATCGGCGTCTGGACCTTGCCGTGGTTGAGCGTGAGCGTGGCGCGGCGCGCGTGGCTGTCGGGGTCGGTCTTGAGGAGTTCGAAGTTCAGCATGATGTCGTTCAGTCCTGGGTGCGTGCGAGCAGCATGGCATCGCCGTAGCTGAAGAAGCGGTAGCCGTTGGCGATGGCGTGGGCGTACAGCGCCATCACGCGCTCGTAGCCCGCGAAGGCCGAGACCAGCATCATCAGCGTGCTCTTGGGCAAATGGAAGTTGGTCACCAGCACGTCGACGTGCGCGAAGGCGAAGCCCGGCGTGATGAAGATGCGCGTGTCGCCCGTGGCCTCGCCGCTCTTGGCCCACGACTCGAGCGTGCGCACCGTGGTCGTGCCCACGGCGACCACGCGACCGCCGCGTGCCTTGCATTCGGCGATGGCGCGCTGCGTGGCCTCGGGCACTTCGTAGCGCTCGGCGTGCATCGTGTGTTCGGCGATGTTCTCGGTCTTCACCGGCTGGAAGGTGCCGGCGCCCACGTGCAGCGTGACGTTGGCGCGCTGCACGCCGCGCGCTTCGAGCTCGGCCAGCAGGCCCTCGTCGAAATGCAGTGCGGCGGTCGGCGCGGCCACGGCGCCGGGCACGCGTGCGAACACGGTCTGGTAGCGGCTCTCGTCGTCGGCCGAGTCGGTGTGCGTGATGTAGGGCGGCAGCGGCACGTGGCCGCAGCGCTGCATCAGCGCATACGGGTCTTCGCCCGCGTCGCTCTCGAAGCCGAAGCGGAACAGCGCACCGTCTTCCTCGGGCCAGCGGCCCAGCAGCGTGGCGCGAAAGCCGCCCACCATCTCGAGCGTGGTGCCCACGGGCGGCTTCTTGCTGACCTTCATGTGCGCGACCACCTCGTGGCCCTGCAGCACGCGCTCGACCAGCAGTTCGAGCTTGCCGCCGGTCGGCTTCTCGCCGAACAGGCGCGCCTTGACCACGCGCGTGTCGTTGAAGACCAAGAGGTCGCCCGCGCGCAGCAGCGAGGGCAGTTCCTTGAAGATGCGGTCGGCCGGGGCGGGGCCTGTGCCGTCGAGCAGACGGGAGGCGGTGCGTTCGGTGGCCGGGTGTTGTGCCACCAGTTCGGGCGGCAGATGGAAATCGAAATCGGAAAGCGTGAAGGCGCGCATGGTGCTTGAGGGCCGGACGGGCCCGTGCCAAGGAGGCATGGGAAGGGAAAAAGGCGGAGAGCGGCGATTGTCCCATGGCCCGGAATCACGGGCGCCGCTCGGGGTTGCCGAGGCAGAATCGACGCATGGTCGATTCTTCCGTCGCGCGTGTCACGCCAGCCCCCGCCCCTCCTTCCGAAGGCGAGCTCTTCAAGAAGATCCTGGGCGGCGCCTGGATGGGCCTGCACCCCGACATCCGCCGACGCTTCGACAAGAACCCCCTGCCAGGCAAGGCGCTGCACTACCTGGGCGCCCTCAGCGAGCTGCGCTGCTCGCGCTTCGGCAAGCTCTTGGGGCACCTCACGCAGCCGATGATCCAGGGCGCGCTCATCCCCTACAGCGACAGCCACTTCCCGGTCGAGATCCAGGTCTACGCCCGGCCCGACGACCCGGCCATCTACAAGCAGCGCATCTACCGCCTGCACGGGCGCAAGCCCATCCAGTTCACCAGCTTCATGCGCGAGAGCGAGCGCGGCGAGGTGCTCGAGTACGTGGGCATGGGGCTGGGCATGAAGCTGGTGCTGAGCGTGGAGCCCAACGGCAGCCTGCATTTCCAGAGCGACGGCTATTTCTGGGAGGTGTTCGGCTGGCGCATTCCGCTGCCGGGCCTGTTCACGCCGGGCAAGACCTTCCTCTGGCACCACAACGAGACGCCCGAGCGCTTCAACATCCGCATCGAGATTCGCCACTGCCTCATGGGCACCACCTTCACGCAGGTCGGCGTGTTCGAGGAAGTGCCGGAGCCGCAGGCGCAGGCGGTGTCCGCATGATCGACACGCACCTGCTGGCCCTGCAGCTCATGGCGGCGCAAGGCGCGCTGGGCGCCTTCGACACGCTCTACCACCACGAAGGCACAGAAGCCCTGCCGCGCCGCGGCACGGCGGGGCGCGAGCTGGCGATCCACGCCACGCGCTCGTCGATCTATTGCGCGCTGTTCCTCGGGCTGTCGGCGTGGGCCTGGCACGGCGCGTGGGCGTGGGTGCTGCTCGTGGTGTTCGGCGTCGAGATCGTGCTCACGCTGTGGGACTTCGTGGTCGAAGACGGCAGCCGCCTGCTGCCGCCGACCGAGCGCGTGACGCACACGGTGCTGGCCATCAACGCCGGCGCGTTCATCGCGCTGCTGGCGATGAGCGCGGTCGGGTGGGCAGCGCAACCGACGGCGATGGTGTGGCAGCCACACGGCTGGCTCAGCGCCTTCCTGGCGCTCTGCGGCGTGGGCGTCGGTATCTCGGGCTTGCGCGACGGCTTCGCGGCGCGCGCCCTGTTCAAGCAGCAGAAGCAGGCGCAGGTGCGCGATGCCCAAGCGCCGGTGCACTTCGGCACGACACCGCAGCAGGTGCTGGTGACGGGCGGCACCGGCTTCATCGGCCAGATCCTCGTGCGCCACCTGCTGGCCGACGGCCATGCGGTGACGGTGTGGACGCGCGACGCGCGCGGCGCCGCCTGGGGCTTCGGCGGCGCGGTGCGCTGCGTGCAGTCGCTCGACCAGATTCCCGCCGCCGACGCCATCGACGTGGTCGTCAACCTCGCGGGTGCACGCATCCTCGGCCAACGCTGGAGCGCGCGGCGCCAGCGGCAGCTGCTGCAAAGCCGCGAAGGCTTGACGCAGCAGCTCGTCGCATGGATGGGCACACGCCCGCGCAAGCCGTGGCTGCTGCTCTCGGGCTCGGCCATCGGCTACTACGGCGTGCAGCCGCAGGGCGACGCCACCGAACTCGCCGAAGACGCGCCGCCGCAAAACATCTTCATGTCGACGCTGTGCCAGCGCTGGGAGCAGGCCGCGCACGCGGCCGTGGCACACGGCGTTCGCGTGGCCTGCCTGCGCTTCGGCTTCGTGCTGGGCCACCAGGGCTCGCTGCCGCAGCTGCTGATGCCGGTGCAGCTGGGCATGGGCGGGCGCCTGGGCAGCGGGCGGCAGTGGCTCTCGTGGGTGCATGTGCACGACCTGATCCGCGCCATCGCGCATGTGTGGACGGTGACGGAGCCGGCCACAGGTCCGGCCACCGCGAAGGCCTTCAACGTCACCGCACCCGGTGCAGTGAGCCAGGAGGCCTTCACCCGCGTCGCCGCCGGCGTGCTGCACCGCCCCTGCTGGATGCCCACGCCCGCCGCGCCCGTGAAGCTGCTGCTCGGCGAGCAGGCCGACCTGCTGCTCGAAGGCCAGCGCGTGGTGCCGGCGCAGCTGCTGCGCAGCGGCTTCCAGTTCATGTTCCCCGATGCCCGCAGCGCCTTGACGGACCTTTGCCGTCCACGCTAGAAGCCTTGCCCGTGCCCGCCAAGAAAGAACCGACTCCCCCCGCCGCGCCGGCGTCACCGCCCGGCACCGGCCTGAGCCTCGTGCAGCGCGCGCTGCGCAAGCTCGGCCTCGTGCGCGACATCGACTTCGCGCTCTACCTGCCGATGCGCTACGAGGACGAGACCCGCATCGTGCGCCTGGTCGACACGCGCGACGGCGACATGGCGCAGGTCGAGGGCGTGGTCACCGAGTGCGAGGTGGTGTTCCGACCGCGCCGCCAGCTCATCGCCACCATCGACGACGGCAGCGACACCTGCCAGCTGCGCTTCTTCAACTTCTATCCCTCGCAGCAGAAGCAGCTCGCGGTGGGCGCCAAGGTGCGCGTGCGCGGCGAGATGCGCGGCGGTTTCGTGGGGCGGCAGATCATGCACCCGACCGTCAAGGCGGCCGGCACCGCGCTGCCCAACGCGCTCACGCCGGTGTACTCGACCGTGGCCGGGCTTGCGCAGCCGGTGCTGCGACGCGAGGTGCGCTCGGGCCTGGCGCGCGCGCTGCTCGACGAGACGATTCCGGTGCAGATCGGCCTGCGCGGCGCGTGGGACCTGCGCAGCGCGCTGAGCTTCCTGCACTACCCGACGCCCGACGTGTCGATCGCCGCGCTCGAAGACCACAGCCACCCGGCGTGGCAGCGCATCAAGGCCGAGGAGCTGCTGGCGCAGCAGCTCTCGCAGCTGCAGGCGCGGCTGGAGCGCGCGGCGCAGCGTGCGCCCGTGCTGCCCGCGTCCACCGACGCGGCGGCGAGCTCGCTGCATGCGCAGTTGCTCGCCGTGCTGCCCTTCGGCCTCACCGGTGCGCAGCAGCGCGTGGGCGAGGAGATCACGGCCGACCTGCACCGCCAGATCCCGATGCACCGCCTGCTGCAGGGCGACGTGGGCTCGGGCAAGACCGTGGTCGCGGCGCTGGCCGCGGCGCGCTGCATCGACGCGGGCTTCCAGTGCGCGCTGATGGCGCCCACCGAAATCCTCGCGGCCCAGCACTTCGGCAAGCTGGTCGGCTGGCTCGATCCCCTGCTTGCCGAGCGCGGCCTGCGCGTGGCCTGGCTCACGGGCAGCCAGAAGAAGAAGGAACGCGACGAGATGTCGGCCGCCGTCGAGAGCGGCGAGGCCGCGTTGGTCATCGGCACGCACGCGGTCATCTCGGAAAAGGTGCGCTTCAGGAACCTGGCGCTGGCCATCATCGACGAGCAGCACCGCTTCGGTGTCGCGCAGCGCCTTGCCTTGCGCGGCAAGGCCGGCGGTCATCTCGAACCGCACCTGCTGATGATGAGCGCCACGCCGATTCCCCGCACGCTCGCGATGAGCTACTACGCCGACCTCGATGTCTCCACGCTCGACGAACTGCCGCCCGGCCGCACGCCCATCGTCACCAAGCTGGTGGCCGACCACCGGCGCGACGAGGTCATCGACCGCATCCAGGCGCAGATTTCGCAAGGCCGGCAGGTCTACTGGGTCTGCCCGCTGATCGAGGAGAGCGAGGCGGTCGACCTGCGCAACGCCACCGAGACGCGCGACGAACTCGCCGGCACGCTGGGCGAGCACATCCAGGTCGGCCTGCTGCATTCGCGCATGCCCACGGCCGAGAAGCAGGCGGTGATGGCCGCCTTCACCGCCAACGAGATCCAGGTGCTGGTGAGTACGACGGTGATCGAAGTGGGCGTGGACGTGCCCAACGCCTCGCTGATGGTGATCGAGCATGCCGAGCGCTTCGGCCTCTCGCAGCTGCACCAGCTGCGCGGGCGCGTGGGGCGCGGCGCGGCGGCCTCGGCCTGCGTGCTGCTCTATGCGCCGGGCGACAGCGGCCGCGTGGGCGAGGCGGCGCGCGCGCGCCTCAAGGCCATGGCCGAGACCGGCGACGGCTTCGAGATCGCGCGGCGCGACCTGGAGATCCGCGGCCCCGGCGAGTTCCTCGGCGCGCGCCAGTCGGGCGCGCCGCTGCTGCGTTTTGCCGACCTCGCGACCGACACGCTGCTGCTCGACTGGGCGCGCGAACTCGCGCCGGTGATGCTGCAGAAACACCCCGAGCTGGCGCAACGCCACATCGACCGCTGGCTCGGCACGAAGGCCGAATACCTCAAGGCTTGAGCAGATCGAGCAGCCGGTCGAGTCCGCCCTCGTCGATCGCCAGCATGGCAGCCTCGCGCACCATCGGCTTGGCGTGGTAGGCCACCGACAGCCCGGCCACGCGCATCATCGGCAGGTCGTTCGCGCCGTCGCCCACGGCAATGGCCTGGGTCGGCGATATGCCCATCGCACGGCAGCATTCGAGCAGCTTGTCCTTCTTGGCTTCGCCGTCGCAGATGTCGCCCCAGGGTTGGGGCAGCATGCGCCCGGTGAGCCGGCTGTCTTCGATCTCCAGCACGTTGGAGCGCGTGTCGTCCAGCTTCAATCGATCGCGCAGCCGGTCGGTGAAGAAGGTGAAGCCGCCGCTCAGCAGCACGACGCGCAGGCCGGCCTGCTTGCACGCGGCGATCAGCGTCTCGGCGCCGGGGTTCAGGTGCAGGCGCTGGTCGTACACGGCCTGCAGCGCCGACAGCGGCACGCCGCGCAGCAGGGCCACGCGCCGGCGCAGGCTGTCCTTGTAGTCGGTGATCTCGCCGCGCATCGTGGCCTCGGTGATGGCCGCGACCTCGGGGCCGCAGCCCGCGATGTCGGCGATCTCGTCGACCGTCTCGATGTCGATCAGCGTCGAGTCCATGTCGAAGGCGATCAGCTTGAAGTCCGACAGCCGCAGGAGAGGAAGAGTGAGCGTGGTGGTCATGGGGTGGGGCTTCCCGCGTTCCAGTGCTGCGTGCCGAGCCAGTCGACGAACTGCCGTGCCAGCGCGGCCACCGGCCCTTCGGTGCGGTACAGCGCGTAGACGCCCGAGGCGGGCAGGCGGGGTTCGGGAAACACCACGCGCAGCCGGTCGGCGCGGATGTCTTCCTCGAGCAGGCACCAGGGCGCCAGCGCGAGCCCCAGGTCGTTCATGGCGGCCTGCATGCAAAGAAACTGGTGGTCGAACACGGGGCCCGGCAGCTGGGGCGGCACGCGCACGCCGGCCAGCTCGAACCAGCGCGGCCAGTTCTCCACTTCGCCGGCGGCCTGCAGCAGCGGGTGGCCCAGGCAGTCGGCCATGCTGGCGATGCGGTGGCGCTCGATGAAGCGCGGCGACGCCACGGCCACGAGGTGGTCGTCCAGGCAGCGCACGCAGGTGTGGTCGGGGCGCTGCATGGGAATGCGGCGGATCAGCACGTCGCTGCCGGCCTCGGCCTGGTCGAAGAACTGCCGGCCCAGGGTCGACAGCTGCACGTCGGTCTGTGGCGCCAGGGCCTGGAAGCCGGCCAGCCGCGGAATGAGCCACTTCATCGCCAGCGAAGGCGTGGTGCACACGCGCAGGCTGGCGCGCTGGTGGGGCGACTTCAGCGCGGCCGTGGCGCTGGCGATGCGGTCCAGGCTGGCCTGCACCTCGGCGAAGTAGTCGCGCGCATGGGGCAGCAGCGTCGCGCCGCGGGCCTCGCGCGCGAACAGCGGCTGGCCCAGGTAGTCCTCCAGCAGGCGGATCTGCTGGCTGACGGCGCTGTGCGTGATGCTGAGTTCGTCGGCGGCCGCGGTGAAGTTGGCATGGCGCGCCGCCGCTTCGAAGGCGCGCAGCGCCTTCAAAGGGGGGAGGCGTCGGGTCACCACATGCGACCCTTGGCGAGCGGGCTTGTCTTCCTCATGTTCTTTTCGTGTTCGGTTGCGTGCCGCCCGGGGTTGGAGGCCGGCGCGCATCGTAGACCGGGAAGCCTGCAGAAAAACTAACCGGCCGCCTTAAAAAATACGGCTGGTGGCGTGTGGAGGGCGCACCTAGCATCGCGCTTCCTTCCACCCTGAACAAGAGACATGGCTTCCATCACCATCGACAACGTCGTGAAGCAGTTCGCCAACCAGACGGTGCTGCAGAACCTGTCGCTGCATGTGCCCGATGGCGCCTTCTACACCCTGCTGGGCCCCAGCGGCTGCGGCAAGACGACCCTGCTGCGCTGCATCGCGGGCTTCAACGAACCCGACGGCGGGCGCATTCTTTTCGACAAGGACGACGTGACGCGCGTGTCCACCCACCACCGCGACATCGGCATGGTGTTCCAGGACTACGCACTGTTCCCCGACAAGACGGCCTTCGACAACGTGGCCTACGGCCTGCGCGCGCGCAAGGTGCCCAAGGCCGAGATCGCCCGGCGCGTCAACGAGGCGCTGGACAAGGTGAGCCTGCTCGCGCTGGCCGACCGCTACCCGGCGCAGATGAGCGGCGGCCAGCGCCAGCGCGTGGCGCTGGCGCGCGCGCTGGTGATCCGCCCGCGCGTGCTGCTGATGGACGAGCCGCTGTCCAACCTCGACGCCAAGATGCGCCTGCAGATGCGCGACGTGATCCTCGACCTCGTGCGCGAGGCCGGCATCACCACCGTGTTCGTCACGCACGACCAGGAAGAGGCGCTGGCCATGTCCGACCGCATCGCCATCATGGACCGCGGCAGCATCGCGCAGCTGGGCACGCCCGAAGAGCTGTACGGCACGCCGGTGAACGCCTACGTGGCGGACTTCATCGGCTCGGCCAACGTGATCCCGGTGCCGGCCGAGTCCGCCGGCGGGGCCGCGTCGCACGTGCGCTACCAGCTGTGCGGCCAGCAACTGGACGGCAAGCAGGGCGGCGCCGCGCTGGGCGCGCAGGGCATCCTCATCGCGCGCCCCGAGGCGCTGTCGCTGATGGCGCCCGCGCCCCACGTGCCCAACGCCATCGCGGGCGAGGTGCTGCGCCGCCAGTACCTGGGCTTCAAGACCGCCTACCGCATCCGGCTGCACGACCAGTCGGAGATCCGCGTCGAGCTTCACGCCGGCAACATGGTGGCCGACTTCCAGGCCGGCGATGCGGTGCAGGTGCTTGTGCCGGCCGACAGCCGCGTCGTCGCCGCCTGAACGGACGCACGCCATGAAAATCAACTGGTGGCCCTGGGGTTTCCTGACCCTGCTCAGCCTCGTGCTGCTGCTGTTCTTCGTGTTCTACCCGCTGGGCACGCTGTTCGTGAACAGCGTGCGCGACGAGTCGGGCGCGTTCTCGCTGTCCGGCTTCATCACCTTGCTGCAGGACAGCGAATACCTGCTCGCGTTCCGCAACACGCTGGTGCTCGGCGTGTCGGTCACGGCCTGCACGGTGGCCGTGGGCGTGCCCTTCGCCTACATGGTGGCGCGCTACGACTTCCCGCTGAAGAACCTGGTGGCGGTGCTGCCGATCATGACCATCGTGATCCCCGAGATCATCGTGGGCCAGTCGTGGCTGCTGCTGCTGGGCAACAACGGGCTGGTGACCAACCTGCTCGCGGGCGCGGGCATCACGCTGCCGACCTTCTACGGCTGGACCGGCATGGTGTTCTCCATGACGCTGGTCTACTACACCTACATCTACCTGGGCGTGCTGGCCGCGCTGCGCGGCTTCGACGGCCAGCTCGAAGAAGCCGGCCTGAGCCTGGGCACCTCGCCGCTGGTGACCAAGCTGCGCGTGCTGGTGCCGGTGATCCTGCCGGCGGTGCTGGTCAATGCGCTGGTGGTGTTCACGCTGGTGGTGGGCAACTTCGCGCTGTCGGTGGTGCTGGGCAGCAGCGTGCCGCTGCTGTCGGTCATGACGTACAACGCCTTCGTCGGCGAGATGGGCGGCAGCCCCACGCTGCAAAGCGCGATGTCGGTGGTGTCCATCGGCATCGTGGCCATCGTGCTGTTCTTCCAGAAGCGCGTGGTCGAACGCAAGATCTACACGATGACGCAGGGCCGCGCGCCCGCCGTGGTGCGCGTGCGCTCGGGCGCGGCGGTGTTCTACACGCTCAGCGTGGGCGTGATCATCGTGCTGTCGATGCTGCCGCTGCTCATCGTCTTCGTGGGCGCCTTCACCGAGACCAGCGGGCCCGTGATGCGCTGGGGCCAGTGGTCGCTGTCCAGCCTGGAACGCGCGCTGCGCGGTGCGCCCGAGCCGATCATCAACTCGCTGAAGTTCGCCTCGATGGCCACCGTGGTGGGCGTGGCCTTCGCAGTGCTCGTGAGCTACCTGACGATCAAGAAGCGCAACCCCTTCACGCAGCTGCTGGACTACATCGTGGTGCTGCCGCTGACCATCTCGGGCACGGTGCTGGGCATTGCGCTGGTGCAGACCTTCAACACCGGCTGGCTGGTGCTGGCGGGCACCTCGGGGATCATGGTGCTGTGCTACACGGTGCGCCGCCTGCCCTTCGCGGTGCGCAACGCGTCGTCGACGCTGTTCAACATCTCGGACTCCATCGAGGAGGCCTCGATCAGCCTGGGCGTGTCGCCGCTGAAGACCTTCTTCAAGGTGCTGCTGCCGGCCATGAAGGCCTCGATCATCTCGGCCGCCATCCTGATGTGGGTGACCACGATCTCGGAGCTGTCGGCCTCCATCGTGGTCTACACGGGCGGCCTGGAGACCATGCCCATCGCCATCTTCCGCCAGGTCGACGGCGGCCGCCTGGGCCTGGCCTCGGCCTACGGCGCGGCACTGGTCAGCGTGATCCTGCTGCCCATCGTGGTGGCGATCAAGGTGTTCCGCATCAACCTCTTCTCCAGCAAATGACCCACCCATTCACTTCAACCTGCGAGGTTTTCATGTCCTTCAAGTCCCTGGCGAAATGCGCGTTCGCGACCCTGGCCCTCACGGCGGGCGTCGCGGGTGCGCAGACGGTGGTGCTCTATTCGTCCAACAACACCGAAACCGTCGAGACCGCGCTGGCCGTGGTCAAGAAGAAGACGCCCGGGCTCACGGTGCAGCAGGTCACGGGCGGCACCGGCACGCTGATGAAGCGCATCCAGGCCGAGGCCAAGAACCCGCGCGGCGACGTGCTGTGGAGCGGCGGCTTCGGCACGCTGGGCGCCTACAAGGACCAGATGGCGCCCTACAAGTCGCCCGACCTCGCGGCGGTGCCCGCGGCCTTCCGCGGCCCGAACGACCTGTGGGTCGGCACCAACGTGCACGTCATGGTGATGATGGTCAACGAGCGCCAGCTCAAGGGCATGCCTGCGCCCAAGACCTGGTCGGACCTCATGCGCCCCGAGTGGAAGGGCAAGTTCGCCATCACCGACCCGAGCAAGAGCGCCACGGCCTACATGCTGGTGTATGGCCTGCTCAAGCAGTTCGGCCGCGACGGCCTGGGCAAGCTGGCGGCCAACGCGGTCGTCACCGCCTCGTCGGGCAGCACCTACAAGGGCGTGGCCGCCGGCGAGTACCCGGTGGGCCTGACCATCGAGTACGCGGCGCAGGAGTACGTGGCGGGCGGCCAGAAGGAGATCAAGCTGGTCTATCCCACCGAGGGCAGCTACCTGGCGCCCGAAGGCATGTTCATCGTGAAGGGCGCGAAGAACATGGACGCCGCCGTCGCGCTCTACAACGGCCTGCTGAGCAAGGAAACGCAGCAGGAGCTGCTGGTGAAGAACTTCCGCCGTCCGGTGCGCAGCGACATCGCGGTGTCCAAGCTCACCTCGCTGCCCGACCTGAGCGCCATCAAGGTCTTCCCGCTCGACCAGGAAGCGGCCTCGGCGGAGTACGAGCAGCTCGTGGCGCTGTGGAACCTGGCGGTGAAGGCGCGGTGACAAGTACGGCGAAGGCGCCTTCGACGCCGGTCAGCGCCTTCGATCTGTTCAAGATCGGCATCGGCCCCTCGAGCTCGCACACGGTCGGGCCGATGATCGCGGCGCGGCAGTTCGCCTGCCTGCTGCAATCGCGGGGCCTGCTGCCGCAGGTGGCCGCGCTGGTGACGCAGCTGTACGGCTCGCTGAGCGCCACCGGCCGCGGCCACGGCACCGACCGCGCCGTGCTGCTCGGGCTCGCAGGCCACCGGCCGGACCGCATCGACCCCGACACCATCGAGCCTGCCATCGCCACCATCCGGCGCGAGCGGCAGTTGCGCCTGCTCGGCACGCACGCCGTGGCCTTCGACGAGAAGGAGCACCTGCTCTTCCTGCGCAAGAGCCTGCCCCGGCACCCGAACGGCCTGCGCTTCATCGCGCTGGATGCGCAGGGCCAGGCCTTGGTCGAAGCGGACTACTTTTCGGTCGGCGGCGGCTTCGTCGTCGATGCACAGGGCGAGAGCGTGCGCAACGAAGCCGGCGTGCAGCGCCCGGCGCCGGCCGCCTTGCCCTTCGCCTTCGACAGCGGCGCGGAACTGCTGGCGCAATGCCGCGCGCAGGGCCTGTCGATTGCCGCGCTGATGATGGCCAACGAAACGCAGTGGCGACCGCAGGCCGAGGTGCGATCGGAATTGCTGCAGGTGTGGGACGCGATGGCCGGCGCCGTGCGCCGCGGCTGCGCGAGCACCGGCACCTTGCCCGGGCGCATGCAGGTGCGGCGGCGCGCGGCCGACCTGTTCGCTCAGCTGCAGGGCAGCGGCACCGCGCAGGCCGCGCCGGACCCGCTCGCGGCGATGGACTGGGTCAACCTGTACGCCATGGCCGTCAACGAAGAGAACGCGGCCGGCGGGCGCGTGGTCACCGCGCCCACCAACGGCGCGGCGGGCGTGATTCCGGCGGTGCTGCATTACCACCAGCGCTTCTTTCCCGGCGCGGGCGACGAGGCCGTGGTCGAGTTCCTGCTCACCGCCGCGGCCATCGGTATCCTCTACAAGAAGAACGGCTCGCTCTCGGGCGCCGAGGTCGGCTGCCAGGGCGAGGTCGGTGTCGCCTGCTCGATGGCGGCGGGCGCGCTCGCCGCGGTGATGGGCGGCACGCCGGGGCAGGTCGAGAACGCGGCCGAGATCGGCATGGAACACAACCTGGGCATGACCTGCGACCCGGTCAGCGGGCTGGTTCAGATCCCGTGCATCGAGCGCAATGCGATGGGCGCGGTGAAGGCCATCAACGCGGCGCGCATGGCCCTGCGCGGCGACGGCTCGCACTTCGTGTCGCTGGACAAGGTCATCCAGACCATGATGCAGACCGGCGCGGACATGAAGACCAAGTACAAGGAAACCTCGCGCGGCGGCCTCGCCGTGAACATCGTCGAGTGCTGACCGCCGCGCGGTCAGCCATTCAACCAGCAGGCCGGCGCGTGAACGCGAGGATCAGCCCGAAGCCGACCATCATGCTGCCGCTCACGCGGTTGAACCAGCGCATCGCGCGGCTGCCGTTGGCCAGGCGGCGCATGCGCGCGCCGAGCAGCGCATACAGCGCGATCGCCACCAGCTCGAACACCAGGAAGGTCACGCCCAGCAGCACGTAGCTCGACGCGTACGCGCCAGGCACCACGAACTGCGGGAAGAAGGCGGTGAACACCAGGATCGCCTTCGGGTTGCCGGCCGCCACCGTGAATTCCTGGCGCACCAGCGCACGCATCGACGGCAGCGCGGCCTCGTGCGCCTGCACCTGCGCAGTCGGCGCCGGTGCGCGCAGCAGCCGGACGCCGATCCACACGAGGTACGCGGCACCGATGTACTTGATGACGTCGAAGGCCAGCTCCGATGCGACCAACACCGCGCCCATGCCCAGGCCCGCGATGGCGATCATGACCGCGAAGGCCACGAGCCGGCCGCTCGCCGCGATCACGGCCGGCGACACGCCGTGCTTCGCGCCGTTGGTCACCGACAGCAGGTTGTTGGGGCCGAACGCCATGTTGATGGCGAAGCAGGCGGGCAGGAACAGCAGATAGGCGGACAGGGTCATGGCGCATCCGGCGGTGGGTGTGGCGGGGTGGTCATTATTTCAGCAGTCCGGGGCGGCGCGTCGCTCTGCCTGCGGTGCTCGTTTGCCCTCGCGCGCACCCCACGAATCACCAAGGCGCCGCTGTGCAGCGTTGGTGGGCGCGTCCTTCATCTCGCGGGTTTGCACCAATTTCATGACGAATATGGTGGGGCATCATTCGATTAATTGTTCAACAAAACATCAATCTAAGCTCAACCAAGATCGAATGGTTGAGACCTGGATGCATGGTGGTGTTGACCAATTGCCGAGGCTCACGGCAACCGGCCGCGAGGCTTTCCTTGTCTGCACACACCACATTCATGGGAGCGATTCGTCATGGCAAGCGACTTTCATCCGAGCCCCTCTGCGGGGGACGACTGCAAAGCGAAGGACGCCACGGGCGCCCCGCAGGGCGGCATCTCCTGGCGTCGGAATGCATTGGGGCTGGGCATCTGCGCGGCGGTGCTGGCGGGATGCGGAGGTGGCGGGATGCGGAGGTGGCGGCGGAGGTGGCGGGGCTGACCCGGCCACCGTCGCGGCCATTGCAGCAGCGATCGCCGCTGCCAACGCACCGCCGCCCGCACCGCCACCGACGACGAATCCCCCACCGCCCGCGCCGCCGGCGATCCAGGCCAGGTGCGCGATGGACACCGGCGTTGCGGCCTCGTACGAAGAGCAGCGTCTGCCCAACAAGCTCAGCGCCAGCGATGCGGCGAGCTTCTCGCAGCAGCTGCTGCAGGCCAGCGGCTTCGACAAATTCGGGCCGGCGTTCGCACTCAAGCTGTGCAAGGACGGCCTGGCCGGCGCATCGAGCTACGACGCGGCCGTGGCCCTGCTGAAGGCCGAGGGCCAGCAGCTGTGGCAGGCCGCGGTGGACCGGGTGCAGGGCCGCAAGGTCGAGGGCAGCCTGCCGCAGAGCGACGACCGCATGCTGTACTGGGCGCGCCTGACCATGACGTTCGCGCTGCGCCAGTGGAAGCCCGACTTCCCGCTCGACGACGCACAGCGCGCCGCGCTGGAGAACGAATTCGAGCGCGCGTCGCGCGGCCAGTACGCGATCGACTTCCCGGAAGGCGCGGGCCACAAGCGCATCCTCGTCAGCGGCTTCGATCCCTTCACGCTGGGCACGCCGGGCGTTCACGACAACCCGAACATCCGCATCGGCAATCCCTCGGGCGCGACCATCCTCTCGCTGGACGGCAACACCGTGGCGCTGGGCGACGGCACCACGGCCGTCATCCGCACCTTCATCCTGCCCGTGAACTACCCGCCCTTCCTGCAGGGCATGCAGGAAGACACGCTGGGACCGTGGTTCAAGCCCGGGCCCAAGCGCGTGGACGCGTCCATCTCCATGAGCCAGGGCGGCGGTGCCTTCCACCTGGAGCACTTCAACGGCCGCTACCACCTGGCCAGCATCCCGGGCAACGACAACGTCTGGCCCGCCTGCATGGACGGCGACAGGTTCCCTTCGGTGCTCGACTGCGACATCTATCCGCCGGAGCGCTGGCTCGGCTTCATGCCGCGGCCCTGGGCCAAGGAGACGCCGCCGCAGTTCACGGTGTCGACGCTGCCGTTCAAGGCCATGATCGACGCGAAGACCGGCGAGGGCGTCATCAACCGCGACACCGGCACGCCCGGTGGCTGGGACGTGCTGCGGCGTGACACCTACTCCGTGCAGCCGTGCAAGAAAGACGCGCTGGGCCCGCTGGACAACAACTGCGCCAGCCGGGGCGGCGGCGGCAACTACCTCTCCAATGCGAGCGCGTACCGCAACACGCTGCTGCGCGACACCTTCAAGCTGAACATTCCCGCCGGACACATCCACACGCCGGTCATGACGCGTTTCGGTGCAGGCAGCGACGGCAAGATCACGGATGCAACCTTCGAGGGCTTCCGCGATTCCATCGTGGCCCAGGGCCGCAACCTGGTGATCGCGATGGCGAAGACCCTGTCGGCGCCGGCACCCTGACAACGTTGCATCACAAGAAGGCATGGACATGAAACACCAACTCTTCATCGGCATCGTCGGCCTGGCGTTGTCGGGCGCGGCCCTGGCGCAACCCACCGAGAGCTTCTACCTGATGCGCAACAAGGTCAGCGGCAAGGCCGTCTGCGCGCAGCATCCGATCAGCCCCGACTGGGTGCGCGAGGCCGGCCCGTTCAAGGACCAGGACTGCAAGGTCGCGGACAAGCCCGAGCCCCGGCGCTCGGACTTGCCGGCCAGCCCGCTCGAGCTGGCGCCCAAGAAGAAGGAATAGCCGGCCCGGCCCCCTGGGCCGTCGGCGCCACGGCGTGCATGGATTGCACGCCGCGGCTTCGCCTCGTTCATTCGTTTCCTCTCCCTCCCTTTTCCCTCTTTGCACTCCTGGAGCGTTTCCATGCGAAATCCCTACGCGCACGCCGTCGTCACTGCCTTCGCGGGCCTGGCCTTCTCTCTCGGCGCTCACGCCCAGACCAAATGGGATCTGGCCAATGCCTACCCCGCGACCAACTACCACACCGAGAACATCACGCAGTTCGCGAAAGACGTGGACGCGGCCACCGGCGGCAAGCTGAAGATCACGGTGCATGCCAACGCGTCGCTGTTCAAGGCACCCGAGATCAAGCGCGCCGTGCAAAGCGGCCAGGCCCAGGCCGGCGAGATCCTGCTGGCCAACTACGCCAACGAGAACCCGATCTACGCGCTGGACGGCGTGCCCTTCCTGGCCACCACGTACCCCGAGGCCCGCAAGCTCTACGACGCCTCCAAGCCCGCGATGGACAAGCTGCTCGCCGCCCAAGGCATCAAGGTGCTGTTCGTGGTGCCATGGGCGCCGCAGGGCATCTACACCAAGAAGGAGATCGGCTCGGTGGCCGACCTGCGCGGCATCAAGTGGCGCGCCTACAGCCCGGCCACCGCGAAGATCGCCGAACTCATCGGCGCGCAGCCCGTGCAGATCCAGCAGGCCGAACTGAGTGCGGCGATGGCCACCGGCGTGATCGAGAGCTACATGAGCTCGGGCTCCACCGGCTACGACACCAAGACCTTCGAGCACATCAAGAACTTCTACGACACGCAGGCGTGGATTCCGAAGAACGCGATCCTCGTGAACGCCAAGGCCTTCGATGCGTTAGATGCGACCACCAAAGCAGCGGTGACCAAGGCCGCAGCCGACGCCGAGGCGCGCGGCTGGAAGGTCGCTCAGGAGAAGAACGATGAGTACAAGCGCCTGCTCGCCGAGCGCGGCATGAAGGTGCACAAGCCTTCGCCCAAGCTGGACACCGACATGCGCCAGGTCGGCGGCATCATGCAGGCCGACTGGCTCAAGGCTGCCGGTGCCGATGGCGCCGCCATCGTCGACACCTATAAAAAGAAGTAAGCCGTGCGCCGCTTCCTCGATCGCCTGTACGACGGTGCAGGCGCGCTGGGCGCTTTCTGCGTCTTCCTGATCTTCGTGCTGATGATCGTGGCCGGTGTGGGCCGCCAGATGAACTGGCACGTGAGCGGACTCAACGACATCGTCTCCTGGCTGTGCGCCGCGGCGGCCTTCTTTGCGATGGCGCATGCGTTCCGGCATGGTGACTTCGTTCGCGTGACGCTGCTGCTGGACGCGGTGCCGCTGAAAGTGCGACGTGTGCTGGACGTGATGTGCCTGCTGATCGCGGCAGTGTCGGTGGCCTACCTCACCTACTGGGCCACCAGCTTCACGTACGAGAGCTACGAGTTCGCGGAGATGGCCACAGGGTTGGTGGTCATTCCGATCTGGATTCCGCAGTCCGCCTTCGTGATCGGCTGCTGGCTGCTCTTGATCGCCATGCTCGATGAGCTGGTGGGCGTGGTGCGCGGCGAGAAGCCCAGCTACCAGCGCGCCATCGAAGAGCGGCACGCAGCCGGCGATTTTTCCTCCGACGTCTGAACGCACGCCATGCTCGAAACACTGCTCATGGGCGCGCTCTTGCTCGCCATCATGCTTCTCTTGCTCGCCGGCGGCGTGTGGATCGCCATGACCCTGGCCATCGTCGGCTGGGTCGGCCAGGCCTTCTTCACCAACACCCTGCCTGGCAAGAACCTGTTCTCTGCCTTCTGGGAAAGCAACGCGAGCTGGGAGCTGGCGGCGCTGCCCCTGTTCATCTGGATGGGCGAGATCCTCTTCAGAACCAAGCTCAGCGAGGAGATGTTCGAAGGCCTGCGGCCGTGGCTCAACCGCGTGCCCGGCCGGCTCATGCACACCACCATCCTTGGCTGCGGCGTGTTCGGCTCGGTCTCGGGCTCGTCGGCCGCCACCTGCGCGACCATCGCCAAGGTGGCGCTGCCCGAGCTCAAGCGCCGCGGCTACAACGAGAAGCTGGCCATCGGCTCGCTGGCCACGGCCGGCACGCTGGGCATCCTGATTCCGCCGTCGATCACCATGGTGGTGTACGCGGTGGCGGCCGACGCCTCGATCATCCGCATCTTCCTGGCCGGCTTCCTGCCGGGCTTTTTGCTGATGCTGCTGTTCTCGGGCTACATCGGCTGGTGGAGCCTGCGCCACCCCGACCAGGTACCGCCGGCCGACCCGCCGACCACCTTCATGGAAAAGATCCGGCTGTCGGGCAACCTCATTCCCTGCGCGCTGCTGATCGTGTTCATCGTCTGGGTGCTGGTGGCCGGCTGGGCCACGGCCACCGAGTGCGCGGCCTTCGGCGTGCTGGGCTCGCTGGCCATCGCGGCCTACGGCAAGAGCCTGACTTGGCAGAACTTCAAGGACGGGCTCATGGGTGCCACGCGCACCAGCTGCATGATCATGTTCATCCTGGCGGGGGCCGCGTTCCTCACCAAGACCATGGCCTTCACCGGCATCCCGCGCGAGCTGGCCGAATGGGTCGACAGCATGCACCTGTCGCCCTACGCGCTCATCGGTGCGCTGGTGGTGGTGTACCTGGTGCTGGGCACGGCGCTGGACGGCATCTCGATGATCGTGCTGACCAGCGCCGTGGTGCTGCCGATGATCCAGAAGGCGGGCTTCGACCTCGTGTGGTTCGGCATCTTCGTGGTGCTGCTGGTCGAGATCGCGGAGGTCACGCCGCCCGTGGGCTTCAACCTGTTCGTGCTGCAGAACATGACCGGAAAAGACAGCAACGTGATCGCCAAGGCGGCGATTCCGTTCTTCTTCTGCCTCGTGCTGTGCATCGCGCTGATCACGCTGTTCCCGTCGATCGTGACGATCCTGCCTGACCTGGTGATGGGCAAGGAGCGCTAGCGCGGCAGCCCGCGCGGCGCGGGCGGATTCAACTAGTTGTCGAGTCCGCCGTCCGGCATCTGCCGCGCGTAGACGGCCAGCACGATGCGCTCGGAGTGGATGAGGTAGTCGTTCAGCGCCGCCGAGCCCTCGGCGAACTTGCCGGCCTCGATGAGTTCGAGCAGCTTCGTGTTCATGTCCACGTAGGGCGCGTGCAGGAACTCCGGGTCTTTGAGCAGCCCGAAGGCCAGCCGCAGCTCGACCAGGATGTGGGCGAACAGCACGTTGAGCCGCTCGCTGTCGGCCAGCTCGACGATGCCCTTGTGGAACTCCATGTTGGCCGTGCCCACGCCCAGCCAGTCGCCGGCGTCGCGGCATTTCAGCGCCATCTCGACCGCCTCGCGCATGTGCTTCTTGGCGGGGTGGCGCGGGTAGGCCTGCGCCAGCGCCTGGCACTCGATGAGCCGGCGCACGCGGTAGATGTCGATGATCGACGCGATGCTCGGCACCGCCACGAACACGCCGCGGTTCGGCGCGTGCTTGAGCAGGCCTTCCTTGGTCAGCGTGCGGAACACCTCGCGCAGGGTGTTGCGCGAAATCTCCAGGCTGTCGGCCAGCGCGGCCTCCGACAGCCGCTGCCCCGGTGAGAACTCGCCCTTCACGATCTTCTGGCGGATCAGCTCGGCCACGCGGTCGTTGAGCGTGAGCGCGCCGGCGGCCGGCGAGGTGGGGGAAGCGGGGGAATCCAGTCGGGTCATGCCGGTCGGTCGGAGGGGAAAAGAGAGGGGCGCAGCGAGCCTGCGTTGTAACAGACGGCTCCCGTGCCATGCCGCGCCGATGCACCGAAACGCGCCCGTTTCAGGGTTTTCATGGGGGTATTCAGGCACTGTTGTTGGGCACACTACATGAAATTGTTCAACAACTTGTTTGAAATGAGTGATTCATAAGAAATGAATTGCTCATTCATTGGCATGAGGTTTGCATCAATCGACCGCACCGGTGCCCCTGCACCGGTGTTTTGCATTGCAACGAAAGACCAACCATGACACCTGAAGTCCCCCTGTGGCCGCTGATCGGCGTGGCCGTGATCATTGCGGGGTTCATCCTGCGCTTCAATCCGATGCTGGTGGTGATCGTCACGGCCATCGTGACGGCGTTTGCCGCGGGCTTCGGCCCGATGGCGATCCTCACGGCCATCGGCACCGGCTTCATCAAGACGCGCAACCTGCCGCTGATCATTCTTCTGCCCCTGGCGGTGATCGGCCTGCTGGAGCGCCACGGCCTGCGCCAGCACGCGCAGAACTGGATCAGCCGCATCAAGTCGGCCACCGCCGGCCGCCTGCTGATCGTCTACCTCGCGGCGCGCGAACTCACGGCGGCCATGGGCCTGACCAGCCTGGGCGGTCATCCGCAGATGGTGCGTCCGCTGCTCGCGCCGATGGCCGAAGGCGCCACCGAGACGCGCTACGGCAAGCTGCCCGACCGCATCCGCCACAAGCTGCGCGCGTACGCCGCGGCCACCGACAACGTGGGCCTGTTCTTCGGCGAAGACATCTTCGTGGCCTTCGGCGCCATCGTGCTCATGACCACCTTCCTGCACGAAGCGGGCATCGACGTGGAGCCGCTGCACATCGCGATGTGGGGCATCCCGACGGCCATTGCCGCTTTCATCATCCACGCCTGGCGCCTGCGCCGGCTCGACCAGGCACTGGCCCGTGAGTTGGGCGGCGCCGCAGAGGCCGACGTGCCCGCCACCGCCGTGCCCGCCAAGGAAGGACGCTGAGCATCATGATTCTCTCGATCCAGCACCTGTACCTCCTGGTCGGCTTCATCCTCGCCGTCACGGCCGTGATGACGCTGGCCGACCGCCAGCATCCCAAGCGCTACACCAGCGCGCTCTTCTGGGGCATCTATGCGCTGGTCTTCCTGATCGGCGACAAGCTGCCGCCCGCGCTCGTGGGCGCCGGTGCGATCGGCATGGCCGTCATTGCCGGCCTGCGCGGCGTCGGCGCGGGCAAGCACCGCGAGCCCACGCCCGAGCAGTACCAGGCCAGCGCCACGCGTCTGGGCAACAAGCTGTTCATTCCGGCACTGGCGATTCCGCTGGTCACCGTGATCGGCACCGTGGGCATGAGCCACATCAAGCTCGGCGGCACGCTGCTGCTCGACCCCAAGAACACCACGCTGGTGAGCCTGGGCATCGGCTGCGTGGTGGCGCTGGCGCTGGCCTGCTGGCTGACGCGCGAGACGCCCGTGCAGGGCATGCGCGAGTCGCGCCGCCTGACCGACGCGCTCGGCTGGGCCGTGGTGCTGCCGCAGATGCTCGGCATGCTGGGCCTGGTGTTCTCCGACGCCGGCGTGGGCAAGGCGGTGGCGCACATCACCACCAGCTACATCAACATGGACATCCGCTTCGTCGCCGTCGCGGTGTACGTGCTGGGCATGGCCCTCTTCACGATCATCATGGGCAACGGCTTCGCGGCCTTCCCGGTGATGACGGGCGGCGTCGGCGTGCCGGTGCTGGTGGGCGTGTACCACGGCGACCCGGCCGTGATGGCGGCCATCGGCATGTTCTCGGGCTACTGCGGCACGCTCATGACGCCGATGGCGGCCAACTTCAACATCGTGCCCGCGGCGCTGCTGGAGCTGCCCGACAAGAACGCGGTGATCAAGGTGCAGATACCCACCGCGGCCGCGCTGCTGGTGGTCAACATCTTCTTGCTGTACTTCCTGATGTTCCGCTGAGGCACCGCGCATGACCACCGCCACCGATGCCAAGGCACGCCGCGTGCTGCTCGCGGGCTTCGAGCCCTTCGAGAACGACCCGGTCAACCCCGCGTGGGAAATTGCCCGCGCGCTCGACGGCTGGACCTGCGAAGGCGCCGTGGTGCAGGCGGTGCAGCTGCCCTGCGTGTTCGGCCGCGCCATCGACACGCTCGACGCTGCATTGATCGGCCCGCCGCTGCAGCTGGTGCTGTGCATCGGCGCGGCGGGTGGGCGCACCGAGATCTCGATGGAGCGCGCCGCGCTGAACATCGACGACGCGCGCATTCCCGACAACGCCGGCCAGCAGCCCATCGACCTGCCCGTGGTCAGGGACGGCCCGGCGGCCTACTTCTCGACGCTGCCGATCAAGGCCATGGTGCGCGACATGCGCGCGGCGGGCCTGCCCGCGGCCGTGTCCAACAGCGCCGGCACCTTCGTGTGCAACCACATCTTCTACGCGCTCATGCACCGGCTCGCGACGCGCCCGGCGCTGGCGCACACGCGCGGCGGCTTCGTCCACGTGCCCTACCTGCCCGAGCAAGCCGCCTCGAAACCCGGCGTGGCGAGCATGGCGCTGGACGCGCAGGTCGAGGCCTTCCGCGTGGCGATCCGCACCGCGCTCACCGTGCGCCACGACGTGCGCGAAACCGCCGGCCGGCTGCATTGATTCCTGAGGCGTGCCGTGCACGCCGGAGACCCCCGATGAACATCGACTTGAACAGTGACCTCGGCGAAAGCCTCGGCGTCTGGCGCATGGGCGACGACGCCGCCATGCTCGACATCGTCAGCAGCGCCAACGTGGCCTGCGGCTTCCACGCCGGCGACCCCGCGGGCATCCTGCGCACGCTGCGCCAGGCGAAGGAACGCGGCGTGGCCGTGGGCGCCCACGTGGCCTACCGCGACCTCGTCGGCTTCGGCCGTCGCAACATGGATGTCGACAGCGCCGACCTGCGCGCCGACGTGATCTACCAGATCGGCGCCCTGAAAGGCCTGGCCGCCGCGACCGGCACCGCCGTGCGCTACGTGAAGCCGCACGGCGCGCTGTACAACACCATCGCGCACGACGAGCGCCAGGCGCGCGACGTGATCGTGGCCCTGCGCGAGATCGACGCCAGCCTGGTCCTCGTCGCGCTCGCGGGCTCGCCGCTCGTGGGCTGGGCCGAGGCCCAAGGCCTGCGCGTGGTGGCCGAGGCTTTTGCCGACCGCGCCTACACGCCGCAAGGCACGCTGGTGTCGCGCCGCGAACCCGGCGCCGTGCTGCACGACGCAAACGACGTGGCCGAGCGCATGCTGCGGCTGGCCAACGAAGGCACCGTCACCGCCATCGACGGCAGCGTGGTGCGCATCCGCGCCGATTCGATCTGCGTGCACGGCGACAGCCCCGGCGCGGTCGAGATGGCGCGCCGCGTGCGCGAGCGGCTCGTGCAGGCCGGCGTGACGATCCGCCCCTTCGCCGAGGCCACCACCGCATGACGGCCTCGATGCGCTTTCTTCGCGTCAACCTGAATGCCGTGCTGGTCGAGCTCGACGACCTGGCGCAGACCCTCGCGCTGCTGGCCTCGCTGCGCGCGGAGCCCATCGCCGGAATCGACGAGCTGGTGCCCGCCGCGCGCACCATCCTCATCACCTTCCGCCCCGCCGTGCTGCCGGCGGCCGCACTGGCACACGCCGTGCGCCAGCGAAAGCTCGACGCCCGCGAGACGCGCATCGACAAGCGCATCGAGATTCCCGTGCGCTACGACGGCGAAGACATCGCCGAAGTGGCCGGCCTGCTCGGCATCACGCCCGAAGAGCTGGTGCGCCGCCACACCGGCAGCGACTACACCGTCGCCTTCACCGGCTTCGCACCCGGCTTCGCCTACCTGAGCGGCGGCCACCCCAGCCTGAACGTGCCGCGCCGCGCGGTGCCGCGCACCCGCATCCCGGCCGGCGCGGTCGGCCTCGCGGGCAGCTTCAGCGGCGTGTACCCGCAGGCCAGCCCCGGCGGCTGGCAGATCATCGGCGTGACCGACACGCCCATGTGGGACCTGTCGCGCGAAACGCCGGCGCTGCTGCAGCCGGGCGATGCGGTGCGCTTCGTCGATGCCTCGTCGTTGAAGGTGGCACTGCCTGTGGTCGCGCAAGTTGTCGCGGCGCCCGCGCCTGCGGCCGTTGAAGGCGGCAGCGCGTTCGAAGTTCGCGCCGCTGGCCTGCAGGCGCTGTGGCAGGACGGCGGTCGCCATGGCCAGGCGCGGCAGGGCGTGTCCGCCTCCGGTGCGATGGACCAGCGCTCGCTGCAGGCGGCCAATCGACTGGTCGGCAATGCGTCGGACGTGGCCTGCCTCGAACTCGCCTACGGCGGCTTCCAGTTCGTCTGCCGCGGCAACGCAGTGATCGCTGTCACTGGCGCCGACGGCCCGCTCACGCTGACCCGTGCCGACGGCGCGCAATGGCCGTTGCCGCGCTACCAGCCCGTCGCGCTGGCCGACGGCGACACCGTCACTGTCGGCGAGCCCGTCGCCGGCATCCGCAGCTACCTGGCCGTGCGCGGCGGCTTTGCCGTGGCGCCCGTGCTCGGCAGCTGCGCGACCGACACGCTGGCCCGCATCGGCCCGCCCGCCGTGGTGGCGGGCGATGTACTGCCGGTGCGTAGCGTCGCCACCGGCGCCGTCGTCGGCGCCACCGAAGTGCCGCCCATCGACCTGCCCACTGTGCAGGAAGAAGTCGTGCTCGACATCGTGCTCGGCCCGCGCACCGACTGGTTCACCGCCGACGCCGTCGAGCGCCTGTGCAGCCAGCCGTGGGTGGTGACGCCGCAGTCGAACCGCGTCGGCATCCGCCTGAACGGCGAAGCGCCGCTGGTGCGTGCCAACACCGCCGAGCTGCCCAGCGAGGGCACGGCGCGCGGTTCGATCCAGGTGCCGCCCAGCGGCCAGCCCGTGCTGTTCCTGGCCGACCACCCGCTCACCGGCGGCTACCCCGTGATCGCGTCGGTCGCCACCCACCACCTGGACCGTGCGGGGCAGATCCCCGTGAACGCCCGCGTCCGCTTCCAACCGATGGCCGGCCACGGCGCCATCGAACTTTGATTTGAGATCGAGAGTCCTGCGATGAAAAAAGTCCTGATCGCCAACCGCGGCGAAATCGCCGTGCGCATCGCGCGCGCCTGCGCCGACCACGGCGTGCAGTCGGTTGCCGTCTACGCCGATCCCGACCTCAATGCGCTGCACGTGCGCCACGCCGACGAGGCCTACGGCCTGGACGGCCACCGCCCCGCCGACACCTACCTGAACATTCCCAAGCTGCTGGCCATCGCCAAGCGCAGCGGCGCCGACGCCGTGCACCCTGGCTACGGCTTCCTTTCGGAAAGCGCGGCCTTCGCGCAGGCCGTGATCGACGCCGGCCTGACGTGGATCGGCCCTTCGCCCTCGGCCATCGCCACGCTGGGCGACAAGGTGCAGGCCCGCAAGCTTGCACTGAAGGTTGGCGCGCCGCTCGTCGCGGGCACGGCCGACCCGGTCAGCAACGCGGGCGAGGTGCTCGCCTTTGCCGAACAGCACGGCCTGCCGATCGCCATCAAGGCGGCCTTCGGCGGCGGCGGGCGCGGCATCAAGGTCGCGTGGCGGCTCGACGAGGTCGAAGGCCTCTACGAATCGGCCGTGCGCGAAGCCATCACCGCCTTCGGCCGCGGCGAGTGCTACGTCGAGCAGTTCCTCGACCGCCCGCGCCACGTCGAAGCGCAGGTCGTCGCCGACACGCACGGCAACGTCGTCGTGCTCGGCACGCGCGACTGCTCGCTGCAGCGGCGCAACCAGAAGCTGGTCGAAGAAGCGCCCGCGCCGTTCCTGAGCGACGCACAGCGCGAGCGCATCCACCAGTCGGCGCGCGACATCTGCGCGGCCGCCGGCTACACCGGCGCCGGCACCGTCGAGTTCATGCTGAGCGCGAGCGGCGCGATTTCCTTCCTCGAGGTCAACACGCGCCTGCAGGTCGAGCACCCCGTGACCGAGGAGACCACCGGCATCGACCTCGTCATCGAGCAGCTGCGCATCGCCGAAGGCCTGCCGCTGTCCGTCAAGGAAACGCCCGCACCGCGCGGCCACTCCTTCGAATTCCGCATCAACGCCGAAGACGTGGGCCGCGGCTTCCTGCCGACGCCCGGCCCTGTCCACGTGTTCGACGCCCCCTCGGGCCCGGGCGTGCGCGTGGACACCGGCGTGGACGCCGGTTCGCAGGTGCCCGGCACCTTCGATTCGCTGATGGCCAAGCTCATCGTCACCGGCGCCACGCGCGCCCAGGCCATCGCACGCGCGCGTCGCGCGCTCAAGGAATTCCGCATCGAAGGCCTGGCCACGGTGCTTCCGTTTCACCGCGCGGTGATGGCGCACCCCGACTTCGTGTCCGAAGACGCCTTCAAGGTCCACACCCGCTGGATCGAGACCGACTTTGCGAACGACGAAGCGGCAGGCATGCGGCCCGATCCGTTGCCGGACGCCTCGCTGCACCGCACGGCCATCGAGATCGATGGGCGGCGCATGTCGCTGGGACTGCCGGCGGAGTTGCTGCGCGGGTTGGCGTCGGCGGGTGGTGGTGCTGCTGCGCCTGGCGTCGTTGCGAACGCCGCTGCAGCGGATGCCGCCGCCGTGACTGCGCCGGTGTCGGGCACGCTGCAAGGCTGGAAAGTCGCGGACGGCGACGAGGTCGCCGAAGGGGCGGTGATCGCGGTGATGGAGGCGATGAAGATGGAGATGCAGGTGGTCGCGCATCGCGCGGGGCGCATCGTGTTCGCGGCGGCGGCGGGGGGCTATGTGGCGGCTGGGACGGCGATTGCGCGCATCGGGTGAATGAGGGCGGCCGTCAAGGCTTGAGGAGCAGGGCGACGAATCCTGAAACGATGCAAGGCGCGAACGTCACGGCGGCCATGTAGGTCTCGAGACGTGCGCCTGCATCGCGTGCATCGACAAGTACATAGCGCGCACCGAGGTAGAGCAACGCGGTGCCAGCCAGCACGAGCACGAACAGCCAGGCCTTCTTCAAGCGAGGTGCCCACGACGGACGGGGGCGTGCGCGATGGCCGATCAGGAAGAGCGTGCACACCACCGATGGCAGGGTGCCGAGGATCAGGATGAGGGCGATCGGATTCATTTGGATCCGGCGTCACCGGGCGGCGATGGACAGGCAGCTGACTGTTGCAGGTTCTGCGAGGTGATGACGGAACCTGCTGCGGGCTTCTTCAGCTCTTGTCGAACACGCGCCGGTAGCGGCCGTGGCCGCGCGGTTCGCGGCGGCTGGCGGTGCCCAGGAGCTTCAATGCGAGCGTCGCGGCCGTACCCGCGTTGTCCCGCAGATCTTCCGCATCTGCATCCGTCATCAGAGGCAGCGTTCCCGGTTCTTTTGCATCCTGTGCGATCACGCGGCGCTCGAAACTGTTGAGTTCATAGGCGCGAGCCTGATTGCGGATGTTTCCTGCACGGCCCGGGTTGCCTTGTGCTTCTGCTTCCTTCAGCAACCGGTCGTGCGTGGCCTTCTTTTGCTTGATGGCGGCCACGAAGTCCTCGCGGTTCTCCTTCGTGATGGGGCCGAGCATCCAGAACCCGCCGTGCGAGTCGTGGACATACTTGTCGAAGAAGTCGTTGGCGGCTTGCGGAACATCCTTGGCGGCAGCGACGGCGAGCAGCAGGCGCTTTTCCACCTCGTTGGCGCGGGGCGGCTGGTCAACGTAGACGCCCGCTCTGGGAACGAACACCCGTTGGGGCTGGTTGGCCGTCTGGGCGGCCTTGACGTCTTCACGCCAGTCGAGTTCCGATTCCCAGAGATCCTGTCGGTCCTGCTTGTTGGAGGCTTCGTAACTCGCCATGGCCTTGAAGGTGGCTTCGTCGCTCTTGGAGGCACGCCAGCGCCAATACAGTTCCATGTGATAGCGCATGCGGTTTTGCACGGGCTCCCCGCCGTTGGCGACGTTCTGCTTTTCCTCCGTCGTGGTCCAGGCTGCGTAGTCGCTGAAGGCCTTGTCGAGTGCTGGGTTGACCTCGAAATCGCCGCTGACCTGGCCGGGCATTTCAGCCTTGCTGCGCAATCGAACGCCCGCAGTCAGTGCCTCGAAATACATGTCCATCAAGGGAATCTGCGAGAGCAATGCGGTTCGTCCCTCGACACCCTTGCCTTGGGACTTCGACGGGTAGCCTCCGCCCAGGTCAGAGTGAGCCCCCGGATAGACGAACTCCTTGGTGTTCGGCGGGTAGTTCGTGGCTCTGATGCGTGCCGTGGACAGCGGAAACGACTGGCGTATTTCGTGTGCCGCCACGTAGTGAACGGTCTGGTTGACGCCGTGGATGTCCATGGTGCCGTCGGCCCAGTCCTGGAAGCCCTGGCCGACGGGCGATGAATCGGCCAGCCCGACAGATGCCACGGTGTCGAAGATGCCCAGGAAGTGAAGTTCCAGCGCCGCTTCGCCGATCGTCATGTTCTCGGCGACCAACTGGATCCACTGGCAAAAGGCACGCGCTTCGGCCGCGCCGCGCGAGAAGCCGAAGACCGAAAGATGCATCTTGGTCACGCGCGGCCGCTGGTCCTTGATGGCTTTCAGCAGGCGCTCTTGAATGCCCCTGAAGGTGCTGACCATCAGGGAGTCGCCCAAGCGCCACCAGGTCTTCAGTTGATTGACACAGAGGTCTTTCATCTCGTCCGGCTGGACAAGGTCGGACGTGTGATATGCCCGGTGCAGTGCGTTGTAGACCTGAATCAAAGCCCAATGGATGCGCGCTTCGCCACCGCTGCCGAAGCGCTTGCCGTTGTCCAATTCCTTGATCTCTCCGATCTCGGGGAAGTGCGTGCCGACGCCGGGTATGTAGTAGCGAAAATTCTCGACCTTGTCGTCTTTGTGCGCGTTGAAGAGACTCACCACGTTCGTGTGGCTTTGGTCGCGCGAGTCGCGGATCAGGTTGTTGTTGGTGCCGTCGAAAAACAGGCCCACATGAATCTCTTTGGCGCAACTCAGTGCATCGGCCTTGCTCGGGTCGGCGCTGGCCGCGCGCTGACACAGTTCGCGTGCAGTCAGAGTCCGGTCGGCGCGCGAGTGGTCGCCAGGCAGACTGGGCTGGTAGTTCTTGCCGCCCGGGTCGTTGTCCCACCAGTCGCCTTGTGGCGCATTGGCTGTCCACTTGTAACTTGGCAAACACTTGATGGCCCTACCCGCGTCGTCCGACCACACCAGTATCTGCAGCCCCGTTTCCTTGACGATGCACTCGGCCGTGCAAAGCTCGGCGGTCTTGAAGTAGAGATAGCGCTTGTCACGGGTGTTGGCGTCAACGCTGACTTCGTACCAGCCTTCGTCAAATTTTTCCATGTGTTGCTCCCCCGGGATCTTTCAGAAGGAATAAATACGTGTTCGCACCGACTCACCATTTCCAGCTTGGAGGCTTCACCGGGTAGGCTGGGCCGGGGTAATCCTTGGCGCCGGAGCCTTTGCTGGAGATGACCAGTCGAACATCGCCACCGGCAAGGAAATGCACGTTGAGCGTGCTGCCTGGGATGTCATATCTATCGATCGGGACAACCTTCTCATGCCAACGGGGCTTGATGGCCTCGGGGCGCTTGTCGCCCGGGATTCCGCTCGAGGTCGTCCATTTCACTGTTGCAGTGAGGCCGGGGCGCCATTTGGCGGGATAGGAGATGCAGCACACAAAGCTGCCGCCGCCACCGTAAGGGTATGAGTTACCGCCGCCGGCCCCATCCACATAGAACTCGTGGATGTAGTCCTCCGTGTGGTTGTAGGCGCTGATGTTGGCGCTGTAGCTTTCGGCCGCCGGCTTCTTGCTGCTGCAAGCCACCAGTGGCAGCGTCAGCAGTGCCAGTGCACACAGCGTCAGGGTCGTAGTACGTTTCATGGCGTGTAGCCTTTCCATACGTTCATAGGTTGTTCCTCCCGGACTCTTGTCGAATCTCTTGTTCGCCTCGGGCTCACCATTTCCAATCCGGCGGCTTCACCGGATAGGCGGGGCCAGGGTAGCCCTTGGCGCCGGCCCTCATGTTGGAGATGACCAGCCGCACTTCGTTGTTCGGCAAGAAGTGCACGTTCATCAGACCACCCGGCACGTCATATCGATCGATCGGAACGACCCTCTCGTGCCAGCGGGGCGTGATGGCTTCGGGGCGCTTGTCGCCAGGAATTCCGCTCGATGTCGTCCATTTCACCGTCGCGCTGAGCCCGGGACGCCATTGAGCTGGAGCAGAGATGCAGCACACGAAACTGCCGCCGCCTCCGTACGGACTCGAGTTGCCGCCACCCGCTCCGTCCACATAGAACTGATGGATGTAGTCCTCTGTGTGGTTGTAGGGGCTGAGACTGGCGCTGTAGCTTTCAGCCGCCGGCTTCTTGCTGCTGCAAGCCCCCAACAACGCCAACGCGCAAAGAACCAAGAGAGCAAAGCGCTTCATGAAGCCTTACCCTCCAACGCCTTCCACAGTTCGTCGCTCCAGCCCTTCATCAGGCCCGACAGGCTGGTGCCTTGTGCGACGGCCTTCCATGTGTCCGACAGATCGGGATGCTGATAAAAGTCATCGCCGCAGGTCAGCGAGAGCACCACGAACTGCAGCCGGTCCGGGTTGCCTGCCACGTGCAGACGCGTGGCAACCGCGAGGGCGCGCTGGAGCCGCTGATGAAACGCTGCCCGACCGGTCTGCGGCACCAGCTGCGACACCGTCTCGAGCAACTGCGCAAAGATGCCGTCGGCTTCCGAGGCATCCAGGAGCGTCGCGAATTGCGATGCATCGAGCTCAAGATGGTCGCGGACATCGGCCACATCGTCCTTCCCATCAGCAGCAAGCCAGTTGCCGACCACGGCACCACTGCGATCGAACCACTGCCATTGCGAGATGGCCCGCGCCACGCGCCGTGCCTGTGGCTCGGCCAGCGTGGCAAGCAGCGTCGGAAGCACGCGCACATCGCCCATGCGGCAGTGCAGCTTCAAGCCGTCGTGCCGCGCCTGCGCAAGGTAGCCGAAGCAGGCCTGCAAATCCGCAGCGGCGTGGCTGGAGGCGATCCAGCTGAATGCGGGCGCCGCCGGGTCGATCGTGGCGAGGCGCCGCAAGCCCTCGGTGCGCACCTCGTCGTCCAGTGGCAGCTCCAGCAGCTGCGGTCCCCTTGCGCCATAGGCCTCCAACGGTGTGTTGGCCAGCGCATTGACGTGCGACCACTCGTTGCGGCGCAGCACCGATGCGAGGCGCGCCGGGTCGAGCAAGGCCGCATCGACCAGCAACCAGAGGCCGACGGATGACGGTTGGGCGTCGACCATCGCTTGCACGGCATGGGCAAGGTGGAGGGGGTCGATCGGATCGGTCGCGAATTCCAACGCCACGCTCACTGCAAGGCGGAGAAGGGGGCTCCGCTTTGTGCCGCCTTCAGCATGCACTCGATGCAGATGCTCTGCGGGAACAGCGGCAGCCCATACGGCGAGCTTGTCGGCCCCGCCAACTTCCGCTGCGCCGCGTGATAAGTGATCTTCCCCGGACACTCGAAAGTGATGTCCCCATCCTGCAGCGTGATCGACGCGCCCTGCGCCGTCGCGATGCGGATCTTCTTCTTGGCTGCGAACTCCACCGTCTGGTCGGTGCTGGCGATCTTCAGGGCCTCCTTGGCCTGCACGCGCAACTCGTCGTGCTGCGCCTGGAAGTCCAGGTCGTCGTTGCCCGCGATGACCGACAGGCCCGTGTCGGCATCGGCTTTCTGCGCACCGGCCAGCACCCCGATGGCTTGCCCGCTGTGCACGCGCAGCACGTCGGCCAGCGCCAGGTTGATGTCGCCGCCGCTGGCCAGCGTGGCGGTCTCGCCGCTGACGACCTGCAGCTGCTGGCCCGCCACCATCGCCAGGCCGCCGCGTGCGGCCAGTGCGATCACGGCATCGCTCGTGTGTGGCACCTTGCCTTCGCCGGTGGCGATGGCCTTGTCTGCGGCGTCCGCGTAGGCGGCATCGAGCGCATCCGCAGCGACCATGCCGCTGGCGGTGCGCTCCATCGCGGCGTAGGGCGAGCGCTCCTTGTCCAATTGGGATTCGTTGGCCTTGCTGGCCCCGATGTGCCCTGCCATCTGCACGGTCTCGTGGGTCTTGGCCGCATCGCTCAGGGCCTGGCCCAGCTGCTGCACCTGCTTGAGCAGCGCCATGCCGGCGGCGAAGTCGCCCACGGGCTCCAGCTTCTGGCCGCCTGCGCCGTGGTACGTGCTCAGCAAGACGCCCTTGCCGCCGCGCAGGGCCGCATAGCCGTCGGTGCGCAGCTCCAAGCCCTGGCCTCGGAAGCTGCCGCGGAAGTTGTCGGCCTGGTGGATCAGGTGGCCCAGGTTCAGCTGGCTGTGGGCGGTGCTGGCGTGCAGCTGCACGCGCAGCTGCTGGTTCGAATCGTCAAACACCAATTGGCTGAAGCCCTCGCCGCCGAACTCCTTGGTCTTGAAGCCGCTCAGGGCCGCTGCATTGCGGTGGCCCTTGTCGTCGGCGCTGGCGCCGTGCCAGGGCGGGGCATGGCCGGCCGCGAGGTTGGCCTGGGCGCTGGGCGAGGCATTGCTCGCCTGGGCGAAGACGTCGTTGGTGTCGTTGCTGCCCTGTTCGCTGTCGCGTGACGCACCGCCGGGCGTGGGGGCGATGCCGCCGTCACCGCGTCCGTTGTACAGCGCGCCGACGATGACGGGCTGGTCCACATCGAGGTCGACGAACTTGACCAGCACTTCCTGCCCGATGCGCGGCAGCCACTGCCAGCCCATGCCGGGGCCGGCCTGGCGTTGGGCCACGCGGATCCAGCGGGTGCTGCGGTTGTCCTGGGCGTTGTCTCCATTGCTGCCGCTGTTGCCGTTGTCACTCGATCCGTTCTGCCAGTGGAAGCGCACGCGCACGTCGCCGCGGTCGTTGCAGTACAGCTCGTCGGCGCCATTGGGCGAGGTCTCGCCCGAAGGCCCGACCACGATGGCACTGTGCACGCCGCTGGCGGTGGGCCTGGCGTGCAGGCGGGCTCCGTCGGCCGCGGCCAGGGCGGGGCGCCAGGGGCGTGGGGCGTGCACGCCGGAGAAGCTGTTGGCGTAGCCCTGGGCTTGCGCGGTGACCAGGCTCTGGGGCTGCGGGTAGAGGCTGTTGTCGTGGCTCGTTGCCACTGCTGCAGACACCAGTCCGAACACATCGGCCTCGGCCGTCACGGGAGCACACGGTTGGTCGAACACGAGGTGTTCCGTCAGCTCGCCCAGCTGCGCCGCAATTGATGCGGCCGTGTCCTTGGGCAGGTTGTTGATGCCCACATGCTCGACCGTGTCCAGCAGCAGCGCAGGCCTGGCCTGCAAGCCCAGCGCGGGCGCGTCGTCGATCTCAATGCGGGTGCCCGCGCGCAGGGTGCGCACGGTGCTGTGGCCCAGCATCAGGTCGGCGCGGCATTCGGCCGCTTCCATCATCAGGGCCGCATAGCGCTCCAGCGTACGGTTGGTGTCCCAACCGCGGCTGCGGTCGTTCAGGCCCAGCACGTCGTCGTACTCCAGCCGCGGGGCGTTCTTGCCACCGACCGGAAAACGTGCGGGTGCGCTGCCTGTGAGCTGGCGCTTGCCGTCGACGTTCCAGGCGCTCAAATGCACCTGGGCCACCGACTGGCGCATGCGCCGCACCAGCGCCTGCACGGCGTCGCTGCGTTCTTGCGAGCTCTTGCGGTGAAAGCGAACGGGCGAGCCCGCATCGGCGGGCTGGGTGTCGTTGGACGAGAAGATCACGAGCTTGTGGCCCGTCGGGGCCTGGGCGTCTTCCTCGATGCGCCAGGCCAGGCCTTCTTCGGCCAGCAGGCGCGAGAAGAAGTCGTAGTCGCTCTCTCGGTACTGGGTGCAGTAGGTGCGAACGGGGGCGTCGGCCAGGAAGCTGTTCACTTCGGAGGAGAAGGCCCAGCTGCCGGCTTCGGCGTACGGGGCGAGCACGCGCTCGATGATGTCGGCGACGCTGCGCTGCTGGAAGACCTGGCTGCGCCCCTGCTGGGTGGCCAGCCAGAGCCAGGGCACGAGCGTGAGGCGGTAGCGGGCCAGGCCGCCATCGGCGCCCAGCGATTCGACGGCGCGGATCAGGCCGGTGCGTCGGCCCACGGAGCCGTCGGCCAGCACGGTGACCAACGTCAGCGGCTGGTCGATCAGCGATGAAAGCGCCAGGTCCGCGCGCAAGCTCAGGCACACGATGCGCAGCTCGAACAGCTGCGACACCGCTTCGCGCTGCACCCAGCCTTCCACGCGCAAGGCGTCGATGCTCTCGCGCGCGGCACTGTTGGAGGACGACGAAGCACTCGGCGCTTCGAGGCGATACAGCCGCGCCGTCTGGCTCAGCTCGGCCCACAGGGCGCTGCGGTCAGCGGAAGGCATCGGGAATTCGCTCAGGTTCGGATGCTCAAGGTTTGCAAGGTGCGCCCGGCTTGCAGTCCGCCGTTGCGGCAGTGGCCTGCGCCGACGGTGCGGGGTCGGAGGTCTTGCTGCGCTTGAGCAGCGCGGTCAGCAGGTCGGTGTCGGGATCGGGCCCCTTCGGCCGTGCTGCCGTCTGCGCGAGGTCGGTGCGCGCGGCGGGCTTCGTTGCCTTGCTGGTGTTGGCAGCGGTCTTGACCGGCTTGCCGTTCGCGGCCGTGCGCACGGGCTTCTTCGAGCCCGACGCGATGCGCTCCGGTTTCTTTGCGGCAACGGCGCTGGCCTTGCTGTCGGCGCCTGCCTTCTTCGCGGGGGATGTTGCCGCTGCAACGCGCGCAGGCTTCGCGGCCGGCGGCACGGCCATGGGCTGCGCACCGATGGCTGCGAACGGCGTGGAGGCCTGCTGTTGCTGCTGTGGTCCCGGCGGCGGCGTGCTGTCGCCTTCGATGATGCGTGCGGGCGTGGGCTCCGGTGCCGCGGCGGCAACGGGCGCTTCGGGCTTCGGTGGTTCCTTGGCGACAGGCGCTGCAACCGGCGCAGGCGCTATTGCCGCCACGGTCGTCGTTGCCGCATCCGCGCGCTTCGATTGCAGGTGGTAGGTCGTGGCACCCGCTACACCGAGCAGCACCGCGAGCGAAGCCCACACGCCGGGCCGTGCGAAGAAGGAGCGCGCGCCGCTCTCGCGGCCACCGAACTGTGCGAGCACCCGCGTGGATTCGCCGCCGGGCGCGGCGGTCGATGTGGCCGCGGTGGGTGCGTTCGAACCGAGCAGGCTCGGTCGGTCCTTGTGGGCGTCTGGCGCGCCCATCATGGATGGGTGGTCCGGCTGGCTGCGGGCATGTGATTTCTCCCCTCGGCTTTATGTGGCGTGATCAACGCGATATCGCAATTGGGATGCAACAAGGTGCTGCGTGCGATGGGTTCAAATTTTTAAGCGACTCATACAATTGAGTGGCTCTCATTGAACACCGTTGATCTTCTTCACTCTCTTTTGTTATTTTGCCTTGATGGTGGCAGCACTTGCCATCTTCTTGTTCCCTTCTTTTCGTGACCGTGTGTTGCGAGCGACGGTCTCCATTTCTACTGCTATTGCATTCTTTTTTATTGGAATAGGACGCCGTCTTGGTTTTGTGTCCGAAGCAAGTTTTCAGTTGATGCGTGACAGCGGCTCAGGAGTGCGTACTTTTGCCGTAAGGCATCGCTACTTGTTGCTGTCGGGCATGGGTCTGCTTATCGTGCCGGTGTTGTTAAGTGTGACTTTCGGAAGTGGCCGGGTTCTGTTCTTCGATGACTGGGCCGCCACAAGCGACCCGAAGATCGAGGCCTTGCTCAAAGGCGAGCAGCTGGTGCCGCCGCAGCCGTTGCCGCCCGAGGTGTTTGCGACGGCAGAGGTCGAGCAGATTCGTCCGCTCACGAAAGAAGGCAGTCGGGACTGGGCTGTTCTCGATGTGGACTTTCGTAATCGTTTGCTGCTCGTCTACAAGATCATGAAAGAAAAGCACGGCTACGACCTCGCATTGCTCGAGGGTTATCGCAGCCCCGAACGACAAGCCAAACTCGCTGCATTGGGCAATACAGTGACCATGGCGAAGGCCAATCAAAGCTATCATCAGTATGGACTTGCGGCAGACAACGCGTTCTATCGCAATGGCAAGCTGGTGATCTCTGAAAAAGATCCATGGGCCATGGAAGGCTATCGCCTCTATGGCGAAGCGGCCGAGTCCGTGGGCTTGGTGTGGGGTGGTCGATGGTCCTTCAGGGACTACGGTCACGTGGAGTACCGCAAGCCGGGATTTAAATTGTCACGCAACTGAATGCCGAGACGACATCTGTCGCACCGGCACACCACGAGGCAATCAAGGGGGAGAGTTCAAATGGGTGAGGATCAACCCGAGGCGGACAACGACCGCCCGTGGATCGTTCTGCATGACAAGACCGACCACGGTGGCTTCGTGATCACCGCATCCGAAAACACGCACATCGATGAACGGCGCGTGGCGCGCATCGGCGACATGGTGTCGTGCCCGCGGCCCGGCCATGGCATCAACCCCATCGTGACGGGCAGCGACTGCGTGTCGATCGATGGCCGTCGCGTGGCGCGCCACGGCGACCGGGCGGCCTGCGGTTGCAGGCTGCTGTCCAGCCAGATCGCTTCCGCGTCCGAATGACGGCGGTGCGCCCTTCTTCGGCTGCAGGCATGGCATGCGGTCACGCGACCGCGTGGGCCATCGTCATCGCGTGACCCAGGCGTTCGAAAACTCCGGATGCTGTCGCGACTGATCAAGCCCGTGCTGCTGGCCTGCGCCGTGTTCATCACAGTGTGGGTGCTCGTGATCGTCTACTGGCAGTACACGGCGCGCATGCCGAGCACGAGCGACATCGTGCTCTACCTTGTCGTGCTGCCGCTGGCGTTGATGCTCTTCTATGTGGTGCTGCGCCGCATCTTCACGGCCGCGCCCGCTGCCGCATTGCCCGCAGCTGGGACAGCAGTGGCCGCAGGCGCCGCCGCCTCATCGAATGCCGCGGCAACGGAGGCTTCGCAAGAGCGCCTGCAGATGGCCGTGCTCGCCTTCGCCCTTCGCACGCCGCGCGGCAGCGATGCCGACACGGTGGCCACGGCGATCGGCCAGGCGCAGACGCCAGAGATCGTTCCCGAACTGCGTGACGGCGAAGGCTTCCCCGTTATCGCGGGCCGCGTCGACGGCATTGACGAGAACGACCTGCGCGAGCACCTGCGCGAAAGCCTGCAACCGGCCGGCGAAGCTTTCGATGTCGATGCGCTGCCCGACGACCGGCTGCGCGCCATCCACCTGATGTCCGACGTGCTGCAGGAGCTGCTGGCGTCTGCGGCCGAAGCCATCGCCAACGCCGGCGATGCGCTCTCGGTGCGCGCGCCCGGGCGCTTCGTGTCCAGCGGCGGCGTCATCCCGGGGCCGGCGGCGGCGCCGCAGCTGAACCTCTCGCTGCTGTTGCCGGGCGCATGGAGCGAGAGCGAACGCGTGCTCGCCACGCAGTGGGTGCAGCAGCGCGTGCGCGAAGGCGATGCCTCGCAGCGCTGGCACGTCGACTGCTTCAAGAGCGAAGACGGCGTGTCCGCGATGGCGCTGCTCGATCGCATCAGCCTGTCGCTGCATCGCGAGCAAAGGCCCGCGCTGTGGATCGCGCTGGCGGCCGACTCTTCGGTGTCCGAAGCGAGCATCGCGCGCTGGGAGGCCGATGGCCTGCTGTACACCGCCACGCGCCGCAAGGGCCGCGTGCCCGGCGAAGCCGCCGCGGGCCTGCTGCTCGTGCGTGCCGGCGATGCACTGCTGGCACCGGCCGAGGCCGTGCGGCTGTCGCGCAGCGCCAGCGGTCAGCGCGAGGCCTCGGCCGACACCGCGCGCACGCCCGATGCCAGCCTGCTCGATCGCTTCGCCCAGCACCTGCTCGCCACCTCGACGCTCGAGACCGCCCAGGTCGACTGGGTCGTGAGCGACGCCGACCACCGCACCAGCCGCGTCACCGAAGTGGCCAAGCTCGTGCAGGAGCGGCTGCCGCATGTGCCCTTCGAAAACAACCTTTCTGTCTGCGCCACCCTGGGTCACCTGGGGGCCGCGGCCGACATGAGCGCCGTCGTGCTCGCGTGCCACCTGGCCGCGCGCGATGCACGGCATGTGCTCGCCATTTCCGTGCAGGACGCGCTCGCGCGGACGGCCTTGTTGGCCGGCCCGGCGAGCCCCGCGTCACCCGCTACTTAAACAGGACCGATTCCAGAAACTTCTATGCGGCGATTCTTCAGTTTCCTGGCCGATCCGCGCACCTTGTCGGTGATCGGCGCCATCGCGCTCGGCGCGTTCCTGCTGCTCGGGGCGCAGACGCTCGAAGTCGGCGCGATCTGGGCCGTCGGCATCTTCGTGGTGCTGCTGCTGTTGTGGCTGCTGGTGTGGTTCGTGCGGCGCATGCGCACGCGCGCGGCCAACCGCAAGCTCGGCGACATGCTCGAGGACCAGGCCGACGCCGCCGTGCGCGACAGCGACCCCGAGCGCAAGGCCGAGATCGACGAACTGCGCGGGCGCATGGTCGAGGCGGTGAAGACCATCAAGACCTCGAAGATCGGCCAGATGTCGGGCAGCGAGGCGCTGTACGAGCTGCCCTGGTACATGGTCATCGGCAACCCGGCGGCGGGCAAGAGCAGCGCCATCCTGAACTCGGGCCTGCAGTTCCCGTTCGCCGACAAGGGCAACGCGGTGATCCAGGGCATCGGCGGCACGCGCAACTGCGACTGGTTCTTCACCACCGAAGGCATCGTGCTCGACACGGCGGGGCGTTACTCGATTCACCAGGAAGACCGCAAGGAGTGGTTCGGCTTCCTCGACCTGCTCAAGAAGTACCGGCCGAAGGCGCCCATCAACGGCATCATCATCACGGCCAGCATTCCCGAGCTGATCGGCAGCCGGCCCGACTTCGCGATCCAGCTCGCCAAGAACCTGCGCCAGCGCATGCAGGAACTCACCGAGCGGCTGGAGGTGTTCGCGCCGGTGTACGTGATGTTCACCAAGGCCGACCTGATCACCGGCTTTGCGGAATTCTTCGGCGACAGCGACAAGATGGAGCGCGACCGCGTGTGGGGCGCCTCGCTGCCCTACGACGGCGACGAGAAGCAGGACGCGGTGGCGCTGTTCGACAAGCGCTTCGACGAGCTCTACATGGGCCTGAAGGAAATCAGCGTCTCGCACTTCGCGAACCACCGCAGCAGCGACCCGTCGCCTGAGCTCTTGATCTTCCCGCTCGAGTTCGCGGCCATCAAGCCCGCGCTGCGCGCCTTCCTGGCCACGCTGTTCGAGAGCAACCCGTTCCAGCACAAGCCGGTGTTCCGCGGTTTCTACTTCACCAGCGCCTTGCAGGAAGGCACGATGCGCAGCCTGTCGACCGAGCGCATCGCCAAGCGCTTCGGTCTCACGCTGAGCAACGCGGCCACCAAGTCCAAGGAAATCTATTCGCAGAACGGGTTCTTCCTGCGCGACCTGTTCTCCAAGGTGATCTTTGCCGACAAGAAGACGGTGCGGCAGTTCTCCAGCCCCGTGAAGGCGCGCGTGCGCTACGTGAGCTTCTTCGCCTTCGTCGCGGTGCTGGGCCTGCTGCTGGGCGGCTGGACCTGGTCGTACCTCGGCAACCGGCAGCTGGTGGAGAACGTGCAGGCCGACCTGGACAAGGTGGTCAAGCTGCAGGCCAGCGACAACGGCCTGCGCACGCGCTTCGAGGCGCTGGGCATCCTGCAGGACCGCATCGAGCAGCTCGAGAAATTCCGCAACGACCGGCCGCTGTCGCTGTCGCTGGGCCTGTACCAGGGCAACCAGCTCGAAGACAAGCTCGTCGCCGAGTACTACGGCGGCGTGAAGCAGCTGATGCTCGCGCCGGTGTCCGACAACCTGCAGGCCTTCCTGCGCGAGGTGAACGCGCACCCCGACCGCCTGAAGCGCGCCGACGCGGTGGCCGCACTGACGGGCGGCACGGCGCCCGCGCCGTTGCCGGTCGCCGGTGCCACGACCACCACGGCACCCGCCGCAGCGCCGGAAGGCGGCGGCCTGTATGCCGGCTCCTCGCCGGCCGACGTGCAGGACGCCTACAACGCGCTCAAGACCTACCTCATGCTGTCCGACAAGCGGCAGGTGGAAACGGCGCACCTCACCGACCAGATCTCGCGCTTCTGGCGCGGCTGGCTCGAGAGCAACCGCGGCGACATGCCGCGCGCGGCGGTCATCCGTGACGCCGAGCGCATGATCACCTTCTACCTGCGCCGCGTGGGCGACGACAACTGGCCCGCGCTGGCCGACACCAACCTGGCGCTGGTCGAGCAGACGCGCGACAACCTGCGCCGCGTGGTGCGCGGCATGCCGGCGCGCGAACGCGTGTACGCCGAGATCAAGGCGCGCGCCTCCACGCGCTTCGCGCCGATGACCGTGGCGCGCATCCTCGGGGCCACGGCCAGCAGCGCCGAAGCCGAAGGCACCCTCGCCGGCAGCGTCGCCATCTCGGGCGCGTTCACGCGCGAGGCCTGGCAGCAGTACGTGGACGACGCGATCCGCGATGCCGCGAACAAGGAAACATCGAGCAAGGACTGGGTGCTCAACGTCGCCGGCAACGACGACCTGACGCTCGAAGGCAGCCCGGAGCAGATCCGCAAGACGCTGGCCACCATGTACAAGCTGGAGTACGCCAAGGAGTGGCAACGCTTCCTGCAGGGCATCGCGGTGAAGGACATGGGCAGCTTCGAGCAGGCCGTGGTGGCGATGAACCAGCTGGGCGACCCGCAGAACTCGCCGATCCGCAAGGTCTTCGACACGGTGTACGACCAGACCTCGTGGGACAACCCCTCGCTGGTCAACGCGGGCCTGCAGCAGGCGCGCACCGGCGCCTTCAACTGGTTCAAGCGCCTCTTCAGCCGCGCCACGCCGTCGCAGGTGAACGTGAATGTCGACCTCAACGGCGGCGCCACGGAAATCCCGATGGGCCCGATCGGGCGCGAGTTCGCGGGTGTGGCGCGCCTGGTGGTCGAGCGCGACAACACCTCGCTGCTGCGCGGCTACCTGGGCACGCTGTCCAAGCTGCGCGGGCGCTTCAACCAGATCAAGAACCAGGGCGACCCCGGACCGGGCGCGCGCCAGCTCATGCAGCAGACGCTGGAAGGCAACGGCTCCGAACTGGCCGACGCGCTCAAGTACGTCGACGAGCAGATGCTCACCGGCATGGACGCCGCACAGCGCCAGGCGCTGCGCCCGCTGCTGGTACGGCCGCTGCTGCAGGCCTACGCGGTGACGGTGCAGCCGACGGCGGTGGAGGTCAACAAGATCTGGAGCGCGCAGGTGCACCAGCCCTTCCAGCAGTCGCTGGCCACCAAGTACCCGTTCTCGGCCAGCGCGAAGATCGAAGCCTCGCCGGCGGAGATCGCGCAGTTCTTCGGGCCTGAAGGCGCCATCGGCAAGTTCGTGACGACCACGCTGGGCTCGCTGGTGATCCGCCGCGGCGACCTGCTGTCGCCGCGCGCCTGGGGCGACCAGGGCCTCACGCTGAGCCCCGACTTCGTGAACGGTTTTGCGCAGTGGGTGGCACCGCTGTCGGGTGGCGCCGCAGCCGGTGCCGGCGGCAGCGCGCAGCCGCAGACGCTGTTCCAGATCCTGCCGCAGCCCGTGTCGGGCCTGACGGAATACATGGTGGAAATCGACGGCCAGCAGCTGCGCTACCGCAACACGCCGCCGCAGTGGTCCAACTTCGTCTGGCCCAACGCACAGGGCACGCCGGGCGCGAAGATCACCGCCGTGACCTTCGACGGGCGCACGGTCGAGCTGATCAACGAGCCGGGCAACTTCGGCCTGGAGCGCCTGCTCAGCACGGCGCAACGCACCAAGTTGCCCGATGGCAGCTTCGAGCTCACATGGGCGCGCGACAACGCGAGCGTGACCGTCAAGCTGCGCGTGATCCAGAACACGCAGTCGGCCGGTTCGGGCGGCGATTCGCCGCAGGGCAAGGGCCTGCGCGGCACGGTGCTGCCGTCGACGGTCGCGGAGATCGGTGTGCCGCGCGCAGCAGCACCCGCAGCGGTTCAGGCACCGGCCCAGGCGCCGGTGCAGGCAGGGGGAGCAGGCAAATGAGCGCGCCACAACAGCTGTGCTACTTCGGCAAGTTGCCCGGACGCGGCGACTTCGTGAAGGGCCTGTACAACCCGCAGCTCATCAAGGTGTTCGACCACTGGCTGTCGCAGACCATGGAGATGCTGTCGGAAGACCCGCGCTGGAAGCTGATCTACGACAACGCCGCGCCGATGCACTTCGTGTGCCTGGGCTCGCGCAGCCGCGTCGCCATTGCGGGGCACGTGCGCCCCAGCCGCGACGAGTCGTCGCGCCGCTACCCGTTCCTGGCGGCCACCTCGGTGGACGTGGACGAGGCGCTCGACTTCATGCGCGGCGCGCCGATGCTCATCGGCCCCTACTGGGACCGCATGGCGGTGCAGGTGCAGTCGCTGGCGGCCGGCACCGACCTGGACAACGAGCTGAAGAAGTTCGAGGCCATCGACCCGGCCATCGAAACCGGCTTCAAGAAGTCGGCCTCGCGCGCCACCTATGCGGCGTTCACGCGCGACACCAGCCTGCTGCGCATCGAGCAGATGCTCAACTTCGACGGCCACAAGGTGTCGCTGCGCCGCGCCATCCTGGCGCTGGGTTTGCTGCTGCAGCCGGTGATGGCCAGCGCGGTGTCTCACCTGGAAAAGGGGCTCACGCTGCCGCTGCCGCGCGATCCGGTCGACCGCTCGCTGATCGCCACCTTCTGGCTCGAGATGGTGTCGCAGTTCCTGGCCAAGGCCGACTTCGAGCTGGTGCTGCTGGTCACCGAGATCGACGGCCGCTCGCGGCTGGTGATCGGCTTCAACGGCCTGTCCCCGCGCAGCCTGCAAAGCGTGCTGCATCCGCAGGTCTACACCGAGCACAACATCGACATCGACAACCCGGAGTGGGTCGAGGACACCATCCACAGCAACTACGCGATGTTCAAGCTGGTGAGCTACCTCGACCAGCCGCAGCTGCCGCTGGACATCGTGCTCACCGCCTTTCGCGAAGTCTTCATCGGGGAATGACACGGTCATGAATTGTTCTTTGCGCGTTCTCGTGCTGTCCATGGCCTGCGGGCTCGCGCTCGTGCCGGCCGTGCAGGCCCAGCAACCACAGCAGCAACCACCCGCGGCGGGCGCCACCGCCGCCCGCGTCGAAACCACGGCCGCGGCCGTCGGCAAGGGCGAGCCGGTCGTGGCCGGCGGGCAGGTGCCCGACGAAGCCACGCGCGCCGCCGTCATCGAGGCGCTGCGCCGCATCTACGGCCCCAGCGGCGTGATCGACAAGATCGAGGTGGTGAACACCGTCAGCATGCCGGCCAACTGGAGCGCCAACGTGCAGCGGCTGATCACGCCCTCGCTCAAGGACATCCACCGCGGACAGCTCCAGATCGAGGGCACGCAGATGGCGCTCAGCGGCGAGGTCGGCAACGAGGCGCTGCGCCAGAAGATCGTGAGCGACATGGCGAACTCGCTCAACCCGACCTACACCATCAAGAACAGCCTGCGCGTGCCCGCGTCGGAGCAGATCGCGGTCGACCAGGCGCTGGCCAACCGCACCATCGAGTTCGAGCTGGGCAGCGCCACGCTCACGGGCAAGGGCCGCGCCATCCTCGACGAGATGGCGCCCATCCTGCAGAAGCTCACCAACAAGTCGGTGGCGGTGGTGGGCCACACCGACAACGCCGGCAACCGCGCGTCGAACCTGGCGCTGAGCCAGTCGCGCGCCGAGTCGGTCAAGGGCTACCTGGTGGGCAAGGGCATCGACCCGATGACGCTCACGACCTCGGGCGTGGGCCCGGACCAGCCGGTGGCGAGCAATGCGACCGACGAGGGGCGTTCGCGCAACCGGCGCATCGAGTTCCGGGTGGGACGCTAAAGAAAAAGGCCCGCAACGCGGGCCTTTTTCTTTCAGCGCAAAGTCAGCGCGACTCGTCGTCGCCCTTGGGCAAATCGAGCAGATCCACCAGCTGGGCCAGCTCCTGCTCGTTCTTGATCACGTTGCGCAGCCAGGCATGCAGCGGCATGTCGGCCCAGCGCGCGGCCTTGTTCGCCATGTAGGCGGCCGGGCTCGAGGGCTCGGTCTGCTCGAAATAGGCCGCCACTTCCTTGAGCTGCGCAATGGCCTGCGCGCGGCTGTGGATGCCGGGCGGCAACGCGGCGGGCACATGCACCGCCGCGTGGTAGGTGGGAGATGAATGGGGCATGGCGGCGTCGAAGACGGGTTCGATGCGGGTCGGGGCAGCCGGTGCGCTGGCGGCCGGTGCAGCGGCGGTGGCTTGCGGCGCCGCGCCGTTGTCGATCGGCACGCCGGCCTCGCGCGCAAAGCGCTCGACGGCCTGGCGGATGGCCGTGGCCGCGTCCTTCGCGGCGCGAAAGCTCGGGCCGTTGGAGGCGGTGCGTTCGTCGAACACGGCCTCGAACTCGGCCAGCGCCTGCTCGCAGGCCTGCACGTCGCGGTGCGTCTTCTGCAAGAACTTCGCGGGCGTGGCGCGGCGCAGGCGGTCGAACTGCTCGAGCGTCACCTTGTTGCGTTGCAGCTCGTCGGCCTGCGCCGGCGTGCGGCGGATGGCCTGGTCGAGCGCCAGCGCGGTCTCCCACACCAGCGCGCTGTGGCCGGTGTGGCCGTCGCTCACGATGGGCGCGCGCTGCAGCAGCTCGACCGAGCGCGAGATCAGCCAGGTGACGGTGCCGATGCGCATCTCGATGTCGCCGCCCTCGGGCTGCGGATGCAGTTCGTCCCAGTACTGGCGGCACAGGCCGCTGAGCAGGCGGTAGCCGTCGGCCAGCCCTTCGAAGCCGCGCTGGCTGGCCAGCGCGTCGGTGAGCCATACGCCCAGGCGCAGGTCCTTGGTGGACGCGCGCAGCAGCTTGTCGCACTCCGAAATCACGAAAGGCCAGTTGGCCTCTTTCAGTTCGATGACCCATTCGCCCTGTTCGAGCGAGGGGTCGTCGTGCTTGCGCGCTTCCTGGATGGCGTCGAACTCGCGCGAGAACAGCATGTCCTCGCCGCAGAGCTTGGCCTCCGAGATCGGGGCCAGCAGGGCCGCGAGGTCGAGGCGGTTCGTCGCGGCCGTGGTCATGGCAGCGAGATCGTCAGGTTGGCCTGGCGCGGGCCGAGCTTCACGATGTCCTGGTAGCTCGCGAGCGCGCCCTGCGTGGTGCTGCCCAGGTGCGCCGACAGGCCGATGAAGCCCAGCAGCCCGATGAGCGCGAACAGCGCGGCCACCACCCACTGCGGCGCCTCGCGCTTGAGCGAGTGCGAGATCAGGTCGGGCAGCGGCCAGTGCGGCGCGAAGGGCGTGCGCTTGCCGCGCGCGTTGGCGATCTCGTCGCCCACGCGCGCCGTGAGGTAGGCCAGCTTCTCGGTGCCGTCGATGGCGTACTTGCCCTGGAAGCCCAGCAGCAGGCACATGTAGAACACCTCGAGCGTCTGGATGCGCGCGGCGCCGTGGGCCCGCTCGACCTCGAGCATGTTGAAGAAGTTCTCGCCCGCCAGCTGGTCGCCGAACAGCGTGAGCTGCAGCGGCCGGCGCTCCCACTCGGAGCGGATGGCGAACTCGGGCGCCGAGAGCACGAACTCGTCGACCGTGGCGCAGAAGGCGTACTTGGCCGCGTGGATCTGCTCGGCCGTGGCGTCGAGCTTGCGCGCGTTGCGCTCGAACTCGCCCAGGTAGTTGCGGATGCCCGTGAGGAACTGCTCGGTGGTGGCCGGCTGCTGCTTCTTCTTCAGCAGGAACAGCATCACGAAGCCGTCGTACAGCAGGTCGAGCAGGCTGGAGTCGGCGTCGGGCGCCACGCCGGCCGGCGTGAACGAGGCGGGCGGCGCATCGGCACCCAGCAGGGAAGGGGCCTTGTTGAGGGTGGTGGTGTTCATACGATCGGGCGGGTGATCAGCCGGTCACGGCGATCAGTTCGAGTTGCATGTCGGGGATGCCGGCCGGCGCGTAGATGGTGACGCTCTGCGCCTGCAGCATGCGGTCGTACAGCTGGCTCTTGCTGTCGATGGAAAAGTAGCAGGCGCCCGCGCGGATCGGAATGGCCGGCGGTACCTGCGGCGCGTAGACGATGCGCACGCCCGGCATGGCCGAGAGCACGAGCTTGTCGACGTCTTCGGGCGCACCGATCTTGAAGCGCTGCGGCACCACCTCGGCCAGCTCGGCGGCCGGCATGCTGGCGGTGACCGACATGTAGAACACGGTCTTCTCGTCGATCTTTCCGGAGTCCAGGCGCCCCAGGTAGAAGGCGTTGCGCGTCTCGGTGAGCGCAATGGCGAAGTAGCGCGTGGAGATGACGGTGTCGAGCAGGTCGCGCACGATGCGGTCGAGCTCGGCGAAGGCCGGGCCCGGCTTCTCGTGGTCGTACACCGGCAGGTCGTTCAGCGAGTAGGTCTTGGCGAAGGTCATCAACGCGCCGGCCAGGCTCAGCAGTTCCTGGAACAACCGCTCCGGGTGCAGCGACGGGTGATGGAACAGGTGCGAGAGCGACGCGAACGCCGAGTTGGCCGTGTGCAGCAGCCAGAACGAGGCGATGTCGCCCGAGCGGAACTCGATGATGTTCTTGCTCGGCTCGCGGTGGATGCCGTAGAGCGAATTGACCTTGGCCTGCAGCACGTCGAGCAGCCGGCGCAGCTGCTGGAACACGGTGGGCGAGGCGTCGATGCTGGTGCACGGGGGCACGAAGCTGCGGTCGATCTCGAAGCCGCCCGCGGCGGTGCGGCGGATGCGGATCACGGGGATCGACACGAACTGCTCGCGCGGCTCGGTGTCGGCCAGCAGCTTCACGCTCTTGCGCAGGAACACCACCTCGGCGCTCACGGCGTTGGTGTACAGGTCGAGCGACTGCGTCGCGTCGCTGGTGTAGCGCGCGGCAAAGCCTTCCTCGTTGGGGTCGGTGTAGTTCTTGCCGAGTTCCTTCACCGGGTGCAGCACCAGGTAGAAGGTGATCTCGTTCTGGCCCGGGCTCAGCGTGTCCAGCGAGATGGGCGGCGGCAGCGCATCGGCCTGCGGCGCCGCGTAGGGCTCGCCGTCGGGGAACACCAGCGACAGCTGCGAAGCGCGCAGCATGCCGCTGGCCAGCGCATCGAGGTCGAAGCTGATGGAGCGCACGCCCCAGAAGTACGGATGCAGCGTCTGCGCCGTGGCGCGCAGGCGCGCCTCGTGGTACGCGTCTTGGCGCTGGAAATGCTGGGGGCGTAGAAACAAGCCCTCTCCCCAGAGGACCTTGGCTGCGTAGCTCACGTCGGATCAACTCCCCACAATTTTTTTTGAATGTATCGCATCGTCGTGTCGACTCGGACAGGCCCGCCGTCGCTGCAGTTCAGGCGGGCGAGGGCCGGCAAGTTACCGGCCCCAACAGGTTGAGCGCGCCCGTGGGGGCCGCACCTTGTGCGTTCTGCTGGCCCACCACCGCGCCTGTCGTGACGGTGAGCGCGCAGGCATGCGCGCCCATCACGATGCCGGTTTTTTCGGCGTCGGCGGCGTTGAAGGCGAAGCGCCAGCGCTGTGCGTCGGGCGAGTGGAACAGCACCACCACGGCCACCGCGTTGGCGGTGCGCGGAACCATCTCGGTCCAGGTGTATTGCTGGTCGGGAATGAGCGTGATCTCGCGGCTCTCGACGAGGTCGTCGCCCAGCTGCGTCTTGTCGCGTCCCGGCGTGACGAAGGCGTCGAAGGACGACTGGTAGAAGCCCGTCGTTTCCTTCAGCTTGTAGATGCGCATCACCACGGACAGCGGGCGGTTGCGGCCGTCGGCGTTGAGGTTCTTGCCCGCGGCGATCGACATCGTCACCTTGCGCGGGGGCTTTTGCGACTCGGGCAGCTCGGGCTTCTTCAGTCCGCTCGCCTCGAGCGCGATGTTGGCGATCGTGAGCGCCGGCGAGCTGCACCCGCCGAGCATCAACGCGGCCAGCAGCGCGCCAGATGTAATTAATATTTTCATTAAAAGCGAGTCGTAACAATATTTCGATGGACCAAATAGGATTAACCGATTTCGAAAATGACTTTCGATTAGGAAATTAGCATTAATCCGCCCCCGTCATTTGCCATCCACGCGGCTGTAGTATCGTGTATTGTTATTGTCAACGGTCGCAATTTAATGAATGATTGCGGCCTGCTAAAAAGTCAGATCAGGGGGGAATGTGTCGATTCGAAAAATCATGTCGCGCACGATGATTGCCGGTGCCATTGCGAGCACCGTCTTTTTGTCGGCCTGTACCACCACGCCGGACGCGGCCGTTGCCCAGGCCACCGCGGCCTACAACAAGAGCCTGGCCGAGGTCGATGCCGCCGCGGCAGCCGCCACCGGCGACAGGGCGCCCGTCATCCGCCAGTACCAGCAGCTCGCCACCGACAACCCGACCCGCGGTGAGCCGTGGTCGCGCATCGCGCAGATCTACTTCAACGAAGGCCGCTACAGCCTGGCCATCTCGGCCGCCGAGGAGTCGCTGCGCCGCGACCCCTCCAGCCGGCAGGCCAAGAGCATCACCGCCGTGGGCGGCCTGCGCCTGGCGGCCCGCTCCATCGAGGATCTGGGCAAGGACAGCAGCCTGAGCGGCGACGCCAACGCCGACGCCTACCGCCTGGCCGCCCTGCTGCGCGAAACCCTGGGCCTGTCGGTCCTGGTGCCCGCCGGCCCCGAAGCCCGGCCGGCGCCCACGCGCCGCGCCGCGGCCCCCAGCCCGGCACCCGCGCCCTCGTCGTCATCGTCCGCCGCGCCGACTCCGGTCGCCGCCGCACGGCCCGCCCCGGTCGCCGCGCCGCGCCCGGCACCTGCCGCGCCTGCCCCGCGCGCGGGTGGCGGCAATCCATTTGACGCGCTCAAGTAATTGTCCGGTTTTTGAATTGGTTTTTAAACCAATGTATTAACGAATGGGCGTGCGATCTGGAAATGGGTCGTACAACTTTTTAATTCGTTTCTCAGTCCTATTGCGAAGGTATTGAAGCTTATGGCGACCAAAAGACAGAGCGTGCAGAAGCGTCTCCAAAAAGTGCGCCCGCCGCGCGTGCAACTCACGTACGACGTGGAACTCGGTGACGCCATCGAGAAAAAGGAATTGCCTTTCGTCGTCGGCGTGATCGCCGACCTGGCGGGCCAGTCCGAGGTCGAGCAGCCCAAGCTCAAGGACCGCAAGTTCGTCAACATCGACCGCGACAACATGGACGACGTCATGAAGGGCGTGGCCCCGCGTGCCGCCTTCCAGGTGCCGAACAAGCTGGACGGGCGCGGCGGCAGCTTCGGTGTCGACCTCACCTTCAACTCGATGGACGCCTTCTCGCCCGAAGCCGTCGTCGAGCAGATCGAGCCGCTCAAGCGCCTGCTCGACGCGCGCACCAAGCTGGCCGACCTGCGCAACAAGATGGCCGGCAACAGCAAGCTCGAAGACCTGCTGGCCGACGTGCTGAACAACACCGAGCAACTCCAGCGCCTGGGACAGAGCGCCGGCAAGAAGGACGAAAGCTGAACATGACCGCGCAAGCACTTTCGGCATCGAGCGGTGCCGCTTCGTCCGAGGCCTCGGTCGACCTGCTCGACCAGATCGTCGAGAAGAGCAAGGTCGCCAAGTCCGACGTGGAACACACGCGCACCAAGGACCTCATCGGCGAACTCGTCAGCCAGGTCCTCGAAGGCTCGGTGATCGTCTCCGACAACGTGTCGGCCATGATCGACGCGCGCGTGGCCGACCTGGACGCGCTCATCTCCGCGCAACTCAGCGCCGTGATGCACGCGCCCGAGTTCCAGAAGCTGGAGAGCACCTGGCGCGGCCTGGAGTACCTGGTCAAGGAAACGCCGACCGGCACCATGCTCAAGATCAAGGTCATCAACGCCACCAAGCGCGACCTGATCCGCGACTTCAAGGCCGCCGTCGAGTTCGACCAGAGCGCGATGTTCAAGAAGGTCTACGAAGAAGAGTTCGGCACCTTCGGCGGTGCGCCGTTCGGTGCGCTGGTGGGCGACTTCGACGTCACGCGCCAGCCGGAAGACATGTACTTCCTGGACCAGATGGCGCACGTGGCCGCTGCCGCCCATGCGCCTTTCATCGGCGCGGCCTCGCCCGAGCTGCTGGGCCTGGAAAGCTTTGCCGACCTGGGCAAGCCGCGCGACATGGCCAAGGTGTTCGACACCGTCGAATACGCCAAGTGGAAGTCGTTCCGCGATTCGGAAGACTCGCGCTACGTGGGCCTCACGCTGCCGCGCTTCCTCGGGCGCCTGCCCTACCACCCGCGCGAAGGCACGGTGGTCGACAGCTTCAACTTCGTCGAAGACGTCGACGGCACCGACCACGCCAAGTACCTCTGGTGCAACGCGGCCTGGGCCTTCGCCACGCGCCTGACGGCCGCGTTCGACGACTTCGGCTGGTGCGCGGCCATCCGCGGCGTCGAAGGTGGCGGCCTGGTCGAAGACCTGCCCACGCACACCTTCAAGACCGACGAAGGCGAGATCGCCCTGAAGTGCCCGACCGAGATCGCCATCACCGACCGGCGCGAAAAAGAGCTCAGCGACCTGGGCTTCATTCCGCTCGTGCACTGCAAGAACTCCGACTACGCGGCGTTCTTCGGCGCGCAGTCGCTGCAGAAGGCCAAGAAGTACAACACCGACAGCGCCAACGCCAACGCGGTGCTCTCGGCGCAGCTGCAGTACATCTTCTCGGTGTCCCGCATCGCGCACTACCTCAAGGCCATGATGCGCGACAAGATCGGCAGCTTTGCCTCGGCGCACAACGTCGAACAGTTCCTGAACCGCTGGATCGCGCAGTACGTGCTGCTCGACGACAACGCGACGCAGGAACAGAAAGCCCAGTTCCCGCTGCGCGAAGCCGCCATCCAGGTCGGCGAAGTGCCCGGGCGGCCCGGCGTGTACCGCGCGGTCGCGTTCCTGCGGCCGCACTTCCAGCTGGATGAACTGTCTATTTCACTGCGCTTGGTCGCCGATCTGCCGAAGTCAGTGAATAAGTAAGGAGGCAGATCGGGTGCGCGGCCGAGGGGCCGTGCTGCAACACGTTAACTGTCAGTAATCAATCAATCAAGAAGGGGAAGAAACATGAAAGATATCTACGTCAAGTTCGGCAGCCCGGCCATCAACGGCGAGTCGCAGGACAAGGACCACAAGGACTGGATCGAAGTCAGCTCGTGGCAGCACAGCATCGTGCAGCCGCGCTCGGCCACTGCGTCGACCGCCGGCGGCCACACCGCCGAGCGCTGCGAGCACGGCGAGATGATCTTCACGAAGGACATGGACGTCGTCAGCCCGCTGCTGTACCAGCACGCGTCGGGCGGCACCACCTTCGACGAAGTCACGGTGCAGTTCTACCGTGCCGACGGCGAAGGCAAGCGCGTGCAGTACATGGAGATCAAGCTCAAGTACGTGCTGATCGCCAGCGTGAACCCGAAGGTCGTGAGCACCGACGTGGCCAGCGTGCCGAGCGAGACCTTCTCGCTGAAGTACGCCGCCGTGCAGTGGAAGTACACGCAGCAGAAGATCGGCGGCAACCAGGGCGGCAACTCGCAAGGCGCCTGGAGCCTCACGAAGAACGACAAGACCTACTCGGTCTGACGCCAGTCGGGCAATGACGACCGCGGCGCAGGCCGCGGTTTCTTTTTGGCGCCGCGCCCCTCGCGCGGCGCCCTGCCCGTTGTCCGACGCGAGAGACAGGGAGTGACCCATGACAGGATTCGAACCGGGCCTGCTCGACAAGCTGTTCGATGACGACTGGCGCGGGCCGGCTTCGCCGGTGCTGCGGCATTTGTCGCTTGACGAGGTCAAGAACGTGGTCGCACGCGACCTCGAATCCCTGCTCAACACGCGCATGGTCTTCGACGACGCCAAGCTCCAGGCCTACCCGGAGTGCCGGCGCTCCGTCATGACCTACGGCCTGAGCGACTTCTCGGGCCTGAGCCTGGCCAGCCACTACGACCGTTCGTTCATCTGCCGCTCGCTGGAGCAGGCCATCGCCCGCCACGAGTCGCGCCTGCGCGATGTCTCGGTGTCGCTCGAGGTCGACGGCCAGGCCAGCACCCACATGCTCTATTTCGGAATCACCGCCCTGCTCGTGCTGCCAGAGCTGGCCGAGCCGGTGAACTTCGACGCCATGCTGCAGCCCACGACGCTGCAGTACTCCATCACCCGCGGCACCGGCAAGAGCCGGTACGCCTAGCGCCACGATCCGCGCACACGACGCACACCATGGACGAGTTGCTGCCCTTCTACGAACGCGAGCTGGCCTTCCTGCGCGGCTACTCGCAGGAGTTCGCCAAGGGCTACCCGAAGATCGCCGCGCGCCTGGCCATCTCGGCCGACGCCAGCGAAGACCCGCACGTCGAACGCATGATCCAGTCGTTCGCGCTGCTCACGGCCCGCATCAGCAAGAAGCTCGACGACGACTACCCCGAGCTCACCGAAGCGCTGCTCGAGGTGATGTACCCGCACTACCTGCGGCCCTTTCCGTCGTGCTCCATCGCGCAGTTCGACGCCGGCGGCGCGGCGCTCGCCAAGCTCAGCAAGCCCGTCACCATCGCGCGCGGCACCGAGCTCACCTCGCAGCCGGTGCGCGGCGGCGCCTGCCGCTTTCGCAGCGTGTACGACGTCACGCTGGCGGCGGTGCAGGTGTCGAACGTGGTCTACCACTCGGTGGTGAATGCGCCCGCACAGGCCTCGCTGCCGCGCAACGCCACGGGCTGCCTCTCGGTCACGCTTGAGGCCACCGGCGAGCAGAAGTCGCTCGGCACCCTGGCGCTCACGCTGGCGCGGCTGCGCACCTTCATCGACGCCGAGCCCTCGCTGGCCACGGCGCTGGCCGATGCCATCTTTTTGAAGACGGCCGCCGTCTTCGTGGAGCCCGAGCGCAGCGGCAAGTGGACGCTGGTGCAGGGCGAGGCGCTGCACCCCGTCGGCTTCGAGGAGGCCGACGCGCTCATCGAGCTGCCGGCGCGCTCGCACCCGGCCTACCGCCTGCTCAGCGAGTACTTCGCGTTCCCCGAGAAGTTCAACTTCGTCGACATCGACCTGGCGAACGCGCTGCGCCACATCGGCTCGTGCCGCTCGATCACGCTGCACCTGGTGATGACCGGCGTGCGTGCCGATTCGCCCACGGCGCGGCTGCTCGAGGGCGTGTCCAGCCGCAACCTGCGCCTGGGCTGCACGCCCGTCATCAACCTCTTCAAGCAGCGCAGCGACCCGATCCGCGTGACGCATGCGGCCGCCGCGTACCCGGTGGTGGCCGATGCGCGCCGCGCCTTCGGCTTCGAGGTCTACAGCATCGACTCGGTCAAGCTCGTGAAGCAGACCGCCGAGGGCGACGCCTACATCGAGTTCCGGCCCTTCTATTCGCTGCACCACGGCGAGCATCCGAAGGAGGCCGAGCATTACTGGTTCGCGCGGCGCAACGAGCTCGTGGCGCAGCGCAGCCCGGGCTACGAGACCGAACTCTCGATCGTCGACATCGACTTCCAGCCCTCGCTGCCGCAGACCGAAACGCTGAGCATCGACCTCACCTGCACCAACCGCGACCTGCCGCATTCGCTGGCCTTCGGCCTGCCCGGCGGCGACCTGTTCATCGAGGGCAACTCGGTGGCGCGCTCGATCCGCATGCTGCGCCGCCCGACGCAGACGCTGCGCATGCCGCGCGGCAAGGGCGTGCAGTGGCGGCTGGTGTCGCACCTGTCGCTCAACCACCTGTCGCTGGCCACCAGCGGGCTGCCGGCGTTGAAGGAAATGCTGCGGCTGTACGACCTGGGCCGCTCGGCCGTGTCGGCGCGGCAGATCGAGGCCATCACCGCGATCGAGCAGCAGGCCACCACCCAGTGGTTGCCCGGCAAGCCCTTCGCGACCTTCGTGCGCGGCATCGAGCTCAAGCTCACGGTCGACGAGACCGGCTTCGTGGGCAGCAGCCTGCAGGCCTTTGCCCGCGTGATGGACCATTTCTTCGGTCTCTATGTGCACCTGAACAGCTTCACCCAGCTGGTGATCGTTTCGGCGCGCGACAAGGAGGAGCTGGTGCGATGCAAGCCCCGCAGCGGCGAATCGATCCTCCTGTAGCCGAAAGGCTGCTGCGCGAACCCTACCGCTTCGAATTTTTCCAGGCGGTGCGGCTGATCGAGCTCATGCTGCTCAAGCGGCAGGAGCGCGACGTGCACCAGCGCCTGGTGCCCGGCGAGCGCATGGTGCCGCGCTGGGTGCGCTTTCGCAGCTCCACGAGCCTGAACTTCCCGCCCAGCGAGATCGAGGCGCTGGCGGTGCGCGACGCCGTGGGCGAGCTGATGTCGGGCGCGCAGCTGTGCGAGCCGCCACTGCCGCATGAGGACGAGCACGGCCTGAGCCGTATCGAACTCACGCCCGCGTCTTTCGGCATGCTGGGCGTGTCGGGCGCGTTGCCCATCGTCTACACCGAGATGCTGATGCGCCGCGAGCAGCATCTGCGCGACAGCTCGGCGCGTGCCTTTCTCGACGTGTTCAGCAACCGCGCCGCCGCGCTCTTCTATGCCGCCTGGCGCAAGTACCGCCTGCCGCTGCACTACGAGCACGAGCGCAGCCGCGCCTACCTGCCGGTGCTGCTGTCGATGGCCGGGCTGGAGCACACGGCCCAGCGCGACCCGCTGACCGACGGCACGGGCACCGTGTTCGACGAGACCGTGGCCGGCTACGCCGCCGCGGTGCGCCACCGGCCGATGTCGGCGGCCTACCTGCAGCGCGTGCTGTCGGACTACTTCCGCAGCCACATCCGCATCGAGCAGTTCCTGGGCAAGTGGTACGACATGCCCGTGCAGCAGCGCTCCAGGCTGGGCGAGGGCAACGTGAGCCTGGGCCAGAACGCGATGGCGGGCGAACGCATCTGGCAGCGCGACCTGCGCATCCGCCTGTGGATCGGCCCGCTCAAGCGCAGTGCGCTGCGCGAGTTCTTTCCGGGCCGCGCGCATGCGAAGGCGCTCGAAAAGATGCTGGCGCTGCTGGCCGGCGTGACCTGCGAATACGAAGTGCGCCTGATCCTGGCGCGCGAAGAAGTCGCCGCCGTGCAGCTCAGCGACAGCGGCGGCAGCCACCTCGGCTGGGACAGCTTCATCACCACCCGCGAGGCCGAGGGCGACCGCAGCGACACGCAGTACGAGCTTCAGCCCCTGCAGTGACCCTTTCAACGAACACGACCGACAGAAGAACACCACCGCTCATGAGCACCTCGCTGAAGACACTGATCACCAAGCTCAACGCCAGCGCCCGCATGGCCACGCAGCGCGCCGCCAACCTGTGCCTGGCCCACGGCCACTACGAGGTCGACCTGGAGCACCTGTTCCTGGCGCTGCTGGAGCAGACCGACAACGACCTCGCGCGCGTGCTGCACGCCAACCGCATCAGCGCCACCGCGATCCAGTCGGACCTGGAGCGCGAGATCCAGACCTTCAAGAACGGCAACACGCGCACGCCCGTGTTCTCGCAGCACCTGCAGCAGCTGTTCCAGCAGGCATGGCTCTTGGCCTCGCTCGACGCGCACGCGGCGCAGATCCGCTCGGGCCACCTGCTGCTCGCGCTGCTGACCGAGCCCGACCTCGCGCAGCTGGCGCAGCGCGGCTCGCCGCTGTTCGCGAAGATCCGCCTCGAAGACCTGAAGCACGACTTCGACAAGCTCACCGACGGCTCGAGCGAAGCGGCCGAGGCCGGCGCCTCGGGCGCGGCCACCGAGGGCGATGCGCAGCAAGCGCCGGCCGACCCGCTGGCCGCGGGCGTGCCCGGCAAGACACCCGCGCTCGACCAGTTCACCACCAACCTCACGCAGCGCGCGAAAGATGGCGCGCTCGACCCGGTGATCGGCCGCGACACCGAGATCCGCCAGGTCATCGACATCCTGATGCGCCGGCGCCAGAACAACCCCATCCTCACCGGCGAAGCCGGCGTCGGCAAGACGGCCGTGGTCGAAGGGCTGGCACTGCGCATCGCCGCGCAGGACGTGCCCGAGTCGCTGCGCGCCGTGGCGCTGCACACGCTCGACATGGGTCTCTTGCAAGCCGGCGCGAGCGTGAAGGGCGAGTTCGAGAACCGCCTGAAGAACGTGATCGCCGAAGTGAAGAAGAGCCCGCACCCCATCGTGCTCTTCATCGACGAGGCCCACACCATGATCGGCGCGGGCGGCCAGGCCGGGCAGAGCGATGCGGCCAACCTGCTCAAGCCCGCGCTCGCGCGCGGCGAGCTGCGCACCATCGCCGCCACCACCTGGGGCGAGTACAAGAAATACTTCGAGAAGGACGCGGCGCTCGCGCGGCGCTTCCAGGTCGTGAAGGTCGAAGAGCCCAGCGAGACACTGGCCGCCGCCATGCTGCGCGGCATGGTGCCGCTGATGGAGAAGCACTTCAACATCCGCGTGCTCGACGAAGCCATCACCGAGGCGGTGCGCCTGTCGCACCGCTACATCAGCGGACGCCAGCTGCCCGACAAGGCGGTGAGTGTGCTCGACACGGCCTGCGCGAAAGTCGCGCTGGGCCAGAGCGCAACGCCGGCGCTGATCGAGGAAGCGAACCGCGGCCTCGAGCGCATCGAGGCCGAGAGCGCCGCGCTGGTGCGCGACACCGCGGCCGGCGGGCGCCATGAAGCGCGCCTGGCCGAACTGGCGGAAAAGAAGAGCGCGCTGCAGGCCGAGCTGGCCGCGAGCCAGCAGCGCCTGGCCGAAGAGAACGCGCTGGTCGAACGCATCCGCGCGCTGCGTGCGCAACGTGATGAATCGGCCGCGCAGCCCGAGGCCGCGCCCGCCGTGGCGGAGAAAGCGCCGGCCCGCGCCGCCAGCCGCAAGAAAACCGCTGCCACTGCCGACCCCGCGCGCGACGAACTCGATGCCCTGCTGGCCGAACTGCGCGCACTGCAAGGCACCACGCCGATGGTGCCGCTGCAGGTCGACGGCCACGTCGTCGCCGAGATCGTCTCGGCCTGGACCGGCGTGCCGCTGGGCCGCATGGTCAAGGACGAGATCAAGACCGTGCGCAGCCTCGACACCCTGCTCGCCGAGCGCGTCATCGGCCAGGACCACGCGCTCGCCGCCGTGGCCCAGCGCGTGCGCACCGCGAGCGCGCGCCTGGAAGACCCCAACAAGCCGCGCGGCGTGTTCATGTTCGTCGGCCCCTCGGGCGTGGGCAAGACCGAGACCGCGCTCGCGCTGGCCGACATCCTGTACGGCGGCGAGAAGAAGCTCATCACCATCAACATGAGCGAGTACCAGGAGGCGCACAGCGTCTCGGGCCTCAAGGGTTCGCCGCCCGGCTACGTGGGCTATGGCGAAGGCGGCGTGCTCACCGAGGCCGTGCGCCGCCAGCCCTACAGCGTGGTGCTGCTCGACGAGGTCGAGAAGGCCCACCCCGACGTGCTCGAGATGTTCTTCCAGGTGTTCGACAAGGGCATGATGGACGACGCCGAGGGCCGCGAGATCGACTTCCGCAACACGCTGATCATCCTCACCTCGAACATCGGTTCGTCGCAGATCATGCAGGCCTGCCTCAACAAGGCCGACGACGAGCGCCCCGCGCCCGACGCGCTGGCCGAGGCGCTGCGCCCCGTGCTCATGAAGGCCTTCAAGCCGGCCTTTCTCGGTCGCATGAAGGTGGCGCCGTTCTATCCGATCACCGATGCGGTGCTCGAGCAGATCATTGCGCTCAAGCTCGGGCGCATCCGCGACCGCATCGCGACCAACCACAAGGCCGTGTTCGAGTGGGACGACGCGCTGGTCGAGGCCGTGCTCGCACGCTGCACCGAGGTCGACTCGGGCGCGCGCAACGTCGACCACATCCTCAACGGCACCTTGCTGCCCGAGATCGCCGAGGCCGTGCTCACGCGCATGGCCGACGAGACGCCGCTGGCCAAGATCAAAGCCAGCTGCGGCAAGGGCGGCGAGTTCCGCTACCGGATCACCTAGGCGCAGCCGCCGCGCGTGCCCACGGGAGAACAAAAACAATGACGACGACCTTCACATCGGCCTCGCTCGGCGGGCTCATGCGCGCGGGCACCACGCAGCGCGATCGCCTGCTGGTGCTGCACACGCCGCTGGGCGAGAACAAGCTGCTGGCCGAGCGCCTGGACGGCGTGGAGTGCATCGACGGCGGCGGCTTTCGCTTCGAACTCACCGCGCTGAGCGATGACGCGCACATCGAACTCAAGACCCTCATCGGCCAGGGCGTGCGGCTCGATCTGCAGACCGCGCAAAGCCGCACCGAGCTGCGCCCCTTCCATGGCCATGTGAGCGAGGCCGAGTGCGTGTCGAGCAACGGCGGCATGGCGCGCTACCGGCTCGTCATCGAGCCGTGGATCGCCTTCCTGCGCTACCGCCAGGACAGCTGCCTGTTCCAGCACCAGAACGTGTTCGACATCGTCGATGCCGTGTTCGGGCGCTACCAGAGCCAGGGCCAGCTCGTGCCGCAATGGCGCTGGGAGATCGCCCAGCGCGACATCTACCCCGTGCGCGGCATCACCACCCAGTACCAGGAAAGCGACTTCGACTTCGTCGCGCGGCTGCTCGCCGAAGAGGGGCTGTGCTACTGGTTCGAACACACCACAGGCAAGGACGGTGCGCTGGGCAACCACACGCTCGTCATCGCCGACCACAACGGGGCCTTCCGCGCCAACGCGCAAGCCACCATCCGCTTTCACCGCGCCGATGCCAGCGAGCGCGAGGACACCATCCAGCAGTGGCGCGGTCACCGCCAGCTGCAGACCAACAGCCTCGCGCAGCAAAGCTGGGACTACAAGAGCGTGAACGCCCGCCCTGTGCAACAGCAAAGCCGCGCCGCGGGCCAGCGCACCCTGCACTGGAGCGACGACCCCGGCGCCTACGGCTGGGAGACCTCCGCGCAGGGCGAGCGCCTGCTCGCCAACGCCCTGCAGGCGCTGGAGCTGCGCAACAAGCGCTTCGAAGGCCGCAGTGCCGTGCGTACCCTGGCGCCCGCCACCACCTTCACCCTGAGCGGGCACGAGCAGCACGACAAGGACAGCGAGCAGGACCGCCGCTTCGCCGTGCTGGCCGTGCGTCACATCGCGCGCAACAACTTCGACGAAGACCTGAAGACCGGCATCGGCGAGCGGCTGGGCCTGCCCGACATCGCCACCGCGTTCGACAGCGGTAACGGCGATACGACCGCAGACGCCGTCACCCACTACCGCAACGAATTCACCACCGTGCGCGCGGCCATCCCCTACCGGCCGCTGAGCCTGGACGGCCACGGCCAGCGCATCCACCCCAAGCCCAGCGTGCACGGCAGCCAGAGCGCCATCGTCATCGGGGTGGGTGGCGGCGATGCGCCCGTGCACACCGACCGCGACCACCGCATCAAGGTGCAGTTCCACTGGCAGCGCGGCAGTGCGTCGAGCGCACGCCAGTCGCGCACCGACGGCCAGGACAACGCCCCCGCCGCCGACCGCCTGGGCGCCTGGGTGCGCGTGGCCGCCAGCGCCGCCGGCGACAACTGGGGCCAGATGAGCTTGCCGCGCGTGGGGCAGGAAGTGCTCGTCGAGTTCCACCACGGCGACATCGACCGCCCCGTGGTCGTCGCCGCGCTGTACAACGGCGCCGGCCAGGTCGACGCCCAGCACAACCAGAAACCCGCGGGCGCCGCCCAGTCCACCGGCAACGCGCCCGCGTGGTTCGCCGGCGAAGGCAAGGGCGCCAAGGAGCACGCGCACAACGCCGTCTTCAGCGGCATCAAGACCCAGGAACTCAGCGCCAGTCAGAGCGGCGACGGGGGCTACAACCAGCTCGTCTTCGACGACACCCCCGGGCAGGGCAGCACCAGCCTGGCCACCACCCAGGCCAGCAGCCGCCTGCACCTGGGCCATCACAAGCAGCAGGACGACAACGCGCGCGGCAAGGGCCGCGGCCACGGCGCCGAACTGGCCACCACCGCGCAAGGCGCCATCCGCGCCGGCGCGGGCCTGCTCGTGAGCGCGTATGCGCAGCCGAACGCCAAGGGCGCGTTCATGGCGAGTCGCGAAGCGCAGCAGCAGACGAAACAGGCGGAAGAGCTCGCCACTTCACTCGCCCAGAGTGCGCAGACGCAGAAGGCGCAGATCAAGGGTGAAGGTGCTCCGGCCGAGCTGCCGGCGATCGCCGCGCTGAAGCATGTGGCCGAGGTGCTGGAGGCGAAGCAGGAGGGCGGTGCTGCGGGATCGGGCAGCAACGGTGGTTCAGGCGGTGGCGACATCAAGGCCACCGAAGGCGGCCACGGCAGCGTCACTGCGTACAGCGAGCCGCACCTGCAGTTCAGCGCGCCGATGGGCATCGGCTTCGTCACGCCGAAGGAAGTGATCGCCGTGAGCGGGCAGCACACCGCGATCGTCGCGAGCCAGGATGTCGACCTGCCCGCGCAAGGGCAGATCGCCCTGAGCGTCGCCAGGGGGGTGAGCCTGTACACCGTCGGCACGAAGGCCGGAGAAGGCGGCGAACCGAACCAGGAGCGTGGCATCGCGCTGCATGCGGCCAGCGGCAAGGTGAGCCTTCAGAGCCAGACCGGCGCCACGAAGATCGCGGCGGACAAGAAGGTGACGATCGCCAGCACGGCGAAGGACGTGGCCGTGGAAGCACCCAAGCACGTGCTGCTGACCAGCGCGGGGGCGTACATCAGGCTGGAAGGATCGAGCATCAAGATCCATGCGCCGGGGAAGGTGACGTTCAGGGGGATGCATAACTTCGTGGGGCCGCAAGGGGACAGCAGCAGCAACTCGCTCTCCGGCAGTGACCTGCAACCCTGTCCCAAACAAGACGACGCCGCGGCCAGCGGCGCCGTCGCCTTGTGAGGCAGCCATCCATGTTTGAACGCCTTGCCAGGCAACTGGGTGAATCATTGCAGGAGGACGAGACGCTCTCGGCCTACGTGCTGATCGACCCGATGCTGCGCGAGCCCTTTCCCGCCGAGTGGCTGGAAGCGGAGTCGCGCCAGACATGGCCTGTCCCCGTTCACCATCCGCTGCTCAAGGACAGGCAACTTCCCCGCCTGATCCATCTGCATCCGCATGACACGCGGCTGCTCGAAGCCAGCTTGGCACAGGCAGCAGATGAACAGGCCGATCCAGACTCCGAGCGCACGCAGGGGTTCGCGCTCGGCGGATGGCTGTTGACTGCCGCGCCAGTGGACGCGCTGGTTCGCCACCTTGCACGCGTCATGCAAGGTGGGTTCTGGGGGCAACGCAGTTCGCAGCTCATCCGCTGGGCCGATCGCAGGGTCATGCAGTGGATGTGGCCTGTACTCACGCCGGCACAGCAGGCGAGCCTTCTCGGCCCGGTGCAACGCTGGTACAGCCTCGACAGGTGCACGCAGCTGGTGCTTTTCCAGTCCGATGCCAGTCCAGACCCGGCGTCGGCCCGGTTCAGCACAGCGCAATGGAACCATGCGCTCAAGAGCGAAACGGTGCACGACCTCCTGCGGGGCTGGCAGCGCTTTGCCGGCGTGCTGCCGGCCGACCACCTGCAGCAGGCGTCGCGGGCCGCAGATGCGGTCATTGCCGCAGGTGTGGTCAATCGACAGGACCGGGTCCTGCTGGGCGCCTACGTCCTGCAGATCCACCCCGAGCTGACGACGCACCCGATCGTGCGCACGGCCATCGTTCGTGCCATCGGAGGCGATGCATCGCTCGCCGAGGCGCTCGACGACATCCCCGACCCTCAAGGCTGGGACGCCATCCGGGCCGAGCTCGACCCGGCGTTCGATCGGGCCTCCATCCAACAGACTGCACAGGGAGAACACCTTGGCTAGCACCATGGCCCTCAATTCCTACTCGGCGGCGGCGAACAAGGCGGCCGCCAACACGCCTCCCTGCGCGACAGGAGGTTGCCCGGCCTGCGAGAAAGCCGGCCTCCCGGTGCTTCTGGTGCGTCCCGGTGTGGCTGACAAGGCGTATGCCGAGAACGCGGCGCGCAGTGGATCGACCCGGGTGCTGATGGATTCCAAGATATCGGCGCCGCAACTGCCAACGTCGGGGCATGTCGCCAGAACGCTGCGCCCCGGTTATGTCATTGCCTACTACGAGAAGTCGCACACCCCGACCCTGAAGAGCCAACGCGGCTGGGAAGCCTTCAAGGTGCATGAAGGTGGCTACCTCACCCCGCACCCTCTCGAAGGCTCGGCCTCGGGCAAGGACGAAGAGGCCTTTTCCTGCAGTCGCACCGCCGCGTACGCCAGCGCGATGCTGTTCGTGATCCAGGACGCCAAGAACGCCGGCAAGGTCTGGGTGGCCTACAGCGACCATCTCTGGAGCCCGGAGGTTCGGCATCTGTACGGGAACGACAAGACGTTGCGTCGCAAGCGGATGACCAAGATCGATGCGCCCGACGCATCGTGCAGCCAATCCCTGCCGTTGACCGACAAGCTGGTGCAGACCGCGGTGGCCGACTACGATCCCGGCCGCCCTGCATCGGCGCTTCGCGGCAACCCGTTTGCACCGCTGCCCAGTTCCGGAAAGCCGGGCGTGGCCCACACGCGCCCGGAAACGGCCGGCACCCTGCATACGGAGGCCCAGCGAATCCTGGCCGCCGGCAACCAGGCCAGCAAGAAGAAGCCCTACTCGCCCAACGACGTCATGATCGTCGGCCTGATCGACCCGATCGGCGCGACCGCGGAAACCGCCCAGCGCCGCATCACCCTGTGCAACGATGCCGCCGAATGGGTCATCACGCAGACGTCCGGCTACCAGAAGCTGCAAACGGCGCTGACCATCGAAGGGCTTCTCAAGCGGGCCGACGAGCAGGCGCAGGCGCGCAAGGCGCCGTTGACCGATCCGCAGTACGCCGGCCTGAATGGCAAGGAGGTCGGCGAGAAGGAGTTCAAGGACATGAAGGCGGCAGGCAAGCTCCCGCCCGAAGCCACCCTGGAACCCAAGTACACATACAACAACTACCGTGCCAACGGCAGTGGCCGCTACGTTGTGCCTGGGCGCGGCATCATTTCGTTTCCCAGCGCCTCGAAGATCGATGAGCAGGCCACCAGCCTGAAAGAAGACATTCTGGACGGGGTCACGGGGGGCAAGCGCAAACCCGCCCACCGCACCTTCCTGGGCAGCTACCAGACCAAGATCAAGGAAGACCGCCAACGCCTCGAACGTCTGGAGCTGGACTACCAGGTCTGGCTGCAGTCCGAGCAACGCAAGCTGATCACCGGCTTCGACTTCGACGAGGCGACACCCAGTGACGGCATCTTCTACGCCGCCGCGGTGGGCATGTGCACCCATGGTGGGCCGATCACCGACAAGGGCACCGAGTGGTTCAAGGATTTCCTGCTCAAGGACCCCAACGACAAGGAGGCATTGCTGGTGCGGTCGTTGCTGGGCAACCAGAAGTCGGCTTTCGAGAGTTTCCAGGAGGCCTTCAAACCCACCAAGGTCCACAAGGAAATCAAGAACCTCTTCAAGCTGATCGAGGAAATCGAGAAAGCGGTCGCCGCCGGCACGCCCTTGCCGGCCGGCGACAAGGCGTTGCTGCGTGCCGTGCCCGAGATACGCTGGCTCGCCCAGCAATTGCCGCTGCTGAAGAACCTGGCGTCCACCTATGGCCATCTGACCCTGACCGTCGTGGGCGCCACCTCCATGGCGCTGGACAAGCTTCAGCAGCTGCCGGCGCCGCTGCGCGACAAGTTGCAGGCACTGACCGAATCGATCACCAACACGCTGGGCAAGGCCGCGGGCGTGACCGTGCACAAATTCAGCATCTCGCTGGACAAGGCGGCCGCCTACTGGCGCCAGCAGATGGGGCTGGTGCGGGGCTTGGCGCAGCGCGCTGCCGATGCGGCAGACAGCAAGCAGGTCAAGAGCCTGGTCCTGGGCGGCGCCATGTGGTTCAACGTCGGCGGCAGGCCGGGCACGGCCAACGCGCTGATCGACGTCTACGTCGCCGTGCGCCAGGGTGCCGCCGCCGCGCCGGGGGCGGTGGATGCGGCCACTGCGGCCGGGGCCAAGGCCGGCTCGGACGCGCGGGCAGCGGCCGGTGCGTCGGCCGACGCCGTGGCCGATTTCGCTCGCCGGGTCGGGAAGACGGGCTCGGACGTCATGCGCGAGAGCATGGCCGTATTCAAGCAGGGCAGTGCGACGTTTTCCGCGGCCGGCGCGCTGCTGCAGGTGCTGTCCATCAGCAAGACCTGGCACACGCTCGAGACGGGTACGCAGGAAGAGCGCACCTACGCCAGCATCACCTTGCTGACGACGGGGCTGGGCGTGACCGGCGCGCTGCTGGAAATCAGCGAGGCGTACGCGAAGCAACTCGGCAAGACGGCGTCGGCGCTGGGATTGAAATTGGTGGCGGGGAGCGCGTCGGCGATATCGCTTCTATTCGACGCTGTGAGTGCCTTCTTGCGGCACAGAAATGAAAAAGAAAAAGGAGATTCCGATGCATCGGCCCTGTACCTTGCCCAAAGCCTGTTCTTTGTCGGTGCAGCCATCGCCGGTGGAATGTACGTGGCCGGAACTGCAGGCTGGATCACGGGAACCGTGGCGGCCGGTTGGGGCTTGTCCTGGACGGGGTGGGGATTGCTGCTTCTCGGGCTGGGCTTGATTGCGGGTTTCATCGCCATGTTGCTGAACGATGCGCCCACTGTCGAATGGGTGAAGCGAAGCATCTGGGGCGAAGCCAGTGACAAGTGGGGAAATCTGCAGAGGGAACAGAATGAACTCAACAAGGTCTTGCTGGGTGTTCGCGTCGATTTCTATGCGGGAATCAAGACGACTTTGCAAGGACGCTCGGTTGGCATGGCCCCGATCCTGGTGAACGTTCCCACGGACACATACGAAGCATGGACGCGCCTGTTCATCCCGGTTCAGTTGCGTGAGCTGGTGAAATACGAACTCGGGTTTGAAGTGACTGGCACGCCGGATCAGCGCAAGCAGTGGAAATTGAACGCGCAGGACAAGATCGTCGAAGGGCCGAAGACCAAGATATTTCCGCTGGAAATCAACGATGAATCGATCACTCGACGGGTGGAAATGAGCCGCGACGCGATGAGCGGCATCAAGGGCAATGTGAGGATCTGGGATGCACCTGAAGGAGGCGAGCTCATTGTCGATGAGTCACTCGCCAAGTGACAGATCATGAGCCGTGAAAACAATCCGGACTACGACATTCGGCTGCCGCAATGGAATGCGCCCGACCCGCAGTTTGAGTTCGTCGAGAAAGTCCAGAAGAAGAGCCTGCTGGGAGGAAAGTCTCCCTGGCGCATCGCCTCGCGTGAAAAGCGCGAGCCCGTGCATGGGAAGGCGAGTTCGTGCGATTCCTTGTTGGGGATTCATCCGAACGCCATCGTTGTTGGCGCGCCGGCGGGTACGACCGAAATCACATTCATGATGGGGCTGTACGCAGTCCTCATCGGATTCGCTGCCTGCATGTTCGGATGGGGCGCGTTCGAATCCATCATGGATCTGGATTCAAGCAGGTCGGACTACGTTCTGAACTTGTTGATGTCCATGGTTTCGACGATGGCCGCGCTCTTCTTTCTGGTCGCGGCCATCTTTTTCTTCAGAGTCGGATTCCTTACGCCTCGCGATCTGCCGGTTTTCTTCAATCGCAAGACCAGGGAGGTTTCGTTCTTCACCGTCATTCCGATGAGGTTCTGGAAGGTCTGGCAGCGCGCAGGCGTTGGCGAGGTCAAGACCTGTCGCTGGGACGACGCCTATGCGCGCAGCTACCAACTCACCGAGATCACGGGCGAAGCGGCGCGTTCTTCCTATTTGCTGGCGCTGCTGTGGGGCGACCCCAGGCAACCCAGGCAATGCCAGGAGATCGTCACTATTGGCTACAAGGGCTGGTGGGAGGATGAATTGCTCTGGCGCCTGTATGAGCACATTCGACGCTACATGGAAGAAGGCGGCCCGCCGATCCAGGCGGGCGAGAGCCTGCGGCGCTCGGGGACGGGCAAGTTGCCGCAATTCCCGCCAGAGGTCATCGCCGCCGCTGGCGGGTTGGCCTTGAGCGAAGAAGAGGTGCGTCGTTCGGCAGGCATTCGCGAATGACGGACGCCTGCCATGCGAGACAGTTCTTTCATGTCCCAGATCAGTGGAGGCAACGACCGTCATGACATCCGCCGACCGTATTCCCGCGCCATGCGGCGCCCGCGACCTGTGAAGAGATTTGCGCTGCTTGCTGCGGGTGCCGTGGCACTCCTCGTCGCATCGGCGGTGGCCTATCGCGGCTATAGGGTGAACACGAGCACCTCAGATACATCCACCGCGGTATCGAGCGATGAGAGCCGCGCCCAGGGACGGCTGTTGGCAAAGCTGCGTTTCGATGCGCCGTCTTTTGGCGATTGCTCGGTCCATGACGCGTGGCTGGAAAAGTCCTCCACGTTCGTGACGCGCAGCTGGTTCGGCATCCGTCTTGGAAATGAAACCGTCCCGACAGCCGCTATTCATGTGGTACTCGACATGCCCAAAGATCCGTTCCTGCCTGCGCAGATCTTGAGCTTCGACGAGACGAACCCGACCGCGTCCAGCCTGGGGCTGACCGGCTCGTTCACCCAGACCGTCACGATCAATGCAAAACGCTACCGGCTGTTCGGATCGAACACCGTGTTTCCGCCGCCTGCGGTCATGACATTCAGCTGTGGCACAGCAAACGCACATGCAACGTTGGCGAACTAGGATTTTTCCGGTCCACGCGATGTCGATCGGCCAGCCCCTGAACCGACAGGGCGGGAAGATCGCGCGCGGCCATGCATCGAACGAAGACCGGCACGACCGGCACTGACACCAGGGAGGTGGATATCCATGTCATCAGACACATCAAGCAGCTTCATGCCGACGCCATGGAAGCTCGAAGGCCTGAACGTCGCGCGGCTGTCGGAGCAGGCGCGGCTCATCAAGCTGCAGCTGCCCACGTCGGCGCCTCAGAACGCCGTTGTCGTCGAGCGCTTCACCGGCAGCGAAGGCGTCAACGAGCTCTTCGACTTCACCATCGACACCCTCGCCACCTCGAGCGAGTTCGACCCGTTCGCGCTGATCGGCGAAGAACTGAGCCTGCGCCTGCTGTTGGCCAACGGCAGCTTTCGCACTTGGCACGGTTACCTCACGGCCGTCGATGCGCTGGGCGGTGACGGCGGCCTGGCGCGCTACCGGCTGCACCTGCAACCCTGGCTCGCCGCGCTCGGCCTGCGCCGCGACAGCTTCGTGTACGCCGCCAAGCACGTGCAGGACATCGTCAGCGAAGTGTTCGCCGACCATACGACCGCAAGCTTCAGCTTCGAAGTCACGCAGGAGATGACCGTGCGGCCCACCTGCGTGCAGTACCGCGAGTCGGACCTGGCCTTCGTGCTGCGCCTGCTGGCGGAAGAGGGCCTGAGCTTTCGCTTCGAGCATGAGCAGCAACAGCAGTCGACGGGCAGCGGAAGCGGCAACACCACGCCCTCGCACCACCGCCTGGTGATCTTCGACCGCGCGGCGACCCCGCCCGACTGCGCCCTTTCTCAGATCCGCTTCCACCGCGTCGATGCCACCGAAGCGACCGACGCCATCACCGCCTGGAGCAGCCGGCGCCAGGTCACCACCAACGCCGTCATGCGCAACGCCTGGGACGCCAGCGTGCTGCAGGCCCCCACCGGCGCAGTGCAGAGTGCGCTGGCCATGGGCGACGTGCCTGTGCTGGAGCACTACGACGGCGCCGGCGCGCAGCGCTATGCCGACAGCGCCACCGCCGCCCGCCGCGCCGAGCAACAGCTGGTGGCCTTCGAATCGCGCATCAAGCGCTACGGCGCCGCGGGCAGCGTGCGACAGCTCGGTGCCGGCGAGCGCTTCACGCTGACGCAGCACGACCGCTACGACGGCCGCAAATTCCTCGCACTGCGCGTGCGCCACGAGGCCGCCAACAACCTCGGCGCACAAGCCGCGCAGGTGCTCGAGGCCGGCGAACTCGAGAAGGGCAGCTACCGCAACAGCTTCGAGGTCCAGCCGGCCGAGGCGCAGGTCGTGCCGCTGTGGCGACCCAAGCCCACGGCCCCCGAGGCCATGGTCGCGTTGGTGGTCGGCGGCGATGACAACGAGGCGCCGACCGCCGTCCACACGCAGCGCGACCATCGTGTGCAGGTGCGCTTCCATTGGCAGGCCCAGCGTGCGGGCCAGCAGCAATCGACGGGCAGCGGACAAGGCAGCCTGGTCGCCGCCGGTCGTCACGCCAGCAACCGCCAGTCCGTCTGGCTGCGCGTGGCTGCACCCGTTGCGGGCCCGAACTGGGGCGCACATCACCTGCCGCGCGTGGGTTCCGAAGTGCTTGTGTCCTTCATCGAAGGCGACATCGACCGACCGGTAGTCGCCCAGCAGCTCTACAACGGACAGGACCTGCCGCCCTGGTCCGCTGGCACCGATTCATCCGCCAACCACGCGGGCGTGCTCTCGGGCTGGCACAGCCGCGCGCTCGACGGCAGTGGCTACAACCAGTGGATCGTCGACGACGCGCCCGGACAGGTGCGCACCCGCCTGGCCAGCTCGCACGCCGCGAGCCAGCTGAACCTGGGCCACCTCAACGCCCAGTCACCCGACGAGAGCAGCCGCGGCGCCTGGCGCGGCAGCGGCGCCGAGCTGCGCTCCGACGCCTGGGTCGCCACGCGCGCCGGCGAGGGCTTGCTGATCTCCACGCTGGCCCAGGAGCGTGCGGCGGGCAGCGTGCAGGACACCACCAGCGTGCGCGGCCAGCTCGCGGGCGCGCTGCGCGAGGCGCAGAAGCTGTCCGATGCAGCCGGCGGCGCGAAGGCACTGGCGCTGAGCGCCACGGCGCTGCTGCAGCCGCTCATCGACGACATCGATCCGCAGAAGAACGGGCACTATCCGGACAACGTCAACGGGCAGGATGCGCACGAGCCCAAGGGTGGAGAAGGCGCAGGCTCACGCGAAGGGCAAGACCCCGCGCCCGCCTTTGCCCGCCCGCTCATGGTGCTCGATGCGGCCATGAGCCTGAACATGGCCACGCCTGCGAGCGCGACCGTGTACGCAGGCGAGGCGATCCACTGGACTGCGCAGGCGCAGGCCCACATCGCGGCGGGCAAGACCGTGAGCTTTGCGGCCGCCAAATCCATGGGGCTGTACAGCCACGAAGGCGGCATTCAGGTCATCGCGCAGGACGGGCCGGTGAGCGTGCAGGCGCACACCGACGAGCTCGAATGGCTGGCCAAGGAAGGCTTCACGGTCACCAGCAGCAATGACGAGATTCACGTGCTGGCGCAGCAGAAGATCACGCTCAAGGGCGGGCAGACGAGCATCGAGCTGGATGGGATGAACATCACCTTGAAGATGCCGGGGCTGCTGGATGTGAAGGGGACGAGCAAGAGCTTTGTGGGGCCGGGGCGGGGTTCGGTGGAGTTGCCGCAACTACCGTCCGACGCGATGGACCTCAAGAACTGGATCGCACTCACTTATCACTATGCCGATCTGGACCCCGTCGCAGGCGCCAAGTACACCGCGACCTTTTCAGATGGTTCTGTTCGCAGCGGCAACTTGGACGCACAGGGGCATGCTCGAATGGAGAACGTGCCACCGGGTCCGGTCAAGGTGAAATACGAGGAGGTGAAGACGATCGACCCCTCCGTGCATTCCAAAGACAAGGCACAAGCGGACGTCTCGGCATGGCGCAGCGCGCTCACGGCGGCGTTCGCGGATCAAGTTGAACAGGGAGTCAAAAAATGAGCGGCGACAGAGGTGAGTTGGTCAGTCTCGAAGACGCGCATGCGCACACCTACCTGAGCGACGCGTTCGATTGGGTGCGGGACCTGGCGGCCAAGGGCGCGCGCAGCGCTGCGGACACCGTGGACGACTGGACGATCGAACTCGACAAGCTGAACTTCAATGGCTCCGACGCATTGAAAAGCTACCTGCGCGAGCAAGGTAACTGGGTCTCCGACCTGTTCGCTGAAATACTCAGCCTTGTCGAACTGATCAATCCGCTGACCATCGGCAAGCAGATCGCCATCTGGATTCTGGAGGACTTCCGCGACGTGTTGCGCGCCCTGGCGTTGCTGGTCGACTCCAAGGACGACACGGCAGAGGAAACCAAGGGTGCCCTGGTGGAGCTGGGCATGGCCGCTGCCGCCTTGTGCATCCCCTACGTGGGACGGGCTGGCAAGGTGATCTACCGGATGCTGCCGAAGTTCGCCAACATGCGTTTTGCGGTTGCCGCGCTGGAGACGGGTGAAGGCGCGGCGATGCTGCGGTTCCTGGGTACCGGCGACACCCTGGGATACCTCAAGGGACTGAACTTTCCGTCCTACGCGGGCAAGATCAATTCGCTGCTGCGCCAGATATTCGACAAGATCGGGGCTGCGGTGGGGCGCTATCTGCCCAAGATGTCCAAGGTGATCAGCGAGTGGTACGCCAAGATCAGTGGTTGGGTGACGGGCGCTCTCAAGCAGGTCCAGACCTGGGTGGCTGCTGCCGTTGCCAAGCTCCAGCATGTGGTCTACAACGCCGCGACCAACATCACGAACCCCAAGGTGCTGGACAAGATTCCCGACAAATTGCTCGACTGGATGTACGCGCAGATCAACGGCAACTTGTGCGAGAGCTGCGTGGACAATTACTTCATCAACTTCATGGGCTACTCGCGTCTTTTCCCGGCGCCAAACACATCCAAGCGCGATACCAGCGCGTTCTTCGGCTCGGACCAGGGCATCGATGGCCTCTTCGAAAAAGAGCCCAGTGTGGTGATCGGTGGCACCTTGCTGCCACCGCACTACAACGGTATCCCCAACAGCCTGGGCTGGATATTGGACGAACTCGATGTGGAGATACCTGGGGAGCAGATTGCGAAGGCGGTCGTCAGCCGCAGCATCAAGCCCTTCGGCGATATCGATTCAGACTTCAACCCGGTGACGGGCAAGCCCGCCACGTTCCCGCGCTTTGTGGTGATGGAGGCCAAGTTCGGCTATCACGTCAAGTCGGGCAACAAGCTTCAGGACATTGAATGGAAGAACAAGCTGGGGACGACGACGACGGGGGTGAAGCAGATGAGTCGAACGTGGATCGATCAACGTCTGCGAACTACCGTTTTTCCGCCGGATCCGACCACTGGGAGAGTGCCGCAAAAGCTCAGCGATATCCAGAAAATTGGCTACCTTCGCTGGCTTTATGGATGCCAACCCGCCAATGCCAAAAACAGCAAGAAGGCGAGAGCGCGCGGCGGAAGGCGGATGCAGGGATTGGCATTTTTTCCGCCTTATGCATTGCGTGGGTACGACATCGACAAAATGAAATGGAACGTCTAGAAAATGGCTGACTTCTATTCGAATCGGCGCGAGCGCTTCTTAAACGAGGAGCCTTATCTACTCCTTGTGAACGCAACCCGAGAAAACGTCGCCGAGCTTGAGGGCTATCTAAAAAATGATCTGGCCTCCGCAGATGAGAATGCATGGTCCCGTTGGCATAGCTTCATGGCAGGCGCCAAGTTTTCGTTGCTCATTGGTCAGTACTCGGCCGGACGGCCCGTCACGGAGGTCGCAACGGCGTACCCTCCCATGCTCCGAACCATCGAAGCTCAGTGTCTTCCGAATCCGATCTATCAGACTGAACCGCTTTATCTCGAGGAACTCGACGGCTACCACTACGCCATGACCTTGCTGTCGTTGGCCAAGCTGCTGCGCCACGACGACCTCGTTCCACGCGTGGCCGCACTGTTCGATGTGGCCCGGTCCGAAAATAGAGGAAAGGATGCTTTGTACGAAACGCTGCTTGGAAAGCTCGGCTTGCCGACAGTTCCTGCGAAGGGCATGTTGCGTTTTCTCAAAGCCCATCCACTTCTGTTGAAGGCCATTGAGGCGCCCCCCCAAAAACGCCCTCTATTCATCGCGGAGTTCCTAAGGAAGTGGTACTCCGCAATGAAGGGAACCTACTGGCATGGCCTGCACGACAAGGTACCGCAGAGCTTCTTCGGCTACTGGGCCTTCGAGGCCGGGCTGGTGACCTACCTCTGGGATATCGACGACAGCAGCTACCGAGACCTGCCGTTCTATCCCAAGGATCTGGTTGACTATGCGCGCACGCATGGCGCGGTCGCATCGCCTGACACCAGCGCTTCCCTTTCAGCACAAGACGGCCCTCCGGTCTCCACACGAGGTGGAGAGCCTTGCCCACTGGCCGGCTGGTGGTTCACGCCAGCCAAGGCGGGCAGCCGACGCTACTTCAAGGCGGACGAGGTCATGCCCGTCATCGAGGGCAGCAGCTACGGCGCAACCTTCTGGCAATGGAGTGCGGATCAAACGGCGCCCAAGCTCTGAGACTCAAGTCAAATGCGCGGTTTGGACTGGTGAGCCATGAGTAGTTTCTCCTCGAAGCGTCGCGAAAAATTTCTGAATGAAGAGCCGAGTTCGGTCCGCCGGCTGGGTCTGCACGAAGACATTGCCGATGCTCAGCTGCTGCTCGACACAAGTCTCGGAAAAGAGGGCTTTCGCGAAGATGGCTGGTTTGCTTGGAATTGGGCCATCGCCAGCGCCAAGAGACGTCTCTTGGTTCACTCCTATTCGGACGGCAGCCCGATGGAGCACCTCGCTGCGGACTTTCCCGGCGTGCTTGCTGCGCAAGAGCCATCAAGCCTCCCTCATCCATTGCACGAAACCGAGCCGTTCTCCCTCGAGGAACTCGACGGCTACCACTACGCCATGACGTTCCTGTCCTTGGCCAAGCTGCTGTGTCGTGACGACTTGGTTCCACGCGTTGTTGCCTTGTTCGATGTTGCCTATACCGACAACCGCGGCAAAGACGCGCTCTACGAGGCGCTTCTCGGAAAGCTGGGGCTGCCGACGGTGCCTGCGAAGGGCATGCTGCGCTTTCTCAAAGCCCACCCACTGTTGTTGAAGGCCATTGAGGCCGAGCCGAGAAAGCGCCCCTTGTTCGTGGCTGAATTCCTCGAGAAGTGGTACTCGGCGATGAAGGGAACTGCGTGGCACGGGTTGCACGACAAGATCCCGCAAAGCTTCGATGGCTACTGGGCTTTCGAGACCGGGCTGGTGACCTACCTCTGGGACATCGACGACAGCAGCTACCGAGACCTGCCGTTCTATCCCAAGGACCTCGTTGACTATGCGCGCACGCATGGCGCGGTCGCATCGCCTGACACCTGCGCGACCCTTGCGGCACAAGACGGTCCCCCCACCTCCCCCCGAAGTGGAGAGGCTTGCCCGAAATAGGGATGATGGTTTAACCAGTCCCATGTGGCTCTACCTGCATCACACCGCCTCCGACCTCATCGACCTGGACCCCACAACCGGCCGCTGGCGCCCCGTCGACGACGCCGAGAAACCGCCAGGCGCCTCGGTACTCGCCGACCTCCCCGTCAAAGGCGGCTACACGATCGAGAACGACAAGCGCTACTACAGCTATTGGACGTCCGACGAGAAGTTCGTCTTTCGCACCGACGACGGTGCCGTGTTCGAGATTTGCCAGAAGCGCGACGATGGCTCCGTGGTGATGCTCTCGCCCGTCCTGCGCAGCGAGATCGCGCCCTCGCGGTATGGCGATGGGCGCTTGCGGCAAGGCTTCAGCCAGTTCCGGCTGATGGACGCTGCGACAGGCCAGGTCGTCTTCGAGCTGGACTACAACGCCGAGCGCTATCAGCGCCTGTACCAGGCCGACTTCACCGCCGCGGCGGCGGAGCAGGATCTGTCCGACTGGGATTTCTTCATCGCTTTGCAAGGCGCCATCGAGATTTTCGAAGAGCGTGCCGCGTCCGGCCGCGTCGCGTTCTCCGTGCAGGACGATGGCTCGGCGCAGGTCCAGGGGCACCGCATGCGCCGCGATGAGCTGCTGTTTGCGGACACGGGCCAAAAGTGCCCCCGCTCGGGCATCTGGGCCTGCCTGACCGACCTGCGTGTGAGCGCGGCGGTCACGCAGGGCGAGCCTATGCCCTCGCACGGCGGGCAGCCGGTGCAATGGGTCTGGAGTCGCCCCGACTGAGCGCAGCGCAGCCCGCGGCTTTTAACCCCGCCCCAGCCGGGTCACAGACCCTTGCGCATAATTGACGCAAGCTATGACTCTCACCGAACTCAAATACATCGTCGCAGTCGCCCGCGAGCGGCACTTCGGCAAGGCGGCCGAGGCCTGTTATGTGTCCCAGCCGACGCTTTCGGTGGCCATCAAGAAACTCGAGGACGAACTCGAGGTCAAGCTCTTCGAGCGCAGCGCCGGTGAAGTGACCGTGACGCCGCTCGGCGAGCAGATCGTCCAGCAGGCGCAGAGCGTGCTCGACCAGGCCGCCAGCATCAAGGAGATCGCCAAGCGCGGCAAGGACCCGCTGGCCGGCCCGCTGAACCTGGGCGTGATCTACACGATCGGCCCGTACCTGCTGCCCGACCTGGTGCGCCAGGTGATCGCGCGCACGCCGCAGATGCCGCTGGTGCTGCAGGAGAACTTCACGGTCAAGCTGCTCGAGATGCTGCGCGCCGGCGAGATCGACTGCGCGATCATGGCCGAACCCTTTCCCGACACGGGCCTGGCGATGGCGCCGCTGTACGACGAGCCCTTCATGGCGGCGCTGCCCGTGAAGCACAAGCTGGCCGACCGTGAGTCGATCACCTCGGAAGAGTTGCAGAGCGAGACGATGCTGCTGCTGGGTACGGGCCACTGCTTTCGCGACCACGTGCTCGAGGTGTGCCCCGAGTTCGCGCGCTTCTCGAGCAACGCCGAGGGCATCCGCAAGAGCTTCGAGGGCTCGTCGCTGGAGACCATCAAGCACATGGTGGCCTCGGGCATGGGCGTGACGCTGGTGCCGCGCCTGTCGGTGCCGGCCGAGGCGCTCAAGCCGAAGGTCAAGGGGCGCAAGGAGCCGGAGCAGATGGTGCGCTACCTGCCCGTGCGCGACGCGCAGGACCGCGACCCGCCGATGCGCCGCGTGGTGCTGGCCTGGCGCCGCACCTTCACGCGCTACGAGGCCATTGCGGCGCTGCGCAACGCGATCTACGCGTGCGAGCTGCCGGGTGTCAAACGACTCTCCTAGCGATTCGGGGCCTTCGCCTACGCGCGGGCTGTTTGGGATCGCTGATCGCTGGGATAGAGTGAAGCTGTTGCGAAGCCGCCTGCCGGCTTTCAGAATTTCGGTGTTGTCACCCAACTTCAAGAAAGACCCCTCCGCCATGGCCAAACCCTCGAAGAAAACCAAGTCCCCGTCGCCCGCAGCTTCCGCCGGCAAGGTGCCCAAGAAGGGCGGTGCCGTCGTCGCGCAGGAGTCGGGCAGCCGCAATGCGCCGATCATCAACATCGGCATCGAACGCCAGGACCGCGCGGCCATCGCCGAAGGCCTGAGCCGCGTGCTGGCGGACACCTACACGCTGTACCTCACGACGCACAACTTCCACTGGAACGTGACGGGGCCGCACTTCAACTCGCTGCATGCGATGTTCATGACGCAGTACACCGAGCTGTGGGGCTCGACGGACGTGCTCGCCGAGCGCATCCGCGCGCTGGGCCACTACGCGCCGGGCTCGTACGCCGAGTTCAGCAAGATTGCCACCGTGCCCGACGTGCCGCAGAACCCGCCCAAGGCGATGGAGATGGTGCGCATCCTCGTGAAGGGCCACGAGACGGTGTCGCGCATCGCGCGCGAGTTCATCCCGGTGGCCGAAGAGGCCGGCGACGACCCGACCGCCGACATGCTGACCGCGCGCTGCACGGTGCACGACCAGACGGCCTGGATGCTGCGCTCGCTGCTCGAGGACTGATGACGTCTTCCTGATCTCCCTGCACCTGATGTGTGCCGGGAGCCCCTGCAAGAGCGGCACAATGGCCGCTCTTTTTTCGTCTGCCCGTCCGCCGCATGCTTGCCCGCCGTTTTGCGCTCTACCTCGATCTGATCCGCTGGAGCCGGCCGGCCGGCTGGCTGTTGTTGCTGTGGCCCACGCTGGGCGCACTCTGGTTCGCGGCCGACGGCTGGCCCGGTTTGCACCTGCTCGCGGTGTTCACGCTCGGCACCTTCCTGATGCGCAGCGCGGGCTGTTGCGTCAACGACGTGGCCGACCGCGACTTCGATCGCCACGTGAAGCGCACGGCCCAGCGGCCCGTGACGAGCGGTGCGATGTCGGTCAAGGAGGCGCTGGGGTTGGGCGCGGTGCTGGCGCTGCTGTCCTTCGGGCTGGTGCTCACCACCAACCGTACGACCGTGCTGTGGTCGTTCGCGGCCCTGGCGATCACGCTGATCTACCCGTTCGCCAAGCGCTTCGTGTCGATTCCGCAGGCCGTGCTGGGCATTGCCTTCAGTTTCGGCATCCCGATGGCCTTTGCCGCGGTGCAGTCGACGGTGCCGGCCTTCGCCTGGTGGCTGCTGGCGGGCAACCTGTTCTGGGTGCTGGCCTACGACACCGAGTACGCGATGGTCGACCGCGACGACGACCTGAAGATCGGCATGAAGACCTCGGCGATCACGTTCGGTCGCTTCGACGTGGCGGCGGTGATGGCCAGCTACGCGATCTTCCTGGCGGTCTGGATCTGGGCGGGTGCCAGCCGGTCGCTGGGGGCTCTCTTCTATGTAGGCATTGCCGCGGCGGTGGCCCAGGCGCTCTGGCACTGGCGCCTGATCCACGACCGCACGCGCGAGGGCTGCTTCAAGGCCTTCCGCGAAAACCACTGGCTGGGTTTCGCGGTGTTCGTCGGCATCGTGGCGGGCTACGCCCTCCGATAGCCCGCCTGTCGGGTCAGCCGCGCCCGAATTCCTCGCCCAGCTCGGCCGCGCGCTTCTGCGCCGCGCGGATGGCGGTCTTGAACTGGCCCTTCACATCCGAGGCTTCGAGCGCGCTCAGGGCCGCGTAGGTCGTGCCGCCCTTGGAGGTCACGCGTTCGCGCAGCACCGACGGCGGCTCGGTCGCACTGTGCGCCAGCGCCGAGGCGCCGGTGAAGGTGCCGATGGCCAGCCGCTGGGCCTGGTCGGGCGTGAGGCCCATCTCGACGCCGGCCTCGGTCATCGCCTCGATGAAATAGAACACGTAGGCCGGGCCGGAGCCCGACATGGCGGTCACTGCGTCGAGCGCGGGCTCGGCGTCGACCCAGATCAGCTCGCCGGTCGGTGCCAGCAGCTGGCCGACGCGTGCGCGGTCGGCGCTTTCGACGCCCGGCCGCGCGAAGAGGCCGGTCATGCCCTTGCCGACCAGGGCCGGCGTGTTGGGCATGGCGCGCACCACGCGCTCGGTGCCGAGCCAGCGGGCGATGCTGTCGGACGGGATGCCCGCCGCCACGCTCAGGTGCAGGGCGTCGCCGGCAAAGGCGCGCACCGGACGGGCGGCTTCGGCAAAGGTCTGGGGCTTGACCGCCCACACCACCACGGCGCAGCGCGCGAGGGCCTCGCTGGCCTCGGCCCTGGCGACGATGCCGTAGGACTGGGCCAGCCTGGTGCGAGCTTCCTCGAACGGCTCGACCACTTCGAAGTTGTCGGCCGCGACGCCTTGCTGGATCAGGCCGCCGATGATGGCACTGGCCATGTTGCCGCCGCCGATGAAGGCGATGGGGGGCAGGGGGCCCGGCGCGGTGCGGGGCAGGAAGGTCACGGCGATGGTCATGGTCGGTCGGTGTAGGCGAAGGCGGCGAACTGCGTCACTTGCAGTGGGTTGAAATTGTCGTCGCTCACGACCACCAGCAGGCGGCGGCCGTCGGGCAGCGGTGGGCCCCAGCACATGCCCTCGGTGTTGTCGAGGCGCGAGAGGCCCAGGGTGGCGAAGTCGGCCACGAGCGTCTTGGCGGCCGGCCGGTGGTTGCCGGGGGCGAGGGCGTCGATGGCGAGCACGTCGTCGGCGGCCCGGGTGTCTATTTCATACAGGCGCAGCGAATTGCCGGCGCCGGTGGCGTAGGCCCGCTCCAGCACCAGCATGCGGTGGGTGTCGAGCATCAGCACCTCGCTCACGCCGTTGTCGGCGTAGGTGCCCGGCACCAGCGGGCGCAGCGGGATGGCGTCGGGCACATAGGCGATCTGGCGCACGGCGCGGCCGGTCGCGAGGTCGACCTGGGTGAAGCGGCAAGGGCCGCCGGGGGCGGTGGTGGTCGGGACGGGGCCGTCCTGGACCAGGGCGTTTTCCATCGCGAGCCAGGCCGACCGGTCGTCGGGCGTGAGGGCCAGGCCCTCGAGTGTCTGGTTGTCGCGCGGGCCGCGGCGCTGGGCCGGGTCCGGGGCGAACATCGCCGGCAGGGCGAATTCGCGCAGGAAGCGACCATCGCGCGCCGATTCATACAGGGCGGGGCCGAAGCCGCGGGCCAGGTCGCCTTCGCTGGTCCAGAGCAGGGTGCCGGCCGAGGGGCGCAGGCGCAGGGCCTCAGGGTCGGGCACGGGCAGGCCGTCGACCGCGTGGCGCCGACCGGGCCAGGGGCCGCCGCCGGGGCGTTGCAGCTGGACAACGCCGGTGGGCTCGGGGGCTGCGTCGGCCGGCTGGGGCCAACGTGCGGTGTAGCAGCGCACGGGGCTCAGGTCTGACCGGTCATCACTGAGAAGCAGGTACTCACCTTTGACGGGGTCGTAGTCGATGCCCGACAGGCCGCCCGCCGTGGTGTTCTCTATAGAGCGTCGGTGCGCCCAGCGGGCTTCCCCCAGGCGCTGCAGCCGGCCGGTGTCCGGCGCCGGTGTTGCGCTGCGGCAACCCGCAAGCCCCAGCGATCCCAGCCCGAGCAGGCCCGCGCCGCCCGCCAGCAGGCGTCGGCGCAGCAGGGAAGGCGGCGAAACGAGGGGGTGGTTGGGGGCGCGCACGCCACAAAGTCTAGCGGCTGCCGAAGTTCGCGTGATGAGGCAGTTGACATCGCCCGGCATGGGTGCCACAATCGCGGGCTTCGCTTTCAAAAGGCGAAGCTTTCAGCCCAAAGCGGAAGCGTCTCGAGTGGTTCGAGGCGTGGACGACGGGCCCAAGACTGACCGCGGTGTCTCCCTCCTGGAGGCTCATCGGTACAAGTTGGGAATATCAAGAAATGATCCAAACTGAATCCCGGCTCGAAGTGGCCGACAACACGGGCGCGAAATCCGTCCTGTGTATCAAGGTGCTCGGTGGCTCCAAGCGGCGTTACGCCAGCGTGGGCGACGTCATCAAGGTCAGCATCAAGGAAGCCGCTCCGCGTGGTCGCGTCAAGAAGGGCGAGATCTACAGCGCAGTGGTGGTCCGCACCGCCAAGGGCATCCGTCGTGCTGACGGTTCGCTCGTCAAGTTCGACGGCAATGCCGCCGTGCTGCTCAACGCCAAGCTGGAGCCCATCGGCACCCGCATCTTCGGACCGGTCACGCGCGAACTGCGCACCGAGAAGTTCATGAAGATCGTGTCGCTGGCACCCGAAGTTCTCTAAGGACACAACGCCATGAACAAGATTCGCAAAGGCGACCAGGTCATCGTGTTGGCCGGTCGTGACAAGGGCAAGCGCGGCGTCGTGTCGCTGCGCGCAGACGATTCGCATGTGATCGTCGACGGCATCAACCTCGTCAAGAAGCACACCAAGCCGAACCCCCTCAAGGGTACGACCGGTGGCATCGTCGAGAAGACCATGCCGATCCACCAATCCAACGTGGCGATCTTCAATGCTGCGACCGGCAAGGCCGATCGCGTGGGCATCAAGGTCACCCAAGGTGCCGACGGCAAGCGCGTGGCTGTTCGCGTCTTCAAGTCGAGCGGCGACGAAATCAAGTTCGCCTAAGAGGTACTCACATGGCACGTCTCCAACAACACTATCGCGAAAAGATCGCGAAAGACCTGACGGAAAAGTTCGGCTACAAGTCGCCGATGCAAGTTCCGCGTCTCACCAAGATCACCCTGAACATGGGTGTGGGTGAGGCAGTCGCCGACAAGAAGGTCCTCGACAACGCCGTCGCCGACCTGACCAAGATCGCTGGCCAGAAGCCCGTGGTTACCAAGTCGAAGAAGGCCATTGCCGGCTTCAAGATCCGCGAAAACCAGCCGATCGGCTGCATGGTCACGCTGCGTGGCGTGCACATGTACGAGTTCCTGGACCGTTTCGTCACCGTGGCCCTGCCCCGCGTGCGTGACTTCCGCGGTATCTCGGGTCGCGCATTCGACGGCCGTGGCAACTACAACATCGGCGTCAAAGAGCAGATCATTTTCCCTGAGATCGAGTACGACAAGGTCGACGCCCTGCGCGGTCTCAATATCAGCATCACGACGACGGCTAAGACCGACGAAGAAGCCAAGGCGCTTCTCGCTGGCTTCCGTTTCCCGTTCAAGAACTGAGGTGATCTGTGGCTAAAGCATCTTTGATCCAGCGCGAACTCAAGCGCGACAAGCTGGTTGCCAAGTTCGCTGCGAAGCACGCAGAACTGAAGGCAACTTCCAACGACGCGAAGAAGAGCGACGAAGAGCGCGCAGCGGCCCGCCTGGCCCTGCAGAAGCTCCCGCGCAACGCGAACCCCACGCGCCAGCGCAACCGTTGCGAAATCACCGGTCGCCCCCGTGGCACCTTCCGTCAATTCGGTCTGGCCCGCGCCAAGATCCGCGAACTGGCTTTCAACGGCGACATCCCCGGTGTCACCAAGGCCAGCTGGTAAGCCAGGCAGGAGCAAACAACATGAGCATGAGTGATCCCATTGCCGACCTGCTGACGCGTATCCGTAACGCGCAGATGGTGGCGAAGCCCACCGTGTCGGTCCCGTCTTCCAAGGTGAAGATCGCGATCGCACAAGTCCTGAAGGACGAGGGCTACATCGACGGCTTCCAGGTCAAGACCGAAGCCGGCAAGAGCGAACTTGAAATCTCGCTGAAGTACTACGCTGGCCGTCCGGTCATCGAGCGCATTGAGCGCGTGAGCCGCCCCGGCCTGCGCGTCTACAAGGCCAGCACTTCCATTCCGCAAGTCCAGAACGGCCTCGGCGTTGCGATCGTCACGACCCCCAAGGGCGTGATGACCGACCGCAAGGCGCGCGCCACCGGTGTCGGCGGCGAAGTTCTGTGCTACGTCGCCTAACCGAGACATCGAGGAGTTACTGAAATGTCCCGAGTAGGAAAAATGCCGGTCGCCATCCCCGCAGGCGTGGATGTGTCGATCAAGGAAGACCAGATCAGCGTCAAGGGCACGGGCGGCACGCTCAGCCTGGCTCGCAACGCGCTGGTGAATGTCGTCAACAAGGACGGCAAGCTGAGCTTCGAGCCCGCCAACGATTCGCGTGAAGCGAATGCGATGAGCGGCACGATTCGCCAGCTGGTGAACAACATGGTGGTTGGCGTGACCAAGGGCTTCGAGAAGAAGCTGAACCTGGTCGGCGTCGGCTACAAGGCTGCAGCGTCCGGCGCCAAGCTGAACCTGCAAGTCGGTTACTCGCACCCGGTCAACATCGACATGCCGCAAGGCATCACGGTGACCACCGCGACCCCGACCGAAGTGGTGATCAAGGGCGCTGACCGTCAACGCGTCGGCCAGATCGCCGCTGAGATCCGCGCTGTTCGTCCGCCAGAGCCCTACAAGGGCAAGGGCATCCGCTATGCGGACGAGAAGATCGTGATCAAAGAGACCAAGAAGAAGTAAGGGGCAGCAAAATGATGTTGACCAAAAAAGCACAGCGTCTTCGCCGCTCGCGCCAGACCCGCATCCGCATTGCGACGCAGGGCGTGGCTCGCCTCACGGTGAACCGCACCAACCTGCACATCTATGCCACCGTCATCTCCGACGACGGCACCAAGGTGATCGCAACCGCATCGACCGCCGAAGCCGAAGTGCGCGCAGCACTCGGCGCCTCGGGCAAGGGTGGCAATGCCGCCGCTGCCACGGCCATCGGCAAGCGCATCGCTGAAAAGGCGAAGGCTGCCGGCGTCGAGAAGGTCGCTTTCGATCGCGCAGGTTTCGCCTACCACGGCCGCGTCAAGGCGCTGGCCGAGGCAGCCCGCGAAGCCGGTCTGCAGTTCTAATCGGACACGAGATTCAAAATGGCAAAGATTCAAGCAAGAACGCAGAACGAAGGTCCTGAGGACGGTCTGCGCGAGAAGATGATCGCGATCAACCGCGTCACCAAGGTGGTGAAGGGTGGTCGTATCCTCGGTTTCGCAGCACTGACCGTGGTCGGTGACGGCGATGGCCGCGTCGGCATGGGCAAGGGCAAGTCCAAGGAAGTGCCTGCTGCCGTGCAGAAGGCAATGGAAGAAGCCCGCCGCAACCTGTTCAAGGCTCCGATCAAGAACGGTACGCTGCACCACCAGGTGCAAGGTCACCACGGTGCTGCCACCGTCGTGATGTACCCGGCTCCCAAGGGTACCGGCATCATCGCCGGCGGCCCGATGCGCGCCGTGTTCGAAGTCATGGGCATCACCGACATCGTGGCCAAGAGCCATGGTTCGTCGAACCCCTACAACATGGTTCGCGCCACGCTCGACGGGTTGAAGAACTCGACGACGGCCGGCCAAGTGGCCGCCAAGCGCGGTCTCACCGTCGAAGAAATCTTCGCCTGAGCGCAAGCTCTCGCAAGGCTGAAGGAAGCATTCAAATGACGCAACAACAAACCCTCAAGGTGCAGCTGGTGAAGAGCCCGATCGGCACCAAGGAATCGCATCGCGCGACCGTGCGTGGCCTCGGCCTGCGCAAGCTCAACAGCGTGAGCGAGCTGCAAGACACGCCCGCAGTGCGCGGCATGATCAACAAGATCAGTTATCTGGTCAAAGTTCTGTAAGAGAGACTGATATGGAACTCAATGGCATCAAGCCGGCAGCTGGCGCCAAGCACGCCAAGCGTCGCGTTGGCCGCGGTATCGGCTCCGGCATCGGCAAGACCGCAGGTCGCGGTCACAAGGGCCAGAAGTCGCGCGCAGGCGGTTTCCACAAGGTCGGCTTCGAAGGCGGTCAAATGCCGCTGCAGCGTCGCCTGCCCAAGCGCGGCTTCAAGTCGCACCTGCTGAAGTACAACGCCGAAGTCACGCTGACTGCTCTCGAGCAGCTCGGCCTGGCCGAAGTCGATGTCCTGGCACTGAAGCAAGCCGGCCTCGTGGGCCAGCTCGCCAAGGTCGTCAAGATCATCAAGACCGGCGAACTCACCAAGGCCGTCAAGCTGACGGGCGTGGGTGCGACCGCTGGTGCCAAGGCTGCGATCGAAGCAGCCGGCGGCAGCCTCGCCTGATCACCATCGGACTGAAAGAAGTTCTTCGTGGCAACTAACGCGGCAACGATCGCAAAAACAGGCAAGTTCGGCGACCTTCGTCGTCGGCTCGTCTTTTTGCTGCTCGCGCTCGTGGTCTACCGGATTGGCGCGCACATTCCTGTGCCGGGTATCAACCCGGACCAGCTGGCAGCGTTGTTCCAGGGCCAGCAGGGCGGCATTCTGAGCCTGTTCAACATGTTCTCGGGCGGGGCGCTGTCGCGTTTCACCGTGTTCGCGTTGGGGATCATGCCGTACATCTCGGCGTCGATCATCATGCAGCTGATGACCTACGTGCTTCCGACCTTCGAGCAATTGAAGAAGGAAGGCGAGGCCGGTCGCCGCAAGATCACGCAGTACACGCGCTATGGCGCGCTCGGCCTGGCTCTGTTCCAGTCGTTCAGCATCGCAGTGGCCCTCGAATCGTCGGCTGGTCTGGTGATCGCCCCCGGTTTCGGCTTCCGCCTGACCGCCATGGTGAGCCTGACGGCAGGTTCGATGTTCCTGATGTGGCTCGGCGAGCAGATCACCGAACGCGGCCTGGGCAACGGCATCTCGATCCTGATCTTTGCAGGTATCGCGGCCGGTCTGCCCGGTGCGATCGGCGGCCTGGCTTCGCTGGTGACGACCGGTGCGATGAACCCCATCGTTGCGCTCTTCATCATCGCTGTCGTGGTGCTGGTCACCTACTTCGTGGTGTTCGTGGAACGCGGTCAGCGCAAGATCCTCGTGAACTATGCGCGGCGCCAGGTCGGCAACAAGGTCTACGGCGGTCAGTCGTCGCACCTGCCCCTGAAGCTGAACATGGCCGGTGTGATTCCTCCGATCTTCGCGTCGTCGATCATTCTGCTGCCGGCAACGGTGGTGGGCTGGTTCAGCGCTGGTGACGGTGGCTTCCGCTGGATCAAGGACATCGCCAGCGCACTGCGTCCGGGCGAGCCGATCTACGTGCTGCTGTACGCCGCTGCGATCGTTTTCTTCTGCTTCTTCTACACGGCACTCGTGTTCAACAGCAAGGAAACGGCCGACAACCTGAAGAAGAGTGGTGCGTTCATTCCTGGCATTCGCCCGGGTGACCAGACCGCTCGCTATATCGACAAGATTCTGGTTCGCCTGACGTTGGCTGGCGCGGTGTACATCACCTTCGTCTGCCTGCTGCCCGAGTTCCTGATCCTGAAGTACAACGTGCCGTTCTACTTCGGTGGTACCTCCCTGCTGATCATCGTGGTCGTCACGATGGACTTCATGGCCCAGGTGCAAAACTACATGATGTCCCAGCAGTACGAATCGCTGCTGAAGAAGGCGAACTTCAAGACATCGTAGGGCTGTGAGTTTCAGTATTGAGTCCGGGCGGTAGACCGCCACGTTAAACAGTTTTAGGAGAATGAAATGAGAGTTTCGGCTTCGGTCAAAACCATCTGCCGTAATTGCAAGGTCATCCGCCGTAAAGGTGTGGTGCGTGTGATTTGCACCGACCCGCGCCACAAGCAGCGCCAGGGTTGATTGAAGAGTATTAGAGGACGCACATGGCACGTATTGCTGGCATCAACATCCCGCCGCACAAGCACGCTGAAATCGGCCTGACCGCCATTTTCGGTATCGGTCGCACCCGCGCCCGTCAAATCTGCGAAGCGAGCGGCATCGAATATTCGAAGAAGATCAAGGATCTGACCGACGCCGATCTCGAAAAGATCCGCGACCAGATCGCTCTGTTCACGATCGAAGGCGATCTGCGTCGCGAGACGACGATGAACATCAAGCGTTTGATGGACATCGGCTGCTATCGCGGCTTCCGTCACCGTCGCGGCCTGCCGATGCGCGGCCAGCGCACGCGCACCAACGCCCGCACCCGCAAGGGTCCGCGCAAGGCTGCGCAGTCCCTGAAGAAATAAGGATAGACAAGCATGGCTAAAGCACCTGCAAACAACGCCGCACAGCGCGTTCGCAAGAAGGTTCGCAAGAACGTTGCGGACGGTATCGCCCACGTGCATGCCTCGTTCAACAACACCATCATCACGATCACCGATCGCCAGGGCAATGCCCTGTCGTGGGCTTCGTCGGGTGGCCAGGGCTTCAAGGGCTCGCGCAAGTCGACCCCGTTCGCTGCGCAGGTCGCTTCCGAAGTGGCCGGCCGTGCTGCTGTCGAACAAGGTATCAAGAACCTCGACGTCGAGATCAAGGGCCCCGGTCCTGGTCGCGAGTCGTCGGTGCGCGCACTGGCTGCGCTCGGCATCCGGATCAATTCCATTGCCGACGTGACGCCCGTTCCGCACAACGGCTGCCGTCCCCAGAAGCGTCGCCGCATCTGATCGTCAGTCCGCAAGGCGCAGCCAGCTTTCGAGCGGCTGCGCATTTGTTTTTTCACTAAGCCCACCGCCATCGGCGCATCCGCCGACGGCTCCCGCAGGCAACTGCGGCAGATGACACCAAGGAAATACCGTGGCACGTTACCTCGGCCCCAAGGCCAAACTTTCCCGCCGTGAAGGCACCGACCTGTTCCTGAAGAGCGCCCGCCGTTCGATCCAGGACAAGGCCAAGTTCGACTCCAAGCCCGGCCAGCACGGCCGCACCTCGGGTCAGCGCACCTCCGACTACGGTCTGCAGCTGCGTGAGAAGCAGAAGGTCAAGCGCATGTACGGCGTGCTCGAGAAGCAATTCCGCCGCTACTTCGAAGAAGCCGATCGCCGCCGTGGCAACACCGGCGCCAACCTGCTGTTCATCCTCGAGTCGCGCCTGGACAACGTGGTCTATCGCATGGGCTTCGGCTCGACGCGCGCCGAAGCACGCCAGCTCGTGTCGCACAAGGCGATCACCGTGAACGGCCAGTCGGTCAACATCCCGTCGTACCTGGTCAAGACCGGTGACGTGATCGCCGTGCGCGAAAAGTCCAAGAAGCAGAACCGCATTGTCGAAGCGCTGCAACTGGCCCAACAAGTCGGCATGCCGGCCTGGGTCGATGTGAACGCCGACAAGGCCGAAGGCACCTTCAAGAAGGTCCCGGATCGCGACGAATTCGCAGCCGACATCAACGAATCGCTGATCGTCGAACTGTATTCGCGTTGATTTTCTCTACCCGCCTGCGCGTCCTTGCGCCGGCGGGAGATTGATATTGTTGTTCACGTTCCTGCTCCGCACTCTGTTGCGGATCAGGCGCTTCACCAGCCTTACCGGTGTAACGAGCCGGGGGTATTGAGAGGAAGTCTGCATGCAAACCACCCTGCTGAAACCCAAGACCATCCAGGTCGAGCAACTTGCCGCCAACAAGGCCAAGGTCACGCTCGAGCCTTTCGAGCGCGGCTACGGCCACACGCTCGGCAACGCGCTGCGTCGCGTTCTGCTGTCGTCCATGGTCGGCTACTCGGCCACCGAAGTCACGATCGCTGGCGTTCTGCATGAGTACTCGTCGATCGACGGCGTGCAGGAAGATGTCGTCAACATCCTGCTGAATCTCAAGGGCGTGGTGTTCAAGCTCCACAACCGCGACGAAGTCACGCTGAGCCTGCGCAAGGACGGCGAAGGCCCGGTCCTCGCATCGGACATCCAGACCCCGCACGACGTCGAGATCATCAATCCCGACCACGTGATCGCGCACCTGTCGCAAGGCGGCAAGCTCGACATGCAGATCAAGGTCGAAAAGGGTCGCGGCTACGTGCCCGGCACGATGCGCCGCTACGCGGACGAGCCGACCAAGTCGATCGGCCGCATCGTCCTCGACGCGTCGTTCTCGCCCGTCAAGCGCGTGAGCTACACCGTCGAAAGCGCCCGTGTCGAACAGCGTACCGACCTGGACAAGCTGCTGGTCGAGATCGAGACCAACGGTGCGATCAGCGCCGAAGATGCCGTTCGCGCATCGGCTAAAATCCTGGTTGAACAGCTCGCCGTGTTTGCGCAGCTCGAAGGCGGCGAACTCGCTGCATTCGATGCACCCGCACCGCGCAGCGCCCAGCAATTCGATCCGATCCTGCTGCGCCCTGTCGACGAACTCGAACTGACGGTGCGTTCGGCCAACTGCCTGAAGGCCGAAAACATCTACTACATCGGTGACCTGATCCAGCGCACCGAAAACGAGCTGCTCAAGACCCCGAACCTGGGTCGCAAGTCGCTCAACGAAATCAAGGAAGTCCTCGCTTCGCGCGGTCTCACCCTTGGCATGAAGCTCGAAAGCTGGCCGCCGGCTGGTCTCGACAAGCGTTGATTTGAATTTTTGAGAAATCGGTCCCCTGAAAAGGGCCAGTGCACCGGACAGTACCTGACACGGCTGTCTGTTTTTATAAAGTAAAGGAAAGCACCATGCGTCACGGACACGGACTCCGCAAACTCAACCGCACCAGCTCGCACCGCCTCGCGATGCTGCAGAACATGATGAATTCGCTCATCGAGCACGAAGTCATCAAGACCACGGTCCCCAAGGCCAAGGAACTGCGCCGCGTCATCGAGCCGATGATCACGCTCGCCAAGAAGCCCACGCTCGCCAACAAGCGCTTGGCCTTCGACCGCCTGCGCAGCCGCGACAGCGTCGTCAAGCTCTTCGGCGAACTCGGCCCGCGTTTCGCAGCGCGTCCGGGCGGCTACACCCGCATCCTGAAGATGGGTTTCCGCGTGGGCGACAACGCTCCGATGGCGCTCGTCGAACTGGTCGACCGTGCTGAAATTAAAGATGCTGGCGCTGAGCAAAACGCCGCTGAATAAGCTATAATTTATACTTGCCGCGCGATGGAGCAGCCTGGTAGCTCGTTGGGCTCATAACCCAAAGGTCGCAAGTTCAAATCTTGCTCGCGCAACCAATTTAAAAGGCCCTTTGAGAAATCAAAGGGCCTTTTTCTTTGGCCAAATTCTTTTGGAAATTCCTGGTCGAAATTCGACACAAAAAAAGCCCTCGCGAAGAGGGCTTTTCTGTTTCCGGGCCAGCCCCGCGAAGAGGCCGGTCTTGAGAACGCGCCGCAGCGGCGCCTGACGACTGCGCTGACGCGCAGCCCAAGCGCAGGATCAGTCCGGAATGACCGCCGTCACCTCGATCTCCACCTTCGCGCGGTGCTCCACCAGCGCCGCCACCTGCACGCAGGTCATGGCCGGGAAATTGCGGCCCAGCGCATCGCGGTAGACCGGGCCGAGCTCGGACAGGCGTCGGCTGTACTCGTCGCGGTCCGTCACGTACCAAGTCATGCGCACCATGTGCTCGGGGCCGGCACCGGCTTCGCGCAGCACCTCGGCGATGTTGCGCAGCGCCTGGCCGCACTGGTCGATGAAGTCGTCGGATTCGAACTGCTGCTGGGCATTCCAGCCGATCTGGCCGCCGACGAACACCTGGGTGCCGCGCGCCGCGATGCCGTTTGCATAGCCCTTCGGGGGCAGCCAGCCCGGAGGCTGAATGAGTTTGTTCGTCATGATGGTGTGTTGCTGTTGAGTTGTCTCAATTTGAAGCGCTGGAGTTTGCCGGTTTCGGTGCGCGGCAGCGCCGTCACGAACTCGATCTCCCGCGGGTACTTGAAGGGGGCGATGGTGGCTTTCACGTGGTCCTGGAGGGCCTTCACCATCGCTGCGTCGCCGGTGTTGCCGGGCTTGAGCACGCAGAAGGCCTTCACGATCATGCCCCGGTCGGTATCGGGTTTACCGATCACACCGCACTCGGCCACGGCCGGGTGCTTGAGCAGCGCATCCTCCACCTCCGGGCCGCCGACGTTGTAGCCGGCCGTGATGATCATGTCGTCCGCACGCGCCTGATAGAAGAAGTAGCCGTCGTCATCCTGCACGAAGGAGTCGCCGGGATAGTTCCAGCCGTTCTTCACATAGTCGCCCTGGCGCGGATCGTCGAGGTAGCGGCAGCCGACCGGGCCTTGCAGCGCCAGCTTGCCGACCGTGCCGCGCGGCACTTCGTTGCCCTGGTCGTCCACCACCTTGGCGGTGAACCCCGGCACCGCCTTGCCGACGGCGCCGCGGCGCACTTCGTCGCCGGCGGCCGAGATGTAGATGTGGAACACCTCGGTGCCGCCGATGCCGTCGAGCATCTCGACGCCGGTGGTCTCCTTCCAGAGTTGGCGCGTGGCGTCGGGAAGCGCCTCGCCTGCGCTCACGCAGATGCGCAGGCTCGGCGCCCCATGCTGCCGGACGAAGGGCGCCATCTGGCGATAGAAGGTGGGCGCGGTGTAGCAGATGGTTGCACCGACCTCGTTGATGAGCTTCACGAGTGCTTCGGGCGAGAAGGCGCCGTCGGGAAAGTACACCGACGCACCGGCCCACATCGGGAAGACCAGCAAGCCGCCGAGCCCGAAGGTGAAGGCCAGCGGCGGCGTGCCGACCACGATGTCGTCGCTGCGCGCGCGCAGCACGTGGCGCGGCCAGGTCTGGCACATGGCGACCACGTCGCGGTGCGTGGTGACGGGCGCCTTGGGCTTGCCGGTGGTGCCCGAGGTGAAGGCGAGCAGCGCGATGTCGTCGGCCGCCGTGGGGCAGGCCTGGAACACACCGCTCTTGCTTGCCGCGCGCGCCGACAGCGAATCGGGTGCATCGGGCTGGTTGAATGCGATCACCGTCGCGAGCACGGGGTGCGCCTGCTGCGCGGCCACCAGCTCGTCGAGCAGGCGACCTTCGCACAGCGCGGCCACGGGCTGCGATTTCTCGATGATCTCGCCGAGTTCCTTGGCGCGCAGCAGCGGCATCGTCGCCACCGCGATCAGCCCGGCCTTGACCACGGCCAGCCACGACAGCGCCATCCACACCGAGTTGCCGCCGCGCAGCAGCACGCGGTTGCCGGGCACGAGTCCGAGATCCTCGACCAGCACCTGGGCGATGCGGTTCACCTCGACGCCCGCCTGGGCGTAGGTGAGCACGCCGGCGGGCGAGCGCAGCATCGGCTTGTCGCCGAAGCCCTTGGCGACCGCCTTGTCCAGCAGCTCCTCGACCAGGTTCAACTGGTCGGGGAACTGCAGCTCGGGCAGGTCGTAGCGAAAGACCGGCAACTGCGCGGCAGGCGGCAGGCGGTCATGAACGAAGCGATCGACTTGGGCAGACACGATTTCACCCCCGCAAGACGGATTTGCCGATGATCAGTTGCTGGACTTCCGTCGCGCCTTCATAGATGCGCAGCGAGCGGATGTCCCGGTACAGGCTTTCGATCTTGGTGCCGACCTTCACGCCGAGTCCCCCATGCATCTGCAGCGCCATGTCGATCACGCGGCTGGCGTTCTCGGTGGCGCACATCTTGGCCATGGCCGCGGCAGCCGACACGTCGCCGACCGCCGGTGCGCCGCGGCGCTCCGCGTCGTCGCGCATCCAGGCGGCGCGGTAGGTGAGCAGCGCGGCGCTGTCGATCAGCGCGGCCATCTCGCCGAGCTTGGCCTGCGTGAGCTGGAAGTCGGCCAGCGTCTGGCCGAACATGCGGCGGCCCTTGGCATGCGCGATGGCTTCGGCCAGCGCGCGGCGTCCCATGCCGAGCGCGGCCGCGGCCACCGACGCGCGGAAGATGTCGAGCGTGCGCATCGCGAGCTTGAAGCCGCCGTTCAGCGTGCCCAGCTGCGCCGTGCGCGGCACGACGCAGTTGTCGAAGCGCAGGGTGGCCAGCGGGTGCGGCGCCATCACGTCGATGTGGGCCGAGGTGTCGAGCCCCGGCGTCGTCGCGTCGACGATGAACACCGTGATGCCGCGCGTGCCGGCCGTGGGGTCGGTCTTGGCGAACACGCAGTAGAAGTCGGCGATGCCGCCGTTGCTGATCCAGGTCTTCTCGCCGTTCAGGCGCCAGCCGTCGGCGGTGGGCTCGGCGCGCATCGCCATCGCCGCCACGTCGGAGCCGGCCTCGGGTTCGCTGAGTGCGAAGGCCGCGATCTTCTTGCCCTGGCCCACGGCCGTCAAGTACTGCGACTGCTGCTCGGGTGTGCCGTCCAGCGTGATCGCGCCGCTACCCAGGCCCTGCATCGCGAACGCGAAGTCGGCCAGTGGCGAGTGGTAGCCGAGCGTTTCGCGCAGCAGCACGAGCGCGCGCGAATCGAGGCGCTCGAGCGCGCCGCCGGCACTGCCGGGCACCGCGTAACGCAGCCAGCCGGCGTCGCCGAGACGGCGCACCCATTCGCGGCAGGCTGCGCGGTCGTCGCGCTCATCGATCTCCTGTGCGGCGCACCAGGGCAGCAGGTCGTTGGCGAGCGCGCGGTGCGCGTCGTCGAAGAACGGCAGCGCGAGGTGCGCGGTCGAAGGTGGGGCGGGGATCTTGGTCATCATGATGCGCGTCAGTCTCCGCCGAACACCGGCTTGCGCTTGGCCGCGAAGGCCTCGTAGGCGCGCTTGAAGTCTTCGGTCTGCATGCAGATCGCCTGCGCCTGCGCTTCGGCCTCGATGGCCTGGTCGATGGTCATCGACCATTCCTGCGACAGCATCGTCTTGGTCATGCCGTGCGCGAAGCTCGGGCCTTCGGCCAGGTCGCGCGCGACCTTGGTGGCGGCGTCGAGCAGCGAGGCGCTGTCGTGCAGTGCGTTGAAGAAGCCCCAGGCTTGGCCTTCGTCGGCGGTCATGGCGCGGCCGGTGAACAGCAGCTCCGAGGCGCGGCCCTGGCCGATCACGCGCGGCAGCAGTGCGCAGGCGCCCATGTCGGCGCCGGCCAGACCCACGCGGGTGAAGAGGAAGGCGGTGCGCGTGGCGGGCGTGCCGTAGCGCAGGTCGCAGGCCAGCGCGATCATCGCGCCGGCGCCGGCGCACACGCCGTCGATCGCGCCGACGATGGGCTGCGGGCAGTTGCGGATGGCCTTCACGAGGTCGCCCGTCATGCGCGTGAACTCGAGCAGCTCGGGCATGCGCATGCCGGTCAGCGGGCCGATGATTTCATGCACGTCGCCGCCCGAGCAGAAGTTGCCGCCAGCGCCGGTGACGACGATCACCTTCACGTCGGTCGCGTAGGTCAGTGCGCGGAACAGGTCGCGCAGCTCGGCGTACGAATCGAAGGTCAGCGGGTTCTTGCGCTCGGGGCGGTTCAGCGTGATGGTGCCGACGCCGGCCTCGTAGCGCCAGGCAAAGTGCTCGGCCTTGTAGTCGGCCTTGGGTTCGAATTGCGCGCGCATGGGATTGCTTGCGCCGATGTAGTGCTTCATGCGGTCTCCGCCAATTGGCTGCTGTGGGAATGTTGCTTGACCTTGCCGAGCAGCTTGTGAAGCTGCGCGATCTCCTTGGGGTTGAGGCTCGAGAAAGCCTCGACGATCCAGTCTTCGTGCTGCTGCGCCATCTCGTTGAAGAGCTTGCGTCCGCGCGGCGTGAGGCGCACGCGCCAGGCACGGCGGTCGCCCTCGACGTTGATGCGCTCCACCAGCCCTTCGGTCACGAGCTGGTCGGTGATGCCGGTGACGTTGCCGCCCGTGACCATCATGCGGCGCGAGAGCTCGTTCATCTTCAGGCCGTCGGGCGAGCGCTCGAGCTGCGACATGAGATCGAAGCGCGGCAGCGTGGTGGCGAACTGCGCGCGCAGTCCGTTGCGTACCTGTTTTTCCACCAGCTGCGTGCAGGTGAGCAGGCGCAGCCAGAGGCGCAGCGCCTCGGGGTGCTCGCTGTGGGCGCGTGCTTCGAGGTCCATGTCAGTGCGTCTCTTCGGCGTCGGCCGCGCGGCCCACGGCGGCGGTGGCCGCGGCGATCTGCTGCTGCTTGGCGATCTCGCGGTACATCTGGTCGCGGCCGCTCAGGTACTGCTTGGGCCAGTCGACGTCGCGGCTTTGCAGCTTGGCGGCTTCGTGCAGCGTCCAGGCCGGGTCGGCCAGGTGCGGGCGCGCCACGGCGCACAGGTCGGCGCGGCCGGCCGCGATGATGCTGTTGGCCTGGTCGGCGTCGGTGATGGCGCCCACCGCGATGGTCGAGATGCCGACCTCGTTGCGGATGCGGTCGGCGAACGGCGTCTGGTACATGCGACCGTACACGGGCTTGGCGGCGCGCGTGGTCTGGCCCGAGGACACGTCGATGAAGTCGGCGCCGGCCTCCTTGAAGAGGCGCGCGACCACCACGGCGTCGGCGTCGGTGTTGCCGCCGGGCGCCCAGTCGTGCGCCGAGATGCGCACGCTCATCGGCTTGTCGGCGGGCCACACGGCGCGCATCGCGCGGAACACTTCGAGCGGGTAGCGGCAGCGCGCTTCGATGTCGCCGCCGTACTCGTCGGTGCGCAGGTTCGTGAGCGGGCTGATGAAGGCCGACAGCAGGTAGCCGTGCGCGCAGTGCAGCTCGAGCCAGTCGAAGCCGCACTCGACCGCGCGGCGCGTGGAATCGACGAACTGGTCGCGCAGCGTGTCCATCTCGGCGCGCGTGATCGCGGCCGGCAGCTGGTTCTGTTCACCGTAGGGCAGGGCGCTCGCGCCAAGCACGGGCCAGTTGCCGCTTTCGAGCGGCTCGTCGGTGCCTTCCCAGCCCACGCGCGTCGAGCCCTTGGGGCCGCTGTGGCCGAGCTGCATCGCGATCTTGGCGCTCGACTGCGTGTGCACGAAGTCGACGATGCGCTTGAACGCGGCCTGCTGCGTGTCGTTGTACAGGCCCGTGCAGGCCGGCGTGATGCGGCCTTCGGGCGTCGGGCTCGTCATCTCGACGCACACCATCGCGGCGCCGCCGAGCGCGCGTGCGCCCAGGTGCACCAGCAGGAAATCTTGCGGCACGCCGTCGACCGCGCTGTAGGTGGCCATCGGCGAGACCACGATGCGGTTCTTGAGCTCGAGCCCGCGCACCTTCAGCGGCATCAGCATCGGCGCGACGGCCTTGCCGCCCGCCAGCCACTGCTCGTAGCCGCCGAGCCATTGCGTGTCGCGCACGCGCAGGTTCTCGTGGCTGATGCGCTGCGAGCGCGTGAGCAGCGAGTAGGCGAACTGCTCGATCTCCATGCCCGTGTAGCGCGGCACGTTCTCGAACCATTCGGTGGAGTTGCGCGCGGCGTTCTGGATCTTCAGCACCTCGACGCTGCGACGTGCTTCATAGCCTTCGAGCACATGGTCGACAGTGCCGCCCTGCGCGAATTCGTTGGCCAGGTCGATCGCGTCCTCGAGCGCGAGCTTGGTGCCCGATCCGATCGAGAAGTGCGCCGTGTGTGCGGCGTCGCCCATGAGCACGACGGGCACCGAGCGGCCCTCGACGTCGATGCGGTGCGTCCAGCGCTCGCAGACCACGCGCGGAAAGCGGATCCAGTTGGCCGAGCCGCGCAGGTGCGTGGCGTTGCTGATGAGCGCGTGGCCGCCCAGGTACTTGGCGAACAGCTTCTCGCAGAAGGCGATGGCCTCGGGCTGCTCCATCTGGTCGAGGCCGTGGGCCTTCCACACGGCTTCGGGCGTCTCGACGATGAAGGTCGAGGTCTTGTCGTCGAACTGGTAGGCATGCGCCTGGAACCAGCCGTGCTCGGTCTGTTCGAAGGCGAAGGTGAAGGCGTCGAAGGTCTGGTGCGTGCCCAGCCAGACGAAGCGGCAGTTGCGCAGGTCGATGTCGGGCTTGAACACGTCGGCATAGCGCTGGCGGATGCGGCTGTTGAGGCCGTCGCTGGCAATGACGAGGTCGGCCTTGTACTGCGCGGCAATGGCCTGGTCGTCGGTGGCGTCGGTTTCGAACACCAGCTCCACGCCGAGTTCGAGGCAGCGTTCCTGCAGGATGTTCAACAGGCGCTTGCGGCCGATGCCGCAGAAGCCGTGGCCGCCCGAGCGCACCTGGCGGCCCTTGAAGAAGACCTGGATGTCGTCCCAGTGGTGGAACTCGTTGCCGATGAGCGCGGCAGTCGGGCCGTCGGCCTCGCGCAGGTTGCCCAGCGTCTGGTCGCTGAGCACCACGCCCCAGCCGAAGGTGTCGAAGGGGCGGTTGCGTTCGACCACGGTGATCTGCAGCGCCGGGTTGCGGGCCTTCATCAGCAGGGCGAAATACAGGCCGGCTGGACCCCCACCGATGCACAGGATGCGCTGGAGGTCCGAGGCGGGCGCGAGGCGGGGGGAGGTCAAGCTGTTCATGGTTGAATAGTTTAGGCATAAACAATCTGTTGTCAACGAGGGCTTCTCTGCAGAGGCTCCCGGCCCGCGCGGCTGCGCGATGTCATGCAAATCCTTGGAAAAATCAATACCATGGACGCATGCAACACTTGATACCCAAGATCGAGTCGCAGCTGGCCTCGCTGCCCGTGCCCATCGCACTGGAGCTGCCCGACGGGCGCCGGGTCGCCCAGGCGGGTTCACGCGTGACGCTGGCTTTCAAGGAGTGGTCGGTGCTGGCCAAGCTGGCCGGCCGGCAGGTCGGGGCCATCGGCGAGGCCTACGTCGAGGGCAAGGTGCAGATCGAGGGCGCCATGCGCGACCTGATCGATGCCACCGTCGGCCTGTTGCCCGGCAACCCGGCCGAGACCGACACCACCTGGTGGAGCCGCCTGCAGCGCCGCGCCAAGTCGCGCGGCTCGCACTCGCTGCGCAAGGACGCCGCGCAGATCGAGTTCCACTACGACGTCTCCGACGATTTCTACGCGCTGTGGCTGGACCCGCGCCGCGTCTATTCATGCGCCTACTTCCGTACGCCCGAGCTCACGCTGGCGCAGGCGCAGGAGGCCAAGCTCGACCACATCTGCCGCAAGCTCATGCTGCAGCCCGGCGAGCGCTACCTCGACATCGGTTCCGGCTGGGGCGCGCTGTTGTTGTGGGCGGCCGAGCACTACGGCGTGGACGCCACCGGCATCACGCTGTCGAAGAACCAGCATGCGCATGTGCAGCGGCTCATCGAGGAAAAAGGCCTGCAGGGCCGCGTGCGCGTGGAGCTGCGCGACTACCGCGAGCTGCCCGATGACCAGCCCTTCGACAAGATCTCGTCGGTGGGCATGTTCGAGCACGTGGGCGCGGCCAACATGCCGACCTACTTCCACAAGATCCACACGTTGCTCAAGCCGGGCGGGCTGGTGCTCAACCACGGCATCACCTCGGGCGAGCTGAACTACCGCCAGCTCGGCGCGGGCATGGGCGACTTCATCGAGAAATACATCTTCCCCGGCGGCGAGCTGCTGCACGTGACGCACGTGCTGCGCGAGACCGCAGCGGCCGGGCTGGAGATGGTCGACACCGAGAGCCTGCGCCCGCACTACGCGCGCACGCTGTGGGCCTGGTCGGACGCGCTCGAGGCGCAGCTCGATGCCGCGCGCGAGGTGCTGGGCCGCAGCGGCGGGCGCCAGGGCGAGAACGCCGAGCGCATCCTTCGCGCCTACCGCCTGTACCTCGCGGGCTCGGCGATGAGCTTCGAGCAGGGCTGGATCTCGCTGCACCAGATGCTGTCGACCAAGCCCGACGGCAAGGTCGAACACGGTGCCTTGCGCGGTGCGCAATCGGTGTACCCTTTTGCCCGTGACTACATCTACAAATAAGTGAGGACACCACCACCATGCTCTACCGCTTCAAATCCCGGGCCGCCCCAGACTTCGTGATGCTCGAGGTGCATGCGCGCCAGCTGCTCGACATCGTCGGCAAGCCGGCCGCGCCGCAGGGCATCATCACGGTCGAGCAGATCCCCGGCGCCATCGCTGCCCTCGAAGCCGCACTGGCGCTCGAAAGCAGCAAGCCCGCGCCGCACAACCACGACGAACACGTCGTCGAAGGCCACGACGCCGACGCCGAGAAACAGCATGTCGGGCTGCACCAGCGCGCCGCGCCGCTGCTGCACATGCTCAAGGACTCGCAGGCCGAGAGCAAGGACGTGACCTGGGGGACCTGAGCCCCGACCTCAGCAAGTCACCCTGTCTTTTCGAGGAACACCGCGGAACCGGCTTTGCCGGGCCGCTGGTGTTGCCCCCTGCAAGGGGGTTGGCGTAGCGACACGAAGTGCGCGAAGACTGGGGGTTAGTCCACCTTTGCGCCGGAGTCTTTCACGACCTTCGCCCACTTCACGTGCTCACTCGCAATGAGCTTCGTGAAGTCCGCCGGTGAATTGCCGCTCGGGATCGCGCCCTGGGCCAGCATCTTTTCCTTGATCGCCGGCGTGCCCAGCGACTTGGCCACTTCCTGCTGGATGCGGTTCACGATCTCCGGCGACGTGCCGGCCGGCGCCAGCAATCCGAACCATGAGCTCGCCTCGTAGCCCTTGAGCGCGGGGCCGCCGGCTTCTGCCACCGTCGGCACATCGGGCAGCGCGGGCGAGCGCTGGGCGCTGGTCACGGCCAGCGGCGTGAGCTTGCCGCCCTTGATCTGCGCCATCGACGAAGGTAGGTTGTCGAACATCAGGTCGGCGCTGCCGCCCACCAGGTCGAGCAGCGCCGGGCCCGAGCCCCGGTACGGGATGTGCGTCATGAAGGTGCCCGTCATGCTCTTGAACAGCTCGCCCGCCAGGTGGATCGACGTGCCGCTGCCGCTCGAGGCCATGTTGAGCTTGCCCGGGTTGGCCTTGGCGTACTTGAGGAAGTCCTGCACGTTGCGGATGTTCAGCGACTTGGCTTTCTCGGCGTTCATCTCCATCACGTTCGGCACCGCGGCCACCAGGGTGATCGGCACGAAGTCCTTGATCGGGTCGAAGGGCAGCTTGGGGTACAGCGCGCGGTTGATGCCGTGCGTGCCCACCGTGCCCATCAGCAGCGTGTAGCCGTCGTTGGGCGAGCGCGCGACGATCTCGGCGCCCACGTTGCCGCCGGCGCCCGCGCGGTTGTCCACGATGAACTGCTGGCCGAAGGCCTTCGAGAGTTCGGGCGCCACCGCGCGCGCCAGGATGTCGGTGGTGCCGCCGGCCGCGAAGGGCACGACGATGCGCACCGGCTTGGTCGGCCAGGTGGCCTGTGCGTGCGCGGCGCCGCCCAGCAGCGCGAGGGTGGCCGCCGCTGTGGCGACGAGCGCGAAGCGGCGGGTGGAGGAAGTGACGGAAGAAGAAGAGCGGGAGATGGAAGTCATGCGCGCCTTTGTACAGGGGGGCGCCAAAGGCGTCGCGAGTAAAAACCCCGGCCTTCGATGGACATCGCCGCTCAGCCCACCTGCATCCGCTGCGCGAACTGCGCTTCGCGAAAGCGCGCCAGCACGAAGTCGACGAACACCCGCGTCTTGGGCGGCAGCAGCTTCTTGCTCGGGTAGTAGATCCACACGGCGCCCGAATCCTGGTACCACCCGGGCAGCAGCCGCACCAGCGCGCCGCTGCGCAGGCCGCGTTCCACGAAGGGCATCGGCAGCATCGCCACGCCCAGCCCCAGCAGCGCCGCCTGCGCGATCGCCTCGGGGTCGTTGAAGATCGCGCGCGGGCGCGCCGGCAGGTCGACCATGGTTTCCTCGCCGCTCGCATGCCGCAGCGTCCACGGCCGCAGCCGGCCCGTGGGCGAGGAGCGGCGCAGCAGCACGTCGAAGCGCGCCAGCTCGGACGGGTGCGCGGGCAACGCGCGCCCCGCCAGGTAGGCCGGCGCCGCCACCGCGACCACGTGGATGCGCGCCAGCTCGCGCGCCACCACGCCGGGCGACAGCGCGATGCCGCCGCCGATGGCCGCGTCGAAGCCCTCGCCGACCAGGTCGACCTGCTGGTTGTCGAAATGCCAGTCGGGCACGATGCCCGGGTAGCGCGCCAGGAAGTCGCCCATGAACGGCAGCACATGCTCGCGCCCGAAGGCCTGGCCCATGCTCACCTTCAGCGTGCCCGAGGGCTGGCCGTCGTCCTGCGCGAGGCCGGCCACCGCGTCCTGCAGCGTGGCCAGCGCGCCGCCCACCTGCGCCAAAAAACGCTCGCCGGCCTCGGTCAGCGTGAGCCGGCGCGTGCTGCGTTGGAACAGCCGCACGCCCAGCCGCGTCTCGAGCCGCGCCACGTTCTTGCTGACCGCCGCAGGCGTCAGCCCCAGGCGCCGCGCGGCCGCCGAGAAGCTGCCGCCCTCGGCGCTCTGCACGAAGGATTCGAGGTGATTGAGCGGTTCCATGCCGCCATTCTGTCGCTCATCTTCAACTTTGGGTTGAATCTGATCGGGCCGATTGATGGCTACCCCAAAGGGAATGGAATTCCGACACTGAAGGCCTTCCTCCTCCAACTGATCGGAAAAATCATGGCTTCCACCTCTGTTTCCTCCTCCCCCGTCCTGGCCGGCAAGGTCGCCTTCGTCACCGGCGGCTCGCGCGGCATCGGCGCCGCCATCGTGCGCCGGCTGGCCCGCGACGGCGCGGCCGTGGCCTTCACCTACGTCAGCGCGCAGGCCGAGGCCGACAAGCTCGCCGGCGAGATCCAGGCCGCCGGCGGCCGCGCGCTGGCCATCCGTGCCGACGCCGGCAACGCCGCCGCGCTGACGGCCGCCATCGCCCAGGGCGCACGCGCCTTCGAGCGGCTCGACATCCTGGTGAACAACGCCGGCGTGTACCTCGGCGGCGAGCTCGACACCTTCTCGCTCGAAGACTTCGACCGCACCATCGACGTCAACGTGCGCGCCACCTTCGTGGCCGTCCAGGCCGCCGCGCGCCACATGGGCGACGGCACGGGCCGCATCGTCAACATCGGCAGCATCAACGCCGAGCGCGTGCTGGACGCGGGCGCCAGCGTCTACGCGATGAGCAAGGCCGCCATCGTCGGCCTCACGCGCGGCCTGGCGCGCGACCTCGGCGCGCGCGGCATCACGGTCAACAACGTGCAGCCCGGTCCCATCGACACCGCCATGAACCCCGCCACCGGCCCGCGCGCGGCCTCGATGCACGACGTGATGGTGCTGCCGCGCCACGGCCGCGCCGAAGAAATCGCCGGCATGGTCGCCTACCTCGTGGGCCCGGACGGCGGCTTCGTCACCGGCGCCAACCTGAGCGTGGACGGCGGCTACACGGTCTGACCGGCAGTGCCTGAGTCGGGCGCGCGCTCCACCGCGCGGATCAGCGTGTCGAGCGTGTCACTCAGGCGGGCCAGCTCGCTCGCATCGACGCCCGCGAACAGCTCGGCCTCGCGCTGCCGTCCCAGCGCGCCGACGGTGGCGTGCAGCGCCTTGCCGGCGGCCGTGAGGTACAGGCGGCTGCAGCGCTGGTCGGTCGGGTCGCTGCGGCGCTGCACGCGCTGGTGGCGCTTCAGGCCCGCCAGCGCGCGGCTCACGGCCATCTTGTCCAGGCCGGTGAGGTCGGCGACCTGCGTGGCGCTGAGCCCCGGCTGCGCGGCCAGCACAGCCATCGCGCGCCACTCGTTCAGCGTGAGCTGGTGCTCGCGCCCCACGCGCTCATGGAACGGCCGCGCCGTGAGGTTGACGACCCGCACCAGCTTGAAGAAGAGCGGGTCCATGGCCGTTCGTGCTCTTGTGGTTCAGCCGGCCAGCTTCTTCGCCGCCGCCACGATCGCGTCCACGCCGACGCGCGACTGCGCCTCCAGCACCGGCGCGTAGCCGACCGGAATGCGCGGCGCGCCCAGCCGCGCGACGCGGCAGCCCGTGGCCTCGGCCGCGCTCGCGGCGATCTCGGCGCCGAAACCCGCCGCCTGCACCGCCTCGTGCACCACCAGCAGCCGCCCCGTGCGCGCGCACGACGACAGCACCGTCTCGCGGTCCCAGGGCCACAGCGTGCGCAGGTCGATCAGGTCGACCGCGATGCCCTCGGCCGCCAGCGCGTCGCAGGCGGCGGCGCAGGGCTGCATCTGCTTGCTCCAACTCACGAGCGTGAGCGCGTTGCCCTCGCGCACGCGCGCTGCCTGGCCCAGCGGCACGGCCAGCGTGTCGTCCACCTCGCCGCGCAGGCCCCACAGCGTCTTGTGCTCGATGTAGACCACCGGGTCGCCGCACTGCAGCGCCGCGCGCAGCAGGCCGTGGTTGTCCTGCGGCGTCGACGGGCTCACCACCACCACGCCCGGCAGGTGCGCGAACCAGGCCTCGAGCGACTGCGAATGCTGCGCCGCCGAGGCGTCCCAGATGCCGCCCGGCATGCGCGCCACCAGCGGCACGCGGCCCTGGCCGCCGAACATGAAGCGGTTCTTCGCGGCCTGGTTCACGAGCTCGTCCATGCCGCACAGCGCGAAGTCGACCACACGCATCTCGACCACGGGGCGCAGCCCCGCGAGCGCCATGCCCACGCCGGCGCCCATGATCGCGGCCTCGCTGATCGGCGTGTCGATCACACGCTCGGCGCCGTACTGCTGCTGCAGCCCCTTGTACTGGCCGAAGATGCCGCCGCGGCCCACGTCCTCGCCGAGCACGACCACGCGCGGGTCGGCGTCCATCTCCTGCTGCAGCGCGCGCACGGCGGCTTCGGAATAGCTCAGTGTCGTCACAGCCATTGGCCTGCTCCCGTGGTCTGCACGTCGGTGAAGGCGGCGCTCGCCTCGGGCCAGGGCGCTGCGTCGGCCACGGCGAGGGCCGTGTCCACCTCGTCGCGCGCGGCGTTCTCGATGGCGTCCAGCGTCGCGGCGGCCACGCCGGTGTCCAGCAGGTGGCCGCGGGCGCGCGCGATCGGGTCGGTTTCCAGCGCGGCGGCCAGCTCGGCCGGGTCGCGGTAGGCCGCGAGGTCGACCGACACATGGCCCTTCACGCGGTAGGTGAGCGCGTGCAGCAGGCGCGGCCCCGCGCCGCTGCGCACCTCGGCCACCAGCCGTGCGGCGGCGGCATGCACCGCGAACACGTCGTTGCCGTCGACCTGCGTGGCCGCGATGTCCATCGACGCGGCGCGCGCCGAAGCGCCGTCGCCGGCTGTCATCGGGCCGCTCGCGGTCGTGGCGCTCCAGCGGTTGTCCTCGCAGACGAAGAGCACGGGCAGGTCGTACACGCGGGCCCAGTTCAGCGCTTCGAGGAACGGGCCGCGGTTGATCGCGCCGTCGCCGAAGAAGCAGACCGTGATGTCGTCGCCGCGCTTCAGGAGTTTTTGCGCATGCGCCGCCCCCACCGCGATCGGCAGCCCCGCCGCGACCACGCCGTTGGCGCCCAGCATGCCCACCGAGAAGTCCGCGATGTGCATCGAGCCGCCCTTGCCGCCGTTGAAGCCCGTGGCCTTGCCGAACAGCTCGCACATCATCCGCGTGAGGTCGGCGCCCTTGGCCAGCGTGTGGCCATGGCCGCGGTGCGTGGAGGTGAGGTAGTCGCTCGCGCGCAGGTGGGCGCACACGCCTGCCGGCACCGCTTCCTGCCCGGTCGACAGGTGCAGCGGCCCGCGCACCTTGGCGGCGCCGCCCGCCTGCTGGCCGTAGGCGCTGACCCCGCCCTGGCTGGCGGTTTCGGCGGCGTTCTCGAAGGCACGGATGCGCACCATGACGCGGTACAGCGCCTCGCCGGCGCCTGGGGGGTTGCTCAGGTCCATCTTGTCTCCAACGCCCTTGGGATCGGCGCTTTGAGAAAAATCGTATCAACCGAGACGGATTCGACCTACCGGGCTAACCCTTCGACCCCTTGCCCGGGCTCTTTTTCGGGCGCGGGCTTCCTGTTCTCTTCTCTATTTATTCTTCTTATTTAAGTTAGTAGTAGTAGATAAGGGTAAACCCGCCCTGTGGACAGGGCACTTTTTCCCTTGCCTGACAACAACTTGTCACACCCCGGACACTGTGTGCTCCTGTGCTTTCGCGGTGCTATCAAAACAGGAACAACTTGGGCGGGGTCGCTACCGCTGTGGATAACAGGGGGCTTGTCCGGAAACTGTCCCCAGAGTTTTCCTGTGAGGAGGCCGGGCCCTGCCGCCCGGCCTCCGGGTCAGAGCGAAATGTCCGCGACGATGCGCGAGACCTGGCGTTCCACGAGGCTGTGTTCCGCGGCCAGCGCGCGGATCGACTTGCCCGTGCTGTAGTCCGTGCGGATCTGCTCGTTGCGGATGGCGTCGAGGGCCCGTTGGGCCTTGGGCAGCACGAAGCGAAGCCCCGTGCCGTCGACGGCGTACTCGGCGCTGAGGGCGCGCAGGTTGTCGAAGCCGATCAGCGCGGCGAACGGATGGTCGGGGGCCGGGTTCGCCGGAATGTAGATCCGCAGGCCGCCGTAGCGCGCGACGAAGGACATGGTGGCCGACAACCCGATCAGGCGGGCGAACTCCCGCAACCGGGGCGGCAGCAGGTCGCGCGCCGGCGCGGCCCTGCGCGGCCACGGCGCGATCGTGTGCGTCGGAAACGGCATGGTGCTGACGAACTCGGGAGGGCTCATGGGGTGGGGCTCCGTTTCAGATGTCGGTGGGGCCGATCTGCACCTTGGCGGGCGGGCGCTCCCGCATCGCCGAAGGTTCGACCAGGCCCGCGGCTTCGAGCTGCGGCCGGCACGCGTCGCAGGCGATCTCGTGCAGGCTGGCGCCGGGCGCCATGCACCAGGCGCAGAAAGAGGGCTCGGTGATGTGCATGCTCATACGGCGGCCACGTCCAGGTTGATCGGCGTGTACTCGCCGGTGACGTCGTTGCGCTCGTAGAAGCGGATGTAGGGCTTGGTGCTGGCGATGCGCATGCTGTCGCCGATCGCCCTCATCGCCTGCTGCCACTTCGCGTCGGCGATGTCGTGCCGGCGCAGGCCGAGCACGCGGGCGGTGCTGATCTTGCCCTGCTGGTCGACGTGGAATGCATCGTTCACCAGCACCTTGATGTTGGCGTTGCTGCCCTTGCTCCAGCTCTGGATGCACTCGTCGATGAGCGCCTTGGCCGCCTGCAGCCGTTCGTCGAAGACGACGGTGTCCTGCATCCGGCGTTCCACCTTGTGCTTGCCGTCGAAGCTCACGAGCGTGACGTTGCCCTTGCGGCCGCCCTGCTTCACGTCGTAGGCCGCCAGGCTGCGCTCGATGAACGCATGCACCGCGTTCATGGCGGCCACCTTGAAACCGATCAGCGCCGCGCTTTGCTGGCGGGCCTGCTCGCAGAGTTCGCTGACGACGGCATGGCGGTCCTTGTCGATGGGTTTGATCTTCGACACCGGGATCAGCGCGTCGTTGGCGTCTTTCCAGTAACCCGGGTGGTGTGCGATGGCTTCTTGCATGGAATGTCCTCTCAGGAGTTGGCGTTGTTCTTGGGGGTGTCGTTGTCGGAAAGGGCGAGCTGCCCGAGCAGGGCCGCCAGCGACACCTGGCGCAGCCGGCTTTCGATGCGCAGGCCGGAGACGGCGCGGCTGCGCAGGTAGCGGCAGGTCTCGTCGAGCTCGGCCGCCGTGGCGGCCATGAAGTAGCCGGTGTCAGGCTTGCCGCAGATGTGCTCGCCCTGCAGCCGCAGTGCGGCGACGTGTTCGCGCGCGCGGCGTTCCTGGGCGGGCGCCGGTGTCGAGCGGCCGGTGATGCGGGCGACGAGATCGCGCACGTGCAGGCCGTGCGCGCGCCCGACGCAGGTCCGCAGTTCGGCCAGCACCTGGGCGGCGGTGAGGGTCGGGTCGGCGCTGCTCATTGCGCGGACCCCCAGAAGCCGAACCGCGTGCCGAGCAGCAGGCTCGGCACCCGCGTGAAGTCGAGCGCGCCCGGCCGCACCACGGGGCTGTGCACGGGCATGTAGACGCTGGTGTCGAGCCGTGTCACGCGGCGCGCCGAGGCCATGCGCTCGGCCACGGGCCCGGGGCCGCATCGCCAGCGCCGCCGGCCGCCGACCGTCACGGCGTGGACGTGGCCGCCGTCCGCCAGCCGCGCCAGTTGCCGGCGAAGCGCCGGGCTGCCCGGCTCGGGCCGGTAGCCTGCGAGGTGGTGCGCCAGCATGCGGTCGAGTTCCCCGGCCGATGCCGTGCCGTGCGCTTCGAGGTGCGCGGCAACGGCCCGTGCGAGTCGCTGCTCCCATGCGCGATCCGTGCGATCTGCCTGATCCGTGGTGTCGTTCATGCGGGGTGTCCTTCCCTGGCCGTGCGTTGCGGCGGGGTGGCGCCCACGTCGCGCTGAAGCACGTAGCGTTTCAAACCGTCGACGCGGCGCGCGCCGATGCGCACGTCCTTCGGACGCTGCCGCGACCAGGACAGCATCAGTGCGCCGGCCTGGCGCCGGGTCTCGGCCACGTCGTCGTCCGCATCGGCCAGCAGGCTCGCGGCTTCGTCGGCGGTCAGTGCGCGGCGGATGCGCAGCAGGCGCCACAGGCGTTCGGCGAAAGGGGCGCCGTCGCCCGCCATCGGCTCGGCCGTGTCGTCGGGCGGCGGTGGCGGCGCGGCCGCTTCGGCCTGCGCGTTCGCAATGCGCTGCTCGGCGAGTGCCAGCAAGGCCTTGGCGACGAACCATTCGGAAGAAGAGGTGGTGTCCTGCATCACGCACCTCCTGCCAGTCGTTCGAAGCGCATCGCGCCGTCGAACGCGGTCTTTTTCTCGGTCTTGACGAAGCCTTTTCTCACAGTACATTTCTCCTCGCTCGTGGCACTGCTCAGTTCACTGGCACGCCCGGTGAAGGCTGCAACCTTCATCGGGCACTCTTGAAATCACGCGTTTCTTCTTCCTCCTCCGCACACGCCAGACCCTGGCGAGCCAAGCCGGGCAACCCGGCCAGGTCCCGTGCGGTGCGCCCGCTGGCCAGGCTCAGTCCGGCCCTTCGCCGGGAGGTGCCAGCGCATGCGGATTGCGCGTCATCGCAATGCCGCGGTGGCGTGGACGCCGGTAACGGCTGGGCCAGATCGCTTCGGGCTCGAGGGCCAGCGCGCGGGCCACGATGCGCTCCGCCGCAACCCAGGGGCGGTACAGAACTTCATTGATGTGCGCGTATTTGTGTTCTTTGGCCAACTTCGACAGGTTGGTTCCGACCATTGCAAGTGCAGCTTTAACCTGAGCCGGGTGCCAGTCCATCGAAAAATCTCGTTTTGTGTTGATGGCCTCGATTATGCACACAAAATAGGTTTTGACAATCTAAAAAAACACGCAAGGCGATATTTCTTGTTGGAGAAACACTTTTTAGGTTGAAAAAGTACCTTTGTGTGTTTAATATGTGCGCCTTCGCACAAAGCAGAGTGATCGTGACGTCGCCCACCCCTACCCCTTTCGACGACACCCAGGTGACCGCCCGCGTCAACGAGCTGGCCCTTGCACAGGGCGCGCGGTTGCGGGATCTGCGCAAGCGCAAGGGCCTCACCATCGACGACCTCGCGCAGCGCAGCGGTCTGCACTTCAATACGGTGGGGCGCATCGAGCGGGGCGTCAGCGACGCCAGCCTCGCGCAGCTGTATGTGATGGCCCTGGCGCTGGGCGTGGATCCGGCGGAGCTGAATCCTTTTCAGTCCGCCCAGCCGGCCAGCCCGCTGTCGAACGGGCTCGACGACGAGACCTTCGTGCTGGTGGAACTGCTCGACGTGCGCGTGAGCGCCGGCGGGGGCTCGTACAACGGCTCGCAGGAAGACATGGGCCGCTTCGCGTTCAACCGGGCCTGGATGGCGCGCAAGGGCGTGAAGCCGGCCTATGCCCGCATCGTCCATGCGCGCGGCGACTCGATGGCCGACAAGATCAACAACGGCGACATCCTGCTGGTCGACACCGCCACCAAGTCGCTCGACCAGGACGGCGTGTACGTGATCCAGCTCGACGGCCACGACTACGTGAAGGTGCTGCAGCGCGACTTCTCGACCGGCGGCCTGCAGATCATCAGCTACAACCCCGCCTACAAGCCGCAGGTGCTCAGCGCCGAGCAGGCGGCCGAACTGCACATCAGCGGCCGCGTCGTCTGGCACGGCGGCGAGATCTGACCCGCGCGTTCCCGCGATCGGCGGGCAGGCCAGTGTAGGCAGCGCCCCGCGCGGAAAAGGAGGTTGGCGGATGTCGACCTCAGCCGATCGGCCCCCGCGCCCGACCATCAGGGCATGGGCAATGACATCTTTCGAAGGTTCCGGCGGCGACCTGCGTCCGCCGAAAAAGGGGGCGCGTCCCCGCGCCAACTGCTGACCGTCCTCGCGCTCAGCGCGGCCGGGCTGGTGGGCATCGTCGCGCGCGAGGGCTACAGCGACAAGGCGTACCCCGATCCCGTGCATGGCACCGCGGTGCCGACCATCGGCTTTGGCACCACCGGCGGCGTGCGCATGGGCGACACCACGGCGCCCGTGCCCGCGCTGCAGCGCGCGTTGCGCGATGTGCAGACGTATGAAAGCGCGCTCAAGCAGTGCGTGCAAGTGCCGCTGCACCAACACGAGTACGACGCCTATGTGAGCCTGGCTTACAACATCGGCGCCTTCAACTTCTGCACAGGCGGCCGCGCGGGCCACACCTCGGTGCTGGTGCAGCGGCTCAACCGCGGGGACTACGCAGGCGCATGCGACGCCATCCTTGGCTGGAAGTACGCGGGCAAGACCGATTGCTCCGCGCCCGGCAACAAGACCTGCGGCGGACTCTGGCAAGACCGTCTGCGCCTGCACGCGCAATGCCAGGGGAATGCGCCATGACCTTCGGCACACGACTTTCCGTGATCGCCGTGGCCGTCGGTGCGGGCGCATTGCTGCTCGCCGTCGGTGGATGGGCGGTGCACGACGCAGGCCGCACCAAGGAGCGTGTCCTCTGGCAGGACAAGGAGGCACAGCGCGCCGCGCAATTCGCGAAAGACCTCGAAGCCGAGTACGCGCGCGGGCGCGCCGCATCGACCCGCTACCAGCTCGGCGCCAGCGCCCTGCAGGCCCGCTACTTCACTCTCGAAGGCCCGTTCCATGATCTACGCCGGCGCGTTTCTCTTGTCGTTCCTCCTGCTGTTCCTGATCGCCGCGCTGAGCGGCCTGGCGATCCTGCGCGACCTGTCGCGCCGCGAGCGGACCCGGATGCTGTCGCGCCTGGCGATGCACAGCGCGACCCTGTCGACCGCGGTCATCGCCTCAGCCTTGCTGCTGTCTGGCTGTGGAACAGCGCCCTCGCGGGCACGGACGTTCCCGCCGGTGCCTGCGGACTTGCTGACACCTCCGTCGAAGCCTGTGCTGCTGACGCCGGTCTCACCGTCGACGACGCTTGGGACAACCACCACCTCAACGCGAAATCCTGCGCGGCCGATCGCCTCCGGCATCGCGCGCTGATCGAGTTCATCACAGAAAGGCCCGCCCCATGAGCGACTCCCACGCCCGCGCACAGGAACTGCTGTTGCTCGGCCAGATCCACGGCCTCGTGCAAGCCCTGAAGGACGGGCAAGACCAGCAGAACCGGCGCATGGACAGCTTCGATGCGCGCTTCGATGCACTCGACGGAAGGCTGCGTGCCGTCGAGCAGCGCGCGGCCGTGTTCGGCGCCGCCTCGGGCGGCGCGATGGCCATCGGCACCGCGCTGCTCATCGAGGCCATCAAGCAGTGGTTTCGCGGTGGGGGTCCCGGTGCGAACTGAACGCATGAACGAAGGCGCGCGCCGCCGTCTTTTCGCACCAGGGGCCGACAGATGTCGGCCTTTTGCATTTCGGGCCCGGCCGCGACAGTTGATTCACCAACCAACGCAGCAAACGATGCACACCACTTCCATCCACACGATCTTCACGCCGCAGCATTCGGCCGGAGCCGCGGCATGAGCGGCCTCGACACCCTGCGCGCGGCCATTGTCCAGACGCTGAACGGCGTGCCGCAGATCGGCCGCGTTCACGACCGCGAGCGTTTCGCGAGCGACGAGGCCGCGCTGCGCGCGCTCTACCTTCACACGCTGCCCGGCGGCGCACAGCAGCTGCGCGGCTGGTGGCTGCGCCGTGACGCCACCGAGGAGCGCAGCCTCAATGTCGGACGCACCCTCAGCGTCGACACCTGGACCTTGCACGGCTACATGGCCGTCGACGACACCGCTGCTTCGGAGCTCGCCTTCGACGCATTGATCGAGGCCGTGCGCGACGCCGTGCGCGCCGACCCGAGCTTCGGCGGCGCATGCGCCCCCAGCCCGATCAAGGACGAGAAAGCCACCGACGGCATGCAGGTCGGCGGCACCGGCGCAGTCAGTTTTTGCGGCGTGCAGTGCCACGGCGCCTCCCTGCAGTTGCGGACCTGGCGCTACCTCTGAGCCAGGCCCCTCTGTTCATTCCCCTCCCTTCATCCATCAACCAACCAACCTACGGAGAACGCCGACATGGCAAAACTCATGCGCAAGATGGCCATCCTGGCCAAGGCTGAAACGGTACGCGGTACCGACGCCCTTCCGACCGGTGCGGCCAACGCCATCCTGGTCAGCGAAGTCACCCTGACCCCCATCGAAGGTGACGTGGTCCAGCGCGACAACGTGCGGCCCTACTTCGGCTCGCGCGGCTCCGTGCTGGTGACCCAGTACAGCAAGATCGCCTTCTCGGTCGAGATCGCGGGCGTCGCTGCTGCCGGCGACGTGCCGGCCTATGCCGCGCTCATGCGCGGCTGCGCCATCGCCGTCACCACGGCCGCCGGCGTCAGCACCACCTTCGCCCCGGCCACCGACGGCCTCGAGTCGCTCACCATCTACGGCAACGTCGACGGCACCGTCTACAAGATGACCGACGCGCACGGCAACGTGAAGGCCACCATCGACGCCAAGGGCATCCCGAAGTGGCAGTTCGAGTTCACGGGCCTGTTCGTGCCTGCCGCCGATGCACCGCTGCCCACGGCCGACTACACCAAGTTCATGGACCCGCTGGGCGTGAACAAGGCCAACACCACCCTCATGCTCGATGGCCTGGGCGTGGCGGCCAGTGCCTTCAGCTTCGATGCCGGCAACACCGTCGTGAAGCGCGACCTCATGACCGTCGACTCGGTCGAGATCACCGCGCGCGTCTCCACCGGCTCGGTCACCTTCGAGAACACCTCGGTGGCCACCAAGGACTGGATCGGCATGGCGCGTTCGAGCAAGCGCGTGCCCCTGGCCCTCAAGCACGGCCAGGGCGCGACCAACGTGGTCGAGTTCCTCTCGCCGCGCGCGCAGATCGGCAAGCCCACCTACAGCGACGTCGACGGCGTGCAGATGGTCACCGTGCCGCTCGAGTTCGTGCCCAGCGGCTCGGGCAACGACGAGTGGTCGATCGTCGTGCGCTGAGCACGGCCTTCTTCGTCATTCGCTGACCCGGTCATTCACTCATTCATTCAAGACTCAAGGAAGAGAACCCGATGCCCCAGAAGCTCAAGATCGCCGTGAAGCCCACCTTCATCGCCCCCGTGGTGATGCGTGTGCCCGGTGACGGCCAGGTCGAGGAGGTGCGTTTCGACGCCGTCTTCAAGCGCCTGTCCAAGACCGACAACGAAACGCTGCAGGCGCGGCTGGACGCGCGCAGCCTCACCGACCGCGAACTGCTCGACATGGTGCTGGCCGACTGGAAGGGCCTGGAGGGCGAAGACAACGCGCCCTTCATCTGCACGCCCGACAACCGCGCCGCAGCGGCCGAGGACTGGCCGACCTTCGAGGCGGCCATTGCCTACAGCTACTTCGAGCACGCGTACCCGGCCGCCGTAAAAAACTGAGGGGCGCCGCGCGCTTCGTGCTCGGAGTCGCGCATCGCGTCCATGACGAGCTGGACGACGATCTCCGCAGCCAGTGCGCGTCGCTCGGCCTCGACCCGAGAAAGCTCGTCTCCTCGATGGCGAACGGGGACGGCCCGCCGCCATTCGAGTTGTGGCCGGAACACCAGGAAGCCTTCGAGGTGTTCCACGCCTGCCGCACGCAATGGCGAGTGGTCGCCGGTGCGGCAGGCGCGTGGTTCCAGGGGCTCGACTTCGGCGCGGTCGACGTGGCGATGCGGCGCCTGGGCATTCCGCGTGTGCGCCAGCGTGAAGTGTTCCTGCAGTTGCAGGTGATGGAAGACGAAGGCATTGCGGTGCTGAACGTCTAGCAACAGCGCAGGCCGACGGCCATCGAAGGAGCTTGGGGCCGGCAGATGTCGGCCTTATTTTTTCTTTCTCTCAAACGGACCATACAGACATGGCTGACGATCAAAAAAACGTATCTCCCCCGACGCTGGAGCTCTCGGCGGTGGTCAAGGGCATGCCCAAGGCGGCCGAAGGAGTGAAGCAAGTGAAGGATCTGATAGAGGGGCTCGCCTCTTTCTCGGGAGCTGCAGAGGGTGGCGGCACCAAGAAGCTGAATGCAGCCAAGGTGGCTCTCGAGGCGCTTGCCTATTTCGGTGACGCCACCCTCAAAGGCAAGAGAGAAACTGTCGCATTCGATAACGCCAGGCTCGTGTCCGGCAACCCGGCGGGTTTCACGAACGATCAACTCCGGGAGATCTCGCTTCAGATCAAAGGCCAGGACGGAACACTGGCGCAAGCGTCGAAAGTCACGGCAGCGTTGGTGGCGACAGGCAAGGTTCAGCGCAATGCGATAGTCGATGTGGGAACGGCCACTGCGGAGCTGAATCGGTTGCAAGGTGTTCCCATCGAGGAAAGCGTTGCGAAATTCGTCGAATTGGGCAAGGAGCCCACAAAAAAGTCGATTGAGTACAACAGAAGCGGCAGCCGTCGCTATATGGCCGGGGAGATGCTCCAGAAGATCAGCGGGCTCGAGGCGAAAGGCGATCTCGAGGCGGCAGGATCGTTGGCGCAGAAGGCCTTTGCCCTCGACCAGACCCAACTCGTCCGGCAGCAAGATCGAAGCAGAATCTTCCCGGACCGCGCGGTCTCGTTCGTCGAGAACGCCGTCATCCGCCTTGATGATTCCGTACGCAGCCTCGGGCGAGATCAGACCCTCCAGCAGAAAATCGATTGGGCTGATGAGCTCTACGAAAGGCAACGGCAGCAGGAAGCCAGAAGAGGCAATAAATCTTCGAACAGGCCCTTCACTAGCGGTCCCAGAGTGTCGCTGGAGGAGCGCGATCAAAAGCGTAAGGCACTGAGAGAGCTTCAGCGCGAGGATCGGAGGGCGGTAGATATCCAGGCAGATAACGCCGCCAGAAATGCCGCATCGTTCGACGCCGCTGCAGAAGCGTGGGAAGGTGCCGGTGGGGCAAAAAAAGCGGGAGTATCTGCCGCGAGAGCAGCGGGTAGCGTCGTCGCGAAGCGCTCGACCGCAAGAGGCGTCACACGCTCGGCGACGCCCATTGCTACGGGTATCCAACGCGCAGAGGGCGATGGCCTTCGGCCGTGCATCGAAGTCTTGTGCGGCTGCAAGACAGGCGTAATGGACCAAACAAGGCAAGGCGTGCAAAAGGCCGTGCCAAGCGAAGCCTCAGAACTCGCATCCGTCGACCCGGAACAAGCGCGACAAGCCGCCCTGCTCGAAAGCATGCGCAAGGCCACCTCCGGCGTTCTCGACCAGACGACCGCACTGGACGCGCAGAACGCTGCGCACGGAAAAACCAAGTCGGCGCTGAAGGAACTGAACATCGCTCAACTGGAGCGTCAGTACCAGGACCTGGACAACACCGAGCAAGTCATTCCTGGCTACCTGGAGGCACTCGGTGCGCGCATCGAAGCCGAGAAAGAGCTGTTGAAGATTACCCGCAACAGTGAAGGCATCGAGGCTGCCGACAAGGAAAAGAGCAAGCGGGATGCGAAGGCCACCAAGATGTCCGACGACATTGGCGGTGCGTTTCGAGAAGGTTTCGTGAATCTGCTGGAGGGCAAGGAGAACGCGCTCGACAAGATGGGCGAGTCGCTCAAGAAAAAGATCGTTTCGTCGATCGCGGACGCGCTCTACGACACATCGCTGAAGCCAGCCGTCGAGGCATTTTCCGGATGGTTCTCGGGCCTGTTCAAGGGCGGATCTTCGGGTGGTGGGGCTCTTGGAGGCGAAAGCTCCGGCAGCAACTGGTTGGGCAGCCTCGTGAACGGCGTGATGAAGTTCTTCGTCACGAGCGCCAACGGCAACGTCTTCGCCTCGCCCGGCCTGCACACCTACGCCAACAGCGTGGTCGGCAAGCCCACCTTCTTCCCCTTCGCCAACGGCATCGGCCTCATGGGCGAGGCGGGGCCCGAAGCCATCATGCCCTTGCGCCGTGGTTCCGACGGCCGCCTTGGCGTGAGCGCTCAAGGTGCGAGTGGCGGCGGCGCGCTGCACTACGCACCCTCCACTGTCTTCCACATCGATTCGAGGTCCGATCGCGGCGCCGTGATGGCCGATCTGGACCGTGCACTTCAAGCAAACAACCAAGGCCAAATGGAACAACTCAAGCGTATGCGGGTGGTGCCCCAATGAGCATCATCACCTTGCCCCCCACCTTGCCTGTCAAGCGGCAGGACTTCGGCATCCAGACCTTCGACCTGAGCTTCAGCAGTGGCGACACCGGCTCGTCGCAGGTCGCCGTGCTGGCACCGCCGCGCCGTACCTGTGCGCTCGTGAGCGAAGAGCGCATCCCGCTGATGAACGAGGCCGCGATGTGGCGCAGCCTGGTGCATGCGCTGCGCGGCCAGGTCAACGTGCTCGCGGTCAGCGACATGTTGCAGCCGGCCCCGCGCGGTAGCGCGCGGGGCACATGGACGGCGCTGGCTGCTGCGGCGGGCGCGTCGTCGCTGTCGATCCAGATGGGTGCGGCCCAGGCCGGAAAGACCCTGCTGCAGGGCGATTGGATCGGCGTCAACCAGGGGTCGATCCAGCGACAGCTGCTGCACGTGCAGGCCGACGCCGCGGCGAACGCGTCGGGGCTGATCGTGGTGTCCGTCGAGCCGGTGTTGCGCGTGGCCGTGGCCGCCGGCAGCGCCGTGGTCTGGGATCGCCCGACCTGCCTCATGCGCAAGGTCGATACCAAGAACAACTGGTCGTCGGAGTCGCGCACGCAGGGCGGCTTCAGCCTCGATCTCATGGAGTCCTGGGAATGACAGTCACCACCAACAGCGGCTTTCAGGCCACCGCCAGCGCCGGCGCCTATGGCGAGCTCGCACTGGTCGAACTGCAACTGCGCTCGGGCACGGCGCGCTTCACGAACTGGCCGCTCAGCGTCCAGGTCATGGGCGAGACCTGGCAGGGCGTGGGCAACCTCGGCTCCATCGGCGAGCTGCACGAGAGCGAAGACGGTGCGGCCGAGAAGCTCACGCTGACGCTCTCGCCGGTGGACATCGGCACGCGTGCCTTGGCGCTGGGCGATCCCGCCGACTACCAGGACCGTCGTGTGCGGGTCTGGATCGCCATGCTCGATGCCAACACGCTGCAGATCACCGGCGCGCCCGTGCTGCGCTTCGTCGGTGTGATGGACCAGATGAAGATCGCTCGCGATGGCAACAACGCCTCGATCAGCATGGACTGCCGCACCGCCAGCTACGACGTGCGCAGCAATCCCGCCGCGCTGCGCATGAACAACGCGCAGCACCAGGCACGGCATCCGGGTGAGCTGGGTTTCGTCTATCTCACCAGCCTGATCGGCAACCCGGCCGTCTGGGTCGGCAAGTGGCTGCAAGCCAATCTTCAATATCGACAGAACCTGGGTGTGCACAGCAAATGAGCATTGATCTCGACACTTTCATCGACGCGCGGCGCCACATCGGCTTCGCCTACTTCGAGCACGACTGCGCGACCATTGCAGCGGATTGGGTGCGCGAGCAACGCGGGACCGACCCGCTCGAGCCGCTGCGCGCGCAAGGCGGCGCGTTGGCGCCCAAAAGGCTGCTGACGGCGCTCAGGCACGTGCGTGCGGTCGGCGGCTTTCAAGCCGCTGCATCCACCCTTCTCGGGCCGGCGCTGCCCGGCCTGCGGGCTCAGCGCGGAGACGTGGTGCTGGCGCGAAGCGGCGGCCGTGTGGGCCGTGTGTCGGGCCACAGTTTCGGCATCTGCACCGGCTCGAACATCGTGGCGCCTGGCAAGGATCGCCTCCAATTTTTGCCTTTGACGGCGGGGGTGGCAGCATGGCGCGTCTGATTCGTTTTTTCCTGGTCCTTGGCGCCCTTCTGGGCGTCTGTACCGCTGCAATGGCGGATCCTGTGAGCTTCTTTACGGCAATCGGTACGGCTGTTGGCGCCAGCGCAGGGGCGGCGGCCGCGGTTGGCGGCTTGATCGTCAGCACCGCGATTTCCATGGTCAGCAACGCCTACGCGTCCTCGCAGGCCAAGAAGAAGGCGCGACAAGCCGCTGCCCGCAAGTTCGCGGAAGACGTGGCCAACCTGCGTGACCGTACGGCCACGCTGGTCAGTTCCGAAGCGCCTTGGGCCACGGTCTACGGCGCGCCCGCACGTGTCGGCGGGTCCATCGTTGCGGTGCTCGACAGCGGGCCGATGGCCCAGTTCAAGCACATCGTGATGGTCTTCGCATCGCACGAATGCGAGGCGATCGACGAGATCTTCATCGACGGCACATCGGTGGGGCGGCCCAATGAGTTCGGTTGGACCGACGGCTCCGAGTTCCAGATGCCACCGCTGTTCACGGGCTGGCCTTCGGAAGGCCCGGCAGTGAACGTGCAGTTCCACACGTCGCCTGGCGGCGTGGACACAGCCGATGCGTTCCTTCGCTGGAATGTCGACCAGACCCTTCCGGGTGCCAATCTCTGGACGGAGCAGCACAAGCTGAGCGGCTGCACCTATGCCGTGGTGACGCTCAACATGCTGTTCGAGCGTTTCCAGGGCGGCCTTCCCGAGATCACGGCCAGGCTGCGCGGCAAGAAGGTCTACGACCCCCGCACCGCCCAGACCGCCTACTCGCGCAACCCGGCGCTGTGCCTGGCAGACTTCCTTCGCTCGGAGACCGGCTACCTCGCGGCCGCCGACCAGATCGACGAAAACGCGCTGATTGCAGCGGCCAATGCCTGCGACCAGGAGGTCTACAGCGCCGTCGATGCCGTCAACCACGGTGGCTCCAAGGCACGGTATGTCTGCGACGGCATGTTCCGTTCGGACCAGGACCGTGAGTCGACACGGCAACAGCTCGAGGATTCGATGGCGGGCTTCAGCCTCGAGTCGGGTGGTGTCTGGCGCATCCAGGCCGGTGCCTGGTCGACACCGGTGCTCAACCTCACTGACGAGGACATGCTGGCGCCCACGGCCGTGATGCAAACCGCCAACCCTGGCGCGAGCCGCTTCAATGGCATGCGCGGCACCTATGTCAACGCGGCGCGCAACGGGGTGAGCGAAGACTTCACGCCCTACCAGAACCAGGCCTTCCGTGCGCTCGACGCCAAGGACAAGTTCACCGACATGGCGCTGGCCTTCACGACCTCGCATGTGCGCTGCCACCAGATCGCCCGCGTGGTGGTCGAGCAGAGCCGCGGCGGCTTCGTGTTGCGCATCCATCCGAAGATGCTGGCCTGGCATCTGCAGCCCGGCGACCGCATCGTGCTCTCGAGCGCGCTGTACGGCTTCACCAACAAGACCTTCCGCGTCACCGACTGGACCTACGCGCGCAACGCACCGCTGTCGCTGCTCGTGATCGAGGACGTGCCGGCCTACTACGACCTGGCCGACGAGGTGCTGGCCGACGCGGCGCCGAACACCAACCTGCCGAGCCCGTTCCTGCAACCGCAGGCACCGTTCGACTTCAAGGTGGAAAGCGGCCCGTCGCAGATGTCGCTGCAGGACGGTGGCATGGTGGCGCGCGCCCGCGTCTCGTGGGCGAAGTCGAACGAGCTCAACATCCTGAAGAGCGGCGCGGTCGAGGTGCAATGGCGCTCGCTGGCGCCGGTGAGCGACTGGCACTCGTCGCAACTGCCGGGCGATGCCACCGAGACCTTCCTGCTGGGCCTGTCGGTGCGCAGCCTCTACCAGGTGCGTGCGCGCTTTCGAACGCCCTACGCATCGAGCCCGTGGGCCACGGCCGAGCACACGCTGGTCGGCAAGGGCGGCGTGCCTGCCGATGTGGCGGGGCTCGCACTCGACGTGACCGACGCCGGCATCGTCGCCACCTGGGGCCAGCCGATCGGGCTCGACCTGCTCGACTGGAGCACGACCCGCGTGCGCATCGGCGCGAGCTGGGAGCTGGCCGACGAGGTGTTCTCCGCCAAGGGCGTGGCGGCCAACCTCGGATGGCTGCGCGCCGGCACCCAGCGTGTCTGGGCTTCGCACGGCAGCACGTCCAACCAATGGTCGGTGCCGGTCTCCGCGTCCATCGACATCGCGGCGCCAGCGCAGCCGCTCGTGAACGGCACCGTCTGGCGCAACGAGATCGACCTGGCCTGGCAGGACTGCAAGACCATGCAGCCGATCGCGTACTACGAGCTGCGCCGCGGCGCCACGCTCGAGACTTCCGAAGAGATCGGGCGCACGGCAGAGCGGACCTTCGTTCGCACCGAAGCCACGGGCAGCTGGCGCTACTGGGTGCGCGCCGTCGATGTCGGCGGCAACGGAAGCGCTGCCGCGTATGTGCAGCTCACGGTGCTGCCCGGCATCGACGAAGCGCTGGAAGAGCTCGAAAAGGGCCTGAACGAGGCCGTCGACGAACTCAAGGCCGTCGACCAGGCGCAAGGCCAGGCGCTGACGAAGGAAACGCAGGATCGCGCGCAGGCCCTGAGCGCCGAAGCGGCTGCGCGAGCGGCCGCCCTTGCGGCAGAAACGGCCGCGCGCTCGGCGGCGTTGGTGTCCGAAGCCCAGCAGCGAACGCAGCAGGTCACGCAGGTGACGAACGCGCTCACCGCCGAAGCCACCACCCGCGCAGCGGCCGACCAGGCCGAGATCACTGCACGTGTGGCGGCCGTCTCGCAGGAGGTTGCCGACCGCAAGGCTGCGGTGACGGCCGAGGCCAGCACCCGCGCCACGGCGATCACCGCCGAACAGAGCGCGCGGGCGGCGGCGCTGCTTGCCGAAACCAATGCCCGCAGCGCCGCGATCGCGGACGAAGCCACGGCGCGGCAGACCGCGGACGAGTCGCTGTCGTCACGCCTCACGACGCTGAACGCATCGTTGAGCACCGCGCAGGCGGCACTGCAGACCGAGGCCACGACGCGCGCCAGCGCCGATGCGGCGGAAGCATCCGCACGCCAGCAACTGGCCACGCAGCTGCAGGCCGCGGACGCGTCGCTGACTGCCGCCATCGGCAATGAGGCCTCGGCGCGCAGTGCCGCGGACGCGGCCGAGGCCCGCAGCCGCGAGTCGCTCACGGTCGCGCTGGTCGGCGCAACGGACCTCGCCGCCACCTTGGCCTACGTGGATGGCGCGTCGCTGGACATCGGGTTTGCCGAGCAGAGCTACGGCGTCTGGCAGGCGCCGGCGCTGGGGCAGGTGGGCAGCGGCCTGATCGCCGAAGAACGCCAGGCCCGGGTGGCGGCTGACGCCGCCGAAGTCAGCGCGCGCGAGACGCTGCAGGCACAGCTCACCGGCGGCTATGGCGGGTCGGACCTGTCGCAGGTGGTCAGCGGCCTGATCTACCAGGAGCGCAGTGCGCGCGCCACGAGCGACGAAGCCCTGGCACAGCAGATCACGTTGATCTCGGCAGGCGTGGGCGAGCAGTTCGACTACGCAAAGATCTGGTACTTCGATTCCGGCCTGGAGGCCTGGACGGGCAACGGCACGCCCTCCGTGGCGGCAGGATGGATCCGCCCAGCCAACCATGCGACCGATCCTTTCGTCGTGTCGCCTGTGGGGATTGCCGCGAACGGTTCGACCTATGGCCAGATCCGCATGCGTGTGCGCAAGGTCGGTGCGCCCGCATGGGACGGTGCGTTGTCCTGGCGCGCGGCGAGCGACAGTGGCTTCGACGCGTCGCGGCGTGTGACGATGACGGAGCCGACCTACGACGGCGCAGGCATCGGCATGGTCACGGTCAGCCCCGGCTGGAATGTGGCCATCGACCAGCTCCGGATCGAGCTGTCGGCGGCGCAGACTGCCACGGCGTACTTCGAGATCGACTGGGTCGCCATCGGACGCCCATCGCCGGGTGCTTCGAACGCCGCGCTGCAGAGCGAGATTGCCGCGCGTGCGAGTGCAGATGCCGCCGAGGTCTCGGCGCGCGAGAACCTCGCGACGCAGCTGCGCGGCGCCTACAACGGCAACGACATCGGCGCACTGAGCTCGGGCCTCCTGGCATCGGAACGCGATGCACGGGTGAGCGCGGACACCGCCGAGGTCACGGCCCGGCAGCAGCTCGCAGCCACCGTGGCCGGCAACAAGACGAGCGCGGATGCCGCGCTCGTGGCGGAGCAGACGGCGCGCGCCAATGCCGATGCCGCCGAGGTCACGGCCCGCCAGGCACTGGCCGCGACCGTGGCCGGGAACCTGGCCACCGTCAATGCCGCGATCAACGCCGAACAGAGCGCGCGGGCCACGGCGGACACGGCGGAAGTCACGGCGCGCGAATCGCTGGCCACGCAGGTGCGCGGTGCCTACACCGGCACCGACGTGGGGGCTGTCAGCTCGGGCCTGGTCTACAGCGAGCGCCAGGCACGCATCGCCGCCGACAACGCGGAGATCACGGCCCGCACGGCGCTGGCGGCCACGGTCGCGGGCAACAAGACCAGCGCCGATGCCGCGCTGGTGACCGAGCAGAGCGTGCGCGCCACCGCCGACACGGCCAATGCCAATGCGATCACCGCGTTGCAGGCGACCGTCACCGGCAACGCCACGGCCGGCTCCGCAGCGCTGCAGGCCGAGGCGGTGGCGCGGGCGCAGGCGGACAGCGCAGAGGCGATCCAGCGGCAGGGCTTGTCCGTGGCGCTCACGGGCGTTCCCGACACCTCGGGCAGCCTGGACACGGTGATCGGGGCGTCGCTGGTCAACGACTTCGTGGGCAATGCCTTCGAAGTCTGGGAGAAGCCGACGGGCCCGACGCTCGCCAGCGGCCTGATCTACGAGGAGCGCCAGGCGCGCATCACGGCGGATGCGGCCGAGGTGTCTGCACGGCAAGCGCTCGAAGCGGTCGTCAACACGAACAAGGCAGATGCCGCTGCGGCCGTGACGGCGGAGCAGAGTGCCCGCGTCACCGCGGACACGGCGAACGCCAACGCGATCACGGCGCTGTCGGCCACCGTCAACCACACGACGAACGGCCTGCCGAGCAAGGCCAGCAACACGGCCCTGACCGCATTGACGACGCGCGTCACGAATGCGGAGGGCCTGATCACCTCGCAGGGCGATGCGATCACCAGCATCAACAGCGGGCTGGAGCTGGGACGTGCCGACTCGCAGGCCAGCCTGACGGCGGACGAGAGCCTGGCCAACGCAGCGGCCTGGCGCAGCCACTACGGCACCAACCTGGCGACGTACTTCGTCACGACCACGACCGGCAAGGTGGCCACGACGGTGTGCCGGTCGCCTGTGGGGGGCGCGAGCTTCTGGAACTACTCGAAGAGCAAGGTGGTGATCGACCCGGCGCGGACCTACCGCCTGACGGCATGGTTCCGGCGCGTGGATGCCAACGGCCCGCACTACTGGACCTGGTGGCGCAACACGTTGGGCAACTATGGCAACAGCGGTATCGCACTCGGCAGCCTGCCCAACAACGTCTGGACCCGGATCTCGCTGGACCTGCTCGGCAGCGCCTTCGGCGACACCTCGGTCAGCCCCGGCTTCGCCCTGAACCACACGGGTGGCACTACGGGCTACTCGGAGATCCAGGGGTTCCGCTTCGAGGATGTCACGGACAGCCTGCGGATCACCAAGGCGGAGACCACGAAGGCGGATGCCAGCGCGGTCAATGCGCTGACCACGCGAGTCACAAGCGCCGAGGGCTCGATCACGGCCCAGGCCAACGCGATGACTTCGTTGACTGCGACGGTGAACGGCCATACCTCGTCGATCTCGACCAACGCCTCTGCCATCGCAACACTGGATGGCACCGTCAAGTCGCAATGGCGCCTGAACGTCAACGCGGACAAGAAGGTCGCGGGCATGATCCTCAACAACGACGGCACGAAGTCCGAGCTGGTCGTGCTGGTCGACAAGTTCGCCATCGCGCAGGACGGCCCGGGCGGCGTGCCGACGTTCCCTTTCATCGTCGGCAGCATCGGTGGTACGCCTTCGGTCGGGATCAATGGCAACCTGTTCGTTGATGGTGCGATCAAGACCCGCATGATCGATGCTGAGCAGATCCGGGGCACCCACATCAAGGGTGACGAGATCACTGGCGACAAGATCAAGGCGGGCACACTCACGGCCCGCGAGATCAACGTCACCAACTTGGCCGCCAATATCTCGAGACTGAAAGTCATCGAGGGTGGCCAAATGACGATGAGGAGTGACCTTGTCGGCAACGACTGGGGCTTCATTCGCAGCAGCCCCGCAAAGTGGCTGGACGGCAACTGGGGATGGATCTTTGCAAATCACCCGAACAACGGGGTGTTTGTCGATATGCAGATGGGCGGGGCTGGCCTGAAGATGCGCTACGACGGGCCGACCAACACCACGGACTTCCGCATGTGGGGGCCAGGTTTCAATCTCGACCCGGGCGGCCTGACGATCAGTCAAGTCAACGTGATCGACACACTGCAGATTCGCGGCGATGCGGTCACCGTGAACCGGATGGGCTGGGCGGACAACGAGGTCAGCGGTGTGGCTGGTGACGGCTACATCGGGGGCGTGTGGGTGTGGGCACATGACTCGCGCGGCACGCGGGTCACGGCCATCGTTTCGGTGGCTGTTGGCGGAGGCGGTCCAGCTCGCGTGATCATCCGTCGCAATGGCGTGCAAGTTTTCGCGGAGACCGTCTTGGGAACAGCGGTTGTAGACATTCCCTCTGGCGACGGTCCCGCCAACTACGAGGCAGCTTTTGCAGGCACTAGCTCCGACTTCCGCACAGTGTTCACGCGGCGTTCGCTGTTGATTCTTGCCACACGTAGATAAAGCCATGACATCCACTCAAGAAACCATGCCCCCCGTCGCCGACGGCCTGCCGGTCCTCGCAACCCTTGCGCTCTACAGGCCGACCGCCGGAAGGCCGACTTCTGGCGAGATCCAGATGACCACCACGGTCGATGAGTCGCGCGTCGAATACGTGGCTCAGATGAGCGGCCTGGCCTACGTGCGGGTCAGCAGTCATCAGACAGGGTACGTGTGCGACGGCGTTGTCGTGCCATACCCCCAGCGGCCAAGCGAGGCACACGTGTTCGACTTCGTGGCCGACACGTGGGTCGACCTCCGCACCCTGGAGCAGCGCAAGGACTCGATGCGCGCCTTGGTCGCACAGCGGCGCTGGGAGGCCGAGACGGGCGGCATCACCATGCCCAATGGCATGCGTGTGCTCACCGGTCGGGCCGACCGAGACAACATCGCGGCGCTGATCCTGACCGCCGAGGCTGCTGGCATCGCCGCGGTCGACTTCAAGGCGGCCAACGGGTGGGTGCATCTGACACTCGAAGAGGTGCGAGAGGTCGCCCGAGTTATCGCCCTGCACGTGCAAGCTTGTTTCAGCGCCGAGCGCGCGCACCACGAGGCCATGAAAGACCTCACCGAGGCCGAGATCGACGCCTACGACTTGGCGACCCTCTGGCCCCTCACTCACAACAGCATCGAAACGCAATGACCACCACGCTCACCGAAAAAACATTCGCCGAACTGTTCACCTTCGCAGGGGCAGCACAAAGCACCTTCGTCAATGCACAGGGCTGGGTTCAGCCGAAACCACCGGGCTCCGTGCCGCGTTTCGACTACGACCCCCTCACCAAGGTCGCCAAGGGGCTGCTCATCGAGAACACGCGAACGAATCTGCTTTCGTTCTCGTCGCGATTCGATCGGTCTCCGGCATGGACCCGATCGGGCGCTACGCCGGTCCCGGATGCTGCCATCGCTCCCAATGGGCGGTGGGATGCGTGCAAGTTGATCTTGAACAGTACGAACAACGCCGGCAACGGCCACATCTCCCAGAGCATCGCGAAAGCTGCGACCGCGACCACCTATGCGTACTCGTTCTACGCGAAGCCTGCTGGCGCGCTCAACGGGTGGATCTATGCCCGAGGTGCAGCAGGCGCCGACTGCGTCAGCATTCCCTTCAACCTGTCAACGATGGTTGCGTCAGGTGCCGCCTCCGGCGGCTTTGTGGACGTGTCCAAGAGGGTGGTCGATGTTGGAAACGGGTGGCGCAGGGTCGAGATTGCCTTCACGACGGATGCATCCGCAACGCTGGTCGCGGCGATTTATCCCGGCACTGCGTCGGGGAGCGTGGGCAACGGTGTCGACGGTCTCTACATTTGGGGCGCGCAGCTCGAGGAGGGGCGATTCCCCAGCTCCTATATCTGCAACGTCGAAGCCCTCACCGGGCGCACCTCCATCGGCAGCTACTACGACGCCAACGGGGTGATGCGCTATGCCGCTGCAGATGTTGCTCGCAACAGCTACGAGCCGTCGAATGTGACGCTGCCGCCCTCGCTGATGGTCGAAGAGCAACGCACCAACATCCTGCTCAAGAGCAGCGATATGCATTTGGTGCCGTGGTTCTTTGCTGGGGCGGTCGCCCGTGCGACCGGCAAGATGGCCCCCGACGGGACTTTGCGAGCCGTCGAGGTCTCTGGGGCGCCGACGGGTTCATTGGGCCAGACGGTTGCAGCGACATCGACGGTGATGACGTTCTCCGTCTATCTGAAGAACGTATCGAGGAACGCGCCGGTGTCGCTCCAGCTGCGCAATGCAACGACGGCGGCGCAGTTCTCCTACGGCTATGCCACGCTTCATGGCGGCAGTCCATCTATCTCGGGTGCTGGGTGGGAAATGCGGTCAGTGGGCGGCGGTTGGTTTCGCTGCACGTTCACTCAGTCAACGGGGATCACCGTCGGCGATACGCTTGCGATCTACCCGTTCCATGTCGGCGACGGTATCGACCACGGCGCATTTCAGACTTGGGGCGCCCAACTTGAGGCAGGAGCCTTTGCAACAAGCTACGTTCCGAGTGCTGAGGCCTTTACTGGGCGTGCCTCCATCGGTACCTATTTCGACTCGGCGGGCGCACTGAAGACTGCTGCAGCCGGCGCGGCACGGATGACCTACAACCCGGCTGACCTGACCATTGCGCCTTGGCTGCTGCAAGAGGCGGAGGGGGCGAACTTGGTGATCGAGAGCGAGTATCGCAACGGTGTCACAGGCGAGAGTGTTGGTCCAGGCGTGAGCGCGTCGTCGATGGCGGGGTTTGCTGGAGCACTGCGCATCCAATCCAACGCTTCGACCGCATACGCCTACAAGAGCCCGGCCCTTCAGACGTCGACGACCTACACACTGTCCGTTGTCGTTGAAACCGAGGATGGAAATCCTCCGTCCTTCAAGAGCGCAAACCCAACGGCCGCCAACACGTTTCATCTCGTCCTGGCAAACGCGCAGATCAACCCGCTGACCTACACGATGCAACATCTGGGCGGCTCTCGTTGGCGGATTAGCGCAAACGCGACGACGGCAGCGACACTGCTCCAACTCTACACCGGCGTCTGGAAGTACAACACCAACGACACGCGCCCAATCAAGATCACTGCCATTCAGCTCGAACAGGCCCCGTTTGCGTCGAGCTACATCCCGACAACGACGGCCCCGGTGAACCGCCTCGCTGACGCGGCCACGTCGACGGCTGCCACGCGCCAGGCAGACACCGTGACCTCCGTGGTCACGACACGAGCTGGTGATCAGGTTTTCGTCGACACAACCAAGGGTTGGTGCAACGCTGCCGAAGGCACCATCTTCATGGAGTACGGGCGTTCGAGGGAAGGAGACACGACGTCACGGAACCTGGTTGAGCTGGGGACAAACGGTGCGAATCGCCTGGGTGTTGGATGCGATGCTTCAGGCGGCGCCTATGCCTACTCGAGGGTCAATGGCGTGGGCCCTGTCACTGCGACCGTAGGCCTTTCAGGCACCCCCGTTGGGAGCCCTGTCAAGATTGCCCTCAGCTATGGCGCCGATGGCCTTCGGTTCGCGTGCAACGGCCAACTCCTCAAGGCGGCCCTGCCAACGGTCCCGCCGTTCGCCAACCTTGGCGTTGGAAACCTGTCCTACGGCGGCAGCAATCAACCCTATTTCCACGTTCGTGCGGTGCGCTACCAGCCACAGAAGCTCACGGATGCGGAAGTGGTGGCACTGACGACGTAAGGAAGGAGCCCTGGCAACCGGGGCCGCGCGACAAGCGCAATCACACACCAGGCCCCTTCGGGGGCCTTTTTCATGCCCGCTCCCGAGTTCACGGCATCCCCAGGCAGTCCTTCTTCGTACTGCCAACCCCTCACCCATCCGGCCCTCGCTCACGTCTCGGGGAATTCCCGGGTGCCCGGAACCCCCCGCCGATGGGATAGTTAGTTCGTCACTCAAACTAACTACCCCGGCACACCGTTCTGAGGAGAGACACCGATGCAACTGACAACGAAACACACCCTGGCCGCCCTGGCGTTCGGTCTCACGGCCGTGGGCGCGATGGCGCAGACCGTGGTCGGCGTGAGCTGGTCCAACTTCCAGGAAGAACGCTGGAAGACCGACGAGGCCGCGATCAAGGCGCAGCTCGAGAAGCTCGGCGCGAAGTACATCAGCGCCGACGCGGGCGGCTCGCCCGAGAAGCAGCTGGGCGACATCGAGGGCCTGATGTCCAAGGGCGCGAAGGCGCTCATCGTGCTGGCGATGGACAAGGACGCGATCCTGCCCGCCGTGACGAAGGCCACGCGGCAGAAGGTGCCGGTGGTGGCGTACGACCGGCTGATCGAGGCGCCCGGCGTGTTCTACATCACCTTCGACAACGTCGAGGTCGGGCGCATGGAGGCGCGCGAGGTGCTCAAGGTCAAGCCCAAGGGCAACTACGTGATCATCAAGGGCTCGCCGAGCGACCCGAACGCCGACTTCCTGCGCGCCGGCCAGCAGGAGGTGCTGGACGCCGCGATCAAGAAGGGCGACATCAAGATCGTCGGCGACGAGTACACCGAAGGCTGGAAGCCCGAAGTCGCGCAGAAGAACATGGAGCAGATCCTCACCAAGAACGGCAACAAGGTCGACGCGGTGGTGGCGGCCAACGACGGCACGGCCGGCGGCGCGGTCGCTGCGCTCACGGCCAAGGGCCTGCGCGGCATTCCGGTGTCGGGCCAGGACGCCGACTTCGCCGCACTGAACCGCGTGGCGCTGGGCACGCAGACCGCGACCATCTGGAAGGACTCGCGCGAGCTCGGCCGCGAAGCCGCCACGGCGGCGGTCTCGCTGGCGGCCGGCAAGCCGGTCGACAAGGCCGCGCCCTGGGCCGGCGGCGCCAAGAAGCTCTCGCTGTCCTCGCGCCTGCTGACGCCGGTGCCGATCACGCGCGACAACCTCGACGTGATCGTCAAGGCCGGCTGGATCAAGAAGGACGAGCTGTGCAAGGGCGTCTCGGGCGCGAACGCGCCCGCGGCCTGCAAGTAACGCCGCAACCACCGGCGCGTTCAGCTTCCCGTTGAACGCGCCCTCCATCTCTTCGCAACATGGCTTCCGGCCGACCCGCAAGGGCCAGCCGGTGGGCGGTTGCGCACCTGTAGTCCGTCCTGAGGGGGCTTGAAAAAATGAGCGATCCAACACCCGGCTGGTGGCGCCGCACCGGCATCGACCTGCGCCTGCTCCTGATGTGCGTGCTGCTGGCCGTGATGGCGGTGGCGTTCAGCGTCATGTCGGGCGGCGTGTTCCTCTCGCCCGAGAACCTCTACAACGTCGCGCAGCAGACGGCGGTGGTCGGCATCGTCTCCACGGTGATGGTGCTGATCATCGTGGCGCGCCACATCGACCTGTCGGTGGGTTCGGTGATGGGCTTCGTCGGCGTGCTCATCGCCTACCTGCAGTACACCTCGGGCTGGTCGTGGCCCACGGCCTGTCTGGCGGGGCTCGCGGTGGCGCTCTTGGTGTCGATCTACCAGGGCTGGCTCACGGCGGTGCTGGGCGTGCCGTCGTTCGTGGTCACGCTGGGCGGGTTGATGTCGTTTCGCGGCGCGGCCTTCCTGGTGGCCGACGGCAAGACGCAGCCGGTGAACGACGAGTTCTTCCAGCGCCTGGGTGGCGGCTACGACGGCGGCATCGGCGTCACGGCCAGCTGGGTGCTCGCGGGGCTGGTGGCGCTGGTGCTGTTCGGGCGCATGGTGCAAAAGCGCCGCGCGCGCCAGCGCTACGACATGCCGACCGAGGCGCTGTGGCTCGACGTGCTGCTCACGGCGGTGCCGGTGGCGGTGGTGGTCGGCTTCGCCTGGGTGATGAACAGCTACCAGATCTCGTCCAAGAGCGAGCCGCAGGGCATTCCGATTCCGGTGCTGATCTGGGCGGCGGTGGCGATCGTGCTGTCGTTCATCGTGCACCGCACGCGCTTCGGGCGCTATGTGTTCGCGATGGGCGGCAACCCCGACGCGGCGGCGCTGGTGGGCATTCCGGTGCAGCGCGTCACGCTGATGCTGTTCGCGCTGCTGGCGGTGCTGGTGACGGTGGCGGCCATCGTGTCGATCGCGCGGCTCAACGCGGGCACCAACTCGCTGGGCACGGGCATGGAGCTGTACGTGATCGCGGCGGCCGTCATCGGCGGCACGGCGCTGGCGGGCGGCAGCGGCTCGATCTTCGGCTCGGTGCTGGGCGCGCTGATCATGCAGTCGCTGGACAGCGGCATGCTGCTGCTCGACGTGCCCATCGGCAAGCGCATGGTGATCATCGGCCAGGTGCTGATCGTCGCCGTGGTGTTCGACGTGCTCTATCGCCGCAAGTTCGGGGAGAACTGACATGGCCGACATCGACAAGACAAAACCGCTGGTCGAGCTGCGCGAGATCCGCAAGGCCTTCGGCGGCGTGAAGGCCGTGGACGGCGTGAGCATCAACCTCTACCCCGGCGAAGTGGTGGCGCTCCTGGGCCACAACGGCGCGGGCAAGTCCACGCTGATGAAGATGCTCGCGGGCGCCTACCCGATCGATTCGGGCGACACGCTCATCGCCGGCGAGAAGGTCCACATCCGCACGCCCGCCGAGGCGCAGGCGCAGGGCATCGAGACCATCTACCAGACGCTCGCGCTGGCCGACAACCTCGACTCGGTGGCCAACCTTTTTCTGGGCCGCGAGAAGATGACGGCGTGGAACACGCTGGACGACCACTTCATGGAAGTGCAGGCGCGCAAGGTGTTCCAGCGCCTGAACAAGAACTTCACCAACATCCGCATCCCGGTGCGGCGCCTGTCGGGCGGGCAGCGGCAGGTGGTGGCGATTTCGCGCGCGCTGTACTTCAACGCGCGCATCCTCATCATGGACGAGCCCTGCGCCGCGCTCGGCCCCGAAGAGACGGCGATGGTCGGGCGCCTGGTCAAGCAGCTGAAGGACGACGGCGTCGGCATCTTCCTCATCACGCACGACATGCCCGACGTGTTCTCGCTGAGCGACCGGCTCGCGGTGATGAAGAACGGCAAGCTCGTGGGCACCTACCGCACGGCCGACGTGACCGAGGACGAGGTGCTCGGGATGATCATTGCCGGCAAGCGGCCCGAGGGACGCGAACAGGCGCACCACGCAGCAACCGCGGCCACCGCAGCGGCATGACATGAAGACCATCGGCGACCAGCAGCTGCTCAAGCGCCTGAACCGCAGCGTGCTGCTGCGGTTGCTGCGCGCGCAGCCGGGCTTGTCGCGTGCGCGCCTTGCGAGCGAAAGCGGGCTCACCAAGTCGACCGTGAGCCTGCTGGTGCGCGAGCTGCTCGACGAGGGCTGGTTGAGCGAATCGGGCGCGGCCGTGGCCGACGGGCTCGGGCGGCCGTCCACGCCGCTGCAGATCAACGTCGGCGTGCGCGCGCTGATGGGCGTGGAGATCGCCGTCGAAACGCTGCGCCTCGTGTGCGTCTCGCTGCAGGGCGAGGTGCTGCATGCGCAGGCCGAGCCGCTGGACGACGGCGCGCCGGCCCGCGTGTGCGCGCAGCTCGCGCGCATGGCGGCGGCGGCGCATGCGCAGCTCGACCAGCGCGGCCTGCGCCTGTCGAGCATCGGCGTGTGCGTGCCCGGCGCGGTGGACGACTGCACGGGCGTCGTGCGCTTCGCGCCCAACCTCGGCTGGCGCAACGTGAACCTGCTGCCCGCGCTCGAAAAGGCGCTGGCAGCGGCGGGCCTGCCGGGCGTCACCGTGCAACTGCAGAACGACGCCGATGCCGCCGCGCTCGGCGAGTACGAGTTTGCCGCGGGCGAGGGCGAAGACCCGCTGATCTTCGTCAACAGCGACGTCGGCGTGGGCGCGGGCGTGGTGCTGAACGACCGCCTCTTCACCGGCGCGCAAGGCATGGCCGGCGAGATCGGCCACACCATCCTGCAGTTGGACGGCCCGCTGTGCTCGTGCGGCCGGCGCGGCTGCGCCGAAGCCTTCTTCGGTTCGCGCGTGCTGGCGCGCGAGGGCGCGGACATGGCGCGCGCCGCTGCGTTCTTCGGCGTGCTGCTGCAGAACCTGTGGGTCACCTTCAACCCGCGCGCGATCGTGCTCGGGGGCAAGGTCTGCGCCGAGCATCCGGAGTTCGCGCAGGCGGCGTTCGAAGGCGTGAAGGGGCATGCGGAGCGTGCCGGCATGCCTGCGCCGGAACTGCGCACCGCGCGCTACGAAGAACTCGCGCCCGCGGTGGGAGCAGCGGCGCTCGCGTTGCACGACTACCTGCGGCCGCTGCAGCCCGATGCGAAGGCGCGCCGCGCGCGTGCGCTGGCGCGCGCCGGCGCCTGAACCTGCGCCGTCCGTCAGTCCGCTGCTGCGCTGCTGCTGTCGTCGTCGCGCCAGCCGCGCAGCCGCCGGTACAGCGTGCCACGCGACACGCGCAACTGCCGCGCCGCCTGCGACACGTTGCCGCCGTGCGCCGCGAGCGTGTCCTCGATCAGCTTGCGGCTGTGTTCGCGCAGGGTTTCGGTGGGCGGCACCGGCTCGATGTCGCTGGCGGGTGCAAGCGCCACGGGCGGCTGCGCCTGCACGTCGATCGCCACGGGCGCATCGACCGGTGCGCTCGCCATGTCGGGCATCGCCACCGCGTGCCGGAAGTCCGCGCCGTCCGCGCCCTTGAGCTGCGCCTGCATCCACACGCCGAGCCCGCTCGCCAGCCGCAGCGGCTGCGCGGCCTCGCGCCGGCCCAGCCGCAGCAGGCTCGCGAGGTCGTGGCCCAGCAGGCATTCCACGTCGCGGTCGTCGGGGGCTTCGGGCAGCCGCCCCAGCAGCCGCGCGCCGGCGTTGTTGAGCCACGCGATGGTGCCGTCGGGCGCGATGCCCGCGAGCGCCTCGAGCGGCGTGCCCAGCAGCGTGGGGCTGGCCTGGAAGCGCAGGATCAGGTGGTCGCGCGACTGCGCCTGCAGCAACCGGTTCTCGATGATGGTGGCGTGCAGCGCCACCATCGAGGCCGCGTCGAAGCCGAAGCGGCGCGCCTCCACCGTGAGGTCGAGCACGCCCGCGAGCTGGCCGCTCACGTCGCGGATCGGCGCCGCGGCGCATTGCATGTGGCACAGCACGTCGTAGTAGTGCTCGGCGCCGTCCACGGTGCAGGCCTGCCCGGTGCTGGCCACGATGCCCGGCGCCGTGGTGCCCACCACGCGCTCGGAAATGTTCACGCCCAGGCGTGCGGTCTGGCGCAGCACGGGCTGGTGCGTGCCGGCGGGCTGGCTCGTGACGTGCACCACCACGCCGTCGCGGTCGGTGAGGATCACGCGGCAGTCGGTGCCCGCGAGCATGTGCTCCATCTGCGCGAGCTCGTGCCGCGCCACGTCGAGCAGCTCGCGGTTGCGCGCGAGCGTGGTGTGCAGCCGGCTGGGCGTGACGGCGTCGAAGGCCACCACGCGCTGCCGGTCGGCGTGGGTGCGGCTGCAGCGCATCCACGACTGGATGACCGCCTCGCCGACCAGCCCCGAGGGGCGCACGCCTTCTTCGAAAAACTGCTGCCGCGCCAGCGCCACGCGCTGCGCCGGCGTGCTGGCAAAGAGTTGGCGCGGCGCATCCGCCGTGCCGAGCCTGTCGAGCGCCATGGGTTCGCCACCTCTTCCGGGTTCAGGGACCCTCTCGAATGTGTTCCGCAATGGAACAAGGCTTGATTGGGGAAATCCCGGGGGTGAAGGCCGATGCCGTGCGAACGATCCTTGGGGCAGAACGAAGAAGGAGACAGACCCCGATGAAGACGACAACGACACAGCCTCTTTCCGGGCGGCGCCTGCTTGCGGGCGCCTTGCTGTGCCTGGGCCTGGCGGCCCCGGCGCTGGCCCAGACGGCCGCCAGCCCGCAGGACCGCGCCGGCGCGGCCGCCAAGCGCGTCGACGGCAACTTCGTGCGCGCCAACGCGGCGAAGAAGACGCCCGACTGGCCCAGCTACGGGCTCGACTACGCCGAGTCGCGCTTCAGCAAACTCGACCAGGTCAACACCGGCAACGTGAAGCAGCTCGGGCTGGTCTGGTCGTACAACCTCGAATCGACGCGCGGCGTGGAAGCCACGCCGCTGGTGGTCGACGGCATCATGTACGTCACGGCCTCGTGGAGCATCGTGCATGCGATCGACACGCGCACCGGGCAGAAGATCTGGACCTTCGATCCGCAGGTCGACCGCACGAAGGGCTTCAGGGGCTGCTGCGACGTGGTCAACCGCGGCGTGGCGCTGTACGAGGGCCGCGTCTACGTGGCCGCCTACGACGGCCGCCTGATCGCGCTCGACGCCGCCACCGGCCAGAAGGTGTGGGAGAAGAACACCATCGAGGGCCAGAAGGGCAGCTACACCATCACCGGCGCGCCGCGCGTGTTCAAGGGCAAGGTGATCATCGGCAACGGCGGTGCCGAGTACGGCGTGCGCGGCTACGTCACCGCCTACGACGCGAAGACCGGCGACCAGAAGTGGCGCTGGTTCGTGGTGCCCGGCGACCCGAGCAAGCCCTTCGAAGACGAGTCGATGGCGCGCGCCGCCAAGACCTGGGACCCGAGCGGCAAGTACTGGGAGGCCGGCGGCGGCGGCACCGCCTGGGACAGCTTCGCCTTCGACCCCGAACTCAACCTGATGTACGTGGGCACCGGCAACGGCTCGCCCTGGGCGGCCAAGGCGCGCAGCCCCAAGGGCGGCGACAACCTGTACCTGGGCTCGGTGGTCGCGCTCGACCCCGACACCGGCAAGTACAAGTGGCACTACCAGGAGACGCCCGGCGACAACTGGGACTACACCTCCACGCAGTCGATGATCCTGGCCGACGTCAAGCTGAACGGCAAGGCGCGCAAGGTGCTGCTGCACGCGCCCAAGAACGGCTTCTTCTTCGTCATCGACCGCACCAACGGCAAGTTCATCTCGGCGAAGAACTTCGTCGCGGTCAACTGGGCAACGGGCTACGACAAGAACGGCCGGCCCATCGAGGTCCCCGCCGCGCGGCAGAACGAGAAGCCGGGCGACAGCATCCCGGGCCCGTTCGGCGCGCACAACTGGCATCCGATGTCCTACAACCCGCAGACCGGCCTGGCCTACCTGCCGGCCCAGCACGTGCCGATCAACCTGATGGACGACAAGGCCTGGAAGTTCGACGAGAACGCGCCCGGCCGGCCGCACGCGGCGCTGGGCTGGAACCTGGGCAAGTTCGCCAACGTCGAGCCGCCCACGAGCAAGCCCTTCGGCCGCCTCGTGGCCTGGGACCCCATCAAGCAGAAGGAAGCCTGGGGCGTGGACTACGCCTCGCCGTGGAACGGCGGCACGCTGACCACCGCCGGCGACCTGGTGTTCCAGGGCACGGCCGACGGGCGCCTGGTGGCCTACCACGCCAAGACCGGCGAGAAGCTGTGGGAAACGCCCACCGGCACCGGCGTGGTGGCGGCGCCCGCGACCTACATGGTGGACGGCAAGCAGTACGTGTCGGTGGCCGTGGGCTGGGGCGGCGTGTACGGCCTGGCGCAGCGCGCCACCGAGCGCCAAGGCCCGGGCACGGTCTACACCTTCGCGGTCGGCGGCACGGCCAAGATGCCCGCGTTCGTCGAGTACCGCATGGCCAAGCTGGTGCAGGGCGTGAAGTACGACCCCGCCAAGGTCCAGGCCGGCACCATGCTGTACGTGAGCAACTGCGTGTTCTGCCACGGCGTGCCGGGCGTGGACCGCGGCGGCAACATCCCGAACCTGGGCTACCTCGACCCGGCCTACATCGAGAACCTCGACAAGTTCGTGCTCAAGGGCCCGGCCATGTCGCGCGGCATGCCCGACTTCACGGGCAAGCTCTCGGGCGACGACATCGAGAGCATCAAGGCCTTCATCCAGGGCACGGCAGACGCGATCCGGCCGAAGTAGAGGCATCGCGGACTCAAACAGAAAAGGCGCCGACGGCGCCTTTTCTTTTGGGGCAGGGCGCTGGTCAGCCCGCCAGCCGCAGCTCGTGGATCAACCCCGCCACGTTGCCCACCTGCAGCTTGTCGTAGATCGACTGGATGTGGTTGCGCACCGTGGCCGGCGAGCGGTTCAGGATGGCGGCCACTTCCTTGTGGGTGTCGCCGCGCGCCAGCAGCTCGGCGATGGTGTGCTCGCGCGGCGTGAGGCTGTCGGCGCGGCAGCGGTGGCGGCACTTGAGGAACAGCAGGCGCTGCTCGACGCGGTGCGTGACCACGATCTCGCGCCCGTTGAAGCGCGCGTGGCCCTGCAGGAAGTGCTGCAGCAGCGCATCGGGCAGCGTGCGGCCGTGCCAGGCCGGCCACTCGGCCTTCAGCATGGCCTCGAACAGCCGGTCGGCGTGGTACAGCACGCCGCGCAGGTCGCCGATGGCCGAGCCGCCGGGCGACGCGCTGCCCGCCTCGAGGCGGTCCAGGTGCATCACGCGGTTCAGCGCCAGCGCCTGCATCACGTGCGGCGCGAGGCTGGCGAGCAGTTGCCGCTCTTCCTCCGTGCCGTGGGCTTCCGGGTCGGCGCGGAACAGGCTGAGCCAGTGGACGAAGCTCGTCTGCGGGTTCGAATCCGAGGTGATGAAGAAGTTGGCCTGCTCGAAGCGGCGGCCGTAGTCGCGCAGCTCGGCCTGGTCGTCGCGGCAGAACCACGCCTGCGCATTGAAGGCGAGCGTGGCGTTCGACTGCTTGGCCACCTCGCCGGCGGCCGTGTCCATGTGCTTGACCTGCTCGTAGGCCGTGACCATCTCGAGCGGCTGGTTGTGCAGGTGGATCGTGTGGATGTCGATGCCGTGGTCGGTGCGGGTGGCGGTACCCCACATCGACGAGTCGAAGGGCAGCACGGGCTTGAGGAGGTCGAGCGCGGCGTCCTGGAAGGCGTCGATGGGTAGCTCGTGCGAGAGGCGGTACAGCCGCAACAGGAGGTCGCTGAAGTCGCGCGGGACACCGGCCGTGAAGGTCATGCGGGGAGTCTTCCAGTCCCGCCGCTGCATGCCCATCCCATGTTCCGGTGACGCGCGCGGGGCTCGGCCGTGCGGTTTCAAGAATGGTGCATTTGCATCATTTGATTTCCAAAAGCGAAAGCTATTGTTTGCAGCGCCCTCGGTTGCTGCCCAGGCCCTTTCCCTTTTCGAGAGACCCACGATGCCCCACCCCACCTCCAGAATCCCCCACGCCCTGTCCCTTGCCACCCTGTTGATCCTCGGCGCCTGCGGCGGCGGTGGGGGTGGCGGAGGCGGCGGTGGTTTCGCGTTCCCCGTCGGTACGGGCGGCAACGGCGGCACGCCGCCCGCCGCCGAATCGCCCGGCACGCTGAGCGGCACCGTGGCCACCGGCGCGGCCTTTGCCGGCGCCGCGCTCACCGTGTTCGACCAGACCGGCGCCAAGGTCTGCGAAGTGACCGTGCCGGCCGAAGGCACCTACAGCTGCGTGCTGCCCGCGGGCACCAAGGCGCCGCTGGTGATCCAGGCCGTGCGCGACGACCTCACGCTCTACAGCACCACCGCCAGCACCGCCACCGGCACCACCAACGTCACGCCGCTGACCACCGTGGTGGTGGCGCAGCTGTCGCCCAACGGCGATCCGTCGAAGCTCGCCGCCGCGGTGCAGGCCGATGCCGGCGCCGTCACACCGGGCGCCATCAGCGACCAGGTGGCGAAGCTCGTGGCCGCGCTCAAGCCGCTGCTGGACGCGCTCAACACCAGCATCGACCCGATGAGCGGCACCTTCCAGGCCAACGGCACGGGCCAGGACCGTGTGCTCGACACGCTGAACGTCTCGGTGCGCCCCGACGGCACGGCCGCCAACATCGAGATCACCGTCAAGGCGCAGCCCGCGAGCGAAGAGAGCGCGCCCGTGTCCATCGTCTTTCGCACCGGCGAGAGCAGCATCGCGCCGCTGCCCGCGGTCGATGCCGCGGCCCTCGTGCAGCCGCCCACGCCGGCGATGGTCAAGGACCTGCTGGACCGCCTCAATGCCTGCTACGCGCTGCCGCTGAACGAGCGCGTGGACAGCACCATCGGCTCCGACGGCAACGCCTTCGGCGAGGCCGCCGACGTGGTCGCGCCGGCCTGCCGTACGCTGTTCGTGGGCGACGACCCGGCCAGCTTCGTCGCGGCCGGCCTGCACATCGGGCGCGCGTCGAGCGGCCCGCGCCGGCCTTTCGAAAGCCTGTTCCGCTTCGGCCCCACGAACCTGAAGCACGACCGCGGCAACTTCGAATACTTCCATCCGGGCGGCGACATCGCGCTCACCTACCGCTGGACCGACAGCGTGGGCAACACCGACAACGACGTGTTCAACGCCAGGATCGTGAACGGCGCGCTCAAGCTCACCGGCAACAGCAACGCCTACCGCGCCGCCGTGCGCCCGCAGCAGGAGCTGAAGGACTTCCTCAAGCACGCGAACCTGAAGTACCACGCCGCGGGCTACAACGTGTCAGTGGACAACGTGCTCGACGGCAACGGCGACTCGATCTTCACGAAGGTGGTGGCCACCTCGTCCGCGCTGCCGGGCCGTGAACTGGTCCTCGTGCCCCGGGCCGGACTGACCACCCTGGTGCTCACCACCGACGGCACCGCCAACGGCGCGCTGAACTCCTCGCTGTGGCGCATGGCCGCGCGCTACGTGGACCCGGCGCAAGGCGGCAACCCGAGCAGCGTCGAGTCCGGCAATCTCTTCGCAGCGCCGCAGTTCGACGACGCGCAGCTGAGCGCCATTCCTGACCAGGCGGTCTGGAAGCTCGAGTTCTTCCTAGCGGCCGGCGGGACCAACCCGGTGCAGTACGTGCGCACCTTCTCGCGCGCACCGACCCTTGCCGAGGCCGTGCAACTGCCGACCGTGGAAATGACGCCGGCCCTGCGCGCCGAGCTGATGCAGGAAATCGACGGCGTTCCGCGCGGCATCGTGTTCGGCGCGCCGGTGCCGTCCGACCCCAGTGCCAACAACATCGACTTCAGCGCCGAGGGCAACCTCGACGGCTGGGCCGTGCCCAGCGGCGCCTACGCCCCGACCACCTTCCTGGTGGCCGGCCGTGGCCCGAACAACAACCGCTTCACCGACTCGATCACCGTGCGCACCTCGGCGCGCAAGGCCGTCATCTACTGCCAGCCGGTGAACTCGCCGAGCGACAACCACTGCGTGAGCGTCGGCAACAACGCCTACCAATACGCGCAGGGCTCGTCGGTCAGCAGCTTCATCTTCACGGCACGCACCGCGCGCCAGGTCGATGTGCGCAAGAACTTCGAGGTGTGGACCTACTCGCCTCCCTGATTCTCTTCCTGCTGTCACCGCATGAAAAAAGCCGCCGACCCGAAAGGGCCGGCGGCTTTTTCTTGAGAGGCCGAAAGAATCAGTCCGCGTACACGCCAGCGGCCTTGATGATCGGACCCCACTTGGCGATTTCAGCCGAGACGAACTTCTTGTGCTCGGCCGGCTCGACGCGCTTGTCGGTGGTGATCACGGCGCCCAGGCCTTCCTGGCGCTTGATGAAGGCCGGGTCCTTCATGGCGGCCTTGATGGCCTCGTTGACCTTCTTCAGCACCGGTGCGGGCGTGCCCTTGGGGGCGTACACGCCGTGCCAGATCGACACTTCGAAGCCCTTCAGGCCCGACTCGTCGAGCGTGGGCAGGTCTTTCAGCGCGGGCGTGCTCAGTCGCTTGCTGGTGGTCACGGCGTAGGCCTTGACCTTCTTGGCCTCGATCTGCGACGTGGTGTTGGTGGTCTGGTCGCACAGCAGGTCGATCTGGCCGCCCAGCAGGTCGGCGATGGCCGGCGCGGTGCCCTTGTACGGCACGGGCGTCATCTCGATCTTCAGCGCGCTCTGGAACAGCAGGCCGCACAGGTGCGAGGCGGCGCCCAGGCCGGCGTTGCCCAGGTTGATCTTGCCCTTGTTGGCATTGATCCAGGTCGTCAGTTCCTTGTAGTTGTTGGCGGGCAGGCCGGGCTTGCCGATGAGCGTCATCGGCACTTCATTGACCATGCCGAGGTATTCGAAGTCGTTCTCGACGTTGAACGGCAGCTTGCGGTACAGCGCCGGCATCGTCGACATGCCGATGTGGTTCAGCAGCAGCGTGTAGCCGTCGGGGTTGGCGCGCGCCACCTTGGCGGTGCCGATCGAGCTGCCGGCGCCGGCGGTGTTGTCCACGATGATCGTCGTGCCCAGCGTCTTCTGCAGCGATTCGGCCAGGTCGCGGGCCACGCGGTCGGTCGGGCCGCCGGCAGAGAAAGGCACCACCAGCGTCACGGGCTTGCCTGCGGGGAAATCCTGGGCGTGTGCGCCGACGGCGGCCGCGGCAATCGCCGCGAGGGCAAACAGTTTCTTCATGATGTCTCCGACGGAGTTTTTAAATGGAAAGGGTCGCGATCTTATCGGCTGACCGGGGGCTGACCCATACCGAATAGCCCTTAGGAATGTCACCGTTTTCGCCCCATGCTGGGGCATGATCACGCCCGTCCCGCGCACCCGCGCCGGGGTGACCACAACCACAAACAGGCCAGCCCGACGGGCGGCATCGAGGAGAAGAAACCAATGGATCCCTGGGTCTATCCGCGCGAGCGTTGGCTCGGCAAACTCACGCTCGTTCTGGGCCTGCTGGCCTGGACGCTGATCGTCGTCGGCACGCTGGGCATTGCGCTGCTGTACGTGCTGCTGGGCTTCATCGGCTACGTGTTCGCGCAGTCGGCGGTCATCGCCTGGATCAAGGGCACGGGCGTGAAGCTGTCGCCCCAGCAGCTGCCCGAGCTGCACGCGCGCTTCGTCGACTGCTGCACCCGCCTGGGCATCGCGCAGCCGCCCGAGGCCTACCTGCTGCACGGCGACGGCATGTTCAACGCCTTCGCCACGCGCTTCTTCGGCCGCAACTTCGTGGTGCTGCTGTCCGACGTGGTCGACGCCATGGAGGCGCAGCCCGACGGCATCCACTTCTACATGGGCCACGAGCTGGGCCACATCCGCCGCGGCCACCTCACGGGCCACATCTGGCGCGCGCCCGTGCTCTGGCTGCCGCTCCTGGGCGCGGCCTATGCGCGCGCCAAGGAATACACCTGCGACCTGCACGGCGCCGCCTGCTGCCGCGAGGTCGACTCCGCGCCGCGCGCGCTGGTGGCGCTGGCCGCCGGCGCGCAGCAGTGGCGCAACGTGAACCTGCAGCGCTACGCCGCCCAGTCGAGCGGCAACCGCGGCTTCTGGGGCTCGTTCCACGAACTCATCGGCGGCTACCCCTGGCTCACCAAGCGCGTCGCGCGCGCCATCGACCCGGGCGCCAAGCTGCCCGAGCGCAACCCGGTGGCCTACCTGCTCGCGCTCTTCGTGCCGTATGCCGGCCGGGCCGGCGGCGGCGCGGCGGGGGTGCTGATCGTGGTGGCTGTCATCGGCGTCATGGCGGCTGCAGCCATCCCGGCCTACCAGGAGTACCAGACCCGCGCCGTTGTCGCGCAGGCCTGGTCCGAGGGCGCGCCGGTGCGCAACGCGCTCACGCGCCACTATGAAGAAAAGGCCGAAATCCCCGACACCCTGGCCGCCGTCGGCCTGCCGGAGAACCTGCCCAACGGCGCCACCCTCACGCTCGACCCCGACAGCATGGTGGTGGAGGTGGCCACGACCAAGGGCACGCTGCGCATGGAGCCGTCGTCGACCGACCGGGGCATCGCGTGGCATTGCAGCGCGGGTGACGGGTTGAAGGAGAAGGCGTTGCCGGCGAGCTGCAAGAAGTAGCCGGGCATTGGCCCTGATGACGTCCCCCGCTTCCATCGCACACGCGTGGCGCCTGCCGCGCGACTTCGCGCTCATCACCGTGGCGGTCGAAGCGGCCATCGTGGGGGTCCGCTTCGGCCGGCAGCTGTGGTCCGGCTCGGAGGACAGCGGCTATGGCCTGGATGTGTGGTTGGGCATGGCGGCCAACCTCGCGATGGCCTGGGTGCTGTCGGCGGCATTGGCCTGGAGCCATGCCCGCCAGGCGCTGGAAGTTCGCGGTGCCGCGCGCCTGGCGCAGCTGCGCGGCCCGCGTGTGCGCCTTGCCGGCGCCTATCTCATCGTGCGGGTGCTCGAGTACTTCGTGCTGAGCCCGTGGCTCTACGGGCTGGAGCTGCTCTACATGCCCGGCGGCCGACTGGTGCAACTGGCGATGCTGGTGCTGGGTGTGTGGCTGGCGACCTGGGTCGCGCTGAGGCAGGGCGCCCGGGCACCGGCCGCGTCGTCGTTCGATGCCGACGCCGAGGCGCCCCCGGGCGCATCGCCGGGCCGGGCCACGGTGGCGCGGTTGATCGCTGCCGTGTCCGCGTCGATCCAGGTGTGGTGCGTGATGGCCGTGGACCCGTGGAACGAGGTCGAAAGGACCTTGAATCGCGTGCTGCCCTTCCTGGGCTGGATCGCGCCGCCGCTGGTGCTCTTTGCGCTGGCGTTCTGGGGCGGGTGGCTGGGCCTCGGCCCCGGACCCGTTCCCGCACGCGTCCGGCCCTTCCGGGCCGTGGCGGCGTCGGTGCTCGCCCTGGTGCTGGTGGTGGCGAGCTGCGCGGCCATCTTTCTGGTGGGGCTGGCGCTGGTGCTCGTGCCGTCGTCGACCAGCATGGCCGGCCTCGGCGGCCTGATCGTGCTGGCCGCCGCCCTCGTGCCGCTCTACTTCGCACTGACCGTGCTGCTCACACGCTTCGTCACGCGCCGCCTGTACCGCCCCTACTTGTAGCTGCGCGCGTCCTCGATCACCTTGCCGTCGTTCGGCAGGGTGCCCGGCGCCACCAGCTCGATGGTGCCGCGCAGCTTGGTCACTTCGCGCACCGCGTCGGCAATGCGCGCGTCGAGCCCGGCCGGAGCGCCGGCGCATTCGAGCTTGAAGGTCATCTGGTCGTCGCCCATCTCGCCCGACACCACGAGCCGCGCGCGCACGATCTCGGGAAAGCGCCGCACGACCTCGGCGACCTGCGAGGGGTGCACGAACATGCCGCGCACCTTGGTGGTCTGGTCGGCGCGGCCGAGCCAGCCCTTGATGCGCTTGTTGGTGCGGCCCGTGGGGCAGGTGCCCGCGAGCACGGCCGAGAGATCGCCGGTGCCGAAGCGCACCAGCGGGTAGTCGGGGTTGAAGGTGGTGACGACGATCTCGCCCACCTCGCCGTCGGGCACCGGGTCGCCGGTGCCGGGGCGCACGATCTCGACCAGCACGCCTTCGTCGATCACCAGGCCCTGGCGCGCGCTGGTTTCGTAGGCGATGAGGCCCAGGTCGGCGGTCGCGTAGCACTGGATGCCCTGCACGCCGTGCGCGGCGATCCAGTCGTGCAGGCTGGGCGGAAAGGCCTCGCCGGACACCAGCGCCTTGGTGAACCACGGCAGCTTCTGACCCTTCTCTTCGGCCTTCTCCAGCAGGATCTTCAGGAAGCTCGGCGTGCCCGCGTAGCCGTCGGGCTTGAGGTCGACGATGGCTTCGAGCTGCTGCTCGGTCTGGCCCGTGCCGCCCGCGAAGATGGTGCAGCCCATGGCGTGCGCGCCGCTTTCCATGATCGAGCCGGCCGGCGTCATGTGGTAGCTGAAGCTGTTGTGGATCAGCTCGCCGCTGCGAAAGCCCGCCGCATGCAGCGCCCGCGCGGTGCGCCAGTAGTCGCGCGCCTCGCCCTCGGGTTCGTAGATGGTGCCGGGGCTCGCGAAGATGCGCGGCATGCGCGGCCCGCGCACGATCGACGCAAAGCCGCCGAAGGGGTCGTCGGCGCGGCGCGCCTTCTGCAGCTCGAGCAGTTCCGACTTGCGGGTGACGGGCAGCTTCGCGAGCGCTTCGCGCGAGGTGACGTCGGCGGGCTTCACGCCGTCGAGGATCTTCGTGAAGGCGGACGTTGCAGTCTGCGCCTGGGCGATCTGCTTGGGCAGCGCGGCCAGCAGGTCACGTTCGCGTTCGGCGGGGTCGCGGATTTCCAGTTGGTCGTAGTGGTCGTTCATGTCCGTACCCTTCGTCTATCGATTCGGTCGCTCTGGGGTGGGTACTTCAGGCCAGCCAACGCTTGCGGCGCTTGTAGCTCTTGACGTCACGGAAGCTCTTGCGGTCTGCGCCGCCCACGCCGAGGTAGAACTCCTTCACGTCCTCGTTCTCGCGCAGGCTCTTGGCCTCGCCGTCCATCACGATGCGGCCGTTCTCCAGGATGTAGCCGTAGTCGGCGTAGCGCAGCGCCATGTTGGTGTTCTGCTCGGCCAGCAGGAAGGTCACTTTTTCCTTGGTGTTCAGGTCTTTGACGATCTCGAACACCTCTTCCACGATCTGCGGCGCCAGGCCCATCGAGGGCTCGTCCAGCAGCACCATGGTCGGGTTGGCCATCAGCGCGCGGCCGATGGCGCACATCTGCTGTTCGCCACCCGAGGTGTAGGCCGCCTGCGAGGTGCGGCGCGTCTTCAGGCGCGGGAAATACGCATACACCTTCTCCAGCGTCTCCTGCACCGAGGCCTTGCCATCGGTGCGCGTGTAGGCGCCGGTCATCAGGTTCTCTTCGATGGTCAGGTGGGCGAAGCAGTGGCGGCCTTCCATCACCTGGATCAGCCCGCGCTTGACCAGCTCGGCCGGCGACAGCGCCTCGATGCGCTCGCCGCGCAGCTCGATGGTGCCCTTGGTCACGGCGCCGCGTTCGCCCGCGAGCAGGTTGCTCACGGCGCGCAGCGTGGTCGTCTTGCCGGCGCCGTTGCCGCCGAGCAGCGCGACGATGCCGCTTTCGGGCACGGTCAGCGACACGCCCTTGAGCACGAGGATCACGTGGTTGTAGATGACCTCGATGCCGTTGACGTTGAGAAGGATCTTGGGTTCGCTCATGGTGTGGTCCGAAGCATTCGCAAGAACGGCACATCGCCGTCCTTGCGAATGGCGGCTCTTGCGAGCCGCCACGGCACTCAGTGCATCAGGATTGGCAGTCGGCTGCTTCGCGGCGGGTGAGCTTCTTCTCGCCGGCGTACTTGTCTGCGGCTGCCTTCACCATCGGCTTGATGATCTGGCTGTCGGCCTCGTACCAGTCGGACATGCCGCCCCACTTGGCGCCGTCCCAGGTGTGCACGCGCGCCCAGGTCGAGCCCATGTGGTCCTGGCACGAGGTGCTCACCGGACGCATCACGCCCGAGAAGCCCAGCGCGTCAAGCTTCTTCTGGTCGAGCGCGAGGTTCTCCATGCCCCAGCGCACCTGCTCGCCGGTCATGACCTTGCCCTTGCCGAAGCGCTCCTGCGCACGACGCACGGCCTCGATGGTCAGCATCTGGATGATCACGCCGCGCGTGTAGAGCACCGAGCCCACTTCGTCCTTCGGACCCGTGCCCTGGCCCTTGTCGTGCACCTGCTTGAGGATGTCCTGGATCACCTTGGGCTGCGTGCCCGAGGTGTTCAGCGCCAGCGCGTTGTAGCCCTTGGCGTTGGCGCCCACGTCCTTCACGTCGGGTTCGGCGCCGGCCCACCACACGCCGTACATCTTCTCGCGCGGGTAGCCCGTGGCCACGGCTTCCTTCAGGGCGGTGGAGTTCATCACGCCCCAGCCCCACAGCAGCACGAAGTCGGGACGCGACTGGCGCACCTGCAGCCAGGCCGACTTCTGTTCCACGCCCGGCGCGGTCACGGGGATCAGCGACAGCTCGAAGCCGTTCTGCTTGGCGCGCTCCTGCAGCAGCGGGATCGGCTCCTTGCCGAACGGCGAGTCGTGGTACACGAGGGCGATCTTCTTGCCCTTGAGCTTGTCCATGCCGCCTTCTTTTTTGCCGATGTGCTGGATCAGGATGTCGGCCGCGGTCCAGTAGGAGCCCATGAGCGGGAAGTTCCACTTGAACACGCCGCCGTCCTGCGAGGCCGACAGGCCGTAGCCCAGCGTGATGAGCGGGATCTTGTCGGTGGGCACCTTGTCGGTCAGCGCGAAGGTGATGCCGGTGGCCTGCGGGTCGAACAGCGTCACGCCCGGGCGGCCCTTCAGGCGCTCGTAGCATTCCACGCCCTTGTCGGTGGCGTAGCCGGTTTCGCATTCCTCGTACGTGATCTTCACGCCGTTGATTCCACCGGTGGCGTTGATGTACTTGATGTAGTCCTGCTTGCCGTTGGCCCAGGGCGTGCCGTTGGGCGCGTAGGGGCCGGTGCGGTACACCAGCAGCGGGAAGAACTGTTCCTTGGCCTGGGCCTGCGCGAGCGAAGGCGCGAAGGCCGCGCCGAGGGTGCTGGCCACCAGGGCGGCGGTCAGAGCGAGCGATTTCAGTGTCATGCCTGTCTCCTTTTGTGGGCACCTCGGTGCCGGGTTTTTACGAACGAACAACAACGAACCAGAACTGTCAGTGCGGGAAGGGCCACAGCCGCAGCTTTTCCTTGGCCGTGGACCACAGCCGTGCCAGGCCGTGCGGCTCCACGATCAGGAAGAACACGATCAGCGCGCCGAAGATCATGGTCTCCAGGTGCGAGGCCAGTGCGGTCGAGATCGAGAAGCCCAGCCACCCCGGCAACTGGTTCAGGAAGAGCGGCAGCAGCACGATGAAGGCGGCGCCGAAGAAGCTGCCCATGATCGAGCCGAGCCCGCCGATGATCACCATGAACAGCAGCTGGAACGAACGGTCGATGCTGAACGCCGCCGGCTCCCACGCGCCCAGGTGAATGAAGCCCCACAGCGCGCCGGCCACGCCGACGATGAAGCTGCTCACCGCGAAGGCCGTGAGCTTGGCGTACACCGGGCGGATGCCGATCACCGCGGCGGCCACGTCCATGTCGCGCATCGCCATCCATTCGCGGCCGATGGCGCTGCGCACCAGGTTCTTGGCGAGCAGTGCGAACACCACCACGAAGATCAGGCAGAACAGGTACTTCTGCACCGGCGACTCGATCGGCACGCCGAACACGTTCAGCCCCGCCACGCTCACCGAGCCCGACGACGAGTTGTTGGTGAACCACTGGATGCGCAGGAAGGCCCAGTCGGTGAAGAACTGCGCGGCCAGCGTGGCCACCGCCAGGTACAGGCCCTTGATGCGCAGGCTCGGAATGCCGAACAGCACGCCGATCACCGTGGCGCACAGCCCGCCCAGCAGCAGCGAGGCGATGAGCGGCATGCCGTCGATGCGCACCTGGAAGTTGTAGGCCGCGTACGCGCCCACCGCCATGAAAGCGCCGGTGCCCAGCGAGATCTGGCCGCAGTAGCCGACCAGGATGTTCAGGCCGAGCGCCGCCAGCGACAGGATCAGGAAGGGCGTGAGGATGGCGCGCATCCAGTAGTCGGACACGCCCATCGGCACCACGACGAACGCCACGAGCAGCAGCACCAGGATCGCCAGGCGGTCCTGCGCGATCGGGAAGATCTGTTGGTCGGCGCGGTAGCTCGACTTGAACTGGCCGTTTTCTCTGTAGAACATGTCAGTCAGACCCGATCGATGATTTTTTCGCCGAACAGGCCTTGCGGGCGAACCAGCAAGAAGACCAGTGCCAGCACGTAGGCAAACCAGATCTCGATGCCGCCACCGAGCATGGGGCCGAGATAGATTTCAGACAGCTTCTCGCCGACACCGATCAGCAGGCCGCCGATGATGGCGCCGGGGATCGAGGTCAGCCCGCCGAGGATCACCACCGGCAGAGCTTTGAGCGCCACCAGCGAGAGCGAGAACTGCACGCCGAGCTTGGAGCCCCAGATGATCCCGGCCACCAGGGCCGAGAAACCGGCCACCGACCACACGATCACCCAGATGCGCGACAGCGGAATGCCGATCGATTGCGCGGCCTGGTGGTCGTCGGCCACCGCGCGCAGCGCCCGGCCCGTGGCGGTCTTCTGGAAGAAGATGGCCAGCACCACCACCAGTGCGGCGGACACCAGCGCGGCGATCAGGTCTTCCTGGCTCAGCAGCAGGCCGCCCTGGAAGGTGCCTTCGAGCACCATCAGCGGTTCCTTGGGCATGCCCACGTCGATCTTGTAGATGTCGTTGCCGAAGATCGTCTGGCCCACGCCGTCGAGAAAGTAGGCGATGCCCAGCGTGGCCATCAGGAGTGTGATGCCTTCCTGGTTCACCAGCTTGCTCAGCGCCAGCCGTTCGATGAGCCAGGCCACCACGATCATCACCGCCATCGCGGCGATGAAGGCCAGGATGTTCGCGAGGATCTGGCTCTGGAAGCCGAACCACTGCGGGAACCACTCGGCGAAGCGCGCCATGGCCAGCGCCGCGAACAGCACCATCGCGCCCTGCGCGAAGTTGAAGACGCCCGAGGCCTTGTAGATCAGCACGAAGCCGATCGCGATCAGCGAATACAGCATGCCGACCATGAGGCCGCCGAAAAGGGTTTCGAGGAAAAATCCCATGGTCAATGCTCCACGCCGAGGTACGCCCGGATCACGTCTTCGTTGTTCCGAACTTCATCCGGCGTGCCGTCGCCGATCTTCTTGCCGTAGTCCAGCACCACCACGCGGTCGGAGATGTCCATCACCACGCCCATGTCGTGCTCGATGAGCACGATGGTCGCGCCGAACTCGTCGTTCACGTCGAGGATGAAGCGGCTCATGTCCTGCTTCTCTTCGACGTTCATGCCGGCCATGGGTTCGTCCAGCAGCAGCACCTGCGGCTCCATCGCCAGCGCGCGGCCGAGGTCCACGCGCTTTTGCAGGCCGTAGGGCAGGCGGCCCACCGGCGTCTTGCGGTGCGCCTGGATTTCCAGGAAGTCGATGATGTGCTCGACGAACTCGCGGTGCTGCAGCTCCTCGCGTTCGGCCGGGCCCCAGCGCAGCGCCTGTGCGAACAGGCCGCTCTTCATCTTGAGGTTGCGCCCGGTCATGATGTTGTCGAGCACGCTCATGCCCTTGAACAGCGCCAGGTTCTGGAAGGTGCGCGCCACGCCCATCTCGGCCACCTGGCGCGAGTTCATGTGCTTGAAGGTCTGGCCGCGGAAGGTGATGGAGCCCTGCTGCGGCCAGTACACGCCGTTGATGCAGTTCAGCATCGAGCTCTTGCCCGCGCCGTTGGGGCCGATGATGGCCCGCACCTCGTGCTCGCGCACGTTGAAGCTGATGTCGGTCAACGCCTTCACGCCGCCGAAGCTCAGGCTGATGTTCTGGACGTCGAGGATGACGTCGCCAATTTTTCGATTGCTCATGCGGCGGCCTTCACGATGGGGAAGGTCTTGGCGTCGTTGATCTTCAGCGTGGCGCTGACAACCCCCGTGCGTCCGTCCTCGAACTTGACCTGGGTCTCGATGTACTGCGCGGTCTTGCCGCCGTACAGCGCGTCGACCAGCACGGCGTATTTCTCGGCGATGAAGCCGCGGCGCACCTTGCGCGTGCGGGTCAGCTCGTCGTCGTCGGGGTCGAGCTCCTTGTGCAGCACGAGGAAGCGCGCGATCTGCGTCTCGCCCATGCCGTCCTCGGCCGCGAGGTCGGCATTGACCTTGGCGATGCACTCGGCCACCAGCGTCAGCACCTCGGGCTTGCCGGCCAGGTCCACATAGCCGCCGTAGGCCAGGCCGCGGCGCTCGGCCCAGTTGCCGACGGCCTCGAAGTCGATGTTGACGAAGGCGCAGACCTCGTCGCGGCCGTTGCCGAAGCACACGGCTTCCTTGATCTGCGGGAAGAACTTGAGCTTGTTCTCGATGTAGTTGGGCGCAAAGATCGCGCCGCCCACGAGCCGGCCCACGTCCTTGGCGCGATCGATGATGCGCAGGTGCCCTTCGCTGTCGAGCACGCCCGCGTCGCCGGTGTGGAAGTAGCCGTTGGCGTCGAGCACTTCGGCGGTGGCGTCGGGGCGCTTGTAGTACTCCTTGAGCACCGACACGCCGCGCACCAGCACCTCGCCGTCGTCGGCGATCTTCAGCTCGATGCCCGGCGCCGCCGTGCCCACGGTCTGCAGCTTGACCTTGCCGTCCTGCTGCAGGCACACGTAGGCGCAGGTCTCGGTCTGGCCGTAGAACTGCTTGAGGTTCACGCCGATCGAGCGGTAGAAGCGGAACAGGTCGGGCCCGATGGCCGCGCCGGCCGTGTAGGCCACGCGGATGCGGCTCATGCCCAGCACGTTGCGCAGCGGGCCGTAGATCAGCAGGTTGCCCAGGCTGTACATGACGCGGTCGCCGGTGCTCACGGGCGCGCCGTTGAGGATGTCGGCGCCCACGCGCTGTGCCAGCGCCATGAACTTCGCGTACAGCCAGCGCTTGGGCGCGGCCGCGTCTTCCATGCGGATCGACACGGCCGTGAGCAGGCCTTCGAAGGTGCGCGGTGGGCCGAAGTAGTAGCTCGGGCCGATCTCGCGCATGTCGTTCATCACCGTCTCGGCCGACTCGGGGCAGTTGAGCGTGAAGCCGCCCACCAGCCACTGCGCCACCGAGAACAGGTGGTCGCCCACCCACGCCATCGGCAGGTAGCTCATGATGTTGTCGCCGGGGCCGAGCTTGTCGGTCTCGACGCCGCCGCGCCCCGCCGCGATGAAGCTGGCGTGCGTCTGGCACACGCCCTTGGGGCGGCCGGTGGTGCCCGAGGTGTAGAGGATCACGCCGACGTCGGACGCCTCGCCGCTCGCCACGGCGCGGTCGTAGTAGCCGGCGTTGGCCTTGTCGAAGGCCCGGCCCAGCTCGCGCAGCTGCTCGTAGCTCATGAGCCCCGGCTGCTCGTAGTGGCGCAGGCCCTTCGGGTCGTCGTAGATGATGTGGCGGATGCCCTGCTGCTGGCCCTCCTGGCCTTGCTGCAGTTCGCGGCATTCGAGCAGCTTGTCGACCTGCTCCTGGTCTTCGACGATGACGAACTCGATGCACGCGTCGTTCAGCATGAAGACCATCTCGCTGGCGACCGCGTCCTGGTACAGCGGCACGGGCACGCCGCGCAGGCTTTGCGCGGCGAGCACGGCCATGTACAGGTGCGGCCGGTTGGCACCGACGATCGCAAGGTTGTCGAAGGCCTTGAAGCCAAGGCTTGCCAGACCGCAGGCCATCTCGCGCACTTCCTGCGCCACGGCGTTCCAGGTCCAGGTTTGCCAGATGCCAAGGTCTTTTTCGCGCACGGCGGGAGCCTCGGGACGGGCCTCGGCATGCGCGAGCAGCAGACGGGGGAAGGTGGGGGCGGTGGTTTGCACAGTGGCCGGATCGTAGGTCCCACTTTGACGCCCGGTTGTCGTTCCAACGACAATCCTAGGGACACTACTCCCCGGAGTTTCCCGATGCCTCCTGGCAACCTCACCCCACAGAACGTGCTCGGCGGTTCCATCAAGGACCGCGTGCGCCCTGCCAATGCGGCCGAGCTCGACGGCATTCCGTGGCTGCCCACGCTCACGCCCGCCGAGCGCCGCCGCGCCGAGGCCACGCTCGTGGTGGGCGAGGCCGAGCCCGGCGACCTGGTGTGCCGCGTCGGGCGCTCGCCCACCTACTGGTTCGGCGTGGTCGAGGGCTTGCTGAAGATGAGCAACGACAACGCCGACGGCGGCTCGGTCACCTACACCGGCGTGCCGCCCGGCGGCTGGTTCGGCGAGGGCACGGTGATGAAGCGCGAGCCCTACCGCTACAACATCCAGGCGCTGCGCCGCAGCCTCGTGGCGGGGCTGCCGATCGAGAGCTTCCACTGGCTGCTGGACCACTCCATCGGCTTCAACCGCTTCGTGATGAACCAGCTCAACGAGCGGCTGGGCCAGTTCATCGCGGCGCTGGAGATCGACCGCCTCAACAACCCCGACGCGCGCGTGGCACGCAACCTGGTGTCGCTGTTCAACCCGGTGCTGTACCCCGGCGTGGGCGAGGTCTTGCGCATCACGCAGCAGGAACTGGCGTACCTTGTGGGCCTGTCGCGCCAGCGCGTGAACGAGGCGCTCAATGCGCTGTCGGCACAGGGGCTGATCCGCGTGGAGTACGGTGGCCTGCGCGTGCTCGACCTGCCGGGCCTGCGCGCCACCGCGATGTCCAGCCGCAAGAACAACAGCACCTCGAACTGAAAGAAAAAAACATGGCCCTCTCCGACCACCTGCAGATCGTGCCCGCCGACGCCCAGGCGAGCTTTCTGCCGCCGCAGCAGCAACAGGCCACGCAGGCCCGCAACGAGGAAGACGACGGCCCGACGCTGGAAGAAGCCATCGACCGCGCCGAGGCCTTGGGCGAACAGATCGACGCGCTCAACGAGATCCTGGCGCGCCCGCTCAAGGACATCCTGGCCGACCGCGAGAAGTCGGAAGAGGCCGCGCTGGCCTGGGACCGCTTCGGCGCGATGTGGATGCTGTCGCAGCGCGCCATGCGCCGCGTCGCGCTCGACCTGGCGGCGCAGCTCGGCGTGAGCGAGGAAGAGGTCGTGGCCCGCGCCATGGCGAACGCCAACGCGGTGCTCAACGGCGCGGACGAGGTCGACCTCGGCGGCTCCATCGCACCCGCGCAGCTGCAGCACATCGCCCGGCATCGCAACTTCCTGCGCGCCCAGTTCCGTACCGGCTGACGCGCGCGGCCTTTCGATATCCCTTAGCCTTGCGGCCTTCTCTTGCCCCTACACAACCATGACCACCTCCGCCTCTTCCCACCTCACCGTCATCACCGGCGCCTCGCGCGGCCTGGGCCGTGCCATGGCCGAACAGCTGCTGCAGGCCGGCCACACGGTGCTCGGCATTGCGCGCAAGTCCTCGCCCGAACTCGCCGAAGCCCCCAAGGCGGCCGGCGCCGAACTGACGCAATGGGAGCAGGACCTGTCCGACCCGGTGGCCGCCGCGGCGCGCCTGTCGGACTGGCTGCGCACGCTGGACGGCCAGCGCTTCGACAGCGTCACGCTCATCAACAACGCCGGCACCGTCGGCAACCCCGCGCCGCTGTCGCGCGCCGTGCCGGCCGAACTGGCCCAGGCGCTGCGCATCGGGCTCGAGGCGCCGATGCTGCTCACGGCCGCTTTCCTGGGCGGCACGCGCGAATGGCGCGGCGCGCGCAAGGTGCTGAACATCTCGTCGGGCCTGGGCCGCAACGCCCTGGGCAGCCAGGCGCCGTACTGCGCGGCCAAGGCCGGCATGGACCATTTCTCGCGCGCCGTGGCGCTCGAAGAGGTGCATGCGCCGAACGGCGCGCGCATCGTGTCGCTGGCGCCCGGCATCATCGACACCGACATGCAGGTGCAGCTGCGCGGCGCCTCGGCCGAACAGTTCCCGGACCGCACGCGTTTCGTGAGCATGAAGGAAGAAGGCCGGCTCGACAGCCCCCAGAGCGCGGCGGCCAAGGTGCTCGCCTACCTGGCGCGCGCGGACTTCGGCAGCAACCCCGTGGCCGACGTGCGCGACCCGGCCTGAGCACGGCGACCACATCATGGCCACCGCAAAGTCCATCGACACCGTCGAATACAAGCTCTTCCCATCGCCGAGGAACGTGCACCGCATCGTCTTCGAGCACCAGGTGTTCGTGCCCTACCCGTACGCGCTGATCGTGATGGACGAGTTCTATTTCAAGGGCCGCTACAGCCTGTTCTCGGCCTGCCGCATGAGCGACGGAAAGATGGGGCAGGTGGCGACCTTCGAGGACGCGGCGGACGTCGAGATCTTCAACGCCAAGTTCGTGCCTGATTGAGCTCGCCCCCAGGCTTCGCGCACTTCGTGTCGCTTCGCCAACCCCCTACCGGGGGCAACACCAGCGGCCCGGCAAAGCCGGTTCCGCGGTGTTCCTGGTGAAAACCCCTCTTACTCGATCGTCGCGCCCGAAGCCTGCACGATCCCCTTCCACTTCTCGTAGTCGGTCTTCAGCAGCGCGGCGAACTGCTCCGGCGTCATGCTCTGCGGCTCCGCGCCCTGGGCAATGATGGCCGCCTTCATCTCGGGCGTGGCCAGCAGCTTGTTGATCGCCGCGTTCAGCGTGGCGACCACGTCCTTGGGCGTGCCGGCCGGCACGAAGACGCCGTACCAGGTGCTCACGTCGAAGTCCTTGTAGCCCAGCTCGGCCACGGTGGGCGTGTCGGGCAGCGAGGTGCTGCGCTTGGCGGAGGTGACGGCCAGCGGGCGCAGCTTGCCGGCCTTGATCTGGGCCATGGCCGAGGGCACCGACGACACCATCAGGTCGACGTTGCCCGCGAGCACGTCCATCATGGCCGCGTTGGAGCCCTTGTAGGGCACGTGGCGCATCTTGATCTTGGCCGCGCCGTTGAAGATCTCGCCGGCCAGGTGGATGGTGGTGCCGTTGCCCGGCGAGCCGTAGGTGATGGTGTCGGGCGCGGCGCGCGCGGCCTTCACCACGTCGTCCAGCGTCTTGAACTTGGAGTTGGCCTGCGTGACGATCACCACGGGCGTGTAGGCCACGTGGGCCACGGCCGTGAGGTCCTTCACCGGGTTGTAGCTCAGGCTCTTGTAGAGCCAGGGCGCGACGACCATGTTGTCCTTCTGGCCCATCACGATGTCGTAGCCCGTGGGCGTGGCGCGCGCGGCCTCGGCGATGCCGATGGTGCCGCCGGCGCCCGCGCGGTTGTCGGGCACCACGGTCCAGTGGTTGGCCTCGGTGAGCTTCTGCGCGACCAGGCGCGCCAGGATGTCAGTGCCGCCGCCGGGCGGGAAGGGCACGACCATGCGGATGGGCTTGGCGGGGTAGGCGGCGGTCTGGGCGTGGGCCGGGGCGGTGGCCGCCACGGCGGTGAAGGCCAGCGCGAAGGCCAGCGGACGGAGGAAGTTCGATGGGGTCATGGGGGGCATTGTCTCGTTCTGGGGGCAGGGGGGATGCAGTCTGCCGGAACTGCCGGCGCGGGGTTTTCGCGGTTCGCGATGGCCCTCGTCTCGGCTGGCGGGGGCAGAACGCGGGGCGGTGCGTACTTTCGGACGCCTTGACACCGCCCATCGCGCGTCGAATACTCCACCAAATGGTTGAGTATTTCTGGCTCGCCCGGCGCTCGGCGGCTTCCGGGCGCCCATCCTCTTTGCAGGAGGCACCCATGCTCGGACACATCAATGCAGTGGCCAACCTGGCGGTGAAAGACCTCGCCGTGGCCCGACGCTTCTACGAAGACACGCTCGGCCTGGCGCAGGTCGATGCCGAAGGCGACGAGGTCGTCGTCTACCGCAGCGGCAACACGCGGCTCAACGTCTACCGCTCGGCCTTCGCGGGCACCAACCAGGCCACGGCCGTGACCTGGTCGGTCGACGGCGACATCGAGCGCCTCGTGGCCGCGCTCAAGGCCAAGGGCGTGCGCTTCGAGCACTACGACATGCCCGACACCACGCTCGCGGGCGACATCCACGTCATGGGCGACATGAAGGTCGCGTGGTTCAAGGACCCGGACGGGAACATCCTGAACCTCATCAACGTCTGAGGGGCCCCTGTCCATCCGGCATCCCCCGTTTGGGGGAAGCCAAGGGCAGCGCGCTGCGGACAATTCCTCCTGCCATGCACCGGCCTGGCTTGGAGGAGTTCCCACATGAGCGCACCGCCGCCCGAGCAGTCAACGCCTGAACCACCCGCGCGCCCCGAGCGCGTCGCGGTCATCGCCATCCACGGCGTGGCCGACCAGAAGGCCGGCGACACGGCCCGCGCCATTGCCTCGCTGATGCTCAACCACCCCGGCCCCGGCGCCACCTACCGCCAGGCCGACTGCGACAGCCATCTGCTGCCGGTGCCGCCGCTGACGTCGATGGTGCAGCAGCGCACGGGGCATCAAGACAAGAACGAGAAGGCCGCCACCGAAGGCGCCGCCGCGCAGAAGGCCTACGTGCCGCCCGTGCGCAAGGCCATGCGGCAGTCGAAGACCTCGGACTTCAGCGCCGACGACTGGATCTCGACCGCCGAGGCCGACGACGCGGGCGTGGTGCGTGCCGCCAAGGGGCGCGGGCCGCTCACCCCGCGCGAGCTGAAGAAGAGCAACCCCGACATCGCTTTCAGCGACTACCTGCTGTTCAAGTCGCAGCGCGCCGAGCCCGACCACGAGGCCTACGAGGCCACGCGCGTGCGCATGACGCGCGACGCCACCGATGCCCACGGGCAGCCGGTGCAGCAGCGCATCGACGTGCACGAGATGTACTGGGCCGACCTGTCGCGCCTGCCGGGCTCGGTGGCGCGTATCGTCGCCGAGCTGTTCACCATCGTGTTCCGCCTCTCGCAGCTGGGCCGCGACGCGGTGGACCGCGCCGCCGAAGCGGCCGGCGTGAACAGGAAGCCCCGGCCGCCGGGCGCGCGGCGCTGGGCCTGCCTGGCCTCGTTGCAGACCGCGCTCGACTGGGCCTTTGCCAACCTGCTGGCGAACCTGTTCCTGCAGCTGCTGCTGGTCGGGCTGGTGATCGCGGGGCTTGGCGGACTGGCGCGGGTCGAGCCCGCGCCCCATGCGTTGTCGCTCACCGAACTGCTGCGCCGGGTGCTGGCCGTGGCGGTGCCGGTGCTGGCGATCTGGTGGTACTGCTACCAGGCGCGCACCCAGGCCTCCTCGCGGATCGTGGTGGGCCTGTACGCGCTGCTGGCGGGCTGGTTCCTGTGGGCGCTGGTGCCCGCGCACTGGGTGGTCGGCGTGGCCTGGCTGGCGCTGCTCGCCGCGTTGGCCGACCGCGCCCTGCGCATCGCGCGCGACCGCTTTCCGGCGGCGCGCACCTGGGGGCTGGGGTTGATGGCGCTGACCGCGATGGCGCTGCTGGTGCATGTGGCGATCAACGCCTCGGCCGCGGGCGCTACGGACGACCTGCGCCACTGGGTGCGCGCCGGCATGCGGGTGGTCGAGTACCTGCTGCTGGGCGTCGTGGCCTGGTGGGGCGTGGCCGGCGTGCTGCTCATCGCCTGGCTGCTCGCCGGGGAGACGGTGCCCGACCGCGACGCCGCCGCGCGCGCCAGCATCGCCACGGGTCGGCTGGGGCTGTTCGTGTCGCTGGCGGCGTTCGTGGCACTGACGATGGTGGCGTGGGCCGTGCTGACCAATCTGGTGGAGTTGGGTGCACGGGGCGTTTCTTATGCACCGTTCTGGTTTTCCAAGGACATGTGCTGGGGCGACGGTGCGAACTTTCTGCACGACCGCTATGAACGGAGCACGCAGGCCTTCGCCTTGACGGCCGGCCTCACGCTGTCGCTGCTGGCCTACCTGGTGGCGGTGCTGGTGCCCAGCCTGTTCGCCGAGCTCAAGGTGGCCTTCGGCACCTCGCAGGGCCTGGGCCGCTGGCTCGGCGCGGGCTACCGGCGGCTGGACCGCTTCGTCGCCGTGCTGACCAGCGCCAGCGTGGTGGTCGCCTTCGCGGTGGCCCTGTTGCTGGTGCTCAAGCAGTGCAATGTCTCGGTCGGCGGGTGGATCGACGATGCGGTGATCTGGGTGTCGGCGCTGTCGCAGAGCGGGCTCAAGCCGCTGATCTTCACCGCCGCCACGCTGGCCGCTTCCGTCTCGCTGCTCGGCGGTTTTCTCACGCGCACCGTGCCGGGCCTGCGCATGCCGCTCGACGTGGCGCTGGACGTCGACGGCCACTTCCGCGAGTTTCCGCGCCGCGCCATCCCGCGCGCGCGCATCTTCTCGCGCTACGTGTCGCTGCTGGAGCACGTGGCGGCGCAGGGCTACGACCGCATCGTGATCGTGGCCCACAGCCAGGGCACGGTGATCTCCACCGAGCTGCTGCGCTACCTGCAGTTCCGCGCCGCGCAGCAGGTCGATGCGCGGGTGACCGACCTCTGGGCGGCGCTCAACAAGAGCCGCCTCCTGCTGCTCACCGCCGGCTGCCCGCTGCGCCAGTTGTATGCGGCGCGCTTTCCGCACCTCTACGGCTGGGTGACGGCGGAAGACGCGAACGGCGGCGGGCCGAGCGCGGCGCAGGTCGGCGTGGCGCGCTGGGTCAACCTCTACACGGCGGGCGACTACGTGGGCCGCTGGCTCTGGGGCGCGGACGACAAGCCTTACGAGCAGGTGACGACGCCACCAGCCTGGTGCGTCGCGGCCGAGCACGAGGCCTGCCTCGGCCTGGGCGCCCACACCCATTACTTCGACCTCGACCAGGCGCACGTGGCGCGCTGGATCGACTGGATGGTGACGGCGCGCCCATGAAAAAGCCGGCCCGCAGGCCGGCTTTTTCTTCATGCCGAAAGCGTGGGCTTCAGCCGAAGTTCTTCGCTGCGAAGTCCCAGTTCACCAGCTTGGCCAGGAAGGTTTCGACGAACTTCGGGCGCAGGTTGCGGTAGTCGATGTAGTACGCGTGTTCCCACACGTCCACCGTCAGCAGCGCGGTATCGGCGGTGGTCAGCGGCGTGCCGGCGGCGCCGGTGTTCACGATGTCCACCGAACCGTCGGCCTTCTTCACCAGCCACGTCCAGCCCGAACCGAAGTTGCCGACGGCCGACTTCACGAAGGCTTCCTTGAAGGCGTCGTAGCTGCCCCACTTGGCGTCGATGGCCTTGGCCAGCGCGCCGGTGGGTGCGCCGCCGCCTTGAGGCTTCATGCAGTTCCAGAAGAAGGTGTGGTTCCAGATCTGGGCGGCGTTGTTGTAGATGCCGCCGCTGGACTTCTTGACGATCTCTTCGAGCGTCATCGCTTCGAACTCGGTGCCCTTTTGCAGGTTGTTCAGGTTCACCACGTAGGCGTTGTGGTGCTTGCCGTGGTGGAACTCGAGCGTTTCCTTCGAATACTCGGGGGCCAGTGCGTCGATGGCGTACGGCAGCGGGGGAAGGGTGTGTTCCATGGTGGAGCCTTTCTTTCTAGTTGGTGGATAAAGACAAAAGAGGGTGCCTCAGGCGCGGGCCTTGGGCACGATGCGGTAGGCGCAGCGCCGTGCGCCCGCGAGCACGTGTTCGACACGGCTCACGTCGGCCTCGGGCCCCAGCACCTCGTCGAAGAGCTGCAGCTCGCTGCGGCAAAAGCCGGTGCAGGCCTGCGCCGCGGTGCAGATGGGGCAGTGGTTCTCGATGAAGAGAAAGCCGTCGCCCTCGGCCCGGTACTCGGCCATGTAGCCCTCGCGGCTGCGGATGTCCGCCAGCCGTTCGAGCCGCGTCTCGAGGTTGCGCGCACCGCGCATGGCCTCGGTGTAGGTGGCGCGCATGGTGGCTTCGCGCGCGCCGATGAGCTGGTCCATGCCCTTTTCGCCGAACACGCTGATCACGGCGCTGATCATCTGCACCGTCATCTCGGCGTGCGTGTCGGGAAAGCGCCGGTGGCCCTCGCCGGTGAGCCGCCAGATCTGGGTCGGACGGCCGCGGCCGCTGGAGCGGCTCTCGGCGTCCACCAGCCCTTCGGTCTCGAGCTTGGACATCTGCTGGCGCACCGCCTCGACCGTCACGTGCAGCACCTTGGCGATGTCGGGGATGCCGAGCGCGCCACGGGTCTTCAGCGTGGAGAGGATGCGGTCTGCCGGCTGGTGCGGCATCCAGGTGGGCTTGGTGGCATCGGGGGCGGACATGGCAGCTTCGGTCGTGGGAGGAAAACAGCGTCATTGTCAGGTGGTTGGGCCTCCCCTCGCATCCGTGGGCGCTTGCCACCCCCCGCCGAGCGCCTTGTAAAGCGCCACGAGGCTGGTGAACGAGGCGGTTTCGGCCTCGGCCACGGCATCCTGGGCGCGCAGCAGGGTGCGCTGCGCGTCGAGCACGCTCAGGTAGGGTGCGGCGCCTTCGCGGTAGCGCACTTCGGCCAGCTCGGCGGCGCGGCCGCTGCGGGCCGAGGCCTCCAGCAGCCGCTGCAGGCGCAACTGGTTCTGGCCGTAGCCGGTGAGGGCGCTTTCGACGTCCTCGATGGCGCGCAGCACGGTCTGTTCGTAGACGGCGCGCTCGCCCTCTGCACGCGCCTCGGCGCCACGCAGGCGGGCCTTGACCGAGCCCAGCCGCAGCGCAGGCCAGCTCACGCCGGGCGTGACGCTGAAGGCGCGGCTCGACGAACTGCCCAGGTCGGCACCGCGCAGCGCGATGAAGCCCAGGAAGCCGCCGATGTCGACACGCGGGTACAGCTCGGCCGTGGCCGCGCCCACGTCGGCGGTGCTGGCGGCCAGGCCGCGCTCGGCGCGCAGCACGTCGGGTCGGCGGCGCAGCAGTTCGCCCAGGTCGCCGATGGGCAGGCGCTTGTCGAGCACGCGCAGCGGGTGCGGCTGCAGCATCGGCGTCAGCTCGGCCGGGCGCAGGCCCGCCAGCACGGCGACGCGGTGGGCGGCCTGGCGGCGCGTGGTCTCGAGCGCGGGCAGCTGGCTCTCGGTGCTGGCCAGGTTGGCCTGCGCGCTGGCCAGGTCGCCTTCGAGGCCGCGCCCGGTGCGCACCTGCGCCTCGGTCACGCGCAGGCTCTGGCGCAGGCTCTCGAGGGTGCGCTGCGTCACGGCCAGGCGTTGCTCGGCGCCGCGCATCTCGTAGTAGTTGCGCGCCAGTTCGGCCACGGCCACGATGCGCACCTGCTCAAGGTCGGCCGCGCTCGCCTGGGCGCGCGCGGTGGCGGCTTCGTCCAGGCGCTGCAGCCGGCCGAAGAGGTCGATCTCCCAGCCGGCGTCGAAGCCGGCGCGGCTGCTCTGGGCCAGCGTGCGCGCATCGGCCGGCACGCCGTTGCCCTGCGCGATGCTGCGCGTCTTGCTGGCGCCCAGCGTCACCACCGGCAGGCGGTCGAGCTCGGCCTCGGTCTGCATCGCACGCGCTTCCAGCAGCCGCGCGTGGGCGATGCGGATGTCGTGGTTGCCGGCCAGCGCACGCTCGATGAGCGCGTCGAGCTGCGGGTCGTCGAGCTGGCGCCACCAGTCGCGCTGCACCGCGTCGGGCGCGAACAGCGCGCGCTCGGGGGCGGCGATGGCCACCGGCGCGTCGTTCGGCGCGGCGTACTTCGGCCCCACCGCGCAACCGGCCAGCACCAGCAGGCTGAGGGCGAACGGTGCAGCGTAGGAGAAAAGTCTTGTCGTCATGGTCATGCTCCCGGTGTCGTCAGGCGGGCTCGCGCGCCACCAGCGCCTCGAGTTCGGCGGCGCGCTGCGAGCGGCCCACCGTGCGGTGGTCGCGCGCCAGCAGCGTGTACATGGTGGGCAGCACGAACAGCGTGAACAGCGTGCCCACCAGCATGCCGACCACGATCACCAGGCCGATGCTGAAGCGGCTGTTGGCGCCAGCACCGCTCGCGAACAGCAGCGGCACGAGGCCCACCACCATCGCGGCCGTGGTCATCAGGATCGGGCGCAGCCGGATGCGCGCGGCCTGCTCGATGGCGGCGCGGCGCTCCAGGTTCAGGCGCTCCTGGATCTCGTTGGCGAACTCCACCATCAGGATGCCGTGCTTGCTGATGAGCCCGATGAGCGTCACCAGCCCGATCTGCGTGTAGATGTTGATGGTGGCAAAGCCCAGCGCCAGCGGCACCAGCGCGCCGCAGATCGACATCGGCACGCTGACCAGGATGATCAGCGGGTCGCGCAGGCTCTCGTACTGCGCGGCCAGCACCAGGTAGATCACCACGATCGCGAACACGAAGGCCATCACCAGCGCCGAGCCCTCCTGCGTGAACTGGCGCGCGTCCGACTGCCAGTCGTAGCTGAAGCCGGCCGGCAGCTTCTTCGCCTCTTCGCTCAGGAACGCCACGGCGTCGCCCATGGTCACGCCCGGCATCGGAATGGCCTGGAAGGTCGCGGCGTTGAGCTGGTTGAACTGCGTGAGCTTGTTGGGCCCCACGCTGGTCGACAGCGTCACCAGGTTGGCCAGCGGCACGGGCTGGCCGCTCGCGCTCTTCACGAAGTAGCGCGAAAGCGCCTCGGCTGTGAGCCGCTGGTCGCGCGGCGACTGCGGAATCACGTCGTACGAGCGGCCGTCCATGCCGAAGCGGTTGACGTAGTTCTCGCCCACCAGCACGGCCAGCGTGTCGCCGATGGCCTTCATGGTCACGCCCATGCTGTTGGCCTTGGCGCGGTCCACGCGCACTTCGGTCACGGGGTTGTTGAACTCCAGGTCGCTGTCGACCACGGCGAACTTGCCGCTCTCGCGCGCCGCCTTCTTCAGCGTTTCCATCGCCTCGAACACGCTGCGGTGGTCGCCCGCGCTGCGGATCACCATCTGCACCGGAAGCCCGCCGGTCGAACCGGGAAGCGACGGCAGCTGAAAGGCGAACACGCTGCTGCCCTCGACCTCGTTCATGCCGCCCTGCACGTCGCCCTGGATCTGGTCGGCGTTGCGCTGGCGAGCGTTCCAGTCGGACAGCTGCACGCCGCCGATGCTGTTGGACACGCCGTCCGAGCCGTTGATGAGCCAGCGGCCGGTGTTCTCGGGCAACTTGGCCAGCACCTCGTCCCACTTCTGGCCGAACTTCTCGACGTAGTCGATGTTGGCGTGCTGCGGCGATTTGATGACGGTCATCACCATCGCCTGGTCTTCGCCGGGTGCCAGCTCGCGCTGCGCCGCGTTGTACAGGAAGGGCAGGCTCACGAGCACGGCCGCGGCCAGCAGGCCCGTGACCCAGCGGTGGTGCAGCGACACGTCGAGCAGCCGCCCGTAGGCCGTGGCCAGCTTGTGGAAGAAGGCTTCGGCATAGCGCGCCATGCGGCCCGCCGTGGCGTCCTGCGGCAGCAGGAACGAACTCATCACCGGCGACAGCGTGAGCGCGATCACGCCCGACACCACCACCGCGCCCGCCAGCGTGAAGGCGAACTCCTTGAACAGCGACCCCGTGAGCCCGCCCATGAGGCCGATGGGCGCGTACACCGCGGCCAGCGTGAGCGTCATCGCGATCACCGGGCCGGCCACTTCGCGTGCACCGATCAGCGCGGCCTGCACGCGCGACTTGCCTTCCTCGATGTGGCGGTGCACGTTCTCCACCACCACGATGGCGTCGTCCACCACCAGGCCGATGGCCAGCACCATCGCCAGCAGCGTGAGCAGGTTGATGCTGAAGCCGAACAGCAGCATCAGCGCCGCCGCGCCCAGCATCGACAGCGGAATCGTCACCACCGGAATGAGCACCGCGCGCAGCGAGCCCAGGCACAGGAAGATCACCAGCACCACGATGGCGATGGCTTCGAGCAGCGTCTTCTGCACCTCGTCGATCGAGGCCTCGATGAAGCGCGCGAGCTCGAAGGGCAGCTGCACCTCCACGCCCGGCGGGAGGTTCTGCTTGATGCCGGGCAGCAGGTCGCGGATGCGCTTCACGATCACCAGCGGGTTGCCGTTGGGCGCCGCTTGCAGGCCCAGGTAGATGGCCTTGTCGCCGTCCATCGTCGCGCTGCTGTCGGCACTCGCGGCACCGAGTTCCACCGTGGCCACGTCGCCCAGCCGAACGATGGCGTCACCGTCGCGCTTGATGACCATGTCGCGGAACTCGGCCACGTTCACCAGGTCGGTGTTCACGCGGATGTTCGACACCACGTACAGGCCCTTCACCTGCCCGGGTGCGGCCTGCACGTTGTTCTGGCGCAGCGCGTCGGCCAGCTCGCCGGCCGAAATGCCGCGCGCGGCCATGCGGTTGGCGTCCAGCCACACGCGCATCGCCAGCGTCTGTCCGCCCGACACCTCGACGCCCGAGACGCCCTCGATCGACGCGAACTGCGGCTGCACCACGCGCGAGAGGTAGTCGGTGAGCTGCGGCACCGGCATGGTCTTGCTCGAGAAGCCCACGTACGCCACGGCCGTGGCCTCGCCTGCCGACTTGAGGATCACCGGGTCGAAGGCCTCGGCCGGCAGCCGGTACTTCACCTGGCTGACCTGCGCCATGGCCTGCGTGAGCGCCTGGTTGGCGTCGGCGTTGAGCTTCATGCGCACGCTGATCACGCTGCGGCCCAGCGTGGACGACGACGACAGGTAGTCGACGTTCTCGATGGTCGCCACGGCCTGCGCGATCGGCTGCGTGACGAAGCCCTGCATCAGCTCCGGCGAGGCGCCGGGGTACTGCGTGGTGATGGTGAGCGTGGTGCTCTCGGTGAGCGGGTACTGGCGCACCGGCAGGTCGCCCAGCGCACGCGCGCCGAGCAGCAGGATGAGCGTGCTCACCACCAGCGCCAGCACGGGCCGGCGCACGAAGAGGTCGGTGAACTTCATGACTTCGCGTCCTGCAGGGCCAGCGTGTCCTTCGCGGCCGGGGCCACGGCCGCGCCGTTGTACAGGCGCAGCTGGCCCGAGGTGACGACCTGCTCGCCGGCCTTCAGGCCCTGTTCGACGACGACCAGGCCGTCCTGCCGCTCGCCGGTCTTCACGAACACCTGCTGCACCGAGAAGCCGTCGCCTTTTTCGCCGGCGCGCACCACGAACACCGAGTCGCCGTGCGTGCTGTAGGTGATGGCGGTTTCAGGCACCGCGATGGCGTCGGCGCGCGCGGGCAGCGCCACCTTGGCGTTGACGTACATGCCGGGCGTGAGCGCGCCGTCGGCGTTGTCGACCGTGGCCTGCAGCCGCACGGTGCGCGTGTCGCTACCGATCATGGGCTCGATGGCGCTGAGCTTCGCGGGGAACACGCGGCCCGGGTAGGCATCGACCGCGAGCGCCACCGCCTGGTTGCGCCGCAGCGCCGGCAGTGCGTTCTCGGGCAGCGTGAGGTTGGCGAACAGCGTGCGCGCATCGGTCAGCGACACCAGCGCATCGCCGGCGCGCACGAACTGGCCGAGGTTGACCTTGCGGATGCCCAGCACGCCGTCGAACGGCGCCCGGATGTGCTTCTGCTCGATGAGCGCCTGCACGCGGCGCAGCTCGCCGCTGGCCTGGTCGAAGGCGGCCTGCGCCTGTTCCATCTGCTCCTGCGTGGCGGCCTGCTGCGGCAGCAGGCGGCGCGTGCGCTCGAGCAGGGCCCTGGCATTGGCCTGCTGGGCGCGCAGCCGTTCGAGGTCGCCCTGCTCGGGTGCATCGTTCAGCTGCACCAGCAGCTGGCCGGCGCGCACCTGCGCGCCCGGCGTGAAGAGGATCTTCGCGACCCGTCCCTCCACCTCGGCCGGCACCTCGACCTGCCGGTTGGCCTCCAGCGTGCCGATGCCGCCGAGAAAGCGCGCCATCTCGGTCTGCCGCGCGGGGGCCACCGCCACCTTGGCCGGCGGCATGGCGCCGCCCTGTGCATGGGCCGGCTGGAACTTCGCCACGAGCCCGTAGCCCGCCGCGCCCAGCACCGCGGCCGTGAGACCGGCGCCGAGCCAGGTCCTGGATTGTTTGTTCATACGCAACCTGCTTTTTTATCAAAGAAAGTGCTTTGATTATTAGATCGCGTCCGAACGCTGTCGAGAAAGACGTGGCAATGGCCCCGATAGGGCAGGGCTATCTTTGGCGTGGCGTGCATGGTGGGTGCTCCGGGTGGTTGCGCGGGGACATCCCCGCACCCCGAAGACGGGCGGCGCGTCGCTTTTGTGACGCGGCGGTGGCGCGCAATCGCCGTACGGCCGCCGGGACATCGCTCGCGTCGCCAAGGGCCGATGTACATTGCGACCTGCGCATGAACCTATTCAGCATGGCCACCAAACCCCGTAAGAAGTCCGCGGCTGTCACCGAGGACGAGGTCTTCGACATGGCCGCCGACCTGTTCCGGGCCATGGCCGCGCCCATGCGGCTGAAGATCGTGAGCCTGCTGTGCAATGGCGAGAAGAACGTGAGCGAGCTGCTCGCGCAGATCGACACCACGCAGCCCAACATGTCGCAGCACCTGAACACGCTCTACCAGGCGGGCGTGCTCGCACGACGCCGCGACGGCGTGAGCATCTACTACAGCATCGCGAACGAGACCGTGGTGGCGCTGTGCCGCAGCATCTGCGTGCAGATCGCCATCGAGCAGGAATAAGAAGAGAAGAAGAAGGCCGGCGTCAGCCGGCTTTCGCGCCTCAGGGCTTCAGGTAGACGTAGCCTTCCTTCGCCTGCAGCCGCGCCACCTCGGCCACGCCCGAGGGCACCACCTTGGTTTCCATCAGCAGCTTGCCCGCGTCGATGTTGCGCGTGGTCAGCGTGTTGTTGCACACCTTGAACTCCACGCCGCGCCCGGCCAATGCGCTCACCGGGCCGCTGAACTCGCGGCCCCGGCTGTCCTTCGCGTCGCTCAGCAGGAAGTCGATGCCGGGGCCGTGCGTGACCACGACGATCTTCGCCTTCGGCTCCGCGTTCAGGTGGTTCGTGATGTTCGCCAGGATGGCGGCGCTGCTCTCCACGCCGGTGTTCACGTGGTAGACCACCTTGGTCTCCTGCGCGCCCGCGAACGTGGCGACCATGGCGAGCAGGAAAGCGATGAATGCGTGTCTCATGGGGAAACCCTCTGGCTGTTGTCGTTGCCCGCAAAATATCATCTTCTGCTTATATTTACAGCCGGGCAAGCCCGCGGCCCTCGCCGCCAAGCCCGCAGGAGACGACCCACGATGTTCCCGTGCCGGCCCACCGCCGTTCGCGCGAAGGCGCTGCTGATGTGCGCTGCGCTCTGGCTGAGCGCCAGTGCCGCGTTCGCCGCGCCCGAGATCCGCCCGCTGCCGGTGGCGCCCGACATCTACTACGTGCAGGGCATTCCCGCGCTGGGCTCGAAGGAGAACCAGAACTTCATCTCCAACGCCGGCTTCGTCGTCACGCGCGACAGCGTCGTGATGATCGACGCGCTCGGCTCGCCCGCCGTCGCCGAGCGCATGGTGGAGGAGATCCGCAAGCTCACGCCCAAGCCGATCAGCCACGTCATCCTCACGCACTACCACGCCGACCACATCTACGGCCTGCAGGTGTTCAAGGCGCTGGGCGCGCAGATCGTGGCGCACGCGCGCGGCAAGACCTACCTCACGTCCGACACCGCGCGGCTGCGGCTCGAGGCCTCGCGCCAGGAGCTCGCGCCGTGGATCGACGAGCGCACGCGGCTGGTGCCGGCCGACGTGTGGATCGACGGGCGCACCGAGCTCGTCATCGGCGGCACACGCTTCGTGATCCAGCCCGCCGGCCCCGCGCACACGCCCGAAGACCTGGCCATCTTTTTGCCGCAGCAGAAGGTGCTGTTCACCGGCGACATCGTGTTCCGCAACCGCACGCCCTACGTGGGCTCGGCCGACAGCCGGCACTGGATCACGTCACTCGACGCGCTGCTCGCGCTCGACGCACGCACCATCGTGCCGGGCCACGGCCCCGCGTCGGACGATCCCGCGCAAGACCTGCGGCAGACGCGCGACTACCTCGTCTTTCTGCGCGGCGCGATGCAAAAAGCCGCCACCGAGATGACGCCTTTCGACGAAGCCTACGCCGCCACCGACTGGTCACGCTTCGAGGCCTGGCCGCTGTTCAAGGTGGCCAACCGCATGAACGCCTACAACACTTACCTGCTGCTGGAGCAGGAGGCGCGATGAGCGGCGAGCGCACGCGCCGGCAGCTCGTCGCGGGCCTCGCCGCGTGGTGCGTGGCGCCGATGGCGGTGCATGCGGCCGATGTGCAATTGCCCGCGCCCGCCTCGCTGGCCGGCGCGCTCGCCGCGGCGCTGGCCCGCGCGCAACCGCTGGTCGTCATGGCCAGCCTGCAGGGCTGTCCCTTTTGCAAGATCGTGCGCGAGCACTACCTCATGCCCGAACTCGCCGCGGGCCTGCCCGTGGTGCAGATCGAATTTCGTGATCCACGCAGCGTGCGCGATTTCGATGGCACAGCGCGCACGCACGACGCGCTCATCAAGGCGTGGCACGTCAGCGTCGCACCGACCGTGCTCTTCTTCGGCCGCAACGGCCGCGAGGTCGCCGAGCGTCTGACCGGCGGCGACTCGGACTTCTACGGCGCCTACCTCGAAGCACGCCTGCAGCAAGCGCGCACCGCCGTGCGCGGCTGACGTTATGCATGGCGAAACCGAACGGGTTTCCCCCAAGGGCAAAGCCCTTCCCTTGTTCACGATCGTCCCTAAAATCAATACATAACGATTTACTTATTTAACGATGAAACCGGCCGCTTCGGGGCGCGTTTCGAGGAGACCGAATTGAAGTTGCTGCTGCCGTCGCTCGCCGTCGCTGTCACCGCCTTGCTGCTGTCGACACCGGCCCTTGCCAACAAGGAACTGGCCCAGAAGAACGCCTGCCTCGCCTGCCACGCGGTCGACAAGAAGCTGGTCGGCCCCGCCTACCTCGACGTCGCGAAGAAGTACACCGGCCAGGCCGACGCGCTCGCCGCGCTCACCGCGAGCATCCAGAAGGGCAGCACCGGCAAGTGGGGCGCCGTGCCCATGCCCGCCCAGCCCACGATGAGCGAGGCCGATGCCAAGGCGCTGGCCGCCTGGGTGTTGGGCGGCGCCAAGTAAGGCCCACGGACGCGACGCGATGAGCGGCAGCATCCAGCAGACCGGGCAGGTGCGCAAGGCACCCGAGAACTTTCTCGACGCGCAGGGCGTGCGCGCCGTCTTCGCCGAAGCCGGCAAGGGGCGGCGCGACTTCATCCGCAACGCCTTCGCCGCCGCCGTTGCAGGCACCGCAGCGACGTCGTCCGCGCTCGCGCAAACGCGCACCGCCGTGGGCGACGGCGACCCCGCCATCTTGAACCTGCCCGCGCACAGCACGGGCCTCGGCCAGCCGGTGGTCACCGACGGCTACGGCAAGCCTTCCAAATACGAAGCCAATGTGCAGCGCCGCCAGAGCCCGGGGCTCACGCCGACCGCGCAGGCCTCGGTGTCGTTCGCGCCGCTGCAGTCGCTGTTCGGCATCGTCACGCCCAGCGGCCTGCACTTCGAGCGGCACCACCAGGGCTGGTGGGACATCGATCCGTCGAAGCACCGGCTGATGGTCAACGGCATGGTGAAGACGCCGAAGGTCTTCACGCTCGACGAGCTGATGCGGCTGCCCTCGGTGTCGCGCTTTCACTTCATCGAGTGCGGCGCCAACACCGGCATGGAGTGGGGCAACGTCGCCGTGCCGACGGCCCAGTACACGCACGGCATGCTGTCGTGCAGCGAGTTCACCGGCGTGCCGCTGATCACGCTGCTCGAGATGGCGGGCGCCGACCTCAAGGGCGAGCGCTTCGTGCTCGCCGAAGGCGCCGACGGCTCGTCGATGACGCGCACCATTCCCATGAGCCTCATCCGCTCGGGCGAGGTGCTCGTGGCCTACGGCCAGAACGGCGAAATGCTGCGGCCCGAGCAGGGCTACCCGCTGCGGCTCGTGGTGCCGGGCGTGCAGGGCGTGAGCTGGGTCAAGTACCTGCGCCGCATCGAACTCGGCGACCAGCCCTACGGTGCCAAGGACGAGACCGTGCACTACGTCGACCTCATGCCCGACGGCCAGCACCGCCAGTACACCAGCATCCAGGAATGCAAGAGCGTCGTGACCACGCCCTCGGGCGGGCAGATGCTGCTCGACAAGGGCTTCTACAACATCACCGGCCTCGCATGGTCGGGGCGCGGCAAGGTGAAGCGCGTGGACGTGAGCGTGGACGGCGGGCGCAACTGGCGCACCGCGCGGCTCGAATCGCCCGTGCTCTCGAAGTGCCTCACGCGCTTCAACATCGACTGGGTGTGGGACGGCACGCCCGCCATCATCCAGAGCCGCGCGATGGACGACACCGGCTACGTGCAGCCCAGCTACAAGCAGCTGCGCGCGGTGCGCGGCACGCGCTCGATCTATCACAACAACGCCATCCAGTCGTGGCAGGTGCAGGCGAACGGGGAGGTGGCGAATGTCCAGCTTTCCTAAGCGCGCGCTGCTGTTGCTGGTCTTCGCTGGCAGCGCAGCCGCATGGGCACAGCCCAAGGCGGCAGGCTACGCCGGCATCGGCCGCGACGCCACGCCCAAGGAAGTGGCCGCGTGGGACATCGACGTGCGTCCCGACTTCAAGGGGCTGCCGCCCGGCTCGGGCTCCGTCACGCGCGGGCAGGACCTGTGGGAAGGCAAGTGCGCCTCGTGCCACGGCGTGTTCGGCGAGTCGAACCAGGTGTTCAGCCCCATCGTCGGCGGTACCACGGCCGAGGACATCAAGAGCGGCCACGTCGCGCGCCTGAAAGACCCGGCGTTCCCGGGCCGCACCACGCTGATGAAGGTCACGAGCCTGTCGACCGTGTGGGACTACGTGTACCGCGCCATGCCGTGGAACCAGCCCAAGTCGCTCTCGCCCGACGACGTGTACGCCGTCACCGCCTACATGCTGAACCTCGGCGGCATCGTGCCCGACGACTTCACGCTGTCCGACAAGAACATCCGCGAGGTGCAGGCCCGCATGCCCAATCGCAACGGCGGCACCACCGCGCACGCGATGTGGCCCGGCAGCGAGTTCGGCCGCGCGGCCAAGCCCGACGTGTCGGCCGTGGCCTGCATGCGCGACTGCGTGCCGGCGGCGTCGTCCGTCGCGCAACTGCCGCCGCATGCGCGCGGCAGCCACGGCAACCTCGCCGACCAGAACCGGCTGGTGGGTGCGCAGCGCGGCATCGCCACCGCCGCACCCGCTGCTGCAGTGAAGACCAGCGCACCGGCTGCCGCACCGAAAGTGCCCGTGGCGCTGCTCGAGAAGAACAGCTGCACCGCCTGCCATGGCATGACGCAAAAGCTCGTCGGCCCCGCCTTCTCGGACATCGCGAAAAAGTACCCCGGCCAGACCGACCACCTGCTGCAGAAGATCAAGGCGGGCAGCACCGGCGTCTGGGGGGCGATCCCGATGCCGCCGCAGACCCTCGGCGACGATGATGCCAAGGCCATCGCACGCTGGCTCGCCGACAGCGCCGGACCATGATTCGACAGGAGACAACCCCATGAAAAACCGCAGACAGATGCTCACGCAGTCCGCCGCCCTCGCAGGCCTGGCGGTCACCGCCGGCTGGCTCCCCGCCACCGCCCTCGCGTATTCCAAAGACGCCTTCGACGCCAAGAGCGTGGCCGACGCGCTCAAGGCCGTCGGCGTCACCGGCGCGCCCACCGAGAGCAAGGACGTCACCATCACCGGCCCCGACATCGCCGAGAACGGCGCCGTGGTGCCGCTCAGCGTGGCCACCGCCCTGCCCGGCGTGAAGCAGCTCATGCTGCTGGTCGAGAAGAACCCCAACGCCGTGGTCGCGATCTTCAACACCTCGGAGTTCGTCGAGTCGAACTTCACCACGCGCGCCAAGCTGGGCCAGTCATCCGACGTGTACGCGATCGCGGTCATGAACGACGGCAAGGCGCTCTTCGCCAAGAAGGAAGTCAAGGTCACGCTCGGCGGCTGCGGCGGCTGAGCGGCGGGCTTCACACACAGAACACGACGAGAAGAAGGAGACCACCATGGCAGATCCCATGCGCATCCGCGCCCAGGCCGCGGGCGACAAGACGACCGTGCGCATCCTCATGGCGCACGAAATGGAAACCGGCCAGCGCAAGGACGCCGCCGGCAAGACCATCCCCGCCTGGTTCATCCAGGAGGTCACGGCCTCGCTCAACGGCAAGACCGTGCTCACGGCCGACTGGGGCCCGGCGGTGTCGAAGAACCCCTTCATGCAGTTCACGCTGAAGGGCGCGAAGGCCGGCGACAAGATCGCCGTGACCTGGAAGGACAACCGCGGCGACACCCGCACCGACGAAGCCACCGTCAGCTGACGCTTTCTTCGCCCACGCGGGCGCTCGCTCGCGTGTTGTGTTCCCCACGAGAAAAAAAGGCGGCCCCATGAGGACAACCACATGCCTGAGCCTGCTGGTGCTGGCCGGCAGCATCGCACTGCCCGCCGCGGCGCAGAAGACCACGGCCGAAGGCATCGCCGAGTACCGCGCGCTGCTGCAGGACGGCAACCCCGCCGAACTGTTCGAGGCCAAGGGCGAAGACCTCTGGAAACAGAAGCGCGGCCCCAAGGGCGCGTCGATGGAGAAGTGCGACCTCGGCAAGGGCCCGGGCGTGGTGAAGGGCGCGTTCGCCGAACTGCCGCGCTACTTTCCCGACACCGGCCGCGTGCAGGACATGGAGTCGCGCCTGCTCACCTGCATGGAAACGCTGCAGGGCTTCGACGCCGCCGCCATCGCCAAGACGCCGTTCGGCCAGGGCGAGCAGAAGAACCTCGAGGGGCTGGTGGCGTGGATCTCGGCCGAATCGAAAGGCCTGCCGTTGAACCTGCCGCAGTCGCATGCGGGCGAACGCCGTGCGTACGAAGTGGGCAAGCGCCTGTTCTTCCTGCGCGCCGGTCCGCACGACTTTGCCTGCGCCACCTGCCACGGCGCCGACGGCAAGCGCATCCGCCTGCAAGACCTGCCCAACCTCACGAAGAACCCCGGCGCCGGTGAAGGCTTCGGCGCCTGGCCGGCGTACCGTGTGTCGTCGGGCGAGCTGTGGGGCATGCAACGTCGGCTGAACGACTGCTTCCGCCAGCAGCGCTTTCCGTACCCGGGCTACGCCAGCGACGTGACCGTGGCACTGGCCGTGTACATGGGCGTCAACGGCAAGGGCGGCAAGACCACTGCGCCCGCCATCAAGCGCTGAAGGAGCCACGCCCATGAAATCAGATCACTTCCTCGGCCTGGCCGCCGTGGCCTGCGCGCTCACCGTGTTCGGCTGCGCGTCCGTCGACAGCGCCGCCGAGCTCGACAAGCTCACCGCCGACGCGCTGCAGCGCTCCTTCCGCGACCAGGGCATCGCCAAGGTCGACCGCCTCGTGCAAGACCCGGCCAACCTGGCGTGCAGCGAGGCCGAGGCCAGCGGCAAGCCACTCGATGAGCAGCGCACCAAGGAGATCGAGGCCGCGAACATGAAGACCGTGCGCTGGCCGTCCGACGGCAAGTTCGTCGGCGACTGGCGCGAGGGCGAGAAGATCGCGCAGAACGGCCGCGGCCTCACCTGGACCGACGCGGCCAACGCCGCCAACGGCGGCAATTGCTACAACTGCCACCAGATGTCGAAGGAAGAAATCTCCTTCGGCACGCTCGGCCCGAGCCTGTACCACTACGGCAAGTTGCGCGGCGTGAGCGACCCGGCCAGCGCCGCCTCCAAGCCCATCGTCGAATACACCTGGGGCAAGCTGTGGAACGCGCGCGCCTACAACGCCTGCTCGAACATGCCGCGCGTCGGCCACTCCGGCATCCTCAACGAGAAGCAGATCCGCGACGTGATGGGCTTGCTGCTCGACCCCCAGTCTCCCGTCAACCGCTGAACGCCCGGCTTCTTCCTTCATGAACCTTTCCAAGCGCGAGTTCGTCCAGATGCTCGGTGCCGGCGCTGTCGCCGGCCTGGGCCTGGGCCGCCACGGCAGCAGCATGGCCGCCGGCCTCGACGGCATGTACACCGTGCCGGCCTTCGGCAACGTGTCGATGCTGCACATGACCGACTGCCATGCGCAGCTCAAGCCGCTGTACTTCCGCGAACCGGGCGTCAACATCGGCGTGGGCCACATGCGCGGCAAGGTGCCGCACCTCGTCGGCGAACATTTGCTGAAGGCTGCGGGCGTGAAGCCCGGCACGCGCATGGCGCATGCGCTCACGTACCTCGACTTCGACAAGGCCGCACAGCGCTACGGCAAGGTCGGCGGCTTCGCGCACCTGGCCACGCTGGTGAAACAGCTCAAGGCCAGCCGCCCCGGCGCGCTGCTGCTCGACGGCGGCGATACCTGGCAGGGCTCGGCCACCTCGCTGTGGACCGATGCGCAGGACATGGTCGACGCCTGCAAGCTGCTCGGCGTCGACGTGATGACCGGGCACTGGGAGTTCACCTACGGCATGGCGCGGGTGCAGCAGATCATCGAGAAGGACTTTGCCGGCAAGGTCGAGTTCGTCGCGCAGAACGTCAAGACCGCCGACTTCGGCGACCCGGTGTTCAAGCCCTACGTGATGCGCGGGATCAACGGCGTGCCCTGCGCCATCATCGGCCAGGCCTTTCCGTACACGCCCATCGCCAACCCACGCTACATGGTGGCCGACTGGACCTTCGGCATCCAGGACGACAACCTGCAGCGCGTGGTGAACGAGGCGCGCGGCAAGGGCGCGCAGGTGGTGGTGGTGCTGTCGCACAACGGCATGGACGTCGACCTCAAGATGGCCAGCCGCGTCACCGGCATCGACGCCATCCTGGGCGGCCACACGCACGACGGCACGCCCATGCCCACGCTGGTGAGCAACGCGGGCGGCAAGACCATCGTGGTCAACGGCGGCTCCAACGGCAAGTTCCTCGGCGTGATCGACTTCGACGTCAAGGGCAAGAAGGTGAGCGACTTCCGCTACCGCCTGCTGCCCGTGTTCTCCGACCTCATTCCGGCCGACAAGGAGATGGACGCGCTCATCACCCGCGTGCGTGCGCCCTACGAGGCGAAGCTGTCCGAAACCCTCGCCCACACCGACGGCGCGCTGTACCGGCGCGGCAACTTCAACGGCACCGGCGACCAGCTGCTGCTCGACGCGCTCATGGAAGTGCAGGACGCACCCATCGCCTTCTCGCCCGGCTTCCGCTGGGGCACCTCGCTGCTGCCCGGCCAGGCGATCACGCGCGAGTGGCTGATGGACATGACGGCCACCACGTACTCGTACGCCACCGTCACGCAGATGACCGGCGAGACGCTGAAGACCGTGCTCGAAGACGTCTGCGACAACCTCTTCAACCCCGACCCCTACTACCAGCAGGGCGGCGACATGGTGCGCGTGGGCGGGCTGCAGTACACCTGCGACCCGACCGCCGCCATGGGCCAGCGCATCCAGGACATGCGCCTGGGCGGCAAGCCCATCGACGCCAGCCGCAGCTACAAGGTCGCGGGCTGGGCGCCCGTGAGCGAAGAGGCGCGCACCGCCGGCAACAAGCCGGTGTGGGAGGTCATCGAGCCGTGGCTGAAGTCGCGCAAGGTGGTGACCACGCGCCGGCTCGACGAACCCGTGCTGAAGAACATCGCACCAAACCCCGGCCTGGCCTGAATTGAGCCCGCGCGTGCGCGAGGGCGCTCCCTAGAATCGGGGCATGTCCATCGCGCAGCTTTCCCTTCTCACCACGCTCGCGCTCGTGGCGGCCTTCGTGCTGTCGGCGGTGTTCGGCGCCGTCGCGCGCGCCACGCGCTTTTGCACCATGGGCGCGATCAGCGACGTGGTGGCGCTGGGCGACTGGACCCGCGTGAAGCAGTGGGCCGCGGCCGGTGGCGTCGCGCTCATCGGCTTCTCGGCGCTCGTGTTCGCGGGGTTCGTCGATGCCGACCGTACGCTCTACGCCTCGCACCAGATCCTCTGGCTCGCCGCGCTCGTCGGCGGCCTGCTGTTCGGCGTCGGCATGGTGCTGTCCTCGGGCTGCGGCAACAAGACGCTGGTGCGCCTGGGCGGCGGCAGCCTCAAGGCGCTGGTGGTGCTGGTGCTCATGGGCGTGTCGGCCTTCGCCACGCTGAAGGGCATCACCGCGGTGCTGCGCGTCGCGACCGTCGATGCGGTGCACATCGACCTGGCGATGAATGCGTCGCTGCCCGATGTGCTGGCCGCGTCTTTCCAACTGAAGGCGGCCTCGCTGCGCCTGGCGCTCGGCCTGGTGCTCGGCGGCGCGCTGCTCGTGTGGGCCGCATGGGGCCGCGAGACGCGCGACGTGCGCAGCCTCGTCGGCGGCATGCTGATCGGCGCGCTGGTCGTCGGTGCGTGGTGGCTCAGCGGCCATTGGGCGGTGGTCGAGGAGCATCCGCTCACGCTCGAGCACGTGTTCCTCGCCACCAACTCCGGCCGCGCCGAGGCGCTGAGCTTCGTCACGCCGGTGGCCTACGCGCTCGACTGGCTCATGTTCTACAGCGATGCCAACAAGCGCCTCACGCTGGGCATCGTGTCGGTCGCCGGCGTGGTGGTGGGCGCCGCGCTGCATGCGCTGTGGTCGCGCGAATTCCGCTGGGAAGGCTTCGCCGGCACCGGCGACCTCGCGCACCACGCGACGGGCGCCGTGCTCATGGGCATCGGCGGCGTCACGGCCATGGGCTGCACCATCGGGCAGGGCCTGAGTGCGCTGTCGACGCTGAGCATCGCGAGCCTGCCGGCCATCGCGGGCATCGTCATCGGTGCGGTGGTAAGCCTGAAGTACCAAGCTTGGCAGCTCGAACGCACGCTCTGATTTCCAGCGCTGTGCGTTGAAGCGAATCCTCACAATTTAGTTCGGCGCGCGGGGCGTTTTTCGCGCGTTCGCGACGATCGGACGCGGTGGTGCTGGCTATCATTTTCCGCACCTGATGCCGCTGCGAACGATGGCCTTCATCGACGGGCGCGGCACCGAACAACCACAACCGAGGGAGAGCGCCATGACTGCGCACAACAACCGATCGGCGCGCACGCGCCTGTTTGCCTTGAGCCTTTGCTTCTGTGCCGTGCTCGCGGCCTGCAAGGAAGACAACAAGCCGACGCCGGCGGCAGCCTCGCCATCGCCGTCCGCATCGGGCAAGACCCAGCCCGCCAAGGACCCGGCCCGCGTGCAGGCCGCGGCCCGCACCACCTACAGCCAGGGCTACAACCGGCTCATCGACGACAACCGCAGCGTGGGTGCCAAGTACAAGAGCTACGTGCAGATGAACGTGAACGGCAAGTCGCCGAGCGGGAACTCGTTCTATGGCAGCCCTTCCGATGTGCAGTCCATCGTGGACGACCTGAAGAAGGCACGCGCCGACGGCTCGGGCGACGCGGCGCTCGATGCGGCCGTCGACGGCGTGGTGGCCACGGGCGAGAAGCTCGTCGCCGTCTGGACGCCGATGGACCCGTACTACCGGTCCAAGAGCTTTCTCGAAGACAAGTGGGTCAAGGGCCGCGCGGCCGACGCCGACATGAACGCCGCCTTCAAGGGCCTGCTGGCCAGCATCGACACGCTGGGCGGCGAGCTGGACCGCGTGCAGGAGGCGTCGCGCACCGAACGCATGGCCAAGCTCAAGGCCGAGGGCGACATGCTCAACTACCACACGCTGGCCTCGATGGCGGTGGCCAAGAAGTTCGTCAACGGCCTCGACCAGATCGACGGCCTGAAGAACAAGGACGCCGTCGCCAAGGTCGATGCGGCGGCCAGCGAGTTGCAGGCTTCGCTGGAAGAACTCTCCAAGGCGCTGGAAGAAGCCAAGGCCGCAGCCAAGGCCAAGGGAGAAGCAGGCAAGGCGCCCAACTACAACTACGAGTCGCTGCACGGCAGCCTGCTGAACATGATCGGCCAATGGCGCACGTTCAAGGACAGCAAGTTCCCGTCGACGTACAAGAACATCGTGAGTTACTACAACTCCGCCGTGGGTTCGTACAACCGCGGCTTCGGCCGCTGACCCCCGCCATGGGCACCGCGCGGGTTCTTTCGCGCGGCAGCGTCGCGGCCCTTGGGGTCGCGGCGCTTCTCGTTGCGACGGGGTTGGCGGGATGCGGCAGCGCCCGCGAGACGCAGCAGATTCCCGTCACCGCGTTCCGCAACTACGGCGCGTCGCCGCTGCAGCACACCTTCTACATCGGCTCCGACGCGCGCTTCCACCGCTTCCAATGGTCCAACGGCAAGCAGGGCGGCACCTGGCTGATCGCGCGCGCCGAGATGGACATCGTCAACGAAAAATCAGCCGACGACCCGCGCGCCGCCCGCGCCGGCTACTTCCTGAGCCGGCGTGACGACGGGCGGTGGATGGCGCACTGAGCCTGTCGCTCGCCCGGAATCAGCGCTCCACGTCCATGACCACCGGGTCGTAGATGTCATAGACAGGGCCTCCGTCCGGGGTGTAGCGGAACTGAACCTGTGCGCTGTAGTGTCCGGGCGGCAGACATGCCCCCGACCCGATCGGCAGATAGCATGCGCGTTCATCCCCACCAACTTCGCCCCCGCATGACCCTCTCGACGAGAAACCTGAAGGCGCTTCCAGACATTCCGACGTTGAAGCGACTGACCCAGTCTCTTGCAATGCTCGACGCCATGCTCTCGCCGGAGTGGGAGTACCGGTACTACGCGTTCAACGCCGCGTGGTCGGATGAGGCGGCGATGGCATCGATGCGCAATGGTTCGGGCGATCATTGGTTTGCCATCTTCTGCCAGGCCGGCGCCGCGCTCCACGGGCTTGCGCACGAGGCTCCGGCATTCCGGCCGGGGACGCCATGGCCCGGAATCTTCGAACGACTGCCGGCAGAGTTCCGCACCAACCTGCTGGAAGAGCCGGCGTTCACAACCAGCGACAGCACCTTCTGTCTCTGGCGCCTGAGCAATGAAGAACGCTGGGCTTGCGGACCGGTCGAGCTTCCGCCGGGTGAGGATCCGGATGGCTCCGCCGAGTTGCTTGGCATCCTCGCCGGCCGACCCGAGCAGTACGTCGAATTCGCGTCCGACTACTACGAGCGCGACCTCGACCTGGGCGATGTCGAGGCGATCTATCGGCACCAACCGCTCAGCGACGCGCTCGTCCGGCGATTCAATCCCGACCTCGACATGGCGTCGCTCGGAAATGACATCGCCGAGATCGGGTATCCCCGGCAGGTGGACTGACAGGGCCGCGCCATCGGCAACAGCCTCGGCTGTTTGAATGGCCTCGGCTCCCTTGCTGGAGCTCGTCGAGACATTCGACGCGATGCACCAGGCGGGCCTCATCCTCTGCGTTGCCCGCGTTTTTACGCTTTCTTTACGGCCCCCCACTCACTCTTTCCCCCGGTTTTACGCACGCCTGCCGAGACTCCTTTCATCTTGTTTGCAGGAGTGATGAATGGACATCGTCTGGATGGGCGCCTTGCTGGCGCTGTGGGTCGTGGTGGCGGCCATGGTCGTCGGGCTGAACCGGCTCGAAGGGCCGCAAAAGCCGCACGCGGGCGTTGATGCAACGCGCACGCCGGGGGATGCATCGTGATCGGCCTCGAAGTCCTGTACGGCTTCGGCGCGCTGGTCGCCGTGGTCCTGTTCGCGTACCTGGTGTTCGCGCTGATCTGCGCCGAGGAGTTCTGACATGGAAACCTCGGCCTGGGTCTTGCTGGCCCTTTTTCTCGGCGTGCTGCTGGTGCTGGCCTGGCCGCTGGGCAAGCTGCTGGCCGCGCTGTGCGCCGAGCGCGTGCCGCGCTGGATGCAGCGCGTCGAAGCGCCGCTGTACCGCCTTGCGGGCACGCAGCCCGAGCAGTCGATGCACTGGCTGCGCTACGCGCTGGCGCTGCTGGCGTTCAACGCCATCGGTGCGATCTTTCTCTATGCCCTGCAGCGCCTGCAGGGCGGGCTGCCGTTCAATCCGGCCGGCATGGGCGCGGTGTCGCCCGACTCGGCCTTCAACACGGCGGTGAGCTTTGTCGCCAACACCAACTGGCAGGGCTACGGCGGCGAGTCGACCATGAGCTACCTCACGCAGATGCTCGGCCTGGCGGTGCAGAACTTCCTGTCCGCCGCCACCGGCATCGCGGTCGCCTTCGCACTGGTGCGCGGCTTCGCGCGCCGCGGTGACGGCAAGGGCCTGGTCGGCAACTTCTGGGCCGACGTGACGCGCGTCACGCTGTGGGTGCTGCTGCCGATCTCGTTCGTGCTCGCGCTGTGCCTCGCAGGGCAGGGCGTGATCCAGAACTTCGACGCCTACAAGAGCGTGCAGACGATCGAAGCCACGGCCTTCCAGCAACCGAAGAACGGTCCCGATGGCCAGCCGCTGAAGGACGACAAGGGCGCCCCCGTGATGGAAGACGCCACCACACAGACGCAGACGCTCGCCATGGGCCCGGTCGCTTCGCAGGAAGCGATCAAGATGCTCGGCACCAACGGCGGCGGCTTCTTCAACGCCAACTCGGCGCACCCCTACGAGAACCCGACGGCGTTCAGCAACCTGCTGGAGATGCTGGCGATCTTCCTGATCCCGGCGGCGCTGTGCTTCGCCTTCGGCCGCGTGGTCGGCGACCTGCGCCAGGGCTGGGCCGTGCTCGCGGCGATGACGGTGCTGTTCGTGGTGGCCGTGCTGGCCGTCACGCCCGCCGAGCAGGCCGGCAACCCGCTGCTGGGCCCGCTGGGCGTGGACCAGATGGCGAGCGCGCTGCAAAGCGGCGGCAACATGGAAGGCAAGGAAGTGCGCTTCGGCATCGATGCCTCGGCCCTCTTCGCTGCCGTGACCACCGCCGCTTCGTGCGGCGCGGTGAACGCCATGCACGACTCGCTCACGCCCCTGGGCGGCATGGTGCCGCTGGTGCTGATGCAGCTGGGCGAGGTCGTCTTCGGCGGCGTCGGCAGCGGCCTGTACGGCATGCTGGTGTTCGCCATGCTCGCGGTGTTCATCGCGGGCCTGATGATCGGGCGCACGCCCGAGTACCTCGGCAAGAAGATCGAGGTGCGCGAGATGAAGCTGATCTCCATCGCCATCCTGGTCACGCCGGTGCTGGTGCTGGCGGGCACGGCGCTGGCGGTGAGCGCGGGCGCAGGCACCGCCGGCATCGCCAACCCCGGCGCGCACGGCTTCTCCGAGGTGCTGTATGCGCTGACCTCGGCCGCCAACAACAACGGCAGCGCCTTCGCGGGCCTGTCGGCCAACACACCGTTCTACAACGGCCTGCTCGGCCTGGCGATGTGGCTCGGGCGCTTCGCGATGATCGTGCCGGTGCTCGCCATCGCCGGCGCGCTGGCCGCCAAGAAGCGCCTGCCCGTCACCAGCGGCACGCTGCCCACGCACGGCCCGCTGTTCGTCTTCCTGCTGATCGGCACCGTGCTGCTGGTCGGCCTGCTCAACTACGTGCCGGCACTGGCCCTCGGCCCGATCGTCGAACACCTCGTGCTCTGGAAATAAGAAGGAGCGCACCATGACTGCCAAAACCAAAACCTCTCTTTCGCTGTTCGACGCGGCGCTCGTCAAGCCCGCACTCTGGGGCGCCTTCGCCAAGCTGAACCCGCGCACCCAGTGGCGCAACCCGGTGATGTTCATCGTCTACATCGGGAGCATCCTGACGACGCTGCTGTGGGTGCATGCACTGAGCTTTCCGGGCGACACCGGCATGCAGCCCGCCTTCGTGCTGGCCGTGACCATCTGGCTGTGGTTCACCGTGCTGTTCGCCAACTTCGCGGAAGCGCTGGCCGAAGGCCGCAGCAAGGCGCAGGCGGCCTCGCTGCGCGGCCTGCGCAAGGACACCTGGGCCAAGAAGTTGAAGGACCAGCAACAGCCGCACCACGGTGCGCCGTGGCTGCCGGAGCAGGCGCCCAACCTGCGCAAGGGCGACGTCGTGCTGGTGGAAGCCGGCGACGTGATCCCGCTCGATGGCGAAGTGATCGAAGGCGTGGCCTCGGTCGACGAGAGCGCCATCACCGGTGAATCGGCGCCCGTGGTGCGCGAGTCGGGCGGCGACTTCTCGGCCGTCACCGGCGGCACGCGCGTGCTGTCCGACTGGCTGGTGGTGCGCATCTCGGTGAACCCCGGCGAGTCGTTCCTGGACCGCATGATCGGCATGGTCGAGGCGGCCAAGCGCCACAAGACGCCGAACGAGATCGCGCTGACCATCCTGCTGGTCGCGCTGACCATCGTGTTCCTCATGGTCACCGTCACGCTGCTGCCGTTCTCGGTGTTCAGCGTCGAGGCGGCGGGCGCGGGCACCGTGGTGTCGCTCACCGCGCTGGTCGCGCTGCTCGTGTGCCTGATCCCGACCACCATCGGCGGCCTGCTCTCGGCCGTGGGCGTGGCCGGCATGAGCCGCATGATGCAGGCCAACGTGATCGCCACCTCGGGCCGCGCGGTGGAAGCCGCCGGCGACGTCGACGTGCTGCTGCTCGACAAGACCGGCACCATCACGCACGGCAACCGCCAGGCCAGCGCCTTCCTGCCCGCGCCCGGCGTGCCCAAGGGCCGCCTCGCACGCGCCGCCATGCTCGCCTCGCTGGCCGACGAAACGCCCGAAGGCCGCAGCATCGTCGAGCTCGCACGCCGCGACGGCCTGGAGGCCGCCTCCGTCGACGTGCTGCGCTATGTGCCCTTCACCGCACAGACCCGCATGAGCGGCGTCGACCTGCCGGCCGCGCCCAACAGCCTGGACACCGATGCCATCGTGCTGCGCAAGGGCGCGGTCGATGCGGTGCGCCGCCATGTCGAAGCACTGGGCGGCAGCGTGCCGGCCGAGATGCTGCGCGCCGCCGAAGAAACGGCACGCCGCGGCAGCACGCCGCTGGCCGTGGCCGAAGGCAACCGCGTGCTCGGCGTGGTCGAGCTCAAGGACATCGTCAAGACCGGCATCCGCGACCGCTTTGCCGAGCTGCGCCGCATGGGCATCAAGACCGTGATGATCACCGGCGACAACAAGCTCACGGCTGCCGCCATCGCGGCCGAGGCCGGCGTGGACGACTTCCTGGCCGAGGCCACGCCCGAGGACAAGCTCGCGCTGATCCGCAAGTACCAGGCCGAAGGCCGCCTCGTCGCGATGACCGGCGACGGCACCAACGACGCCCCCGCGCTCGCGCAGGCCGACGTGGCCGTGGCCATGGGCAGCGGCACGCAGGCCGCGAAGGAGGCCGGCAACATGGTCGACCTCGACTCCAACCCGACCAAGCTGCTCGAGGTGGTGGAGACCGGCAAGGCGCTGCTCATGACGCGCGGCTCGCTCACCACCTTCTCGATCGCGAACGACGTGGCGAAGTACTTCGCGATCATTCCGGCGATCTTCGTGTCGACCTACCCGCAGCTCGGCGCGCTCAACGTGATGCGCCTGGCCAGCCCGTCGTCGGCCATTTTGTCGGCGGTGATCTTCAACGCGCTCGTCATCGTGTTCCTGATTCCGCTGGCGCTCAAGGGCGTGCGCTACCGGCCCGTGGGCGCCGCTGCGCTGCTGCGCCGCAACCTCGCCATCTACGGCCTGGGCGGTTTGCTCGTTCCTTTCATCGGCATCAAGTTGATCGACTGGCTGCTGGTTGCAGTCCATCTGGTCTGAGGAGTTCTTCATCATGAAAAACAACAACGGCAGCATCGTTCGCCCCGCGCTCGTGCTCTTCGCACTGCTGAGCGCATTCACCGGCCTGCTCTACCCGGCGGCCGTCACCGGCGCCGCGCAGGCGCTGTTCCCCGCGCAGGCGGCGGGCAGCCTGGTGATGCGCGACGGCAAGCCCGTGGGCTCCGCGCTCATCGGCCAGAACTTCAGCGACCCGAAGCACTTCTGGGGCCGCCCGTCGGCCACCGCGCCGCAGCCCTACAACGCCAGCGCCTCGGGCGGTTCCAACCAGGGCCCGCTGAACCCCGCACTGGCCGACGCCGTGAAGGCACGCGTCGAAGCGCTGCGCGCGGCCGATCCGGGCAACACCGCGCCGGTGCCGGTGGACCTCGTCACGGCCTCGGCCAGCGGGCTCGACCCCGACATCAGCCCCGCCGCCGCCCACTACCAGGCCGCCCGCGTGGCGCGCGAACGCGGCATGGCGCCCGACCAGGTCAACGCGCTGATCGTGCAGAACACCCAGAAGCCGCTGTGGGGCGTGCTGGGCGAATCGCGCGTCAACGTGCTGGCGCTGAACCTGGCGTTCGATGCTTCTTCGACGGTGCGTTGAGGAGAAAACAACCATGGCCTATGCCGCCTACCGTGAACATCCTGTCGCCGTCGTGCGAAGTCCGATCGCGCCGCGCACGACGCAGTTCCACGTGCTCGACGTCACCGTCTGCTGCGCCGACGCGCTGCGCGTGCGCCGCAGCATTGCGGCCTGCGCCGAGGCCGGCGTGGTGCGCTGCGAGCCGCTGCTGCACGCCTGCAGCTCGCAGGAAAGCGACGCACCCTGCGTGCGCCTGATGATCCGCTTTCCGACCGCGCGCTATGCCGAGGTGCTGCACCGCCTCATCGAGTGCGTGCCGTCAGGTGAGATCGGCCGGCTCATGAGCTGGCGCGATCACCTCGCGCGCTGCGGCCTGCGCCATGGTCACTGACCTGCTGCACGCGCTGCTGGCCATGGCGGCGCTGTTCGTGCCGCTGGGCTTCGCCTGGTGGGTGCTGTCGCGCACCGCGCGCCGACACCCACGGCGACGCAAGAACGGGCCGCCGATGCGCTAACCTGAGAAGCCATGCCCGAGACCCGCCCCGACCCCGACGCCCTGCTCGCGCAACTGCGCAGCGACGAGGCGCGCGCGCTGCGCGGCAAGCTGCGCATCTACTTCGGCGCCAGCGCGGGCGTGGGCAAGACCTGGGCCATGCTCAGCGCCGCCCGGCGCGAGCGCGAGGCCGGGCGCGACGTGCTCATCGGCGTGGTCGAAACCCACGGCCGCAGCGAGACCGCCGCGCTGCTCGCGGGGCTCGACACGCTGCCGCTGCGCGAGCTGCCCTACCGGGGCCGTACGCTCGCCGAGTTCGATCTCGATGCCGCCCTGGCGCGCAAGCCCGCGGTGCTGCTGGTCGACGAACTCGCCCACACGAACGCGCCCGGCTCGCGCCACGCCAAGCGCTGGCAGGACGTGCAGGAGCTGCTGGCCGCCGGCATCGAGGTGTGGTCGGCACTCAACGTGCAGCACCTGGAAAGCCTCAACGGCACCGTGGGCGCCATCACCGGCGTGCGCGTGCACGAGACCGTGCCCGACACCGTGCTCGACGAGGCCGACGAGGTGGTGCTGGTCGACGTCACGCCCGACGAACTCACGGCGCGGCTCGCGGCCGGCAAGGTCTACCTGCCGCAACAGGCCGAGCGCGCCGCACAGAACTTCTTCCGCAAGGGCAACCTGATCGCGCTGCGCGAGATCGCCCTGCGCCGTACCGCCGAGCATGTCGAGGACGACGTGCGCGGCTGGCGCGTCGAACAGTCGGGCCCCGGCGGCAACGGGCAGGGCGGTGCGGCGCTGCAGGCCTGGAACACCTCGGGCGCGATCCTGGCCTGCGTCGGCCCCCACGAGGGCGCGGCGCAGACCGTGCGCACCGCCGCGCGGCTCGCGGGCCAGCTCAACGTGCGCTGGCATGCCGCGTACGTCGAGACGCCACGGCTGCAGCGCCTCGATGCCGCGCAGCGCGACCGCATCCTCGCCGTGCTCAAGCTGGCCGAGGAACTGGGCGCGGCCACGGCCGTGCTCACCGGCGCCGACGTGGCGGAGCAACTGTCCGAGCAGGCGCGGCGCCTCAACTGCGCGACGCTGGTCATCGGGCGCGCGGAGCCCGTGCGCGGCTGGCGGCGCTGGTGGGGTGCGTCCGCGGTGCCGCTGGCGCGCGCGCTGGCGCAGCGGGCGCCGGCGCTCGACATCCTCGAAGTGGGCCGCGCCGACAGCGCGCGCCGTCTGTCGCAGGCGACGCTGGTCGCCACGCAGGCCGACGACGACGATGAGCGCGCGCAGTCGCGCTGGCCCGGCTACGCCTGGGCCGCGGCCACCAGCATCGCGCTCACGCTGCTGTGCACGCCGCTGACGGGCGTGCTGGAGCTGTCCAATATCGTCATGCTGTTTTTGCTCGGCGTGGTGGGCGTGGCGATGCGCTTCGGGCGCGGGCCTTCGGCGCTCGCGGCCATGCTCAACGTGGCGGCCTTCGACTACTTCTTCGTCGCGCCGCGCCTGTCCTTCGCGGTCAGCGACGTGCAGTACCTGCTGACCTTTGCCGTGATGCTCGGCGTGGGCCTGCTGGTGGGCCAGCTCACGGCCGGGCTGCGCTTCGCGGCCGGCGTGTCGACCAGCCGCGAGCGCCGCGCGCGCTCACTGTTCGAGCTCACGCGCGAACTCTCGGCCGCGCTCGAAAGCACCCAGGTCGTCGCGCTCGGCGCTGCCGCCGTGCAGGCCCATTTCGGCGGCCATGCGCGCGTGCTGGTCACCGATGCGGCCGACCAGCTCGTGCCCCCCGCGGACCCGCCGCCCGGCTTCGACGCGCAGGTGGCCGACTGGGCCTTCCGCCACGGCCAGCCCGCCGGCCTGGCCACCGCCACGCTCGCCGCCCAGCCCTGGCACTACGTGCCGCTGCGCGCGCCGATGCGCGTGCGCGGCGTGCTCGCGCTGTGCCCGGCCCGCCCGCGCTGGCTGCTGATTCCCGAGCAGGCGCAGCAGCTGGACACGCTGGCGCGCCAGATCGCCATCGCGCTGGAGCGCGTGCACTACGTCGAAGTCGCGCAGCGCGCCGTGGTCGAGATGGAATCGGAGCGCCTGCGCAACGCGCTGCTCGGTGCCATCTCGCACGACGTGCGCACGCCGCTCACCGCGCTCATCGCACTGGCCGAGTCGCTGCAGACCCTGCCGACCGAAGAGCACGGCGAGGCCGCGCGCGCCATCGTCGCGCAGGCGCATGCCCTGCATGCGCTGGTCAGCAACCTGCTCGACATGGCGCGCCTCGAAAGCGGCGTGGCCGGCGGCGCGGTCAACCTGCGGCGCGACTGGCAGTCGGTCGAAGAGGTGGTGGGCGCCGCCATCCGCGCCGCCCGCCCCGCGCTGCGCGGCATGACCGTGCAGACCGCGTGGGACCCTGAGCTGCCGCTGGTCGAGTTCGACGCCGTGCTGATCGAGCGCGTGCTCGTCAACCTGCTGGAGAACGCCGCCAAGTACGGCGCCGCACCCATCGAGGTCGGCGCGCGCGCCGAGCCGACCGCGCTGGTGCTCACCGTGCGCGACCATGGCCCCGGCCTGCCTGCCGCGCTGCACGGCCGTGAGCAGACCCTGTTCGACAAGTTCACGCGCGGCGAAGCCGAATCCGCCACGCCTGGCGTCGGCCTCGGCCTGGCCATCTGCCGCGCCGTGGTGAGCGCCCATGGCGGCGAGATCAGCGCGGCGAATGCGCGCGACGGCGGTGCAGAATTCACCGTCACCTTGCCGCGCCGCGAGCCCCCCGAACCCGCTGAAGCCCAGCTCTGAAACCCGCCATGCCATCCCCCACCGCCATCGTGATCGAAGACGAGCCGCAGATCCGCCGCTTCGTGCGTGGCGCGCTCGAGGCCGAAGGCTGGCAGGTGCACGAGGCCGGCACCCTGCGCGACGGCCTGGCGGCCGCCGGCACGCGGCAACCCGACCTGCTGGTGCTCGACCTGGGCCTGCCCGACGGCGACGGCGTGTCGCTGATCCGCGATGTGCGCGGCTGGTCGCAGGTGCCGATCATCGTGCTCTCGGCCCGCACCGACGAAGCCGACAAGATCGCCGCGCTCGACGCCGGCGCCGACGACTACCTCACCAAGCCCTTCGGCACCGGCGAACTGCTCGCCCGCGTGCGCGCCAACCTGCGCCGACCGCGCGCCGCCGGTGGCAACGGCGACGAGCCGGCCGCCGAGGCCGTGTTCCGCTTCGGCGAGATCGAACTGGACCGCGCCGCACGCATCGTGCGCCGCGCCGGCGCCGAGGTGCACCTCACGCCGACCGAGTACCGCCTGCTGTCGGTGCTGGTGGCCAACGCCGGCCGCGTGCTGACGCAGCGGCAGCTGCTGCGTGAGGTGTGGGGCCCGTCACACACGGACCAGAGCCACTACCTGCGCATCTACATGGGGCATCTGCGACAGAAGCTGGAGGCCGATCCGGCGCAGCCGAAGCATCTGTTGACGGAGACGGCGGTGGGGTACCGGCTGGTCGTCTAGGCATGGCCGGTGAGTGCCGGCCTCCCGTCAGCGCTTCAGGCCGAGCAGCTCGCGTGCAACCACCCAGCGGTGCACTTCGCTCGGACCTTCGTAGATCCGCATCAGGCGCGCTTCGTTGGCCATCTGATGCAGTGGCATTTCCTTGGTCATGCCCATGGCGCCGAACATCTGCATCGCGTGGTCGATCACTTTCCCCGCCATCTCGGTGGCGAACACCTTGGCCATGGAGACCTGGCTGCGCGCCTCGTCGCCACGATCGATGCGTGCGGCTGCTTCGTAGGTCATGAGTCGACAGGCGTGAATGCGCGTGGCCGCGTCGGCAATCCACCATTGCACCGTCTGGCGTTCGGCGAGCGAGGCGCCGAAGGTGCTGCGCTGCGGTGCGTACTCGCACATCATGTCGAGCGCGCGCTGGGCGCGGCCCACGCACCACGCGGCCATCTGCAGGCGCCGGCTCGACAGGCGCGCCTGCATCGGCGCAAACCCCTGGCCTTCCTGGCCGAGCAGGCGTGCATGCGGTACGCGACAGTCTTCGAGCAGCACCTCGTAGGTCGAGACGCCGCCGATCATGGGGATGCGACGCTCGACGCGAAAGCCCGGGGTGTTGCGGTCGACGATGAACGCCGAGATGGCTGGGCGCCCCACCTTGGTCTTGTCCGTGACGGCCATGACGATGGTCCAGTCCGCGCGCGCGGCGCGGCTGATCCAGATCTTGCGGCCATTGAGGACCCAGTCATCGCCGTCGCGCACGGCACGCGTCGACATGGCCGAAGGGTCGGCGCCCGCGCCGGGCTCCGAAATGGCGATGGCCGAAACCGTCTCTCCGCGTGCGTAAGGGGCCAGGTAGGCGGCGCGCTGCGCGTCGTTGGCGGCGGTCAGCAGCATCCGCAGGTTGGGCGAGTCGGGGGGTAGCTCGTAGGGCGTGATGGTCTTGCCGAATTCCTCGTTCACCCCGACCATCGCCACCACCGGCAGGTCGAGGCCCTCCATTTCGGCGGGCGCATCGAGGCCCCACAGGCCCCGGGCCTTCGACACGGTGTCCAGCCGCGCGTGCTCATCGGCCGACAGCTCCCAGGGTTCGCCGGCAGCCTCCCGTTTCAGCAGGGCCGGTTCCAGCGGCAGCAGGTCTTCGCGCACGAAGCTGGCGACAAGCTCCTTGAGCGTCTGGTGTTCGGGGTCGAGTTCGAAATTCATTCAGGTACTCCGTCGTTGTCTGTGCAAAGCTGATCGAGTGGTCGCTCAGCGACCGATGAAGCGCGGCGTGCGGCGCTCGGCCATGGCCTTGATGCCTTCACGGAAGTCTTCGCTCAGGAATTGCACCTGTTGCTCGGCCAGCTCCCGTTGGTTGATTGCGCGCACGTCCTGCGCGCAGCCGGCGCGCAAGGTGGCGCGCGTGCTCTGTACCGCGAGCGGCGCCGACCCGGCGATCTCCTGGGCGAGCGCCTGGGCGCGCGCCAGCACCTCGTCGGCCATCACCAGCTCGTCGACCAGGCCGATGGCCAGCGCTTCGGTGCCGTCGATGCGGCGGCCCGTGTAGAACAACATCGAGGCCCGCTGCATGCCGATCAGGCGAGGCAATGTGTGGCTCAGGCCGAAGCCGGGGTGAAAGCCCAGCCGGTTGAAGTTGACGCTGAACCGCGCCTGCGCACAGCTCACGCGAAAGTCGGCCACCAGCGCAAGCCCGACGCCCGCGCCCACCGCTGCGCCTTGCACCGCCGCGACCAACGGCTTTCGAGCGTCGAAGAGCCGCATGGCATGGGTGTAGAAGTCGGCGGGGTCGACGGCCTGGCCGCCCGAGGGAACCGCCGAGAAGTCGGCGCCGGCACAGAACGACTTGCCTTCGGCCGCGAGCACGATGGCGCGGCAGCCTGCATCGTCGTCGAGTGCGGCCAGGCGGTCGGCCAGGTCGCGCATCGTGCCGGCATCGACAAAGTTGTGAGGGCCGCGCCGCAGGGTCAGCGTGACGACATGGGCGTCGCGGCTTTGGGAAATGGAGGGCGAATCGGTCATTGGAGTTCGATCCTTGCGGCCGCCGCGATGCGCTTCCAGACGGCGATCTGTTCGCGCTGGAAGTCGCGCAGCTCATCCTGGCCGCCTTTCATCGTGATCACGTTCTGCCTGGCGTAGAACTCTCGCGTCTCGGGCATGGCGAGGATCTTCACGAACATGTCCGACAGCTTGTCGACCACCGGCTTGGGCGTGTTGGCCGCCACGGCGACGCCCGTCCACGTGTCGGCGCTGAAGCCGCCGATGCCCTGTTCCTGCGCGGTGGGCACATCGGGCAGGCCGGCAAGGCGCTGGTCGGCCGCAATGGCGAGTGCGCGGATCTTGCCGCCGCGCAGCAACTCCATGGTGGCGGTGATGTCGGAAAAGCCCAGATCGGTCTGCCCGGAGAGGGTGGCGTTGACTGCATCGGGCGCGCCCTTGTAGGGCACGTTGAGCAGCTGGATGCCGGCCTTGTCGGCGAACAGTTCGCCCATGAGCTGGTAGGCGGCCGACCCCGATGCATAGGTGCGCTGCCCGGGCTTGGCGCGCGCCGCATCGATCAGGTCCTTGAGTGTCTTGTAGGGCGAGTTGGCCGGCACGATGAGCACGATGGGCGAGCGCATGAGCGTCGAGACCGGGGCCAGGTCCTTCACCGGGTCGTACGGCAGTTGCTTGAACAGCGCCACGTTGGTGGCCAGCGTCGAGTTGCTGCCCATCAGCAGGGTGTAGCCGTCGGCAGGCGCGGAGGTCACGGCCTTCACGGCGATGAAGCCGTTGGCGCCCGCGCGGTTCTCGACGATCACCGGCTGCCCCGCCAGCTCGCCCAGCTTTCGTGCGAAGAAGCGTGCGCCGACGTCGGTGCCGGAGCCGGGCGGAAAAGGCACGACGAAATGGATCGGCTTGGACGGATAGGTCGCGGCGGCCTGTTGTGGCTGGGCCTGCGCGAACGGTGCCGCGGCGGATGCCAGCGCGGCCGTGAACGCCGCGGCGCGCAGCATCTTCGACAAAGGGTTCATGAACGTGTCTCCTGTGGTGGAGGCCGGATTCTATGAAGTTACTTGTTGATCGACAAGCAAGTTGATAAGATGACCCTCACCACATCAGCAGAGAACCTTCATGGAAAAACGGCCCCCCACGACACCAGCGGCGAGCGGACCGCTCAAGGGCGTTCGCGTGCTCGACCTGACCTCGGTCGTGCTCGGACCCGTTGCCACGCAGATCCTGGGCGACTATGGCGCCGACGTCATCAAGGTCGAACCGATCGAAGGCGATCTGATGCGCGCCAACGGTGTGTCGCGCCACGCCGGCATGAGTTCGATCTTCCTGGCCATCAATCGCAACAAGCGCTCCCTGGCGGTCGACCTCAAGAGCGCCGAAGGCCGGCAGATCCTGCTCGAACTCGCGGCGGACGCCGATGTCTTCGTGCACAACATGCGCGTTCCCGCCATCGAACGCCTGGGCCTGGGCTACGACGCGCTGCGGGCGGTACGCCCCGACATCGTCTACTGCGCGGCCACCGGCTTCGGCCAGGACGGACCGGACCATGCCAAGCCGGCGTTCGACGACATCATTCAGGCCGCCAGCGGTGTCGCGGGGCTGATGTGGCAGTCCACGGGAACGGCCGACTACGTGCCCACGCTGATGGCCGACAAAACCACCGGCATCGTGGTCGTCAATGCGGTGCTTGCGGCGCTGTTCCATCGCGAGCGCACCGGAACCGGCCAGTACGTCGAAGTGCCCATGCTCGAGACGATGGTCGAGTTCACCATGGTGGAGCACATGGGCGGGCTCGCCTTCGATCCGCCGACCGCACCCGCGGGCTATGGGCGCGTGGTGAGCGGCGGGCGCAAGCCGGCACCGACGTCGGACGGCTACATCGCCATGCTGCCGTACAGCCCGCAGCAGTGGCTCGCGCTGTTCCGCCGCGTGGGACGGGAAGACCTGGCGGGTGCCTACGACCTGTCGGACCGGCACAAGCTCAACGCGAGCGTTCGCGAGCTCTATCGCGAGCTCCACAGCCTGACACCGACGCGCAGCACCGCCGAGTGGGTCGCGATCTGCGAAGAGCTCGACATTCCCGCCACGCAGATCTGGCGCATCGACGACCTGCCCGAGCACCCGCACCTGAAAGCGGTCGGCATGTTCCAGCCGATGGACCATCCCTCGGAAGGCGCCCTGCAGACCACGCGGCCGGCCACGCTGTTCGGCGCCACGCCGGCGCAGATCCGCAGCGGTGCGCCGCTGCTCGGGCAGCACTCGAACGAGATCCTCGGGGAGCTGGGCTATGCCGGCGACCGGATCGACCGGCTGCTCAGCGCCGGCGTGGTCAAGGATGCCGCATCGCGTCGTTAGACTTCGGGCCCATGAGGACCGCCGCCAAATCGCCGAACACCACGCTCCCTCGCCGAACGCAGATGGAGCGCCGCGCAGCCGCTGAGGCACGCCTGCTCGAAGCGGCCCGCGAGATCGTGTCGCGCAAGGGGTGGGTCGGGATGACGCTGGCCGAAGTGGGTGAGGCGGCCGGCTACAGCCGGGGCCTGGCGGCGCATCATTTCGGAAGCAAGCCTGCGCTGCTGCGTGCGCTGGCTGCCTACATCAACCAGAACTTCATGCACGAGCTCGAGCGCAGCCCACCGGCCGACGAGGGCATGGCATCGTTGCTTTCCTTCGTGGACGTGTACCTGGGGCGCGCCGATGGCGGATGGACCAACACCCGCGCCTTGCTGGTGCTGATGGCCGAGGCCACCACCGACGATTCCGAAACCGGCGAAAGCCTGGGGCGCTACAACCAGAGCGTGATCGACTTTCTGGCGTTGCACTTCCGGGCCGCCATCGCGGCAGGCGAAATGCGAAAGGGCGTCGATCCCGCCACGGCTGCCGTCATCGTGCTGGGGGCGCTGCGTGGCGTGATGCTGCAGGCGCTGTTGAAAGAATCGACGGTCGATTTGCGTGCGGTGCAAAAAGAGCTGTCGACGATGATTGTTCAAAGCTTCGCGCAAGACCCCGACGCATGGCAGGGGGCCCGCAGCCGCAATTCGCGGCCGAGGTGAGGGGCCGCGCCGGCTGAATCGAGTCGAACGCCGGGTTGCGGGCCGGGCCGATGGTCTTGCGCCCAGGCAGGTGTCAGCCCGCCAGCCCCTTGTTCGGATTCAGCAGGAATTTCTCGCCGGTCGCCTGCTTCCCATACACCCCGATCGCATCGAGTTGCAGCGCCTCGACCAGCGACACCTCCCGCGTGTAGTGGCTCGCAAACGTCGTCTTCAGCTCTGCCACCACGCGCGAACGCAGCCGCTGCGTGCCTTCATCGCCCAGCTTCTGCAGGAACGGGAACAGCAGCCAGCCGCCCATGCCCCAGGCCATGCCGAAGTTGCGCACGAACTCGGTCGGGCTGCGGTCCAGGCCGCCGTAGATGTAGACCTGCTTGTGCGTGGTCGAGCCATAGCGGCTGTATTCCTTGGCCGTGCGGTTCAGCGCTGCTTCCATGCAGCCGAGGATCTGGCCGGCCAGCTTGCCGCCGCCCGTGGCGTCGAAGGCCAGCGTGGCGCCGGTGGCGACCAGCGCGTCGGTCAGTTGTTCGAGGAAGTCCGGCGAACTCGCGTTGCAGACGTACTTCGCGCCGATGCTGCGCAGCAGCGCTTCCTGCTCGGGCTTGCGCACGATGTTGACGAGGTCGATGCCGTCCTTCTGGCAGATCTTGTTGAGCATCTGGCCCAGGTTGGACGCGGCCGCCGTGTGCACCAGCGCCTTGTGGCCTTCGCGCTTCATGGTCTCGACCATGCCCAGCGAGGTCAGCGGGTTCACGAAGCACGACGCACCCTCGGCCGGCGTGGTGCCCGCCGGCAGCTCGAGGCACATCGCCACGGGCACTGCGCGGTACTGCGAGTACATCGCGCCGCCGATGGCCGCCACGGTCTTGCCCAGCAGCGCCTGCGCAGCCGGCGACGAACCGGCCTTGACCACCACGCCCGCGCCTTCGTTGCCCACGGGCATCGACTGGTCGAGCCGCGCCGCCATCGAGGCGCGCGCGCGTTCAGGCACCGTGGCGGTGACGACGGGGCGGTCGGCGGTGCCGGAGGCCACGGCGGTGCTCATGTCGGCGGCGCCGAAGAGCAGGCCCAGGTCCGACGGGTTCATCGGCGAGGCCTCGACGCGGATCACCACCTCGTGGGCCTGCGGTTCGGGCATCGGGTCGTCGTGCAGGGAGAGTTCGAGTTCGCCGTTGGAACGGACGAGGGAGCGCAGTTGGAGTGCCATGGGAAAGCCCCTGTGAAAGGTCGTTCGGAGATGGCCATCGGCCACGGGGCGGCCAGTATAGGAGCGGGTGCGCGCGCCTGCTGGCGCCTTCAAGACACCATGGGGATCACCGGGGCATGGGCCAGCGCGTGGCGCATCCGCAGCGGATCGAGCCGCTCGATGTAGCGCGGAATGTTGCGCCACAGCGTGTGGTATCCATAGCCGCCGCGCAGCATCTCCTGGCGCGCGCTGTCCTTGTCCCAGTCCTGCACGGCCATGCGGTAGACGGCCGCCACCACGCCCGTGCGGTCGGCGCCGTGCATGCAGTGGATGAGCACCGGCCCCTGCTTTTCGGCCTCGCGCATCGCGACCAGCGCGCGCAGCACCTTGGCATCGTCGATCGACCAGGTGTTGATCGGCACGCGCACCAGCCGGATGCCGCTGCCGGCAAACACCTTCCGGTCGTCGTTGAAGGAACGCAGGCTCACGACGGTGCGGATGCCCAGCGACTGCAGCGCCGCCACGTTGGCGCGGCGCGGTTGCGCGCTGCGGTACAGCGTGGGCGTGATGCGGTGCAGGTTCTCGACCTGCAGGGCGTCGAGCGGATCGGCCCAGTGGCCGGGGCGCAGGTCGGCGGTGTCTTGCTTCATCGTGCGCGGCGCGGCCAGTGGCGACGCACCAGGATCAGCAGCGCCACCGCGAGCCCGCCCCAGTAGTCGACCGGCGCGCCCCACAGCCAGTGCTTGTGCCAGAAGGCCTTCACAGGGTTGAAGTTCTCGAAGCCGAAGGCCGGGTTGATGAGAAACCACAGGAAGTCTTCGCAGACCCAGAACACGATCAGCCCCGCGAGCGCCAGCCCCCAGTCGCGCAGCGTCCAGCGCCCCTGGAAGGCCAGCGGCGAGAAGAACACGAGCATCATGAAGGTGAACACCCAGGCGTGGTACCCCGTCATCGCGCGCCCGCCCCAGAACAGGTCGAGCCAGATGCTGTTCTCGATGCGCCACGTGGGCAGCGAGGTGGCCCAGCCAGCGCCGCCTTCGATCTGGATCTCGGCGTTGGCGAAGAAGAACGCCATCGTCACGACCCACGCGAGGTAGACCAGCGTGCGGCCGATGCCGGGCCGCGGCTCCACGGCTGCGCCGCTCATGCGCCGAGACCCAGCACGCGCTGCAGCACCGCACGCGCGGCCTGCGGCTTGCCCAGGGCGCGGCTGCGCGCGGCCATGGCCGCGAGCTTGGCGGGGTCGGTCATGAGGCGCGCCACTTTGTAGTCCAGGCCGATGGCGTCGTACGCCAGCCAGGCGGCGCTTTCTTCCATGAGGAAGCCGGCGTTGTGTTCTTCCTGTCCCGGAATCGGCGAGATCAGCAGCATCGGCTTGCCCAGCGCCAGGCACTCCGACACCGTGAGGCCGCCAGGCTTGGTCACGACCAGGTCGGCTGCGGCCATCATCTTGTGCATCTCGTTCGTGAAGCCGACGGCCACCACGCGGCCCGGATGGCGCTGCGACAGCGCCTCGAGCCGCGCATGGGCATCAGAGTTACGGCCGGCCACCGCGATGACCTGGAAGGGCGTGTCGCCGCCCAGTGCCAGCACGCGCTCGACCATGCTGGGCAGGTCGCCCACGCCGGCACCGCCCGAGGCCATCAGCAGCACCGGGCGCGCGGGGTCCAGGCCCAGCGCACTGGCGCAGGCCGCGTGCGCGAGTTCCGGCGCATCGGGCTCGGAAAAGGCCGGCATCACCGGAATGCCCGTGACATGCACGCGCTCGGGCGGAATGCCGCGCGCGCGCAGCCGGAAGGCGACTTCTTCCGTCGCCGCGAGGTAGCCCGTCATGCCCGGCACCAGCCACATGTTGTGCAGGTCGTAGTCGGTGATCTGCAGCCACACGGGGCACTCGATGCGGCCCCGGTTGCGCTCGCGCATCAGCAGTTCGGCTGGCAGGAAGTGGGTGCAGATCACGGCGTCGGGCTTGGCGCGGCGGATCTCGCGCACCAGCGCCCCGGTGCTCAGGCGCTCGATGCCGCGGCGCAGCCGCTGCGAGGGCGCGTGGTGCGGCGTGACGTCGGTGCGCTGGTGCAGGTACGACCACAGCTCGGGCGCGCGGTTCACCAGCTGCAGATACCAGTCGGTGTACACCTTGCGAAAGCCCGCCGGCACGTGGGCCATGGCGTCGACATGCACCGCGGTGTGCGGCGCGAACGACTGGGCGAGGGTGGCTTCGAGCGCCTGGGCGGCGCGCACATGGCCGTTGCCGGCGCTCACACTGAGGATCAGGAGTTTGGTCATGGATTCGGCGGTCTGGTCGCCGGATTATGGACATGCCATGTGGCACGGCCGATGCACACGCGCCGTGCTGGAAGGATCACCGCATCAGAGCGGCGCCCGCGACGTGACGAGCTGATTCACGCCGGCGGCCGCCCGCTCGCGAATCGCCTCGAAGGTGGTGTTCGCGACGATGCGTCCGTTCTCGAACACCGTTTGCAGCAGATCGACCTGGCCGCTCGCCAACGCTTCTTCGCGCAGCGTCTGTACTTCGCCGCGCGCGTTGCGCACCAGCGCGAGCCGCCCCTTCTTCGAGGCCTTGTTCACATCGCCCACCGGCGACTTGTAGACATCGCGCCACTCGCCGTTCACCTGCATCGCCGAGCACTTCATCGCCCATTGCATGGTGTCGCGGTTGACCTGCTGCAGCAGGCCGCCGCCCATGCCGAAGGAGATGTTCTCGGTCGAGAGGCCGTTGTGGAAGAAGTTCGAGAGGCACAGCCGCAGCGAGTCGAGGTTCACGCCGTCGCCCTGGATGATGCGCACGTTGTTCAGCACGCGAAACCCCTTGGCATTCGTCGTGGTGCCGAAGCGCTCGGCCAGGATCTGCGCCACCTTGAGCGTGGTTTCGGCCGGGTCGCCCGAGTCGGGCCGCACCACCAGCGTCGCGCCCGAGGCCACCACCTTGGCCTTGAGCTCGTCGCCCCAGATGCGCGCGCAGGCGTTGAATATGTCGTAGCTGTCGCTCACCACGGCGAAGGTCGTGCCGGGCTTGGCGAACTGGTCGACCATGTTGCTGTACGCGTCGGACTCATGGTCGCGGCCCCAGCCCGTGATGGTGCTGTGCTCGGCCGCGGGGATCGAGAAGCCCGCCACGTCGCAGTCGTAGTAACGACGCGCCGCCACCAAGGCCGCCAGCGTGTCGGTGCCCATGAAGTTGACCAGGTGGGCCATGCCGCCGAGTGCCGCCGACTCCAGGCTCGACACGCCGCGCGCGCCGAAGTCGTGCAGCCTGAACGCGATCTGGCCTTGCGGGTCGTCGCAGGTCGCTTCGAGGTAGCGCAGCAGCGTGGTGCGTGCGGCGGCCGAGAGCGTGGCCACCGTGGTCGGATACCAGATGGCGCGCAGCAATTCGGTTTCGAGAAAGCTCGTGACCCAGAAGAATTCGGGGTCGGTGTTCTCGATGGTCGCGAGCACGTTGTGCATCGGCAGCACGCTGCCCTCGGGGACCGCGCGGATGCGCACGGGCATCAGTCCGTCGTGCTTCTCGATCAGCCGCAGCCACCCTTCGCGGTTGAAGGGTTCGCCGTGCACGGCCATCATCGCAGCGGCCTCCTCGACGTCGCTGCGCGTCACCGGCGTCTGCAGGTACTCGCGCAGGTACGCCTGCAGGCCGAAGAACAGCGAATGGCTGAAGAGCCCACCACGCGATTCGATGTAGCTGTGCACGGTCTGCGTACCGGGCGGGTACTGCATCCAGTGCGACACCTTGTAGGAGTCGGTGCGCAGCAACAGGTTGTTGCCCAGGGGCGAGGAGGTGAGGTTGCGGTTCATGTGAAAGCTCCTTTCACGTGGGCCCCGTCAACCGGAGCCCGTTCTTGCTGACAAAGCCTGGTCGTTCAGTTCTTGCCCAGGCCACCCAAAAAATGGTTTGCGATGAAGTAGTGGTCCTCGTAGATGCGGTCCGGCATCCCGAGGAACTCGGCGATCGGCACCCACCGCACGGCGGCCGCGTCGTCGTCGGCACGCACATCCGACAGGCCCGTCCACTGGTTGTGGGCCAGCTCGAAGAAGAAGCCGTGCGTGATCGTGCGGCCGCGCTGCGAGCGGTCGGGCGCATCGAACACATGGCTGGCCTTCATGCTGCCGTTGAGCACGGGCACGGGCACCTTGAGGCGGGTTTCTTCCTTCAGCTCGCGGATGGCCGCGTCCTGCAGCCGCTCGTGCTGGCCGACGAAGCCGCCGGGCAGCGCCCACGTGCCCTTGCCGGGATGGAACTTGCGCTGCACCAGGAGGATGTGGCCCGCCTCGACCACGATGGCATCGACCGTGGTGTAGATCGGCGGAAAGTCGCTGCCCGCATAGCGGTACTTGTCGCGGTAGTCGACGAGGAAGGCGCGTTCGTCGCAGAGCTCGGCATAGTCGGCGGTGCCGGTGAACTTGTCGAGGAAGGCGGCGGTGCCGTCGGGCAGGTCGGCCCGTGCGAGCTGGCCTCGGTTCTCGGGGTCGAAATAGAGGTTGCGCACGTCGGTGGCGTTGAGGCTTTCCACGCTGTGCTGGCCCACGAACTCCCAGTGCGGGAAGAGCTTGAGGTAGTAGCTGGAGCTGTCCTTCAGGTGTCCCACCAGCGCGACCTTGGCCTGCGCCGCGGGCACATGGCCATCCTGCTGGATCAGCCGCTCGACGGCAGACTGGATCGACGCGATCCAGATCTGGTCGTTGTAGGGCGAGTCGCCGACGCCGACGACGCTCACGCGCATCTGCTCGGTGCCGCGCAGGCACGCACGCACCATGCGCTCGCGTTCATCGAAGGTGAAGGGGTCTTTGACGCTGCGGGGCTTGCGGTCGGAGCCGACCACCACGATGACCCGATCGGCGGCGCGAAGGCCTTCTTCGATGAGTCGCTGGTGACCGAAATGAACGGGCTGGAAACGCCCGATGACGATGGCGTACTGAAACTTGCGTGTGTTTGGCATGCTCACTTGGGAATCCCCCAAAAAGGGCGCAATCAACTTGCGCCTGGATTCAGGATAGCACCGGTCCGACGCATCGATCAAGTGTTCCTGGCCCCACGGGGCAGGCGGCCGATGGCAAACGGCCAGATACTCGCAGGGCGCATTTGCTAGGATTTGCCCCCCCATGACCGAGCCCTCCACCTCTCCCCACGCGCCCGTGCGCCTCAACAAACGCATGGCCGAACTCGGCCTGTGCTCGCGCCGCGAGGCGGACGACTGGATCGCGCAGGGCTGGGTGCGCGTCAACGGCAAGCCCGCCGAGATGGGCGTGAAGGTCACGCCCAACGACCGCATCGAGGTCGACAAGGCCGCCAAGGGCCAGCAGGCGAACCAGGTCACGATCCTCATCAACAAGCCCATCGGCTACGTGAGCGGGCAGGCCGAAGACGGCCACGAGCCGGCGGTCACGCTGTTCACGCCGCAGAACCGCTGGTCGGAAGACAACGCGCGCTTCTTCTTCGGCCCGCAGCAGCTGCGTGGCCTGGCGCCCTGCGGGCGGCTGGACATCGACTCCACCGGCCTGCTCGTGATGACGCAAGACGGCCGCATCGCGCGTCAGCTCATCGGCGAAGACTCGACGATGGACAAGGAATACCTCGTGCGCGTGGCCTACCACGGCCTGGACCAGCCCGCGCCCACCGGCCAGCTGGTGCGCCTGGACGACGACGACCCGGTCACCACCAACGTGCAGGCGGTGTTTCCGCCGGCCATGCTCGCCCGCCTGCGCCATGGCCTGAGCCTGGACGGCCAGGCGCTCAAGCCGGCGCGCGTGGAGTGGCAGAACCCCGAGCAGCTGCGCTTCGTGCTCACCGAAGGCAAGAAGCGCCAGATCCGCCGCATGTGCGAGCTGGTCGGCCTCAAGGTGGTGGGGCTGAAGCGCGTGCGCATCGGCAAGGTGATGCTCGGCAACCTGCCGGTGGGGCAGTGGCGCTACCTGGCGCCGCACGAGAAATTCTGACGACCTGCCCATGGCCGCGGTGCTGAGCCGTCGCGCGCTGAACCGGGCCACGCTGGCGCGGCAGATGCTGCTGGCGCGGCGCAAGGCGAGCGTCGTGCAGGCCGTCGAGAAGCTGGCCGGGCTGCAGGCGCAGGCGCCCAACCCGCCCTACATCGGCCTGTGGAGCCGGCTCGAAGGCTTTCACCGCGCGCAGCTGACCGATGCGCTGAAAAGCCGCCGCATCGTGCGCATGTCGACGCTGCGCGCCACCCTGCACCTGATGACCGCCGCGGACGCGTGGGCCTGGCGGCCGTTGCTCGAGCCCGTGCACCAGCGCGGCCTGTCGGGCCTGCATGCGCGGGCCCTTGAAGGCGTCGACCGCGCGGCCGTGGTGAAGGCGGGCCGTGCACTGCTGGACGACGGGCCGCTCACCGGCACGGCCCTCGGCCAGGCGCTCGCGGCGCGCTGGAAAGACCACGCGCCGGCCTCGCTCGCCGCGCTCATCCGCAACAACGTGCCGCTGGTCCACCTGCCGCCCGCGGGCAGCTGGAACTCGCACCAGAACGCGCTGCTGCAGCCGCTCGGCGCATGGCTCGGTGAGCCCGCCACCCGCATCGCCACCGCCACGCAGGACGACCTGCTCCTGCGCTACCTCGCCGCCTTCGGCCCCGCGACGCTGGCCGATGCCGGCGCGTGGTCGGGCCTCACGGGCTGGAAGGCCGTGGCCGATCGATTGAGGCCGCAGCTGCGCGTGTTCACCGGCGATGAGGGCCAGGAGCTCTTCGACCTGCCGCGCGCGCCGCGCCCCGACCCCGACACGCCCGCGCCGCCGCGCCTGGTCGCCGAATGGGACAACCTGCTGCTCTCGCACGCCGACCGCCGCCGCGTGCTCGACGAGGCGCACCGCGCGCGCGTCTTCACCATCAACGGCATCGTGCGCGGCACGGTGCTGCTCGACGGCTTCGTGGCGGGCACCTGGAAGATCGAGCGCGCGACGCAGGCGGCGACCGTGGTGCTGGAACCCTTCACGCGCTGGTCCGCGGCCGACCGGCGCGGCGTGGAGGAAGAGGCGCTGCGCCTGCTGGCCTTTGCCACGGACGCAGAGGACGAGCAGCACGCCGTTCGTGTCCTAAGCCCCGCCTAAGTCTTCGCGCCTACGCTGCGCCGAGGCGCAGGGCCCCTGACGATCATCCCGGTCGCGTGCTACCTTGCGCGCAAAGGAGTCGCCGCGATGCGCGTGCTGCTGGTGGAAGACGACGAAATGATCGGGCGCAGCCTGAAGCAGGCGCTCGAGGGTGCGGGCTGGTCGGCCGACTGGGTGCGCGACGGCGAGCTGGCGCACAGCGCGCTCGGCGACGGCGGCTACACCTGCGTGCTGCTCGACCTGGGCTTGCCCCGCCAGGACGGCACCGAGGTGCTGCGTCGCGCGCGCGAACGCGGCGATGCCACGCCCGTGCTGGTGCTCACTGCGCGCGACGGCCTGGACGACCGCATCCACAGCCTCGACCTCGGCGCCGACGACTACCTGCTCAAGCCCTTCGAGTTTCGCGAGCTGCTCGCGCGCATGCGCGCCGTGGTGCGCCGCCGCGACGGCGCCGCGCATTCGCTGATCGGCACCGCCGCGCTGCAGCTGGACCTCACGACGCGCGAGGTGGCGGTGAACGGTGTGCGCGAAGCACTCACCGCGCGCGAGTTCGCGCTGCTGCATGCGCTGCTGGAGCGGCCCGGCGCCATCCTCTCGCGCGAGCAGCTCGAAAACCGCATCTACGGCTGGGGCGACGAAGTGACCAGCAACGCCATCGACGTGCTGATCCACGGCATGCGCCGCAAGCTCGGCGCCGACGCGATCCGCAACGTGCGCGGGCTGGGCTGGCGAGTGGCGGCATGACCGGTGCCGTCCGCCGCTGGTGGCGCCCGCGTTCGCTGCGCACCCAGCTGCTGCTGTGGCTGGTCACGCTGCATGTGGTGGCGGCGGTGCTCACGGCGTGGTTCTCCTTCCTGGCCTACGGCAACCTCGTGCACAACGCACTCGACGACCAGATGCGGCTGGTGGCCGAGTCGTACGCGGGCAACGACCCGCCCAAGACCCCGCGCGCGATGGACGGCGAAGCGGCCTTCTCGCGCGGCGCCTTCGTGGTGCAGATCTGGAACGCCGACGGCGCCACCTTGCGCGCGAGTTCGTGGCCCGCGCTGTCGGTGCCGCTGCAGCCCGGCAGCGGCTTCAGCGACGTGCACGCCGAAGGGCCCGCGCATTCGCGCTGGCGCGTGTTCACGGCCGAGCCCGCGCCGCATGCCGGCGCGCCGCGCGTGCAGGTGCTGCAGAACGAGGACTACCGCCATCGCCGCGCGCTGCGCCGCGCCCTGCTCGAAGGCCTGCCGATCGCGCTGCTGCTGCCGGCGGCGTTGCTGGTGCTGTGGCTCATCGTGTCGGCCGCCTCGCGCTCGCTGCGCAGCGTGGCGCGCGACGTGGCCTCGCAGGACGAGCGCCGCCCCACTGAGCTGTCGCTGGCGCGCGTGCCCGACGAGATCGCGCCGCTGGTGGGCGCCTTCAACCACCTGCTGTCACGCGTGCGCAGCGCCTTCGCCACGCAGCGGCGCTTCGTGCAGGACGCGGCGCACGAGCTGCGCACGCCGATGGCCGCCATCGGCCTGCAGATCGAGAACCTGCGCGCGCACGTGCCGGCCGGCGAAGCCACAGAGCGCTTCAACCAGCTCGAGGCCGGCGTGACGCGCGCGCAGCACCTCATCGAGCAGCTGCTGCAGCTGTCGCGGCAGGACGCGCCGCCGTCGGATGCGCCGGGCGAGCGGGTCGACATCGAGGCGCTGCTGCGCGAGAGCCTGGGCCAGCGCATGGTGCTGGCCGACGCGCGGCGCATCGACGTGGGCTTCGAAGGTCTGACCGGTGCGGTGGTGACCGCGCCTGCGTCCGAACTGCGCAGCGTGTTCGACAACCTGATCGACAACGCGCTGCGCTACGCGCCCGAAGGCGGGGTGGTCGATGTGCGGTTGTATCGGGTCGACGGGCAGGCGGTGGTCGACGTGCTCGACAACGGGCCGGGCATTCCGTCGGCCGAACTGGAGCGCGTGTTCGACCGCTTCTTTCGCGTGCCGGGCGCGGCGGCGGGCGGCAGCGGGCTGGGTCTGGCGATCGCGCGCACGGCGGCCGAGCGGCATGGCCTGCGCATCGAGCTGCGCAACAGGGACGACGGGCCGGGGCTGAGGGCGCGGGTGCTGCTGCCGATGCAGCCGACGTAGCCGTTGCGGTGCTCACTCCCGGCTCATTCTTCGCTCACGCTGGCCTCAGTCAGGCTGCCTAGAGTGGCTGCAGGTCCTGCTGCGCGCGGTCCGCGCGACGGCACCGGACCGGAGACAACCTGCCCTCAGGAGAACACACCATGCGCACTTCGTTCCAACTTCTTGCCGTTGCTTCCTTCGCCGCGTTCGCGGCGCTGGGCACGGTCAATGCCTCCGCCGAAACCACCGACGGTTCGGACTTCCACCCGCTGCAATTGAATTCGCCGGAGAACCCGGAGGTGCAGGCCGGCGCGATGGCGGCGGCACGTCCGAGCGGCACGGAGCCCATCGGGCAGTCGACGTCGGCGCCGGCGATCAGTGGGATGACGCCGGTGTCCGACATCCAGGCCGGCGCCTATGCGGCCTCGCACCCGACGGGCACCGAGCCCATCGGGCAATCGACTTCACTGCCGATGGTGAAGTCGGGCAGCGGAAGCTGAGCTAGCCTCCGCTGCGGAAAGCTCAGTCGTCGTTGCTGCTGAGCAGTGCGCGGTAGATCACCGCGCCGATGATCGCGCCCACGATCGGGGCGACCCAGAACAGCCACAGTTCCGACACCGCGTACGACGGGCCGAACAGGGCCGGGCCGGTGCTGCGCGCCGGGTTCACCGAGGTGTTGGTCACGGGGATCGACACCAGGTGGATCAGCGTCAGGCACAGGCCGATGGCCATGCCCGCGAAGCCGGCCGCCGCGCGCTTGGCGGTGGCACCCAGGATCACGATCAGGAACACGGCGGTCATCACCACTTCGCTGATGAGGGCGGCCGTCATGCCGTACTTGCCGGGCGAGTGCTCGCCGTAGCCGTTGGTGGCAAAGCCGCCGATGTCCGCACCCGGCTTGCCGGTGGCGATCAGGTACAGCACGCCGGCTGCGGCGATGGCGCCCAGCACCTGCGACACGATGTAGCCCGGCAGCTGCCCGGCCTTGAAGCGGCCTGCGGCTGCGAGGCCGATCGACACGGCCGGGTTGAAGTGGCCGCCCGAGATCGGACCGAGCGCATAGGCGCCCGTGACCACGGTCAAACCGAAGGCCAGCGAGACGCCGAGCAGGCCGATGCCGACGCCCGGAAAGGCCGCGGCCAGAACTGCGCTTCCGCAGCCTCCGAGCGTGAGCCAGAAAGTACCAATGAATTCTGCAGACCACTTTTTGTAGGTACTGTGTTCCATAACGCTCCATCCTGAAGTTGAGAAAGCACGCACGGCGGGAGCCGAACGCGGGCCGCATTCTAGGAACGGGAATTGGAGGCGTCGAGCAAACCGGCGCGCTTAGCGGCAACTGTTCACGAATGCTGTGGATTTGTGCCCTGCAGCATTTGCAAATGGTCGGGCGAGGGCGGGGCCGCGTCACATCGTCGTCATGCCATCGTCACGACGACCTTGCCGAACGCGCCGCGTTCCAGGTGGTCGAGCGCGGCGGGCAGTGCGTCGAAGCCGTAGCGCGCGGCGATCACCGGCTTGAGCGCGTTCGCATCGACCGCGCGTACCAGCTCCTCGAGCGCACGGCGATGGCCGACGCCGATGCCCTGCACCGTCACGCGGCCGAGCACCATCGCGTAGAACGACGCGCTCAGCGTGTCGCCGCCGAGCATGCCGATGATCGACACGCGCCCGCCCTGCTTCACGGCCTGCAGCGAGCGGTCGAGGTCGGGGCCGCTGGAGAGTTCGAGCACGTGGTCGGCGCCGCGTCCGTGCGTGAGCCGGCGCACCTCGGCGGGCCAGTCGCTGTCGCGCGCGAGCACGTGCGTGGCGCCGAGCGCGCGCGCCGCGGCCTGCTTGTCGGCGCTGCCCGTCACCACGATGGCCTGCGCGCCGTGCAGCCGCGCAAGCTGCAGCCCGAACAGCGCGACGCCGCCGGTGCCGTGGACCAGCACCGTCTCGCCCGCGCGCAGGGCGCCGGTTTCCACCAGCGCGAACCACGCCGTGAGGCCGGCGCAGGGCAGCGTGCTCGCTTCCTCGAGGCTCAGCGTGGCGGGCGCGGCCACGGCCCAGTTCGCATCGATGCACACGTGCGAGGCCAGCATGCCCGGCCCGGGGCCGCCGAGCAGCGTGGTGTCGGCGTGCCAGTGGCTGTCGGTCCAGCCGCCCCAGAAGGTGTTGATCACGCGCTCGCCCACGGCGAAGCGGCGCACGCCGGGGCCCACGGCCACCACGGTGCCCGCCATGTCCGAGCCGGGCGTGAAGGGCAACTCGAGCGCCATGCCCATGCCGTCGCGCACCATGAGCAGGTCGCGGTAGTTGAGCGCCACCGCGCCCACGCGCACGAGGATCTGGCCCGGGCCTGGCGAGGGCATCGGCGCTTCGGCCTGTGCGAGGTGGGCGCGGCCCAGTCGGGGAAGCTGCCAGCGGCGCAGCACATCGGGTTCTTGCATCGGAAAAGGCTCCATCGGAAAAGATCGGCCTCGATGCTATTGACGATGAAAACGATCCGGTGGTGGATAATTTTCCGAAGAATGGTGCTTGAAAGTATCCAATGAGCCAACGCCTGCAAGGCATCGAGGAGTTCGTCGCGGCGGTGGAGGCGGGCAGCTTCGCGCTCGCCGCGCAGCGCCTGCACGTCACCCGTTCGGCGGTCGCCAAGAGCATCGCGCGGCTCGAGGCGCGGCTGGACACGCGTCTCTTCTTGCGCACCACGCGCAGCCAGAGCCTCACCGAGGAAGGGCACGGCTACTACGAGCGCTGCCGTCGCGCGCTGGCCGAGCTGGAGGCGGCCGAGGCGCTCACCGACGCCGCGCGCCACACGGCCGCCGGCCTCGTGCGCCTGAGCATGCCGGCGATGCTCGGGCGGCTCAAGGTGGGGCCGCTGATGCTGGCATTGGCGCGCCAGCATCCGCAGCTGTCGCTGGAGCTGGCCTTCAACGACCGGCGCGTCGACCTCGTGGAAGAGGGGCTCGACCTGGCCATCCGCAGCGGCGAGCTCGACGACAGCGCGGGGCTCGTGGCGCGGCCGGTCGGCGTGCAGTGGATGCTGCTGTGCGCCGCGCCCGCGTACCTGGCCGAGCGTGGCCATCCGCGCGACCTTGCGGCACTGGTCGCGCCGCACGAGGCCGTGTACTACGCCCGCGACGGGCAGGTCTCGCCCTGGCGCTTTCGCGAGGGCGACGCGGAGGTGGAGGCCGCGCTGCCTTCGCGGCTGCGCTGCGACAGCGCCGAGGTGCTGCTGGAGGCCGCCATCGGCGGCATGGGCCTGGCGCGGTTGCCGGCCTGGCTGGCGGCCGACGCGCTCGCGGCCGGCACGCTGGTGCGCGTGTTCGACGAGCCCGAGCCCTTCGGTTTTCCGCTGCACGTGATCCGCACGCCGAGCCGCTACCTGCCGCTGAAGACGCGCGTGGTGATCGACTGGCTGGTGGAGCATCTGCCGCCGCTGCTGGCGGCGCGCTGACCTCAAGCACCCACGCCGGCGCTATCCTGCGCCTTCATACAACGTCGAACAACGAGGAGACCCGCCCATGCCTTCATTCGCCCCCCGGCACACCGTGCGTGCCCTTGCCACCGCCTGCCTGGGCGCGGCGCTCCTGCTCGGGGCGTCGCAGGCCGCCGCGCAGGGCACCGTCAACGCGCTGTGCAGCACCGACGCGGGCTGGTGCGAGGCGGCCGCCACGGCCTTCACGCGCGAGACCGGCATCAAGGTGCAGCAGGCCCACAAGGGCACCGGCGAAATCGGTGCGCAGCTGCGCGCCGAAGCCGCCAACCCCAAGACCGACCTCTGGTGGGGCGGCACCGGCGACCCCTTCCTGCAGGCCGCCGAGCAGGGCCTGCTCGAGCCGTACCGGCCGGCCTACATCAACGACCTGCACGACTGGTCGGTGCGCCAGTACGCCATGTCGCAGAACATGGTGGGCGGCTTCTACACGAGCGCCATGGGCTTCGGCTTCAACACCGAGCTGCTGAAGAAAAAGAAGCTCGCCGAGCCCAAGTGCTGGGCCGACCTCATCAAGCCCGAGTACAAGGGCGAGATCGAAATCTCGCACCCCGCCACCAGCGGCACGGCCTACACCGTCATCGCGGGCCTGGTGCAGCAGATGGGCGAGGAGCCCGCGTTCGACTACCTGAAGAAGCTGCACAAGAACGTCACCAGCTACACGCGCAGCGGCCAGGCCCAGGCGCCCAACGTGGCCAAGGGCGAGGTGGCGATCGGCGTGAGCTTCATCTTCGGCTTCGAGCGCTGGCGGCACGACAAATTTCCGGTGAAGACCGCCGCGCCCTGCGAGGGCACGGGCTTCGAGATCGGCGGCATCGCGCTCGTGAAGGGCGCGCGCAACAAGGAGAACGCCAAGCGCTACTACGACTGGCTCATGAGCCCCGCGGGCCAGTCCATCGGCGCCAAGGCCGGCAGCCTGCAGTCGCCGGCCAACAAGACCTTCAAGCCCGATCCGCGCATTCCGTCGATGGAGAGCGTGAAGCTCATCAAGTACGACTTCGAGAAGTACGGCAAGGCGGCCGAGCGCAAGCGGCTCATCGACCGCTGGACGCGCGAAGTCGAATCCCAACCGCGCTGAAAGCGCGGCGCTGAGCCGACAGCCGTGTGACAAAGTTCGCGCGGCCTTGCGCTCGTTGTTTTTTGGCGCGACAACCCCAGTTCATAAAGTTGGCAAGGCCGCCGCCCGCCACGGGCGGCTCGCCTTAGAATTTTTTGGCTTCGATCCCTTTCTTTCCCATGGCTGATTCCTCCAATACCAAACTCCCGTTCCAGGCTGAAGTCGCGCAACTGCTGCACCTCGTCACGCATGCGCTGTACTCCAACAAGGAAATCTTCCTGCGCGAGCTGATCTCGAACGCGTCCGACGCGTGCGACAAGCTGCGCTTCGAGGCGCTCGACCACCCCGCGCTGTACGAAGACCAGCCCGATCTCGACGTGCGCCTGTCGTTCGACAAGGCCGCGCGCACCCTCACCATCACCGACAAGGGCATCGGCCTGTCGCGCCAGGAAGCCATCGACAACCTGGGCACCATCGCCAAGAGTGGTACCAAAGACTTCATGAGCCGCCTCAGCGGCGACCAGAAGGCCGACGCGCAACTCATCGGCCAGTTCGGCGTGGGCTTCTATTCGGGCTTCATCGTGGCCGACAAGATCACGGTCGAGTCGCGCCGCGCGGGCCTGCCCGCCGACCAGGGCGTGCGCTGGGTGAGCGGCGGCGCCGGCGACTTCGAGGTGGCCGACATCACGCGCGCCGCGCGCGGCACCAGCATCACGCTGCACCTGCGCGACGATGCCGACGAGTACCTCAATGCCTGGAAGCTCAAGCAGATCGTCGGCAAGTACTCCGACCACATCTCCCTGCCCATCCTGATGGAAAAGGAAGAGTGGAAGGACGGCGAGAACGACCAGCCCGGCGACATGGTGAAGACCGGCGAGTGGGAAACGGTGAACAAGGCCAACGCCCTGTGGAGCCGCCCCAAGAAGGACATCACCGCCGAGCAGTACGAAGAGTTCTACAAAAGCATCAGCCACGACTTCGAAGCGCCGCTGGCCTGGAGCCACAACCGCGTCGAAGGCAGCACCGAGTACACGCAGCTGCTGTACATCCCGTCCAAGGCCCCGTTCGACCTGTGGAACCGCGACAAGAGCGCGGGCGTCAAGCTGTACGTCAAGCGCGTCTTCATCATGGACGACGCCGAGGCGCTGCTGCCCAACTACCTGCGCTTCGTGAAGGGCGTGATCGACTCGGCCGACCTGCCGCTGAACGTGAGCCGCGAGCTGCTGCAGGAAAGCCGCGACGTGAAGGCCATCCGCGAAGGCAGCACCAAGCGCGTGCTGTCGATGCTCGAAGACCTCGCGAAGAAGCAGAAGACCGCGCCCGAGAGCGGCGAAGGCAAGGTCGACGTGGGCTCGGGCGAATCGGTGCCCGCCCCCGAGCCGACCGAAGGCGTGACCGATGTCGTCGACAAGAACACCACCCCCGCCGCCGAAGCCGCCGCCGAGTACGCCGACGAATCGGGCAAGTTCGCCAAGTTCTACGCCGAGTTCGGCGCGGTGCTGAAGGAAGGCCTGGGCGAGGACATGGGCAACCGTGACCGCATCGCCAAGCTGCTGCGCTTTGCCTCCACCACGAGCGACGTCGCGAGCGTGAGCTTCGCCGACTACAAGGCGCGCATGAAGGAGGGCCAGGACGCCATCTACTACATCACGGCCGACAACCTCGCCGCCGCCAAGAACAGCCCGCAGCTCGAAGTCTTCAAGAAGAAGGGCATCGAGGTGCTGCTCATGACCGACCGCGTCGACGAGTGGGCGCTGAACTACCTCAACGAGTTCGACGGCACGCCGCTGCAAAGCGTGGCCAAGGGCGCGGTCGACCTGGGCAAGCTGCAGGACGAAGCCGAGAAGAAGGCCGCCGAGGAAGCCGCCGAGTCGTTCAAGCCGCTGCTCGAGAAGCTGAAAGAGGCGCTCAAGGACAAGGCCGAAGACGTGCGCGTGACCACGCGCCTGGTCGACTCGCCCGCCTGCCTCGTGGTGGAAGACGGCGGCATGAGCACGCAGCTCGCGCGCATGCTCAAGCAGGCCGGCCAGCCCGCGCCCGACCTGAAGCCCGTGCTCGAAGTCAACGCCGAGCACCCGCTGGTGAAGAAGCTCGAAGGCTCCGCGCATTTCGACGACCTCGCGAACATCCTGTTCGACCAGGCCCTGCTGGCCGAAGGCGGCCTGCCGGCCGACCCGGCTGCCTACGTGAGGCGCGTCAACGCGCTGCTGGTGTGAACACCCGGCCGCGCATCGTTCGTCGCGCAGCGGCTGCCACCTCGGCGCTGCTGCTGTTGCTTCTGGTGGGCGGCTGTTCGCACTATCACATCGGCATTCCGCTGGTGCCCGGGCTCTCGCTCGGGCTCGGTGCCACCAAGGACGGCAACTTCTCCGTCGGCCTGAACACCGGCTGGGGCCCGCTCGGCGCGGGCGTGGCGCTGCACGACAACGGCGCCGTGACCGGCTCGGCCAGCGTCGGCGTGGGGGTCGGCGTCGGGCCGATCGGCACCGGCGTAGGCGTCGGCAAGAGCGTGGTGCTGCACAACCCGTACGAGACGGCGCCCGCAGCGCCTGGGCAGGCGACGCCTGGCGTGGTGGTGCCTGCTTCGGCAACGGCCACCGCGCCTGTCAGCGTCACCAAGGCCGGCGTCACGCGGCCCATGTCGCCATCGCCACCGATCGCCGCCGCACCCGTGCCGGCGGCCCGCGTGTCCTACCGCCCCTCCGCTGCGAAAACAGCGGTCGTGGCCGGCGAAGCAGGCACGCCCGGCAACCCCATCGCGCCCTGATGGTCGCGCCCCTCCCACCCCTGACCGCGCCGCGGCCCGGCGCGAGGCTGCCCTTTCCATGAGTCTCAGTACCGAAGCCGTCCTCGCGCTTGCGCCGGACGACGCCTCCGCGAAGGCCGCCAAAGGCCTGCTCGCGCCCGCCAAGTGGCCCACGCTCGCGCATTCCGACGACGCTGTCTGGGGTGAATGCCAGGGCAGCGGCAGCAAGCCGTACCAGACGCAGGTCGACCTGTCTGGGCCCGTGTTCCGCTGCTCCTGCCCGAGCCGCAAGTTCCCCTGCAAGCACGGCCTGGCGCTGATGCTGCTGCGCGCGCAGAGCGAAGCCAGCTTCACCGCCGCCGCGCCGCCGCCGTGGGTGGCCGACTGGCTCGCCTCGCGCCGCGAGAAGGCCGAGAAGAAAGAAGCCCGCGCCGCCGAACCGGCCGCCGCACCCGATCCCGCCGCGGCCGCCAAGCGCGACGCGCAGCGCTGGAAGCGCATCGAGGCCGGCGTGCAGGAGCTCGCGCGCTGGCTCGACGACCAGACCCAGCGCGGCCTGGCCGCGCTCGGCAGCGAGCAGGCCGAAGGCTGGGCCGCCATGGCCGCGCGCATGGTCGATGCGCAGGCGCCGGGGCTCGGCCAGCGCATCACGCAGGCGGCCGAGCTGATCGGCGCCGGCGAGGGCTGGCCCGCGCGGCTGCTCGACCGGCTGGGCCGGCTGCAACTGATCGTCGATGCGGTGCCGCGCCGCGACAGCCTCTCGCCCGCCACGCGCGCCGACCTGCGCGCCGCCCTCGGCTGGCCGCAGGACCGCGAGGCGCTGCTGGCCGACGGCGAACGCGTGAGCGACCACTGGCTCGTGCTGGGCCAGTGCCTGGACGAGCGCGACACCAAGCTGGTCGAACGCCATGTGTGGCTGCAGGGCCGCGCGAGCGGACGCCGCGCGCTGCTGCTCGACTACTCGCACGGCGGACGCGGCTTCGAGACCGGCTGGGTCAGCGGCAGCGAACGCGCGGCCGTGCTGTGCTTCTATCCCGGCCATGCCTCGCAGCGCGCGGTGGTGGCCGAGTTGCCGGCCGAGGTTGCGTCGACCGCTCCGCCTGTCGCCGCCTCTGACGAAGCCGGTGAATGGCAACGCATGGCACAGCAGATCGCGGCCAACCCGTGGCAGCCGCTGCTGCCCCTGGTGTGGGCCGATGCCGTGCCCGCACGGCACGGCGATCAGTGGTGGTTGCGCCTGGGCGCCGCGTCGCAGGCCCTGCCGATGCAGCTGGCCGCGGCCGAAGCCTGGCAGCTGCTGGCGCATTCGGGCGGTGCGCCGCTGCGCGTGTTCGGCGAATGGGACGGCGAGCAGTTCGCGCCACTCACGGCGTGGGCGGCTGAGGGTGGAACACCCGTCTGGACCTTGAGCGGAGCGCGCGCATGAGCCACTGGAACACCTTGCTGCAGACCGCCCTCGTCGGCACTGCACGCCAACCCGTGCCGGCCGCCGACGGCATGGCCGGCGATTTCGGCGAGCTGCTTCAAGCACTGCAACAACCCACCGACAGCGCGCAGGGCGTGCTGCTGCGCGTCGCGGGCGCCGTGGCCGTGGGCCGCCGCGCGGGCTTCGTCGCACCGGGCCTTCCCGCCGACGACGCACCGCCCGCCGCCAACGACACCTGCCCCGCGCTCGGCGACCCCGCCTTGCTCGCCGTGATCGCCGACGCACTCGCCAGTGGTCCGCAGCGCCTGCAGCACGAAGTGCTGGCCGTGCTCGCCACCGCCGGCTGGCGCCTGCCACCGAGCCTGCTGCCCGCCGCGCTCGATGCCGGCCGCCGCGACACCGCACTGCGTCCCGCCGTCGTCCTCGCGCTCGGTGAGCGTGGGCGCTGGCTGGCCGCGCGCAACGACGACTGGCGCTACGCCGTCGGCGCCAGCGCGCAGGCCGACACGCAGACCCGCTGGGACGAAGGCAGCATCGACCAGCGCCGCGCCGTGCTGGCCGAGCAACGCCGCGACGACTCGGCCGGTGCGCGCGAACGCCTCGCCGCCGAACTGCCGCAACTGCCCGCCAAGGAGCGCGCCGTATTGCTCGGCGCACTGGCCGAGAACCTCGGCCCCGACGACGAAGCGCTGCTCGAAGCCCAGCTGAAAGACCGCGCGCGCGACGTGCGCCAGACCGTGGTCGAGCTGCTGCAGCGCCTGCCGGCCAGCGCGCATGTGCGGCGCGTCGAAGCCTTCCTCGCACCGCTGCTGTCGTCGCAAGGCGCGACGTGGCAACTGAACGCCCCCGAAGCCGCCGACCCGCGCTGGAAGGACGACGCCATCGACGCCGCGCGCCCCACGCACGACAGCCTCGGCGAGCGTGCCTGGTGGCTCTACCAGCTCGTGCGCCAGATGCCGCTCGCCTGGTGGACCGCACGCACCGGCCTGACGCCCGCTGCACTGCTCGACTGGGCCGCCAAGGGCGACTGGCACGACGCGCTGCTGCGCGGCTGGAACGAGGCCGTGCTGGCCGCGCCGGATTTCGACTGGTGCGACGCGTTGCTCGACCGCCCGCGCGCCCACCGCGGCGGCGTGGGCCCGCTGCTGGCGCTGCTGCCGCGCGAGCGCCGCGAGCGCCACTGGGCAACGCAGCTCGGCGATGCCGGGCAGGGCGTGCAGGACGTCGTCGCGTTTGCCGACCAGGCCTGCGCACCCGGCGACACGCCGTCGGCCGCGCTGTCGCTGCGCATCGCCCAGGCGCTGCGCATGCGCGTCGAGCGCGGCGACCTCATCAACGACTACGTGCTGCGCCAGGTGCTCGGCACCGCCGCCGCGCTGCTGCACCTCGATGCACTGGCGCTGCTGGCCGACCTGCCGCGCGCGGCCGAGGAAAGCCCCGGCCTCGCCAACGCACTGGCCGACACCGCGCGCATCGTGCGTGCGCGCCGGCTGGTCGCGACCCTTCCCTTGTCTTCTTCCTCTTCCTCACTTTCAACCTCTTCCCAAGGCCGTCCATGAGCAATGTCCTGCGCCAGCATGCCGAACAGCAATTCGCCGAAGAACTCGATGCGCTCCAGAAGGTCGACGACCGCCAGCGCCCGGCCAACTGGAAGCTCTCGCCCTGGGCCGTGCTCACCTACCTGATGGGCGGCAAGCTGGCCAACGGCTTCGAGGTCAGCCCCAAGTACATTGGCAATTCGCGCCTGATGGAAATCGCCGTGTCCACGCTCGCCACCGACCGCGCGCTGCTGCTGTACGGCGTGCCGGGCACGGCCAAGTCGTGGGTGTCGGAGCACCTGGCGGCCGCCGTGAGTGGCGACTCGACGATGCTGATCCAGGGCACGGCCGGCACCAGCGAAGAGCAGCTGCGCTACGGCTGGAACTACGCCGAGCTGCTGGCCCATGGCCCGTCGGAAAAGGCGCTGGTGCCGAGCCCGCTGGTGCACGCCATGCGCCTGGGCAAGATCGCGCGCGTCGAAGAACTCACGCGCATCCCGGCCGACGTGCAGGATTCGCTGATCACCGTGCTGTCGGAAAAGACCCTGCCCGTGCCCGAGCTCGGTACCGAGGTGCAGGCCACGCGCGGCTTCTCGGTGATTGCCACCGCCAACAACCGCGACAAGGGCGTGAACGAACTGTCGAGCGCGCTCAAGCGCCGCTTCAACACCGTGGTGCTGCCCGTGCCGTCGAGCGAGGCCGAGGAAGTGCAGATCGTCGTCAAGCGCGTCGGCGAACTGGGCCGCGCGCTCGCGCTGCCGGCCGAGCCGCCCGCGCTGCAGGAAGTGCGCCGCGTGGTGCAGATCTTCCGCGAGCTGCGCAACGGCCAGACCGAAGACGGCAAGACGCGCATCAAGTCGCCCACCTCCACGCTCTCGACCGCCGAGGCCATCTCGGTCATCAACAGCGGCATGGCGCTGGCCGGTCACTTCGGCGACGGCGTGCTGCGCTCGGCCGACGTGGCCTCGGGCCTGATCGGCGCGGTCATCAAGGACCCGGTGCAGGACCAGGTGGTGTGGAAGGAATACCTGGAGACCGTGGTGAAGGAGCGGGCCGACTGGAAGGACCTGTACCGCGCCTGCCGAGAACAACTCTGACGCGAGCCAGCGCATGAGCACGAGCGCGGCGCCTTCGCCGCTGCACTACTTCGGCATCCGCCACCACGGCCCCGGCTGTGCGCGCAGCCTGTTGCGCGCCTTCGAGTCGCTGCAGCCCGACTGCATCCTCGTCGAGGGCCCGCCCGAGGCCGAGCCGCTGCTGTCCTTCCTGGCGCATGCCGACCTGCAACCGCCGGTGGCGGTGCTGATCCACGCGAGCGAGGACACCGGCCTGGCCGCGTTCTATCCCTTCGCCACCTTCTCGCCCGAGTGGCAGGCGCTGCAATGGGGCGCCGCGCGCGGCGTGCCCATGCGCTTCATCGACCTGCCGCAGGCGCACCGCATGGCGATCGAACAGGCCGCGCGCGCGGCCGACGAAGCCAAGGCGCAAGAGCCCGAGGAAACACCGCTCGGCGATGACGAGACCGACACGGTGCCCGTCGCCGAAACGGTCGATGCGCCCGAGGAAGAACAGGCCGCCAACACGCTGCCCGACGACCCCTTCGACTGGCTCGCCCATGCCGCCGGCTATGCCGACGGCGAGAGCTGGTGGAACCACATGGTCGAGGAACGCGGCGACGGCGAAGACCTGTTCGGCGCCATCGCCGAAGCCATGACGGCCGTGCGCGCCGAAACGCCCGAAGACCGGCGCGGCGTGCGCGCGATGGAACGCGAGCAGCGGCGCGAAGCCTTCATGCGGCAATCGATCCGCGAGGCCGTGAAGGCCGGCCACCAGCGCATCGCCGTCGTCTGTGGTGCGTGGCACGTGCCCGCGCTGCAGGGCGCGGCCACCGCCAAGGCCGATGCGGCGCTGCTCAAGGGCCTGCCCAAGCTCAAGGTGCTCGCGACCTGGGTGCCGTGGACCTACCGGCACCTCACGAGCGCGAGCGGCTATGGCGCGGGCATCGATTCGCCGGGCTGGTACGAGCACCTGTGGCAGCAGGGGCACGAGGTGGCGGGGCGCAGCACCGGCTGGCTCGCACGCGTCGCGCGCCTGCTGCGCGAGCACGACCTCGACTGTTCTTCCGCCCACCTCATCGAAGCCACGCGCCTGGCCGACACGCTGGCCGCGCTGCGCGAGCGCCCCGCGCCCGGCCTGCCCGAGCTCGACGAGGCCGTGCGCAGCGTGATCTGCATGGGCGAGCAGGCGCCGCTCACGCTCATCCGCGAACGCCTCACGGTCGGCGACCGCATGGGCCAGGTGCCGGCCGACGTGCCCACCGTGCCGCTGCAGCGCGACCTCGAACAGGCGCAGAAGAGCCTGCGTCTGAAGCCCGAGGCCACCGCGAAGACGCTCGACCTCGACCTGCGCCAGCCCAACGACCTGGCGCGCAGCCACCTGCTGCACCGCCTGCGCCTGCTCGACCTGCCGTGGGGCGAGGTCACCGCCGGCCAGCGCGCGAGCCGCGGCACCTTTCACGAGGTGTGGCAGCTGCAGTGGCAGCCCGAGTTCGCGCTGCGCGTCATCGAGGCCAGCCGCTTCGGCGCCACCGTGGCGCATGCCGCCGGCGCGCGCGTGATGGAAGGGCTCGCGGCCGAGACCTCGCTCACCGCACTGGCCGAGCAGGTCGACACCGTGCTGCTGGCCGACCTGCCCGTGGCCGTGCAGGCCGTGACCCGCGCGCTCGAAGACCGCGCCGCGCTCACCGGCGACGCCGTGCAGCTCATCGGCGCCGTGCCGCCGCTGGCCAACGTGTTCCGCTACGGCAGCGTGCGCCAGACCGACAGCGCGCTGCTCTCGCACGTGCTCGACAGCCTCATCGTGCGCGGCGCCATCGGCCTGCCGATCGCCTGCGGCGCGCTCGACGCCGAAGCCGCCGAGTCGCTGCGCACCCGCCTCATCGGGGCGCACGACGCGGTGCGCCTGCGCGACGGCGAAGAAACCACCGCCGCCTGGCGCAACGCGCTGCGTGCCATCGCCTTCGGCGAAACCGGCGCGCCGCTGCTGCGCGGCGTGAGCTGCCGCTTGCTGCTCGACGATGCGCAGATCGACAGCGACGGCGCTTCGCAGCAACTCGCGCGCAACCTCTCGGCCGGCGCACCGCCGACCGATGCGGCGGCCTGGCTCGAAGGCTTTCTCAATCGCAACGCGATGGTGCTGCTGCACGACGATGCCGTGTGGTCGCTGGTCGACGGCTGGCTCGCGGGGCTCGGCGAAGAACACTTCGTGCAGGTGCTTCCGCTGGTGCGGCGCAGCTTCGCGGACTTCTCGGGCGCCGACCGGCGCGCACTCGGCGAACGCGCCAAGCGCGGCGCCGTCGGCGGCACCTTGCCAACAGCGGTGGCCGCCACCGACTGGGACGAATCACGCGCGGTGCTCGCGCTGCCGCTGCTGCGGGAACTGCTGGGAGTGAAGGCATGAGCGCGAATCCAACACCCATCGACGAAGAAGAAACCCTGCCGCCCACCGACCGCCTGCAACGCTGGCGCCTCGTGCTCGGCAGCGAAGCCAACGCCAGCTGCGGCGCCATCGAAGGCCGCGTGCGCGAGATCGACCAGGCGCTGGCCGCGCTCTACGAAGCCGACGGCCGGCGCGGCCTGGGCCAGGGCGGGCAGCGCGGCGGCCGGGGCGATTCGGCGCCCAGCGTGGCGCGCTGGCTCGGTGACATCCGCAAGTACTTCCCGAGCCAGGTGGTGCAGGTGATGCAGCGCGACGCGATGGAGCGCCTGAACCTGCGCCAGATGCTGCTGCAGCCCGAGATGCTCGAGAACGCGCAGCCCGACGTGCACCTGGTCGCCAACCTCGTGGCGCTGGCGAGCGTGATCCCGGCCGGCACCAAGGACACGGCGCGCGCCGTGGTGCGCAAGGTGGTCGACGAGCTCATGAAGAAGCTCGAGGAGCCGATGCGCAGCGCCGTGAGCGGCGCGCTCAACCGCAGCCAGCGCAACCGCCGCCCGCGCCATTCGGAGATCGACTGGCACCGCACCATCCGCGCCAACCTGCGCCACTGGCAGCCCGAGTACCGCACCGTGGTGCCGCAGACGCTGGTGGGCTACGGCCGCAAGGCGCGCCAGCCGCAGCGCGAAGTGATCCTGTGCATCGACCAGAGCGGTTCCATGGCCGCGTCGGTGGTCTATTCGAGCATCTTCGGCGCGGTGATGGCGAGCCTGCCGGCGGTGTCGACCAAGCTGGTGGTGTTCGACACCGCCGTGGTCGACATGACCGAGCAGCTGCAGGACCCGGTCGACCTGCTGTTCGGCGTGCAGCTGGGCGGCGGCACCGACATCAACGGCGCCGTGGGCTACTGCCAGACGCTGGTGCGCGAGCCGCGCAACACCATCCTGATCCTCATCTCCGACCTGTACGAAGGCGGCGTGGAAGACGGCCTGCTGCGCCGCGCCCACCAGCTGGTGGAGGCCGGCGTGCAGTTCATCGCGCTACTGGCGCTCAGCGACGAGGGCGCGCCTTCGTACGACCGCGACCTGGCCGCCAAGCTCGCGGCGCTGGGCGTGCCCTCATTCGCCTGCACGCCCGATGCGTTCCCGGGCCTCATGGCTGCCGCCATCAAGCGCGAGGACGTGTCGACCTGGGCCGCGGGGCAGGGCCTGAAGACCAGCCGGGCCGCCCCGTGAAGCAGCGCCGCCTGCCCGACCTGAGGCGACGGCGGCTGGCCGCGCTGCTGGGTCTGGTGGCCGGCACGGCCTGGGCGCAGCCCTCCGACGACACCGCGCGGCCGATCCGCTGGATCGTGCCCTTCCCGACGGGCGCGATCGCCGACGTCGTCGCGCGCGCCATCGGTGCCCAGCTCACCATCGACACGGGCCAGCCGGTGCAGATCGAGAACCGCCCCGGCGGCAACACCGCGCTCGCCGCCCTCGAGGCCGCGCGCGCGCCGGCCGACGGCCACACCGTGCTGTCGGCCGACAACGGCATGTGGGTGTTCAACCCGGCGCTGTACCGCAGCCTGAGCTACAGCCCGTCGCGCGATTTCACGCCGGTCACGCAGCTGGTGCGGCTGCCGATGGTGCTGCTGGTCGGTCCGGCCAGCGGCGTGCGCGATGCGCGTGCCTTCATCGAGGACGCGCGCGCCTTTCCGGGCCGCTTCAGTTTCGCCTCGGCCGGCAACGGCAGCCCGCAGCACCTCGCGATGGAACTGCTGGCGCGCGAAGCGGGGCTGGAGATGGTGCATGTGCCGTACCGCAGCGCCGGGCCGGCGCTGGTCGAGGTGGCGGGCGGCCAGTTGCCGTTCGCGATGGGCGAACTCGCCACGGCGCGCCGCTTCATCCAGGGCGGCCGGCTGCGCGTGCTCGCGGTGGCGAACCCCGCGCGCCTGGCGCAATGGCCGGGCGTGCCGACCTTCGCGGAACTGGGCCTGCCGAAGGTCGAGGCCGCGATCTTCCACGGCCTCGTGGCGCCGGCGGGCACGCCGCCCGAGGTGGTGGCGCGGCTGCAGCGCGCGGTGGCCAGTGCCCTGCACAACCCGGTGGTGCAGCGCCGCCTCGCCGAGGCCGGCGTCGAACCGGTGGGCGGCACGCCGGCCGAGTTTGAAACGCTGCTGGCGCGCGAGTCGGCGCGCTGGCATCCGCTGATCCGCGCGCTCAAGCTCTCGCTGGATTGAACAGGTCAGCGCGCTGCGCTGTCGTCGCTCGGCAGGAACGCGTCGCCCGGCGTCAGCGGCGCATGGCGGTAGCTGGCCGGCGTGCGGCTGAGCTTCACGGGCGCGCCGATGCCGCGGTAGCCGCCTTCCATCTCCACCACCATCTCGCGGTGCAGCGTGTGCGGGTGCTGCAGCGCGGCCGCCACCGGCAGCACGGGCGCGGCGGGCACGCCGGCGGCCATCAGCTGGTCGACCAGCGTGCGGCCGTCGAAGGCGGCGAGCGCGGCTTCGAGCTGCTGCTTGAGGCCGTCGCGGTTCACCGAGCGCGCGCCGGCGGTGCGGTACAGCGGGTCGTCGGCCAGCGCGGGCAGGCCGATGCAGCGGCAGAAGCTCGCGAACTGGCGGTCGTTGCCCACGGCCACGAAGATCGGGTCGGTGCCCGTGGCCAGCGCGTCGTAGGGGTAGATGTTGGGGTGCGCGTTGCCGGTGCGGCGCGGCGCCGTGCCGTCCATGAACCAGTTGGCCGCGTGCGGGTGCAGCAGCGACAGGCCGCTGTCGTACAGCGCCGCTTCGACGAACTGGCCGCGTCCGCTGCGGTTGCGCTCCTGCAGCGCGAGCAGCACGCCGATCACCGCGTTGAGCCCGGTCACCATGTCGACCACCGGCAGGCCCACGCGCAGCGGGCCGCCGTCGGCCTCGCCGTTGATGCTCATGATGCCGGTCATGGCCTGCACGGCGGCGTCGTAGCCCGGCAGCGCACCCAGCGGGCCGTCCGCGCCGAAGCCCGACACGCGGCACCACACCAGGCGCGGAAAGCGCTGCGACAGCGTCTCGTAGCCGATGCCCCAGCGCTCCATCGTGCCGGTCTTGAAGTTCTCGATCAGCACGTCGGCCTCGGCCACGAGCGCCAGCAGCGCCTCGCGGCCTTCCTCGGTCGAGAAATCCAGGTGCTGCACGCGCTTGTTGCGGTTCAGCCCGTGGTAGTACGAGGCCACGCCCTCCTTGAAGGGCGGGCCCCAGGTGCGCGTGTCGTCGCCCTGCGGCGGCTCGACCTTGAGCACGTCGGCGCCGTGGTCGCCGAGGATCTGGCCGCAGTACGGGCCGCCGAGGATGCGCGAGATGTCGAGCACGCGGATGCCCGCGAGGGCGCCGGTCGAAGAAGGGGCGGTGGTCATGGGGTGGACTCGGAAGAAGGAGAAGCGGTGCGCGGCACCAGCTTGAAGGTGCCGGTGGCCAGCGCGAGCAGCTCGCCGTCGGCGTTGCGCGCCTCGCCGCGCGCGAAGCACATCGCGCGCCCGCGCCGCTCGCACACGGCGGTGGCGATCACGTCGCCGGCGCAGGGTGCGGTGTAGTGCACCGTGATGTCGACGGTGACCACGCCGAAGGCCGTGGGCGCGTGCGAACGCACGGCGCTGGAGAGCGCGCAGTCGAACAGCACGGCGATCGCGCCGCCGTGCACGTCGCCGCGGCTGTTGGTGTGGTCGGCGCTGTAGGGCATGCGCACGCGCGCACGTTCGTCGCCGATGGCTTCGCCGCGCAGCGCGAAGGCGCGTGCCATCGGCATGGGCAGGCCGAACAGCACGCCGGCGGGCTCGTCGATGAAAGCGGGGTCCTGCATGCGGCGCACTCCGTGGTCAGTCGAGCAGGCCGCGCTGGCGCAGGCGCGCCACGCGCTCCTTCTCACGCGCGGTCGTGGCCAGCGCGTAGCGGCGGTACTGCTCGGGGTCCATCGCGTTGGCCTGCTGGTTCAGCTGCTCCAGCACGCGCAGGCCGGCGGGCGACGCCAGCGCCTTGCGGAAGGCGTCGTGCACGGTCTTCACGCGGGCCGGGTCCATGCCGGCGGGGCCGGCGATGCCGTAGGGCGAATCGATGACCGCGTCCACGCCCTGTTCGCGCAGCGTGGGCACCTGCGGGTAGCGCTTGACGCGCTGCGGCGTGAGCATCACGAGGTAGCGCATCTTGCCGGCGTCGATGTGCGGCACGGCCACGCCCGACAGCGGCGCGGCGTCGATGTGGCCGCCGAGGATGGCGTTGGTGACTTCGGCGTCGCCCTTGAAGGGCACCATGTTGAGCTGGACCTTCGCCATCTCGGCGGCTTCGTCCATCACGATGCGCGGCGTGCCCACCGCACCGGTGGCGCCGACGTTGAGCTTGCCCGGGCGGCGCGCGGCGTCGGCCGCGAAGTCCTGCCAGGTCTTCCACGGTGCGTCGGCCTTCACCGCGAGGCCGAAGGTGTAGTCGGACAGCATCACCACGTACGAGAAGCTGCGCGCGGGGTCGAAGGCTACCTTGTTGATGAAGGGCTCGCGGTACACCGAGGCCGGCAGCACGGCCAGCGTGTAGCCGTCGGGCGCGGCGCGCACCAGCGCGGCGGCGCCGTTGGTGCCGCTCGCGCCGGGGCGGTTGTCGAGCACCACGGGCTGGCCGAGGGCCTTGCCGGCTTCTTCTGCCACGGCGCGCAGGTGCTGGTCGGTGGGGCCGCCCGCGGCGTACGGAACGATCAGCGTGACGGGGCGTTGCGGGTAGGTCTCTGCGGTGGCGGCGCCGGCTGCGGTGAACAGCGCGGCCACGGCGATCAGGCGTGACAGCAGGTGCGTCTTCATCTTCTTGTCTCCTTGTTTTTTCTTGTGCGTCGCGGCGGTCAGTCGAGCTGCGCGCCGGACTTCTTCACCACGTCTTTCCACTTGGCCGTTTCGCTGCCGATGAACTGCGCGAGCTTCTGCGGCGAGGTGTCCGCCGTGGCTTCCAGGCCCTGCGCGGCGAACATCTGCTTGACCTTCGGCGAGTTGAGCACCTCGGCGAACGCGTGGTTGAGTTTGGTCACGCGGTCGGCCGGCGTGCCGGCCGGCGCGACGATGCCGAAGAACACGCTCACGTCGTAGGGCTTGTGCAGCTGCTCGGTGATGGTCGGCACCTCGGGCAGCGCCTGCGAGCGCGCCGAGGTGGCCACGCCCAGCGCGCGCAGCTTGCCGGCCTTGACGTAGGGCAGCGCGGTGAGGATGTCGGTGAAGGTCATGCTGACCTGGTTGCCCAGCAGGTCGTTGAGGGCCGGGCCCGTGCCCTTGTAGGGCACGTGCAGCAGGTCGGTGCCGGCCACCGAGTTGAACAGCACGCCCGCCAGGTGCGACGAGGCGCCGTTGCCCGACGAGGCGTAGCTGAGCTTGCCCGGGTTGGCCTTGGCGTAGGCGACCAGCTCGGCCACGTTCTTCACCGGCAGGGCCGGGTTCACCACCAGGATGTTCGGCAGGTAGCCGACCTGGATCACGGGCGCGAAGCTCCTGGTCGGGTCGTAGCTGATCTTGCGGTACAGGCTCACGTTGATGGCCAGCGGGCCCGAGGTGCCGAACAGCAGCGTGTGGCCGTCGGCCTCGGCGCGCGCCACGTAGTCGGCGCCGATGTTGCCGCCCGCGCCCGCGCGGTTCTCCACGATCATGGGCTGGCCGAGCTTGTCGCGCAGCTCGGCGGCCAGCGTGCGCGCCATCGCGTCGGTCGGGCCGCCGGGCGGGAAGGGCACGACCAGCGTCATGGGCTTGGTCGGGAAGGCGCCGGGCTGGGCCTGCGCGGCGGGCGTGGCTGCCAGCAGCAGCGCGGCGCAGGCGGTGCCGAGGAGGAGGCTGAGTCGTTGTCGCATGGGGTCTTGTCTCCGTTGTTCTCGAAAAGGGGCTCAGGCGGCCGTGCGCACGAGGGCGGCATGCCAGTCGGCGGGCAGTGCGTCGGGCGCCAGCGGATCGCGCGGCAGCACGCGGTGCAGCAGCACCAGCTGGGCCCAGCGCAGGCGCGCGGCGGAGCCGCCGGCCGAGGCCTCCCAGGCCATCGCGGCGGCGCTGGTGCAGTGGTACAGCGCCGAGGCGGCCTGGCGCGCGAGCACGTCGCCGCCTTCGCGCGCGGCGGTCTCGGCCAGGGCGCAGGCGCGCGCCATGGTGTCGCGCAGCGCGGCGGCGAAGGCCGGCGTGAGTCCGGTGGCGTCGGCGATGAGCTTCTCGACGTGCGCGCGCAGCACGGGCAGCGAGCCTTCGCGCTTCACGGCGCGGATCACGTCCAGCGCCACGATGTTGCTGGTGCCTTCCCAGATCGAGCCCAGGTGCGCGTCGCGCACGAGGCGCGGATCGCTCCACTCCTCGATGTAGCCGCAGCCGCCGCGCACTTCCATCGCGTCGCCCGTGACCTGGCGCGCATCGCGGCAGGCGCGGAACTTGATGAGCGGCGTGAGGATGCGCAGCAGCGCATACGCATCGGGCTCGCCGGCGTCGGAGCGCGCGAGCGCCTGCGCGGTCTGGCAGACCATGGTGCGGGCCTGCTCGGACGGCACGCGCAGCTTGTCGAGCTGGCGCTGCATCAGCGGCATCTGCTCGAGCGCGCGGCCGAAGGCGCGGCGCTCGGAGGCGATGTACTCGGCCTCGGCCACCGCGCGGCGCATCAGGCCGGCGGAACGCACGCCGTTCGACAGGCGCGAGTTGTTGACCATGTCGGCCATCTGCTGGAAGCCGCGGCCTTCCTCGCCCACGAGGTAGGCCACCGCGCCTTCGAGGCGGATCTCGCCGCTGGCCATCGAGCGCGTGCCCAGCTTGTCCTTCAGCCGGATGATGCGGTAGTGGTTGAGGCTGCCGTCGTCGAGCTCGCGCGGCAGCAGGAACAGCGACACGCCCTTCATGCCCGCGGGCGCGTCGTCGGCGCGCGCCAGCACCATCGCAAAGCCGGCGTCGGGGTTGGAGCAGAACCACTTGTCGCCGGCCAGGCGCCAGCTGCCGTCGGCCTGGCGCTGGGCGGTCGTGGCGGTGGCGGCGATGTCGGAGCCGGCGGCCTGCTCGGTCATGAACATCGCGCCCTGCGCCAGCTCGTCGAAGTCGAGCGAGGTCAGGCGCGGCAGGTACTTGGCGACCAGCTCGGGCGTGCCGAACTTCTTCAGCGTGCGCGTGAGCGAGTCGGTCATCGAGACCGGGCAGCACAGGCCGAACTCGGCCTGCACGAACAGGTAGGTCAGCACGTACTTGACCAGCGGCGGCATCTTGCCTTGCCAGCCCAGCGTCTCGTCGCGGTGCGAGATGGCGGCCAGGCCGAATTCGCTGAGCGCCAGGCGCTCCATCTCGACGTAGGCGGGGTGCTTGATGACCTTCTGCTCGTCGATGCCGGTGCGCGTGCGCTGCTTCAGCGTGGGCGGGTTGCGGTCGGCGGTGCCGGCCAGGTCGTCCAGCAGGCCGCCCGCCAGGCCGCCCAGGCGCTCGAAGTGCGGGCGCATGTGCGTGCGCAGGGCCTCGGGCAGGTACAGCGCGAGCAGCGTGTGCAGCTCGGTGTCGGTGGTGAAGAGGTTCTGGCCGTGGCGATCGGGGATCGGGTGCGCGGCGGCTGTGGCAGCGGAAGCAGCGGGTGTGGGCATGCGGGCGTCTCCTGGTTCGCCGCATTGTTGAGTTGGCAATGATCCGTGTCTAATATTGATTTGGTCTTGTACGATTTGATTTAGCTATTCATGGAACTGCGGCACCTGCGCTACTTCTCCGTGCTCGCCGAAGAGCTGCACTTCGGGCGCGCCGCGCGGCGGCTGGCCATTTCGCAGCCGCCGCTGTCGGTGGCGATCCGCCAGCTCGAAGACTCGGTGGGCGCGCGCCTGTTCGAGCGCAACAGCAAGGAGGTGCGGCTCACGCCCGCGGGCGAGGCGCTGCGCGTGTCGGCGCGGCGCGTGCTCTTGCAGGCCGAAGAGGCCGCCATGGAGGCGCGCGACGTGGCCACCGGCTCGGCGGGCCGGCTGCGCATCGGTTTTGTCGGCGCCATGCTCTACCGCGGCCTGCCGCCCGCGCTGCGCGCGTTCCAGGCGCGGCATCCGGCGGTGCGCATCACGCTGAGCGAACTCAATTCGGGCGTGCAGATCGCCGAGCTGCTGCACGACCGGCTCGACCTGGGCTTTGTCCACACCAGCCGCATGCCGGCCGAGCTGCAGCACCGGCTGCTGCTGTCGGAGCCCTTCGTGGCCTGCCTGCCCGCGGGCCATGCGCTGGCGCGCAAGCGCGTGCTGGCGCCGGCCGACCTGCGCGACCAGCCCTTCGTGCTGTTCTCGCGCGAGGCCTCACCCGATTACCACGAGCGCATCCTGTCGATCTGCGCCGACGCGGGCTTTCTGCCCGAGGTGCGCCACGAGGTGCGGCACTGGCTGGCCGTGGTGTCGCTGGTGTCGCAGGGCATGGGCGTGGCGCTGGTGCCGCAGGCGATGCGGCACTCGGCGCTGCGCGGCGCGGTGTTCCGCCCGCTCGACCGCGCGGTGGCGCAGTCGGAGGCTTACGGCGTGTGGCGCGCCGGGCCGGTCAATGTGCTGGTCGAGCGGCTGCTCGAAGGCGTGGCGCAGAGCCTGGCCGCGAACGCCGCTCAGTGATCACGCGTACAGGGGCTCTTCGGCCATCTGCTCGCACTGGTCTTCGAGCACGAGGATCTGGCCCTTCCAGTAGTCGCTGGAGCCGAACCACGGGAAGTTGATCGGGAAGATCGGGTCTTCCCAGCGGCGTGCCAGCCAGGCGCTGTAGTGGATGAGCCGCAGCGTGCGCAGCGGCTCGATGAGCGCCAGCTCGCGGCGGTCGAATTCGCGGAACTGCTCGTAGCCGTCGAGCAGGCCCGACAGCTGCGCCGTGCGCTGCGCGCGGTCGCCCGACAACAGCATCCACAGGTCTTGCACGGCAAAGCCCGTGCGCGCGTCGTCCAAGTCGACGAAGTGCGGGCCGCCGCCGGGGCGGTCGGTGGGCGTCCACAGGATGTTGCCGGGGTGCACGTCGCCGTGCAGGCGCAGCTTGCGGGGCTTGAAGTCGGAGGCCGGCGGCTGCAGCGCCAGGGCGGTGGCGCGGACCATGTCCAGCGCCTCGTTGCAGATCTTTTCCCAGTCGCGCTGCATGTCGAGCGGGATCTTGTCGTTCTCGAGCAGCCAGTCGCGCGAGTCCAGGCCGAAGGTCTGCAGGTCGAGCGCGGGGCGGGCCTCGAAGGGCTTGGCGCTGCCCACCGTGTGGATGCGCGCCAGGAAGCGGCCCACCCATTCGAGCACCTCGAAGTTGTCGAGTTCGGGCGCGCGCCCGCCGCGGTAGGGGCTCACGCTGAAGGCAAAGCCGGCGTGGTGGTGCAGCGTCTTGCCGTCGAAGGCCAGCGGCGGCACGGCCGGCACCTCGCCGGCGGCCAGTTCGAGCGAGAAGGCGTGCTCTTCGAGGATCTCGGCCTCGCTCCAGCGGCCGGGGCGGTAGAACTTGAGCACCACCGCAGGATGGGGGGTCGGGTCTTCCAGGTAGACCTGGTAGACCCGGTTTTCATAGGAGTTCAGGCCGGTGAGGCGGCCGTCGCCGTGCAGGCCGAGTGTCGCGAGCGCGTCGAGCACCACGTCGGGCGTGAGGCTCTCGTAAGGATGGGTGTTCGCGGGCGCGACAGAAGAAGGGGTCATGCGGCGATTGTCGCCACATGGGCCCCTTGCGGGTCAGCGAGCGCCCGCTTGTTTGTAAAGCGAAAGGATATGGCCGGTGCGCGGGTCGCCCTTGCCCGCCAGCACCTGCGCGTAGGCGGCCTGCACCGCCTCGCCGCCGTGGTGGTGCTCGGTGTGCAGCCAGGGGTTGCTGGCGTCGGTCACCGTGGCCAGGAAGCGGTGCCAGGCGGCCACCATGCGCCGGCCGAACTCGTCGGCGCCCCATTCGGTGGTGCGCTTCTTGATCTGCGCCGGCGCGAAGAACAGCGTGGCGCGCGGGCCGGTCAGGCTCTTGCCCGCGCCCTTGGCGGCGAGCTGCTCCACGTGCGTGCCGCCGATCGAGCTGCTGTACTTCAGGTTGGTGAAGCGCTCGTGGATCGCGGTGCGCAGCTCGCCGTTGCCGGCGAAGTCGATGTACACGCACGGGGTGTCGGCCGCGATGGTGTCCAGCGCGTCGTAGGTCACCACGCGGTCGTAGCAGCCCAGGCTCTGGCAGAAGGCCACGTTGGCGGGCGAGGTGAGCCCGACCACCTCGATGCCGTCGCGCTGGTGCAGCTGGAAGGCCGTGCCGTAGGCCGTCTTGCTCGAGGCGCTCGACAGCAGCATGGTGGTGGCACCGAAGAAATCGTTGTCGGCCATGAAGTCGTCGATCAGCCACGAGGTGATGAACAGCGGGCGCAGCAGCGCCTGCAGGTCTTCGGTGTCGGTGGTGTACAGCGGGTCGGCGTTGCAGCGGAAGTACTGGTTGTAGACCGCGGGCAGCTCGGCGCGGTGCGCCGCCGCGTCGGTGAAGCGCGAGGGCGAGAGCCGGTCGGGGCTGAGCACCGCGCTCGTGGACATCGGCCAGTAGCCGTAGATCCGTTCGCCCACGGCCACGCCCGGGTGCTGCGACTGCACCACGCTGGCAAAGCCCCACACCGGGATGCTGCCCCAGCCTTCTTCCTCGGAGGGAAAGAACTGCCAGTAGCTCATCGCATCGCCGAAGGCGGCGTAGGTGATGTTGTTGGAGGTGAGCGCAAAGCTGTCGATGCGCACGCGCACCTGGCCGTCGGCCAGCGGCCGTTCGGTGGTGTCGGTGTGCAGGCGCGTGGTGGCCAGCTGGTCTTTGCGGATCAGGAGGTGGGTGGTGCTCATGGGGTCGATCTCCACGGGTGTGTGTTGAAGACGGGTGGCGGGACGGGCGAGACGTGCGGCCACATTAGCCAAGCTTGGTGAAAGGCGCTATCTCGGCGTGCGTTTCGGCGTCACCCGTGAGACAGACATGAAAAAAGCGCCCGGGCTTGGGGCCGGGGCGCTTTTTTTCGTGAAACCGTCAGAACGGAATCAGACGATGGTCAGTTCCACGTCGATGTTGCCGCGGGTGGCGTTCGAGTAGGGGCAGACCTGGTGGGCGGTGTCGACCAGCAGCTTCTTCTGTGCGTCGTCGAGGCCGGGCAGCGAGATCGCCAGCTGCACCGAGATGCCGTAGGCCGCGCCGCCGTTCGTCGGGCCGAGGGAGACCTTCGAGTCGATGGCGACTTCTTCCGGCACCTTGACGCTGATCTTCGGGCCGACGGCCTTCATGGCGCCGATGAAGCAGGCGGCGTAGCCGACCGCGAACAGCTGCTCGGGGTTGGTGCCGGGCTTGCCCGAGCCGGGCGAGCTCAGCTTGACGTCGATGGCGCCATCGCTGGACTTGCCGGCGCCGTCACGGCCGCCGACGGTGTGGGCTTCTGCGGTGTAGAGAACTTTGTCGAGCTTGGTGGTCATGGTGATTTCCTTTGGTCAGGGGAGTGGTGATGAAAGGGCTTCTTCTCACGAAGCCGGGGAGAACTCTGGAGGGGTTGTGTGTCAGGCGGCTTTGCGGATGCGGTCGCGCAGGGTCTGGATCTGCTGCGTGAGGGCGATCAGCTCGGGGACGGAGCATTCGGCGGCGGCCATGAGGCACTCGGGGACGTTGGCGGCGCGGGACTTGAGCTTGCGGCCTGCGGTGGTGAGCGTGATGTGGACGCGGCGCTCGTCTGCGACGTCGCGGACTCGGGATACGTAGCCGTTGGCTTCGAGGCGCTTGAGGAGCGGGGTGAGGGTGCCGGAATCTAGCGAGAGACGCTCGCCGAGGGCGGAGACGGTGGGGCCGTCTTGCTCCCAGAGGGCGAGCATCACGAGGTATTGGGGGTAGGTGAGCTGGAGCTTTTCTAGCAACGGCTTGTAGAGACGGGTCATTGCCAAGGAGGCGGAGTAGACGGCGAAGCAGAGCTGGTTGTCTAGCTTGAGCAGGTCGTCTGTGTTGGGTTTCGTTGGCATGGGTTGAATTGTAGTTCGCAATTAAATTGTGTGCAATGTAGTTGTTTTGGGTGACTTGGGATGGTGGTCGTTTTGCTTCCCGAGGCCGGGACTCGCCCCGGCGGGCGACTCACTTTCTTTTGCTTCGCCAAAAGAAAGTAAGCAAAGAAAAGGCGACCCCACTGTCTGCGACCCTGCGCTTCGCTACGGGCAACCTGCGGTGCTCACGTTTCGCGGGGTCTCGCAGAACTCGCTTCGCTCAAACAGCTGCGAGCCCTGATCCGCGAAACGCTCCGCTCCTCGGCGCAGCCAGAGGGGCTTTGATACCGGGCGGGCCGTCGCTTCGCTCGGCCTGGGAACTACCAACAGCCGAAGCCTGCGTTTGTGCTCGTGGTGGTGGTGGTGGTGGTGGTGGTGGTGGTGGTGGTGGTCGCAGGCACATCCGCATCTGTATGAACGCACACGCATGCGCTCATGCAAGGACCAACGCCATGACCAATCCTCGCCGCAGCAGGCGCGAAGCGCCTGCTGCGGCCCACTGGCCGAGCGAAGCGATGGCCCGCTGGTATCCAAAGCCCTTCTGGCTGCGCCGAGGAGCGCAGCGTTTCGCGGATCAGGGCTCGCCCTTGTTTGAGCGAAGCGAGTTTGGGCGAGACCCCGCGAAACGTGAGCACCGCAGGTTGCCCGTAGCGAAGCGGAGGGACGCAGACAGTAGGGTCGCCTTTCTTTTGCCTACGTTTCTTTGGCGAAGCAAAGAAAAGTAGGTCGGCCGCCGGGCCGAGACCCGGCCTCGGGAAGCAAACCAGGTCACCCTCTAAAAATCACCCCCGAAACCTCTTCCGAGTCAACGCCAAAGCAATCCAGAAAGCCACAACCGCATACACAACCAAAACACCCGCATGCACCCACCACCCCTCAGGCCACCGATCCATAAACAACGGCCGCACCAAAGCAACAGCATTCGTCAAAGGCAACCAAGCAGCCACAGCACGCACCACAGAAGGCAGCTGCTCCAACGGAAAAAACACCCCACTCAAAAACATCATCGGCGTCATGAACAGCGTGAAGTAGTAGGTAAAAAAGTCATACCCCTTAGCCAACGCATTGAAGATCAACGCCACAGAAGAAAACGTGATCCCACACCCGATCAACACCATCCAGGCCACGATCAACTTGGGGCTGTGACTGATCCCAAGTCCAAGCATCACAAACAAGATCGCAGTCACAGTAAAGATCGACTTGAACGCCGCCCACAGCATCTCCGCGAGCACGATGTCATCCAGCCCCACCGGCGCATTCATGATCCCGTCCCAAGTCTTCTGCACATGCATCCGAGAAAACGCCGAATACAGCGCCTCGAAGCTCGCCGCATTCATCGCGCTCATGCAGATCGACCCACTCGCCAGGAACAGGATGTACGGCACCTGCGTGCCATCCACCGTCACCTGCCCGACGAGTGCGCCCATGCCGTAGCCAAACGCCACCAGCCAGATCAGCGGCTCCGCGATGTTCCCGATCAGGCTCGGCAGCGCCAGCTTGCGCCACACCAGCAGGTTGCGCAAAAACACCGGCCACCATCGCATCGACAGCTCGGGCGCGCGCCACACGGAGGGTGAAGGCGGCACAGGTGAGTCGGGAGAAACGGCAGAAGAAGCTGTGGTTGTATTCATAGAAAGAAGGCCTAGCCATCCTGGCGAATCTGCCGACCGGTGAGCTTGAGGAAAAGATCTTCCAGATTGGCCGGCCGATGAAAGGTGCGCAGTCCGCCATGCTGCGTCAACGCGTCGAGCAGACGCCGCGCATCCTGCGTGTAGAAGAACACGGTCTCGCCGCTCACCTCCACACGCGCAGCCAGCGCCTGCAGCTCGGCCGACCCGGCAAGCGACAGTGCCCCATTGCCATACACCTCGACCACATCAGGCTCCAGATGCTCGGCAATCAGGTCACGCGGACGGCCCTCGGCAATCTTGCGGCCATGGTCGAGCACCAGCAGCCTCGAACACAGGCGCTCGGCTTCGTCCATGAAGTGCGTGGTCAACAGGATCGACTTGCCCTGCTGCAACAGCACCTGCAGCCGCTCCCACATCAGGTGCCGCGCCTGCGGGTCAAGCCCGGTGGTGGGCTCGTCGAGCAGCAGCAACTTGGGGTCGTTCACCAGCGCGCGCGCCAGCGACAGGCGTCGGCGCATGCCGCCCGACAACTCGCCGGGCTTGGCATCGGCCTTGTGCGAGAGCGCGGCGAACTCCAGCAGCTGCGGCACGCGCGCACGCACATGCGCCTTGCTGAAACCGAAGTAGCGGCCGTACACCACGAGGTTCTCGGCGCAGCTGAAGTCGGGGTCGAGGGTGTCGAACTGCGACACCACGCCCAGCTGCGCCTTGATGGCCAGCGCGTCGCGCGGCATCTGCAGGCCCAGCGCCTCGATGCTGCCGCCGTCGGGGGCGGTGAGGCCCAGGCACATGCGGATGGTGGTGGTCTTGCCCGCACCGTTCGGCCCGATCACGCCCAGGCACTCGCCAGGCGCGATCTCGAACGAGAGGTCGTCGACGACCGTGGTCTCGCCGTAGCGCTTGCGCAGCCCACGGACCTGGAACAACGGGGAAGAAGACGAAGAGGAAGGCGAGGAGGGGGAGGTGTGGGATGGCACGCGGCCATTCTGACGCAGCCGGCCGATTGGCGCAGCAGCTACATGCGCAAGCCGCTGAACTCGGTTTTCATCCAGTCGATGAAGGCCCGCGTGCGCGCCGGCAGCAGCCGCGCGTTCGGGTAGATCACGCTCACAGGCCGGGGCGCGGGCTCGTAGTCTTCGAGCACCAGCTGCAGCCGACCCTGCGCCACGTGCGGCAGCACCTGGTAGGAGAAAAAAGTGCCGAAGCCCATGCCCGCGGCGCAGGCCTCGATGGCGGGTGCGAGGTGGTTCAACTCCAGGCGGTTGTCGGGCGTCACGTGCACGGTCTTGCCACCATCGCGGAACGCCCATTGCGACGGTGCATCGATGCGCCCGCGCACGCAAGGCGCGCCCGCCAGGTCGCGCGGATGGCGCGGCACGCCGTGCTGCGCCAGGAAGGCGGGGCTGGCCACCACCACGCGGCGGATGGTGCCCAGCGTCTGCGCCACCAGCGACGAGTCTTCGAGCGGGCTGATGCGGATGCCGACATCGATGCCCTCCTCGAGCAAATTCACCGTGCGGTCGTGCAGCCGCACGCTGCAGCGCACCTTCTCGTGGCGCTGCATGAAGCGCACGATGGCGGGCGCCACGTACATGTGGCCGAACAGCACCGGCGCGGTGATGACCAGCTGCCCGGCGGGCTCGCGCGCCTCGGCCTTCAGCGCCTGGTCGGCGGCGTCGGCCGCGAGCAGCACCTCGCGCGCGCTCGGCAGGTAGTGACGGCCTTCCTCGGTGAGCGACAGGCGCCGCGTGGTGCGGTGAAAAAGGCGCACGCCCAGGTGCGCCTCGAGCGCGGCGAGCGCGCGCACCACGGCGGGCAGCGAACTGCCGAGCGCCTCGGCGGCGCGGGTCAGGCTGCCCTGGTCGGCAATCTGCACGAAGGTCTGCATGGCTTTGAAGCGATCCATGGCGCGATTAAACCGGAAAACGCAGCAGTCAAATCCGGCAAAGGCTATTCATTCATTTGGTGGAAGAGAGAAGAATCGAGGCCATACCCACCCGAAGGACTCTTCATGACCGAGAACAGCACCAACACCCGCCAGCCCGCCCAGCCCATCCAGCTCTTCGGCAGCGCCATCTCGGGCCACGTGCACCGCGTGCGCTTCTTCCTCTCGGTGCTGGGCCTGCCCTTCGAGATCGTCGAGCTCAACCTGCGCCAGCGCGAGCACCGCACGCCGGAGTTCCTGGCGCGCAACTCCTTCGGCCAGGTGCCGGTGATCGAGGACGGCGAGGTCACGCTGGCCGACTCCAACGCCATCCTCGTGTACCTCAACGAACGCTACGCCCCCGACCCGGCGCGCTGGATGCCGCGCGACCCGGTGGGCGCGGCGCGCGTGCAGCGCTGGTTCTCGGTGGCGGCCGGCCCGCTGGCCTACGGCCCGGCGGCGGCGCGCATCATGGTGCTGTTCGGCGTGGACGCCGACCGCACCGAGACCGTCAAGCGCTCGCACGCGCTGCTCGCGGTGATGGAAACCTGCCTGTCCGAACAGCCCTTCCTCGCGGGCCCGTCGGCCACGCTGGCCGACATCGCGAACTACGCCTACGTGGCGCACGCGCCCGAAGGCAGCGTGTCGCTCGACGCTTACCCGCAGCTGCGTGCCTGGCTGGCGCGCGTGGAAGCCTTGCCCGGGTTCGTGCCGATGGTGCGTTCGCCGGTCGGCCTGGCGGTGGCGTCATGATCGCCGCGCCCTTCCACGCCGGCGAGCGCGCGCTGCAATCGCTCGTGGGCTCGCGCGAGCAGATGGAGGCGGTGGGCCCGCGCGTGATCCGCGACTACATGCCCGACCAGCACCGCGAGTTCTTCTCGCTGCTGCCGTTCCTCGTGGTCGGCAGCCTCGACGCCGACCTGCAGCCGTGGGCCAGCATGCTCGCCGCGCCCGCCGGCTTTGCGCACTCGCCCGACGCGACGCACCTGCGCATCGATGCACTGCCGGGCGCCGGCGATCCGCTCGTCGGCCAGCTCGCGCCCGGTGCCACGCTTGGGCTGCTGGGCATCCAGCCGCACACGCGGCGGCGCAACCGCATGAACGGCACGGTCGAGGCGCTCGACGCGGCGGGCTTCATGGTCGAGGTGCAGCAAAGCTTCGGCAACTGCCCGCGCTACATCCAGGCGCGCGAGCCGGTGTTCGCTGCGCCGCCGGCCAACGAGCCCGCCGTGCAGTGGCTCGACACGCTCGACCTCGCGGCCGAGCGGCTCATCGGCGCGGCCGACACGCTGTTCATCGCCACGGCGTATCCCGACGCGGTGGCGGCGGGCGACGCGGCCGATGCGCGCTCGCACGGCGTCGACGTGTCGCATCGCGGCGGTCGGCCGGGCTTCGTGCGCGTCGATGCGGGCGGCGTGCTCACGGTGCCCGATTTCAACGGCAACCGCTTCTTCAACACGCTGGGCAACCTGCAGGCGCATCCGCGCGCGGGCCTGCTGTTCGTCGATTTCGACACCGGCGAGCTGCTGCACCTGGGCGCCGCGGCGGAGATCGTCACGGAGGGGGCCGAGGTGGCGGCGTTCGAGGGCGCGGAGCGGCTCATGCGCTTTCACGTCACGCGCGCGCTGCGCCGTCCGGCGGCGCTGCCGTTGCGTTGGGGCGAGGCTGCGTTGTCGCCGCACTTGGCAGGCACGGGGCGCTGGGCCGCGCACTGACTCAGTCGAAGACGGGAATGCGCCCGTTGACCGATGGGCGGTAGTGCCAGCCGAGCGTGTCGAGATCGGAGGCGCTGTGTTGGCGCAGCAGCGCTTCGAGGCCAGCAGCAGCCAGCGTGCAGGCCAGCGCCTGCCCAGGGCACGCATGCATGCCATGGCCGAAGCCGAGCACGCGGCGCTGCGCGCGCACGGGCATGAAGCGGTCGGGATCGGGGTTGAACACCGGATCGCGCTGCGCCGAGGCCAGCAGCACCAGCACCGCATCGCCCGCCGCCAGCGAGGTGCCAGCGATCTCGATGGGTTCGATCGCGAAGCGGCGCGTGTTCTGCACCGACGGATCGTGGCGCGACGTCTCCTCGACGATGGCGAGCAACCCGTCGCGCGTGCGAGTTAACGGGCGCAGCGCGGGCTCGCGCACCAGCGCGATCAGGCTGTTGCCCAGCAGGCCCGCCGTGGCGTCGCAGGTTTGCGAGAGCAGGCCCACGAGGTTCGCCAGCAGCGCGCGCGAGAGCGGCGCGCTGGCCGCGCTTTCGGCCAGCACCGCTGCCAGCAGCGTGCCGTCGCGCGGCAAAGCGTTCGCGCTCAGGGTTTCGAAACGGTTCATCAGTTCGCCGGCCGCCATGCTCGCCGCCTGCAACTGGTCGGCGTTCGACAGCGGCGAGAGGCAGGCGACGAAGTCGCGCATCCAGCGGTCCACCTGCGGCAAGGTCGCATCGTCGAAGCCCAGCAGGTGGGCCATCGCCCGCACGGGCAGCGAAAACAGCGCCTCGGACAGCGGCGCCTGCGCGGGCAGTTGCCGCGCCACGTCGAGCGCGGCGGCGTGCGCCGCCTGCAGGTCGAGCCCGGCCAGCGCGCGCTGCAAGGCCGGCCGGTGCGCCTGGTGCGCGGGGCCGTCGTTCATGCGCACGAGGTGGCCGAACACCTCGCCCGCCGGGCTGCCCATGATCGCGCGCGGCACGGGCTCGGCGGCGGGGCGCACGCGCAGCGCGCCGTGGGCCTGCAGCACCCGCATGACGACATCGGCGCGGCTCGCGACCCACACGCGCAAGCCCTCGTGCCACGCGAGCAGCGGGCCGTCGCGCAGCGTGGCGTAGTACGGGTACGGGTCGGCATGCGTGGCGGCGGCGACCGGGTCGGCGGGGTGGTGGGTGAGCGCGGCGGTGTTCATGGCGCGCAGTGTGCGTTCGTGGCCGCCGACACACTTCGGCCGCGAACGAAGTGTGGGATGCGGCGTCGCCTTAGGATGCCCGCATGGACGACACCACCGCTTCCGACTTCCAGCTCGCCCGCCTCGCCGGCGCCATCGCCGAGCCGGCCCGTGCCCGCATGCTGAACTGCCTGATGGACGGCCACGCCCGCACCGCGACCGAGCTCGCCACCGTGGCCGAGGTGGCGGCCTCGACCGCGAGCGCGCACCTCGCGCGCCTGAAGGAAGAGCGGCTGGTCGAGGTGCTCGTGCAAGGCAAGCATCGCTACTTCCGCCTGGCCAGCGACGACGTGGCCGCCGCGCTCGAAAGCCTCATGGTCGTGGCCGGCGCGCCGCGCCCCGCGGCCACCGCCTTCCAGCCCAACACGCCGAGCCGCCTGCGCAGCGCCCGCACCTGCTACGACCACATGGCCGGCACCGCGGGCGTCGCGCTGCACGACCGGCTGCATGCGCAGGGCTGGCTCAGCGGCCTGGCGAGCGGCTCGTACGAACTCACGCCCGACGGCGCCATCGCGCTGGAGAGCCTGGGCGTCGAGGTCGACGCCGTGCGCCGCTCGCGCCGCCGCTTCGCCTGCGCCTGCCTCGACTGGAGCGAACGCCGCCCGCACCTGGGCGGCGCACTCGGCGCCGCGTGGCTGCAGCTGTCGCTGCGGCGCGGCTGGGTGCGACAGGAACTCGACGGGCGCGCGCTCACGCTCACGCCGAAGGCGCAGCGCGAGATGCCGGAGTTGTTCGCCTGAGGGCGAAGGCGCTCAGGCCTTCAGCTTGAGCAGATAGATCAGCGGGCCGGCCATCGCCGTGTCGAGTTCGAGAAAGCTCTCGAAGTCCTTCCCCGCCATCCAGTACGGGTCCCAGTTGTTGCGCTTGATGGTCTTCTGCCAGAGGTCGTGCGTGGTGGCGCGTTGCACCGCCTCGAGCAGCTGGCCGCGGCGGTAGGGCGGCACCTTCTTGCCGGTCATCACGCCGCGCCAGTTGGCCAGGTCGGCGTCCACGCCCTGCTGGCGCACCGAGGCGATCCCCTGGAACGGGTGCTTGGACGACACGCCGATGGCGCGCAGCTTGCCGTTGGCGATGTTCTCGGCGAACTCGCTGTAGCCCGAGATGCCGACCGCCGCCTTGCCCGTCTCGAGCGCCTCGACCACCTGCGCGCCGCCCGGGTGCGGCTGGTAGTTCAGCGACGCCGAGGCGCCGGCCACGCGCGCCAGCATGCCGGCGAACATGTGGTCCACGCCGCCGGCCGAGCCGCCCGCGATGACCGTGTTGGCGGCATCGGCGCGCAGCTGGGCGACGAGGTCCTTGGGGGTCTTGATGGGCGAGTCGGCCTTGACGGCGACCACCTCGTAGTCGCTGGTCAGGCGCGCCACGGGCGAGACATGCGCCAGCGTGACGGCGGGCTTTTGCAGCGCCACCGCGCCGACCATCACCATGCCGCTGACCAGCAGCGCCTCGGGGTCGGCGTCGTACTTCTCGACGTACTTGGCCAGCCCGATGGTGCCGCCCTTGCCGCCGATGTTCTCGTAGGTGACGGTGCCCACGGCGCCCGAGGCCAGCAGGGCGGCGCCGAGGGCGCGGCCGGTCTGGTCCCAGCCGCCGCCTTCGTTGGCGGGAATGACGATGCGCAGCTTGCTGCTCAGCGGCGCGTCGGCCGCGCGGGCGTTGCCGGCCCACAGCGCGGCCTGGCCCGCACCGGCGGCAGCGGCCGAGGCTGCCAGCCAGGTGCCGAAGCGGCGGCGGGACAGGGGAAGGGCGGCGGCAGGCGGCGAAGACGGGCGCATCGTGTTTCCAGTTGTGTACGTGACAGCCAATGATGTCCGCGAAACAAGGCAAACACGCCCTCGCCCGCACAGGGAGAAACCCTGAGGGGACAAAGGGGCGAAAGGCGTCGGAGCCTACTGGAAAGCCACTTCCGCGAAGCTTCGCAGCTTGCGGCTGTGCAGCCGGGTCGTGCCTTCCTGGCGCAGGATCTCGATGGCGCGCATGCCGATGCGCAGGTGCTGTTCCACGCGTTCGCGGTAGAAGTGGTTGGCCATGCCGGGCAGCTTGATCTCGCCGTGCAGCGGCTTGTCGCTCACGCACAGCAGCGTGCCGTAGGGCACCCGGAAGCGGAAGCCGTTGGCCGCGATGGTCGCGCTTTCCATGTCCAGCGCCACGGCGCGGCTCTGGCTGAAGCGGCGCTGCGGCTGGTTGCCGGGCAGCAGCTCCCAGTTGCGGTTGTCGGTGCTGGCCACGGTGCCGGTGCGCATGATCGTCTTCAGGTCGGGGCCTTCGCACTTCGTGACGTCGGCCACCGCCTGCTCGAGCGCCAGCTGGATCTCCGACAGCGCCGGGATCGGCACCCACAGCGGCAGTTCCTCGTCGAGCACGTGGTCCTCGCGCACGTAGGCGTGGGCCAGCACGTAGTCACCCAGCTGCTGCGTGTTGCGCAGGCCGGCGCAGTGGCCCAGCATCATCCAGGCGTGCGGGCGCAGCACGGCGATGTGGTCGGTGATGGTCTTGGCGTTGGCCGGGCCCACGCCGATGTTGGTCATGGTGATGCCGCTGTAGTCCTCGCGCACCAGGTGGTAGGCCGGCATCTGCGGCAGGCGCGGCGGCGCGGTGCCCTGGCTGCCGTCCAGCAGGTGGGCGAAGGTGTCGCTGTGGCCCGCGGCCAGCCCGCGCCGGCGCGTGATCACGTTGCCGGGCTCGATGAAGGCGATGTACTCGCTGTTCTCATCGGCCATGGCCTCGTGGCCCAGGCGCACGAACTCGTCGATGTAGAACTGGTAGTTGGTGAACAGCACGAAGTTCTGGAACCACTCGGGCGCCGTGCCCGTGTAGTGGCGCAGGCGGTGCAGCGAGTAGTCGACGCGCGCCGCCGTGAACAGCGACAGCGGCTGCGGCTCGCCGGGCAGCGCCTCGAAGGTGCCGTTGGCAATGCCGTCGTCCATGGCGCCCAGGTCGGGCAGGTCGAACACGTCGCGCATGAGGGCGCGGCGCTCGGCGCTCATGGTGCCTTCGATGTGGTCGTTCTCGGCGAAGGAGAAGTGGATCGGAATGGGCTGCGTGCTGGTGCCCACCTCGATCTCGACCTGGTGGTTTTCCAGCAGCAGGCGGAACTGGTCGAGGTAGTAGCGCGAGAACAGGTCGGGCCGCGTCAGCGTGGTTTCGTAGCGGCCGGGGCCGGCCACGAAGCCGTAGCTCAGGCCGGCGTTGGCCGGCGGCGTGTGGCGCGAGACGGTGTGCGTGTGCACCCGCACGAACGGGTAGCAGGCCCGCACCCGGCCCGGCAGCGCCTCGCCGGCGACGAAGCGCAGCATCGATTCGCGCAGGTGGGCCAGGCCGCCCTGGTAGATGGCTTTGACCTGGTCGAGCGCCTCGGCGGCGTCGGTGAAGCGGGCGGGAGCGACGAAGGTGGGCATGTAGGGCATGCCGTCATTGTGCAATGCGCCCGTGTCGATGGGGAGGCCGGAAACAGGGTGAGCGGGCCTCAGTCCAGCAGGCAGGCCAGCACCTTGGCCAGCATGTCGTCCACGTCCGTGGCCTGCACCGCGCCGGGCAGGGCGACGTCGCCGTGCATCACGAACACCGGCTTGCCCCATTTCAGGCCCATCGCCATCTCCGACAGCGTGCCCATGTTGCCGCCGATGGCGACCAGGCACACGCCGCTGCGCGCGATGATGCCGTTGCGCATCTCGCCCATGCCGGTGGGAATGGCCACGCTGAGCCATTCGTTGGCGTGGCGGTCGTCGTCCTCGGGCAGGATGCCCACGGCGATGCCGCCGGCTTCCACCGCGCCGCGCGAGGCCGCGGCCATCACGCCGCCGCGCCCGCCGCAGACCACCGCCATGCCCGCGCCGGCCAGCGCATGCGCCACCGCGTAGGCGGCCTCGCATTCGGCCGGGCCACCGTCGCCCGGGCCGAGCATCGCCACCGGCTGGCGGTGGCGCTGCGGCCCCCACTGCCGTTGCGCCAGGCGCGTCAGCGCCTCAGTGACCGGCGCCGACAGCACCGCGCTCGCGCCTTCGTGTAAAGACATCGCCCACTCCCATCACGACCACACACACCACCATCAGCACCAGCGACAGGGCCGCCGCCACCGCGAAATCGGACCCGCCGTCGCCCACCTGCGCGAGCAGCATCAGCGGCAGGATGTTCAGCTGCGTGCCCACCAGCGCCAGCGCCGTGCCGTAGGTGCCCATGGCAATCGCGGCCACCATGCAGGCGTTCGACAGCACCGAGGGCAGCACCTCGGGCAGCACCGTGTCCCGGAAGGCGCGCGCCTTCGAGGCGCCCAGCGTGCGCGCCGCCTGCGCCGGGCGCAGGTCGAGGTTGGCGAACACGGGGTACAGCGACAGCGCCACGCGCGGGATCAGGTAGTAGGCATAGGCCAGCCCCAGGCCCGACACGCTGTAGATCCAGCTGCCGATCACGGCCGGGTCGGCGCCCAGGCCCGCGAGCAGCTGCGTCACGAAGCCCGCGCGCCCGAACGCGAGGATGAAGCCGTAGGCGATCACCAGCCCCGAGAACGCGAGCGGCAGGCCCAGCAGCGTCATCATCCATTGGCGCCGGCCTTCGGGCTGGCGCGCCAGTTCGATGGCGATGCATGTGCCCACCAGCGCCGAGATCGCGCCCGCCGCCAGGCCCAGGCCCAGCGTGTTGCGCAGCGCGCCCAGGAACAGCGGGTTGCCGAACAGCCGCCCGAAGGCACTGCCGCTCTCGCCGAAGGCCTCGGGCAGCAGCGCCGCCAGCGGCACCGCGAAGAAGAGCGCCATGAAGGCCCACGCGGGCCAGGCGCCAAAGCGTCGCATCACGGCCTCTTACTTGCCCAGCGCGGCCTGCGCCCAGAGCTTGTCGACCTCGGCCTTGCGCTCCGAGGCCTTCACCACGTCCAGCGGCTTGATCTGCGGCGCGGCCGGCATCTTGGCCGCGACATCGGCCGAGAGCGGCGTGCCCGGCACGGCGGGGCGCACGAAGCCCTGCGCGAACAGCGACTGGCCCGCCTCGCTCATGATGAAGTTGAGCCACAGCTTGCCGGCGTTCGGGTTCGGGCCGTTCTTCACCAGGCTGATGGCGTACGGCGCGGCCACGCTGGCCTCCTTCGGGATCACGACCTCGACCGCGTCCCCCATGCCGTCGACGTGCTTGGCCTTGAGGCCGTCGTTCTCGTAGCTGATCCACACCGGGATCTCGCCCTTGAGGAACTTGGCATACGGCGTGGTGCCTTCCACGCGCAGCACGTTGCCGGCCGCATGCAGCTTGCCCAGGTAGTCGGTGCCGGGCTGCACGTTGTCGACGCTGCCGCCGTTGGCATACGCCGCCGCGAAGGTCAGCACCTGGCCGATACCGGTCGAGCGCGGGTCGAGGTAGACCACCGTGCTCTTGAACTCGGGCTTGAGCAGGTCGGCCCAGCCCGTGGGCACGTTCTTCACCAGCTTCTTGTTGACCAGGAAAGCGATGTTGAGCGTGTGGATGGTGAACCAGCGGCCCTCGGCCTCGCGGAACACGGCGGGCAGCTTGTCGAAGTTGACGGGCTTGAAGGGCGCGACCACGTCCTTCTTCGCGGCATCGACGGCGGAGGCTGCGAAGTAGTAGGCGGTGTCGGCCTGCGGGCGGCGCTTGGTCTTCTCGAGCGCGACCACGGTGGCGGCCGAGCCGATGTCGTTGTAGGTCAGCTCGATCTCGGGGTAGCGCTTCTTGAAGTCGCGGAACAGCGACTTCCAGTTGGCCCACTCGGGGCCGGTGTCGAAGGAGACGCACAGGCCTTCCTTCTGCGCCTCGGCGTACAGCGCTTTTTCGCCCGCGTAGAGCTCGGGGCCGTCGAAGGCGAAGGCGGTGCGCGCGAGCGCCAGCACGGGCAGTGCGCCGGCGGCCTGGATCAGATGTCTGCGTTGCATGGGGGGCTCCTTGGAAGGAAAAGGTCAGTGGTCGAGCAGGCGAAGGTGTTCGGGGGCGATGGCGATCGCTTCGGCCGCCGGTGCGGCCGACTCGGCGAGGAAGGGCTTGCCCGCGCCCGCCACGTCGAAGTCGTAGCGCGTGAGCGCGCCCAGGTAGCGCTGCGCGCCGGTGCGGCCGGCCAGGCGGTTCACGCTGTCGGGCGCCGGGTCGGGCCGGATGTGTTCGGGCCGCACCAGCACATGCACGGGCGTGCCGAAGGGGCGGCTGCCGGTCTCGGCGAAGAGTTCGGCAAAGCCCATGTCGAGCCGGCCCGGCGACGCCACCTTGGCGGGCAGGATGGTCGAGAGCCCGACGAACTCGGCCACCGCGCGGCTCGCGGGGTGCTCGTAGATCTCGCGCGGCGTGGCGATCTGCAGCAGGCGGCCGTCTTTCAGCATCGCCACGCGGTCGGCCATCACCAGCGCTTCTTCCTGGTCGTGCGTGACCAGCAGCGTGGTCGCGTTGAAGCGCTGCTGGATCGACCGGATCTGGTCGCGCAGGTGGCCGCGCACGCTGGCGTCGAGCGCCGACAGCGGCTCGTCGAGCAGCAGCGCACGCGGATCGATGGCGAGCGCACGGGCCAGTGCTACGCGCTGCTGCTGGCCGCCCGAGAGCTGCGCCACGGCGCGCTGTGCATGGTCGCCCAGCCCGACGATGTCGAGCAGCTCCTGCGCGCGCTGGCGGCGCGGGGCCGTGTCCACCTTGCGCAGCTTGAGCCCGTAGGCCACGTTGTCGAGCACGCTCAGATGCGGAAAGAGCGCATAGCTCTGGAACACCATGCCGATGTGGCGCTGATGCACCGGCGTGCGCGACATGTCGTCGCCGCCGAGCACGATGCGGCCCGTGTGACCGGTCTCCAGCCCCGCCACCAGCTTGAGCAGCGTCGACTTGCCCGAGCCGCTGGGCCCGATCACCGCGACGAGTTCGCCCGTGCGCACGTCGAGCGACACGTCGTGCAGGCCGTGCGTGCTGCCGGGGTAGTTGTAGCTGACGTTGTCGAGTAAGAGGCTCATGCGCGCTGCTTCACCAGAGAAGAGGAAAGAAGGGCCGACGCGCTCGCCAGCACGAGAAGGATGACGGTCGCCGCGCAGGCAAAGCCCGTCGCGCCGTAGAAGGCCTGCAGCAGCACCACCGGGTAGGTGCGGTTCTGGAAGCTCGTGAGCAGGTTCGACAGCCCGAACTCGCCCACCGAGATGGCCGCCACCATCACCAGCCCGCTGATCAGGCTCTGGCGCAGGCTGGGCAGCACGATGCCGGTGAACTGCTGCCAGCCCGAGGCGCCGAGCGTGGCGGCCGCCTGCTCGAGCCGCCCGAGGTCCAGGTGGCGCAGGTCGGTGAGCAGCGTGTTCGTGAGGTAGGGCAGCGTGAGGATCGCGTGCGCGGCGATCAGCAGCGGCATCGAGCCCAACCATGGCGCGAGGTCGGTGTTGAACACGATCATGTAGCCGAAGGCCAGCGTGATGGTCGGCACCGCGACCGGCGTGGCGCTCACGATGCGCGCCGCGATGCTGCTGCCGCGCCGCGCGCCGTGGTACAGCGCATAGGCCAGCGGCAGCGCCAGCACCGTGTTGATCGCGCAGGCCGCCATCGCCACCACGAGGCTGCTCACGAAGGCCTTGCGGAACGAGGTGTCGAGCCACAGGTCGACATACCACTGCCCGGTGACGCCCGTGGGCAGCAGCGTGTTGGTCCAGTTGCCGCCGAAGCTGCCGATCGCCAGCAGGGCGATGGGCAGCAGCAGGTACAGGCCGTAGACGAGCGAGATGCCGCGAATCAAGGGGGTGTCTCCGAAGGTCTTGCGCACCCGGCATACTTTCCGGATGCTCTACTTTTTGCCCACGGCGGATTGCCGCGTTCCAGCGAATTCTAGGAAGCAGATGCACACTTATGGGTGAAAGTTGGATGACGACACTTGAGCAATCGGCAAGTGTTTTTCACACGACTTTCATCAACCGGAGCCAGGCATGAAACGCGACTGCCCCACCATCCAGGAACTGCTGGCCTTCGACGCCGTGGCGCGCCAGCAGAGCATCACGCTCGCGGCCGGTGCCCTGTGCATCACCGTGAGCGCCGTCAGCAAGCAGATCGCGGGGCTCGAGGCTTTCCTGGGCCGCGAGCTGCTGCAGAAGAACGGCCGCGGCGTGCAGCTCACGCCGCAGGGGCGCGTGTACTGGCAGAAGATATCGGGCGGCCTGCGCGCCATCGAGACCGCGACCTTCGAGGCGCGCTCGGGCGATGCCGGCGCCGGCCTGCTCACGCTGGCCAGCGTGCCCACCTTCCTCACCAAATGGCTCATTCCGCGCCTGCCGGCCTTCAGCCAGAAGAGCCGCCACGTCATGCTGAGCTTCAGCCGCCACCTGGAGCCCAGCGACGGCATCCCGGCCGGCGTCGATGCCGCCATCCGCTACGGCCCCGACGGCTGGCCCGGCGTGGTGTCCGAATACATCGCGGGGCGCGAGTTCGTGCTGATCGTGGCTCGCGCGCTGGTCGAGGGGCGGCATCGCATCGTGCAGCCCATCGACATCGTCGGCCACACCTTGCTGCACCACGAGGGCGCGCCCACCGCCTGGCGCCAGTGGGCCGCGCAACACGGCGTGCCCGAGGTGCAGACCGTGGCCGGGCCGCGCTTCGCGCAGTACTCGGCGCTGATCCAGGCGGCGCTCAACGGGCTGGGCATCGGACTCGTGCCGAAACTGCTGGTGCAGGAAGAGCTGGCCGAAGGCGCGCTGCTGAGCCCCTGCGGCACGCCGGTGCGCGTGGACCAGGGCCACTACCTGTGCTACCGGCCCGACCGCCTCGACCTGCCGGCCTTCGCGGCGTTTCGCGAATGGATCATGGACGAAGGGCAGAAGTCGCGCGGCGTGGAGACCGAGGCATGAAGCGGCCGTCTTCGCTACGCTCTGGCACCGGAACAACCAAGGAATCGAATCGATGAAAGTCGCAGTCATGGGTGCCGGCGCGGTCGGCTGTTACTACGGCGCCATGCTGGCGCGCGCGGGCCACGAAGTCGTGCTGATCGGCCGGCCTTCGCATGTGGAGGCGGTGCGCGCGAACGGGCTGCGGCTGGAGACCAAGGCCTTCGATGAACAGGTGCGCCTCGAGGCCAGCACCGAAGCGGGCGCCGTGCAGGGCGCCGACCTGGTGCTGTTCTGCGTGAAGTCCACCGACACCGAATCGGCCGCCGCGCAGATCCAGCCGCACCTCGCGCCCGGCGCGCTGTTGCTCACGCTGCAGAACGGTGTCGACAACGACGCGCGCGTGCGCGCGGCGCTGCCGTCGCACGACGTGGCCGCCGCCGTGGTCTACGTGGCGACCGAGATGGCGGGGCCGGGCCATGTGAAGCACCACGGCCGCGGCGAGCTGGTGATCGCGCCCTCGCGCCGCAGCGACGAGGTCGCGCAGGCGCTGATCGCCGCCGGCGTGCCCACGCAGATTTCCGACAACGTGCGCGGCGCGCTGTGGGCCAAGCTGGTGCTCAACTGCGCTTACAACGCGCTGTCGGCCGTGTCGCAGCTGCCCTACGGCGAGCTCGTGCAGGGCACGGGCGTGACCGACGTGATCCGCGACGTGGTCGCTGAATGCCTCGCGGTGGCGAAGGCCGAGGGCGTGGTGATTCCAGGCGACGTCGACGCGGCGGTGCGCGGCATCGCGCAGTCGATGCCCTCGCAGTACTCGTCGACCGCGCAAGACCTCGCACGCGGCAAGCGCAGCGAGATCGACCACCTCAACGGGCTGGTCGTGCGGCGCGGCGAGGCGCTGGGCGTGCCGACGCCGGCGAACCGGGTGCTGTTCGTGATGGTGAAGCTGCTCGAAGGCAAGCAGCCCCAGGCCGGCGCCTAGCCGGGCATGGGTTCGCGCATCGTCACGAACTCTTCAGCGGCGGTCGGATGGATGCCGATGGTGCTGTCGAACAGCGCCTTCGTCGCGCCCGCGCGCATCGCCACCGCGAAGCCCTGCACCACCTCGCCCGCGTCCGCGCCCACCATGTGCAGGCCGACGACGCGGTCGCTCTTCTTGTCGACCACGAGCTTCATGAAGGTGCGCTCGCTGCGGCCCGAGAGGGTGTGGCGCAGCGACTTGAACTCGCTGGAGAACACGGTGACCTCGCCGAACTTCGCGCGGGCGTCGATCTCGCTGTAGCCGCAGGTGCCGATGTTGGGGTGGGTGAACACGGCGGTGGGAATGAACTCGTAGTCCATGCCGCGCTTGCCTTTACCGAACAGTGCATCGACCACCACCATCGCCTCGGCCAGCGCCACGGGCGTGAGCTGCACGCGGGTCGACACGTCGCCCACCGCGTAGATCGACGGCACCGAGGTGCGGTAGTGCGCATCGACCGCGATGGCGCCCTTGTCGTCGAGCTTCACGCCCGCGGCCTCGAGGCCGAGGCCCTGCGTGTTGGGCACGCGGCCGGTGGCGAAGAGCACGGTGTCGGCCTCGATCTGCTGGCCGCGCGCGAGCGTGACCACGAGGCCGTCGGGGCCGCGCGCGATCGACGAGGCCTCGCAGTTCAGGCGCACGTCGACGCCGGCCTTGCCCATCTCGTTGGCCAGAAACTGGCGCACGTCGTCGTCGAAGCCGGTGAGCAGGTGGGCGCGGCGGTGCAGCTGCGTCACCTTGGAGCCCAGGCCGTTGAAGATCGAGGCGAACTCGCAGGCGATGTAGCCGCCGCCCACCACCAGCAGGCGCTTGGGGAACGGGTCGAGGTCGAACATCGCGTCGGAGGTCACGATGTGTTCGCGGCCCGGAATCTCGGGCACGAAGGGCGTGCCGCCGGTGGCCACCAGCAGGTGGCGCGCGGTGTGGCGCTTGCCTTCGACTTCCACCGTTTGTGCATCGACCAGCTGGGCCCAGCCGGTGACGAGCGTGACGCCCGAGTTCTTCAGCAGCGAGCCGTAGATGCCGTTGAGCCGGCTGATCTCCTTGGCGCGCTGGGCCTTGAGGTGGGCCCAGTCGAACTGCGGCGCCGACGGGAGCTTCCAGCCGTAGCCTTCGGCTTCCTCGAACGACTCGGCATAGCCGGCCGCATAGCTGTAGAGCTTCTTCGGGATGCAGCCCACGTTGACGCAGGTGCCGCCGAGCTCGGCGGCCTCGGCCAGCGCGACGCGTGCGCCGGTCTGCGCCGCCATGCGCGCGGCGCGCACGCCACCGCTGCCGCCGCCAATGACGAAGAGGTCGAAATCGAATGGTTGCATGTGAAAGACGCTCCTTGCGGTCGACTGTAGCGGCGGGGCGATGGCGGCGCTTCGCGCGCGGGCATGGCCGTGAAGTACCGCGGCCTGCGAGGGTCTTTGCCGGGGGCGCTTGACCCTGAAGCTGCTTCAGGGAATCCACTGCAGTCAGGCCCGCGGGAATTCATCGCCACCGGCGACGTTGCCACCGGCCTGTTGCACGACGCAAGGGAGAAACACATGGGCATGCTGGAACGACTCTTCGGTGGACATGGCGGCGCGCGCCACGGCGGTGGCGGCGGGCACCACGGTTCGCAAGGCGGCCATGGGTATGGCCGCGACGCACCGCCGCCGCCACCCAGCGGCAGTGCCTGCCCGGCCTGCCGCGCGGTGAACGCCGCCGGTGCGCGTTTCTGCCAGCAATGCGGCACATCGATGCTGCCCGCGGCCTGCCGGCAGTGCGGCACGGCGTTGGCGCCCGGCGCGAAGTTCTGCGCGCAATGTGGCCAGTCGACGCAGGCGGCGTAGCGCGGCCGACGCACGGAAAAAGGGGTGGGCCGCCAGCGAGAATTCGCGCTTGTCGGCAACGAGGGAGGGGCCCCATGAAGAACGATTCCAACAGGCAGAAGAAAAAGGACGGCGCGGCACTGGCGTGGCTGCCGGTCCTGGCGCTGTGCGCGATGGCCGTCGCGCCGGCCGGCGCGCAGCTCGCGCGCAAGCCGTCGTACTACCAGCAACAGAACCAGCCACAGCCCGAAGGGCCCGCCGCACAACTCGTGCCGCGCCCCGCCGTGCCCGCCTCGCTGCCGGCACTGCGCAGCCAAGGCGATTTCGACACGCTGGCGCGCGTCTACGACGCCGGCACGCCGATGCAGCTGGCCCATGTGCTGTTCGCGATCGACCGGCAGGCGAAGCCGGCGCGCATGCACTACATCGACACGCCGCGCTTCCAGCTGCATGTGCGCTTTTTGCGCGACACGCGGCTCACGCCGAACACGGTCAAGCGCGAGATCGACCGCAACTACCTCGTGCCGGACCGCCGCTTCCTGTTCGGCACGCTGAGCTGGCAGCAGAACATCGGCACCTTCACCTACGAGTTCTGGGAAGGCGACCGGCTCACGGTGCCATTGCTGCGCGAGGCCGAAGCGCAGGTGAAGGCCAGCTTCTTCGCGCCGGTGAAGTTCAAGACCAACTCCACACTGCACGAGCGCATCGCGAAGGAAGCCGGCATCGACTTCGTGAGCCAGGAGGCGCTGATCCGCGAGCAGCCCTACCTGCCGATGAACCTGGGCACCGCCACCGGCCGCGTGCGCATCGTGAACGACGCCTCGGGCCTGAACGCGCTGCTGCCCGACGACATCGCCGTGCTGCGCGAGGTGCCGATCAACTTGCCGCCGGTGGCCGGCGTGCTCACCGAGCGGCCGTCCACGGCGCTGTCGCACGTCAACCTGCTGGCCAAGGGCTGGGGCATTCCGAACGCCTACGTGCGCGATGCCGCCACGGTGCTGAAGGCGCATGCGGGCCAGTGGGTGGCGCTGAAGGTGGCGGCCTCGGGCTACCAGCTGCGTCGCCTCACGCCGGAAGAGATCGCCGCCTTGCCGCCGCGCGCCGTGCGTGTCGCCGCCACCGGCGCGCTGCCCGGCAGCAAGGCCGCGAAGCCGGACCTGCGCGAGACGCGCCTGCTGCCGCTGGCCTCGCTGCGTGCGCGCCACAGCGTGCAATGCGGCTCGAAGGCGGCCAACCTCGGCGCGGTGCTGGCCGCGCGCATTCCCTCGACGACCGTGCCCGACGGCTTCTGCATTCCGTTCGCGCACTACGACCGCTTCATGCGGTCGAACGGGCTGGCCGAGCGCATCGCGCGCATGCAGCAGCAGCCCGGCTTCGCCGGCGACCCGCAGGTGCGGCAGAAGGCGCTGGCGCAGCTGCGCGACGAGATCGTGCAATGGCCCGTCGAGCCCGCCACCGCGGCGGCCTGGCGCGCGGCGTGGCAGGCGCAGCTGGGCGGGGGCGGCGTGTTCGTGCGCAGCTCGTCCAACTCGGAAGACCTGCCGGGCTTCAGCGGCGCGGGGCTCTACACGACGGTGCCCAACGTGAAGACGGGCGACGCGCTCGAGCTCGCGGTGAAGAAGGTGTGGGCCTCGGTGTTCAACCCCGAGGCCTGGGAGGCGCGCAGCGCCGCGGGCTTCGGCGCCGAGTCGGTGCTGATGGGCGTGTTCGTGCAGACCGCCATCGACTCGACCAACGCCGGCGTGATGATCACGCGCGACCCCTTCGACGCGGGGCATCCGCATGTGACGTACATCTCGGCCAAGCGCGGCATCGGCATCCGCGTGGTCGAGGGCAAGCGCGTGGCGGAGCAGGTGATGTACTCGAGCTGGTCCAAGGCCATCCAGGTGCTCAGCCGCTCGGCCGAAGAGACGGCACTGCAGCTGGACAAGGACGGCGGCGTGAAGGAAGTGCCCGTGGAAGTCGGCCGCCACGTGCTGACCGACGAACTGGTGGTGCGGCTCGCCAACGTGGGCGCGGCGGTGAAGCGCACCTTCAACGCGGTCGACCAGGACATCGAGTGGGCGACCGTGGGCGACAAGATCGTGCTGCTGCAGGCGCGGCCGTATGTGGAGCGGCGGCGCTAGTTCACGCAGGCCTCAGGCCGCCGTGGTGCGCGGGCGGTGGCCCGGCAGCGTGTTCAGCGGAATGCGCAGGTAGGCCACGCCGTTGTCGTCGGGCGGCGGCAGGCGGCCGCCGCGCACGTTGACCTGCATCGACGGCAGGATCAGCGTCGGCACTTCGAGCGTGGCGTCGCGCGCGGTGCGCATGCGCACGAACTCGTCTTCGCCGATGCCGTCGCGCACGTGGATGTTGTGGGCACGCTGCTGCGCCACCGTGCTCTGCCAGCGCGGCTCGCGCGTGGCGGGCGGGTAGTCGTGGCAGACGTACAGCGTGGTCTCGGGCGGCAGCGCGAGCAGCCGGCGCATCGAACGGTAGAGCTCGCGCGCGTCGCCGCCCGGAAAGTCGGCGCGCGCGCTGCCCAGGTCGGGCATGAACAGCGTGTCGCCGACGAAGACCGCGTCGTCCACGAGGTAGGCCATGTCGGCCGGCGTGTGGCCGGGCACGCGCAGCGCCTGCGCCTCGATCTCGCCGATGTGAAAGCGCTCGCCGTCCTTGAACAGGTGGTCGAACTGGCTGCCGTCGGGCAGGAAGTCGCGCTCCAGGTTGTAGAGGTGGCGGAAGGTGGCCTGCACCGTGCGGATGTGCTCGCCGATGGCGATGCGCCCGCCGGCCTGCGACTGCACATGGCGCGCGCCCGAGAGGTGGTCGGCGTGCGCGTGGGTCTCCAGGATCCAGTCGACCTGCAGCGCCTGCGCGCGCACGTAGGCCAGCAGGCGGTCGGCCGACGCGGTGTCGGTGTGGCCGGAGCGGAAGTCGTAGTCGAGCACCGGGTCGATGACGGCGGCGCGCTTCGTCGCATGGTCCCAGACCACGTAGGACACCGTGCCCGTCGCGGGATCGAAGAAGGCCTGGGTGGTGGCGCGTGGGGGCATGGCGGTCGGGGTCATCGGCGCTCCTTCTGCGGTGCCTGGAGGCCAGGCACTCATTCAATCAGTCAAGCGACAAATATTATATGAATTCATATAATGTTATTTCGCGAACTGTCATCCCCCCATGAAGACCCCGACCCACGCCATCGATCCCCAACTGCTGCGCAGCGCCGCCGGCCAGGCCGTCGCCGTGCTCAAGCTGCTGGCCCACGAGGCCCGGCTGCTGCTGCTGTGCCAGCTGTCGCAGGGTGAGATGTGCGTGAGCGACCTCGAGAGCACGCTGGGCATCCGCCAGCCCACCCTGTCGCAGCAGCTGTCGGTGCTGCGCACCGAAGGCGTGGTGGACACCCGCCGCGAGGGCAAGAACATCTACTACCGCGTGGCCGACCCGGCCCTGCTCGAGATCCTGGCGGTGCTGTACCGCCTCTACTGCCCGAAGGAGAACTGAAGATGCCCACCATCGACTGGCCTCATTTCACGCCCTGGGCCGCACTGGCCGGCGGCGTGCTCATCGGTCTTTCCGCGGCGATGTTCGTGCTGCTCAACGGCCGCATCGCCGGCGTCAGCGGCGTGCTGGGCGGCTTGCTGCGCCCCATGAAGGGCGACATGGCCTGGCGCGCGGCCTTCGTGCTCGGGCTGGTCGGTGCACCGCTCGTCTACGGGCTCTTCGCCGTGCTGCCCGCGGCGCAGATCGACGCGGGCTACGGCACGCTCGCGCTGGCCGGCCTGCTGGTGGGCGTGGGCACGCGCTATGGCGCGGGCTGCACCAGCGGCCACGGCGTGTGCGGGCTGGCGCGGCGCTCGCCGCGTTCGCTGGTCGCCACGCTGGCTTTCATGGCCGCGGGGTTCGCCACGGTCTTCGTGGTGCGCCACCTGTTGAACCTGTCGTGAACCGGGAGACCTGCCATGTGGACCGCCATTGCTTCCTTGCTCGCCGGCCTTGTCTTCGGGCTCGGCCTCATCGTCTCCGGCATGGCCAATCCGGCCAAGATCCTGGGTTTTCTTGACGTGGGCGGGGCCTGGGACCCGTCGCTCGCCTTCGTGATGGCCGGCGCGGTGGCGGTGAGCACCGTCGGCTTCCTGCTGGCCGGCCGTCGCAAGGCGTCGCTGCTCGGTGGGCCGCTCGCGCTGCCCAGCCTGCGACACATCGATCGCCGCCTGGTCGGCGGCAGCCTGCTGTTCGGCGTCGGCTGGGGCATCGCGGGCTTCTGCCCCGGGCCTGCGCTGGTCTCGCTGGGCACGGGCGAGGTCAAGGCGCTGGTCTTCGTGGGCGCCATGCTGCTGGGCATGGGCCTGTTCGAGCTGCTCGAGCGCCGCCGCTTCGCGCGGCGCCCGGCCTCAGCCTGAAAAGGCGCGGGCGTTCAGCCGTACAGGTACTGCGGCAGCCACAGCGTCAGCCCCGGCCAGATGTACATGAACACCATGCACAGGATGACGATCAGCATGTACGGCATCATCCCCGCGAAGATCTGGTTGATCGTCACGTGCGGCGGTGACACCCCCTTCAGATAGAAGGCCGACATCGCCACCGGCGGCGACAGGAACGCCGCCTGCAGGTTCACGAACACCAGCACGCCGAACAGCAGCGGGTCGATCTGGAAGTGCGCCAGCAGCGGCAGGAAGATGGGCACGAAGATCACGATGATCTCGGTCCACTCCAGCGGCCAGCCCAGCACGAAGATGATCGCTTGCGACAGCAGCAAAAACTGCAGCGGCGACAGGTTCATGCTCAGCACCCACTCCTCGACGATGCGCTGGCCGCCCAGCAGCGCGAACACCGCCGAGAACAGCGCCGAGCCCACGAAGAGCCAGCAGACCATCGAGGTGGTCTTGAGCGTGAGGAACACCGCCTCCTTGATCTTCTTGAAGTTCAGCGTGCCGGCCTGCCACGCCATCAGGAAGGCGCCGGCCGCGCCGACCGCCGCCGACTCGGTGGCCGTGGTGATGCCGAACAAAATCACGCCCAGCACCACCAGCGTGAGCGTGGCCAGCGGCATCACCGACGACACCAGCATGCGCAGGATTTCGAACTGCTCCGCGTCCATGCGCCAGTAATACCAGCCCAGCAGCGCGAGCGTGAAGAGGCAGGCCACCCAGAAGCCGGTGTAGAAGGCATCGGGCACCGCGGCGGTCTTGGGCGCCTCGACCGCGTCGCCCAGCTGCTGCAGGCCGCCTTCACCGGCAGGAGCGGCGGCCGGCTCGCTGCCCGGAGGTTCCTCGACGCCGCCGGGCGGCTCCTGCAGGCCGCTGCCTTCGGTGGTGTTCGCGGGTTCGTCGGTGCTCGGCGGCTCGGCCAGACCTGTGCCGGACGGCTCGGCTGCAGCCGGCGCGGCGGCTGCGGGCTCGCCGGTCTTCTGCGTCGCCTGCTGCGTGGCCACCGGGGCGGCCGCGTTGTTGTCCTTCTGCGAGTAGATGGTCACGTACCACCACACCGAGCCCAGCGTGACCGCGGCCAGCGCCAGCGGCACCAGCGCGCTCAGCAGGCCTCGCAGCAGCATCCACCAGCTCAGGCGCACGCCCTCGACCGCGCCGCGCAAGGCACGCCCCGGCGCCACCACGGCCGCGGCGAGCGCGGGCAGCATGCGCGGGGAGTAACTGGCCGCGAGATGGGCCACCCACGGCGTGATGGGGGCGCGCTGCTGGTCGATCGGCATCTTGGGCGCCACCTTCGGTTGCAGCACGGCCCAGCCGATCACGTAGATCAGGTACAGCAGGGCGAGGAAGAAGCCCGGGAACATCGCCGCCGCATACAGCTTGACCACCGACTGCCCGGCCACGGCCGCGTACACGATGATCATCACCGAGGGCGGAATGAGAATGCCCAGCGTGCCGCCGGCCGTGATCACGCCGGCCGCCAGACGCGTGTCGTAGCCCGCGTTGAGCATCGGGCGCATCGCGATCACGCCCATCAGCACCACCACCGCGCCCACCAGGCCGCTCGCAATGCCCCAGAAGGTGCAGACGATGAGCGTGGTCACCGCCAGCGAACCCGGCACGCGCCGGAAGGCGAGCTGCACGCTGTGGAACATCTTGTCGACGAGCGCGCCGCGCTCCATCACGTAGCCCATGAGCACGAAGAGCGGAATGGACAGCAGCGTCTCGTTGGTCATGGCCCCGAAGGCACGCTGCACCATCAGGTCGAAGACCTTGTTGTCGAGCCAGGGCGAGGCGGGGTCGTAGAAGGCGATGAAGCCGAAGAACATGCCCAGCCCCATCAGCGTGAACGCCGTGGGAAAGCCGAGCATGATCACGAAGACGATCAGGCCCAGCATCAGCAGGCCGAGTGCGGGTTCGCTCATGCGGCACCCCCGTTGCTCGTGTCGCTCTTGCGTTGCTGCGCAGCCTGTTCGATGGCGTGGGCCTTCTCGATCACCTCGCGCTTGTCGGCCTCGTTCACGTAGCTGCTGCTGGCGAGCTGGTCGCCGACCACGTCCATTTCTTCCGCGTCCTTCAGGCGCGGCGTCCACACGCCGGTCTTCAGGCACAGCACGCAGCGCACCATCTCGGCGAGGCCCTGCACCAGCAGCACCGCGCCGGCCACGGGAATCACGAACTTGAAGGGATACACCGGAATCGGGTCGGCGTTGAAGGTCTGTTCGCGCATCGCGAGCGATTCACCGAAGTAGGTCCAGCCCGACCAGGTGAGCGCCACCACGCCGGGCAGGAAGAAAACCGCGAACAGCACGAGGTCGAGCGCGGCCTGCGTGCGCGGCTTCATGCTGCCGTAGAAGAAATCGCCGCGCACATGGCCGGCCTGCGAGAGCGTGTAGGCACCGCCCATCATGAACAGCGTGCCGTACAGCATGTTGTTGGCATCGAAGATCCAGGCCGTGGGCGCGTTCAGCGCATAGCGCTTGAACACCTCGCCGCACACCAGCAGCATCAGCGCGACGATGAGCCACGAGAAGGTCTTGCCCACCAGCATGCTGAACCGGTCGACGGCGTGGAGGAAGCGTTGGATGGTCATGGCGGCAGCAGCATGGGCGAGGCCCGTTCATGGAACACCGTGGCGCCGGCGATGCCGGGCCACCGGTGTTGCCCCCTGTGCGGGGGGAAGGCGCGCGCAGGAACGACGTGCGCGCCGACGGGAAGCATCAGCTCTTCTTTTTCCCGAAGTAGTGGTTGTAGGCCATCTTGAAGTCGACGCCATAGTCGTTCTGCCACTGCAGTGCACGCTCGGCGAACACGCGCTGCGACTCCAGCACCTTCTTGAAGAGCGGGTTCTCGCCGGCCTTCTTTTCCACCGTCTTGTCCCAGGCCGCGAGCTGCGCGCGCAGCACGGCGTCGGGCGTCTTGTAGAACTTGATGCCGGCCTTCTTCATGTCGGCATAGTCTTGCGAGTTGCGCTGCACCGCCTTCCAGCTCATGTCGGCGCTGGCGGCCTGCACGGCGTAGTCGATGATGGAGCGCAGCTCCTGCGGCATGGCGCTGTACTTGCCCTTGTTGAAGAGCACCTCGAACTGTTCACCCGACTGGTGGAAGCTCTGCAGCATGCAGTTCTTCACCACGTCGGGGAAGCCCAGCACGCGGTCGCTCGAGGCGTTGTTGAACTCGGCCGCGTCGATCAGGCCGCGGTCCAGCGCGGGCACGATCTCGCCGCCGGGCAGCGGGTTCACCGCGGTGCCCATCTCGGTGAACATGTCCACGGCCAGGCCCACGGTGCGGAACTTCAGGCCCTTCATGTCCTCGACCTTGGCCACCGGCTTCTTGAACCAGCCCAGCGGCTGCGTGGGCATGGGGCCGTACAGGTACGACACCACTTCCATGTTCAGGCTCTTGTAGATCTCGTCGAGCAGCGCCTTGCCGCCGCCGTAGTTGTGCCAGGCCAGCACGGTGTTGGCGTCCATGCCGAAGCCGGGGCCCGACCCCCACAGTGCCAGCGCCGAGTTCTTGCCGTAGTGGTAGGCCACCACGCCGTGGCCGCCATCGAGCGTGCCCTTGTTCACCGCTTCGAGCAGCTGGAAGGCGGGCACGACGGCGCCCGAGGGCAGCACCTCGATCTTCAGGCGTCCGCCGGCCATGTCGTTCACCTTCTTGGCGAAGTCGTTGGCGTACTCGTGGAAGATGTCCTTGGCCGGCCAGGTGCTCTGGAAACGCAGCGACGTGGTTTGGGCCATGCTGACCATCGGCGCGGACATCGCGCCTGCGGCCACCGCCGCGCCCTTGAGAAGGCTGCGACGGCGGGGCGATTTGCTGTCTGTCATGTGTCTCTCCATATAGTTCTCTGACCGGAACACCCAGGCCGTCGTCTTCACGTTATGGTTTCGACTGGCCGCGACCGCCATCTTTGGCGCGCCACACCTTGTGACAAACAGGGTTTTCACGAACCGGTGAAAAATTCCATCATCCGGCGTGCAGATCGATCGCCCGCAGCCGCCAAAGGCTCCGGGCTTACCCTAGAGATTCGAGAGAGAAAGCAACCATGAGTGAACCCGTTGGAGAAAAAGGCTACGCCGGCGACGTGACGCCCGAGCAGGCGGCGCAGTGGATGGCGAGCGGCGAGGCCGTGCTGGTGGACGTGCGCACCGATGCCGAGCGCGAGTGGGTCGGCTACGTGCCCGGCGCCGTGCCGCTGGCCTGGAAGCAGTGGCCGGGCATGGCGATCAACCCGGCGTTCGACGACGGCGTGCGCGCCGCCGCGGAGGGCGGCAAGAAGCTGGTGCTGCTGTGCCGCAGCGGCGTGCGCTCGATCGCCGCGGCGAAGCGGGCGACCGAGCTGGGCGCGCAGGCCTACAACATCCTCGAAGGCTTCGAGGGCAACCCGGACGAGAACGGGCACCGCGGCCTGACAGGCGGCTGGCGCCGCCGCGGGCTGCCCTGGCGCCAGAACTAGAGCGCGCCGCCCGTCTCACTCGGCCGTGGCCGGGTCGATGACGCTGTACACCCGGTCCACGCGGTTGGCCGGGAAGCCGCCGAGCTCTGCGTGCCGGCGCACCAGGGCCTCGTCGGTCGCCTGGTAGACGCAGTAGATCCGGTCGTCGGCCACGTAGCTGTGGATCCACTGGATGTCGGTGCCCATGCTGCTGAGCACGCCGCAGGATTTTTGCGAGATGGCTTTCAGGTCCGCCGCGGTGAACTGGCCGGCGCCGGGGATCTCTCGCTCGATGACGAACTTGGGCATGGCGGTACTCCTGTCTAGAATCGGTCGAAGGCGACCAGTGCCTATGGTGCCGACGCGCAGCCGCCCAGCATTGCCCGTTTCGCCGGACTTGTTGACCGAAACCCCGCCCTCGCTTGCCGGGAGGTGACCATGGATGTCTTGTCGGACGTGCTGCGGACCATCCGCCTGGAGGGCGCGCTGTTCCTGAACGGGGACATGTATGCACCCTGGTGCTTCAAGGTACCCAGAGGCGCGGACATCGCGCAGGTGCTCAGGCCCGGCGCACAGCGCCTGGCCATCTGCCACCTCGTGCTGCAAGGCGAATGCTGGGCCCAGGTCGAAGGCGAGGCGCCGGTGCGCGCGCATGCCGGCGACGTGATCGCCGCGCCGCATGGCGACTCGCATGTGCTGGGCAGCGGCCTGCAGCATGCGGCGGTGGACATGTCGCATGTGGTGAGTCCGCGAGCGCCCGAGCTGGCGCGCGTGCGCTACGGCGGCCAGGGCGACCGCACCTTGCTGGTCTGCAGCTGGTTCGCGTACGAAGGCGACGCGCCCAACCCCGTCATGGCGAACATCCCGCGCCTGTTCACCACGCCGCTGCGCAGCAGGCCTGCGGGCCCGTGGATCGAGCAGTCGGTCCACTTCGTGTTGGGGGATGCGGCTTCGCACGCGCCCGGCTCGGAGATGGTCGCCGCCAAGGTGGCGGAAGTGCTGTTCACCGAAGTGCTGCGCGGCTACATCGAGTCCATGCCCGCCAACAACCCGGGCTGGCTGGCCGGCCTGCGCGACCCCCACGTGAGCCGCTGCCTGGCGCTGATGCACGCCGAGCCCGCGCGCAACTGGACGGTCGATGCACTGGCACAGGAAATCCACGTCTCGCGCAGCGTGCTGGCGGACCGCTTCACCGAACTGGTGGGCGCGCCGCCCATGCATTACCTGGCGCGCTGGCGCATGGTCCTGGCCGCCGGCATGCTGCGCAAGGACCAGGGCAACCTGGCGCGCATCGCCGAAGGCGTGGGCTACGAATCGGAAGCCGCTTTCAACCGCGCGTTCAAGCGCGAGTACGGCGTGTCGCCAGGGGCCTGGCGGCACAACGGCGCCTAGCGGGGCGCCGTTGCGGTGGTCAGAGTGCCGGAATGCGCAGCTTCTGCCCCGGATAGATCTTGTCGGGGTGCGACAGCATCGGCTTGTTCGCCTCGAAGATCGCGTTGTACTTGTTGGCGTCGCCGTAGTACTTCTTCGAGATGGCCGAGAGCGTGTCGCCGCGCACCACGTCGTGGTACTGGGCCGGCGGTGCGGGCGGGGCGACGAGGTTGTTGTCCACGCTCGTCACGTTCGCCACGTTGCCCGCGGCGAGCGCGGCTTTCTCGCTGGCTTCCTGCGAGGGCGCCTGGCCCGCGAGGGTGACGACGCCGCTGCTGGCGGTGTAGGTCACTTCCAGTCCGGTGAGGCCGAGGTTCTGGGTCTCGATGTAGGTCTTGATGGCCGCGGCAGCTGCCGTGTTCGCATCGGGCGTGGCCGCCTGGGCCGACGAACCGCCGAACAGTTTTTCACCGGCTTCCTTGATGAAGCTGAGCAATCCCATGGTTTTCTCCTTGTGCCGTGGTGGATGGAAAAGGCGAATGTAGCGGCGGAACCGGGACCCTCCGCGTAGGCCCGCGCCGCGACTGTCAAAGAGGCGCCAGCAGGAATAACAACAAAGTCGCAATAATCGCGCGCATGTCTTCCCCCTTCCTCGCCATCGACATCGGCAACACCCGGCTCAAGTGGGCGCTTTACGAGGGGGCCTTCCCCGGTGCGGCACTGCAGGCCCATGGTGCCGAGTTTCTCGACCACATCGAACGCCTGGCCGATGGCCCCTGGGCCGAGCTGCCGGCGCCCGGTTCCATGCTGGGCTGCGTCGTGGCTGGCGACACGCTGCGGCGGCGCGCCGAAGAGCAGATCACCGAGCGCTTCGACTGCGCCCCGCGCTGGGTGGTGTCGAGCGCGGGCGAGGCCGGCATCGTCAACGGCTACGACCATCCGACGCGGCTGGGCGCCGACCGCTTCGTGGCCATGATCGGCGCGCGCCACCGCATGCTGTCGCAAGGGCCCGAGCGGCCGATGGTGGTGGTGCTGATCGGCACGGCCGTCACCGTCGAGGCGATCGATGCCAGCGGCAAGTTTTTGGGCGGCCTCATCCTGCCGGGCCACGGCATCATGCTGCGCGCGCTCGAATCGGGCACGGCGGGCCTGCACGTGCCCACCGGCGAGGTGCGTGAATTTCCCACCAACACCAGCGACGCGCTGACCAGCGGCGGCACCTACGCCATCGCGGGTGCGGTCGAGCGCATGGTGCAGCACGTGCGCTCGCACTGCGGCGCCGAACCGGCCTGCTTCATGACCGGCGGCGCGGGCTGGAAGATGGCGCCCGCCATGAACGGGGACTTCGAACTGGTCGAGAGCCTGATCATGGACGGCCTGCTCGTCATCGCGAAGGCGCGGGCCCCGGCGGCGGCCGGCTGACCCGTCTTCCTTCTTCTCACCGCCTCATCAGGGCTCGGGCTTCATCAGCGCCTCGCCCATGGCCTGGAAGGCGGGCAGGGTGAGCGGGTCGTTGCCCGCGTTGGCGGCGATCGGGTGCGCGGCGTAGCGCACGATCACCATTTCGGCCTTCGGATCGACGTAGATGCTCTGGCCGTGGATGCCGCGCGCCATGTACGCGCCGTGCGGGTTGTGCGAGACCCACCACATGTTCCGGTAGCTCCAGCCCGGCAGCAGCGCGTAGCCCGCCTTCGCGAACTTGGCCGGGTCGGCGCCGCGCTGGATGTCGTCGACCACCGCCTTGGCGATCGCCTGCTGCCCGTTGGGCGCACGCCCGCCGTTGCGCAGCGTCTCGCCGAAGCGCGCGATGTCGCGCAGCACGGTGTTCAGGCCGCCGCCGCCCGACTCGGTGCCGATGCGGTCGACCATGAAGTACGCGTCCTGCTCGGCGCCGATGCGGCGCCAGATCTTCTCGCTCAGCAGGTCGGCCAGCGAGCGGTTGGACGCGCGGCGCACGATCCAGGCCAGCACTTCGGCGTTGACCGTCTTGTAGGCAAAGGCGTCGCCGTGCGTGCCTTCCTTTTTGAGCGTGGCCAGGAATTCGTAGAACGACTTCGGGCCCGTGTAGTTGGCGCCCTGCGTGAGCATGCCGCCGGCGCGCGCATAGTCCCAGACCTCGGCCTTCGGATCGGCGTAGTTCTCGGAGTAGCGCACGCCGATGGTCATGTCCATCACCTGGCGCACGGTGGCGTCGCCGTAGGCCGTGTCCTTGAGTTCGGGCAGGTACTTGGTGACCGGCGCCGACGGGTCGAGCGTGCCTTCTTGCGCGAGGATGGCCGCCAGCGTGCCCACGAAGGACTTGGTGACCGACATCGCCAGGTGCGGCCGCTCGGGCGTGAGCGCGCCGAAGTACTTCTCGTAGACCACCTGGCCGCGGTGCAGCACCAGGATGCCGTCGGTGTAGGTGCGCGCGATCATCTGGCCGAAGGTCTGCGCCTCGCCGCCGCCCAGGGGCTGGAAGCGCACGGCCTCGATGTCGATGCGCGGCGTGGCCGCCGGCAGCGGGCTGGCGGCGCCGGGGCCGCGCCACACGTTGGCCGTGGGCACCGTCTCGCGCACGTGCGAGAAGCTCCAGCGGATGCGCGGGTACACGCCGCCGACCGGGTTGTCGAAGGTGATCTGCTTGTCGGGCGGCGGCGGAAAGCCCTGCATCCAGCCCAGCGCCTCGACCGAGGTGGCGGCGGGATCGGGCAGCGCGGGCGCCGGCGGGGTCTGGGCGAGGCTGGTGTTCACGGCAAGAAGGGTGAAGGCGGCGGCCAGCGCCGTGCGTTGAAAGAAGAGAAACGACGACACAGAAGAAGAGGGCATGCAACGGGCTCCAGTGGACGACAGAAACGGAACGGAAATCAACAGCCTCAGCGGCCGCTGAAACGCGCAGGCCGGCGCTCGATGAAGGAGCGCACGCCCTCGGCCGCGTCCTCGCTGTTCGACAGGCGTTTCTGCGTCTCGATGAATTCCGCCACGGCCGCCAGCGGCCCGTGTTCGATCGCCTTGAGCACGTTGAGCCGCGTGGCCTGCACGGCCAGCGGCGCCTGGGCCGCGATGCGCTGCGCGATCTGCAGCGCCGCGTCGAGCTCCTGGCCGGCCGGCACCACCTTCTGCACGAAGTTCAGGCGATAGGCCTCGGCGCTGTCGAATTCGTCGGCCGTGAGCAGGTGCAGCATCGCGTTGCCCAGCCCTGCGCGCTCGGCCATGCGCAGCGTGGCGCCGCCCGTGGCCATGATGCCGCGCTGCACTTCCATCTGCGAGAAGCGGCAGTTGTCGGCCGCCACCACGATGTCGGCGCCCAGCATGAGCTCGATGCCCACCGTGAAGCAGATGCCCTTCACGGCCGCGACCATCGGCTTGGTGCGGCGGCGGTAGCCCTCCAGGCCGAAGTCGTGCGGCTCCACCAGCCCGGCCGGGATCGCCTTCTCGCCGCGCTTCATGTACTCGGTGACCGCCGGCAGGTCCAGGCCCGCCGTGAAGTGGTCGCCGAAGGCATGCAGCACGCCCACGTGCAGGCTGGGGTCGTCGTCCAGCCGCGTGTAGGCCTCGGCCAGCTGCTTGAACATCGGCGGCGTCCAGCCGTTGCGCTTGGCGGGGCGGTTGATGCCGATCAGCAGCACATGGTCGAGCACCTGCGTGTCGATGCAGCCTTCGGCGGGTGGGGTGGTGGGGGTGGCGGTCATGGCGTTGCTTGTCTCCTTGTTTTTATGGAATGCCGGATCAGTACGTGTAGACGCCGCGGCCGGTCTTGCGACCCAGCTGGCCGGCGGCAACCATTTCCTTCAGCAGTGGGCAGGGGCGGTACTTGGAGTCGCCGAACTGCTCCAGGTACACCTCCATCACGGCCAGGCACACGTCCAGGCCGATCATGTCGGCCAGCGCCAGCGGGCCGATGGGCTGGTTGCAGCCCAGCTTCATGCCGGCGTCGATGTCCTCGGCCGTCGCCAGGCCCTCGGCCAGCACGAAGAAGGCCTCGTTGATCATCGGCACCAGGATGCGGTTGACCACGAAGCCCGGCGCGTTCTTCACCGTGATCGGCGACTTGCCCAGCTTCTCGGCCAGCGCCTTCACCGCGTCGTGCGTGGCGTCGCTCGTGAGGTAGCCGCGGATCAGCTCCACCAGCGCCATCATCGGCACCGGGTTGAAGAAGTGCATGCCGATGAAGCGGTCGGCGCGCGAGGTGGCGGCGGCCAGCTGCGTGATCGAGATCGACGAGGTGTTCGACGCGATGATCACCTCGGGGCCCACCAGCTCGTCCACCTGCTTGAGGATCTTGAGCTTGAGCGCGTGGTTCTCGGTGGCGGCCTCGATGACCAGCTGCGCGCCCTTCAGGTCGTTGTAGTCGGTCGAGCCCTTGATCAGCGCCAGCGCCGCGGCCTTCTGCTCGGCCGTGAGCTTTTCCTTCTTGATGAGGCGGTCGAGGCTGCCCGAGATGGTGGCGATGCCCTTGTCGACGGCCGCCTGGGCCACGTCGATCATCACCACGTTGACACCCGACACCGCGCAGGCCTGGGCGATGCCGTTGCCCATGGTGCCGGCGCCGATGATGCCCACAGTCTGAATCGTCATGAAAAATGCTCCTTGAAACAAAAAAAGAAAATCGGAGGCGAGGCGGGCGCGGGGCCGCCGTCGCGCAATGGCGGTCATTGTGAATCAGCCCGGAGGGGCCGCCGTTCCCGTGGGCGACACCGGCCCGGGGTGGCTTACAGTGCTGCGATTGTTTTCAACCCCATTTTTTCGAGCCCTCGCATGACCACCCTCGGCACTCCCCTGTCCCCTTCCGCCACCCGCGTGATGCTGCTCGGCTCCGGCGAGCTCGGCAAGGAGGTGCTGATCGCCCTGCAGCGCCTGGGCGTCGAGACCATCGCCGTCGACCGCTACGAGAACGCCCCCGGCCAGCAGGTGGCGCACCACGCGCGCACCATCACCATGAGCGACCCCGACCAGCTCAAGGCGCTGATCGAGGCCGAGAAGCCCACGCTGGTGGTGCCCGAGATCGAGGCCATCGCCACGCCCATGCTGCAGCAGCTGGAAGACGCGGGCGTGGTGCGCGTCATTCCCACGGCCCGCGCCGCCCGCCTCACGATGGACCGCGAAGGCATCCGCCGCCTGGCCGCCGAGACGCTGGGCGTGCCGACCAGCCCGTACAAGTTCTGCGACTCGCTGGCCGAGCTGCAGGCCGCCATCGACGGTGGCATCGGGTATCCCTGCATCGTCAAGCCCGTGATGAGCAGCTCCGGCAAGGGCCAGAGCAAGATCGACGGCCCGGCCGACGTGCAGAAGGCCTGGGACTACGCCATGGCCGGCGGCCGCGTGAGCCATGGCCGCGTGATCGTCGAGGGCTTCATCGACTTCGACTACGAGATCACGCTGCTGACCGTGCGCGCCAAGGGCGCGGCGGGCGCTGTCGAAACCAAGTTCTGCGACCCCATCGGCCACGTGCAGGTCAGCGGCGACTACGTGGAAAGCTGGCAGCCGCACCCCATGGCACCGGCCGCATTGCAGAAGGCGCAGCAGATCGCGCAGGCCGTCACGGCCGACCTGGGCGGCCAGGGCCTGTTCGGCGTCGAGCTGTTCGTGAAGGGCGACGAGGTCTGGTTCAGCGAAGTCAGCCCGCGCCCGCACGACACCGGCATGGTCACCATGGCCACGCAGTGGCAGAACGAGTTCGAGCTGCATGCGCGCGCCATCCTCGGCCTGCCGGTCGACACCTCGCTCAAGAGCCCGGGCGCCAGCGCCGTGATCTACGGCGGCGTGGACGCCACCGGCATCGCCTTCGACGGCGTGGCCGAGGCGCTGCAGGTGCCGGGCAGCGACATCCGCCTGTTCGGCAAGCCCGAGAGCTTCGTCAAGCGCCGCATGGGCGTGGCGCTGGTGCATGCGGCCGACACCGACACGGCCCGCAAGCTGGCCAAGGAAGCCGCTTCGCGCGTGAAGCCGCGCACGGCCTGAGCGTTCGAGTTCTCCGGGTGAACCCGCGAGCCGGGCCCCGGTAGCCAGTTTTCGCAAGCGACCCCGCAGCGGTGCGGGCATGGTGCGGGTCTTGTCGCCAGGACGCCGGTCGGGTGCGGGTGCATGCGGATACCCCGCAGGCGCCCCGCCCTCCACACTGAGCGCTCCGTTCGATTCACCGGAGACACCATGCTGCATCCCCAGGCGCGCGCCTTGCTGGATTTCATCGAAGCGCGCGGCATTCCGCCGACCCACACCCTGTCGCCCGCCGACGCGCGGGCCTACTACCGCGAGCGCCGCACCGCCACGCAGCCGCTGCCGGCCGAGGTCGCCGAGGTGCGCGACCTCGCCGCCGACGGGCCGCACGGCACCATTGCGGTGCGGCTGTACAAGCCGCTCGGCGCAGGCCCGGGCCCGCTGCCCGTGCTGGTGTACTACCACGGCGGCGGCTGGGTCATCGGCGACCTCGACACGCACGACGTGCTGTGCCGCGAGCTGGCCAACGGCGCGGGCTGCGCGGTGGTCGCGGTCGACTACCGCATGGGCCCCGAGCACCGCTTTCCCACCGCCGTGGACGACGTGCTTGCCGCCACCCGCTGGGTGCGCCGCGAAGCCGCCGCGCTGGGGCTCGATGCGAGCCGCCTTGCCGTGGGCGGCGACAGCGCGGGCGGCAACCTCGCGGCCGTGGCGTCGATCGCCGCGCGCGATGCGGGCGACCTGCCGATCGTGTTCCAGCTCCTGATCTACCCGGCCACCGACATGCGCCGCGGCCATCCGTCGCACCAGGCGAACGGGCAGGGCTACCTGCTCACGCGCGACACGATGACCTACTTCCACGACCACTACATCACCGACGCGAAGAACGACCTCGACTGGCGCGCCTCGCCGCTGCTGCACACCGACCTGTCGGGCCTGCCGCCGGCGCTCGTGCTCACCGCCGGCTACGACCCGCTGCGCGACGAAGGCGCGGCGTACGCCGAGGCGCTCACGGCCGCCGGCAACCGCGCGAACTACGTGTGCTTCGAGCGCCAGATCCATGGCTTCATCACCATGGGCAAGGTGCTCGACGAGGCCCACACCGCCGTCGCGTTGTGCGCGGCGGAACTGCGCCGCGCGTTCGCGTCGGCCTAGGGAAAGTCCCCGCGCAAATGGATGCCGCGCTCAGGGCCCTCGCCGCTACGATCCAGCGAACACGACACCACCCCCCGGTCGGACGTCGTCGACCGATGCAGGAGACAGACACCATGCAGCGAACCAGGACGTCGACGCCTTCGGGCGCCGATGCACGGCAGGGCGAACGCCTCATGTGGCTCACGCCGCAGCGCGTCTTCTACGCCGGGCTGCTCGGCGCCGCGGCCGAGCGCGCCATGGGCGGGCACGGCGTGTACGTGTCGCCCGCCGGTGCGCCGCCCAACCGCATCCGCATCGGCGGCGGGGCCTGGCAAAGCGGCGAGTTCATCGTGGTGCCGCCGCACGTGCCGCACCAGGTCGAGAGCACCTGCCCGCTGATCTTCAACCTGCTGATCGAATCGGAGTCGGTCGATCCCGCGCGCATGCCGGCCTTCTTGCAGCACTGCGGTCCGGTCGATGCGCCGGCCTTCGTGCAGCGCATGCGCGAGGTTCACGCCCACCTGCTGGCGGCCTCGGCGCGCGGCATCGACTTCGACGGCTTCGATTTCGACGCGCTGTTCTTCGACGGCCCGCTCACGCCGCGCCCGCTCGACGCGCGCATCCGCAAGGTGGTCGACATGCTCGTGGCCGACCCGGCCGCGCCGGCCTCGGCGGAAGACTGCGCGGCCTCGGTGCACCTGTCGTTCTCGCGCTTTTTGCACCTATTCAAGCAGGAGACGGGCATGGCCTTTCGCGGCTTCCGGGCCTGGAAGCGTGCGCGCAGCCTGCTGCGCTACGTGCACCAGAGCGGCACGCTGACCGACATCGCGCTGGACACCGGCTACCCCGACTCCACGCACTTCAGCCATTCGATCCGCCAGGTCTACGGGCTCAAGCCCAGCGACATCGTGGCGGGCTCGCGCCGCCTCGCGCTGCACGACGCGGCCGGCGGGTTCCGGCAGTAACGGCGCGCGGGACGGCATCGCATGCAGATCCTCCAACTCCTGCTGTCGGGCATCGCACAAGGGTGCATCTACGGGCTCATCGCACTGGGCTTCGTGCTGATCTACAAGGCCACCGAAACGGTGAGCTTCGCGCAGGGCGACCTGATGATGCTGGGCGCGTTCGGTGCCTTCGCGGGCATGTCGCTGTTCGGCATGCCGTTCTGGCTCGCGGCGCTGCTGGCGGTGGTGGCCATGGCGGCCTTCGGCGTGCTGCTCGAGCTGGTGGTGATCCGCCCGATCCTCGGGCAGCCGCAGTTCTCGATCGTGATGCTGACCATCGGCATCGCCTACGTGGCGCGCGGCCTGATCACCATGGTGCCGGGCATCGGCACCGACACCCACACGCTGGCGGTGCCCTACAAGGACCAGATCTGGAAGCTCGGCGAGCTGGTGGTGAACCTCGAGCAGTTCGTGATCATCGTCGCCACCGCGATCCTGTGCGGTCTGTTGTACGCCATGTTCCGCTACAGCAAGCTGGGCATCGCGATGCAGGCCTCGTCGCAGAACCAGCTCGCGGCCTACTACATGGGCATTCCGGTGAAGCGGCTCAACGGGCTGGTGTGGGGGCTCGCCGCCGCCGTGGCAGCCATCGCCGGCATGCTGCTGGCGCCCATCACCTTCGTGCACGCCAACATGGGCTTCATCGGCCTGAAGGCCTTTCCGGCGGCGGTGGTGGGGGGCTTCGGCAGCCTGCCGGGCGCGATCGTCGGCGGGCTGGTGATCGGCATCGTCGAGTCGTTCGCGGGCTTTTACCTGCCCGACGGTTTCAAGGACACGGCGCCGTACATCGTGGTGCTGCTGATGCTCATGATCAAGCCGAACGGTCTGTTCGGCGAGAAGCTGCGCAAGAAGGTGTAAAGCAATGCGCCCCCACGCTCGTCACTTCGTGTACTCGCTGCCCCCCGAGGGGGCCCAGGTCCGCCTTGGGGCGGCCCGGCGGCGGACCTGAACCATGCGCTTCATCTTCAAGACCAGCTACGACCAGGACATCCGCCTCGCGCGGCACGGCGGCCACGTGCTCTGGTACAGCCTGCTCGTGGCCTTCCTGCTTGTCGCGCCGTGGGTCATCGACGAGTACTGGCTCGCGCAGCTGACCTTCGTGCTGATCTACGGCATCGTCGGCCTGGGGCTGATGCTGCTGGCGGGCTTCACGGGGCAGTTCTCCATCGGGCATGCGGCCTTCCTCGGAACGGGCGCGTACACGCAGGGCGTGCTGACGAACATGGGCGTGCCGTTCCCGCTCGCGCTGCTGGCGTCGGCAGCGCTGTCGGCGGCGGTGGGCGTGGTGGTGGCGATGCCGGCGCTGCGCGTGAAGGGCATCTACCTGGGCATCGCGACGCTGTCCTTCGGCTTCATCGTCGAGGAGGTGTTCGCGCGCTGGGAAAGCGTGACGGGCGGCAATGCGGGGCTGCATGTGAAGTCGCCGCAGCTGTTCGGCTGGTCGCTGGGCTCGGGCGAGGGCTTCTACTTTCTGTGCCTGGTGGTGGCGGTGGTGTCCACACTGGGCATCCTGAACCTGCTGCGCTCGCCGACGGGGCGCGCCTTCGTGGCGATCCGCGATTCGGAGATTTCGGCGCAGAGCATGGGCATCCACCTGGCGCGCTACAAGACGATGTCGTTCGCGATCTCGGCCGCGCTCGCCGGCTTGGGCGGCGCGCTGTATGCGCACAAGCTGAGCTTCATCTCGCCGGACCAGTTCAACATCCTGCAGTCGATCGACCTGCTGCTGATGGTGGTGATCGGCGGGCTGGGCTCGGTGCATGGCGCGTTCCTCGGTGCGATTTTTCTCATCGCGATGCCGCAGCTGATCTCGATGGGCAAGGACTGGCTGCCGGCGGTCGTCGGCCAGGCGCCCGGCCTGCAGGGGCTGGTGTACGGGCTGGTGCTGATCGCCTTCGTGCTGTTCGAGCCGTTGGGGCTGTACGGGCGCTGGCTCAAGATCCGCACCTGGCTGCAACTCTTCCCGTTCTACCGCAAGGGCCTGTTCAAGCGGCAGAAGTCGTTCACCAAATCGGACCGGCTGAGATGAGCAACGACGTCCTTCTTTCCGCGAAAGACCTGAGCGTGCGCTTCGGCGGCGTGCTGGCGGTCAACAAGGTGAGCTTCGACGTGCGGCGCGGCGAGGTGTTCACGCTCATCGGCCCGAACGGCGCGGGCAAGACGACGGTGTTCAACCTGATCAGCCGCATCTACACGCCGACCACGGGCGAGATCACCTGGCACGGCGAGGCGGGCGGGGCGATCGCGCTCACGCAGCAGGCGCCGCACGCGATTGCCGCGCTGGGCATTGCGCGCACCTTCCAGAACATCGAGCTGTTCGAGCATGCGACGGTGCTGCACAACCTGCTGATCGGGCGCCACACGCACCGGCAGACGGGGTTCTGGAGCGAGGTGTTCTTCACGCCGGCCACGCGCCGCGCCGAGATCGCGGCGCGCGAGAAGGCGGAGCAGGTGATCGACCTGCTCGACCTGCAGCACTACCGCGACTCGATGGTGGCGGGGCTGCCCTACGGCGTGCGCAAGGTGGTGGAGCTGGCGCGCGCGCTGTGCACCGAGCCCAAGCTGCTGCTGCTCGACGAGCCTTCTTCAGGACTCAATGTCGAGGAGACGGCGGACATGGCGTTCTGGATTCAGGACATCCAGCATGAGCTGGGGGTGTCGGTGTTGATGGTCGAGCACGACATGTCGCTGGTTTCCAAGGTGTCGGATCGCGTGCTGGCCATGAATCAGGGCGAGGTGCTGGCTACGGGGTCTCCGCGTGAGGTGCAGGCGGATTCGCGGGTCATCGAGGCTTACCTTGGGACTGTGGATGACGTGAGCAGTTTGCGGAGGGTGGTGGCGTGACTTGCTTCTTCGTTACCCCTTTGGAGACGCCCGGTGCGCGGCACGGCGCGGTCGCCCCCACTGTGCCGGCCGCTTCGCGGCTGCCCTGCGGTGCTCGCGTTTCGCGGGGTCTCGCAGAACTCGCTTCGCTCA